>NZ_JALGRP010000009.1 GCF_022815605.1 Microbacterium sp. VKM Ac-2923 | reverse complement strand
CGGGCGGTAGCCGGTGGAGGGGATGACGTCGACGTAGAGGTACCACGCGTCTTCGCCGTGGCGCTGGAAGACGGCGGGACCCTCGACGCCGCCCGCGTTTCCGCCGGAGTAGTTCGCCCCGATCCGCTCCTGCACGGTCGTCCACGCGGTCGACTGCTTCCACCAGTCGGTGGCCGTGGTCGACTCCATGTAGATGCCCCGGCCGAAGCCGTTGTCCTTGGTGACGCGGTAGGTCTTGCCGTCGTTCTGGATGACGGTCGTGTCGATGGCGTCGCGACCGGTGTCGATCATCACGCCGCCGTAGCGGTAGTCGTCCTGGGTGAAGTCGGTGGTCGCTCCCCACAGCACGCGGGAATAAGTCGATCCGGTGTGCGCGGCGTTGGGGTACACGGTGGACGACCAGTAGAGGACGAACGCGCCGCTGCCGTCGGCGTTGTACCCGGGGACCCACGTCGCCTCGGGCGCCCAGGCCATGCCGAGCTCGGCGACCTTCGCCCCGGCGGGCGACTGGGCGACGTCGAACTGACGCAGGTCACCCCAGGTGACGAGGTCCTTGGACTCCCAGACGTTGAGCTTCGTGCTGCCCTGCGAACTCCAGTAGCACCAGTCGGTGCAGCCGGCCGCACCACGGTCGCCGCCGAACACCCGGAGGTCGGTGGCGATGATGTAGTAGGTCTTCGTCTCGGGGTTGTACGTCAGGTAGGGGTCGCGAACGCCGGTGGTGCCCAGCTGCGACGCGAGGATGGGCTGTCCGCCGTTCAGCGGATCCCAGGCCTCGGGGTCGTCGCCGCGCGAGACGTCGAGGTAGATCTTCTCGGCGTAGCCGTTGGCATCCTCGATGAAGTGCACCATCGCGTACCCGAACGCGGCGTCGGCGGCACGGGCGGGCTGGATCGTCGTGGTCACGGCACGCGAGGCGGCCACCCCGCGGACCGTCGCGGTCGCCGTCAGCGTGGTCGTCCGCGCCGCGGAGCCGGCTGCGGGCAGGGTCGTCGTCAGCGTCTTCCCGTCGGCGGCGACGGTGGAAGCGGAGTCGGTCGCGGCCCAGCTCACGCGATCGCCGTAGGTCGGGAGGGTCGTCGTGCTCTCGTCGACGGACACCGGGGCCACGGCATCCACCACGGCCTGCGCGGCCTGGCGATGAGCGTCGGCGTGGATCGTGGCATCCGTCGTCGAGACCCGCGTGACCTCGTCGGCCGAGAGCGCTCGGTCGTACACGCGGAACGTCGACACCTCGCCCTTGTACATGGGGTCGGGGTAGGGCGCGCGGCCGATCGCGTTGAGGGTCTGGTCGGTGATGTCGGCGGGAGAGAGGGTGGTGGGGGTGGATGCCACCTGCACGCCGTCGACGAAGAAGGTGAGGCGCCCGGCGGCCCCGTCGATGACGGACGTGAGGCTGTACCAGCGGTCGGCCGAGAGGGCGGACCCGGAGCGGGCGTTGACCTCGCCGCCGCCCCCGTTCGTGGTGAGGACGGTGCGCGGGTTGTCGCGGACCGACGCGAAGTAGGACCGCGTTGGGGAGTCGCTGCCGATGTTCCAGAGGAAGTTGTAGTTGTTCTTCATCGAGGCGTCGAGCTTGGTCTCGATGGTCACCGTCGCGGAGCGCGCGCCGGCGAGGACGTCGTTCGGCAACCGGACCCAGCTTGCCGTCGGGCTGGTTTTTGCTCCGCCGGTGAAGACGAGCGACGAGCCGGTCCACAGCGCGTCGGTGCCGTTCACGACGGTCGCCGCTCCCAGGGTGGTCGGCGCGCTGTTGGGCACGCTGGCACCCGCGGTCTCGTCGAAGAGGTACTCCGCTCGCAGACCTGCCGAGGGGATCGCGGTCTCGGCCACGGCCGGCGCCGCCGCGAGGGGAACGAGGCCGCCGGTGAGGAGGGCGACGCCCGTGGCGAGGCTGAGGATCGCTCTCGTCCGACGTCGGGGGGCCGTGCGCGGGGGCGCGATGGGGGCGGTCGAGTGTGCGGTCATCACTCCAGCTCCTTTGCCAGGATGATCGGGGCTCCTGAGGCGCAGGAACCCTCGGATGTTACCGCTCACTTCCCCGGGGGGCAAGAGTGGAGCGCTCCGACGCCGCCGCGAACGGCCCGAAAAGGCGGTGATGGTCAGATGAAGATCGTCCCGCTATTGTGAGCGATAACACAGCACTCGATGGTCAGTCACTTAATGGAGAGTGGTTATGCGCCTGCCTTTCGCGGCCCGTTCGACAACGTCCCCCGCACCCTTCGACACCTCGCCTCCCCGCGCGCGACGCCGCATGGCCGCGGTCGCCGCGAGCACCACCGCCGCGGCGGCCCTGTGCGCGAGCCTGCTCGCACCCGGTGTCGCCACCGCCGCAGGACCCGACGACGCCCTCATCGCCGACTTCACGTTCGACAGCGGCACGACCAGCTTCACCGGCGCGGGCGCCACCGCCACTACGCAGGGCACCGCCCGCCTCGTGCCCGGTGTCGTCGGCAACGCCGCTCAGCTGGGTAGCGGCTTCTGGCTGAACGTCGCCAAGACTGGCGGCGCCCCGCTGCTCGCCGGTCTCGACGACGTCACGATCTCGTACGACAGCAAGCCCGCCTCCTCCGGGAACACGGGTTGGTCGGTGTTCGCCGCTCGCAGCGCCGCGACGCAGGCGTACGCGCAGGAGCACTACCTCGGCTTCCTCGACCGCACCACCGGTGTCACCGTCGAGCGTTACGACAACGCGGGCTCGCGCAACTCGTCGGGCAACCTGGTCTCGACCGCCGCCACCACGGAGTGGAAGCACGTCGATCTCGTGATCTCGGGCGCCACCGCGCGCCTGTTCGTCGACAAGAAGCTCGTGTCGACCAACTCGACCGGCCCCGCGCTCTCGAAGATCCTCGGATCGACCGGCGGTGTGCTGCAGGTGGGCAAGGCGAACTGGGGCGGTGGCGAGTACTTCTCCGGCCTCCTCGACAACCTGCGCATCTACAACCGCGCGCTCACCCCGTCGGAGCTCGGACTGGCCACGGCGGCCAGCGACCCGGCCGCGGCGCTCAGCATCCCGGCCCGCATCACGGGCGACCTCCCCTCGTCGGTGCTCGGCAGCGCGGTGACGTGGTCGGCATCCGGTGCCGGTGCGTCTCTCGTCTCCGCCGACGGCAAGGTCACCCGCCCGGCATCCGGTCCGGTCGCCGTCGAGCTGACCGCGACGATCGCCGGCGTCACCACGCCCGTCACCGCCTCGGCGCAGATCCTCGACGCCGGCGGTGACGTCGCCACCTACGTCAAGACGGTCACGACGACCAACGGCGTGAAGGACGACCCCCTCGCCTACAACGACGACCGCCGCGCCGACGCCCTGTTCGTCTCGGCCCGCCCGTCGGGCGCCTCGACCTGGGAGCCGCTGAACCGCTCGCAGGCCATCCTCTACGCCACCTGGAACGGCTCGCAGACCGCGAACCCGAACGCCCAGGTCGGCTCCCCCACCCTCGTCCGGTTCGCCGACGGCACGCTCGGCGCAGTGGCGGCCCAGAACAACGCCACCGACTCGGTGTACGTCTGGGACGCGCCCGATGGGGCGACCTTCCGCAACCAGCGCACGGTCAAGATCGCCTCCGACGGATCGATCGTGAAGAACCCGCGCATCGAATACGACGCCGCGAGCCAGAAGTACAAGGCCTACTGGACCGACGAGCTCACCGGTGAAGGCCGCGTGGCGCGTCTCGACTCTCTCACCGCCGCCAGCACTCCCACCGCAGCGACGAAGGCCGACGTGCGCACGCTCGGCGTGGCCGGCGCGGGCCTGCCCGGCTTCACCGCGCAGGCGCAGGCCAGCTCCTTCGCCCTCTCGAAGGCCGAGTTCGACGTCTTCTACAAGAACTACGTCTACCTGCAGAACACCGGCGTCCGCGCGCCGGCCGACGTGCAGGTGGAGAACGGGAAGAAAGTGGATGCCACGACCCTTCCCGGCAGCGTCACCCTCGACTACAACGACGGCTCCACCAAGAACCTCCCGGTGACCTGGGATGCCGAAGATCTGGCATCCATCGACTCTCGGACTCCCGGCACGTACGAAGTAACCGGTCTCGTGCAGCAGACGGCCGAGGAGATGGTCAACGACGCACGCGCCGATCCGCACCTCTTCTTCAACGAGGACGACGGCTTCTGGTACCTGACGGGCTCGCACTACTCGATCCCCTCGAACGCCCCGAACGACCAGCTCATCGACGCCAACGCGTACCGCAAGATCGGTCTCAAGCGCGCCACCACCATCGCCGGCCTCAAGGACGCCCCCGAGCAGATCGTCATCGATCCCGACGGCGGCACCCCCGGCAAGCAGACCCAGTACCCCAACACCTTCTACGGCTGGGGCGGATACATCTGGGCGCAGGAGTTCCACAAGATCAACGGGCAGTGGTGGATCATCGCCGGCATGAACCGCGGCTACGCGCCCACCAACGGGTGGTGCGACAACACCGTCCTCATCCCCTACACCGGCACCGAGGAATCGCTGCGCAACGGCGGCCTCGTGAAGCAGGAGAACTGGGGCGAGCCGACCATCCTCGAGGGCGCGGCGTTCGACGTGTCCTACCTGGAGCGCGAGGAGAACGGCGTGACGCAGGGCTACTGGGTCATGCCGAACAGCGCCAAGCTGCTCATCGGCAAGGCGAAGATGGGCCCGAAGGGCACCGTCCCGTTGATCGACGGCGGGCTCACCGAGGTGTATTCCATCAGCCAGCCGTGGGAGTACGGAAAGCAGTCGCCGACACCTTCCGACACGAACGAGGGCGGCGACCAGGGCATCGTGGAGGCGCCCTACATGGTCGAGCACGGTGAGTACATCTACCTCACCTACTCGGGCGGCACGGTCGACAAGTACTACGACATCGGCATGCTCCGCGCGGCGAAGACGGCCGACCTGAAGAACCCCGCGAGTTGGACGCTCGTCCCCTCGCCCGTGCTCACCACCAACGACACCTTCACCGGACGCATCGGCGGCACGGGCCAGGGTGGCACCGGGCACAACTCGTTCGCGACCGACCCGGCCGGCAACCTCGTGCTGGCATACCACGCGCGTCCGTACCCCGAGCCGCACACCGGCGGTGCCGCGGGCGGCCTGTTCGACCCCGACCGAAACAGCTGGTTCAAGGCGGTCAACGTCCGCGCCAACGGCATGCTCGACCTCTCACTCACGGCCGCGCAGGAGGTCGCACCGGGCAACCGCACCGTCACCGCCCGGGTCGTCGTGGCCGCGGCGCCGGCCGGCGTACAGGCGAGCGTCGCGACACGCTGCGTCGCGGGCAAGGTGACCCTCGTCACGACGGTCACCAACACCGGCACGGCGGCGAGATCCGGAACGATCACCGGCGCGTACGGCTCGACCACCTTCACCGACCTGGGCGCGGGCAAGTCCGTGTCCAAGACGCAGTCCACCCGCAGCGCGTCCGTCGACGCGGGCACCGTCACGGTGACCGTGCAGGGCGCCTCCACCCCGGTGACCACGGACCACCGCGCCACCAGCTGCCGATGACCGACCAGCTCGACTCGACGAAGAGGAGAAACACCGTGACACGAAAGACCACCGCGCCCGCCCGGGGTGCCTTCCGCAGACGCTGTGCGGGGGTGATCTCCAGCGCCCTCGGATTCGCCCTCGTGGTGAGCGGCGTCGGAGTCTCCGGCGCGGCGAGCGCCGCCGAACCCGCATCCCTCGTGGCGTCGTACGACTTCTCGGAGACGAGCGGCACCGTGGTGCGCGACGCCTCGGGCGCCGGGCGCGATGCGTCCGTCGTCGGCGGCACGGCCTGGCGCGGCGGCTCGCTGCAGCTCACCGGGTCGGACCACGTGAAGCTGCCCGACAACCTGCTCTCCGGCCAGAGCGCCGCGACGATCATCATCGAGACCAACCCCGTCGCCCTGTCGGGCGCGAAGTTCCTGTGGAACATCGGCGGGTCGGGCGACAACGCGACCGGACAGTTCTTCATCCAGCCGGTCGCCCCGCGTCTGGCCATCAGCCCCACGAACTGGCGCAACGAGCAGAGCGTCACCTCGACGACCCGGCTCGCCGAGAACCGCTGGCAGTCGGTGGCGGCGACCATCGAGAGAAACGCCGGCGCCACCACCTCGACGCTGAAGCTCTACATCGACGGCGCCCTGGTCGCCCAGAAGGCCGACTCCGCGACCGCGCTGAGCGACCTCGCGACGCACACCATGAACTACATCGGGCGCAGCGCCTACGCGGGCGACGCCTTGTATCAGGGCGGCGTCTCATCGTTCCGCGTGTACAACGCGGCCCTGTCGGCCGGCGACATCGCGGCGGCTTCGCAGACGGATGCCACGTCCACGGCATCCGAGGTCGTCGCCGGTATCGACCTGGCGGGCGCCAACGCACAGAGCCTGTCGGCCGTCGAGACCGACCTCGTCCTGCCCGCGACCGGCGGCGTGACCTGGACCTCGTCGCCCTCGGGCGTCGTCGCCGCCGACGGCAAGGTCACCCGGCCGGCATCGTCGACCGCGGTGACCCTGACCGCCACCGCGACCGTCCGTGGCAAGACCGCCACGCGCACCTTCGACGTCACGGTGCTGCCCGCGCCGAGCGCCGCCGCCCAGGCGGCCAAGGCCGCCGCGGCACTCGTGCTGCCGTCGGTGCTCGAGAAGGGCTACGTGCTCCCCACGACCGCGCAGGGCCTGCCCGTGGTGTGGTCGCACGTCTCAGGAGCCGGATCGGTCGCGAACGGCGCGATCGCCACGGCCCCCGCCAGCGGTCTCGCCTCCGCCACCCTCAAGGCCGTCGTCGGCTCGGGCGCGGATGCGGCGACCACCGAGATCCCGGTGCGCATCGCCGAGACCGGCGCGTCGCGACTGGCGACCTACACGACGTCGAAGAACACCCGCGGCGGAGACGACCCCGAAGTCACGCGCAGCGCCCACCTCGCGCTCAGCAGCGACGGCACCGCCTACACGGCGCTCAACAGCGGCGCGGGCGTGGTGTTCCCCCAGGTCACCGGCATGACCGAGCAGGCCAACGGCACCACCCGCTACCTCGGCTCGCCGTACCTGTTCCGCCTCGAGGGCGACCAGGGCTACGGCCTCATCGCCCGTCGCACCGACGCCTCGGGCGCGGCCGACACCGCCGGCGCCCTCGTGTTCACCTCCCCCGACCTGGTCACCTGGTCGGAGCGCAGCTTCCTGCCCCTCCCCGGGCAGGGCGCGACCGGCGCCGTGTCGGCCGAATGGGACGCCCGCGTCAGCGGGTACCGCGTGGTGTGGACGAGCCCCGCCGGCTCCGCCCTGACCGGCACGACCACCGCGTTCCAGACGATCACCGCACAGGGCGCCGGGCAGCAGCCCAGCGGTCGCTCGGCGAGTATCGGTGTCTCCTACGCCGAGACCGCGAGCGTCATCCCCGTCACCGCGGCCGAGGCCCGGTCGGCATCCGATCGGCTCGGACGTGTGCGCAACACCGGCGTGCAGGCGCCGAAGCCGGTCAGCCTGACCGCGGGCGACGCGCTGACGCTTCCCGAGAAGGTCACCGCCGACTACTCCGACGGCGGCACGCACGACTTCCGGGTCTCGTGGGACACCTCGAAGGTCGACACGAGCACGCCCGGCACCTACACAGCGACCGGAACGCTGCAGCGCACCGAAACGACCTTCCCGCTCGTGGCCAACCGCGCCGACCCGCACGTGCTGCGCTACACGCTGCCCGACGGCAAGAAGACATGGCTCTACATCGCGACCGACGACGCCGGTCAAGACGAGTTCTTCATCCGCCAGGCGGACACGATCGCGGGGCTCTCGAGCGCGCCCGACAATCGCATCCTCGGTTTCGGTCTCTCCGGAACCAGCGTCAACGCTCAGCTCTGGGCACCCGAGCTGCACGTCGTGGACGGCGACCTCTACATCCTCTTCGCCGCAAACGCCGAGAGCAGCAACTGGTGGGCCGGTGTGCAGTCGTACACGATGCGACTGAAGCCCGGCGGCAGCCCGCTCGTGCGCGCCGACTGGGAGGCGCCGCAGCGCGTCGTCGACCAGGCCGGGCAGCCGCTCACGACGTACGGCACCGGGATCACCCTCGACATGACGCACTTCGAAGACAACGGCACCGACTACGTCATGTGGTCGGAGCGCGTGGTCGCGCCCTCGACGGGACCCGCCGTGCTGAAGATCGCGAAGGTGACGCCGAAGGCATCCGGTTCGTGGCAGCTGGCGAGCCCGCGTTCGACGGTCACCTTCCCCGACCGGGGCTGGTCGAACAACACCACCCCGGTGGTGGAGGGACCGTTCGTCATCCAGCGCGACGGCAAGGTCATGGTCACCTTCTCGGGGTCCGGCGTCGACTGGACCTACGCCGTCGGTCTGCTGACCGCCGAGTCGGGCGCCGACCTGCTCGATCCCGCCGTCTGGAACGTGCGCAACAGCTCCATCTGGAGCTACGAGGGCGCGTTCTCGAACAACTGGGGTCCGGGTCACAACTCGTACACCTATGACGACGACGGCAACCTGCTCAACGTCTTCCACGCGAAGGCGACGCAGAACGGCAGCCGCGACTCCGGCATCCGGATGGTCTACTTCCGTCAGGACGACAGCCCCATCCTCGACATGACGGATGCGGAGTGGCTCGCCGCCGGCAACCGCACGGTGACCGCGACCGTCACGGTCACCAGCCCCGTCAAGCCCTCGGTGCAGATGGTGACCGGCAGCCGGTGCGTCGCGGGCAAGGCCACCCTGTTCGCGACGCTGACCAACACGGGGACGGCCACGGCTGACGCCCGCGTGTCGTCGCCGTTCGGCTCCGCCGAGGCCAACGGCCTCGCCGCCGGGAAGTCGAAGTCGGTGACCTTCGCCACCCGGTCGGCGAACCTGGCCGCCGGGTCGCTGACGGCGACGGTGACGACCGAGGTGAACGGAACGCGGGTGCAGGACACGGTGACGGCCGACTACGCCGCACGCAGCTGCGGCTGAGAACCGTTGCACACGAGGGTGCGTCCGGCCGTGGGCCGGGCGCACCCTCGTCGTTGCGGCGCCGTCGCGGCCGCCGGGGAGCCGCGGCCCGGGGTCTGTCGATAGCGTCCGAGCACTGCGTTCGGCGGCGATCCCGCGCTGTCTGATCCAGGAGGCGCTTGACACCTGATCGCGCCGCGTCCTACCGTGAGATGACCGGGTGTTCCCGGTAACATCACAGCCCCTCGACCGCCCCGCGGTCACCCGAAAACCGCGATGACGCGTGTTCCGGCGCCCGAGACGTCGCCGTCCCGGGCCGAAGATGCGCACCGCGTCGCCCCAAGAGCAAGGACGCCCGCCATGCGCACGCGCACACGTTCACCCCAGTGGAGGAAGGGCCTGGCCGTCACGGCCGCGCTGACCCTCTCGATGACCGGATTGGGCGCCACCGCGACGGCCGCCCAGGCGGCCACGGGACCGCAACCGCTCATCCACTACTCGTTCGACGGCGCCACCGGCGCCACGATCGCCGACTCCAGCGGCAACAGCTACAACGCCACCCTGCGCCAGAACGGTGGCTCCGTCACCGGCGGCGCCCTGTCGCTGCCGGGCGGCTCAGCCGGCACCGCGGCCTACCTCGACATCCCCACCGCGGGCCTGGTCGGCAAGAAGGACCTCACCATCTCGACGTGGGCCTCGCCTCGCTCGGGCAACGGCAACGTCGCAGCCGCCTTCATCGGCGCCCCCGTCGCCTCCGGCGCGTCGTTCTCGTCGGGCTACTGGCTGCTCAACCCCGCCAACCCCAGCGGATACGTGAAGTCGGTCGTCACGAACACCGTCAACGCCGGCGCCCCGTGGGGCACCGAGGTCGGCCCCGGGGCGACGAATGCCGCCACCACCGGTGCGCGCACCCCCGCCGGGCTGAGCCTCTACACGACGGTGATCAGCGGAACCACCGGCCAGCTGAGCGTCTACATCAACGGTGCGCGAATCGCACAGAACGCCATCACGCGCGACGTCTCCTCCTTCGGCTCGTCCCTCGTCGCCTACCTGGGCCGTTCGACGTATCCCGATGCAGGATGGAGCGGCCTCGTCGACGACTACGCCGTCTACGCGTCGGCCCTCAGCGAGAGCGACGTCAAGGCGCTCTACGGTGCACAGGCGCTCGACCGCGCCGTTGCGGGCGTGAGCATGCAGAGCACGGCACTGACCGACTTCTCGGTCCCCACCACCAGCGCAGGCGCGACCGTCAGCTGGGCGTCCGACAACGCCGCCGTCGCCTTCACCGGCGGCGCGGCGAAGGTCACGCGCCCGACCGCAGGCGCCGGTGACGCGTCGGTGACCCTCACCGCCACCTTCACCGTCGGCACCGAGACGCGCACGCAGACCTACGCCGTGACGGTCCCGCAGCAGATCGCCGACTCCGAGAAGGTCTCGCGCGACCTCGCCGCGATTTCGATCCGCAACCTCGACAACGTCCGCGGCAACTTCTCGGTGCCCACCACCGGCGCCGAGGGCTCGACCATCTCGTGGTCGATCGCCGCGGCGGGAGCGGCCAACGCCGAACTGCGCGCGGGTGTGCGCGACAACGCGCGCACGGTCGAGGTCAAGCGTCCGGCCGCGGGTTCCCCCGCCGTCGACGTGCAGCTGACGGCCACCGCCACCAACGGCGGCGCGACATCGAGCCGGAGCTTCACCGCCCGCATCCAGCCCATGCCGGGTGCGACGCAGGAGACCGAGGCGTACTTCTGGACCTTCTTCACCGGTGAGGGTGATGGCGCCGAGCGCGTCAGCATCGCCGCCTCGAAGGGTAACGACGCGCTGACCTGGAACACCCTGAACCAGGGCAAGCCGATCTTCAGCTCGACCGTCGGCACCGAGGGTCTGCGCGACCCGTTCATCATCCGCGCTCCTCACGGCGACAAGTTCTACATGATCGCCACCGACCTCAAGGTTGCGGGCCTCGCCGGCGGATTCACCACCGCGCAGATCTCCGGCTCGAAGTACATCGAGGTGTGGGAGTCCGACGACCTGGTGACCTGGTCGGAGCAGCGTCACGTGAAGGTGTCGTCCGACTTCGCCGGCAACACCTGGGCGCCCGAGGCGTACTGGGACGAAGAGCTCGACACGTTCGTGGTCTTCTGGGCGTCGAACCTGTACCCGACCACGAACGTGGCCGACCGCACGGGCGTGACCTACAACCGCATGATGTACGCCACCACCGACGACTTCGTCACCTTCTCGGATGCCAAGGTGTGGAGCGACGTCCGTCGCGGCAACGGTCTCGGCCTGATCGACTCGACCGTGGCGAAGAAGGACGGCGTCTACCACCGCTTCACCAAGGACGAGGCGAGCATGACGATCCGCCACGAGAAGTCCACCGACCTGCTCGCGACCATCTCGGGGACGCTCCCGGGCACGACGGGCATGTCGAACCAGTGGACCCTCGTCGAGGAGCGCGTCGCGAGCGGCCTGCCCAACGGCGAGCCGGGCGGCACCTACTCCAGCGGTGAGGGCGCGAACATCTTCGCGGCCAATGACGGCGACGTGAACAACCTCGACTGGTTCCTCTTCATCGACCAGCCGAACTACCACGGCGGCCCCAACCACTACGTGCCGTTCGGGACGAACAACCTCGACCAGGCCGGCAGCTGGCAGGCACTGGGCAGCAAGCTCCGCCAGGGCCTGCCGCAGAACGCCGACGGCGGCAAGCCGCGTCACGGCACCGTCATCCCGGTCACCCGCGCCGAGTACCAGAAGGTGCTCGAGGCGTACGCGCCGAACATCGCGGTCAAGACCGTGGATGCCATCGACGTCGCCACCGACGCGGGCACCGCGCCCGTCCTGCCCGCCCAGGCACGCCTGACCAAGGTCGACGGTTCGGTGCAGTCGGTGAACGTGAAGTGGGATGCCGTGGATGCCGCGAAGTACGCCACCGCGGGGACCTTCACGGTGTCGGGCATCGCACAGGACGACTCGCGCATGCCGGTCGAAGCCACCGTCACCGTCCGCTCCCTCGTGAAGGTGCAGTTCTCGGCCGAGGCGCGCTGCGTCGCCGGCAAGGTGCAGCTCATCGTGAAGGCCGTCAACGACGGTGACACGGCGGCTTCGCTGGCCATGTCGTCGACCTACGGTTCGAAGAACGCGACGGTCGCCGCCGGCGCCACCACGTCGGCCGTCTTCGCCACCCGCTCGGCCTCGGTCACGGCCGGCGAAGCGAAGGCGACCGTGACCCAGGGGTCCGCGACGGGGACGGTCACCGCCGCCTACGCCGCGAAGTCCTGCAGCTGACCCCCCGCACCGTCGCCCTCGAGTGACGGTGAAGGCCCCGGTGGATTCCCCCTCCACCGGGGCCTGTGTCGTTTCCGTGCCCCTCCCACGCGCAGCGCGGCGCCCGTCGTCGGGCTGATCACGGTCGTCGTCACGGCGGCAGCAGCCGTCGCCGTCGGTTGCGCGATTCCTGCTAGGCTCAATCCAATCGACCCCCTCCCAAGCCTCTCGACGATGCTCAAATGGGAGGGGCCTTTTTTATCGCACCACGAGGAAAAGCGATGGCGAGAAAGCCCGCGAAGAGCTGGGCTGAACAAGCTCAGTTGTTGGTTGCCCGTGGCCTGGTCGTGTCCGATCTCCCGGCATGCCAGACATTTCTCGCTGCCGAGGAACTACTACCGTTTCGCCGGCTACGCTCGTTACTTCCAGAAGGCGCCTCAGTACGGCGACGACAACTTTCGCACCGGGACGACCTTCGAGCAGATCCGTGCGATCTACGACGCGGATCATGCCCTGCGGAACGCGATATCGTCGCAGCTCACGCGCGCGGAGCTCTTGCTCCGAAGTCACACTGCGCGGGCAGTCGTCGACGTGTCTGGACCGTATGAGCGGTATCTCGAGGCCGACTTCTACTCCGACAGTGCCGGCGCCGAGTCGACGGTCGAGTCGTGTCTACGCGATATCAAGCGGTCCAAGGAGCGTCATATCCTCCGCTTCGGGGGCGCGGAAGAGGACCTGAGGAGAGAGCTTCCGGTGTGGTCAGCCGTGGAGGCATGGTCATTCGGAACCTTGTCGAAGTGCATCGAACGCGGTGATCTCGGAGCTCTCGCCGGCCCGATCGCGAACAGCCTGGGAGTTGCGCATGCTGGTTTCGCGTCACGGGTCCGCGCCTTGGTGTACCTACGAAATCGCTGCGCGCACCACAGCAGACTGTGGCATCACTCCGTGATCGATGCGGGTCCGACACCGAATAACGTGAGGACCAAGGCCAAGAGGCTCGCGGGGAACTTCGACCCGCGATCCGTGTTGGATGTGGTCGCGTCCCTCGATGACATCGTCTCGCGCGGATCGGGCGGGACGCCCGTCCTGCCGGTGCTCATCGCCGAGCGCAGTGCAGACGGGGCGTTCTGGGATGGACTCCGCGCGCCCGTGAGCCCGAAGGACCACCGGGCCTGAGCCTCCCCCGACCTGACGACTCCGACGAACCGTCGACCGCCGTCGAGACCGCATAAGGTTCGGCAACAGCCGGAATGGTCAGTCTCCGGCGATGATTCTGTCAGCCGAGCTTTCGCCCGTCATGTCGGCGAGGGGAGGGCGCCGTGCATCATCCTTCACCCCCACCGGAACGCAGAGGTGCCCCGGACTCCGCGGTAGCCCACCGCCACCGCGAGTCCGGGGCACGATCCGTGCGCCGTGAACCGGCGCGCGGCACACGCCCCGAGTGACCGGAACGCGCGAGTGCCGCGTCGTCCCGGGGCGTGCGGCGCCCGGGACGACGGGTCTTACAGGCCCTGGGCCAGGCGGTAGTACGCCTGGTTCCAGCGCAGCTCGCTCTGGAAACCGCGGACCGTGGTGTCCTCGTCGATGACGACGAGTTCGGTCTTGGCGATCTCGGCGAAGTCGCGGAACACCTCGATGCCCACGGCCGTCGTCATGACGGTGTGGTGGGCGGCACCCGCGGCGAGCCAGCAGGAGGCCGAGGTGGCGAAGTCGGGAGCCGGCTTCCACACCGCGCGGCCCACGGGCAGCTTCGGCAGGTCGGGCGCCTCGACGTTCTCGACGACGTTCGCCGTCAGGCGGAAGCGGTCGCGCATGTCGCTCATCGCCACGACCAGGGCGGGGCCGGGGTCGGCGGTGAAGACCAGGCGCACCGGGTCGTCCTTGCCGCCGATGCCCAGCTCGTGGATCTCCAGGCGCGGCTTCTTCGAGGTCAGCGAGGGCGAGACCTCGAGCATGTGCGCGCCGAGGATGCGCTCGGCGCCGGGAACGAGGTCGTAGGTGTAGTCCTCCATGAGCGAGGCGCCGCCGGGAAGGCCCGCGCCCATCACGTTGGCGACGCGCACGAGGATCGCGGTCTTCCAGTCACCCTCGGCGCCGAAGCCGTAACCCTCGGCCATCAGGCGCTGCACCGCGAGACCGGGCAGCTGCTTCAGCGCGCCGAGGTCCTCGAACGAGGTGGTGAAGGCGCCGAAGCCGCCCTCCTCGAGGAACGACCGCAGTCCCAGTTCGATCGCCGCGCCATCGCGCAGCGACTGGTGGCGCGCGCCGCCCGGGAGCAGTTCGGAGACGACGTCGTAGGTGTCGACGTACTCCTGCACGAGAGCGTCGATGTCCGCATCCGAAGCGCCCTCGACGGCCTCGACGAGCTCGTTGACGCCCCAGGTGTTGACCTGCACGCCGAAACGCAGCTCGGCCTCGGTCTTGTCACCCTCCGTGACGGCGACGAAGCGCATGTTGTCACCGAAGCGGGCGAGCTTGAGGGTGCGCGACGCGGTCCAGCCGGCGGCCGCGCGCTCCCAGTCCTCGATCTGCTGGCGCACGACCGGGTTCGAGACGTGTCCCACGACGGTCTTGCGCGAGACGCCGAGTCGCGTCTGGATGTACCCGAACTCCCGGTCGCCGTGGGCGGCCTGGTTGAGGTTCATGAAGTCGAAGTCGATGTCGTTCCACGGCAGTTCGACGTTCGCCTGCGTGTGCAGGTGCAGCAACGGCTTCTGCAGCGCGTCCAGGCCCGAGATCCACATCTTCGCGGGGCTGAACGTGTGCATCCACGCGATCACACCGATGACGTCGTCGCGGCCGTTGATCTCCAGCGCCATACGACGGATGCTGTCGGAGTCCTTCAGCACGGGCTTCCAGACGACCTTCACCGGAAGGCCGTTCAGGCCCTCGACGACGGCCTGCGACTGCTCGGCCACCTGTGCGAGGGTCTCTTCGCCGTAGAGGTTCTGGCTGCCGGTGACGAACCAGACCTCGTAGCCGTCGAGGTCGTTCCTGAGGGGAGTGCGGGTCATGCGGGTATTCCTTTTGGTGGTGTCGGGCGAGAGAGCCGCGGTCAGGGCATGGCCGCGATCGCGGCGTGCTCGATCGTGAGCCCCGTGCGGTAGCGCGTGAGGTAGGCGGCGAACCCGGGAACGTCTTCCGGGTCGGGATCGATGGAGTCGAATCCCGTCTGCGCGAAGACGCGATCGGTGAGGTAGGTGTCGATCGGATCGCCCGCGCCGTCGGCGGCGAAGGCCGCGAGGACCGCGATCCCCCACGCCCCGCCTTCGGACGCGGTGGCGGCGACGGCGACGGGGGCGTCCAACGCCCCGGCGAGGAAGCGCTGCGCGATCCCCGCCGTGCGGAACACGCCGCCGTGGGCGTACATGCGATCGAGCTCCACGCCCTCGTTGGCGAGCACGCGCATGCCGAGGGCGAGGGTGCCGAACACGCCGTAGAGCTGCGCGCGCATGAAGTTCGCCAGCGTGAGGCGACTGTCGGGCGTGCGCACGAAGAGCGGACGACCCTCGGGCAGTCCCGCGATGGGCTCGCCCGCGAGGTGGTTGTACGCCAGCAGGCCGCCGGCGTCGGGCGCCCCGTCCAGCGACTCGAGGAACAGCGCCTCGAACACCTCGTCGGCGTCGAGAGTGCCCCCGGCGATCGCGGCGAACCGCTCGAACAGGCCCACCCAGGCGGCGAGCTCGCTCGCACCGTTGTTGCAGTGCACCATCGCGACGAGGTCACCGGCGGGGGTGGTGACGAGGTCGAGCTCGTCGTGCGCGCGTTTCAGCGGACCCTCGAGCACCACCATCGCGAAGATGCTCGTGCCGGCGCTCACGTTGCCGGTGCGCGGGGCGACCGAGTTCGTCGCGACCATGCCGGTGCCGGCGTCGCCCTCGGGCGGGCAGAACAGCACGCCCGGACGCAGCGTCCCGGACGGATCGAGGAGAGCCGCGCCCTCCGACGTCAGCTCGCCCGCCGCCTCTCCCGCGACGAGGACGTCGGGAAGCAATGAACGCAGGCGCAGGCCCGGGGCCCGCTCGGCGACCAGGCGGTCGAACTTCGCCGCCATGACGGCGTCGTAATCGTGGGTCGCGACGTCGATGGGGAACATGCCGGAGGCGTCTCCGATGCCGAGCACGCGACGACCCGTGAGCTTCTCGTGCACGTAGCCCGCGAGGGTGGTGAACGAGGCGACATCGGGGATGTGATCCTCTTCGTCGAGCACCGCCTGGTAGAGGTGCGCGATCGACCAGCGCAACGGGATGTTCGTCCCCAGCAGCTCCGACAGGACGCCGGCCGCCCGCTCGGTCGAGGTGTTCCGCCACGTGCGGAACGGCACGAGGAGCTCGCCCTCGGCATCGAAGGGGAGGTAGCCGTGCATCATGGCCGACACACCGGCGGCGGCGAGCGTCTCGACGACGACGCCGTGCCGGCGCTGCACGTCGGCGACGAGCGCCGCGTAGGCGGTCTGGAGACCGGCCCAGACGTCGGCGAGCGCGTAGGTCCAGTTGCCGTCGCGGTAGCGGTTCTCCCAGGCGTGCGAGCCGGTGGCCAGGACGCGGGTGGGCTCGTCCGCGTCGACGAGGCAGGCCTTGATGCGCGTCGAGCCGAGTTCGATGCCCAGCACGGCGCGGCCGGAGGCGATGACCTCGGCGGGCGAGGTGGTCGCGGCGCTCACCGGCGCGCGTCCGTGTTCTGGCCGTAGACGTTCTGGTAGCGGTTGTAGAGCGCGTCGATGTGCTCCTGCGGGATCGGGATCAGCGGTCCCGCCTCGCGCGCGATGTGCACGGTGCGGGCGACGTCCTCGAGCATCACCGCCGCCTTCACGGCATCCTTCGCGTTCGCGCCGATCGTGAACGGCCCGTGGTTCTGCATGATGACGCCGCGCGAACGGTGTCCGCGCAGGGTGTCTACGATGCCGCGACCGATCGAGTCGTCGCCGATGATCGCGAACGGACCGACGGGGATGGGCCCGCCGAACTCGTCGGCCATCGCCGTGATGACGCAGGGGATCTCCTCACCACGCGCCGCCCACGCGACGCCGTAGGTGGAGTGCGTGTGCACGACCCCGCCGACCTCGGGCATGTTCCGGTACACGTAGGCGTGAGCCGCGGTGTCGCTCGAGGGGCTGCGCTCGCTCCCCGGAGTACCGGGGATGGCGTCGCCGTCGAGGTCGCACAGGATCATGTTCGACGGGGAGAGGTCGTCGTACGACACCCCCGAGGGCTTGATCACGAACAGGTCCGCACCGGGCACGCGACCCGACACGTTGCCGCCGGTCCACACGATCAGGTTGTAGCGCACCAGCTCGGCGTGCAACCGGGCCACGTCCTCGCGGACGCGATCGATGGATGCCTGGACGTCGGGGGTGATGTCAGCAGGGGACGCTGCCACGGTGTTCTCCTTGGGAGGAAGCGGGTCGACGACGGTGCTCATTTTCGACGCCGTGCGGTCAGCACGCGCTGCAACAGCACGAACGCGAGCAGGATACCGCCGGTGATGATCGTCAAGTACTCGGGGCGGATGCCGCCGTCCTTGGTGATGATCATCGCCAGGGCCGCGAGCACGAGCGAGCCCACGACCGAACCGAGGACGTAGCCCGCGCCACCGGTCAGCAGCGTTCCACCGATGACGACCGCCGCGATGGCATCCAGTTCCCATCCGATGCCCGTGACGTTCTGCGCCTTGCCGCCGACCTCGGCGGTGTAGACGACGGCCGCGAGGCCGGCCAGGGCGCCGCTCAGCACGTAGATGATCACGCGGGTGCGGGCGACGGGGAGGCCCATCAGCTGCGCCGAGTTCTCGGCCCCGCCGATGCCGTACACCGTGCGTCCGGTGCGCGTGCGGTGCAGGAGGACGAAGGCGGCGATGACCACCAGCACGGCGATGAAGAAGCCCGGGGTGAGCACGAGGTCGTTCGTCTTGGGGCCGTCGTAGAGCTTCCAGTCGGTGGCGAGCACCAGGATCGGGGAGTTGTCCGGCGCCTGCACCGGCACGGTCGACAGGATGGATGCCAGACCACGGGCGAGGAACATCATGGCCAACGTGGCGATGAAGGGCTGCACGTTGAAGTACTGGATCAGCACGCCCGAGACGAGCCCGAAGAGGGCGCCGAACACGATCATCAGGATGACGGCGAGCCAGCCGTTGACGCCGTTGTTCATCAGCATCACGCCCGACACCGAGGTGAAGGCGACGACGGCGCCGACCGAGAGGTCGATGCCACCCGAGAGGATGACGATGGTCATGCCGACGGCGAGGATGATCGTGGGCGCGAAGCTGACGAGCAGGCTCGACATCGTGCCGGCGTGGAACACGCGGCCGTAGGCGAGCTCGGCGTAGACGAGCATCGCGACGAGGAGCACCACGGCGGCCAGCGTCGGGACGGCGGACTGGCTGCGACCCCACATGCGGGAGATCGCCAGGCCCCGTACCGGGACCTCGGTGCCGTGCGAGGGCGACGGGGGTGAGACGGTCGTGCTCATGCGACGACCTCCTTACGGGTACGGCGGCGTCCGGCCTGGAGGACGAAGGTCCTCACCCGCTCGGACTGCAGCAGGACGAGCAGCACGATGACGATGGCCTTGAAGGCCGGGGTCGCCGCAGCGGAGACCCCGAGGAACAGCACGGTCTTGTTCAGGGTCGCGATCAACAGCGCCCCGATGGTCGACCCGAGGATGGAGAACTTGCCTCCGGCGAGGGAGGTGCCGCCGATGACGACGGCGAGGATCGCGTCGAGCTCCATCTGGTAGCCGGTGCCCGAGACGTCGACGGTCATGACCTCCGACACCGTGAACAGACCACCGCCGGCGGCGAGGATGCCCGAGAGCACGTAGACGGTGATGAGGATCGGACGCGGACGGATGCCGGCGAGCCGGCTAGCGTCGGGGTTCACGCCGATCGACTCGATCATGAGGCCGAGGGCGGTGCGCCGCATGATCACCGTGACGAGCACGACGATGACGATCGCCGTGACGAAGCTGATGGGCAGGCCCAGCACCTGGCCGTTGGAGATCTGCTGGAACGGCTGGTTCTGCGAGTTGGTGTTCTGACCGCCCGTGATCACGCGGGCGATACCGCGTGCGGCGAGCATCATCACCAGGGTGCTGATGAACGGCTGCAAGCCCACGACCGACACCAGCAGACCGTTCACGAGACCGAGGACGGCGCCGAGCAGCAGCGCGAGGCCGATCGCCATGAACATGGCGCCGAACGAGCTCGCCTCGTTGAGCGAGCGCAGGAGCTCCATGGCGGCGGCGCCGCCGACAGCCATGATCGAGCCGACCGAGAGGTCGATGCCCTTCGTGGCGATGACGAAGGTCATGCCGAGGGCGATCATGATGATCGGCGCCGATACCCGCAGGATGTCGAGCAGGTTGCCCGAGAGCTGTCCGGTCGTCGGGTTGATGCCGACGGCGAGGTAGGTCGGGTCTTTGATGACGTTCAGCGACAGCAGCAGGACGATGCCGACGATGCCCCAGAACCAGGGGGTGCGCAGAAGCGACTTGAAGACGGTCATCAGCGGGTCTCTCCTTCGGCGAGGGCCTCGGTCTGGGCTTCCGCCTCTTCTTCGGTCTCGGCCGCGATGATCGACACGACGCGCTCGGCGGTGACGTCGGGGCCGTTGACGATTTCGCCGACCTTCTCGTGGTCCTTCATGATCACGATGCGCTCGGACAGGCGCACGACCTCTTCGAGCTCGGACGAGATGAACACGACGCTCATTCCCGCCTCGGCGAGCTCGGCGACGGTCTCCTGGATGTCGGCCTTGGCACCGACGTCGATGCCACGGGTGGGCTCGTCGAGAAGCAGCAGCTCCGGGTCGGTCGCCAGCCAGCGGCCGAGGAGGACCTTCTGCTGGTTTCCGCCCGAGAGCAGACGGATCGGGCGCTCGGGGTCGTTGGGCCGGACGCTGAAACGCTCCATGTAGGTCGAGACCAGCTGGTCGACCTCCTTGGCGGGGATGCGGCGCAGCCAGCCGCGCTTGGCCTGCAGCGCGAGCATGATGTTCTCGCGGATGCTCAGGTCGCCGATGATGCCGTCGTCGCGACGGTTCTCGGTCGAGTAGGCGATGTGGTTGCCCAGCCCGGAGACCGGGGAGTTGACGTTGACCTTCTTGCCCTTGAGACGCACGGTGCCCGAATCGGAGCGATCGGCGCCGGCGATGAGGCGCGCGAGCTCGGTGCGACCCGAGCCGAGGAGCCCGGCGAAGCCGACCACCTCGCCCTTGTGGATCTCGATGTCGGTGGGGGCGAGGGCTCCGGCGCGGCCGATGCCCTCGGCGGCGTACACGGGGGTCTCGTTGCGGTCGCGGGCGTCGACCTGACGGTTGGAGCCGAGGGCGCGGAGCGCCTCGATGTCCTTGCCGATCATCTTCGAGATGAGCTGCGTGCGATCGAGGTCGCGGGTCAGGTACTCGCCCACGAAACCGCCGTTGCGGAGCACCGTGATGCGGTCGCTGATCGCGTACACCTGGTCGAGGAAGTGCGAGACGAAGAGGATGGCCACGCCCTGGTCGCGCAGGCGACGCATGACGGTGAAGAGCACCTCGACCTCGGCGGCATCCAGGCTCGAGGTCGGCTCGTCGAGGATGAGCACCTTGGAGTCGGTGACCATCGCGCGGCTGATGGCGACGAGCTGCTGCAGGGCGATCGAGATCGACGACAGCGGGGCGCGGGGGTCGAGATGACCCAGCCCCATGCGGGTCAGCGCCTCTTTGGCTCGGGCGTGCGTGGCGCGCCAGTTGATACCGAAGGGCCCGCGGATCTCGTGCCCGAGCATCACGTTCTCACCGATGGTGAGGTTGGTGCAGAGGTTGACCTCTTGGTAGACGGTCGAGATGCCGGCCGCCTGCGCCGAGGCGGTGCCCGTCAGGCGCCGCTCCTCGCCGAAGATGAGGATCGATCCGGAGTCGATCTGGTAGACGCCGGTGAGCGCCTTGATGAGGGTGGACTTGCCCGCGCCGTTCTCACCCATGAGGGTGTGGACTTCTCCCGGCAGGAGTCGGAAGTTCACTTCGTCGAGGGCTTTGACGCCGGGGAATGTGATCGATGCGCCGCGGACTTCGACGATCGGTAGGGATTCTGTCATCGCTGACGAACTTCCTCGCTGGTACGGAGCGGGTGGGGAATCAGGAGTGGGGGCAGCCCGGACGGGCCGCCCCCACTCGTGAGTGGTGCTGTCGAGCGGGTGGACCGGACTTAGAAGCCCAGGCCCTCGGCCAGCGCGGTGTCGGCCGCGGCCGGCGAGTCGAAGGTGGCGCTGTCGACGATGATGGTCTTTTCGACTGTGTCGCCGGCGAGGGCCTTCTTCACGGCGTCGACGGCGGTGTCACCGAAGAACGGGTTGTACTGGGCGACGAAGCTCAGCTGACCGGCGGCCAAAGCCTCGAGCGCACCCTTGGTGCCGTCGATGGTGGCGATCTTCACGTCGGTGCCGGGGGTCAGGCCCGCGGCGGAGACGGCCTGGGCCGCGCCGATGCCCATCTCATCGTTCTGAGCGAAGATGAACTGGATGTCGTTGTTGTTGGCCTTCAGGACGGTCTCGATGACGGACTTGCCCTCGTCGGTCTTCCAGTTGGCGGTCTGCGCGCCGACCTTGGTGAAGCCGCTGGCTGCGTCGACCTCGGAGTCGAAGCCCTCGTTGCGCTCGTTCACGACCGAGAGGCCGGGGACGCCCTCGAGGACGAAGTACTTCGCACCGGTCGGGAAGCTCTCGACGGCCCAGGAGCCGACCGACGCCGCGACCTGCTTGTTGTCGGGGGCGATACGCGTGACGTAGAGGTCCTCGGACGCGTCGACACCGCGGTCGAGGAGCACGACGGGGATCTCGGCCTCCTTGGCGAGCTCGAGCGAGGACTCCCAGCCCGAGGCCTCTGTGGCCGTGAGCAGGATGACGTCGACCTCGTCGTTGACGAAGGTCGCGAAGGCGTCGAGCTGCGACTTCTGGTCGCTGGGGCTGGCGGCCGGGGCGTACTTGAGGTCGAAGCCGGCGTCCGCGGTGAAAGCGTCCTTGACGGCCTGCTCGTTGGCGTTGCGCCATCCACCCTCGGGGCCGACAGCGACGAAGCCGACGGTGGTGACGTCGCCCGCGGCGTCGCCTTCGTTACCCGCGTCGGCGCCACCGGCACAGCCGGCCAGGCTCAGGGCGACGACGCCCGCACCGATGAATCCGACGACGCCGCGCATGCGCTTCGAAATCGACATGTGTTCTCCTCCTTGAGATCTCTCCAGCGTTCGGGTTGGAGAGTGGATGCTGTGCAGCTGTTAGCGGCACTCCTGGTCATGAACAGTGTGCGCGCTAACATTCGAGAGCGCAAGAGTTATTTGCGAGAATTTCGGCGTGTCAGATCACAAGTCGATCACGACGACGACGCGACGTCCCGTGGCGGGGCATCGACGCCGGATCACCCGGTCGTGACCGCCGTCGTCGACTCGCGCACGATGAGCTGCGGCTGGATCATGTCGTGGCTGGGCTCGGTGTCGCCCTCGATGGCGGCGATGATCTGCTGCAGCGCCAGTTCGCCGAGTGCGGCGAAGTCCTGCCGAACCGTGGTGAGCGGGGGGAGGAAGTGTCGCGCGTCCGACAGATCGTCGAAGCCGATGACGTTCATGTCGTCGGGGACTCGGATGCCGCGACCGTGCAGCCCGTGGATGACGCCGAGTGCGATCTGGTCGTTCGCCGCGAACACCGCCGTGGTCTCGCCCAGGTCGTAGGACCGGCCGAACTCGAAGCCGAAGTCGGAGGTCCAGTCGCCGATGATGAACGGCCCCTCGGGCAGACCCGCCTCAGCGAGGCACTCCCGCCACCCCTGGGTGCGCTCGCGCGCGTCGAACCAGTCCATGGGACCGGCCAGGTGGGCGATCGACCGATGCCCCAGGCCGATGAGGTGCTGGACGGCCAGTCGGGCACCCTCGCGCTGATCGACCCCGACCGTGTGCCAGGACGCGTCCGCTTCGGCCTTGATGACGATCGTGGGAAGACCCGTCGTCTGCTGGCGCAGCAGATCGAGGGACGACTCACGCGGGGCGATGACGCAGAGGGCGTCGACCCCCTGGGTCACCAGCTCCATCACGCCGGAGTCCATCTTGGACTCGTCGTCGTCGCTGATGGAGAACGCGCTCACGGCGTACCCCACCTCGCGCGCGGCCTTCTCGAGCGCGCGCAGGGTGCTGTTCGGGCCGTTCTGCACAGGACCGTCGATGAGCACGCCGATCCGGCGGGCACGCCGCGTGGCCAGAGCGCGAGCGATCGAGCTGGGCGTGTAGTTCATCTCCTCGATCGCCTGCAGCACGCGCGTGCGCGTCGACTCACGGATGTTGGGATGGCCGTTCAGCACCCGCGACACCGTCATGTGCGACACGCCGGCGCGGCGCGCGACGTCGTAGATGCTGGGCCGCTGCCATCCGCGACTCGAAGACTGAGGCATAGAGGTCATCCGATCCGAACATCTTGATCACGGCGCACACCGGATGATCCCGGAGCGAGCGACAGGTCACGGATCACGCTGAAAAAAGCCTGGTCACGCCCTCCCATATTATGTGCGACCCCCGCGACGTCGTCGTCCGACCCTCGGTCAGCGCGTTCTGCGTCGCCGGACCCGCGACAGTGACCCCGGTGAGCGCGGGAGGATCACGAACGCCGGCGGCGCGCACGCACGAGGAGGACGCCGAGGGCCACGACGAGCACGGCCCCGCCGGCGATCAACCACGCCGGCTCGACGCCCGTGGCCGCGAGCCATCCGTGATCGGGCAGGCCCGACGGCGCCGCGCTGACGGACGGGGAGGGATGAATGCCGGGCTGGGGAGCGATGTCGACGGTGACGGAGACGACGCCGTCTCGCACCGGAGCCGCTGTGGGGGTCATCGGAGTCTTTCCGTGGAAGCGGCGTCCGCGCTCAGACCGTCGGCCCGGCCGGGCCCCGCATCCGTTCCCTCAGATGGGATGCCGGAGTCATCGGCCTCCGCGCCGGATGCGGCGCCGCCCGCGACCGGGGCGCCCGCAGCGCGGCGCCCCTCTTCGCGCGCGCGGTCGAGGGCGGCCGTGAAGCGACGGCGACGCCAGAAGAGGGCCGAGACGATGAGCAGCACGCCGAGCAGAACGAGCAGTTGCGGCACGGGGAGTGCCCAGAGCGACGCGTCCGCCGACTGGGGTGCGACCTCGACGGCGTCGCCGCCCAGATCGATCGCCGTCGGCACCAGGTCGATGGATCCCGGCACGAAGAACGTGGGCCAGACGTCGGTGACCGCGACGGTGAACGAACGGGACTCCCCCGGCAGGAGCTCTTGTCGCGGCGCGCCATCGTCAGGGAAGACGGCGGAACCGGTGCCGATCGCCGTGGTCCCGCCGACGACGAGGCTGGCGTTGCCGGTGTTCTCCACGGTGAACGTGGTACGGGCCGCTCCGGGACGGAACGGGTTCCATGACATGTCGTACCCCGAGTCGATCCCCGAGACCGCGAACGAGGCGACGATGTCGCCGGTCACGCGCGTCATGACACGGAAACCGACTCGACTTTCCACGCCCACCTGGGAGCCGCCCGCGTCGGTGCCGGTCGAGGAGACCGACGCGGCGATGCCCGCGGCGTGATCACCCGGAATGGCATCCTCGGGCACCGTGGTGGTGAAGGGCACGACGACGGTGGCGTTCGGGCCCACCGTCACCGAGTCGGGCAGGTCGATCCACCGACCCGCATCGACCGACTCCTGATCGGAGGGCAGCATGTTGAACCGCCCGTTGTCCGTGTAATAGCCGTCCGCCGCCGAGAGGGCGAACGTCACCTCCGTGCGGCTGAGGTTGCGCACAGCGAGGAAGTCCGCGCGCGAAGCCCCGGGATCGAGTTCCTGCTGGATGACTCCGCGGTCGTCGGCGCCCGACGCGTCGGCCGGAGTGACGGACCACGTGATGTCATCGGCGGACGCCGCGGACGCCGCGGGCACGCCGAGCAGAAGCGGAGCGACGAGGGCCCCGAGGGCGATCGTCATCCGCAGGAGGAAGGGGCGTGTCTTGGACATACCGCTGCGTCACCATCCCAGATCTTCGTCGATCCTGTCGACATCGTCGCTCACACAGGACCGCGGGCCGAGCCCTCTTCAGGACTCGGCCCGCGGATGCTTCTGCGACGATCTTACGGCTGCGTGATGACGTCCTCGAAGAGCGAGAGGGTCAGCTTCGACGTGTACGCACCCGGCGTGACACCGGCGTCGGTCTTCAACACCAACGCGGCGTTGGCGGTCCACGACGACTCCCCGCCCTCCTTGACGGCGGCCGACTCCAGCGCGGTGTACAGCAGCTCCTGGTCGACGAGGCCGACCGCGTCGTCTCCGGTGTCTTCGGAGGTCTTGACCTCTTCACCCTCGGCCACGAGGCCGGTCTCGCTCCCGCTGACGAGCTTGGGGGTCCAGCCGAAGTGGTCGGGGGAGATGGTGGCGCCGCCCGGGCTGGTGAAGGCAGACGCCTGACCCACGACGTACCAGAAGTGGTCCGCCGGGATGTCGTCGACGTCACGCGTGTCGGTCACCGTGACCGTGGGGAGGGTGCCGTCGAACTGACGGACCTCGGGGTCACCCGAGACGCCCTCGGCGAGGGTGGCGGAGGTGCCGGCGACCGTCAGGCTCAGGCTGCCGGGTCCGACGACGGGTGCGATGTTGACGTTGACGTCGACACCCTTGTCATCGACCTCAGCCGCGAACGCCGCACCGGCCGTGCCGACGAGGACCAGACCACCGACGGCGGCCACGGCGATGCGTGCCGCAGCACCCTTGGAAAACTTCATTGTGTACTCCGTTTCTTCGTTCGACACCGACGTCGAACGACTAGCAAGCTCACCGGACGCTCCGGTCGTTGCGGGGAAGGATCCGGGTAGTCCGCACCCCGCGACACCACAGATGTTAGCGAGAACACATTCAAATGACAAGTGTTCCGAGAGGACGGATCTCGACCGGAGCGGAGGGCGGTATCGGACCGGCGCGCACACGCGCTGCGCGGCGGTCCGCCCGGGCGCGCACCGGCATCCGGCGCGGCGGTCACCCACCGGGGTGGGGCGCACGCCGGTGGGGAACCCGATCGGATCGGGCGCCCCACCGGCGTCTCAGGATCAGCGGCAGCTGCCCTGGGGGGTGGGAACGGTGAACGAGGTCGCCGCGTCCTTCGTGGCGCTCGCGACCGCGTTGACCGACATCGTGCCTGCGTCGACAGACGGCGCGCGCGTCGAGAACGTAGCCGACACCGTCTTGCCCGCAGCGACGGTCATCACCTTGCTGCCGAACGCGCCGGCGACCGTGACGTCCGCCGAGACGGCATCCGTGTTCGTCACCGAGACGACCTGCGTCACCTTGCCGGCCACGCAGCGGTTCACCACGACGGCGGACAGGTCCAGGCCGAGCGAGAGCGCGTCCGACGTCGAGGCGGTGACCCGATTATCGGTGTATCCGTCGTAGCGGGCCGTCACGGAGCGAACCGTCGAGGGCACCTCGACCGAGGCGGAGCGCTGGTTCAGCGCGACCGTCTGCGTCCAGCCCTCTCCCGTGAAGGTCACGGTGCCGGCGACATCGCCCCGGTCCGCGGCGGCGACGACGGCGGTGACCGTGCGACCCGCGTTGGTGAGGGTCGTGGTCGAGGCGACGGCCTTGACCGACGTCCAGTCGCGCATCGCGGTGAGCACCGACTGGTTCACGCTCACGAACGAGCCGTGGCGCGGGCTGGCGGGCAGGCCGCCGACGGGACGGACGTTCCAGTCCGCGCGACGCGACAGGCGATCGGTCTGCGAGCTGCTCGCGATGGCGGCACCGGTGGTGACGAACGCGCGGTACCCGCCGGCGCCGAAGTTGTCGACGAGGAAGGCGTAGCCGTCGCCCCCGGCATTGTTCGGGTCACCCGCGTTGAGCTTGACGATCTGCGGACCCTCGCCCACCTCGTTCGTCTCGAGGCGCGTCATGTTGGTGTCCGTGAGCTGCCACGTCTTCTCGGGGTCGGCGTTCCAGTTGGAGCGCGTCGTCGGGGCGGTCAGCACCTTCGAGCGCTCGAGGAAGATGTCCTTGCCCGCCTCGAGGCCGTCGGCCGCGCCGCCCTCTTCGTTCTTGGTGAAGCGGTAGTAGTAGTCGCCGATCTTCTGCACCGTCGAATCGATGCGCGCGAAGCCGGTGTTCTGCCACTCGGTGGGCGGGTAGGTGTAGGTCTTGAAGTCACGCGTGAGCACGGTGAAGACGCGGGCGTGCAGGTTGTCGGTGTTGGTCTTCGCGGCGCTGTTGTACAGACGTGACGAGAAGTGCACCACGTACGACTGCAGCGCGTCGTCCCAGTACGCCTCGGGCGCCCAGGTCATGCCGGCCTCGGGCTGGTTGATGGTGATGCCCTCGTTGACCCCGTTCGTGCGGTCCCACTTCACGAGGTCGGTCGACTCCCAGACCTCGATCTTGAGGGAACCGTTCGACTGCGCCGGGCCCCAGCCCGTCCCGCAGCTGATGCACAGGTCGGTGGCGACCATGTAGTACTTGTCGCCGTCCTTCGAGCGGAGGATGTACGGGTCGCGCAGACCCTTCGTGTCCGTCGTCGAGGTGATGACGGCCTGGCCGCCGTTCACGGGCGAGAACGAGAAGAAGTCGTTGCCCGACGTCGCCGCCTGATAGATCTTCTCGTCGCCGTCGGACTTGAAGTACGCCGCGGCGTAGCCGGCATCCGGAGCCGTACGGCCCTTCTCGGCGACCGTGACGTCGAACGACTTCTGCGCGGTCTGACCGTTGAGGGTGGCCGTCGCCGTCAGGGTGACCTTCGCGTCGCCCGCACCGTACGCGGGGCGAACGACGAGGCCACCGCCGCGGAACGGGTCCGCGACGCCGACCGACGGGGCGACGTAGTCGGCGGAGGTCGAGGTGACCAGGGCGGGGTTCGACGAGGTCCAGCTGATCGCGGCGCCGTTGAGGGCGCCCTTGGTCACCAGCGGCAGATTCTCGGTCGTACGGGATGCCAGGGAGACGGCATCCAGGTCGGCGGAGACGTTCGGCGCGATGACGGTGACGTCGAAGACGAGGGTCCCGAGCGAGCTCGTTGCCGTCAGGGTGACGGGGGTGTTCGTCGAGATCGAGCGCGAGACGACGCCGGTGGTCGACACCACTGCCGGGTTGGAGGACGACCAGGTCAGTGCGACGCCGTTCACGGACGACGCGAGGTTGAGGTTGCTCGAGACGCTGTCGAGCGACGTGTTGGAACGCAGCATGGTCGCCGCGACGTCGCCGCGCAGCAGCGCCGACGTCGTCGAGGACTTCTGCGTCGCCGTGGGCATGCTGGCGCCGACCTGGTCGGCGGTGAGAGCGGCATCCCAGAATTTGACGTCGCTGACGTCGGCGCGTAGCAGCGAGTCGCCCTGGTAGAGCGAGCGGCCCAGGTACCCGAGCACGTTGCCCGAGGGGATGATCGAGCTGAGCGAGTTGGCGTGGGTCAGGGTCGAGATGACACTGCCGTCGCGGTACAGCGTCAGGGTGTTGCCCGTGCCCACCATCGTGAGGGTGGTGAAGCCGGGGTTGAGGCCGCCACCGGCCGGCAGGCGGGTCTCGCCGTTGCTGCTGCCGCTCTTGACGCGGATGGCGGCGAGCACCTGATCGGTGTAGCCACCCTGGGCCGAGCGCGGGCTGAGGAAGATGTGGTTGCCGAGCTGCGTGGTGTTCCACGGCCCGACCCCGTCACCGATGACCCAGCCGAAGTGGTTGGCCGCAGACTGCGCAGCGACCGTGTACTCGACCGTGAAGGCGTTGTCGGTCGCGGTGACGAGGCCCTTGGGCAGCGCCGCGTAGCCGTCGGCCTTGAAGCGCAGCACGGCGTCGCCGGCGGCGTCGGCGAACGAGGCGTCGGTGAAACCGGTGAGCGAGGCGTTGCGGCCGTTACCGGAGACATCGAGGAGCGACGTGCCCGTGTGCGACATGTCGTAGTGCGCCGTGGGCGCCGGCACGTCGGCGGCGTGCGCCGCGGGCGCGACCATGCTCATGGTCGAAGCGACGAGCACGCCGGTGAGAGACGCGGTCAGCGCCTTCGACACGCGACGCGAGCGCTCGGCTCGGGGTGGGCGGGTGACCGGTGATCTCATCTTCGAGACCTTTCTCTCGGCGCTGTGTGCGCGGCTTCGAAGGTGGGGGCCGAGGCGAAGCGGTGGGGTGGTGCGCCGAGGCGGCGACGCGTCGGTCGGCCCCGGGAAGGACGACCGCGAGGGCGTTCGCGCGCCCGTGAGGCGACGACGGATGCCGATCGTGGTGCTCAGGTTAGCGGTACCACTCGCGAGAGGCAATCCTTCGTTGACGTCAACATCCGCGCGCTTCCGCACGAACGCGTCGGGCCGCTGCCGGGGTCCGGCCGCGGATCACGCGCCGCCACAGCATCTTGTGACCGGACCCTGTGAGCGATAACATTCAGCATCCCTGCACGACGACAGCCAAAGAGGGCTGTCCGAAAGGATCGCAATGGAGCACCCTCTTCCCCGTCGCGCGCTCGCAAGCGTCGCGACACTGGCCCTCGCGCTGACCGGCGCCCTCGTCGCCGCGCAGCCAGCCGCCGCCGCCGACGACCGCCTGGTCGCGCACTACCCGCTGACGGATGCAAGCGGCACCACCGCCGTCGACGCCTCCGGCAAGGGGCGCAACGCCACCTACGTCGGGGGTGCGACCCTCACCGGCGGCGAGGGCGTCCGCCTCGACGGAACCGACGACTACGTCGACCTGCCCGACAACCTGCTCGCCGGTCTCGACTCGGTCACGATCAGCGCCGACGTGCTGGTGCGAGGAGACCAGGGCACCCCCTACTTCATCTACGGCCTCGGCAACACCGACGGGGGCGGGGTCGGCAACGGATACCTCTACTCGACCGGCAACTCCTACAAGGCCTCCATCGCCACCGGCAACTGGAGCACCGAGCAGACGGTGAACAGCAACGCCAACCTGCAGCGCGACGTGTGGAAGACCCTCACCTACACGCTCGACGACGCCACCGACACGGCGCGCGTCTACCTCGACGGCGCGCAGGTCGGTCAGGCCACCAACGTCACCACCAAGCCCGGCGCGATCGGCGGCGGGACGACCACCGCGAACTACATCGGCCGCTCGGTCTACAACGCCGACCGCCGACTGGCCGGCAGCGTGCGCGACTTCCGGGTGTACAACACCGCGCTCTCGACATCCGATGTCTCCGCCCTCGTGCCCGCCGATGCCACGCGTCTGCAGCGCGACACCGCCGCCCTCTCGCTCGGCGACCTCAGCGCCGTCACCGCCGATCTGCGCCTTCCCACGACCGGCGTCAACGGAGCCTCGATCAGCTGGGCCTCCAGCAACACCGCCGCGGTGAGCGCGGCCGGCAAGGTCACCCGCCCGGCGGCCGGGCAGCAGCCTGCCACCGCGACGCTGACAGCGACCCTCACCCGCGGCTCGGCCACCCAGACGCGCACCTTCGCGGTCACCGTGGCAGCCATGCCGGGTAACGCCGACCTCGCAAAGGCCGACCTCGACAAGATCAGCATCCCGAACGCCACCGACGTGCGCGGCAACATCACCCTCCCGGCCACCGGCTCGGTCAACGGCACGGCCATCACGTGGTCGGCCTCGCCGTCCGGCGTGATCTCGACGTCGGCGACCGGCGGCAAGCCTGCCGGCGTCGTCACCCGCGGTGCGACCGACACAAAGGTGACGCTGACCGCCGCGGCATCCGGAACCTCCGTCACCCGTCAGATCGAGGTCACCGTCAAGGCGGCCCCTGCGGGTCTCGACAAGGACTACACGGCCGGGTACCTGTGGACCCACTTCGCGACCGAGGGCGGCTACGAGAAGATCTTCATGGGGCACAGCACCGACGGTCTGCACTGGGAAAAGCTGAACGACAACAAGTCGATCCTCGCCAACCTCGGCGGCGACCTCGGTGTGCGCGACCCGCACCTCGTGCGCTCCCCCGAGGGCGACAAGTACTGGATCATCGGCACCGACCTGCACGCCGAGGGCGGCGGCGCCGGCGGCTCCGGCTGGGATCAGCTGAACGCCAGCCAGAACCTCGTCGTATGGGAATCCTCCGACCTGGTCAACTGGAGCGACCAGCGCATCGTCTTCGCCGGCTTCGACAAGGCCGGCTGCGTGTGGGCACCCGAGGCGACCTACAACGAGGCCACCGGCGAGTACTACGTGTACTGGGCCGCCCGCGACCAGACCGACAACAACACGCCGGACTGGGCGCTGCGGATGTACCTCACCAAGACGCGCGACTTCGTCACGTTCACCAAGCCGGAGATCTGGACGACGCTGAACCCCAAGGGCGACGGCCAGGGCGGTCGCAACATCATCGACTCCACCATCGCGAAGGAGGGCGACACCTACTACCGGTTCTCGACCTCCGACTGGGACACGGTCGTCGACACCGCGCCGTCGCTCGACGGTCCCTGGACGCAGAAGATCGGCCCGGGGCAAGCCGGTGCGGCGGGTCTGCGCGCCCGCATGGAGGGCTTGACGGTCTACCAGCTGCCGGACGGTCGCTGGTCGGTCATGGGTGACGAGTTCAACTACTACGCGCACGTAACCGACTCGCTCGCGAGCCTGAAGTTCACTCAGCTCAGCAGCGGCAGCGGTGCCAACCAATTCTCGTTCGACCAGAGCTTCCGTCACGGGTCCGTCCTGCGCCTCTCGAAGGCGGAGGAGGCGCGTCTGCTCGAGAAGTACGGCGACACCCCGGTCACTCCCGAGGAGCCCCAGCAGGGCCCGATCGCGGAGTACACGTTCGAGAACGGCTCCCTCGCCGACTCGGTGGGTGACGCCGACCTGACGGCATCCGGAACCGCCGCCGTCGCCACCGACGCCGAGAAGGGCTCGGCCCTGCGGCTCACGGGAGCGGCGAACGGTTTCGCCTCGTTCCCGACCGGATTCTTCGACGGACGCGACACGATGACGGTGTCGATGGACATCAAGTCCGAGCGCACGAGCGGCAACTTCTTCACCTTCGCGTTCGGGCAGAACCAGGACCGCTACTCGTTCCTCCGGGTACGCGGCGGCGAGGCCCGCACCGCGATCACGAAGGCGACATGGCAGGGGGAGTCCGCCGTCAGCGGCACCCTCTCCAGCGGCCAGTGGCACAAATACGACCTCGCCTACGACGGCAAGACGCTGCGCATGTACATCGATGGAGTGAAGGTGGGAGAGAACCTCGCCCTGAACGCCTCGGTGAGCGAGCTCGGCTCCAACCTCGCGGGATACCTGGGCAAGTCGCTCTACAGCGCCGACGGGTACTTCCAGGGCTGGTACGACAACGTGCGCGTCTACAACCGCGCGCTGTCGAACACCGAGATCCTGCAGAACGCGGGCATCGAGGACCAGCTCCTCGATGTGTCCCTCACGCAGCCCGAGAAGCTCAAGATGGCGCCGATCACCGATGGCAAGGCGCGCACCGTCATCCTGCCGGTGGTCAAGGGCACCGACGTGTCGAAGCTCGCGCCCACCTTCACCACGGTCCCCGGCTCCACGGTGTCGCCCGCCTCGGGCACGACCGTCGACCTGACCGCTCCGGTCACCTACACCGTGACGACGCCCTCGGGCGCCAAAGCGGCGTGGAAGGTCGAGGCGCGGGTCGTCAACAGCCCGGTGCTTCCGGGCCTGTACGCCGACCCGAACATCGCGGTCTTCGGTGACACGTACTACATCTACGCGACGAGCGACGGCTTCCCCGGGTGGGGCGGCAAGGAGTTCTACGTCTGGAAGTCGAAGAACCTGACGGACTGGACGCGGTCGGCAACGCCCTTCCTGACGCTCGACGGAGCCAACGGCAACGTGCCGTGGGCAACGGGCAACGCGTGGGCGCCCACCATCATCGAGCGCGACGGGAAGTACTACTTCTACTTCAGCGGTCACAACTCCGCCGTCGATCGCAAGACGATCGGTGTCGCCGTCGCGGACAACCCCGAGGGCCCCTTCACGGCGCAGCCCAACGCGATGATCCTCAACAACGAGGCCGTCACGTCGGGGCAGGCCATCGACCCCGCCGCCTTCCACGACCCGGTCACCGGCAAGTGGTACCTCGGCTGGGGCAACGGCTCCCCCGTCCTGGCGGAGCTCGCAGACGACATGACCTCGATCAAGCCGGGCACCTACCAGCGGATCAACGGGCTGACCGACTTCCGCGAGGGCGTGTTCTTCAACTACCGGAAGGGTCTTTACCACCTCACCTACGCCATCGACGACACCGGGTCGGAGAACTACCGCGTCGGATACGCCACCGCGACGAGCATGAACGGTCCGTGGACGTACCGCGGCGTGATCCTCGAGAAGGACCTGTCCCTCGGCATCAAGGGACCCGGCCACAGCTCGATCATCAACGTGCCGGGAACCGACGACTGGTACATCGCGTACCACCGCTTCGCGATGCCGAACGGCAACGGGAACAACCGCGAGACCACTATCGACAAGGTGACGTTCGGCGCCGACGGCCTCATGCAGAAGGTCACCCCCACGCTCGAGAGCGTGAAGCCGCAGACCGTCCCCTCGCCGGGTCCCGAGGTCACGGCCGCCGTGACCAGCCGGTGCGTGGCGGGCAAGGTGGTGCTGGCGGTGTCGGTCACCAACCGTGACGATGCTCCCGTGTCGCTGAACATGACGTCGGACCACGGGTCGAAGACGGTCGCGTCCCTCGCCGCGGGAAAGACGACGACGCAGACCTTCACGGTCCGCCAGGCGTCCATCCCGGCCGGCACGGTGACGATCGCCGCCACCGATGCGGGCGGCGCCGCCACCGAGGTGAAGGCCGGGTACGGCGCGCGCACCTGCGGCTGACTCGTGGTGCGCCTCACCGATGGGTGAGGAGGTGGGCTCCGGCTTCGGCCGGGGCCCCCTTTGCGTGGGTCTCGGGCTACAGCCGGGGTCTCCTTGTCGTTCTCCCAGGAAAACCACTTGTTACCGAGAACATGCCAGGTTAGCGTGGACGTGAGTTCACCCTCGCCCACCGACCAGAATTCCCCCGAGCCCGCGCAAGGCCGTCGACGTCGACGTCCTCCGGAAGGATTCCCGATGACCCGTCATCAGCTTCTCACCGCCCTCGCCCACGGGCTGCTCGTCACCTCGGCAGTCGCACCGGTGGGGCTGGTCGCCTGGGAGCAGGCCGATTTCGACAGCAGCGCCGTCTTCCAGATGGATGCCACCGAGCCCGACACGCTGTTCATCAACGGGCGCGCGTTCGTCTTGGAGTGACATCGGCGCGGGCGGCCCGCCCCTCCCGCCGTCGGCGGCGGGTCTCGCTTGATCGAGCGGATCGGCATCCCCCTCCCGACGGGCCCGGTTCGCTCTGATCACCGTCTCGGCTACGGAGCCTTCGTCGACCCGCGCACGATCAACTCCGCCGGAATCAGATCGTGACGGGGCGCCGCGTCCCCCTCGATGGCACCGACGATCTGCCGCAGCGCCGCGTCTCCGAGCGCCGCGAAGTCCTGCCGGATGGTGGTCAGCGGCGGGAGGAAGTGCCGCGAGTCGGAGAGGTCGTCGAAGCCGACGAGGCTGATGTCGTCGGGAACCCGGATGCCGCGAGAGTGCAATCCGTGAAGGACGCCGAGCGCGGTCTGGTCGTTCGCTGCGAACACCGCGGTGGTCTGCCCCGGATCGAACGAGCGCCCGAACTCGAAGCCGAGGTCCGACGTCCAATCGCCGACGACGAGCGGCCCCTCGGGCACCCCCGCCGCGGCGAGGGTCTCGCGCCACCCCTCGGCGCGTTCGCGGGCGTCGAACCCGTCCATCGGACCGGCGAGATGCGCGATAGTGCGGTGACCGATCCCGATGAGGTGCCCGACGGCGAGTCGAGCACCCTCGCGCTGATCGACTCCGACCGTGTGCCACGAGGCGTCCGCGGCAGCCGCGACGACGATGGTCGGCAGACCGCCGGTCTGCTGACGGAGCAGACCGAGGGAGGACTCGCGCGGAGCGATGACGCACAGGGCGTCGACGTGCTGGGTAACGAGCTCCATCACCGCGGAGTCCATTCGCGACACGGCACCGTCGGCGAGGGAGAACGTGCTCACCGCGTATCCGGCCTCGCGCGCGGACTTCTCCAGCGCGCGCAAGGTCCGGTCCGGACCGCTGCGCAGGGGTCCGTCGATGAGCACCCCGATCCGGCGGGCTCGTCGGCTTGCGAGCGCGCGGGCGATCCCGCTTCGCGTGTAGCTCATCTCTTCCATGACCTGGAGGACGCGCGAGCGCGTGGACTCGCGAATGTTCAGGTGGTCGTTCAGGACCCGCGACACGGTCATGTGCGACACGCCGGCCCCACGCGCGACGTCGTAGATGCTGGGTCGCTGCCACCCGCGGCCCGCGGACGCCGGGGTTGCCGTCATCGACTCTTCTCTTCCTTGGAAGAAGGAGCGGCCAGCCCGTGACGCGGCACGTCGGTCCGCACCCCGTCCTGGCGAGGGCGGGACACCATGGCTGTCCACCGCAGTGGGCCGGGCCCGTCAGGACCCGGCCCACTGCCGTTCGCGCCGCCTGTCAGTTCTGCGCGGCGTAGGGCGCCTCGACGCCGGAGGTGACGCGCGTGCCGTCGATCGTGGCAGCGGCCGTGACCGTGGCCTTCCCGGCGGGGATGGACGCCTTCCCCGAGTTGATGGCGGCGCTGACCCTCTTGCCCGGCTGAACCGCGGTGAACGACTTCTTGCCGTAGGCGGTGACCACCTCGACGTCCACCGGCACGGACGAGCGGTTCACGACCTCGACCGTCACGTACGCCTTCCCGGCGATCTTGCGGGTGGAGGCGACGGCATCCATCTTCAGAGGCGGCGCGACGGTGAAACTCGCCGAGGGCGGAGAGGCGGGTGACGAGCCCCCTGCGTTCACCGCGGTGACGCGCGCCGTCCAGGCGCCGACCCGCAGATCGGCGATCGCGACGGACATGCGCGCCCGCAGGTTCTCGGTGACGGTGACGCTGCGCCCCTCACCTCCATCGGCAGGGGTGAGCTGCACGATGTAGGAGCTGATCGCCGAGCCGTTGGCGGCGGGGGCATCCCACTCCACGGTGGCCCGCGCGCCCTCGACGGACGCCGTCGGTGCCGCCGGAGCCGCGGGAGCCTCAACGGCCGTTCCGTCGGTCTCGAGCACCAGCGGGGCGAACGCGATCCAGTCCACGTCGGGGGCGATGGCGTACCCCTCCAGCACGACCTGGTCCTGCTGGCTCGTGCGTTCGTCGATCACCAGCGTCTCCTTCGTGTTGCCGAAGGTCACCGCACCGTCGCCGCTCGCCAGGTTCACCGGCATGACGGCCTCCCAGAAGTTGTTCGCGGTGTAGGTGTAGCGGAACGTCGAACGCCCCACCAGACCGTCGTGACCGGCTTCCTGCGCCTGCAGCCCCAGGTCGACGACCTGCGGGTTGTAGTCATGGCGCCCCTCGATGTCGTCGTTCGAGTAGTGCACGATCGCGTTGTAGGCGCCCGCACGGTCGAACCCGGCGCCCCGTCGGATCGTCAGGGTCCCCTGATTCGCCGCGTTGGTATCGGTGATTCCGAGGCCGGCGACGTAGCCGGAGCCGGAGCCGTTGGTCAGATCGGCGCCGAAGCCCTTCACGACGGCGGTGCCGCCGAGGGTGGCCTTCGCGGCATCCTCGACCTCGACCTTCACGATCGCGGCGTCGCCTTCGACCGCGCGGGTCGTCGTGACCGCGCTCACGCGCGCCCCGCCGGTGCTGCGCAGCTCGATCTCGCTGATGCCCTCGGGCAGGTGGATACGCGCACGCTTCTGGCCGTCGGTGAAGGTCGTCGCGAGGCGGCCGTCGACCGTGAGACCCAGGTCGGTGCCCTGCCAGTCGACGGCGACGTCGTAGTAGCCCGACTCGTCGGCCGAGGGGTAGACGTCGACACGGTCGCCCGCGCCGATCTTCGCCTCTCCGGCGACCAGCTTCGCGTTGCCCGCGAGACGCAGGGCCGTCGCCGGGTACTCGGCGCGCTGCGTGTTCGAGTCGGTGCCCACGCGGGTGAGCTCGACGCGGTCCACCGTGACGCCTCCGTCGGCGCCCGCGCCCGGCAGCAGGTTCTGCCCGTCGCGGCTGGTGCGCAGACTCAGCGTGTGCGTCCCGGCGCTCAGCGTGACGTAGACCTCGGCGGTGCCGCGCGCCGTGCCGCGCACGTTGTCGGGCTTGATCGCGTTGGCGCCGTACTGCACCGTGGCCGCATCCGCGCCGTCGACGAACAGAGCGTGCTGGGCGGCGCGACCGGGCGTGGCCCCGAGCACGGTGTAGCGGTACAGGCCGGGCTCGGCGACGTCGACCTGCCAATCGAGGCGGCCGTTCGCACCGGTCAGACCGGTGACATCACGGTCGCCCGAGAGGCGATAGCCGCCACCCGGCTGGGTGCGCACCGCGCCGCCGGTGACCGCGAGGTCCTCGGCCTCCGACCACTGGTGCGGCGCCTGCTGAGCGGCCGCGGCCTCGACGTCACGACCGGTCGCCGGAGTGATGACCACCTGGTACGCCGCGCTCGCGTTCGCGGAGGGCACGCGCACCTGGACGGTGCCGTCGGCCACCGCCGAGTCGTCGTAGGCGGCGACGACGCGGGGGGTGTCGGCGATGCCGTCGGTGCCCGACACGAGGACCTCGCGGATCTCGACGTCGACGGAGTCGCCGAAGGTTTCCTTCGACAGTCCGCGCACGGTGAGCTGACCGTCCCGGCCCTGCTGGATGCCGCCCACGATGACCTGTGCACGACGGTTGGCGTCGTCGACGGCGGCGATCGCCTTCTCGCGGTTCGTGGTGACCTCGGCCGTCTGCGACCCGTGCAGGTCGCCGTACCACTTGAACATCCACCATCCGCCGTTGGCGGCGTTGACCTTCGCCTGGTTGTCGGAGAGCGTTCCGGATGCCGTCCAGTAGGCCGTCTGCGCATCGATCTTGGCCGCCTCGAAGCTGGCGAACCACCGCAGCAGGTTCGACGGCGAGCTCATGTCATTGCTCGCGCCGTACTCCGTGATGTTGACCTGGGGGATCTTGTCCTCGGCGATGCCGAGGTCCCGTGCGTACTGGCGGAACGCGTTGGCGCGATCCGGCATCCACTGGTAGCCCCGCAGCTCGTGCCAGACGTAGATGTCGGGGACCGTGTTCGATGCGATCGCGGAACGCAGGAAGGCCTTGATGTTGCCCTCGCCGCGCCACGCGGCGTCTCCCGGTCCCGCGATGCGGGGTCGGCTCAGCCCGTGCTTGGCATAGACGTCGCTGATGACCTTCCACGCCGCGGCCCAGTCGCTCGCCCCTCCGGGGGTGAAGCTGTCGGGCTGTCCGCCCTGCTGCAGATAGCGGTAGTAGCGGTCGTCATTGTTCAGCCACTGCAGGTCGAGTTCGTTGTAGGGGATGAAGACGTACTTCTCGGGGTCGTCCGCACCGGTCGCGACGGCCTCCGTCACGATCTCGAGCACCTCGAGGTAGTCCCACAGGCCGTTGCCGCCGGCCGTCCACTCCGAGGTGAGCTTGCCGTTCGCGTCGCGCACGTACGTGCGGTCGTCGCCCGGGCGGACTCCGCGGTTGTAGGGCCAGTCGGGGTAGTAGTCCTGCGTGTAGATGTAGAGGTCTTCGCCGTGCTTGTCGAAGAAGGTGTCCTCGATGTTGAACGCGTCGCCGCCGGGGTGCTGCGTGCCGAACGGCGGCTTCTGCGACACGTTCGTCATCGCGGCGCCGTTGACGAGCGCCTGCGTGGGCGACTGTTCGTCGCCGAGGCCGTAGAGGGTGCCCGACGCGCCGCCGCGGAAGTCGCCCGTGCGGCGGCCGAGGTCGGCCACGATCTCCTCGGTGGGTCGTGCGCCGACGGTCACGGTGGCGGTGACGGCTCGATCGGTGCCCGTGATGACGCCGGCGACGGTGAAGGTCGAGCCGGCGGTGGCGTACTGCGAGGCGCGAACGGCATCCCAGCGGATGGCGGCGTCGGTCTTCAGCCCGGACTCGCGGGTGACGCCGACGCGGGCGGGGAGCACGGGCGCCTGCCCCGCGGTCGTGGCGATCTGCCAGGACGTCTGCGCCACGGCCGTGACCGGTCCGGCCGATGCGGCGAAGTCAGCGGCCACCTGCTCAGGGGTGAGCGCGGCGTCGTAGATCGAGAAATCGTCGAACTCGCCGCCGAAGAGCGCAGCCCACTGCGGAGCCCAGGGCACGCGACCGATGAGCCCCGACCGCGTGCTCGATGACGCACCGAGCTTGCTGAAGTCGACCGCGGCGCTCTCGCGGCGGACGAGTTCCCCGTTGATGTAGTACGAGAGCGTCTGGCCGTCGGCGACGGAGGTGATCTTCGTCCAGGCGTTGGCGGTGAGCGGCACCGGCGACACCGCCTTCACCTCGGTGCCGGAATTGGCCACGGCCTTGGACTGACCGCCCTCATTGGGGACGAAGTAGAGACCCCAGTTGTCGCGGGGCAGCCCGTCGCTGCCGACGATGTAGGCCCACGGCAGGTTGCCGGAGTTGCGCCCGTCCCACTTGATCCACGTCGAGACGGTGAGGGCCTTCACCCCGTCGTAGAGGCCCGCGGGGATGTCGAGGTACGGCGCTGCCGTGCTCGACGAGTTCTGCGCGCCGCCGGGGAAGAGGCCCGAGGCCCCCGAGGCGGCGGTGGGGCCGGTCCCCCGGGCGAGGGAGCCGGCGTTGCGCACGCGCGCGTCGAAGGCGGATCCCTTCGTGCCCGAGTTGGCGATGGTGGATGCCGTCGCGCCGCTGTCGAAGGTGTATTTGACGATCGGCGCGGGAGCCGTGGTCTCGGCCGATGCCGGCGCGGCGCCGATCAGGCTCAGCACGAGCGGTACGGCAGCGCACAGGGCGGCGGCGGGTCGCCAGGCGGAGGGGGAGGGGGTTCTTGTGCTCATCGTTCCTCGTCGTCGAGTGGAAGGGCAGCGCGTGATCAATTCTGATAACGCTTTCAAGCCGAGAGCATAGAGGCCGACCGCTCGCCCAGGCAAGAGCTGAGGGAGCCTTTCTGATAACGGCTTCACAGTGCCGCTTGATAACGGTTTCACGATGGGTTAGCGTCCCTCTCGTTCGACACGACGGAGAGACGAATGACGACGACGCATCCCCCGACCACCGGAGCGACCCCTGCCCGCCTTCGCTGGGGCACCGACACCATGTCGCTGGACCTGCGATGGGACGACGAGCAGCCGGTGACGTGTGCGGGGTACCTCACCCGGTCCGGTCGCCATCGCGTGTACCGGGTGCCGCTCGTCGAGGTCCTCACGGCCGACGCCGGCCACCACCCCGCATCGGGGCGCCTCGCCCACACCGAGCACGGCCGGCGCTTCCGCTACGTCGACCACGTCGAGACGGTCGTCGCCGATACGCGCACTCTGTCTCTGCGCCAGCGCTCCGGCGACCTCGAGGCGACCGTCGAGCTCACCGCGCGCGATGGTGTCGCCGCGCTCACCAGCCGCGTGCGCGTCGTCAACGTCGGCACCGGTCGCATCGTCCTGCGCGCGGTCGCGTCGTGGGTGGCGGGGTTCACCGAGCACGAGACCGCCGACGACGCCCTCGCCGGCTGGGACCGGATCTCGGGCACGAGCGACTGGCTCGGGGAGGGGCGGTGGGCGCGCGCCGCGCTCCGCGGCCCCGACTTCGTCCCTCTCGCCGAACACCTGACCGGCCACAATCCCCGGGGTGGGTTCAGTGCGGTCTCCACCGGCACCTGGTCCACCGGGGAGCACCTGCCCACCGGCATCCTCGAGTCGCCCTCCGCCGGGCTGGCCCTGGCGTGGCAGATCGAGCACAACGGCGCCTGGCGGTGGGAGATCGGCGAGGACACCGCCGGCGGCTACCTGGCTCTCTCCGGCCCCACCGACAGCGACTCCGGCTGGTCGCGTGTGCTCGGCCCCGCCGAGGACTTCACCAGTGTGCCCGCCACGATCGCCGTCGGAGCCTCCGCCACCGCGGCCCTGGACGCGCTCACCGATCACCGGCGCGCGAGCCGCCGCCCCCACCCCGACAACGCCGCCATGCCGGTGGTGTTCAACGACTACATGAACACCCTCGACGGCGACCCGACCACCGAGAAGCTGCTGCCGCTGGTCCGCGCCGCCGCCGACGTGGGAGCCGAGGTGTTCTGCATCGACGCCGGGTGGTACGACGACTCCGGCCACTGGTGGGACACCGTGGGCGCCTGGCAGCCCTCCACGACACGCTTTCCCGGCGGGCTCGGCGAGGTCATCGACGCCATCCACGCGGCCGGGATGGTCTCCGGCCTCTGGCTGGAGCCCGAGGTCGTCGGCATCCGCAGTCCGCTCGCCGAGGTCCTCCCCCACGACGCGTTCCTGCAGCGCAACGGCGAACGCGTCGTCGAACATGATCGCTTCCACCTCGACCTGCGTCACCCCGCCGCGCGCGCCCACCTGGATGCCGTCGTCGACCGCCTCGTCGCCGACTTCGGCGTGGGCTTCTTCAAGATGGACTACAACATCGATCCCGGCCCGGGCACCGACCGCGACGCCGATAGCGTCGGAGACGGGCTGCTGGGGCACAACCGAGCGGTGCTCGACTGGCTGGACGGGGTGCTCGACAGGCATCCGGCCCTCGTGATCGAGAACTGCAGTTCGGGTGCCATGCGCATGGACTACGCCATGCTGTCGCGTCTGGCGATGCAGTCCACCTCCGACCAGCAGGACTTCCGCAAGTACCCTCCGATCGCGGCCTCCGCCGCCCTGTCGATGCTTCCCGAGCAGGCGGCGAGCTGGGCCTATCCCCAGCCCGAGATGGATGCCGAAGAGTCCTCGTTCTGCCTGGTCACGGGCCTGCTCGGGCGGTTCTACGTCTCGGGTCACCTCAACCGCATGGATGCCGCGCAGCGCGGACGCGTGGCGGACGCGATCGCCGTCGCCAAGACGCTGCGAACGGAGATCGCCACCTCGCATCCGCACTGGCCGCTCGGCCTGCCGCAGTGGGAGCAACCCTGGATCGCCCTCGGACTGCGCGTCACCGACGGCGACCTCGTCTCGGTCTGGCGCCGCGACGGTCAGGATTCGGTCTCGCTGAGCTTCCCCCACCTCGTCGGAGTCGACGTCGAGGTCACCCCGGTCTTCCCCCTGGACCTCCCCGCCTGGCACACCGATTGGGATGCCACCACGGGAACCCTCCACGTGCACGGCGTCGACACCCGCTTCGCCGCACGCACCCTGCGTCTGTCGGCACGGCCCACCGGGTCGACGACGACGCCCGCACCCGATCACACTGATCACATCGAAGGAGCAATTCAATGAAGAAGCGGTTCATCGCCGCCGCGGCGCTCACCACCGTCGCGGCCCTCGCCCTCGCGGGCTGTTCCGACCCCGGCGCCGGCGGAGGCACCGCCGCCGGACCCGCCGACTGGCCGGCGCAGGACACGAAGCTCGACGGCACCACCCTCACCATCTGGGCGGCGCAGAACTCGAACAAGATCCCCGACAGCGTGGTGAAAGGCTTCGAGGCGGCCACCGGTGCCACCGTCGACGTCGTCACCATCCCCGACCCGTACGAGCAGAGCGTGCAGACCAAGGTCGCCACCGGCGACAAGCCCGACCTGGCGTTCTGGCAGCCCACGGCGTCGCAGCTCACGGCGCTGAACGCCTCGACGAACCTGCAGTCGCTCGACGGCGCACCCTTCGTCGACGCGTACACGCCGGAACTGAAGGACATCACCGGCATCCTGGCCGGCACGCGGTACGCCGCGCTCATCTCGACGCCGGCCGTGGAGGGCGTCTACTACAACAAGGAGGTGTTCGCGAAGGCGGGCATCACCACGACGCCCACGGACTGGGACAGCTTCCTCGCCACGGCCCGCCAGTTGAAGGCCGCGGGGGTCACCCCGTTCTACGACTTCGGCGGCGGCACGCCGTGGGCCACGCAGTGGTGGGTGCACGTGCAGCTCGCCGACGCCGCCAAGGATGGCCTGTGGGACCGCGTGAACGCCAACGAGGAGAAGTTCACCGACCCCACCATCCAGGGCGCGATCGACACCTACCAGGGCCTCATTCAGGAGGGCCTGTTCAATTCCGACCTCAAGACCGCGACCTTCGAGGACCAGGGCCCCGCCCTCCTCGCAGGGGAGGCGGCCATGGCGGTGCAGGTCAACTCGTACTTCGGTCAGCTGCAGTCGCTCGCCGACACCGCCGAGCTGAACGAGAAGATCGGGTTCTTCCCCATCTCCCCGACCGGCAACGTCGGCACCTTCATCCCCGACCAGGCGAATGCCCTCGTGGCGTTCAAGACGGGGGATGCCGCGCGTGAAGCGGCCGCACGCCAGCTGCTGTCGTACTGGCTCGGCGACGGATACGCCGACTTCGTCGACGCGCAGAAGACCGTCTCGCTGCAGAGCGCCGTCCCCTCCTCGCCGGAGGTCCCCGACGCTCTGCTCGCCGTGAGCGATTCCCTCGGAGACTCGGTCGGTTCGATGCAGGCCCTGGCCGTGGCGAACCCCGACCTCTACCTCAACCTGGGCGACATGATCCAGGGCACGAAGACCCCCACCGAGGTCGCCGAGGCCACGCAGGCGCAGTTCGAAGAACTCGCCAAGGCCATCGGGACGCCCGGCTTCTGACCCACCCGGGGCGCCGGGACCCGACCCGGCGCCCCCTTCCTCGTGAGGAACACCCCATGACTTCGACCCTCGAGCGGCCCCGCGCGATCACCCCGCCACCGCGGTCCGCCCGCGTAGCCGCGCGCGGACGACACGCGAAGGACCACCCGTTGTGGTTCCTCATCCCCGCTCTCGCGGTGCTGGTGGTGTTCTTCGCCATCCCCACCGTCTTCAACTTCGTCTACGCGTTCACGAACTGGTCGAGCTTCAAGAGCTCCATCGACTTCATCGGCACGGGCAACTTCGTCTCGCTGTTCTCCAACGGCTCCCTCATCAACGCGCTCACGGTGACACTGATCTACGCCGTGCTCGTGGCCGTCTTCCAGAACCTGTTCGGGCTGGGCCTCGCGCTTCTGCTCGAACGCGACACCCGCACCAACCGCGCCCTGCGCGTCGCCTTCTTCGTGCCGGTGATCATGTCGGCGCTCGCGGTCGGCTACATCTTCCAGGCCATGCTGAAGCCCGACGGGGCGCTCAACGGCATCCTGAGCATCGTGTCGGGTCAGAACGTCGAGATCGCCTGGCTCGGCAGCACCACGTGGACGATCGTCGTCGTCGCCCTCATCCACGCCTGGAAGTGGATGGGCCTGTCCATGCTCATCTACCTCGCCGGACTCAAGACCATCAGCGACGACGTCCTCGAAGCCGCGCGCCTGGACGGGGCGGGCTGGTGGACGACGTTCCGTTCGATCCGCTTCCCCCTGCTGGCCCCCGCCGTCACCTTCAACGTCGCCACGGCGCTGCTCGGGTCGATGAACGGCTTCGACATCGTGCAGGCCACCACCGCCGGCGGGCCCGGCGGCACCACCGAACTGCTCAACATCTTCATCTTCCGGACCTTCGGACAGGGACTGTTCGCGCAGGCCACGACCATGAGCCTCGTGCTCTTCCTGGTCGTCGCCGTCCTCGCCTTCCCCGTCATCCGTACTCTGCGCAAGCGGGAGGACGTACTGTGACCGCGACCATGACCCTCACCACCGGACGCACCCGGCGCGAGCCGCGGCGTCGGCGCGCGACCGCCCGCGTGGTGCAGCCGGTCGCCGCGATCCTCGTGGCGGTCGCACTGCTCGGCATCCCGTTCCTGCTGACCGTCCTGACGGCGTCGAAGACGCAGGCCGAGGCGTTCGTCCCGACGCTCGCGCTCCCCTCGGAGTGGCGTCTTCTCGACAATTTCGCCGCGGTCATCGGCGACGGCCGCATGATCGCCGCCCTCGGAGGCAGCGTCCTCGTGATGGTCCCGGCGGTGCTGGGCGTGCTGATCCTCGGCTCGATGGCCGCGTGGATCCTGGGTCGACGCCAGTCGAAAGCGCTCGCCTTCGTGTACGCGGTCGCCATCAGCGGGATCGTCCTCCCGCCCGCCGTCGTCACCATCGTCCTGCTGCTGCGCCAGCTCGGCCTCGCGGGCACGCCGATCGGGATGATCGGGGTCTACATGGGCATGTACATGTCGACGGTGATCTTCTTCGTGACCGGATTCGTCCGCACGATCCCGATCGAGCTCGAAGAAGCGGCACGCGTCGACGGCGCCTCACCGGTCAAGGTGTTCGTGAAGATCATCCTGCCGCTGCTGATGCCGGTCCTGGCCACGGCGACGATCCTGATCTGCCTTTACATCTGGAACGACGTGTTCTACGCCCTGTTCGTGGTGGGAGGTCGTCTCGACACGCTGCCCCTGAACCTGTACCAGGTGGCCAGCGCGGGTCTGTATCTTCAGAACTGGCACCTGATCTTCGCCTACATCATCCTGATGAGCCTGCCGCTGCTGATCACCTTCATGGTCGCCCAGCGCAAGATCATCTCGGGCATCACCAGCGGCGCCGTCAAATGACCGTCGCCGCTCCACACCGACGGAGCACGATGGACACCCCCCGCGCCAAACCGGCGACCATCGCCGATGTGGCGGCGCGGGCGGGGGTCTCCGTCCCCACGGTGTCGCGCGTACTGACGGGCGCGGCCAAGGTCAGCGCGGGCAAGCGCGAGGCGGTCGAAGCCGCCATCGCGGCGCTCGATTTCCGTCCCAGCGCGGCCGCGCGGGTGCTGGCGTCGCGCAAGTCGCAGGTGATCGCCGTCATCGCCGGAGACACCTCGCAGTACGGCTACGCCGAGACCATCCGCGGGATCGAAGAGGTCGCGCGCGCCGAGGACTACACGGTGATGATCACCGTGGTCGAGAGCACCGACGAGGCCGAGATCGACCGCGCCATCGCCGCCACCCTCGGGCAGCCGCTCGCCGGCGTGTGCGTCCTGAAGTTCGACCCGCCCGGGGTCGCCGCGCTGCACCGCATCCCCTCCTCCCTCCCGCTGGTGGCGCTGTCGGGCGTGCGAGAGCCGGGGCTGCGACAGGCCGTGCTCGACGAGGCCCGCGGTGCCGAAGAGCTCACGGACCACCTGCTCGACCTCGGCCACGCCACGGTCCATCACGTGCGCGTCCCTCCCTCCCGCCGCGAAGACGGGCGCACCACGGGCTGGCGGCGAGCGCTGAAGCGCCGCGGGGCGGTGATCCCGCCGCTCAGCGATGCGACGTGGGATCCGCGATCGGGCATCGAGATCGGTCGCCGCCTCGCCGAGGATCCGACCGTCACGGCGGTCTTCTGCGGAAACGACGAGATCGCCATGGGCGTCATCCGCGGCATCGTCACAGCGGGTCGCCGTGTGCCCGACGACATCTCGGTCGCCGGCTTCGACGACCATCCGCTCGCGGCGCTGTGGAGCCCGCCGCTCACGACGGTCGACCAGGACTTCGCCGGCCTCGGCCGCCGCGGACTGCAGCTCCTGTTGAACGAGATCGCCGGCGAAACCGGGCGACGGTTCTCGTCGGAGCGCCCTTCGTTGGTCGTGAGGGAGAGCACGGCCCCGCCGCCGCCCGACGCTGCGGTGCGCCGCATCGGCTGAGGTCGGACACCACCCGCCCGCCGGCCGTACCCGCTGGTGTGCGGACGCCATCGCACGAGTCTCGCGATCGGTACTCCCCCGCCATCCGTCACCGGATCCGCGGACGCGGTCCGCGCCTGAGAGACTGCACGCGTGAATGGAAAGATCTGGGGATTCATCACCGCAGCGATCGGGTTGACGATCATCACCCTGCTCGTCATCTTCGGCACCGAGTACGGAACATGGCTCGATGAGATCGGCCCGCTCCTCAGTCTGGAAAATGCCGCAGCCGCGCCGACCATCGCCCTGCCCGCGGCCATCGGACTTCTCGCGATCGGGCAACTCGTCGGCGGCCTCGCCGTCGGACTGATCCCCTCGCGACAGGAGCGGGTCGCTGCCGCACTCGCGCACCCGTCGGAAGCCGGCCCCGAATGAGCCGGACAGATCACTCGCGCGGCCGGCCGCGAGGAGAGCGCTTTCTCGGTCTGATCGTCGTGGTCGCGGTCGTGGTGGCGTGTGGGCTGTGGGGTCGGGCGGCTGCTCTTCGACAGCCAGTGGACGCTGACGTTGCACGAACTCCTCGAGAACACTGGGGCCGAGAATCCTCCCGTGACCGAGCCGCGGGACATCACCGCGACCGCGTGCGGGGAGGTGGTGGACTGCGTCGAGGCTTATGACACGCAGGAAGCGACGTACTACCGGTTCGGCTCACGAGGGGCGGCCGAGGCGTTCGCGGCGACCGTGGACGACGGATTCCGGTCGAACTACATCGTGATGGACTTCGCCGGTGCGACGGCGGCCTCCGAGGCAGAGCAGCTCTGGGCGATGCAGCATCTTGCCGGCACCTGGCAAGACTACGAAGGCACCTTCCCCGACCGGTGATCGCCGGGTACGAAACCATTCGCTTCACCGCGCAACCGCGGACTTCCTTCGGGATGAGTCCCGGCTACGGTCCGAGATTCGATCGCGGAACGACGAAGCCACCACGACCCTCGGGCGAGCAGCGCCGCGCCTCAACGCCGGGTGATCGGCCAGCTCTCCACATCGAACTGCGCGAGTGGCTGCGGAGAGAAGATCGAGTACGAACTCCAGTCGTCGATCTGGAGCGTCATGACCGCGATCCAGCCCGTCGCCACAGCGACCAGCGTAAGGATGACGATCGCCATCCGCGCGTTCCCGAGGATGCGAAACGCGTGGTCCTCGTCGACAGCACGCCGCAGGACCAGCGTGAGCGAGCCGATCACGATCGCCGCCAACAAGAGGAAGACAAGCGGACTCGGGCTCAGCGTCGCCGTGCCGCAGAAGGGCTCGATATCGGTGGGTGCGCCGGCCGTCGTGACGAAGCCCTGCCCGTTCGGGCTGAGGCCACCCGAGCAGCTCTGATGCGTCCCGCGAAGGAACGTGCCCATCACGCCCGACGCGACGACTCCCCAGACGAGGAGCGAACGGATGCCGACGATGATCGCCGCCCCGGGAAGCAGCGGCGTCGTGTTCTCGGCGGTGGCGGTCATGACGTCCTCCTCGGAAGAGAGCGGGGGTTTCACTCTCCCACGGTTCGTGGGTCGCAGTGATGTCGCGTGGTGTCATCGAGGACTGCAGCCTGTCCTGAACGAGATCGCCGGCGAAACCGAGCGACGGTTCTCGGCGGAGCGCCCCTCGTTCGTCGTGAGGGAGAGCACCGCCCCGCCGCCGCCCGACGCTGCGGTGCGCCGCATGGGCTGACGGCAGACACCGCGACGATGCCTGAGGTCCCTCGACATCCGATCCCACCTCATGCGCTGGTGGCGGAGATCCGAGGGCCTCTCACGGAGAGACCGGGGTACCAGCCGTGAAGCGGTGCATGCCGCGGTGCCCGCTGCGCGGCAGACACCCGCGGCGCGCAGGGCGCCCCCCGCGCTACTTGATCCCGCTGCGCGCGAAACCCGCCACGAAATACCGCTGGAACACCAGGAACACGATCGCGATCGGCACGACGTTCAGCAGCGCGTAGGCCATGGTCGCGCCGTAGTCGCTGCCGAACTGCCCCTGCAGGTACAGCAGGCCGATCGGCAGGGTGAACAGCCGGTTCTCACGCAGCGCGATGAGCGGCCAGGCGAAGTCGTTCCACGACGACAGCAGGCTCATGAACACCAGCACGGCGATGAGCGGCTTCGACAGCGGCAGCACCACCCGCGTGAACGTCTGCAGATGGCCCGCCCCGTCGAGCCGCGCCGCTTCGATGAGCTCGCGGGGGATGCCGAGCATGAACTGCCGGGCGAGGAACAGCCCGAACGCGGATGCCGAGACCGGCAGGATCACCGCCCAGTAGGTGCCGTAGAGCCCCGTGGCGGTGACGATCCGGAACAGCGACACCATGATGACCTGCACCGGCAGCACGAGGGTCGCCAGCGCCAGGAAGAACAGGGCCGTCGACCCGCGGAAGCGCAACTGGGCGAAGGCGTATCCGGCGAGCAGGCTCGTCGTCACCGAGATGAGGGTAACCACGACCGCGATGGCGACGGAGTTGCCGAACCAGGTCGCGACCGGGAACGACGCGAACACCCGCTCGAAGTTCTCGAGAGTGACCTCACGCGGCCAGAGGCGCAGGTCGCGCCCACCGAGCAACTCCGCGCGTGATGAGAACGCCACCGCGAGCATCCAGTACAGCGGCGACACCGCCGCGAGGCCCACCACCGCGACGATGAGTGTGCGCACCAGCATCCCGCCGCGACGTGACCGAGTGGCAGCCCGCCGACCGGGGGTCATCGCGGGCGGGGCGAGGGGGGAGGCGGATGCCGTGGCATCCAGCCGCTCGTCGAGACTCATTCGACCACGTCCTTGGTGCGGGAGGCGCGGTACTGCGCCGCAGCGAACACGAGCGCGAAGAGGAACAGCACCATGCCGATCGCGGCGGCGTAGCCCTGGTCGCGCGTGACGAAGCCGGTCTCGTAGGCGTACGTGACGAGCACGCTCGTCGCCCCTCCCGGCCCGCCGCCGGTCAACACGAACACGATGTCGAACACCTGGAACGAGAAGATGACGTTGAGCACGACGAGGAAGAACGACGTCGGTCCCAGCAACGGCACCGTCACATGGCGAAAACGCTGCAGACGGTTCGCGCCGTCGAGCCTGGCGGCCTCGTACAGGTCAGGGCCGATGCCCTGCAGCCCCGCGAGGTAGATGAGCATGTTGAAGCCGGTGCGCCACCACACCGTCGCCAGCACGATCGTCGCGAACGCCGGCACGGCATCGGACTGCCACGTCACCGGCGAGAGACCGACCGCCGTCAACAGGCGGTTGAGGATGCCGGAGTTCTGGTCGAACACGAGCACGCCGATGAGCGCGGTGGCCACCCCCGACACCGCCATCGGCAGAATGAGGAGCGAACGCCACAGCGGGCGGGCGGGCAGGGCCGAGTTGAGCAACGTCGCCGCCACGAGTCCGAGCAGCATCGACAGCGGAGTCACGAGCAGCGTGAACAGCACGGTGTTGCCGAGCGCCCGCCAGAACAACGGGTCGCCCGCGAGCCGTGCGTAGTTGTCGAGGCCGGTGAACGTGCCGGCGCCGAAGCCGTCGGTGCGCTGCAGGCTGACGAGGAACGCACCCACGAGCGGCACCAGCACGAACACCAGCAGCAGCAGGTAGTTCGGCGCGATGAACCCGTAGGCCGCGAGCGTCTCGCGACGCGCGCCCGGGCGGCGCGGGCGCACGGCCCGTCGTCCGCCCGCACGCGCGATCAGCGTGTCAGCCACCGGTGGCCGCTCCGATGCCCGACTGCAGGTTCGTCACGGTCGTCGCGGCATCCTGCGCTCCGGTGAAGGCGAGGTCGAGCTGCTCCTTGAGCACCGGGATGATCGCCGACATCGACGGGCTGGCGACCTGGGCGACGTCCTGCGGCTGCACGAGCGAGGCCTGACCGGCGAACACCGGGGCGAGATCCGGGCGCACGTCGAACTCGAGGTCGTCGTTGAGCAGGTCGCCGCGGGTGGGGAGGAGGGATGCCGCACGGCAGAAGTCGCGCATGGGGTCGGCGTTCGTGACAAATTCCAAGAACGCCGCGGCGAGCTCGGGCTGCTGTGTATTCGCGGTGGCCACGAGCGCATTGCCCCCGAAATCGCTGCCCGCGCGGACGTTGCGCGGAGCGTAGGTGGCGGTCCACTCGAAGTCGGCGGTGGTCTCGGCATCCGGGATCTGGAACGCACCCGACCACACCATCGCCACCGACTGCGAGAACCACGACTCCGCCGCGTAGCTCGAGGACGTGATCGTGTTGTTGGCGGGGACGTAGTTCTTAGTGAAGAACGAACTCGAGAACTCCACGGCCTCGCGGGCGGCGTCGGAGTCGATCGCCGGGGTCTTCTGGTCGGATCCCAGGAACGCGCCGTCGGACTGGAACAGCAGACTGAGCCAGCGGGTGACCCCGTTGCCCTGCCAGTTGTAGGCCCACGGCCAGCGGTCGGCGGGAAGTCCCGCGCGCAGGCGCTCGCCGAGGGCGTCGAGTTCGTCCCACGTCCAGGCCTGGTCGGGCGAGGTCGGGATCTCGGAGGCGTCGATGCCGGCCTGGCGGAACAGGTCGAGGTTGACGAGGATCGCCGAGGTGTCCGTGTGGTGCGGGAGGCCGAACGTTCCGTCGCCGTTCTGCACCGCGGCCCACGCCTGGGGCGTGAACTGGCCCCGCCGGTCGGCCGACAGCAGGGGCTTGAGGTCGAGCAGCTGACCGCGACCGGCGTAGGCGCCGAACGTGTAGTACGGCACGCGGAAGATGTCGGGCGGGTTGCCCGCCTGCAGCTGCGCGTCGATGTTCGTGAACATCTGTTCGTAGGGCACGGCGTTCAACTCGACCGTGGAGCCCTCGTTCGCCGCCTCGAAGGCAGCGATGGCGGCGCGGAAGCCGGCGAGCTCGGCATCCGTCCCCCAGGTGGTGAAGGTGAGAGTGCCCTGGCGTTTCTCGGCGGGGGCGGTTTGGACGAACCCGCAGCTCGCGAGGATGAACGGCAGAGCGAGCGCTCCGGATCCGGCGAGGAAGGTACGGCGTGTCAAAGGCATGACGGACTCCGATGGTTGTCGTCGAGAAGCGGACGCCGGGGCTGCGGTGCTCCTCGCGGCCGACGGTACCCCCGTCGATTTCCGAGATCAGGGGGTTGCGCCGGCGGCTTCCGCCTGCGCAGACACCGCTTCTGCGCGAAGTCCAGCCCCATTCCGCCCGGTCGACGCGCGCGTAACGTGACGCCCGTGACGTTCAACGACAATGCGCGCGTCGGCGGCAACTCCGCCCGACGCAGGGGCGGGACCGTGGCGGCGATCGGTGGCGGAACGGTCGGTATCGGCGCGATCGCGGTGCTGCTGTTCTCGTTGTTCACCGGCACCGACCTGACCGGCTCGCTGGGCGGTCAGCAGGCCGCCGGCCCCGGAAGCGGCGGAGAAGAGATCGCCGCCTGCGAGACCGGTCGGGATGCCAACAGCGACGACGCCTGCCGCCTGGCCGCGGCCTCGCTCAACATCGACCAGTTCTGGGCCGAGCGTCTCGAGGGCTACCGCGAGCCGCAGCTCGTCATCGTCGACCAGGCGACGGGGAGCTCGTGCGGCACGGCCTCGAACTCGACGGGTCCGTTCTACTGCCCGCCCGACGAGACGGTCTTCGTCGACCCGACGTTCTTCTCGATCCTGCGTGCGCAGTACGACACGACCGCCGGCCCCCTCGCGCAGCTTTACGTGCTCGCACACGAGTACGGCCACCACGTGCAGAACCTCACCGGCGTCTTCGAGCAGTACCCGAACAACGGCAGCGGCCCCGACAGCAACGGGGTACGCACAGAGCTGCAGGCCGACTGCTACGCGGGGGCGTGGGTCGCCGCCGCGGGCGACCAGGTCGACGAGAACGGCACGCCCTACCTGCAGCCGCCGACGCAACGGGAAATCACCGATGCCCTTTCGGCGGCGTCCGCCGTCGGCGACGACCACATCCAGGCCGAGTCGGGTGGCGTCGTCAACCCCGAGAGCTTCACGCACGGCTCCAGCGAACAGCGCACGCGCTGGTTCGACGTCGGATACGACAGCGGCGTGAACGCGTGCGACACCTTCGCGGTGCCGGCGGAGAACCTGTAGGACGCGGATGCCGCGACCTCGCGTCTCGCAAGGGGCCGCAGGTCGTGGCATCCGGGGTTCCTCGGCCAATCGGCGCTTGCGTGTGCATGAGGGGACGACGCGGACTAGGCGACGGCTGACATCGGCGGGAGTGCGACGACAGCATGTCTGGGCCCGAGTCTGCCTCCTCGAAACAGAGGTGCGAGAGAGGGACCAGCGACCGCTCGCCCCTCTCCTCTGGCAACCTCCCATCCGAGCCCCAGACGGAGAACTGGTTCGTCCGAGGACGCCTGACGGTCGGCATTCACCTCGCGGTGATGGACGTCAGACCAGCTCACGCGCAGATGGCCTTAGACGCCTTCCCGTATCCGTAATACGTGGCATCGAGGTAGGCGCAGACCGTGTCACTCGAGTTGTTGAGTTGAATGATCCTCGTCCACACCGTGGAAGCGTTGGCTTCGTCTGCCCCGGCCTTGTTCTTCCACCCCACCTGAGACTGGATACTCAGTGCGACAGTCTGAGCCGCACCCGCAGAGCTCTGGAACCTCGCGTAGTTGCCGGGGCAGCCACTCGACCATTTGATCTGCAGCAGCCCCACGTAGGTGCCGGAGTTGCTGTAGACGGGAGCCTCTTTCACGAGGCTCAAGCCACTGCAGCTTGTTGGATTGGCGTATCCACCCCAGTCCGATGCGGAAGCGGAGGCTGCCGGGCTAAGAGCCAGGAGGGCAGTCAAGACCGCCACGGTAGCCGCGCCGATCTTCTGACGTCGGTTTCGACGCGAGTGGGTGAGACCCACGTCTGAATTGACAGCTTTCATCATGTGCTCCATCTCACGGGCGAGACCAGGTCTCGCAGAACGGTCGCGACCTGTAGCGGCTCGCGAGTGAGTAGGAAGCTACCGGGCCTGCTAGGCCTCACGATCTTGAACTGTGGACGGATGGAAGAGTCGTCCGTTTCAGCTGAAGTTGGAATTCCGGATGGAATTTTGGGACCTCTTCGGAATGGGTTTGGATGGCCACGTGACCACCGCCCGCCTTCGTGACAGAGCCATCTGGTAGCTACTCCTGACACCAATTGGATGTCGAGCCCCGGTCCGCAACGCGAGATGCTTCGGTCTAGATCAGATGCATAGAGGGTCACCGAGATCGATGGTGGCTCCGTCGACCGTTACGCTTCCTCGAGCACAAAGCCGGGTGTTGCCGTCAGCCCGGATGATGAGCGCGGTGTAGGCGCCCTGAACGTCACCTATGGTTGCTTGCTGCTTCTGATGACCCTCGTCTCCATCTCGCGGGGAGATCTCCACATGGACGCTGTTCCCGCTACTCCGGTTGTCGTAACGGGTGACGCGACCCCAGGCGGCGTCGCAGTTCTCCGACCAAATGACTTCTAGTAGGTAGCTCTCATTCCGGGTCTCTGCTGCAGCTGGCTCCGCATCCTCGATGCACGGCGTGGTTGCGGGGTCGACTCCGGTCGTCACCGCGCTCAGCGTCGGATCCGCGGGAGAAGCAGCGGCGGAAGGACTGCTCTGCGCCCCATCCAGCAGCGCCACAACGCCGACGGTGCCGATGATGCCCGCCCCGAATGCCCCCGCTGCCGCGATTGCCGCCGCCCGAAGCGGTATCAAACGCCTCGGTCTTGCTTTCTCAACCTGAAGCTCCGACGCCGAGCTATTATCCGTCGCATTCAGGGCTAGCTGATCACGCCGCTCCAGCCACGGTCCGGGATCGTCCCCCAGCGCTTTGACCAGAGATGCCAAGGTGCGGTCCGACGGGAGCTTCTTTCCCTGTAGAGCATCAGAGATGGTGGACTTGGAGATCCCTGTTTGACTTGCCAGGTCGTACAGGATTGGATTCCCGGCGGAAGCTCGTAACTGTCGAAGATCTAGAGCTAGTTTCTTGAGCCCCTGGTCCCACTGTTGAATGTCCCCACCTCGCATCTCCGGCCTTTCTCATCATCATCGCGCTCCGCTTCGGCCCACGCTATCGGCACGCGAGCCTACTGGGCCGACCGTTCGACCTCGGCGTGCACGCACCTCAACGATCTTCATCGGCTTAGTCGTACGTTGTCCGCCGGGCGTGAAGTCGATGTTGTCCGGATGCGAATGGTCCATGAAGTGGGACTACCACCGTCGTGCGACAACGCGACGGCTTTTGAGACGCCGCGACGGCGACGGACCTGATTCCGCGGTCGTGATCTGTGGCGCACCACGGTCCGTCAGACGGTGATGTCGGTGGTCCTTGTCACGATGAGTGACGTGACGTCACTTGCTTACATGACCTTGTCGGAATGGGGCCAACGAGGAACCTCAATGGTGCCGCAGAGCGCCCGCATCCGGGACTGGCTCGGCGGAGAGTCGTACCTGTTCGCGACGGCGAGCATGAAGCGGTACGACGACCGCGCCGGCGTCGACCGCTCAATCGTGAACTGGTCGAGGAAGCCAGACGAGGGGTCCGCCATCGAGTCAAGCCTGCCTACCGTGACGACATATACGACATCCTCCTCGCGCGAAGTGAGGAAGAACGGGAAGCCTGAGACCCCCTCCGAGAGTCAGTAACCCCGGGGGGTGTCCGTACCCCACCGTACTGTTGAAAGGTGCCGCTGAGTCCCTTCCGAGCGTTCGTCGACGAGTCGTCAGCGGTTCGTTCCAACACGCGGCAGGAGTACCTCATCGGTGCCGCCCTCATCCCGCTCGAGAAGTGCGCTGAGATCCGGGAGCAGCTTCGATCGCTCGCCCTGCCCGGTCAGGTCAAATTGCACTGGACCGACGAGAGCGAGTCACGGCGCCGCACCATCGTTTCGCGTATCTCCGAACTCGGCCCGGTGACCGTTGTGGTCACGCACCTCAGCGAACGGGTGAAGAAGAACGAGCGGTGTCGACGCAAGTGTCTCGAAGCGCTTTACCACGACATGGTCAACATGGAGGTGTTCGATCTCGTGCTCGAGGACCGCTCCGCCAGTCAGAACAAGCAGGACCTCGGTCACCTCGTCGCCCTGCGGACCCAGGGCCTCGACAAGCGTCTCCGCGTCGACCATCAGCGAGGCGGTGACGAACCCCTGCTGTGGATCGCGGACGTCCTCCTGGGCGCGATCAACGCAGCGGAACTCGGCCAACCGGCTCACCTCCATGCGCTGGGAGAGACCCTGATCCTCCGGCACCGCACGGTGGATTCGTTGGAGCCATGAAAATGCGAAGGGCCCCAGATCCAGTCGTCCGGCTGGGGTTCTGAGGCCTTCTTCCGATCCCGTCGCAACGGGTGGCGAGTTCTATTGTGACACGTGTTCGGCTGCCACGCTACGGCTGCTCAATCGCCGCGACCGGCCCCCGGGGTCACCTCGTCCAGCCGCCGCACGTCCTCTTGGCCGTAGCTGTAACCTGCGAAACCTCACCACCTCGCCCGAGAGCCTCGCTGAGTGCGTCCGCCCGCGCATGCACGACACCTTATTTGTCAACTAACTGACATAACGTAAATTGTCGGCACATCCGCCTCGGCGGGGGGCGACGTTTTACCGCGGACCACAGCTCCTCGAGCGGCGAGCGTACTGCGCCGCCCGCCCGTTGGCCCTGGGAGGACCTGCCGGTTGCGGCTCCTCCGCTCGGCCCATGACCCGGCCGCCACTCGGGCGCACCGGGCCATGGTGGCGTGCGAGGTCGCCGGTCAGTCCTCTCGCGTCCGGGTGCGCAGGATGACGACGATCAGCACGCCGATCAGGACGACCACTCCGCCTCCCAGCAGCAGGCCGAGGGTCAGACCCGACATCCCGCCGACGCTCTCCGGTTCGGCCGCCGCCTCGGCCACTCCGGCGGCACTCGTGCAGGGGGAGGTTTCCGCGCCCGCCGAGACGTTCGGGCCGCTGTACACGAACGGGATGACGCCCGAGACGGGGTGGCCGTCGGACGACACGGCCCGCCACTCCACGGAGTAGTCGCCGGGGGCTCCGAGGGCGACGGGCAGCGTGAGGGTCGGTCCCGCCAGCGCCGCGCAGTCCGCCTCGTAGTGACGCCCGTCCGGGCCCACGACGATGACGATGTTGCCGCCGTCGGCCCCGAGCAGATTGGCGCTGAAGTCCAACCGCACCTCCGACAGGGACGACACGGTGTCGCCCTCCGCCGGCGATGACGCCACGAGGGAGTCGTGCGCCGAGGCGGCGGTGGCCCCGCCGAGGGCGGCGGTCATCGCGGCGGCGACCACCACCGCCCCGGCCAGGGCTCGACGCACCGCGTTCCGGGATGCCACGGTCAGCTCCGCTTCGGGCGACGCGCGAAGGCGAGGGCGCCGAGCACGGCGCCGGCGGCGGCGACGACGAGGGCGGCGATGCTCAGGCCCAGGGCGACACCGGACGAGTCGTCGGACGTCGCCGAGGTCGTCGTCATCTCGTCGGCCTCCGGGGCTGCCGTCGTCGCACCGTGACCTCTGTGGCTGTGCTCGCCACTGGGCGGAGTGTCGTTGATGTAGAGCACCGGCGCGGGCTCGAGCGTGTCGTCGACCGCCACCTCGTCGGGCGTCGCCGCCCAGTCCACGACCTCTCCGTCGGAGTAGGTCTGCGTGGCGGGGAGGACGATGCTGCCGGTGTCCGGCACGGGCCCGAGCACCGCGGAGAAGATCTGGAACTGGTCCTGACCGATTCCGACGCCGGGATCGGCCTGCCAGACGATCTTCAACGCGGCATCCGAGATCGTGTTGCCCTCGACCTCGACCGGTGCGGGGAGCGCCCCCTTCTCGACGGTGGCGGTCCAGCCGGGAACGGGCTGCACGAGCACCGCGCTCAACGGGGTGTCGGTGGGCAAGGACACCTCTAATTTGACGGTGGACGCCGCCTCGCTCTCGGTGGGAACCCGGAAGTTGACGGTGGCGTAGCTGCCCGGGGTGGCGGTGTCCGGGTTGACGGTGACGTGGGCGGATGCCGCGAGGGGCGCGGCGATCGCGAGGGCCGCGCCGGCGGTGAGGCCGACGAGGGCACGACGAAGAGTGGTCTTGCGAGACATGGTGCTGCTTTCTGACGGTGCGCACGCCGAACGGGCGTCTTACGCGATTGATGAGGGTGGGGTGTCACGCCGCGCGCGGCGGACCCCGGTGCCTCATCGGCGACAACACCGTCATCGGCGTCGTCAGCAGCAGCGGCGCGGGCGCCGCGGGAACGGCATCCGTCCGCGGGCCGAGTCCGCGCACGGGCCGCATCATCGACAGGGCCGCGATCACGAAGCGCACGATCGCCTGCACGGCCCGCTCACCGCGACCGAGCGCGACGATCGTCACCACCGCGGCGAGCGCGTGCGCCGCCCACATCCACGGCGCGTGCGCCGCGTGAACCGCGACCTCGTGGGTGGCGGCGGCGTCGAACAGCGCGGCGGCTCCCCCGTGGTGCCCGCCGCCGACGGCGGCACCGTCACCGCTCAGGTCGAGGGCGAGGAGGCCGTGGAACAACGCCTGACTGAGCACCACCGCTGCCGACAGGCGCCACCACGACATCGAACGCCCCGCCAGGGTGACGCACACCGGGGCGGCCAGGCACAGCGCGATCGCCACGTTCAGCGCCGGGGGCGGCTGCGTCCCGACCGAGGCGTGCGAGACGGTCGCCAGGAAGGTCGCGACAGCGGCCGCGGCGATACCGCGGCTCACCCTGGGGGCGCGCCCTGCTCTCGACGACATACGACTCCTTCCCTCCCAGCCTAGGCGGCGGCGCGGCGGCCGGCCGGGTCGGTGCTCCGCCGTCGAGACACGGCGATCCGGTGCCGCTGCCGACGCCGAGCCGCCCAGTCCGGGCCCGGCCCCGCGCGGCAGCCCGACTGAGGGATGCCGCGCCGGCAGCGAGATCACAGGCTCGTGCGCAGCGCCTCCCACGCGTCGTGCGCCGCGTCGGCGAGCATCTCGACGTCAGGCACCGCGTCGGGGTCGACGCAGAAGCCGACCCCGAGCCACCTGTCGTTCGAGATCGCCGCGACCCGCAGGGCATGCCGCGGGCCGGGCTCCGAAGACGTGTACACGTGCCCCACCCGGCGTCCCGCCACCGCCACCGGCACCCGCGGGCCGGGCACGTTCGAGATCGCGAGCGCGAACTCGCGGGGATCGTCGGCGAGTCCCCGCACGCGGGCACCGACGGGACCTGCCGCGGCGAGCGCATGGAACAGCTCGTCGAGCGATCGGGCGTCGTGCGCGTGCTTGCGTGCGCGCATCTGCGCGCTCAGCAGATCGAGCCTGCGCAGATCGTCCGCCTCGTCGAGGTGCAGACCCACATCGACGAAGGAGTCGCGGTTGCCGGATGCCGCGGCATCCTCCCCCCTCTCGTGCAGGCTCACCGGAACCTGGGCGTTCAGGCGGGGCGCGTGACCGTGGTGGAGGAGGCGCCGGCGCAGCGCCCCGGCGATCACGGCGAGCAGCACGTCGTTCACCGTGGCGTGTTCGCGCCGCGCCGCGCCGACGGCCCGCGCCTCGGCGAGAGGGACGTCGACGAAGGCGAGGGCACGACGCGCGGTGAGGGGGCGGTCGAACGGCGAGCGCGAGCCGGGGTGCCCGAGCTCGCGGGCGAGGGTGAGCGGCATCCGTTCCCACTCGCTCCACCGCGTGGGACGAGCGTCGGGATCGCGGAGGCCGACCTCGTGGGCCGGGGCGTCGTGCGGCTCGAAGAGCACCGACTCGAGGAAGCGCACCGCCGTGAGACCGTCGGCGAGCGCGTGATGAAGGCGCACCGCGACCGCCTCCCGGCCATCGGCGAGGGGACCGACCAGGTCGACGCTCCACAGCGGCCGCGCGCGGTCGAGGGGCTCCGCCATGAGCCGCCCGACGACCGCCCGCAGCTCGGCCGGGTCGCTCGCCGCGTGCCTGCGCACGTGCGCGGTCACGTCGACGGTCGGGGCGTCGACCCACGCGGGGCCGTCGCCCGCGTCGACGACCACCTGGCGCCCGCGCGGAAAGGCCGAGAGGCGATCAGCGACGCTCGTCCGCACCGCGTCGAGGTCGAGAGCCTCGCCCGGCTCGAGCACCAGCAGCTTCAGCGCGTGCCCGCGCACGACGTCGGACTCGAGCGCCAGGATGCGCGCATCGGCCGGCGACAGCGGCTCTCCCATGCGGTTACGGTAGCGCCCGTCGGACCTCGCGGTCGATGGAGACGTCAACGGAGCGACGGTTCGCTCAGCCCCCGAACTCGCCCCGCGCGTCGCGGCGGTCGTGAAGGACCCGATGGATGCGCACGGCGTCGTCATCGCAGGTGGAGAACAGGCCCTGCGGGAAGCCGGTCACGCTCATGCGGCGTACCGGTCGACCGTCGGGCTCACCACGCCCGCCCGGTCGTCGACCAATCGGCGCCGGCCGAGCCACCCGGTGAGCCCCCGGCCGTCGCGCCAGACGAACAGCAGCGCCACCGTCGCCAGCGCCAGCGCCGTGGCCGCAGCAGACCACGGCGCGGGTAGCGCGCCGAGCAGCACGAAGGCCCCCGCACCCGTGACGAACCGCAGCGGGCGCGCCACCCAGGCGGGCAGCACGCCATCGGTGAAGCGCACGCGCGTGGCGATGTCGCCGACCGAGCGGCCCGTCGCCAGCACCACCACGAGCCAGAGTCCCGTCGACACCGCCGTTCCCGCCAGGGAGGCGACCTCGTCGGTCGAGAAGGTGGCCGCCTCCCCCAGGGCGAGGGTGATCACCGCCTGCACGAGGACGGACACCGCGAAGCCCACGAGCCAGATACCCACGACGTCGCACGTGATGCCGAGCGCGCGACGGCGACGGGTGACCGGGCGGGGCTTCTCGGCATCCGGAGCCCTCCGCGCCCCGCGGTGCTGGGCCGGGACGGCGAACGCGAGGAGCGACCCGAGCAGAGCCCCGGAGGTGTTCACGATGAGGTCGTCGACATCGAACACGCGGTAGGCGCAGGGGAAGATGCCCCACACGCCGGTGAGCTGCGTGGTCTCGATGATCCCCGAGATCACCAGCCCCGACAGTCCCGCGATGAGGATGCCGCGCCCGCCGAGCACGCGCAGGAAGAAGCCGAGGGGCAGGAACAGCAGCACGTTCAGCGCCACCTGCAACACCACGGGATCGGTGAGGTAGCGGCCCGAGACGGCGACGGCGGAGCGGATGTCGTCGACGAACTCGAACGGCCGCAGGTTCACGCCGCGGCACCGGTAGTCGTCGGACTCGGGAACCGGCACGAGCGTATAGGTCCAGATCGCCCAGAAGTACACCGCCGCACTTGCCCAGAGAACCGTGCGCCAGAGCGTCAATCCGCCGCGGCGGCGGTAGCTGATCGCGACGAAGGGGATGAAAGCCAGCACCGCGACGACCGCCCCCGCCACGATGGCGAGCACGCCGGATCCCACGATGTTGTCCACCCCGCGAGCATAGGGAATGCCCGCGTGCGCTCGGACTCAGCTCCCCACTCGTTCGTGTCCTCGCAGGACGGCAGCGAGTTGCGACCGGACGATGGCCGTGACCTCGCCCGGGGTGTCCCCCAGGTGCAGGGTCGCCGTCATCGTGACGTGGATGATCGACGTGATGACCCGTGCGAGGGTGACCCGCGTTGCCTGATCGACGTCAGGGAGCGTGCGCAGAAGGTCGGCGATGGCGGCCTCGAAGCGCCACGCCTCGGCGAGTCCCGCGCTCCGATGCTCCTCCACCGGGTCGCCGAAGACCAGCTCGTGGAGGTACCGACGACCGTTCTCGGGCTGTTCGCGCACGCAGTCGATGACGGGCGAGAGAAGAGCCATGACGGCGTCTTCGGTCGACGCGTCGCTCGCCGACAGTGATCCGGACGCCGCGAGGCCCTCGTCGATGGCGGCGCGGAACTTTTCGTTCTGGACCATGATGAGCAGCTCCGCCTTGGTCGCCGCGTAGCGGAACAGCGTCCCGATCGCGACGTCCGCGCGGTCGGAGACCTCCTGCGTCGTGACGTGGCCCATCCCCCGCTCCGCGAAGAGCGATCGCGCCGCATCCATGATGCGTTTGCGCTTGTCGGCCATCGCTTTCTCTCGACGCCCGACGAGGCCGGATTGCTGAGCCATATCGCCTCCTTGACAAGTTGACTGAGTGAAGTCAGTATTGAGCGTACTCGCAAACAGCGAAGATGACACGGTCCGAACCGGACCACGGGAGCAGACATGGCCACGGGCTCGCACGGCAACCACCACACCCCGTCGCTCGTCGACGCCGACACGCGGATGGTGCACGTCGACGGGGCCGACATCGCCTACCGCGAGATCGGATCGGGCGACCGGCCGCCTCTCGTGGCGCTGATGCACCTCGGCGGAAATCTGGATGCCTGGGACCCCGACGTGATCGATGCGCTCGGGCAGGATCGCCGGGTCATCGTGCTCGGGTACCGCGGCGTGGGTCGATCCACCGGCCGGGTGCGAGACACCTTCGACGAGATGGCCCGCGACGCCATCGCCGCCGTGCACGCGCTGGGAGTCGACCGCATCGACCTCCTCGGCCTCTCGATGGGAGGCATGGTCGCCCAGACGATCGTCGAGCAGGAGCCGGCCCTGGTGGACCACCTCGTGATGTCCGGAACCGGACCCCGAGGCGGCGCCGGCCTCACCCGGATGACGGGCGTCATGCTCCGCGGTATCGCGCGCAGCGTCGTGACCGCGCGCCCCGCGACCTCCGTCCTCTTCTTCCCCCGCACGGACGGTGGGGCGCGTGCCGCGACCGCGTATCAGCGCCGACTGAAGCGCCGTCGCACCGACCGCGACGCAGCCGTCACCCCGGGGGTCATGCGCGCACAGCTTCGCGCCGTCGCGAGCTGGGGAGCCCAACCCCATCCGGTGCACGCGTCGACGAGCACGCCGACGCTCACCTTCCACGGCGATGACGACATCCTCGTCCCCGCGGCCAACGCGCAGCAGCTGCGCCGGGCGTTCCCCGCCATCGACGTGGTGACCTTCCCGGATGCCGGGCACGGTGTGGTCTCGCAGCACCGCGACGCCGTGATCGCTCGGATCCAATCCTTCCTGCGCGCCTGACGCAGGACCCGAACCCCTCTCCCAGAACAGGAATCCTCGACATGCGTGCATTCGTCATCGACGGCTACAAGAAGCCCCTCCACGAAGCAGACGTCCCCGAGCCCACCGTCGGTCCGAACGACGTCCTCATCGCGGTGGCCGCGGCCGGGCTCAACGGCCTGGACGAACGGATCCGCGTCGGAGACTTCAAGGCATTCCTCCCCTACCGACCGCCGTTCACGCTCGGCCACGACGTGGCCGGGACGGTGATCCGGGTGGGTGCGCAGGTGCGCTCCTTCTCCCCCGGCGACGAGGTGTTCTCCCGGCCGCGCGATCATCGGATCGGCACCTTCGCCGAGCGCATCGCGGTCGACCAGGCGGATGTCGCCCGCGTCCCCTCGTCAATCGATCTCGTCGAGGCGGCATCCCTTCCCCTCGTCGCCCTGACCGCCTGGCAGGCCCTCGTCGAAAAGGGCGGGGTGAAGGCCGGTCAGAAGGTCCTCATCCACGGTGGGGCCGGGGGTGTCGGAACGATCGCCATCCAGCTGGCGAAGCACCTCGGCGCACGGGTGGCGACGACAGCCTCGGCGAAGAACGCGGAGTTCGTGCGCTCCCTCGGCGCCGACGTCGTGATCGACTACGCCGGCCAGGACTTCTCGACGGAACTGTCGGGGTACGACTTCGTGCTCGACAGTCTCGGAGGCGAGAACCTGACGAAGTCGCTGCGCGTTCTGCGCCCCGGGGGCATGGCCGTCGGCATCGCCGGCCCGCCGACGCCCGCATTCGCCCAGCAGATCGGCCTGAACCCGGTCCTGCGCTTCGCGATCGGCGCGCTGAGCCGCAAGGTCCGCGGGCAGGCGAAGAAACTCGGCGTCACCTACGAGTTCCTCTTCATGCGCGCCGACGGCGAGCAGCTGCGGCAGATCGCGGAGCTGGTGGACGCCGGTGCGATCCGCCCGACGGTCGGCGCCACCTTCCCCTTCGACGAGGCGCCGACCGCTCTCGAGTCGCTCCACCGCGGCGGCACCCGCGGAAAGTCCGTGCTTCTCGGCGCGTGATCCCCTCCCCACCGCCCTTCGACTTCCCTCACACTCATCACTGAACGCAAGGACCTCTCCCATGAACGACAAAGTCATCACTTCGTACGCGCAGGCTCCCGCGAAGACGGTCACGGTCGGCCCCGACACTTTCGCCTACCGCGAGCTCGGGCCGAAGGAGGAGATCCCCGTCGTCTTCTTCGTGCACCTCGCTGCAACCCTCGACAACTGGGACCCCCGCATCGTCGACGCGATCGCGAAGACCCGCCACGTCATCACGTTCGACCAGCTCGGCGTCGGCGCGTCCAGCGGTCGCGTCCCGGACACGCTCGACGAAGCCGCCGACGACGCCTACCGATTCATCACCAAGGGTCTGGGGCTCGCGAAGATCGACCTCTTCTCGTTCTCCATGGGCGGGATGATCGCTCAGGACCTCGTGGTGAAACACCCCGGCCTCGTTCGCGGCCTCGTCCTCACCGGCACGGGCCCCCGCGGCGGTAAGGACATGGACAAGGTCGTCCGCACGACCTACTGGGACATCTTCCGGTCGGTCATCACGCGCTCGGACCCGAAGGAGTTCCTCTTCTTCAACCGCGACGCCGAGGGCAAGCGGGCCGGAAAGGCGTTCGTCGAGCGGCTCAAGGAGCGCACCGTCGACCGCGACAAGGCGATCTCCACCAAGGCGTTCAGCACGCAGCTGAAAGCCATCGTGAAGTTCGGCCGCTCCGCACCGTCCGACCTCTCGGTCATCACGTCGCCCACGCTCATCGCCAACGGCGACAACGACCGCATGGTCCCCAGCATCCTGTCCGAGGACCTGCACCGCCGTATCGCCGGTTCCGAGCTGATCATCTACCCGAACTCCGGGCACGGTGGCATCTTCCAGTACGGGGAGAAGTTCGCGCCGGTCGCCGCGGCCTTCCTCAACGACGTTCGTGCCTGACCCCCACCCACGAAAGGTTTGACCATGAGCAGCGGCACCCCCAAGCCCGAGAAGCACTTCACCTCGTCGATCCTGTTGTGGATGCGCTCCGACCTCCCCCGGCAGGCGGGCATGGATCGCTGGAAAGGCCCGCACTCGCAGATCATCGCGGCGACGCCGGGGCTCGAGGAGTACCGCCAGGTGCACCTGGCTGAGCGCCCCGCGGGCCGGTGGCCCGCCGGCGACGGCATCGAAACCGAGATCCCCGAAGACCGTCGGATCGACGGCATCGCCGAGGTGACCTTCGAGAACGCGTTGGCGCCGCTCGCGGGCCGCGCGCAGACGGCCCTGGCGTTCGAGGACGAGGTGAACATCTTCCGGCGAACGCTGCTGCACGCGGGCCCTCCCGGCAGCTCGCGCTGGTACCACGTCGCCCCCGGCGAACGGCCGGGTTCGCGCGCGGTGCTGTACCTGCGACGCCGCGGCGACGAAGGGTCGATCGGTTTCCACTCCTTCCTCAAGAAGGAGCTGGCACCGGCGCTGGTCGCCACGGGCGTGCTGAAAGAGCTGCGGACCCAGGTGTTCCTTCCGTGGAACGAGAAGACCTGGGACACTCCGGACGTCGCCCACGACAACCCGAAGGATCAGCGCCTGCACGCCTCGGTGATCCTGGGCTTCGCCGACGACGCGGCGCGCGATGCGTTCTTCGCCGATCAGGCACCCGCCCTCACCGCGCTGCTCTCACCGCACGTGTCGGCGATCCACGCGTACGACGTGACCGAGACGCTCACCTACGTCTCGGGCGGCGTCATCCTCGCGCAGCCGGAAAGCTGACGGCCGTGCCCACCCTCGACGGAGCGACCGTCGTGATCACCGGAGCGAACGGGGGCATCGGCCGCGAGCTGGTGTCCCAGGCCCTCGAGCGCGGTGCCCGAAAGGTCTACGCCACCGCGCGGGTGCCGCAGGCGTGGTCGGATGCCCGCATCGTGCCCCTGGCGCTCGATGTCACCGACCCGGTGTCGGTGGCGGCGGCCGCGGATGCGGCATCCGATGCCACCGTGCTCATCAACAACGCGGGAGCCAACCCACCGACGGCGAGCCTGATCGACATCGACGACGCGGCCCTCGACGCCACCTTCGCCGTCAACTTCTTCGGCCCGGTGCGCGTCGCGCGCGCCTTCGCCCCGGTTCTCACCGGACGCGCGGGCGCCGCGATCGTCGACATCCACTCGATCGGCTCGTGGTACGCCTACGGAGGCGCCTACTCGGCCGCGAAGGCGGCCCTCTGGTCGGCGACCAACTCGCTGCGGCTCGAACTCGCCCCCCGCGGCGTGCACGTGCTGGGCGTGCACATGAGCTACGTCGACACGCCGATGGCCGCGCACGCCGGCGGCGACAAGCTCACCCCCGCCGACCTCGTGGGGCAGGTCCTCGACGGGCTCGAGGCCGACCGTTTCGAGGTGCTCGCCGACGAAGCGACCCGACGGGTGCGAGCCGGGCTGGCCGCCCCCGTCGAAGAGCTCTACCCGGAGCTGTCGGGCGGACGCAGCTAGCGCGCCACGATCACGGGGCGGGTGCGGGATGCACGGTCGGCACCCGCTCCTCGCCTCCGACGTCCGCCAGGATCGTTTCGACCTGCGCGCGGACCACTGCAAGGATGTCGTCGACACTCGTGTCCGCCGTCGGCGCCGAGGCCATCGCGACCAGGAGCCCGGACGAGATCACCCGCGCCACCACGCCCGCATCGGCCTCGCTGCGCCCGGCGCGCGTGACGATCAGGTCGATGAGCGTCTGCTCGGTCTCGCCCACCACTCGCAGCGCCTCGGCATGGTGCGGCTCTCCTGCATCGCCGAAGATCATCTCCCGCAGGTACGTGCGGCCGTTGTCGACCTGCGTCCGGTTGCACGCGACGACCGGTGCGAGCAGCGCGAGAACACCGTCGACGACCCCGGATGCCGCAGCCGCGGCGCTCCGCCCTTCTTCGAGGGCGCGGGAGTAATGGGCGTTCTGCACGAGGAGGAGCAACTCCCCCTTGGTCTTGGCGTAGAGGAACAGGGTGCCGGTGCCGATGTCGGCGGCATCGGCGATCTCCTGCGTCGTGACGTCGTCGACACCCCGCTCGGCGAAGAGCGCGCCCGCGGCAGCCATGATGCGCTCGAGTTTCTCCTGCTTGTTGCGCTCGCGACGCCCCACGGGCGGTGAGGTCAGAGACATCTTCGCTCCTCCGGGAATAGATCATGAGTAGCCCCAGTTATGAGCGTAGTCACTATTGTTCGAGGCGTACGAAGATTCTCCCACCTCCGACCGGTGACGACCTGTTCGACGACACAAGGAACGATGCTCACGATGACTCTCGACGCCCTCTGGCAGCCCTTCACGCTCGGCCGGCTGGAACTCCCCCACCGCCTGGCGCTCGCGCCGATGACACGCAACAGAGCGGATGCCGACGGCACCCCCGGCGATCTGGTCGCCGAATACTACGGTCAGCGCGCCTCGCTGGGACTGCTCATCACCGAGGGGACTCAGCCCTCCGCAGACGGCCAGGGCTACATCAACACCCCCGGCATCCACACCGACGCGCACATCGCCGGCTGGCGGAAGGTCGCCGACACCGTGCACGACGGGGGCGGTCACCTCTTCATCCAGCTCATGCACGTGGGCCGCGTCTCGCACCCCGACAACACCCCGCACCACCGGCAGGCCGTGGCGCCGTCGGCGATCGCACCGGGTCAGGACATGTTCACGGCAGCCGGCCCGCAGCCCATCCCGGCGCCCCGCGCACTGGCCACCGACGAGATCGCGGGCGTCGTCGCGGAGTTCCGTCACGCGGCGGCATCCGCCATCGCCGCGGGAGCGGACGGCGTCGAGATCCACGCCGCCAACGGCTACCTCCTGCACCAGTTCCTCTCCCCCAACGCGAACGAGCGCACCGACCAGTACGGCGGGTCGGTCGAGAACCGGTCGCGGTTCGTCGTCGAGGTCGCCGCGGCCATCGCCGACGAGATCGGCGCCGATCGCACCGGCATCCGCATCTCTCCCGCCTTCCCGCTCGGCGGCATCGACGAGGGGTCGCGCGACGACGTCCACGCCCAGTACCTCGACCTCGTCTCGCGCCTCGCGCCGCTGGACCTCGCGTACCTGCACGTGCACCACCTGGGCGACGACGAGCTGCTCGCCGCGCTCCGTGAAGCCTGGCCGACGGCCGTGCTGGTCGTGCGCTACGGCCGCACGCGCGAGCAGATCGCGGACGACATCGAGGCGGGTCTGGCCGACATCGCCCCGCTCGGACGGTTCGCGCTGGCGAACCCCGATGTCGTGGAGCGCCTGAAGGCCGATGCCCCGCTCACCGAGGTCGACCCCGGCACCCTCTACACCGGCGGCGCCCGCGGGTACGTCGACTACACCACCCTCTCCCGCGTCTGACCCGGAACAGAAAGCGAACGCACCCATGACCTCACTCAACGGAGCCACCGTCCTCGTCACCGGCGCGAACGGGGGCATCGGCACCCACTTCGTGCGCGAGGCGCTCGCCCGCGGCGCGGCGAAGGTCTACGCCACCGCCCGCACCCCCCGCACCTGGGACGACGAGCGCATCGTCCCCCTGCAGCTCGACGTGACGGATGCCGCGTCGATCGAGGCCGCCGTCGCTGCAGCCCCCGACGTCACGATCCTGGTCAACAACGCGGGGGCGTCGCCCTCGAGCTTCGGCATCCTGAATCACACCGAGGAGGAGATCCGCGACAACATCGAGACGAACTTCGTCGGGCCGCTCATGCTGGCGCGCGCCTACGCCCCGGTGTTGTCGGCGCAGACTCGCGAGACCGCCATCATCGACATCCACTCCGCGATGGCCTGGTACGCCGTCGGCGGCATCTACTCGGCGACCAAGGCCGCCCTCTGGTCGGCGACCAACTCGATGCGCCTCGAGCTCCACCCCTCCGGTGTGCAGGTCGTGGGCGTCCACGTGGGCTGGGTCGACACGGCCATGGCCGCGGGATCGACCGACCCGAAGCTCGATCCCGCCGTGCTCGTCGCGAAGGTGCTCGACGCCACCGAGGCGGGAGAGTACGAGGTGCTGGCCGATGAGACCTCGGTGCAGCTGAAGGCGGCGCTGTCCGGGCCGTTCGAGGCGCTGTACCCGCAGCTCGCGAAGTAAGGGATCCGGCGTCCGGGGGCGGGGAGCATCGCGCGATGCTCCCCGCTTTCCGCATCTTCCTGCGGGGAGATGCATCCCGTTCGACGAGCACAGAGAGGATGCCACGACGCCCGCGTACCCTGTGGACATGCTCCGCGCCGACCACCTCCGCGACGTCCTCGTGCACCGCATCGCCGATGTCGGCTTCATCGCCCATGGCCTGCACGTGCGGGTCGGCGAGGAGGTCGCGACCCACCGCTGGACGCCCGACGTGCCCGAGGAGATCCACTCCGTCGCCAAGGCCGTGGCGGTGCTGGCGGCGGGGATCGCGGCTGACGAGGGACGGGTGTCGCTCGACGCCCCGGTGGGCGACCTGCTGCCCACCGCCACGGATGCGACCCTGCGACACCTCCTGTCGATGTCGAGTGGCATCGACTTCCCGTATTCCGAGACGATGATGAGCGACTGGCCCGACCTGGCCGCCGAATTCCTCTCGCGCCCCTCGCGCGGGCGTGTCTTCCAGTACTCCAACGCCAGTACCTACACGGCCCTGCACGCCCTGTCGCAGCGTGTCGGCGACGTCGAGGAGTACCTGCGCCCGCGTCTGTTCGCCCCCCTCGGCTTCGCCGACGTCGCCTGGCGTCGTTGCCCGAACGGTCGCGTGCTCGGCGGTGAGGGCCTCGCCCTCCGCACCGAGGAGATGGCGCGCCTCGGGCTCCTCATCCGCGACCGCGGCGTGTTCGACGGGCGGCGCCTGGTCTCGGCCGGAGTCGTGGATGCCCTGCACACGGGGTGGGTCGACACGGGCGGCACCGCCGACGGGTACCGCCGCTACGCCCTCGCGGGGTGGGACGGCCCCGGCAGCGCCTGGCGCCTGCATGGGGCGCACGGTCAACTGATCGTGTTCGCCGGCGACGCGGTCGTCACGATCTCGGCGGACGACCACGGCGGTGCCGACGCGATGACCGCCTTCATCGCCGTCCACGCGGGCGCGGGCGCCCGTAGCTGAGCCCGTCGAAGCACCCCCCATCGAGCGCAGGGCCCCGGTCCCTCCGACGAGCTCAGGGACCTCGCGCCGCCGTCCGCGACGGTGACCACGCGGGTCGAGATCACCGCCGCCGAGCGACGAGGAAATGAACGGCTCGCGCGTCGCATTGCGCACGGCCTCCGGGGGGCGTAATGTCGCGCGCCGTGACTGACGAAAGTCGCGGGGACGTCGAAGAGACTCCGATCGCGAAACGCATCCTGATCGGCGAGCCCCTGACGTCGGAGAAACTCGACGAACAGCTCCTCCCCAAGAAGATGGCCCTGCCGATCTTCGCCTCCGACGCGCTGTCGTCCGTGGCCTACGCGCCACAGGAACTGCTGATGATCCTGCTCATCGGCGGCACGGCACTACTGACCCTCAGTCCCTGGGTCGCGGTGGCGGTCATCGTGCTGCTGATCGTGGTGGTGCTGAGCTACCGCCAACTCATCAAGGCCTACCCCTCCGGCGGTGGAGACTATGAGGTCGCGAGCAAGAACCTGGGCGAGGTGCCCGGCGTCATCGTCGCCGCGGCCCTCCTCGTCGACTACGTGCTCACGGTGGCCGTGTCGGTGGCATCCGGGGTCGACAACATCATCTCGGCGCTGCCCGAACTCAACCCGTTCCGGGTGGAGATCGCGGTCGGGTTCGTGATCCTCATCGTGATCGTCAACCTCCGCGGTGTTCGCGAGGCATCGAGCGTGTTCGCGATCCCGACGTATCTCTTCATCGGCTCGGTCGGCGTGATGATCGTCGTCGGCCTCGTGCGGACGCTGGCCGGCGACGCACCCCACGCCTCGAGCGCGGACTACGCCGTGCAGGCCGAGTCGCTGACCCAGGCGGCGCTGATCCTTCTCGTGCTGCGCGCCTTCTCGAGCGGCTGCTCGGCGCTGACCGGCGTGGAGGCCGTGTCCAACGGCGTCCCCGCATTCCGCAAGCCCAAGATCCGCAACGCCCAGACCACGCTGAGCCTCATGGGCGGCATCGCCATCGTGCTCTTCGCCGGTCTCACTGCGCTCGCGCTGATCTCGGGCGTGCACTACGCCGAGAACCCCTGCCACCTCATCGGCTTCGACTGCGCCAACAACCCGCAGCCGAGCCTCATGGCGCAGGTCGCCGCAGCCACCTTCGGTGCGGGCAGCATCCCGTTCTTCATCATCCAAGCGGCGACCGCCTGCGTGCTGCTGCTCGCGGCCAACACCGCGTTCAACGGCTTCCCGCTGCTCGGGGCGGTGCTGGCCCGCGACGGCTACGCGCCCAAGGCGCTCAACACGCGCGGTGACCGGCTCGTGTACTCGAACGGCATGATCATCCTCGGCATCGTGGCGATGGGCGTGCTGATCGTGTATCAGGCCAACCTCACGACGCTGATCCAGCTCTACATCATCGGGGTGTTCGTGTCGTTCTCGCTGGGCCAGATCGGCATGGTGCGGCACTGGCGGCGCGCGCTCCGCGGGCTGCGCGAGCTGACGCCCGAAGCCGCGAAGCAGCAATCCGCCGCGATCGAACGCCGCTCGGCCATCTCGGGCCTGTGGATCAACTCGGTCGGCGCCGCGATGACGGTGCTGGTGCTGCTCATCGTCACGGTCACGAAGTTCACGCACGGCGCGTGGCTGGTGTTCATCGCGATCCCGATCCTCGCGGTGCTCATGGTCGGCGTGAACCGGTACTACCGCGACGTCGAGCACGAGATCCAGATGGACGACACCGTGCACTTCGGCTCGTCGGGCGACGTGGCGATCGTGCTCGTCAACCGGCTGCAGAAGCCCACGTCGAAGGCCATCGACTACGCCCTGGCCGCCAATCACGACAAGACCCTCGCCGTGCACGTCGCGATCACCGAGGAGGAGTCGGCGCGGTTGCAGAGGGACTGGGCCGAGCACGAGGTACCCATCCCCCTCGTGATCATCGACTCGCCCTACCGCACCTACACCTCACCCGTGTCGGCGTTCATCAAGAAGTACCGCGAGAAGAACGGCTCGGCGATCGTCACGGTCTACCTGCCGCAGTACATCGTCGGTCACTGGTGGGAGTCGATCCTGCACAACCGCCGCTCGCGCCGCCTCGCGCACCAGCTCATGCTCGTGCGCGGCGTCTCGATCAACCTGGTGCCGTGGCTGCTCGACTCGTCGGAGCTCATCTACGGCCGCCGCTCACGCCCTCTTCCGGGCCAGCAGCGCGGTGGACAGCCCGTGGCGAACGCCCCGGCCCCGCGCCCGAAGAAGACGCCGCCCGGCTCGGCATCCTGAGTCCGGCATCCTGAGTCGCCTCCGACGCCCCCGCCCTCGTGGTGGGGGCGTTCGGCGTTCGAGTGGCGTCGGCGTTCGGGCGGCTGCCGGCGCCACGCCGGACGCGCGCACGCCGCTCGCCCTCAGAGCCTCTGGAGCGGACGGGGACTCCGCAGGTCGGCCCGCTCGCGAAAGGGCGGCGGCCGCTCTCGCCGCCGAGTGTCCAGGACGCCCGGACGCCTCTCGAAAACGTCCGGGTGTTCTGGACACGCAGCACGGCGTGGAGGCCGAGCGGCCGCCCGGCTCAACGCGCCGTGCGGCGGAACAGGGCGACGGCGATCGAGGCGGCCACGGCGAGGATGCCGATGCACCACGCCAGAGCGATCCAGATCTGCCCGCCCACGGGGTGCTGCGCGAATAGCGCGCGAATGGTGTCGACGATCGAGGTGACCGGCTGGTTCTCGGCGAACCACCGCACGGGCCCGGGCATCGTGCCGGTCGGTACGAATGCCGAGCTGACGAACGGCAGCAGGATCAGCGGGTAGCTGAAGGCGCTCGCGCCGTCGATCGTCTTCGCCGCGAGCCCCGCGATGACCGCGATCCAGGTGAGGGCGAGCGTGAAGAGCATCAGGATGCCGGCCACGCCCAGCCAGTCGGCGATCGACGCCCCCGAGCGGAACCCGAGAAGCAGCGCGACCCCGACGACGAGGGCGAGCGAGACCGCGTTGGCGACGAGTGAAGTGAGCACATGGCCCCACAGCACGCTCGTGGCCGCGATCGGCATCGACCGGAACCGATCGACGATGCCGCCCTTCATGTCGAGGAACAGTCGGTAGGCCGTGTACGCGATCCCGGATGCCACGGTGATCAGCAGGATGCCGGGCAGCAGATAGTCGACGTACGCCGTACCCCCGGTGTCGATCGCGCCGCCGAACACGAAGACGAACAACAGCATCATGGCGATCGGCATGATCGCCGTGGTCACGATGGTGTCGGGGCTGCGCAGGATGTGCCGCAGCGATCGGCCGGTGAGCACCGCGGTGTCGGAGAAGGCGCGGGTGGTCATGATTCCTCCGCGTCGGTGGCGCCGGCCGGGCCGACGATGGCGAGGAAGATCTCCTCGAGGCTCGGTTGCTTCTCGACGTACTCGCGCGTCGTGGCGGGGAACAGCGCGCGCAGGTCGGCGAGCGTCCCCTCGGCGATGATGCGGCCCTCGTGGAGGATCGCGATGCGGTCGGCGAGATGCTCGGCCTCGTCGAGGTACTGCGTGGTCAGCAGCACGGTGGTGCCCGCCGCGGCGAGTGCGCGCACGGCATCCCACACCTCGATGCGCGCCTGCGGGTCGAGTCCGGTGGTCGGCTCGTCGAGGAAGACGATCGACGGGTCTCCGACGAGGCTCATGGCGATGTCGAGTCGCCGCCGCATGCCCCCGGAGTACGTGGATGCCGCACGGCCACCGGCATCCGCCAACGAGAACCGCTCGAGGAGCTCGTCGGCGACGCCGCGCGGGTCGGCGACGTGGCGGAGGCGGGCGATGAGCACGAGGTTCTCGCGCCCGGTGAGCACGTCGTCGACGGCGGCGAACTGCCCCGTCAGGCTGATCGCGGAACGTACCCGCGCCCCCTCGGTCGCGACGTCGAAGCCGTCGACCTGGGCCGTGCCGCCGTCGGCGGCGAGGAGGGTCGACAGGATGCGCACGGCGGTGGTCTTGCCGGCGCCGTTGGAGCCGAGCAGGGCGACGATCGTGCCGCGGGCGACGTCGAGATCGACGCCCTTCAGGACGCGCACGTCCCCGTACGATTTGGCGAGCCCCCGCACGCGGATGGCGGGAGCCGTCTGGATGACAGGCATGGATGTTCCTTCCGTTTCGACCGGTCGGAGGGCGCACGAGACCATCGCCTCCGGCCGACCGGGTGTCGGAGGACGTGCGGGCGAGGCGCCTCAGCCCTGCCGGCGGGCCGCCTCGTCGATGGCGCGTGTGAGGCGCGCACGTTCGCGGCCGATCCAGCTTCCGTCGCCGTAGTTGGCCATGAACTCCTCGGCGAAGGCGACGGGGTCCTCCCCGACGAGGTCGCGCACGGGCGTCTGTGCGGCGGCGGCCTGCTCGAAGAGGTCGGCGAGATCGCTCACCATGCGGATGAGGCCGTCGGTGTTCTCGGTGGGCCCGAGATTGAGCAGATAGCGCTCGAGGGCCGCGGCCGTCTGCCGGTAGGGCTCGGGCAGCGCGTGGACGCGCTGACGATACTCGCGCCACTGCTTCTTGGCGCTCAGGTCGCCGATGATCTTCTCGTACCAGGCCATGTCACTTCCCCTTCTCGCGGAGCGCGTCGAGCCGATCGGCGAGCGTGCCCCAGGTCGTCCAGAATTCGGCGAGCTGCGCCCGCCCGTCGTCGTTGAGCGTGAAGACCTTGCGGGGCGGCCCCTTCTCGGATGCCACCTTCTCGACGTCGACGAGTCCGCGCTGCTCGATGCGCACGAGGATCGCGTAGATCGTCCCCTCGGCGAGATCGGCGAAGCCACGCTCGCGCAGGTCGGCGGTGATCTCGTACCCGTACGCGGGTCGCCCCGCCAGAACGGCGAGCACGACGCCCTCGAGGACGCCCTTCAGCATCTCGCTGTCTTGCTTGCCCACGCGCTACTCCTTCTCGCTGACTATCACTATAATGTAACACTGAGTACCGGTACTCCACAAGAGTGAGTACCGGTAGTCGGGGAGGACGGGCCGCCGAGTGTCCAAAACACCCGGACGCTTTCGAAAGCCGTCCGGGTGTCGTGGACACTCGGCGCAAGTTCGGTGAGGCCGGGCGGTGACGCCATCCGGGCGTCGTGAAAGCCGGCGGGAATGGGGTGCGCCGTCAGTCGGTCGGCCGCTGCCGCATCCGCTTCACGTCGGTGCGGCGCTGCTTCGCCTGCAGGCGGCGCTCTTTCGACCCGCGGGTGGGCTTTGTGGCGCGGCGGGGCAGCGCCGGTGGGCGCACGGCCTCGGCCACGAGCGCGGCGAGGCGGGCACGCGCAGCGTCGCGGTTGCGCAGCTGCGCGCGCTGCTCGGATGCCGCGATCGTGATCACCCCGTCGACGAGGCGGTGGCCGAGCCGCTCGAGGACCCGCTCGCGCTGGACGGGAGACAGCACCGCCGAGCCGGCGGCATCCCACCTCAGCTCCACCCGCGAGTCGGCGGTGTTGACGCCCTGCCCACCCGGGCCCGACGAGCGTGAGAACCGCCACGACAGCTCGGACTCCGGGATCACGAGCTGCGCGGTGATCCGCACGCCGGGACCGTCGGAAGAGAGCATGCCTCCATCATGCGACGCCGAAGCCGACGGCGCCGAGGTCCGATCCGCTCCGGCGCACATCTCGGCACACGAACCTCCCGCGAGTGTCACACCTAGGAGCCGAATAGTTCGTCCGTCGCAATCGCGCGGACGGTCGTCGCCAGCCGACCGCCTGCGGCGGCGTCGACCGCGGGGTGAGGGGCGCCGCGCCGGGCAGTAGAGAAGGGGATGCGCACCCGTGTCGCGCGACCATCCGCCGCTGCGCCCCGCCCGCACGAGCGGGCGGAGCACAGCGACGTCAGCAAGATTCAGCCGCGCGGGGCGACCTCATCACTTGGCGTAAACAGACACCGAAGGGGAGTTCCCGGGATCGCCGTCGACGACGGCGCCGACATAGGAGCTCGGCTCGTAGGCCGGCCCCCTGCTCTCGAAATCCCCTGTCCGACGAACCGTCGTGCTGAAGACTCCGCTGCTGTTGGTCGTTCCGGACTGCGCCCCCGTGATGGCGAGACCGGTTCCCACGGAGTATTTGACGCTGACGCCCGCGAGGGCATAACCCATGCTGTTCTGGACCGTCATCGACGCCGTCGTCGTCTCACCGAGGGCCAGTCGGTTCGACGCGACCGATATCCGGTAGTTCAGGGTTCGCTTGACGGTGAACGACGCCGACGCCGACACGGTGCCGCCGGCACTCGAGGACGACGCGGTGATCGTGCGGGAGGGCGGAGGAGTGGCCTGCGTCGTCGAGGTGAACGTCGTCTTGTACTTCCCCGAGCTGTCGGTGGTTCCGTTGGCCTTGCCGAACGAGACGTCCGTACCCGACAGGGTCACCGTCTGGCCGGCGAGAGCACCGCCTGACGCGTCCTTCACCTGAACGGTCACGTTTGCGGAGCTCCCCGACCAGATCGAGCTGTTGTCGGTGACCACGCTGATCGACCGGCTGCGATAGGTCAGCTTCGCGGACCCCGAGATCGCACCACCCGCACCCGGAGATGACGCCGTGATCGTCGCCGTCCCGCCGGTGCTCGAGATCACGGTCGCGGCCGTAGAGAACACACCCGATGAATCCGTCGTGCCGCTGGATTGCGCCAACGAGACACCCGTCGGCACCGACACCGTCACCGACTCGCCACTCAGCACAGCGCCGCTGCCCGTGGTCACCTTCACCGTCACCGTCGCGCTCTGGCCCGACGCCACCGCCGAGGGCGACACCACGACCGATATCAGCCGCGGCCGATACGTCACCGACGTCGACGCCGATACCGTACCTCCCGCGCCGCCCGCGGACGCCGTGATTGTCGCCGACCCGGTCCCCGACAGACTCAGCGAGGCAACCGTCGTGAACGTTCCCGACCCGTCCGTGGTGCCGTCTGCCTTCGCGAACGACACACCGCTCGTGCCCGACAGCGACACCGACTGCCCGCTCAGAGGTGTCCCACTCGCATCGGTCACCTTCACGGTGACATCGAAGTCGAACCCCGCCGACGCCGTCGACACCGACGAAGCAGCCGACCCCGGTGACGGGACCGCCGACACCGTCACCTTCCGCTGCCCCGATGCCGCCATCGCCGGACTCGACGCCATCATCACGACCGCCGGCACCACAACCGCGGCGCCGCCGATCACGATGCGCCGAGACGGCCCCTCCCTGAGCGCCGCGCCCTCTTTCTCGCGGGCGATGTTCTCCGTCTCACGGACCATGCGGTTTCCACCTCTGCACTTCGGTAAACACGGGCACGGCATGACGCGCCGCCCGTCACGCCTCCCGCTCAGGATCGCGGCCCTGCACAACCGACTTGCCGCGTCTCGCCGGTTTTCGACCGCTCACATGTATAAGTTCACCCACCGTGGAGAGACTGCCGGCGTCTCAGGACGGCCGAGAGCAGCGACGCCCGCGCTGCGTCAGCGCCACCCGTGAGCACTCCGTATGCGTCAGCCAGCGACCCGTACGGAAACCGTAAGGACGCCGGGATGCCATGACCCGGCGGAGTTGTATCGACACACGTGCCGCCCCGCGGCGCCCGCGGTCCCCCGCGGTTCTCCCGAACCTGGAGTCGTCGTGCTCGATGCCGTCTTCCTCGCCGCGACCGCCGCGCTCTTCGCGCTGGTCGCCCTCGTCGCGAAGGGGGTCGAGAAGCTGGGCCCCGAGGCCCGCTCCTCGTCGCCCCGCACCAGCTCACGGGGAGGGGACCGACCGTGATGTTCTTCTCGATCCTGGCCGCCGTGCTCGCCGTCGCCGCCGTGGTGTACCTCGTGGTCGCCCTCGTCCGCCCCGAGAAGTTCTGACCCATGGATGCCGGAACCATCTGGTCCATCGTCCTGACCAGCCTCACCCTCATCGTCGCTCTCGGCCTGGCCTACCGCCCGCTCGGCGACCACATCGCCCGCATCTTCACCGGCGAGCGCGACCTCGCCGTCGAGCGCGGCGTCTATCGCGTGATGGGCGTGGACCCGCGCGGAGCGCAGACCTGGCAGGCGTACCTGCGCTCGGTGCTGCTGTTCTCGTTCATCGGCGTCGTGTTCGTGTACGTGCTCATGCGGCTCCAGCCGCTGCTGCCGTTCGCCCTGGGCCTCGGGGCCCCGAGCGAGGCCCTGTCGTTCAACACCGCGGTGTCGTTCGTCACCAACACCAACTGGCAGTCGTACGCGGGTGAGACGACACTCGGCTACACCGTGCAGTTCGCCGCGCTCACGGTCCAGAACTTCGTGAGCGCCGCCGTCGGCATCGCCGTCGCCGTCGCGCTCGTGCGGGGCTTCGCGTCCCGCCGCAGCGGGGTGATCGGCAACTTCTGGGTCGACCTCGTGCGCGGCACCTTCCGCCTGCTGCTGCCCTTCTCGGTCGTCGCGGCCGTCGTGCTGCTCGCGGGTGGCGTCATCCAGAACCTGAACGGCTTCACGGATGCCACGACCCTCACCGGCGCGGCGCAGTCGATCCCGGGCGGGCCGGTGGCCTCCCAGGAGGCGATCAAGCTGCTCGGCACGAACGGCGGCGGGTTCTTCAACACGAACTCCGCCCACCCCTTCGAGAACCCGACCCCGTGGACGAACCTGTTCGAGATCTTCCTCATGCTGGTGATCCCCATCTCGCTCCCCCGGGCGTTCGGCCGCATCGTCGGCGACGACCGTCAGGGCTACACGATCCTCGGCGTGATGGCAGCGATCTTCGCGGCATCCACCGCCCTGCTCACCTGGGCCGAGACCGTCGGCGCGGGCACCGCCCCGATGCTCGCGGGCGGTTCGATGGAGGGCAAAGAGGTGCGCTTCGGCGTCTTCGGTTCGACGCTGTTCGGCTCCACGAGCACGCTCACCTCGACCGGCGCCGTGAACTCGATGCACGACAGCTATACGGCGCTCGGCGGCATGATCCCGATGATCAACATGATGCTCGGCGAGGTCGCCCCCGGTGGCGTCGGCTCGGGCCTGTACGGCATGCTGATCCTCGCCGTGATCGCGGTGTTCGTCGGCGGTCTGCTCATCGGCCGCACGCCGGAGTACCTGGGCAAGAAGATCGGGCCGCGCGAGATCAAGCTCGCGAGCCTGTACATCCTCGTCACGCCCACCCTCGTGCTGGCGGGGACCGCGCTGAGCTTCGGGATTCCCGGCATCCGGGATGACGTGGAGTCGACGTCGATCCTCAACCCGGGCGTGCACGGGCTGAGCGAGGTGCTGTACGCCTTCACCTCGGCGGCGAACAACAACGGCTCGGCCTTCGCCGGCCTCACCGCCAACACCCCCTGGTTCAACACCGCTCTCGGTGTGGCGATGCTGCTCGGACGCTTCCTGCCGATCGTGTTCGTGCTGGCCCTCGCCGGCGCCCTCGCCGCCCAGGATGCCGTGCCCGCCACCGCCGGAACCCTGCCGACGCACCGCCCGCAGTTCGCGGGTCTGCTCACCGGCGTCGCCGTGATCGTCACGGCTCTGACCTACTTCCCGGTCCTCACCCTCGGACCCCTCGCCGAAGGACTTGCGCTCTGATGTCCACGCTCACCCACGCCCCCCGCCCGTCGGCCCCTGAGCCCGTCGAAGGGTCCGACGCCCCCGAAGCCCCGCGCCGCGCGTTCAGCGCCGCCCAGGTCGTCGCCGCCCTTCCGGGGGCGGCCAAGAAGCTCAACCCCGCGTCGCAGTGGCGCAACCCCGTCATGTTCCTCGTCTGGGTGGGTGCGGCGCTGACCACGCTCATCGCGGTCGCCGAACCGTTCCTCGGCGGTGACGCTTCGACAGGCTCAGCGTCCCCTGGCGGCTCAGCGTTCCCTGGCGGCTCAGCGTCCGACGCCCTCCCGTTCGGGTTCACCTGGGCGATCGCGGTCTGGCTCTGGCTCACGGTGTTCTTCGCGAACATCGCCGAGTCCGTCGCCGAGGGCCGCGGCAAGGCGCAAGCGGCAACGCTGCGCAAGACCCGCACGACGACGTCGGCGCGCCGAGTCGTCGGTTACTCCCCCGCCGACCCCTCGGCATCCGGAGCCGCCACCGAGGCCGTGCCCTCGGGCGACCTGCGCGTCGGCGACGTCGTGCTGGTCGAGACGGGCGAGCTGATTCCGGGCGACGGCGACATCGTGCACGGCATCGCCACGGTCGACGAGTCTGCCATCACCGGTGAATCAGCCCCGGTCGTGCGCGAGTCGGGCGGTGATCGCAGCGCCGTGACGGGCGGCACCCGCGTGCTGAGCGACCGCCTCGTCGTGACGATCACCTCGAAACCGGGCGAGACGTTCGTCGACCGCATGATCGCCCTCGTCGAGGGCGCCTCGCGTCAGCGCACACCGAACGAGATCGCGCTGAACATCCTGCTCGCGAGCCTGTCGATCGTATTCGTGATCGTGGTGCTCGTGCTGAACCCGATCGCCTCCTACGTGGTCCCTGAGCCTGTCGAAGGGTCCCCCGTGTCGATCCCCGTGCTCGTGGCGCTGCTCGTGTGCCTCATCCCCACGACCATCGGCGCCCTGCTGAGCGCCATCGGCATCGCGGGCATGGACCGCCTCGTGCAGCGCAACGTGCTGGCGATGTCGGGCCGCGCGGTCGAGGCCGCGGGAGACGTCACCACCCTGCTGCTGGATAAGACCGGCACCATCACCTACGGCAACCGCCGCGCCTCGGCGTTCGTCGCGATGTCCGGCGTGGGCGCACCGATGCTGGCCGAGTACGCCTCGCTCTCGTCGGAGGCCGACCCCACGCCCGAGGGCGTGTCGGTCGTCGAGCTGGCCGCGTCCCAGGGCGTCGTCGCCGAGATGCCCCGGGGTGCAGAGCCCGTGCCCTTCACAGCCCAGACCCGGATGAGCGGCCTCGACCTCGCCGACGGGACGCTCGTGCGCAAGGGCGCCGCGTCCGCCGTCCTGGCGTGGCTCGCGGCATCCGGATCCCCGGTTCCCGAGGCGCTGCGGGCGCAGCTGCAGAGCGAGACGGATGCCATCGCCCAGTCGGGCGGCACGCCCCTGGTCGTCGCGACGTGGACCCCCGCGCGGGGCCCGGTGGCTTCGACAGGCTCAGCCACCTCCCTCGCGGCCGAGGTCCCCGAGCCCGTCGAAGGGACCGGAACCGGCGTCGGCCGCGTGCTCGGCGTCATCCACCTCAAGGACGTCGTCAAGGACGGGCTGCGCGAGCGGTTCGGGGAGCTCCGGGCCATGGGCATCCGCACCGTGATGATCACGGGCGACAACCCGCTGACGGCGAAGGCGATCGCGGCCGAGGCGGGCGTCGACGACTTCCTCGCCGAGGCGACCCCCGAGGACAAGCTCGCCCTCATCCAGCGCGAGCAGGAGGGCGGCAACCTCGTCGCGATGACCGGCGACGGCACGAACGACGCCCCCGCCCTGGCGCAGGCCGACGTGGGCGTCGCGATGAACACGGGCACCTCGGCCGCGAAGGAGGCCGGCAACATGGTCGACCTCGATTCCGACCCGACCAAGCTGATCGACATCGTGCGCATCGGCAAGCAGTTGCTCATCACGCGCGGCGCGCTCACGACGTTCTCGCTCGCGAACGACATCGCCAAGTACTTCGCGATCATCCCGGCGATGTTCATGGGCGTGTTCCCGGGGTTGGCGGTGCTGAACGTCATGCAGCTGTCGTCTCCCGCCTCGGCGGTGCTCAGCGCGATCGTCTTCAACGCGATCGTCATCGTCGTGCTCATCCCCCTGGCCCTGCGCGGCGTGAGATACCGGGCCGCCAGCGCCTCGAGCATCCTCAGCCGCAACCTGCTCGTCTACGGACTCGGCGGCGTCCTCGTCCCCTTCATCGGCATCAAGCTCATCGACCTCGTCGTGAGCCTGCTCCCGGGCTTCTGAAAGGTCTCCTCATGCGCACCACTCTGCGTACCGCCGGTGTCGCCGTCCGCGCGATGCTCGTCTTCACCGTCGTCCTCGGCGTCGGATACATGCTGCTGATCACCGCGGTCGGCCGGATCGCCCTGCCGTTCCCGGCCGACGGCTCGCTGCTGCGCTCGGCCGACGGGACCGTCACGGGCTCGCAGCTCGTCGGGCAGTCCTTCGAGGATGCCGACGGCCAGGCGCTCCCGCAGTACTTCCAGTCGCGACCGTCGGCCGCCGGGTACGACTCCGCGGCCTCGAGCGGATCGAACCTCGGACCCGAGAACGGCGACCTGATCGCCTCCATCGAGGAGCGTCGGGCGGCCTCCCTCGCCCTCGACGGAGCGGGATCGATCCCGGCCGACGCCGTCACCGCCTCGGGCTCGGGCCTCGACCCCGACATCTCCGTCGAGAACGCCGAACGCCAGGTCGCGCGGGTCGCCGAGGCCCGCGGCATCCCGGTTTCCGACGTGTCGGCCCTGGTCGCCGCGCACACCCTGCCCCGCGATCTCGGCTTCCTCGGCGAGCCGCGGGTGAACGTCGTCGAGCTCAACCGCGCGCTCGACGCCCGGTGAGCGACGAGAATCGCTGACATGACTGTCGTCGCGTCCCCCGTCGCCGCGCGTCCCGCTCGGCGGCGGGGTGCGCCGGGAGAGGTCGCTGAGCCGGAAGTGGTCGCTGAGCCGGTCGAAGCGTTCGCGGGAGACCCGGTCCCTTCGACAGGCTCAGGGACCTCCCTCGCGTGCTCCTCGGCCCTCGTGGCGGACCGAGGAGGGCCCTCGTGAAGCGCGGGCGGCTGCGCGTACTGCTCGGCGCCGCGCCCGGGGTGGGCAAGACGTACGAGATGCTCGAAGAGGGGCGGCGCCTGCGCGACGAGGGTCGAGACGTCGTCATCGCGATCGTCGAGACGCACGGCCGCGCCGCCACCGCAGCGCAAGCCGAGGGACTCGAGGTCGTCCCCCGCCACGCGCTCGCGCACCGCGGGGTCGTGCTCGACGAGATGGATCTGGATGCCGTGCTCTCGCGCGAGCCGCAGATCGCCTTGGTCGACGAACTGGCGCACACCAACGCCCCGGGCTCGCGTAACGCCAAGCGTTGGATCGACGTCGAGGAACTGCTGGCCACCGGCATCGACGTGATCACCACCGTGAACGTGCAGCACATCGAGTCGCTGGGCGGCGTGGTCGAGAAGATCACGGGCGTCGTGCAGCGCGAGACGGTTCCGGATGCCGTCGTGCGCGCTGCCGACCAGATCGAGGTGGTCGACCTGGCCCCGCAGTCGCTGCGCGACCGCCTCGCGGCGGGCTCCGTGTATCCGGCGGAGCGCATCGATGCGGCCCTGTCGAACTACTTCCGCCTCGGCAACCTCACGGCCCTGCGTGAACTCGCGCTGCTGTGGCTGGCCGACGAGGTCGATTCGGCGCTTCAGCGATATCGGTCGGAGCACGGGATCGAGGGGTCGTGGCAGGCGCGGGAGCGCGTCGTGGTCGCGCTCACCGGCGGCCCCGAGGGTGAGACGCTGCTGCGCCGCGGCGCCCGCATCGCCGCGCGATCGGCGGGAGGCGAGCTGCTCGCCGTGCACGTGTCGACCCAGGACGGGCTGCGCCCGGACGCCCCCGGCGCCCTCGCCGCGCAGCGCGCCCTCGTCGAATCCCTGGGCGGGAGCTACCACCAGGTGATCGGAGACGACCCCGCGACCGCGCTGGTCGATTTCGCGCGCTCGGTCAACGCGTCGCAGCTGGTGATCGGCGTCAGTCGCCGCGGTCGCGTGGCCGCCGCCCTGACCGGCCCCGGCATCGGGGCGACCGTCATCCGGGCCTCGGGCGATATCGACGTGCACATCGTCAATCACGCGCGCGCGGGCGGACGGTTCGCCCTGCCCCGCCTCACCGGTCCGGCGCTCAGCACCAAGCGACGCCTGCTCGGCTTCGTCACCGCCGTCGTCGGCGGGCCGCTGGTGTCGTGGCTGCTGCTGTCGACAGGCTCCGACGACTCCATCACCACCGACGTGCTGGCGTACCAGCTGCTCGTCGTCGTCGTGGCGCTGATCGGCGGGATCTGGCCCGCGGTGTTCGCGGCGGTGCTGTCGGGGATCACGCTCGACTTCCTCTTCATCGAGCCGCTGTACACGGTGACGATCAGCGATCCCGTGCACGCGATCGCGTTGGTGCTCTACGTGATCATCGCGATGCTCGTCAGCGTCGTCGTCGACCAGGCGGCCCGCCGGGCCCGCGCCGCGCGCCGTGCCGCCGCGGAGGCCGATCTGCTCGCCACCGTCGCCGGCAGCGTGCTGCGCGGCGAGAGCGCCGTACCGGCCCTCGTCAGCCGCGCCCGCGAGGCCTTCGGTCTGGCCGGGGTCCGACTCGTCACCGCCGACGGCACGGTGCTCGCCACCGACGGCGAACCGGTGCGCGACGACCGCCGCGTCGCCATTCCCGTCGGCGACGGCCGCGCGACACTCGAGCTGCACGGCGGCGACCTCGACGCGTCGGAGCGCCGCCTGCTCGACGTCGTCGTGGCGCAGCTCGCCGCCGCTCTCGAGCGCACCGACCTCGCCGAGACCGCCGCCGAGGCGGGGGCCCTCGCCGAGACCGACCAGGTGCGCAGCGCCCTGCTCTCGGCCGTCAGCCACGACCTGCGCCGCCCCCTGGCGGCCGCCGTCGCCGCCCTCGGGGGCCTGCGCGCCGCGGGCGACACCCTCTCGGCCGACGACCGGCGCGAGCTTCTCGAGACCGCCGACGAGAGCCTCGCGACGCTGTCGGCGCTCGTCACCGACCTGCTCGACGTGAGCCGCGTGCAGGCGGGCGTGCTGGCGGTGTCGCTGACGGAGGTGGATGCCGCCGGCGTCGTGCTCACGGCCCTCGACGAGCTGGGGCTGGGGCCGGATGCCGTCGAGCTCGCCGTCGATCCCGATCTGCCCGCGCTCCGGGCCGACCCGGTGCTGCTGCAACGCGTGCTCGTGAACGTGCTGACCAACGCCGACCGGTACACCCCCGACGGGCAGCGCGTGCGCCTCGCGACGAGCCGCCTCGGGGGCATCGCCGAGATCCGCGTGATCGATCACGGTCCGGGCATCGCAGCTGACCGCCGCGCGGACATGTTCTCGCCGTTCCAACGGCTCGGCGACACCGACAACACCGCCGGTCTCGGCCTGGGCCTGGCGCTCTCCCGCGGGTTCGCCGAGGGCATGGGCGGCACCCTCACGCCCGAGGACACCCCCGGCGGGGGACTCACGATGGTGATCGCCCTCCCCGTCGCCGCCGACGCCCCCGCCGACGATCCGTACACCGGCCTCGCCGAGCCCGCGCCCGCGCCCGCGGCGAGCGCCCGCCCCGAGCCCCCGTCCCTCCCCGCGCCGCGGAGCGCGGCATCCGGAACCCGAGAGGACGTCCCGTGAAGGTGCTCATCGCCGACGACGACCCCCAGCTGGTGCGCGCCCTGCGCATCACCCTCGCCGCCCACGGCTACGACGTGGTCGCCGCCGCCGACGGCGCCGCGGCCATCACGCTCGCCGCGCACGCGCACCCCGACATCGTGCTGCTCGACCTGGGGATGCCGCACCTCGACGGCGTGCAGGTGATCCAGGCCCTGCGTGGCTGGACGGCCGCGCCGATCATCGTCGTCTCGGGACGCACGGGCTCGGCCGACAAGGTCGAGGCCCTGGATGCCGGAGCCGACGACTACGTGACCAAGCCGTTCCAGATCGACGAACTGCTCGCCCGCCTGCGCGTGCACGCGCGCCGCTCGGTGCCCGCGAGCGGCGAATCGGTGGTGCGCTTCGGCGACGTGGAGGTAGACCTCGCCGCCAAGGCCGTGCTGCGCGCCGGCGCCCGCGTGCACCTGACCCCGACCGAGTGGCGGATGCTGGAGTTCCTCTCGCGCCACCCCGGCTCGCTCGTCACGCGTCAGACGCTGCTGAAGGAGATCTGGGCCAGCGAGCAGGTCGCCGACAGCGGCTACCTGCGCCTGTACATGTCGCAGCTGCGCAAGAAACTCGAGGCCGATCCCACGAATCCGGTGCACCTGCTCACGGAGCAGGGGATGGGGTACCGGCTCGCCGTGTGACCTGACGTCTCGTGCCGTCGGCGACCGACGCTCAGGCGACCGCCACCTGCTCCCGCACCCAGTTCGCGGCGCCCTCGGCGGCCGACGACGACGTGTCGTCCACGATGCGGAGGCGCTCCGTGATGCGAAGGTCGCGGAGGAAGGATGACGACGCGGCCTGGTCGTCGATGAGGGCGCGCACCCGCGGCATGAAGGCCTCCCGCGAAGCGAAGACGCCGCCGCCCAGGGCCACCGTGTCGACGTCGTAGGCCTGCACCACGATGCGCAGGCCCAGCGCGAGCGCCGCGCAGAACGCGTCGACGGCGGTCGCGCTCGACGCCTCCCCCGCGGCGGCGTCGGCGAAGAGCTGGGGGACGCTGCGTCCCCCCGCAGCGCGGGCGAGGGCACTTCCGGACGCCGAGAGCTCCAGGCATCCGATGAGCCCGCATCCGCATCGGCTCCCCCGCGGGTCGAAGGGGAGGTGACCGATCTCCCCTGCCGCGCCCCGGTGCCCGCGCAGGGCGGCGCCGTCGAGCACGACGCCCACTCCGAAGCCCGTTCCGAGGTTGATCAGTGCGAGCGAGGACTCTCCGAGAGCGTGCGCGAGGCCCTGCGCGGCCAGGGTGACGTCGTTGTCGACGCGCACGGGGACACCCAGCGCGGCCGTGGCGGCCTCGGCGAGCGCGAAGCCGTCGAGGCCGATGTTCACGGCACGACCGACGAAGCCGCGAGCGGGATCCACCGCCCCCGGCACACCTACTCCCGCCGCGTGAAGCGGTGCCGTGGTGCCGGCGACCCGTCGCGCCTCGGCGATCGCCGCGACCACCGACTCCACGACCCCCGATTCCCCGGGTCGGGTGGGGCGCCGTGCGCGACCGAGCACCGCTCCGTCTTCGTCCATGACGACCGCCGCGGTCTTGGTTCCCCCGACGTCGACGCCGGCGTAGACGCCCCGCCCGGATCCTCGGTCTGTCACGGGCTCCTCCTCATGCTCTTTGTTCAAGCATTGTTATCCATATCATTCTGTGTCATTATCATGCCACCGTTGGAAGGACGAAGATGCCCCACCCCGCTGTACGCCCTCCCCGCGCGCGCCGCCTGTCCCGCACAGGCCTTGCAATCGCGCTCGTCGCGGCCGGCGTCATCGCCGTCGTCGTCGGCGTCGGCGCGGGCAGCGCGGCGTCCGACGCCACGCCTCGGATCGACGACGTGCAGGTGTCCGACGCCGAGCTCGCGCTCGGGACGGTGCGCGCCGAGCGCGCCGGGGCCGACGGCTCCGACCCGAACGCCGGTCTCGACGCGCTCCGTGACGACTTCGCGCTCTTCGCCGTCGCACGCTCGGTCGGCGCGAGCGACGTGACCCGACCCGACGACATCCTCGGCGTTCTCGATGACGTCAACGACCAGCGCGCATCGAGCGCGTCCGCCGGCGGCGTGCTGTACGGACCGGTGACCTACGAGGCCGCATCGTTCTACGGCAAGTCGCTCAGCGACATCCGCCAGGCCACCCTCGCGCGGCTGGAGTCGGGCGCGGCCGGAGTCGACGTGAGCGACGCCGAGGTCCGTGCCCGGTTCGACGCCGATCCCGGGCAGTGGGCCGACGCCGCCACGAGCTATCGCCTGACCCGCGTCGAGGTACCCACCGCCGCCGACGGCAGCCCCGACGCCGCCGTCTCCGAAGCGATCCGCGTCGGAGACGCAGCGCGGGTGTTCGGCACCTCACCGGGCGAGGCGGTGATCGTGACCGCCGAGCAGCTGGCGGCCGCGACGCTCAGCCCCGAGGCCACCGCCGCCATCGTCGGCGCCGCCGACGGAGCCCTCCTCGGCCCGTTCTCCGAACGCGGCGGCTGGGTCGCCTACCGCCTCGACGGGCGGTCGGTGGACACGGAGGCCGCCTACACGCACTACGCCACGCGCATCCGCGCGGTGCTGGTCGACGAACACCTCGATGCCCTCATCGCCGACGCCCGGTCCGCCCAGGTCGTCGCCACCCCCTGACCCGCTCCACCCGCACCACCCCTACCCGAAGGAGAAGTCCCGTGACACACGCACGACGACGGAGCCACTGGTTCCGTTACGCCGTCGCCACCGCCGCCGCCTCGGCCCTGATCTGGGGGGCTGTCGTCCCCGCGGCCAGCGCCGCCGGGCGCGACGACGCAGCCACCTGGGCCGGCAATGTGGCCAACCCCTATGGCGGCACCGACTATTTCGTCGACGCCACCACCGGCGTCGACACCGCCTCGGGCACCGCCCGCGATCAGGCGTGGAAGAGCCTCGCCCGAGTCAACTCGACCACCTTCCAGCCCGGAGACCGGATCCTGCTCAAGGGTGGCGAGACGTGGGCAGACCAGCAGCTCTGGCCCAAGGGGTCGGGCACTACGGGGAAGCCGATCGTCATCGACGCGTACGGTGACGCGGCAGCCGGGCTGCCCTACATCCGCACGAACGGCAAGGTGACGTCCCCCTTCTCGGCGAACGGTCTGAAGAACCCCGACACGGTGGGCCTGACCGGCGCGGTGAACCTGCGCAACCAGGAATACGTGCACATCGCCAACCTCGAGCTGTCCAACGACGACGACTTCGCCACCGACATCACGAGCGGCAGCTTCGTGCGCGACGGTGTCTCGGTATCGATCAACGCCGACAAGCTGGCCCCGGGTGCCGACACCGTGATGGACGGCATCCGCATCTCGAACCTCGACGTGCACAACATCGACGGTCCCAGCAGCTGGCAGCGCATCCACTACGGCGGCGTCAACTTCCAGGTCTTCGGATCGCAGCAGTGGACCGCGTACGGCAAGGGCGGATACCACTTCCGGGACATCCGGATCGAGAACAACACCTTCACCGAGGTGGAACTGCACGCGGTGCAGTTCGCCTTCAACTGGTTCGGTGACGCGCAGGGACGTGTCGATGAGACCGGGAAGTTCCACGAGGGCTGGGAGCAGCTGTGGGTCCGGGATCAGGACTTCTACAGCCGCGACGTCTACATCGGCCACAACTACGCCGAGAGCATCGGCCAGGGCCCGTACCAGTTCGCGAACACCCAGCGCCTGCTGGCGGAGTACAACGAGGCCAACGGCTGGCTGGAGCGGTACCGACAGGTCTCGGCCGGCCTCTACCTCTGGGCCGGTGCCGACTCGACCATGCGCTTCAACGAGATCTACGGCGGTCCCGCCAACGAGTACGACGCCACCCCGTGGGACCTCGAGTTCACGAACTTCAACGTCACCTACGAGTACAACTACTCGCACGACAACCAGGGCGGCTGGATGTCGTACATGGGTAACAGCAGCAACTCCATCGCGCGCTACAACCTGTCGGTGAACGACAACGGCGTGATCTGGAAGAACATGCTGTCGACGAACTACTCGCCGACCTACGTGTCGAACAACGTCTTCGTCTACGACGGCAGCAAACTGCACCAGTTCCACGACGAGGTGCTGAAGAGCCGCGTCTACTTCTTCAACAACGTCTTCTACAACACCTCGACGACGCCGACCACCTGGTACCGCAAGGACGGCGCGCTCGACCTGGGCGTGTTCTCGAACAACGCCTACTTCGAAACCGGTGGCGTCGCGTCGCCGCAGCAGCCGAAGGATGACGCCGCGATCACCGCCGACCCGCAGTTCACGGGCAAGGTGGCCGACTACGCGCGCAACGCGGGAGTCGAGAACATCCGTCAGTCGGCCGGCCTCTTCACGCTGAAGGACACCTCGCCCCTCATCGACAAGGGTCGCTACAACGAGCGCATCGGCACGACGGACTTCTTCGGAAGTCCCAACTACCGAGGCTCGGCGCCCGACATCGGCCTGTTCGAAGCCACTCGCGGTGCCGTCGTGACCGCACCGGTCGACACCAACCCGATCGAGAACGTCGGCGTGGACACGCGCACGAACCTCGCGCTCGGAAAGTCCGCGGTCGCCAGCTCCACCCACCCGCACAACAACTTCGCGTTGAAGGCCGCCAACCTCGTCGACGGCGATGCGAGCACGCGGTGGGCAGCGGCGGACAACGCCACCTACCCCCTCACGATCGACATCGACTTCGGCGCGTCGACACGCTTCGACGAGGTCGACCTGTCGGAGTTCACCGACTCCGGCACGGACGCGCGCATCGCGGCCTTCTCGCTGCAGCGGTGGGATGCGGCGACGAACTCGTGGGTGACGTTCGCCTCCGGCGACGGCGTGGGCACCAGCAAGGTCGTCCGCTTCGACGCGCAGACCAGCAGCAAGCTGCGCCTGTCGATCGCGGGCATCAAGGCCGGCCAGATCTACGCGCCGACCATGCGGGAGATCAAGGTCTTCAACAACGGCACGGTGCAGACCAACCCGGTGGTGACCCCCGCGGCCGGCTTCTACGACCGCAACGCCTCGCAGGCGTCGTCTGCGCGCAACACCGTGTCGTACCGGGTCGACCTCGGCGGAGACACCGTGCGCTCGCTCGGCTACGTCACGACCTCCGGCGCCCTCGTGGGCAGCCTGGATGCCGCGGACTACACCGTCTCCGACGATGCCGGGACGAAGGTGTACACGCTCACGCCGGCGTTCTTCGCCGACAAGGAGCTGGGCACCTCCGGCATCGTGTTCGACTTCGCCTCGAACAAGACCACGCGCGTGTCGATCGAGATCGGTGACACCACCGCCCTCGAGAAGGCACTGGCCACAGCGGCCGCCGTCGCGCCCGGGACCTCCGCCGCACATGTCGCCCTGCAGACGCAGAAGCAGGCGGCTCAGAGCGTCCTCGACGCCGCGAACCGCACCCGCGCCGGCTCGGGCAACGACACCGTCACGCAGACGGCCATCGCGAACGCGACGACCGCTCTGACCGCGGCGATCGCGGCCGTGAACCCCCTCTCCGTGGAGGCGACGGCATCCACCCGGAAGCTCGCGGGCAAGGCGTACGTCACGGTCACCGCCGTGAACCGTTCGACCGTGCCGGTGCTCATCGACATCACCACGGCGTATGGCAAGAAGTCGTTCGCGACGGTGCAGCCGGGCCAGAAGGTCAGCGTGTCGATCAACTCGACGAAGGCCTCCATCCCCGCGGGTGCGGCGACCGTCACCGCCACCGCCACCGTGAACGGCAAGAAGGTCAGCACGAGCGTCCAGGCGTCCTACAGCGCCCAGAACTGAGAGATCGGGCGGGGGCCGGCGACGCCCCCGCCCGATCATCCGGACGGGCGCCCGTGCCCGTCCGACACCCGAACATCGAAGGAGAGAACATGAAGAACACCACACGCGCGGGAATCGCCATCCTGGCCGCCGCGCTCATGACGACCGGCGGCGCCGCGATCGCCGCGGTCGCGGCCGACCCGGTGGGCGACAGCCAGATCGGGGTCGACGTGGAGGTCACGCAGCTCGAAGGCCCCGGCACCCTCGCCCTGACCGTCGCCCCCGGGCGCGCCACGCTCAGCGAGCAGGGGTCGACCGGAGACGCCCGCCAGTTCACCGGCGTCCTGCCCCAGGTCACGGTCACCGACACCCGCGACCCGGAGCAGACGGCCGACGGTGCGCGCTGGTCGGTGCTGGGCTCCGCCAGCGACTTCACCAGCGCCGACGGCAGCGTCATCGAGGCGAAGTATCTGGGGTGGAGCCCGCGCCTGGTCAGCGGCGAGGATGACGCCATCTCGGTGGGCGGCGACGTCGACGGCGCACTGCAGGGCGATGCGGGCCGCGGACTCAAGGACCAGGAACTGCTGTACCTCAGCGACGCCGAGGCGGTGCCCGAGGGCGGCATCAGCTCGACCGCGACGGCGGATCTGACCTTGCGGGTTCCCGCGACCGTCAGCTCCGGTCAGTACTCGTCCACCATCACCCTGTCGCTGTTCGAGTGACCTCACCTGTCCGGCCCGGTCGACTCCTCGACCGGGCCGGACGTTTCGGATCCACGATGCTCCCCCGTCTTCTCTTCCGCGCGGCCGCGATCGTGCTCGGAACGACCGTGCTCACCCTCTCGTCGGTCATCGCCGCGACCCCGGCCCAGGCCGGAGAGTCGGCGGACGCCGGAGACACCGTGACCTGGTCGGTGGAGCCGGCCGACGCGAGCGGTCCCACCGGCGAGCCGTGGACGGAGCTGACCCTGGATGCCGGGCAGTCCGTCACCGAGCACATGTCGATCACCAACCGCGGACTCGTCGACGTCGTCTTCCAGCTGAGCGCCGAAGACGGCTACTTCACCGACACGGGCCGGTTCAACATGCTCCGCGCCGACGAGGCGTCGGTCGATGCCGGGACGTGGATCTCGATCGCCGACTCCGTCGAGGTGCGGGCCGGCGACAGCGTCATCCTCCCCTTCCGGGTCGATGTCCCCGCCGACGCGACCCCCGGTGATCATCCCGCCGGCGTCGCCGCGAGCATCCGCACCGGCGACAGCACCATCGGCGTGGAATCGCGCGTCGGCTTCCGCGTGATGACGCGGGTGCGCGGCGATCTCGCGCCCGCGCTGTCGGTCACCGACCAGACGGCGATCTACACCCCGTCGTGGACTCCCTTCCGTCCCGGCTCCCTCACGGTGACCTCCACCATCGTCAACTCCGGCAACACCAGACTCGGCGCGCTCCCCCGGGTCACCACCGCCGGGCCCCTCGGCGTATTCGCCATCGACACGACACCGGCGCAGATCCCCGAGTTCGCCCCGGGCGAATCGCGCGTGATCGCCACCGTGGTGCCGGAGGTGTGGCCCACCTTCGTCACCCAGGTGGGCACCACCGCAGAGGCCGTCGCCGTCGTGGGGGCCGAGCCGCTCCCCGAGGTCGCCGCCACCGCTCAGTCCACGGTCGCAACGATCCCGTGGAGCCATCTGCTTCTGCTCGCGATGCTCGCGCTGGCCTTCGCTCTGCTGCGCTGGCGGGGCACAGCCCGTCGCAGGGACGTCGCCCGGATGCTCGACGACGCGCGCGAAGAGGGCCGACGCCAAGGCGCGTCGATGAACGCGGGGCTCGCCGTCGTGCTCATCGCCGCGATCGCCGGCGTCGTCGGCGTGAGCGAAGCCTCTCCGAGCTTCGCGGCCGCGGGCCCGAGCACTGTCTTCGTCGACGTCGACGTGACTCCGCGTCCTTCCCTGCCCACGTCGACCCCGGGCATCGCGACACCGACACCGACGCCCTCACCGGGCGGTCTGGCACGCACCGGGCTCGCCGTCGACGGCTGGGGCGTCCTCGCCGCGGGGATCGTCGTGACGGCGGGCGTCGCGGCGATGCGCGTGGCGGCACGTCGCCGGTCGGCGAGCGATCCGCGCTGCTGATCGATAGCCTCGATCGCACGCAACATCGGAGCCGCGGCCCACGGCTCGGTCCCACAGACGACCGTTCCAACGCCTCGGACGCGAGCGAGCCCTCGCCCGCGACGCGCACGGGGCGGCCCCGACCCCGGGCGAACCGGATGCCGACTCCTCGCCCGCGGACCGCGAGGGAGCAGGAACGCACGTGCCTCGTTTCCGTTGCGTAACGGTCGAGGCACAACCGTTTGTGAGCAGTTGTCATCGATGCCAATTGCTGCCATCATGATGTCACCCACGCACCATCGGGCATCAGACGAAGAAGTTGATCGCTGCCACGCAGCACCCGCGCCGACCGCCACCCGAGGGCGTGTCGGGCTCAGCCGAAAGGAAACTCGTGAAGAAGACCACACTTGCCGGAGCGGTGGCGATGCTCACCACCATCGGCCTCCTCGCCGGATGCGCCGGCGGACAGACGGACGAATCCGGCAGCGGCTCGACGGGCACGCTGAAGATCGCCGCCTTCGAGGGCGGATACGGGTCGGAGATGTACCAGCAGGTCGTCGACGCGTACAAAGAGGTGGCGCCCGACGTCACCATCGAACTGACGACGAGCAAGACCCTCGCCCAGGAGCTCACGCCCCAGGTGGCCGCGGGGGACTTCCCCGACGTGGTCATCCTCGGCCAGGGCGCCAAAGAGGGCTTCACCGAGGGCTTCATCCGCGACCGCGGCCTCGAAGACCTCACGAGCGTCCTCGACGAGACCGTCCCGGGCGAAGACGTGACGGTCTCCTCGAAGCTCACCGAGGGCATCGTCGGAAACCTCAACACCAACCCCTACGGCGACGATCAGGTCTACCTGATGCCGATGTACGCCTCGCCGACGGGCCTGGTCTACAACCAGGGCCTCTTCGCGCAGAAGGGCTGGGAGGTGCCGACCACGTGGGACGACTTCTTCGCGCTGGGCGACACCGCCAAGGCCGAAGGCATCTCGCTGTTCACGTACCCGACCGCGGGCTACCTCGACTCCTACTTCTTCGCGCTGCTGTCGTCCATCGGCGGCGACGACTTCTACCGTGACGTCGTCACCTACAAGGAGAACGTGTGGGAGCAGCCCGAGGCGCGTGAAGCCCTCGAGCTGACCACCAAGCTGCTGACCGACTACACCGCGCCGTCCACCGTCGGTTACGCCAACGGCCAGGACTTCACGAAGAACCAGCAGACGATTCTCGACGACACCGTCCTGTTCATGCCCAACGGCACCTGGATCGCCAACGAGATGAAGGACGCGCCCCGCGCCGACGGCTTCGCCTGGGGCCTGGCCCCGGTGCCCGCGCCCGAGACCGGCGGCGACCGCTACCTGACCACGTTCGTGGAGAACGCCTGGGTTCCCAGCGGGGCCACCAACAAGGATGCCGCGAAGGACTTCATCGCGTTCCTGTACTCCGACAAGGCCGCGGCGATCTTCGCCGAGACCGGTGCCGTCCAGCCCATCACGGGTCTGGCCGACACCCTGTCGGGCGACTCGGCCGAGTTCTACGCCTCGTACAGCCTGCCGGACGTCAAGGCGCTCGTGGGTGGCTTCGCCGCCACCGAGCCGGTGCCCGGCGTCGACCTCAAGGCCACGCTGTTCGACACCGCCAACAGCGTCATCAACGGTACGGTCACTCTCGACCAGTGGCAGGACCAGGTGAACGAGGCGAGCAACCGCCTCGGTGCCGCCGCGAAGTAGTCCCACCCACCGGTCGCCCGCCGCTCCGCCGGCGGGCGACCGGTGTTCGCTCCCCCGAGAGGCCCCCATGTCCCGTCGTTCCTCCGCACTCACGCGGGGTCGAGGTCGCTTCATCTTCCTCTGCCTGACCCCGGCGTTCCTCCTCTACGTCGTGTTCATGGTGATCCCCACCGTCGACGTCTTCCGCATGTCGCTCTTCCAGTGGACCGGCTTCACCGGCACCGCGAGGTTCATCGGGCTCGACAACTTCGTCGCCCTGGCCGGTGACACCCAGTTCCTGCGATCCCTGCAGAACACCCTGCTGCTGCTGGTCGTCGTGACGATCATCACCATGGCCGGCGCGCTGGCCATCGCCGCCCTGCTCATGAACCCGCGCCTCAAGGGGCGGAACTTCTACCGCTTCGTCCTCTACCTGCCGAGCGTGCTGTCGATCGTCGTGGTCGCGGCGATCTTCTCGGCGGTCTACGACCAGCAGAGCGGCCTGCTCAACAACTTCCTGTCCACGATCGGGTTCGGTCACCTCACGCAGGTGTGGCTCGGCAACGAGGGCATCATCATGTACAGCATCGCCATCGCCATGCTGTGGCAGTCCATCGGCTACTACGTGCTGCTCTACCTGGCGGGCATGAGCTCGATCCCCGCCGAGGTCTACGAGGCTGCCGCGATCGACGGCTCGGGACCCGTGCGCACCTTCTTCACGATCACGCTGCCCCTGGTGTGGAGCACGCTGCGCACGACGCTGACGTTCTTCATCATCTCGTCGATCAACCTGGCGTTCGTCCTCGTGCGCGCCCTGACCGACGGCGGCCCCAACGGCTCGTCCGACGTGCTGCTCAACTACATGTACCGGCAGGCGTACACCAACTCCAGTTACGGCTACGGCATGGCGATCGGCGTGGTGATCTTCGTGTTCTCGTTCGTGCTCGCGCTGATCATCAACCGCGCCACCAAGCGAGAGGTCTACCAGTTCTGATGGCTCTGAACCTCACCCCCGTCCGTCCGGACGCACCGGCGCCGACGCCGCGCCGACGATTCACCCCCGTGCGGACCGGCTCCGCCCGGACCGCCGGCCGCGTGAGCCGGACGATCATCAACGTGATCATGATCGCCCTGTGTGCGGCGATCATCGTTCCCACCGCCTGGATCTTCATGGCCTCCATCAAGACCCGGCCCGAGTTCTACGGCGACCCCTGGGCCCTCCCCCTCGGCGTGCACGTGCAGAACTTCGTCGACGCCTTCGTCAACGCGCGCATGGGCGACTACTTCGTCAACTCGATCTTCGTCACGGTGCTGGCCCTGGCCATCTCTCTCGTGGTCGCGGTTCCGGCGGCCTACGTGCTCGCGCGTTTCGAGTTCCGCGGCAAGTCCGTGCTCGAGGTCGCCATCCTCGCCGGCCTGTTCATCAACGTGAACTACATCGTCGTGCCCATCTTCCTGCAGCTGCTGGGATGGGACCGCGCCCTGCGCGGACTCTTCCCCGGGGGTGTCTTCATCGACAACCTGGCCGTGCTGGCGCTCGTCTACGCGGCCACGTCGCTCCCCTTCACGATCTACCTGCTCTCGACCTTCTTCCGCACGATCCCGGTCGAGTACGAGGAGGCGGCGATGCTCGACGGGAGCTCGCGCTTCCGCACGATGGTGTCCGTGATGCTGCCCCTGGCACTGCCCGCGATCAGCACGGCGCTGCTGTTCAACTTCCTGGCCTACTGGAACGACTTCATCATCTCGTTGACGCTCGTGCCCGGTGACTCCAAGACGCTCCAGGTGGGCCTGCTCAACCTGTTCCAAGCTCAGCGCGCCGCCGCCGACTACGGCGTGCTGTACGCCGGCATGGTGATCGTCATGGTCCCCGTCATCGTCTTCTACGCGATCATCCAGCGCCGGCTGCTGCAGTCGGTCGGAGGAGGAGGAATCAAATGACCGCCCCCGATCCCCGCCCGCGCCGGAGCATCGACGTCCGCGAGGTCCTCACCGGCATCGTCGCGATCGTCGTCCTCGTCGCCTGCGTCGTCATCGTGATCGTCAACCAGCAGACCGTCGGCTGGCCCAACTTCCTCGCGATGATGGCCGGTCTGGCCGGCTTGATCGCACTGCTCGCCCTGTACAACCGGAGATATCGGTGACCGCACCCCTCTCGCCCCGTGTCCGCGAAGCCGCCGGCGTCCTCCCCTCCGCGCGTCAGCTCGCCTGGCAGCAGCGGGAGTTCACCGCCTTCATCCACGTCGGCATGAACACCATGACCGATCGGGAATGGGGGCTCGGACACGAGGACCCCGCCCTGTTCGACCCCTCGGACGTGGACACCGATCAATGGATGCGGAGCATCGCCGCCTCGGGGGCGCGGGGAGTCATCCTCACGGCCAAGCACCACGACGGGTTCTGCCTCTGGCCGAGCGCCCTCACCGCGCACACCGTCGCCGCCAGCCCGTGGCGTGACGGGCGGGGTGATCTGGTGCGCGAGACGGCCGAGGCCGCAGCCCGCCACGGCCTCGCCTTCGGCGTCTACCTGTCGCCGTGGGATCGCACCGAGGCGTGCTACGGCAGCGGCGCCCCCTACGACGACTTCTTCGTCGCGCAGCTCACCGAGCTGCTCACCGGGTACGGCCCCATCTCGACCGTCTGGCTCGACGGCGCCAACGGCGAGGGGCCCGACGGCCGCGTGCAGACGTACGACTGGGAGCGGTACTACGAAGTCGTCCGTCGGCTGCAGCCCGACGCGGTCATCAGCGTCTGCGGGCCCGACGTCCGCTGGTGCGGCAACGAAGCCGGTCACACGCGTGCCGACGAGTGGAGCGTGGTGCCGGCGTCCCTGCGCGACGCCGAGCGCGTGGCATCCCGCTCCCAGCAGCAGGACGACGCGGCGTTCGCGCGCATGGTGCGCTCCGACGAAGAAGACCTCGGCTCGCGCGCCGCCCTCGAAGCCACCGGCGACGAGCTCGTCTGGTACCCCGCCGAGGTGAACACCTCGATCCGCCCCGGATGGTTCCACCACCCGGCCGAAGACGATCAGGTGCGCTCGGCGATCGAGTTGTACGACATCTACCGTCGCAGTGTCGGTGGCAACAGCGGGTTCCTCCTGAACATCCCTCCGGAGGCGAGCGGCGTGATCTCGACCCCCGACGTCGAGGCACTCCGCGGCCTGGGTGCGCTCATCGCAGAACTCGCCGATCGCGACCGGGCCCCGCGGGCTCGACTGACCATCTCGGGGCGGACGGTCCCCCTGCCCACCCCGGATGCGACCCTCGATCTGCGCGAGGGCGACACCGTCGCGGTGCGGTGGGACGAGCCGGTCGAGGTCGACGGGATCATCCTCGACGAGGACATCAGCCGTGGGCAGCTCATCGAGCACCTGGAGGTCGACCTCGAGGAGGTCGACGGGACGACCCGGACCGTCCTCGTCGTGAACGCCGTCGGGTATCGGCGGATCGCCGACCTTCCGCGCCAGCGCGTGCGCGGGGCGCACATCCGCGTCATCGGCGCACGCGGGGTCGTCCACCTGAGCCGGATTTCCCTGCTCGCCCCCTCTCGACTTCTCACGGGCGCACACGACGCGCCGCTAGCATGAGAGTTCTGGTCGCCGCAGGGCGCGCCGCAAAGGGGGGCATCGGGCACATGGCCACGGAGCAGGGCGTCAGCCGACGCATGCGCGCACCCACGATGGCCGACGTGGCCACCGTGGCGGGCGTGTCTCCGCAGACCGTGTCGCGCGTGCTCCGCGGCCACCCGAACGTGTCGGAAGTCACCCGTCTGCAGGTCGAGGAGGCCGTCGAGCGGACGGGCTACCGCCGCACCGGTCTGGCCCGCGCCCTCGTCACCGGCCGCAGCATGACCCTGGGTGTGCTGACGCACGAGTCCGACCAATACGCCCCCGCCGCGATCATGCTGGGCGTCAATCGCGCCGCGCGCGAGCGCGGCTACTTCGTCAGCGCGGCGGGGACGACCTCCGTCTCACCCGCGGCGATCACCGACGGGGTCGAGCACCTGCGCGACCAGGGCGTCGACGGCCTGATCGTCGCGGTCCCCATCTGGGACGAGCTCGCTCTCGGACGCGTCACGAACGGCCTGCCGACGGCGGTCATCGACGGCTCGAGCTCCGCCGAAGACGACGTCGTCGCGTTGGATCAGGAGCAGTCCGGGCGCCTCGCCACCGAACACCTGCTCGAACTCGGACACGACACCGTCTGGCACCTCGCCGGGCCCTCGTCGTGGCGGGATGCCTCGGGACGCACGACCGGGTGGGAGGCCGCCCTGCGTGACGCCGGCAGATCCGTCCCTCCCGTGCTCCACGGCGATTGGACCGCCGAATCCGGCTACCGCAACGGCCTCATCGTGGCCCGCATGCCCGACGCGACGGCCGTCTTCACGTCGTCGGACGAGATGGCCTTCGGCCTGCTCCGCGCGCTCGCCGAGCAGGGACGCCGCGTTCCCGAAGACGTCTCCGTGGTGTCGATGGACGACATCCCCCTCGCGCAGTACGCCCACCCCCCGCTGACGACGATCCGCCAGCCGTTCGAGCAGATGGGACGGATCGCCGTCGAGCACGTGCTCGCGGCCATCGACGACCCGAACGTCGAGCGCACACGGGTGACGGTCTCGCCCGAGCTCGTCGTCCGCTCCAGCACCGCGCGCCGCACGAGCTGAGCGACACGTCTGTTTCCGCGCGACCCATCGCTGATCGCCGGCGTCGGGGTGCACCAGGACGCTGATCGCCGGCGTCGGGGTGCACCAGGACGCTGATCGCCGGCACCGCGGTGCACCAGGACGCTGACCGCCGGCACCGCGGTGCACCCGGACGCTGACCGCCGGCACCGCGGTGCACCCGGACGCTGATCACCGGCACCGCGGTGCACCCGGACGCTGACCGCCGGCACCGCGGTGCACCCGGACGCTGACCGCCGGCACCGCGGTGCACCCGGACGCTGACCGCAGGCGTCAGGGTGCACCGGCACGCTGACCGCAGGCGCCAGGGTGCACCCGGACGCTGACCGCCGGCACCGCGGTGCACCCGGACGCTGACCGCAGGCACCGCGGTGCACCCTGACGCTCAGAAGTGCTCGATGTATTCCTCTTCGGGGCCGAGCTCGGGGCGATCGCGGAGCTCGATGCGGGTACCCCGGCGCTCCAGCTCGAGCACGGTGACCACGTTGGCGCCCGCGCGCAGCAGAGGCGCCGGCACGTAGAGGGTCTGCTGGGGGCCGATCTCCCAGTACCGGCCCAGCAGGAAGCCGTTGATCCAGACGAAACCGCGCGCGAAGCCGGGCAGCGCGAGGTGCGCGTCGGCGGACTCCGGAAGGTGGAACACCGCGGTCGCTCCCCCCGCGGCATCCGCTTCTCCGGGGACACCGAGACGGGCGATCGTCGCCTCGTCGGCCGCGGCGACGTCGATCGAGGCGGCCTGCCACTTCTGCACGATGCGGCGCTGCACCAGCACCGGATCCAGCAGGCCCTTGCGCTCGCCGAGCGACCATCCGTAGTTCACGCGGCCCAGGTTGTCGATGACGACGTCGACGCGCGCGGGGGCGCCGGCACCCGTGACGGTGATGGTGCCCGACTCGGCCACCGTGCCCGCGGGGCGGCCGTCGACTCGGACCATCGCCCGGTCGGCGACACGGGGGAAGACGAGGTCGATCTCGCCGGTCGGCAGCATCACCTCGGCCGAGAGCAGCAGCATCCCGGAATCCTGACCGAGGTCTTCGAACGCGACGGTGGATGCTACGGGCCGCGGCGCCTGCGCCAGGCTCGCGAGCGCCTCGCCGAGGCCCGCTCCGACGGTGACCTCGACCCGCTGCGGCGCGACCATGCGCGGAGGGAGCGAGACGATCGGGGCGGTCGCGCCGAGGACCTCGCGCATCGCGTGGAACTTCTCGGTGAGGGTGCCGTCCTCGGCGATCGGGGCGTCGGAGTCGTAGCTGGTGACGGTGCCGCGGAGTTCGCCGTCGACGCGGTTGGCGCCGGCCCACAGTCCGAAGTTCGTGCCCCCGTGGGCCATGTAGAGGGCGACGCTGCCGCCGTCCTCGACGATCGCGGCTAGGGTCTCGGCCGCGTTGGCCGATCCGCGCACGTGGTGGGGGTGTCCCCAGTGATCGAACCAGCCGTTCCAGTACTCGGCGACGAGGAGGGGCTCGTCGGGACGCCGGGTGCGCGCCAGATCGCGCGCAGCGCCGACCCGTGAGCCCAGGGTCAGTCCCTGGAGGACCCCGTCGACCGCCCCGGCATCGAGCATGAGCTCGGTCGGCCCGTCGGCGGTGAAGAGCAGCTCGGTGATGCCCTGGTCGCGCAGTTCGCGCGCGATCGCGGCCGGGTAGGAACGATCGTCGCCGAAACTGCCGAACTCGTTCTCGACCTGCACCGCCACGACCGGTCCGCCGACGTGAGCCTGCAGCGCCGCGATACGGGGCAGCAGGTGGGAGAACCATTCGCGCACCGGCGCGAGGAAGCGCTCGTCGGAGGAGCGCAGAGGGATGCCGCGAGCGGTGAGCCACACGGGGAGACCACCGTTGGACCACTCGGCGCAGATGTAGGGACCGGGGCGCACCGTGGCATCCAGACCGAGGTCGGCCGCGATGAGCAGGAAGCGCTCGAGATCGCGCCATCCGGTGAAATCGGGAGCCTCGTCGTGGCGGGGCTGATGGAAGTTCCACGGCACGTAGGTGTCGACCGTGTTCAGGCCCAGGTCCTTCACCCGCTGGAGACGGTCGCGCCACTGATCGGGGTGGATGCGGAAGTAGTGCACCGAACCGGACAGCAGCCGGGTCGGAACGCCGTCACGCATCAAGCGGTTCTCAGCCCAGGTCAGCGTGGTCGTCGGAACGACCGGGGAGGCGGCGCGAGGGCGGGGGAGGGTGTCTGTCACGATGGCCAATCCTGTGGGAATTCCGTCAGTCTGACATATTGTTGGCATCGATGCCATAAATCCACACGGCCCGGCATCCAATCCGTGCGGCCGTGATGATTCCGATCGGAAGGACACCATGCAGGTCGTCGTCACCACCGACCAGGAGGCCGCGGGCGAGTACGCGGCCGACATCGTCCAGCGGCGCGCCGAGGAGGGTGCGCTCCACGTCCTCGGCGTCGCGACGGGGTCGTCTCCCCTCCCGGTGTACGAGGCGCTGGAGCGCCGCGCTCTCGCGGCGGTCCGCGCCGCCCGCGCCTTCGCGCTGGACGAGTACGTCGGGCTCCCGCCCGGTCACCCGGAGAGCTATCGATCGGTCATCGCTCGCGAGGTCACCGACCGGCTGGGTCTCGACCCCGCCCGCGTGGAGGTTCCGGACGGCTCCGTCGAGGGCCTGCGAACCGCGGGCGCGCGGTACGAGGAGCTCATCGCGGCGGCGGGCGGAGTCGATGTGCAGATCCTCGGCATCGGCACCACGGGCCACATCGGCTTCAACGAGCCGACCTCGTCGTTGGCATCCCGCACGCGGGTGAAGACCCTCACCGAGCAGACCCGGAGAGACAACGCCCGCTTCTTCGACTCCCCCGACGATGTGCCCCGCCACTGCGTCACGCAGGGTCTCGGCACGATCCTCGATGCCCGCGAGATCGTGCTCGTCGCGATCGGTTCGCGCAAGGCCGCGGCGGTGGCCGCGGCCGTCGAGGGCCCGGTGACGGCGATGTGCCCCGCCTCCGTGCTGCAGCTGCACCCGCGCGTGACCGTGGTGGTCGATGAGGCGGCGGCGGCCGAGCTCCGTCTGCGGGCGTACTACGACGAGGTCTTCGCCCACCGTCCGGACTGGCAGGTGTGACGACGGTGGAGGACGATCAGCGCTCGGATGCCGCCGGGGTCTCTCCCCCGGCCGCGGCTCGGCGCAGCCACTCCTCCACCCCCGACACGTGGGCGCTCGCGAGCACGGACGCCCGCTCGACGTCGTGGGCCGCGAGCGCCTCGACGAGGGCCCGATGCTCCACGAGCGTCCGCTCCGCCGCCCCCTCCTGCGTCAGGCCCCGCCACACCCGCGCGCGGACCGTGTGGGCCGACAGCGACTCGATGAGCCCCGCCAGGTATCGGTTGCCCGAGAACGTCGCGATCAGGCGGTGCAGACGCACGTCGTGGGCGACGAGCTCATCGAGCGAGGTGGCACCGTCGACCGCGTCGACCTCGTCGGCGAGGGCGGCGATCTGCTCGGCGTCCACTCGCTGGGCCGCCAGCCCCGCGGCGTGCGATTCGAGGATCCGGCGGACCGCGAAGAGCTCGAGCACCGAGCGGTCGTTGTGCAGGTCCAACCCGAACGAGATCGCCTCCAGGAGCAGGGCCGGCTCGAGGCTCGTGACGTACGTGCCGTCTCCGCGCCGCACGTCGACCACGCGGATGACCTCGAGGGCCTTGACCGCCTCGCGCAGCGAGTTGCGAGACAGCCCGAGCCGCTCGGCCAGATCCTTCTCGGGCGGCAGGCGGTCGCCCGGTCGGAGCTCACCGCTGACGATCATGGCTTTGATCTGGTCGATCGCGTCGTCGGTCAGGGACATGCCGCAATGATAGGCCGCAGACATCCGATGACCGGCCCGCAGCCGCCGTCGCCCGCGTCGGCGGTCGTCCTCGACACGCACCTCCACCTGTGGGATCCCGCCCTCCTCCCGTATCCCTGGCTCGAAGGCGAACTGGACCGCCGGTTCGGGCCCGAGGAGTATCAGGCCGCCTGGGCCGGGGCGTCGACTCCGACGGCATCCGTCTTCGTGCAGGCCGAGTGCGACCCGAGCCGCGCACACGACGAGGTCGCGTGGGTCGCGTCCGTCGCCGAGGGGTGCGGGGTCCGCGGCATCGTGGCCTACGCCCCGCTCGAACGCGGCCGACGAGCCGGCGACGACCTCGACCGGCTTCGCGCCGAGCCCCTCGTCGTGGGTGTCCGGCGGTCTCTGCAGGGCGAGGTCGCCGGCTTCGCGCAGCGCCCCGATTTCGTCGCCGGCGCCCGGCTCCTCGCCGAGCGCGGCCTGCCCTTCGACGCGTGCGTCCGGCCGTCGCAGCTCCCCGACGTCACCGCCCTCGCCGATGCCGTGCCGGAGCTGGCCATCGTGCTGGACCATCTCGGCAAACCCGCCGTGGGCAGCGCGCGGCGGCCGATCGATCCGCGCGGCTCGGACTGGCACCTCGACCTCGCCGATCTCGCGCAGAGGTCGTCCGTGCACGTCAAGATCTCGGGGCTGCCGGCCGAAGCCGAGGGGCCATGGAGCGTCGCGCAAGTCGAGCCGTTCTTCGACCTGGCCCTCGAGGCCTTCGGTCCGGAGCGGCTGCTCTACGGCGGGGACTGGCCCGTCTCCGAGCGGGCGCACCCGCACCGGTGGCTCGAGGCGGTCGACGCGTGGGCGCTCGACCGCCTCGGAGCCGCGGGAAGGAATGCCGTCCTCGCCCGCAACGGCGAGGGCTTCTACTTCTCGGCGAGGGGGCGCAGCCTCAGCCCCGAGACGCCGCCGTCGACGTCGAGGACCACGCCGGTGGTCGACCCCGACAGCGGGCTGACCAGGTAGAGCACGGCGCCGGCGACCTCGGCCGCCGAAACCAGGCGACCGTGCGGTTGGCGCGCCTCCAGGGCCGCCCGCTCGCGCACCGGGTCTTCTGCCGCCTCGAGCAGTCGACGCACCCAGGGCGTGTCGGCGGTGCCGGGCGACACCGCGTTCACGCGGATCCCCTCGCGGATGTGGTCGGCCGCCATGGCCCGCGTGAGAGCGGCCACGGCACCCTTCGACGCGCTGTACAGCGCGCGCTGCGGGAGGCCCGCCCCCGCCGCGATGGATGCCACGTTGCACACGGCGGCGGCCGGGGATCGCCGGAGGGCGGGAAGGGCGGCGGCCGTCACCCGCGCGACGCCCGTGACGTTGATCGACAGCACCCGTGCCCACTCGTCGTCGTCGTTGGCGGCGATGTCACCCTGCGCGCCGATCGCCGCATTGTTGACGACGATGTCGATTCCTCCCCACCGCGCCTCGATCGCCGCGACGGCGGCCTCGACGCTCGCGCGGTCCGACACGTCCGCCCGATACGCGGCGATACGGGGATCGGCGGCGTCGCCGACCGCCCCCGACGCCGACGCCGGCGCTCCGGCGTCCGCGGCGACGTCACGGTCGATGATCGCCACCGATGCACCGGAATCGGCGAGCAGCCCCGCGATGGCGGCGCCGATCCCCGAGGCTCCGCCCGTGACGATGGCGCGGAGGCCGTCGAGCTGCCCGCGCACCTCGGCCGTCACGACCGGCTCCACGCCGAGAAGCTCTGGCGCTGCGTGCCGAGGCCGTCGATCGAGATCTCGACCTCGTCGCCGGGCTGCAGGTAGGGGAAGCGCCCCGACAGAGCGACACCCTCCGGGGTGCCCGTGAGGACGAGGTCGCCCGGCTCCAGCGTCATGAACTGCGACAGGTGCCACACGATGTGCGAGACCGAGAAGATCATGTCGCCCGTGTGCGAATCCTGCCGCGGAGCGCCGTTGACGAAGCTGCGGAGGCGGAGGTCGCCCGCGTCGATCTCGTCGGGTGTGACGACCCACGGCCCCGTCGGGGTGAACCCCGGGGCGCACTTGCCCTTCGACCACTGTCCGCCCGAGACCTCCAGCTGGAACCGGCGCTCGGACAGATCGTTGACGAGCACGAATCCCGCGATGTGGGCCAGGGCCTCGTCGGGCGAGTCGAGGTAGGACGTCTCCTGGCCGATCACGATGCCGAGCTCGACCTCCCAGTCGGTCTTGTCGCCGCCGCGAGGAAGCACGACATCGTCGTTCGGACCCGCCACGGTGTTGGGCACCTTGAGGAAGATGACCGGCTGCTCGGGGGGGAGGGAGCCGGACTCGGCGGCGTGCGCGGCGTAGTTCATGCCGACGCACACGACGGCGCCCGGTCGCGCGATGGGCGCGCCGATGCGGGCCTCGGCGGCATCCGGGAGCTCGGGGAGCGTCCCCTCGGCGAGGGCGCGTGAGACCAGGTCGACGGGGTCGCTCTCCCAGAAGGCGGCGTCGATGTCGAGCGTCAGGGACCGCAGGTCCCGGTAGCGGCCGTCGACCACGACCACGGGCACCTCGTGCCCCCGCTCGCCGATGCGTGCGAATCTCATGCGTCCTCCTCGTCTCGACCGACGATGCACCGCCGGCGTGTGCCAGTATAGACATCGGATGTTTACGCCGCACTGGCCCCCGCCCCCGCCCGAAGGAGCACCATGAGCCGCATCGTCGCCCTCGAGACGACCGACGTCCGATTCCCCACCTCGTTGAGCCTCGACGGCTCGGATGCCATGAACCCCGACCCCGACTACTCGGCGGCGTACGTGCGCATCGTGACCGACGACGACGAGGGCCACGCGTTCGTCTTCACCATCGGACGGGGCAACGACGTCCAGGTCGCGGCCATCGACGCGCTCGCGCCGTTCCTGGTCGACCGCGAGGTGGAGCCGCTGCTCGACGACATGGGCGGCGTGTGGCGCGAGCTCGTCGGCGACTCGCAGCTGCGGTGGCTGGGGCCCGAGAAGGGCGTGATGCACATGGCCATCGGCGCCGTCGTGAACGCCCTGTGGGACATCAAGGCCAAGCGGGCCGGCCTGCCGCTGTGGCAGCTGCTCGCGCGCATGACGCCCGAGCAGATCGTCGCGCTGGTCGACTTCCGCTACCTGACCAATGCGCTCACTCCCGACGAGGCCCTCGGCATCCTGACCCGTGCGGAGCCGGGGCGCGCCGAGCGCGAGGCGCGGTTGCTCGAGAGCGGCTATCCCGCCTACACGACCTCGCCGGGGTGGCTGGGGTACTCCGACGAGAAGCTCGAGCGCCTGTGCCGCGAGGCCATCGCCGACGGTTTCGGCCAGATCAAACTCAAGGTGGGCGCCGACCTCGCCGACGACGTGCGGCGGCTGCGCATCGCGCGCGAGACCTGCGGCCCCGACTTCCCGATCGCCATCGACGCGAACCAGCGATGGGAGGTCGCCGAGGCGATCGAATGGGTGAACGCCCTCGCCCCCTTCGGGCCGGCGTGGATCGAGGAACCCACCAGCCCCGACGACGTGCTCGGTCACGCCGAGATCGCCCGGGGCGTCGCCCCCATCCGCGTGGCCACCGGCGAGCACGCGCAGAACCGCGTGATCTTCAAGCAGTTGCTGCAGGCCGAGGCGATCGGTGTCATGCAGATCGATGCCGTGCGCGTCGGCGGGGTCAACGAGAACATCGCCAACCTGCTGCTGGCCGCCAAGTTCGGCGTCCCCGTCTGCCCGCACGCCGGTGGGGTCGGACTGTGCGAGGCGGTGCAGCACCTGTCGATGTTCGACTACGTCGCCGTCTCCGGTGAGCGCGAAGGGCGCATGATCGAGTACGTGGACCACCTGCACGAGCACTTCACCGTCCCCGTGGTGATCGGCGACGGCGCGTACCTCGCGCCCACGGCGCCGGGAGCGGGCATGGAGATGCTGCCGGCGAGCCGCGAGGCCTACACCTGGACGGGGAGCCATGTCACCGTCTGACCTCCCCGAGCGCGATGGCGCCGTCCTCGCCTACGGCGCGGCGAACGTCGGCAATCTGCACCGCGTCCTGAGCGATGCCGAGGCGCACGCCGTCCTCGACGCGGCCTGGGATGCCGGCATCCGGTCCTTCGACACGGCACCGCACTACGGCCTGGGCCTGTCCGAGCGACGACTCGGCGCGTTCCTGCGCGACAAACCGCGCGACCAGTTCACCGTGTCCACCAAGGTGGGGCGCCTCCTCCGGCCGAACCCCGACGACGAGGGGGGACTCGATCTCGACAACGCCTTCCACGTGCGCACCGACCTGCGACGGGTGTGGGACTTCTCCGCGGCCGGCATCGCCGCCAGCCTCGACGAGTCGCGGGAACGGTTGGGACTGGAGCACATCGACACGCTCTACCTGCACGATCCCGAGAAGCACGATCTGCCCCAGGCGCTGGCCGAGGCGCTGCCTGCGCTCGAATCCCTTCGCGCCGAGGGCCAGGTCGACCGCATCGGCGTCGGATCGATGGATGCCGCCGCCCTCGCCGCCGCGGTGAGCAGCGCCACGCTCGACGAGGTGATGGTCGCGGGGAGGTACACCCTGCTCGAGCAGCCGGCCTCGGCCGAGGTCCTCCCCGCTTGCCGCGCGCGGGGCACGACGATCGTGGCGGCATCCGTCTTCAACTCGGGCCTCCTCGCCAGCGAGACGCCCTCCCGAGACGCCCGGTACGAGTACGGCGGGGTCCCGGATGCCGTGTGGACCCGGCTCGAACGGATCCTCGAGGTCTGTCGGGCGCACGGAGTACCGCTTCCCGTCGCAGCCCTCGCCTTCGTCGCGCGCGAACCGCTCGTCACGACGGTGGTGATCGGCGGGAGCCGCCCCGCACAGCTCGCGCAGAATGCCGACTCCTGGCGGGCGGAGGTTCCCGCGCAGTTCTGGGACGATCTCACCCGCGCACGACTGATCCCCTGACCCCTCGACGACCAGGAAGGCCGCCCATGCTGTCCGGTATCCATCCCCTGCTGACCGGCGAGATGCTGTTGCATCTCGACCGGATGGGCCACTCCGACGCGGTCGTCGTCGCCGACGCCCACTTCCCCGCCTTCGCCGTCGGCGCGCGGGTCATCGATCTGCCGGGCACCACATCGCCCGAGGTGCTCGCCGCGATCCGCAGTGTCATCCCCGCCGACGACGCGCCGGCTCTCGACCTCATGCGATCAGCCGACGGCACCGTCCTCGACGTGCAGCGAGAGCTCATCGAGGCCGCCGCCGTGGGCGCGGAGGGCACGCGCTTCGTCGAACGCTTCGCCTACTACGACGTCGCCCGCGCCGCCTACCTGATCGTGCGCACGGGCGAGACGCGGATCTACGCCAACGCCCTCCTGCGCAAGGGCGTCGTCTCCGGCTGACCCCGGCGCACGCACCGATGGCCCACCGAGGAGCACCACCCATGAACACCCCGGCACGTCCCGCCGCGTTCGAGGTCGTCGACCTGCACTGCCACGGCGCGCTCGGGCACGCGTTCGACGACGCCGACCTCGAGGGCGTCGAGGCCGCGGTCGCGTTCCACCGCGCCCACGGGACGTCGACCCTGCTGCTCAGCCTGGTGAGCGCGCCGATCGATCGCCTCGAGAAGCGTCTGCGCGAGCTCCGGGAGGTGATCCCCTCGCTCCCGGGAGTCGCGGGAGTGCACCTGGAGGGGCCGTTCCTCGCCGACTCGCGCCGGGGCGCGCACGATCCGCACGCCCTCGTCGCCCCCACTGCGGAGGCGATCGATCGTCTGTTGTCGGCGGCTGACGGCACCCTCCGTCAGATCACGATCGCGCCCGAACTCCCCGGGGCGACCGATGCCATCGACACCCTCGTGTCGGCCGGAGTCATCGTCGCGGTGGGACACACGCAGGCCGACCATGACACCGCCGCCGCGGCGTTCGACCGGGGTGCGCGGCTGCTCACGCATGCGTTCAACGCGATGCCGGGTCTCGGCCACCGCGCTCCCGGCCCGGTCGGTGCCGCGCTGGCACGCGACCACGTCGTGCTGGAGGTGATCGCCGACGGCGTCCACGTGCACCCCGTCGTCATCCGTACGCTGTTCGCCGCTGCCACGGGCCGCGTCGCGCTCGTGACGGACGCGATGTCGGCGACGGGATTGGGCGACGGCGCGTACCGCCTCGGCGGTCTCGGGGTCGAGGTGCACGACGGACGCCCCGTCCTCGCGGGCACCGACACCCTCGCGGGCTCCACCCTGACGATGGAGCGCGCGATCGAGGTGGCGACGGCCGCGGGCGTTCCCCACGACCTCGCTCACGCCGCGGCCTCGACGGTGCCGGCGCGACTGCTCGCCGCCGTCTGATCGTCATCGGTCCCGGACGTCCTCGTCGTCGGCGCGGGCGACACTCACGAGCCCTGAGCGCCGGGTCCGGTGCTCGCCCCGGCGCCCGACCGGACCCGTACCGGCCGGGCGCGCCGTAGCCTGGAACGGTGACTCTCCCCTTCGACGTCGACGCCGCGCGCGCCGACTTCCCGATCCTCGAGACCGAGATCGACGGCCACCCGCTCGTCTATCTCGACTCCGGCGCGACGAGCCAGAAGCCGCGCGCCGTGCTCGACGCCGAACGCGACTTCCTCGAACACGCGAATTCGGCCGTGCACCGCGGCGCGCACACGCTCGCCGCCGAGGCGACCGAGCTGTTCGAAGACGCCCGCGTCACGGTCGCCGAGTTCGTCGGCGCCGAACCCGAGCAGCTCGTGTGGACCTCGGGCGCCACCGCCGGCCTGAATCTCGTCGCCGGTTCCCTCGGCTACGCCGGGCGCCTGCGCGAGGGCGACGAGATCGTCGTCACCGAGGCCGAGCACCACGCCAACCTCATCCCCTGGCAGGAGCTCGCCGCCCGCACGGGCGCGCGCCTGCGCCACATCCCGGTGCTCGACGACGGCATGCTCGATCTGCACGCCGCGGCCGATCTCATCGGCGAACGCACGAAGGTGGTCGCGTTCCCGCACGTCTCGAACGTGCTCGGCATCGTGAACCCCGTCGCCAAGCTCGTGACCCTGTCCCGGGCCGTCGGCGCACTGACGGTGCTCGACGCGTGCCAGTCGGCTCCCCATCTGGCGCTCGACCTGCCGGCATCCGGGGTCGACCTCGCCGTGTTCTCGGGTCACAAGATCCACGGCCCCTACGGCATCGGCGCGCTCTGGGGACGCGACGAGGTGCTCGAGGGGCTCCCGCCGTTCACCACCGGCGGATCGATGATCACCACGGTCACCCTCGACAGGGCCGAATACCTCCCGCCCCCGCAGCGCTTCGAGGCGGGCACGCAGCCGGTGTCGCAAGCGGTCGGCCTGGCCGCCGCCGTCCGCTGGCTGAGCGCGCACGACCTGCCCGCCGCCCGCGCGCACGAGGCGGTGCTGGAGCGCCGCCTGCGCGACGGACTCCGCTCGATCGACGGCATCCGCCTGCTCGGAGACACGGATGCCGCCGAGCGCATCGCCCTGCAGGCCTTCGCGGTCGACGGGGTGCACGCGCACGACGTGGGCCAGTTCCTCGACAGCCGGGGCGTCGCCGTCCGCGTCGGACACCACTGCGCACAGCCGCTGCACCGCCGCTACGGCCTGACCGCATCTGTGCGCGCCAGCGCCGCCATCCACACGACCGAAGAGGAGATCGACACGTTCCTCGACGCCGTCTCGGGCGTTCGCGGATTCTTCGGGGTCGGCGCCAACTCGACGGGAGCACGCGCATGAGCGGGCTCGAATCCCTGTACCAGGAGCTCATCCTCGACCACGCGAAGAACCGCCGCGGCTTCGGCCTGACCGAGCCCGGCGCCCGCAGCGCCACCGTGCACCAGCGCAACCCGATCTGCGGCGACGAGATCACATTGCGCGTCGAGCTGTCCGACGAGGGCGACCGCGTGGCATCCGTCACCTGGGAGGGCGCGGGGTGCTCGATCTCGCAGTCGTCGGCATCCATGCTCGTCGCCCTGCTGCAGGAGGACGGCGGAGACAACGGGATGCCGACCGCCGACGCCGACGCCCTGATCGCGCAGTTCCGCGAGGCGCTGCGCTCACGCGGCAAGATCCCGCTCGACGAGGAGACCTTCGGCGACGCCGCCGCCCTGTCGGGGGTGTCGAAGTACACCGCCCGCGTGAAGTGCGCGATGCTCGCCTGGGTAGCGCTCGAAGAGGGGCTGCGGCAGGCCTGAGAAGCCGTCGCCTGGGCCGTGGCGTGGGGGGTGTGGGGCGTGGCGTGGCGTGGCGTGCCCGCGGCGCCCGCCATGGCGGACGGGCTCGCCGTGAGCAACCTCAGCGATCCGCACCACCTCAGCCCGAACCGCCCCGAACCAGCTGACCCCGCGCGAATCACTGACACCGCGCACAACGCCGCCGCGCCCCACGCGCCACGACCTCAGCGATCCGCACACCCTCAGCCCGAACAGCCCCGCAGCAGCTGACCCAGCGCGAATCACTGACACTGCGCACAACTCCGCCCGACCCAACACGCGCAACCTCAGCGATCCGCACCACCTCAGCCCGAACCGCCCCGAACCAGCTGACCCAGCGCGAATCACTGACACTGCGCACAACTCCGCCCGACCCAACACGCGCAACCTCAGCGATCCGCACAACCTCAGCCCGAACCGCCCCGAACCAGCCGACCCCGCGCGAAGCACTGACACCGCGCACAACGCCACCGCGACCCCAGGCGCCGCGACCTCAGCAATCCGCACCACCTCAGCCCCAACCGCCCCGAACCAGCTGACCCCGCGCGAATCACTGACACTGCGCACAACGCCACCGCGACCCCAGGCGCCGCGACCCCAGCCGACGGCGCCTCGCCGCGACGAACACCCACGCATCGCTGACGGTGCCCTCCCCTCCCGCCGCGACCGGCGCTACCCTGCGGAGAGACGAGAGGACGGATGCCATGGCGGCAGGTGGAGCGGGATTCACCGATGAGGAGCGCGCGGCGATGAAACAGCGCGCCGAAGAACTCAAGGCCATGAAGGGTCTGAAGGGCGCGGCGAAGCTCCAGAAGGAGAACGAGGCCTGCGTCGAGGCCATCGACAAGCTCGACGGCGTCGACCGCGCGGTCGCGGAGCGGCTGCACGTCATCGTGCTCGCCGAGGCTCCGCATCTGACGCCGAAGACGTTCTACGGCTTCCCGGCCTACGCGAAAGACGGCAAGGTCGTCGTGTTCTACCAGCCGGCATCCAAGTTCAAGACCCGCTACGGCACGGTGAGCTTCGATGACACGGCGCAGCTCGATGACGGCCCGATGTGGCCGGTGTCGTACGCGGTGGTCGAGGTCACGCCCGAGGTCGAGAAGACGATCCGCGAACTCGTGCGGCGGGCGGCCCCCGGAGCCTGACACTCCGGGCCTGAACCCTACGCCTCGCCGCCGGAAGCCGCACCCGTCTTGTCCGACGCCCGGCCTCGGCGTTGTGTGAAGGCATACGCCGCGCCGGCACACCCCACCGGATGCCGCGCGGCCGGGGATCCTCGGATCCCGCCTGCACGACACGATCGGTCGGGCGACCGGCTGGAGAGGACGAAGATGTCAGGAAACAGAGCAGTCGCGTACAAGGAGCCCGGAGTCGTCGAGGTCATCGACATCGACTATCCCGAGTTCGAGCTGAAGGACGGGCCGGGTGTGAACCCGGCGAACGTGGGCCGAAAGGTCCCCCACGGCGCGATCCTGCGCACCGTCTCCACGAACATCTGCGGCTCCGACCAGCACATGGTGCGCGGACGCACCACCGCCCCCGCGGGTCTCGTGCTGGGTCACGAGATCACCGGCGAGGTCGTCGAGGTCGGACCCGACGTCGAGTTCGTCAAGGTCGGCGACATCGTCTCGGTCCCCTTCAACATCGCGTGCGGCCGCTGTCGCAACTGCAAGGAGGGCAAGACCGGCATCTGCCTGAACGTGAACCCCGACCGCCCCGGCAGCGCCTACGGGTACGTCGACATGGGCGGCTGGGTCGGTGGTCAGGCCGAGTACGTGCTCGTGCCCTACGCGGACTGGAACCTGCTGGTCTTCCCCGACCGCGAGCAGGCGCTCGAGAAGATCCTCGACCTCACGATGCTGTCCGACATCTTCCCCACGGGCTTCCACGGCGCGTACACCGCGGGCGTCCGTCCCGGATCGACGGTGTACATCGCCGGGGCAGGACCCGTGGGCATCGCCGCAGCCGTCGGCGCGCAGCTGCTGGGTGCGGCCGCGGTGCTCGTCGGCGACCTCAATCCGGAGCGCCTGGCGCAGGTGCGCTCGCTCGGGTTCGAGAGCGTCGACGTGTCGAAGGGCGACCCGGGAGAGCAGATCGAGCAGATCCTCGGCGTCCCCGAAGTGGATGCCGCGGTCGACGCGGTCGGTTTCGAGGCACGCGGTCACGGGGCCGATGCGGGCCACGAAGCCCCGGCGACCGTCCTCAACTCGCTGTTCACGGTGACCGCGGCGGGCGGCGGGGTCGGCATCCCGGGTCTGTACGTCACGGGGGACCCCGGCGGCGTCGACGAAGCCGCGAAGGTCGGGTCGCTGTCGCTGCGACTCGGTCTCGGCTGGGCGAAGTCGCTGTCGTTCACGACCGGTCAGTGCCCGGTGATGAAATACAACCGGCAGCTGATGATGGCGATCCTGCACGACAAGGTGCAGATCGCGAAGGCGGTCGACGCCACCCCCATCAGCCTCGACGACGCCCCGCAGGGCTACGCCGACTTCGACAAGGGCGCACCGCGCAAGTACGTGCTGAACCCGAACGGGTACATCACGAGCTGACGCTCACGCCGGAGCTCGCAGAACGGCGCGATGCTCGCAGATCTCCCCGCCGGGTCTGCGAGCATCGCGCGCAACTGCGAGCTTCGGCATGGGCCCGTTCGAGAGCGGGATGCCGCGGCCCCGAGGCCGCGGCATCCCCCGCTCAGGCCAGGACGACGCGCTCCAGACGCTCGAAGCTCTTCTCCATGCCGTCGACCATGCCGGTGGCCAGGACCATGTCGCGGGTCGCGGCATCCGGATACTCGATGAGCAGCGTCACCAGGGTCGCCCCGTCCTCCTCGTACAGCGACAGGTCGTTCGTCGTCGAGGGGTAGTCAGTGCCGGTCATGTGCTCGGTCTGCACGATGCGGCGCGGCTCGTCGATGAGCAGGGTCTCGCCGTCGAAGCCGAAGCCCTCGCCCTCGGTGCCCGCCTCGGGCTCCCAGGCGATGCGGTAGCGGCCACCCACCGAGACGTCGACCTCGCTGACGGTCATGCGCCACCCGTCGGGGCCGAGCATCCACTGGCGCATCAGCTCGGGCTCGACGTGGGCGCGCCACACCAGCTCACGCGGGCCGTCGATGAGGCGGGTGATGCGCACGTGCTGGTCGCTCAGGACCTCGAGCTGCGTCCCCTTGCCCTGCGCGAACTCGCGGAGGCCCCGCAACACGGTGTCGAGCTGGTTCATCGCGAGCGTGGAGCCCTCGACGGCGCCCATCGCGACGACCTGCTCGAGAGCGTCGGCCGAGGCGAAGTGGCTGACGTTGACCATGCGGGAGCCCTCGGGCGTGGCCTCGAAAGCGAAGACCATGCGCATCGACGGCATCCCCTCGATGGGTTCTCCGGCTTCGTCGGCGAAGGAGTCGATGACCTCGAACCCGCGGGGCTCGTCGATCGCGGTGAACTCCCACGCCCCGCCCGCGCGCTCCCCCTGCGGCGAGGTCATGTGGTACTTCGCGTGCCCGCCGACGGTGAAGTCGAACACGTCGAAGGTGGACGGCCAGCCGGGAGGACCCCAGAAGCGCTCGAGCTGACGTGGGTCGGTGAACACGGCCCACAGGCGCTCCGGACCGACGGGGAAGTCGGCGACCAGGGTCATGGTGAGGGCTTCGGCGTCGCTTTCGACGGATGTGACGGGCATGACGGGCTCCTTCGTCGGTCAGTTCTCGGTGGGTCGGTGCGCGGTGGGTCGGTGCGGGATGGGTCGGTGCGGGATCGGTTCGGTCGGCGGGGTGGATGCCGCGGCATCCGGTGACTTCGTGGGAGGGGCCGTGGTGGATGCCGGGGTCTCCGGTGCCGCCGCCGACGGGGCAGGGACGGAACGGGCGGGGGATGCCGTGGCATCCGGTTCTTCGGACAGCAGCGCATCGAGTCGGTCGACGCGCCCGCGCCAGAGGTCTTCGTACGAGCGGAGCAGCTTCTGCGCGCGGGCGATCGCGGTCGGGTCGGCTTGCACGAGTCGCACCCTCCCCTCCGCGCGTTTGGTGACGAGCCGCGCCTCGACGAGCACGGCGATGTGTTTCGACACCGCCGCGAACGACATCGCGTAGGCCGCCGCGAGCTGCGTCACCGACTGCTCGGAGACCAGCGTGCGCCGCACGATGTCGCGCCGCGTGGCATCGGCGAGGGCGTGGAACACCCGGTCGATGTCGGCGTCGCTCTGTTGTTCAACCATTTGGTTGCACGTTAGCGGGGATCGGGTGGCGTGGCAAGAGGGCTCGCGGGCCGCGGCGGCGCCTCGACGATCCCTGCCGAACCCGCACACCGCGCAGATCTTCCGCCGCAAGACGGCCCCTTGATACCCCCATGGGGTATACGCTCGCCGAGTCAGCAGGTGAGGAGGACCCGGGCGCGACCCGCTCGTCGGTGCGGCCCTCGCCACGCGCGCTCGGTACCGAGACCCTCCGCGATCCCCCTCCACCCGCACACGGGTGAACGACGAAGGAGCAACCACATGAAGATCCGATTCGCGACCGCGGCCGCTCTTCCCCTGGCCGCCGTGCTCGCCCTCGCGGGATGCGCCGGCACGAGCAGATCCGGTTCCATGCCCGGCATGGACCACGGCTCCGCGCCGATGACGACCGCGACCACGACGGCCACCGAGGCGTCGGAGACCGACATCCTCTTCCTCACGATGATGATTCCGCACCACGAGCAGGCCATCGAGATGTCGGACACCCTGCTCGCCAAGACGGGTGTCGACGATGAGGTCACCGCCCTCGCCGAGCAGATCAAGACCGCCCAGGGCCCCGAGATCGAGACGATGAAAGGGTGGCTCTCGGACTGGGGCGTGTCGATGAGCGAGGGCATGAGCGGCATGGATCACGGCGGGATGATGTCGGAGTCCGACATGCAGGCGCTCGCGGATGCCGACGGCGGCGACGCCGCCCGCCTGTACCTCGAGCAGATGATCGAGCACCACGAGGGCGCCGTCGACATGGCGCAGGACGAGATCGACGACGGAGACGACAGCCAGGTCGTCGACCTGGCTGTCTCGATCGTCGACGGTCAGACGGCCGAGATCAGCACCATGAAGGATCTGCTCGCGGCGCTGTGAGCAGCGGCAGGGCGGGCGCCGGTCGACTCAGAGACCCGAGCGCAGCGCCCCGGCCACGGCATCCAGAGCACCGGGGACGAGGCGGTAGTAGGCCCATGTTCCGCGCTTCGAGCGCGTGAGGAACCCCGCCTCGGTAAGCACCTTGAGGTGGTGCGACACCGTGGGCTGCGAGAGCCCGACCGGGTCGGTGAGGTCGCAGACGCAGGCCTCCTGCCCCTCGGAACCCGCGACGATCGACAGCAGGCGCAACCGGGTCGGGTCGCTCAGCGCCTTGAGTGTCGCGGCAAGACTCTCGGCGGCTTTCGCGGTGAGCACGGACGCCGGGGGCGTCGCACAGCACGCGGGAGCGTCGAGGACCGGGAGCGTCGTCATGCATCGAAGGTAGTCGATATTGACATCCATCGATAGATGCGGGCACCATGAGGCATCGACGATCATCGATGCAGAAGGAGGCTCCGTGTCGACGCTCACCCTCACTCCCCGAGCACGCACATCGGATCGCCTCGCGACCCTCCCCGTGGTCGTCATCGGCGCGGGGCCCGCCGGGCGCGTCGGATGACGCTCGTGCGCGCGCTCGAACGAGCGGACTGGGCCGCGGTGGAGGACATCTACCGCGAGGGCATCGACGGCGGCAACGCGACCTTCGAGACGGAGACGCCGACCTGGGACGCGTTCGACCGCTCGAAGACCCGGTTCGGCCGACTGGTCGCCGTCGACGACGCGCACGCCGTCGTCGGGTGGGTGGCGGCCTCACCCGTCTCGACACGCCCCGCCTACCGCGGCGTCGTCGAGCACTCGCTCTACGTCTCGTCCCGCGCACAGGGACACGGGGTCGGCACCGCCCTCTTGCGGGCCTTCATCGCCATGTCGGAGATGAGCGGGGTCTGGACGATCCAGTCCAGCGTGTTCCCCGAGAACACGGCATCCCTTCGCCTGCACGAAGCCCTCGGCTTCCGCGAGGTGGGCCGACGCGAACGGATCGCGCGCTCGCTCGTGGGCCCGTGGGCCGGGCAGTGGCGCGACACCGTGCTGATCGAACGGCGCAGCTCGATGAACGGGCGCACATGACCTTTCGCCCCGCCCGCCACCAACCGTTCACCTCGACCGAGGAAGATAGCGAGATCATGACCCGCCCCACCGTTCTCTTCGTCTGCGTCCACAACGCCGGACGGTCGCAGATGGCCGCCGGCTACCTGCAGCAACTCGCCGGCGACCGCATCGACGTGCTCTCCGCCGGCTCCGCACCGAAGGACGCCATCAACCCCACCGCGATCGACGCGATGGCCGAAGAGGGCATCGACATCTCAGCGAACCAGCCGAAGGTGCTCACGGTCGACGCGGTGAAGACGTCCGACGTGGTCATCACGATGGGGTGCGGCGACGCGTGTCCGATCTTCCCGGGCAAGCGGTACGAGGACTGGGAGCTCGACGACCCCGCCGGTCAAGGTCTCGACGCCGTGCGCCGCATCCGCGACGAGATCAAGGGTCGCGTCGAGGGGCTGATCGCGAGCCTGTCGGTCGAGTGACGGGCCCTCCGACCGGCCGGAAGGGCAGAACCGGAGAGCGCTTAGCAAAGGCTACGGCCTTATCCTTTGCGTAAATGGGCCGGCGAAGCCGGCCCTGACCATGGCTTCGGTCGCCTCCGCCCTCGGCATCAGCACGCTCGCCGCGGGTGCGGCGATATACAAGCTCGCTATAGCGGGTGCGCTGATCGGTGTGAGCTGATGCCCGGCCCTCACGCCCCCACGCCGCGCGGGCGCGACCACGGCAGTGCCCCCATCATGCTCAGGACCGCGACGATGGCGGCGCTGAGCGCGGTGGCCGCGATGAGCAGCGGCAGAAGCACCGGCGAGGACGCCGCGGGTGCACGGGGGATCAGATCCAGCGGCGCGGGCTGCAACGTCAGGGGCGTGTTCGCCGCCACCAGCTGAAGCGCGGGACTGTCGGCGGGGATCACGGCCGGGGCACGGCGCACGGGGTTGACGGGCGTCGCGCCCATCGCGGTGGCAGCGGTCCCGCCGCCCGTGGGTGGGGCCACGGGCGCCGCGGCGTCGTAGCTCACGGTCAAGGGACTGGCGGGCTTCGCGGCGTCGCGGATACCCCCGGTGGTCAACCAGTACCCCTGCTGTCCCGTGAGGCCGTGGAAGTCGACGAACGACTGCGGGAACGACCCCCAGTGCGCCTCGTTCGCGGCGGACCGGGCGACCTGTCCGCCCCCGACCGTCGAGACCCCCAGGTACTGCGGAGTCACCGAGAAGCCCGCGCCGGCCGCGACGTCGGCGCCGCGGATGTCGGCCAGGGTGACGGTACGCGGGGGCAGCGCCTGCCACTTCGTCATGTCATCCATCGAGGTGCCGAAGCCGCTCGCCAACCCGGTCAGTCGACCGCTCCCGGACGCGTCGAGGGTCAGCACGGGATCTGTGACGCTCCAGTACGTCATCCCGCCGTAAAAGGCGACGGTGAACGACCCCGACCAGCGAATGCTGACCCCACCGTTCGCGAGCGAGCCGGTTCCCCCCTGCATCACCACCTGATTGCCGCTGGTGCTGGCCGTCGACGACGCCGACACCGCCACCCCGCGCGGGTCCAAGCACTTCGTCGCCCAGGTCGACTCCACCCACTCGCCGGTGGAGGTGGGCTTCTCGACCCGCACGGAACCGTCGCGCGAGCGGTACAGCGCGTCGCTCTCGCGCCACACGCGTGCGCCGCCGGCGTCGCCGGCCAGGCCCGCGCTGAGGAAGTTGCATCCGCCCGCGAAGGCACCGGCACCCGATTCGGCATTCAGCCCCCACCGCAGCTCCGCGTCGGTGATCGATCCGTCGGGGGTCGGCGCGGTCGTCGGTCCGGGCACCGTGACGACGATGTCCCCGGGTCCCGACGCGGCGGCAGCCGGTGCGGCGACACCCGCCGCGAGCGCGAGGGCGACCAGCGCGACGGCGCCTCGAAGGCGGCGGGCGCTCATCGCGCGATCCCCACGGGGGCGGTCCGGTCCGGCGCGGGCTCGTCCGCGGTGGCTCCCGGCACAGGCTCGCCGACGGCGCCGGAGGAAGGCCGGCTCGCGTCAGCGCCGAGGGTCGACACACCCGCGTCAGCGCCGGAGGCCGGCCCGCCCAGGCCGACGGTGCCGGGGGCCGGCACACCCCCGTCAGCGCCGGAGGCCGGCCCGCCCCCGCCGACGGCGGACGCCGACCCGTCCCCCGCACTCCGCTCCCCGCCCGCGCGGCGGGCCCGTCGACGCGCACGGGCGCGGGCGATCGCGGTGACGATGCTGGCGACCACGAGCACGAGCGACAAAGCGATGCAGCCGAGCATCAGCACGATCGCCCAGACCGGAGCGACGAGGGCGATGCTCGCGGCGGGGTCGGTCACCACCCCACCCGTCACGGTCACCTCGGACTCGGCGACCCCGCCCGACCCGGCGCCGCGGAGGGTGAGGAGGTGGGTGCCGTCGCGGATGTCGCGCGGCACGGGCAGAGCGGCGGCGACCTCGCCCTGGGCCCCCGCGGTCAGGGGGCCGACCGCGGTCAGCCCGCCGTCGAGCGCAGCGACGACCTGTTCCCCGGGGGTGAAGCCCTGGCCGGTGAAGACGATCGAGGATCCCGCGCGGACCGCGGCGGCTTCGACCCCGACGCGAGCTCCCCCGGTAGCCGCGGCCGGGGCGGCGGCCTGCTCCGCGGGCGCGGCGGGCGCGGCGGCGGATCGGAACGACAGGGGCGTGAACGACTCGTTGTTCGCGTTCTTCACGCCGTGCGCGCCGATGGTGATGACCCCGCAGGTCACCCGCCGGCAGTCGACGGTGGTCACGTTGCCGTCGCGATCCTGACTCTCGAAGGTGGCACCCGGGACCACCATCGACACCGACCACGACCCGTCCGCGGCGACGACTCCGTTGGCCGAGCTCTCGGTCTGGCTGCCCGGGAAGGCGAGGAAGCGCTGGTATCCGTTGTTGTCCGCCGACTCCGCATCGGGGACGTAGCGGTAGTCCTCGCCGACGACGCCGCCCGCGCTCGGCCGCCAGGAGCCGCCGGCCGCGTCGTCGACCCAGCCGAATAGCACGTAGATCCCGCCGAAGCCGTTCGGGATGGACTGGAACCCCGTTCCCGCCACGGTGACGTCGGTGACGTGATCCGACGACACCACGGCGCCGCCGTCGATCCCCGACACCGAGACGCTGCCCGCGGCCCACGCGGGGGCCGCCGCGCCCATGAGCGCCGAGACGGCGAGACCCGCCGTCACGGCGGCGGCGAGAGCAGAGCGGCTGAGTCGGTTCATGCGGTGAGGTCTCCGTCTTCGAGGTCGTCGGTCGCGTCGGTCCCCGCGACCACCCACAGGCTGCCGTCGGCGCCGGTCAGAAGGTCGATCGGATGCCGGTACACCCGCGTCAGCACGGCGGGGTCGAGCACCGCGGCAGGAGGGCCGACCGCGGCGAGGCGCCCGCGCTCGAGCAGCGCGATGCGGTCGGCGTAGGCGGCGGCGAGGTTGAGGTCGTGGAGCACCACGACGGCCGCCCCACCCTGACGCACCCGGTCGCGGGTGCGCGCGAGGACGCGATGCTGATGGCGGATGTCGAGGCTCGCGGTGGGCTCGTCGAGGAGCTCGATCCGCCCCTGCTGCGCGCGGGCGCGGGCGAAGGCGACGCGCGCCCTCTCGCCGCCCGACAGGGCCGTCACCGGCCGCTCGTGGAAGGGGGCGACCTCGCCCGCGGTCATCGCCTCGGACACGATCTCGCCATCGCGCTCGGCTTCGGGCCGACGCCGCCAGGGCGCCCGCCCCATGCGCACGACGTCCTCCACCCGGAACGGGAACGAGACCTCGTTGCTCTGCGTCAGCACGGACCGCCGCCGCGCGCGATCGGCCACCGGCCACGAGGACAGGGGCGAGCCGTCCATCTCGACGCTCCCCGAGGTGGGGAGGCGATCACCGGTGAGGACGGACAGCAGCGTCGACTTGCCGGCCCCGTTCGGCCCGACCAGCACGAGCAGTTCGCCGGCGCGGAGATCGAGGTCGACGGCATCCAGGACACGGCGGCCGCCGATGTCGACGTTCAGGCCGCGGGCGCGAAGGACCGGGGTCATCCCCACCCTCCCGAGCGTCGGCGCGTGCGTCGGAGCAGCCAGAAGAAGAAGGGACCGCCGATGAGGGCGGTGAGCATGCCGATCGGCAGCTCGCTGCCGGGGACCGCCGTCCGGGCCACGAGGTCGGCCGCCAGGAGGAGGACCGCACCGCCGAGCGCGCTGGCGGGGAGGAGCAGACGATGGCCGGGGCCGAGCACCATGCGCATGAGGTGGGGCACCACCAGCCCGACGAAGCCGATGATCCCGCAGAAGGCCACCGCCGCACAGGTGAGCAGCGCGATGACGACGATGGCGGCGACCCGAAGCCTCTCCACCCGCACCCCGAGATGCTCCGCTTGACGCTCCCCCAGCGCCAGCAGGTCGAGGTCGGCAGCCATGAGCACGCAGGCGGCGACGCCCACCGCGGTGAGCGGGGCGACGATGGCGAGGTCGTCCCAGCGGGTGCCGTTGAGCGACCCCAGCTGCCAGAACACGATCTGCTCGCGCTGCTGCGTGGACCCGAGGTAGGTGAAGAGCGCGATCGCCGCGCCCCCGACGGCGTTGACGGCGATGCCGGTGAGCACGAGGGTGACCACCTCGGTGCGACCGTCGGCCCGCGCGGCGGCGTAGACGACGGCGATGGCCAGGAGCCCGCCGACGAAGGCGAGGGCGGGGAGCGTGAGCGGTCCGAGGAACGTGAGGCCGAAGACGATGGATGCCGATGCCCCGACGGCCGCGCCGGACGAGATGCCGATGACACCGGGCTCGGCGAGCGGGTTGCGGAACACGCCCTGCATGACCACGCCGGCGGCGGCGAGGGCGGCCCCGACGAGGACTGCCATCAGCAAGCGGGGGGCGCGGATGAGCCACAGCGTGGCCTCGGCGTTCACGTGGCCCATGGTGGCGCCCTCCGGGGCGGCGAGCGCGCCCAGACCGAGGGAGGAGACGCCGGCGTTCCACGCACGGGAGACGGCGCCGAGCACCTCCGCGGGCGGAATCGGGAGTTGTCCGCTGCCGGCCGACACGACCATCAGCGCCACGAGGGAGAGACCGAGCCCGACGAACACCAGGGGGCCGCGGGAGCTGCGACGTCGAGGGGGGACGATGAGCCGTTCCGATTCGACCCGGGTGGCGATGGCGCTCACCCGGAGGCCTCGGGGGCGTACACGGCCACGGCGAGCGCGTCGAGCACCTCGGCGGACGCGGGGCCGAAGCTCAGCACCGTGGTGTCGGACATGTCGACGATGCGGCGGTGGCGCCCGGCGTCGGTCTGCGCGATGGCGGGGAGGTGCTCGACCAGGCCGTCCACTCCCCCGACGGATTCGAGGCCCTTGGTCATCATGATCAGCAGATCCGGGTTGGCGTCGACGAGCGCCTCGTCGGTGACGGGACGCATCCCCTTCCACCCGATCTCGCCGGCGACGTCGATGCCGCCGAGTGCCTCGATGAGGCTGTCCGCCCCGGACTCCTCACCGAACAGGTAGTAGACGCCGGACTGACCGCGCACGTAGAGGAACATCATCCGCAGCTTCTGCGCGGGGTCGACGGGCGCGACGGCGGCGATCTGCGTGAGCTTCGCGGCCACGGCATCCGTGCTCCGCGCGGCCAGCGCCGCCGCCCGCTCGGGGACGCCGAGGGCCGTTCCGACCTGCTCGATCAGCGATCCCACCGACTCCAGCGAACGGTGGGAGTCCACCACGACGACGGGGATGCCGGCATCCCTCATCTGCAACACGGTGTCCCAGGGGCCGAGGCTGGTGTCGGTCAGGATGACGGTGGGTGCCGCCTCGAGGATCGCCTCGGCGTTGAGGTCGTGGCCGTTCTCGGTGACCACGGGGAGCGCGGCGGCCTCGGGGAAACCGCTCGAGGTGTCGCGCGCGACGACGGCGTCGCCGAGACCGAGCTCGAACACGATCCGCGAGAGGGACCCGTAGATGTCCAGCGTGAGGATGCGGGTCGCGTCGGTGACGGTGACCTCGGTGCCCTGCGAATCGGTGAGCGTCACCGGCAGCGCCTGCGCTCCGTCGATGATCGGGTCGATCGCCGCGGAGGCGGCGACGGCCGTGGACGGACCCTCCCAGGCGAGCGGGTCATCCACCGGGCTGACCTCCGCCAGCGGAGGGGTCGCAGCCCCGTCTCCGACGGGCGACAGGGCGCCGCTGCAGGCGGTCAGCCCCCACGCGAGGACGGCGACGAGGGCGGCCGCAGCGAGGGGACGGGGGACGCGACGAGTCATGAGGGAACCTCCAAGTTAGGCAAGCCTACCCTTAACGTTGCCGGAGTTTCCGAATCGTGCTTAGGTAAGCCTAACCTGCCTTCCTGCACCCGCCATCGGGTGCGGTCGACGCCTGCCGTCGAGAATCACGGAGGCGGAGAAGGGAATGAACGTGGACTCCTCATCCACGCCGCGCACGCGCTTCGGGGTGGTCGCGGCGGCAAGCCTCACCGCCGCCGCACTCACCCTCGGGGGTGCGCTCGTCGCCGCGCCCGCGCACGCCGCAGAGACATCCATCGACGACGCCGTCTTCCGCTGGGGCATCAACGCCGAGGCGAACGCGGCCGCCTTCGCCCCGGGCACGGTCAACCTGCTGTCGGCGGGAGTGGTCACCGCGACCTCGTCCGCGGACCGCGTCACCTCGGCCAACTGGAAGCAGAGCGAGGGCGACACCAAGATCTTGAAGCGCCAGTCCGACGGCAGCTACGCCGCCGCGACCTTCGCGGGACTGCGCACCGACGCCGCCGGCACGACGATCACGACCGGCAACGGCCTGAACTCCGGTCACATCGTCGAGATCTCGGGCGGGACCGGCACCGTCGATGTCTCGGCGAACACCGCCGCATCCAGTGGACCGGGACCTTCACCTCGGCCTTCTACTCCGGGATGACCCGCTCCTGGATCACCGACCCCACGCTCACGGTCGCCGCGGACGGGACCGGAACGGTGACGGCCACCCTCGGCGGCTACGGGACTTCGATGGACGACCCGGACAAGTTCGAGACCCTCACCCCCGTCGAGGACGTCGTCGTCGCCACCCTCACCGGAGTGGACGTCACCCCGACCGGGTTCACGGTCACCCCCGACTACCTCGGGCGCACCATCACCACGCCCGCCGACGGGGTGGCGCAGGTCACCTCCGGCGCCAACGCCGGGGCGTTCCCGCAGTCCTTCGTGGACTTCCAGGCCAAGACCGGACAGGGCTCCTACTGGTACTCCTCCGGCGGCGCGGCGGACGCCCGCAAGCCCGCCAGCGCGCTGTCCGTCGCCTACACCGCGGCCGCCGTCACGACCGCGCCGACGGTGACCGTCTCGCAGACGACCGGCCTCACGCAGGGTCAGACCGTCACCGTCTCGGGCAGCGGGTTCCTGCCGGCCGGCACGGCCACCAACGGCGTCCGCCCGCCCCTGGCGGGGCAGTTCAGCGGCGTCTACGTCGTGTTCGGCAAGTTCGCCGACGTCTGGAAGCCGTCCGCCGGGGCCGCGAGCTCGGCACGGTCCGTCATCACTCAGAAGTGGGCGCTCCCGGCCGCGAGCATGGCGACCGTGGGCGGCGCGAACGCCGGTGCCGTCGAACTCCGTGCCGACGGCACCTTCTCGGTCGACCTCGCCCTGACGACCACCGAGGCGCAGAAGCTCGCCGCGGGGAACTTCGGCATCTACACCTACGCCGGAAGCGGCACGGTGTACGCGCCCTTCGAGACCTCCACTCCGCTGGCGTTCTCGACGGCATCCGACGTCATCGTCGAGGTGCCCACCTGGGTGGACGAGGTCTCCGGTTCGTTCGGGTGGGCCTTCGAGGGCACCTCCCCCGCCAACCTCGGCACCGCCGTGCAGGAGGGCGAGAACTTCGTCGCCACCGGTTCGCTGACCAACATCGTCGTGACCGACACGCGCACCGGCGGCAGCTCGCCCTTCACGTGGAGCATCTCCGGGCAGGCCGGCGACTTCGCCTCGACCGGCGGCGGTTCGTTCTCAGCCGGTTACCTGGGGTGGAAGCCCAAGGTCGTGGCGGGTGCCGTCACCGGCGGCACCGAGGTGACGTCGACGCGACTCGGTGGCGCGGGTCTCGCCTCCTCCCGCGTGCTCGCCTCGTCGACCTCCGCCGTCAGCGCGACGGTGGGAGCCGATCTCTCCCTCGTCATCCCCGGCACCACCACCGCGGGGGACTACGCCAGCAAGCTGACCATCACCGCCCTGCAGTAAGACGCACCTCGATGGGGTCCCGGCGCGCGCCGGGGCCCCATCCGTCATCCCGAATCGAAAGACCAGCCGTGCCCCTCACCCGCCGAGTCCCCGCCCTCGCCCTGACCACCGCCCTCATCGCTCTGCTGAGCGCCGCCCCTCCCTCCGCCCACGCCGAAGACGGCGGGGTCGCGTGGACGGTGCAGACCGCCGACAACGGCAACGGCGCCGGGCGCGCGAACTTCAGCTACGACGTCGAGCCCGGGACCGTGCTCGCCGACACGATGATCGTGGTCAACACGGGAACCGAACCGCTCCCCCTCGCCGTCTACGCCGCGGACGCCTTCACCGCGTCCAGCGGCGAGATCGACGTCCTCGTCGACGGCACCCCGTCGCAGGGCGCCGGGACGTGGGTCCGCGTCGACACCGGTGGGCTGCAACTCGCCCCCGGCCAGAGCGCCGACGTCCCGTTCACCGTCAGCGTCCCCGCCGACGCCCGCCCGGGCGACCACACCGCGGGCATCGTGACTTCGCTCACCACCACGGACGCGTCGAGCTCGCTCTCCGTCGACCGCCGCTTGGGGACCCGTATCAACCTGCGCGTGGCCGGCGAACTCGCCCCCGCGGCGGCCGTGAGCGAGGTGCGCGCGGAGTACCACCCGACGTGGAACCCGTTCGCAGCCGGAACCTTGACCGTCCGCTACGCGCTCGAGAACACGGGCAACACCAGGGTCACGGGAGCCGAGACCGTATCGACCACGGGAACCCTCGGCCTCCTGGGCACCTCGACGCCGCCGGCCCAGCTGAGCGAGGTCGTTCCCGGCTCGACCGTCGAGATCGCACGTGACATCCCCGCGTTCTCGATCGGCTGGATCAGCGGCTCGGTGCGGGTCGCGCCGGAGGGCGTTGGGCTGGGAGCGGGCTCCGTCGATGAGGTCGTCGTCGACTTCGCGGTCCCCGCCGTGCCGTGGAGCCTGTACGCCCTCGTCGTCCTCATCGCGGCGGTCACCGTCGTGCTCGTGCTCGTGATCCGCCGGCGCGGGGCGAGCAGGCGTCCCGGTGACGCTCAGGCCACCTGAACGGCAGGCGCGCGACCCCCGCGAGGCGGAGCAGCCCCCTCAGTGATGCTCAGGCCGCCTGAACGGCAGACGCGCGACCCCCGCGAGGCGGAGCAGCGCCCCGCGAAAGGGAGCAGCGCCCCGCGAAAGGGAGCGGCACCCCCGCCCCGGTGACGCTCAGGCCACCTGAGCGGCTTTCGCGCGCGCGAGGTCGACGAACAGCTCCGTGTTGAAGCGGTAGGCCACCAGCACCTCGTCGATGACGCGCTCCTTCTCGGCGTCGTCCCACGGTGCGGCGTCGAGCTGCGAGCGGTAGACGTCTTTGAAGGCGGCGGGATCGGCGATGTCGCCGAAGAGGTAGAACCCGATGCCGTTGGTCTCGAATCCGAACCGTCGCTGCATGAGCCGGCCGATGTGGATCCCGCCCGACAGATCGCCGAGGTAGCGCGTGTAGTGGTGCGCGACGAAACCGCCGGGCCAGGTGGCCGCGACGCGCTCGATGCGCGCCACGTACGCCCGGGTGGTGGGGAGCGCCTCGACGCTTCGACGCCACTCGCCCCCGATCAGGAAGTCGAGGTCGGCTTCGAGCGCGGGCAGGCGCGTGAGTTTGTCGCTGATGAACACGCTTGCGACGGGGTCCACCCGCATGCGCTCGGTCGCCGCCTCCAGCGCCCGGTAGATGAACCAGTGCTGGACGACGAGGGCGATGTAGTCGTCGCGTGTGCCCGAACCGTTCATGAGGTCCGTCATGAATCCCGCGCCCTCGCTTCCCGAGTGGGCGTTCTTCGAGCGGTCCCGGAGGGCGGCGGAGAAAGGGATCACGGCGGTCATGACGCCATCATACAAAGAAAGTTAGGGTGACCTAACTTGAAGATCCCGTCAGTGCGGGCGGGGCGTCTCACCCCGGCGCGCGCAGGCCTCGTCGTACAGTGCGACGATCTCGCGACGCACCTCCCGGCGTTCCGAGATCGCGCCGGCGGGCCGGGGGACCCGGACGACGACATCCCGCCCGCCCGCGTCCGTCGCGACCCAGTCCCCGCCCTCGGAGTCGAAACCCGTCATGGCCGCGGAGACGGCGTCGTCGCGACCGAAGGCGCGCACGATGAGCAGGCTGTCGGCGGGGTGGTCGTCGTTCATGTGGGCGAGGACCGCGGCGCGCGTGGCGTCGTCGAAAGCGTTGGTCACCCGCTCATCTTAGGGTGCCCTTACTCGACCGCGCCGCGCACCGCCGGTCGCCGGCGGGCCGGGCAGCTCCGGACGGCGGTCGCCCCCTCCGTCGCGAACCGTTCTCCCTCGGCGTCGAGCCGTCAGTGCGGCGCGACCAGCGCCTCGAGCGGCCCCTCGGGCAGCACGACCCAGCCCTCGCGGCGAGCGATCGGGAGAACCTCGGATGCCGGGCGCTCGAACATCCCGAGCGCTCCGGCGCGCGTGGCCAGGGCGGCGATCACCGCATCGAACGCATCGGCCTTCGCGAGGGCGCGGGGCCCGAACGCGCCGACGTCGAACCAGGGCGCGCGCTCCCGCAGGGAGTCGAGCAGGGTCGCGCGGCGCGTGGCATCCACGCGGTACCCCGTCGTGTCGAGACCCCACCGCCTCAGGGCCCCTCCGGGGTAGACCTCGAAGAGCTTCCCCTCGGCGGCGCGGTCGACGCCCACGCCAACCTCGGCGAGCCGTCGCAGCAGGCCCGCGCCCCGCAGCGCGGTGACGCCCAGGCGATCCGTCGAGACGCTCAACGGCCAGCGGCCGATACGCTCGCGCACCACGTGGTCGGTGTGACGGTAGACGAGCGGGCGGCGCCACTCGGCGTGCCCCTCGACCGGGCCGAGCGACGGCTCGACGTCCGCGTGGTGCGCCCGCACGAAATCGACGAACGCGTCGGGCCACCCGAGCGGACAATCGATGCCCAGCCACGCGTCACCGCGGGCGACGGATGCCACGATGTCGGCATCCTCGATGCCCACCTCCAGCCTCGTCAGCACCGCCGAACCGTCGGCCCAGACGATCTCGGCGAGGGCGGTGCCGGGGGCTCCGGCGGCGAGGTCGACTCCGACGGTTCTCATCGGGAGGAGCCTATGCCGACGAGAGCCGGGTGCGGGCGGAGCGGGGGTGCACATCGGCATCCCTCCGACAATGCACCCCCGCTCTCGCGCGCGACCTGGGAGGATCGGGGCATGGCAGACGACGATCTCCCCGATTCGCTCGAACCGGCGGTCGACGTCCCCCCGCGCGACGAACCGCCCCCGCCGCCGACGCCGAAGGGCGACCTGCGTGTGGCATCGGTCATCGCGCTGCTCTCGGGCATCGTCGTGATCGCGTGGTACCTGTTCGTCGTCACCGCCAGCACCATCTCCGACCTCGACAACCTGGCGGCGATCCAGATCAGCATGTGGGTGCTCGCGGGGGTGTCGCTGGTCTTCGGCATCCTGAGCCTGAACGCGCGGATGGCTCGCGAACTCGCCGCCGCGGGATTCATCGCCGGGGTGGCGGCCGCGCTCCTGTCGATCTCGATCGGCTTCTTCAGCGGGCTCGAACTGCTGAACTGACACGCAGATCCGGCGGGGCGGCGCACCGCGTCGATCGGGATACTGCCGAGGGGTCGCGCCCGCCGGGCGGCGGCCCCCCGTCAGCGGCGGCTGGCCCGCGCCTCTCAGCGCTCCTCGGCGGGCATCGACGCCCGCACGGCGCGATGCGCGCGCACCACGAGCACGAGACCGACCAGCCAGAACGGCACCTGTACCAGTTCGGCGAGGCGGAACGCCCCCGGGGAGTACTCCGCACCCCCCGTCTGCAGCGTGAGCACCGCGCCGATCGACAGGATCACCAGGATGCTGGAGAGGAAGCCGGCGCCGTTGACCACGCCCGTCGCGGTGCTGAGCCGCGCCGGGACGGTGTGATCGCGCACGATGTCGAACGCGACCATCGAGGCCGGACCCCCGACGCACATGGCGACGGCGAGCAGGACGAGCAGGGCGAGCGGCGCGCGGTCGGGGAAGGCGAGCACCGACGCCCACGACGCCGCCTGCACCGCCACGAGAGACAGCACGAGCGCGGTGCGGGCGCGAGGAAAGCGACCCGACACCGCCCCGACCAGCGGCCCGAAGACGATGCCCCCCACCACGTAGACCGAGAACAGCGCCCCCGCGGTGCCGGCATCCAGCCCCTGCCCGGCGACGAGGAATGGGAAGCCCCACAGGATGGCGAAGGCATTGCCCGAGAACGACGTGACGAAGTGCACCCAGAACGCCAGCCGCGTTCCCGGCGCGCGCCACGCCTCGCGAACGGCGCGCAGCACGGGGGCGTGCTCGGTGACGGCCGGTCGACGCTCGCGGACGACGACCACCACCAGTACCGCCGCCAGCGCGGTGACTCCGGCCAGGGAGAGGAAGGCGGAGGTCCAGCCCGACAGCCCGACGAGCGCCGCGAAGGGCACCACGCTGATGATCTGGCCGAACTGGCCCGTCAACCCGGTCATCTGCACCGCGGCCGGCGCGAGGCGCCGGGGGAAGCGGATGCCGATGACGCGCAGCAGCCCCGGGAAGATCGCCGCTTCGCCGGCGCCCATGAGCAGACGCGCGACGATGGCGATCTCCACGCCCGGGGCGATGGCGAGCAGCACCTGCGCACCCGCCATCACGACCATGCCGACGGTGAGCACGGCTCGCGCGCCGAAGCGGTCCAGCAGCAGCCCGACCGGCAGCTGCAGCAGGCCGTAGACGGCGAGCTGCACGACGGCCAGCAGCGACAACGTCGCCGCGGTGATCGCGAACCGGTCGGCCGCCTCGAGCCCGAGGGCGGCGAGCGAGGTGCGGTTGACGATCGAGACGACGTAGGCGACGACCCCGACCAGCCAGACGACGAGCACACCGATCCGCAGGCTCCCCTCGCGCGCCGCGGGGGAGCTCTGCGGGATGGTTTCCGTCATCCGCGCGCGAGCCGCAGCGTCACGACCTGGAACGGCCGCAGCTCGAGCGCGATGCCGGCGTCGTCGTGCGCGAGGTGGCGCGAGCGCGCCATCTCGTCGCCGAGCGGACGCTCGAGCAGGTCGACCTCGGAGACGGATGCCACGGCGAACCCGGGCGTGAGGGTGGTCGCCGCGCGGCGCCCGAGCGCCTCGTACACGCGCACGATCACGTCGCCCGAGCGGTCGTCGGCGAGCTTCACGGCCTCGATGCGCACACCCTCGTCCGCCGAGCGCAGCACGCTCCACGGCTCGACCGTCCCCTCGGTCGCGGGGCGGCGCAGCGGCAGGTTCTGCTCGTAGCCCGAGGCGACGACCGCGGCGATGTCGGCGCCCGGGTGCACGGCGTACGCGAACGTGTGGTGACCGGCATCCTGTACCGGGTCGGGCGAGTTCGCCGCGCGCACCAGGCTCAGGCGCACCTCGGTCTCGACCTCACCCGAGGCCCCGACCGTGCGGGTGATGTCGTGGCCGTAGGTGGCGTCGTTGGTGACGCCGACGCCGTAGCCCGGCTCCTCGACGTGCACCCAGCGGTGCGCCATGACCTCGAACTTCGCGTCTTCCCACGACGTGTTCGTGTGGGTCGCGCGGCGCACGTGGCCGTACTGGATCTCCGCGCTGTGGTGGTGGGCGTGCACGACGAACGGCAGCGACGCCTTGAGCAGCTTCTCGCGCTCGTTCCAGTCGAGGTCGACGGCGAAGTGCACGCGCTCGTCGTCGGCGTTCACGGCGATGGTCTGCGTCAGCCGTGAGGCGCCGAAGGTGCGCGTGACGATCACGCGGGCGCGCAGCTCGTCGTCGACCGCGAGCTCGACGGTGTCGGCGGTGTCGAGGTCGTCGAACGTGTAGCGGTAGTGGGCGTCGATGTCCCAGGCATCCCAGGCGTTGGGAAGGTCCTGGTGCAGCTGCAGCAGGTTCGCGACGCGGCCGGCGGGCACGAGCTCACGACTCGCGGCGAGATCGACGATCGAGGTCACGAGACCCCGGGCATCGACGGTGACCCGCACGAGGCCGTTGTCGAGCACGATGTCGGCGCCGGACTGCTCCGCCCGCACCGGGTGCGCGGGAGCGACGGGAGTGAGGGATGCCACGCCCAGCGCGGGCGTCTCCACCAGCGCGAGCGGGGTGCCCGAGGCATCCAGGGCCAGCGACCGGCGGGCGTGGTCGGCCGAGTTCACGACCGCGGCCGAGAGTCCCGCGGCATCCAGGGCCTCGGCGATCGAGCGGTCGAGCTCGGCGAGGGCGGCGGCGTAGTCTTCTTCGTTCTGCTCGTGCACCCACTGGATCGAGGATCCGGGCAGGATGTCGTGGAACTGCTGCAGCAGCACGCCCTGCCAGAGGCGATCGAGCGTCTCGTACGGGTACGCAGCGCCCTTCAGGGCGGCGGCGGTCCACCACAGCTCGGCCTCGCGCAGGCGGTGCTCGGCCTCGCGGTTGCCGCGCTTCTCGCGGGCGTGCGAGGTGAAGGTGCCGCGGTGAAGCTCGAGGTATAGCTCGCCGACCCAGACCGGGGCGTCGGGGTACTCGGCTTGGGCTGCGGCGAAGAAGTCGTCGGGGTGCTCGATCTCGACGCGCGGCGAGCCCTCGAGCGACTCGACCCGGCGCTGGCGCTCCATCATCTCGCGGATGGGTCCGCCGCCGCCGTCGCCGTAGCCGAAGGGCACGAGCGAGGTCGTCGCCTTGCCCTTGTCGCGGAACTGGCGCACGGCGTGGTGCAGTTCTTCACCTTCGAGCGTGGAGTTGTAGGTGTCGATCGGCGGGAAATGCGTGAAGATGCGCGAGCCGTCGATGCCCTCCCACCAGAAGGTGTGGTGGGGGAACTTGTTGGTCTGGCTCCACGAGATCTTCTGCGTGAGGAACCAGTCCAGGCCCGCGAGCTTCGCGATCTGCGGGAAGGCCGCGGTGTAGCCGAACGAGTCGGGCAGCCAGATGCCGTGCGTCTCGACGTCGAGCTCATCGCGGAAGAACCGCATGCCCTGGGTCACCTGGCGCACCATCGCCTCGCCGCCCGGGAGATTGCCGTCGGGCTCGACCCACTGCGAGCCGACGACGATCCACTGCCCCGCCGCGATCGCGGCCTTGATGCCCTCCCACACGTGCGGGTAGCGCTCCTTGACCCACGCGTACTGCTGCGCCGACGACGCCGCGAAGCGGAAGTCGGGGTACTGCTCGGCGAGCGCGAGCACGTTCGAGAAGGTGCGCGCGGTCTTCCGCTTGGTCTCGCGGATGGGCCAGAGCCAGGCGGTGTCGATGTGCGCGTGCCCGATGCCCGAGAGGCGGTGGGCGGAGGCGGATGCCGGGCGCGACAGCACGTCGACCAGCTCGGCGCGGGCCGCCGCGGCGGTGCCGACGATGTCGTCGAGGCGCAGCACGTTCAGCGCGCGCTCGAGCGCCCGCATGACCTCGTGGCGGCGGGGCTCGGTCTCGGGCAGCTCCTTCAGCAGCTGGTACAGCACCTCGACGTCGAACTGCAGCCCCCACACCTCGGGCTCGAACACCGCGAGCTCCGCGGTGCGGAAGGTGTAGATCGGCGTCTCGGGCGCGGTCTTCTTGGAGCCGAAGGGCGTGGGGACGAAGTCGTTCTTGAGGATGTCGGGGTTGGCCGCGGCCTCGACGAAGAAGTGCACGGGCTCGCCACCCGCGGCCTCGTCGGCCAGGCGCACGTAGTGGTTGCGGGGGTGGATGCCCTTGACCTGCACACCGTCGGGCGTGTGCACGAGGGCCTCGGCCTGGTTGCCGGGCCAGTCGCCCTGGAAGCCGGGGTCGAGCAGCAGCTCGACGGTGCGGCCGGCCCAGTCGGTCGGGATCTCGCCGGTGACCTCGAACCACCAGGTCGACCATGCCTGGCCCCAGCTGTCGCCGACGGCGAAGGGCGCATAGTCGGCGGCGAGCGCCTCGGCGGCCGGGACCGGCTCGTCGGGGACCATCCAGGCCTTCAGCGCGACGGGCACCCGCGCGGAGTACACGGCGGGGACGATGCGCTCGGTGAGCACGCGGTGGATGCGCTCTTCGACGAGCGTGAGGTTCTGGTGCACGGTGTCTCCGGTTTCGGGGTGTCAGCGCAGGAGGCGGGGTGGGGTGCGGCGGGAGGGATGCCGGGGGCGGTGTGGCGGGATGCCGGGTGCGGCGGGGTGGTGCGGGGGCGCGGCCGACGTTCGGGTCGAGGTCGCGCCCCCGGGCTCAGCGGAGGTACGACAGGTCGGCGAAGCTGGAGCTCGCGTCGTCGAGCAGCGCCCGCGCGACGCGGACCGAGTCGATCAGCGGGTGGTGCGCAAGGGCCCGCAGCGCCGCGGCGCGCGAGCCGGTGAGAGCGGCCTCGATCGTCTGGCGCTCGACGTACTTGACGGTGGTGATCAGACCCTGCCCGAACGCGGGCACGGCCGCGCTCTCGAGCGGGCGCGGGCCGTCGGCCCCGACGATGCAGGGCACCTCGACCACGGCCTCGGCGTCGAGGCCCGCCAGCACGCCCCCGCCGGGGACGTTGAGGATGAGCCGCGCGGACTGGTCGTACGCGATCGCGCGCATGAGGGCGATCGCGACGTTCTCGTAGCCGCCCGAGACGAGGTCTTCCTCGTCGCGGTCGCCCATGCCGGCGGAGTCGCGGTTGGTCGCCATATAGGTGACCTCGCGTTCGTGCCGGCAGGCCTCCCAGGCCGCGTGCGGGCGCGGCGCGGTCGCCGCCGTGTCCCAGAAGCCGGCCTGCTGGTCGAGCAGGTACCGCCCGCGGGTGGTCGCGGCGTACTGGTCGGCCTGCAGCACGTCTCGTCGGTAGGAGTAGTAGTGCAGGTACTCGTTGGGGAGGGCCCCGAGCGTCTGGATCCAGTCGGCGCCGAACAGCGCTCCCTCTTCGAACGACTCGATGCGCTCGGGCGAGGCGAGCAGATCCGGCAGCAGGTCGACGCCATCTCGGCGGAGCGCCGTGAGCCACCCGAGGTGGTTGAGGCCGGCGTACTCGATCTCGACATCGGCTGCGTCCCGGATGCCGAGGGCCCCGAGCGCGCGGCGGGCGAGGCCGATCGGGGAGTCGCAGATGCCGATGACACGGTTGCCCAACACTCGACCCATGGCCTCGGTGACCACGCCGGCGGGGTTGGTGAAGTTGATGACCCACGCGTCGGGGGCGACGCGCCGGATGAGCTCGGCGAGCTGCATTGCGACGGGCAGCGTCCGGAGGGCATAGGAGATGCCGCCGAAGCCGACGGTCTCCTGCCCGATGACCCCATGCGACAGACCGATGCGTTCATCGGCCGCCCGCCCCTCCATGCCGCCGACGCGGATGGCCGAGAACACGAAATCGGCTCCGCGCAGGCCCTCTTCGGCATCCGTGTGCACGCTCACGCGCGGGGCGTCGGGGAAGTCGCGCGCCTGGTCCTCCAGGATGCGGGCCATGGTCCGCAGTCGTGCGGCGTCGGTGTCGACGAGGGCGACCTCGTCGACGCGTCCGGCGTCGCGGTCCAGCAGCAGGGCGCGGTACACCAAGGGGGTGCGGAATCCTCCGCCACCGATCATGGCAAGCTTCATGCGGTCACAATCTCGACATTCCGTCGGCCCAGGGACTCGACGATCGGGCCCTCGAGCGGCGCATCGGTGATGAGCCGCCGCAGGGCGAGGGGCAGGGCGATACGCCCGGCGCCGCTGCCGGGGAACTTGCTGTGATCGGCGAGCACGGTCGCCGCGTCGCACGCCGCGAGCATCGCCTGCTTGATCGGCACCTGCGCCAGCGTGGTGTCGCGCAGGTCGCCCTCGGGTGACATGCCACTGACGCCCAGGAAGGCGTGATCGGCGCGGATCAGGCGCAGCGACTCGGTCGTGAGGTGGCCCGCGACGCTGCGGTACACCGGGTCGTAGTCGCCCGGGAGCACGACCAGGTGCGTGTCGCGCTCGTCGCGCAGCACGTCGTAGATCGCCATGTTGTTGGTGATGACGGTGACCGCGCGGCCGCGGAGCAGTCGGGCCAGCTGCAGGGTCGTGGTGCCGACGTCGAGGATGACGGCCTGACCGTCCCGGATCGTCGCGGCCGCGACGCGGGCGATGCGCTCCTTACCGTCGCGATTGACAGGCTCGACCGTCGCGAAGGGCGCGTCGCCCTCGCCCATCACGGCGCCGCCGTGCGTGCGGCGCAGGAGCCCGGCGTCATCGAGGCGCTGCAGATCGCGTCGGATCGTGGCGATGCTCGAACCGGTGGCCTCGGCGAGCTCCGCCACCGTCGCCGCGCGGGCGGAACGGAGGTGCTGGAGGATCTCGCGGTCTCTGACGTCTTTCATGGTGCGATCACCTTATCGCTCAAAATCGCTCAGTAACAAAATATTTACACGCAAAAATTTGCGCGTTCCTGAGCGACGAATGCTATAAACGGTGCAACGCCCCGGTCGTCACCGAAGAGAGGAGGGGCCGATGACAGTCGCATCCGGTCCCACGCCCCGCCTTCTGACGGCCGGGCAGCTTTTCCTCGATCTGGTCTTCGCCGAACTCGCCACCGCCCCCCGTCTGGGCGAGGAACACTGGACGCCCGCCTTCGGCTGGGGCCCCGGGGGCATCGCCAACTACGCCATCGCCGCCGCCCGCCTCGGAGTGACCACCGTTCTCTGCGCCGACGCCGGCACTGACGCCTTCTCCCGACTCGTGCGCGACCGGCTGCGCGACGAAAGCATCGTCGACGGCATCCACGCGCACGCCGACTGGAGCCTGCCGGTCACGGCGGCGATGAACTACGACGGCGACCGCGCCCTCGTCACCGGCGGCCGCCCCGCCGCTCCTCTCGCCGCCCTCCTGCGGGAGGCCCCCGTCACCCCGGTCGCGGCCCTCCACCTCGACGAGTCCGTCTCCCCGTGGGTCCGCGAACGGGCCGCGATGGGCACGAGGGTCTTCGCCGACATCGGCTGGGACGCCGACGAGCGGTGGGACGCGTCGGCCCTCGACGTCCTGGAGGGATGCCACGCGTTCCTGCCCAACGAGGCCGAAGCGTGCGCCTACACCCGTGCCACCGACGCCCGCACCGCCGCCCGCGCCCTCGCCGAACGCGTGCCCCTCGCCGTCGTCACCCGCGGCGGCCAGGGTGCCATCGCCGTCGACTCGGCCGCGGGCGACGAGGTCGAGATCGACGCCGTCACGATCGACTTCGTGGATGCCACGGGCGCCGGCGATGTGTTCGGAGGCGCCCTCGCGGCCGCCGAACTCACCGCCTGGTCGCTGCGCGAGCGGGTCGAGTTCGCCACCCTCGTCGCGGCCATCACCGTCTCGCGCCCGGGTGGCGCCGCCGCCGCTCCCCGCCTCGACGAGCTGCTCCCCTGGCTCGACGCCCACCCGGCGGCCGCCGACCCGGCGCGCTTCGCCTTCCTCCGCGCCGCGCTGCACGACGGCGCAACGCCCTTCACCGCTCCGGCGGAATCCCGCACCGCCTCTTCCTCACGCCCCACCCGAATCAAGGAGTGACCCGCCCATGAAGACCCTCACCCCGCGCCATCGACGCGTCCTCGGCACCGTCGCCGTCGCCGCTGCCGCCGCCGTCTCGCTCTCGGCATGCTCCGGCGGTGCCGGTGGATCGTCCGACGGCCCCCTGACCCTCTGGACCTGGCCCGGCGGAATCGGCGAGAGCGTGGTCGACTCGGCCAAGACCGAGTTCCCCGACGCGAAGCTCGAGGTCACCACCATCGGCGACGACGTCAAGCAGAAGCTCGTCACCGTCTTCACCGGCCGCAGCGGCATCCCCTCGATCACGGGGGTGAAGGGCGAGGACATGCCCTATTTCCTGCAGCAGGCCGACCTCTTCACCGACTTCAAGAGCCTCGGCATCGACGACATGCTCGCCGACTTCCCGGAGTGGAAGCTCGCCGAGGCCACCACCTCGGACGGCAAGCTTATCGGCCTCCCCACCGACATCGGCCCGACCGCGCTGTACTACCGCACCGACGTGCTCGCCGCAGCCGGCCTGCCGACCGACCCGGCCGAGGTCGCCGCCGCCACCAAGACGTGGGACGACTACTTCGCCTTCGGCGAGAAGCTCAAGGCCGCCACCGGCGCATACCTCGAGGTCTCGATGGAAGACGTCTTCACCAAGGTCATGGGCCAGGGCGAGACCAAGTTCGTGTCGGAGGACGGCGAGTTCCTCGGCGAGAGCGACCAGGTGAAGAAGGCCTGGGACACCGCGATCGAGGCTGACGAACGCGGCCTCGTCGCCGGCATCCAGGACGGCAGCCCCGACTGGGCCGCCGCGGTCAACAACGGCTCGCTCCCCACGCTGCTCGGCGCCGCCTGGTACCAGGGCGATCTGAAGAGCAACGCCCCCGACACCTCCGGAAAGTGGAACGTCACGGCGATGCCCGGCGGTCCCGCCAACATCGGCGGCTCGTTCCTGACGATCCCCGCGGCCACGACGTCCAAGGACGAGGCCGCGAAGATCGTCGCGTACCTGCTCGACGCCGAGAACCAGGCCACCACCTACACCGAGGTCGGCAACTTTCCCTCCTCCACCGCTGCGCTCGAGCAGCCGGCCCTGCAGGAACCCGACGCCTTCTTCGGCGGACAGGTGACGACGGACGTGTTCAAGGCGGCATCCGAGAAGATGCCGATCAGCTACACGAGCCCCATCGACAACGAGGTGGCGGCGCCCTTCATCACCGAGCTCGCCAACGTGCAGTCGCAGGGCAAGGACCCGCAGCAGGCGTGGAACGACGCGCTGACCGCCGCCCAGCAGGTGTGGGAGCGCTCTAAGTGACATCCGCCACGCGCGTCATGACGGCCTCGGGTGTGCGCCCCAGCGCGCGCCCCCGAGGCCGGGGCCTCATCCGGCACTGGCCGATGTACGTGGCCATCGCGCCCTTCTTCCTGCTGTTCCTCGCCTTCGGGCTCTTCCCCACCGCGTACTCGCTCGTGCTGTCGTTCCAGGACTGGAACGGCCTCGGCACGGCGGAGTGGACCGGGATCGACAACTACACGCGTCTGTTCACCGACCCCACGTTCTGGCTGTCGGTGCGCAACACGTTCATCATCTTCGCGCTGTCGACCTTCCCGATGCTCGCCATCGCCATCGCCGTGGCGGCGCTCCTGAACAACGCCGTGCGATTCAGCACCGCGTTCCGCATCGCCTACTTCGTGCCCAACATCACCTCGGTGGTGGCGATGGCGGTGCTGTTCGGCTCGATCTTCGGCGAGAACTTCGGCCTGGCCAACGCGGCGCTGACCTCGCTCGGACTCCCCGGCGTGCAGTGGTTGTCGACGCCCTTCGGCATCCAACTCACGATCTCGATCCTCATCACCTACCAGTGGACCGGCTACAACGCGATCATCTTCCTCGCCGGGATGCAGTCGATCGGCGGCGAGGTGTACGAGGCCGCCAAGCTCGACGGCGCGGGCCCCATTCGCAGCTTCTTCTCGATCACGCTGCCGCTGCTGCGCCCGACGGTCATCTTCGTGCTCGTCGTCTCGACCGTCACCGGCATGCAGAGCTTCACCGAGGCCCAGGTGCTCACCGCGAGCTCCAGCACGACCAATCCGAACAGCGGCGGCGCGGGCCAGGGCGGACTGACCATGGTGCTCTACTTCTACCAGCAGGCCTTCAGCTACAACCGCTTCGGGTACGGCGCCGCCATCGCCTGGGGCGTCTTCCTCATCGTCGTGATCTTCACCATCATCAGCTGGCGCTTCACCGCCGGCAAGAAGGAAGACAAGGCCCGCGCATGACCGTCACCACGCCTCCCCCCGCCACGGTCACCGAGCACATCACGACGGTCGGCGTCCCACGCCGTCGTCGCAAGGCCACCCCCGGCCGCGTGCTGCTATACGGCGTGCTGACCGCGGGCGCGGTCATCTCGCTGTTCCCGCTCTATTGGCTGGTCGTGATGGCCAGCAACTCCACGAGCGACATCTACACCTCGCCGCCGACGTTCGTCCCGGGCCCGCGCCTGTTCGACAACATCGGCGCCGTGTTCGCGCGGATCGATTTCGCGGGATCCTTGCTGAACACGGTGATCGTGGCGTGCAGCGTGACCTTCCTCGTGCTGGTGTTCGACTCGCTCGCGGCCTTCGCCTTCGCGAAGTTCGAGTTCCCGCTCCGCCGCACGCTCTTCACGATCACGCTCGTGACCTTCATGCTGCCGATGCAGCTCGCGGTCATCCCGCAGTTCATCACCATGACCAACCTCGGGTGGGTCGGCCAGCTGCAGGCGCTCGTCGTCCCGGCCGCGGCCAACGCGTTCGGCATCTTCTGGCTGCGCCAGTACATGATCTCGTCCATCCCCGACGAGCTGATGGATGCCTCCGTGCTCGACGGCGCGGGCTTCTTCCGCCAGTGGTTCACGGTGTGCCTGCCGCTCATCCGCCCGGGTCTGGGCTTCCTCGGCATCTTCACCTTCATCGCCGCGTGGAACGACTACCTGTGGCCGCTCGTCGTGTTGACGAACCCCAACCAGGTGACCCTGCAGGTCGCCATGGCGCAGCTGAACACCGCGTTCGGCCAGGACTACGGCATGGTCATGGCCGGTGCGTTGCTCGCCGTGCTGCCGCTGCTCGTCGTCTTCTTGATCGGTGCCCGCCAGTTCATCGGCGACATCGCGAAAGGCGCGATCAAGTGACCGAAACCACGCTCCACGCCCCTCTCGCGCCGATCTCGCCCTGGACGCGGGTCGTCATGGTCGACGCCGACGCCATCGGCGACGTGGCGGCGGACGTCGTGGCGATGATCGCCCCCGACGGAGTCCTCGGCGTCGCGACCGGTTCCTCCCCTCTCGCGCTCTACGCGGCACTCATCCGTCGCCGCGCCGAGGGACTCGCCACCGAGGGCCTGCGCCTGTTCGCCCTCGACGAGTACGTCGGGCTCGACGCCTCCGACCCCCGCTCGTACGCGGCCTACGTTCGCTCGGTGATCGCCCGGCCCCTCGGCATCCCGGCCGAGAACGTGCGCGTGCCGCGCGGTTCCACCGGTGCCGACGGCGCGGCGTACGAGCGGGCCATCGCCGCCGAGGGCGGGGTGGACGTGCAGATCGTCGGGATCGGTCGCAACGGGCACATCGGCTTCAACGAACCCGGATCGGATGCCGAGACCCGCACCCGTGTCGTCGAACTCGACGAGAGCACGCGCCGCGCCAACGCCGAGCACTTCGACGGCGACCTCTCCCGCGTGCCGACGCACGCGATGACGCAGGGGGTCGCGACGATCCTCTCGGCGCGGCGTATCGTGCTGGTGGCATCCGGTGCGGCGAAGGCCGCCGCTCTGCGCGCCGCCCTCACCGGGCCCATCACCCCCGACAACCCCGCTTCCTTCCTGCAACGGCATCCCGACGTCACCGTCGTGGCCGATCCCGACGCCCTCCGAGAGCACCGATGACCCACCTCGGCGATCCCACCCCCGGATCCGACACCCGCCTGCCCCCGCGCGCCTGGTTGCGCTCCGACGCACCGGTCCAGAGCCTCGACGGCGACTGGGCCTTCCTCCTGCACGACGCCGATCCGGGCGACGACCTCGACGGCCCGCCGCCGTTCGCGGCCGTCGAGGCCGACGTCTCCGCATGGGACCGCATCCCCGTGCCCTCGCACTGGGGGCTGCACGGCCACGGACACCCGACGTACACGAACATCCGCTACCCGTTCCCCCTCGATCCGCCGCACGTGCCCGACGCCAACCCCACCGGCGATCATCGACGCGTCTTCGAGTGGCATCCGTCGTTCTGCGCGGACGGGCGCACGCTGCTGCGGTTCGAGGGCGTCGAATCGCTCGCGACGGTGTGGCTGAACGGAACCGAGATCGGCTGGTTCACCGGCAGCCGTCTGATGACCGAGTTCGACGTCACCGACCACCTCGTCGACGGCGAGAACGTGCTCGCCGTGCGCGTGCACCAGTGGTCGGCCGCGAGCTACCTCGAAGACCAGGACCAGTGGTGGCTTCCGGGCATCTTCCGCAGCGTCTCGCTGCAGGGGCGTCCCGCGAACGGCCTCGACGACGTCTTCGCGCGCGGCGACCGCGACCCGGCGACCGGCGCGGGAACGCTCGACGTACGTCCCCGCGGCGGCTGGCCCGTGACCGTGCGGGTGCCCGAGCTCGGAATCGAGGCGACCTGGGCCGAGGCCGGCGCGGTGACTCCGCTGTCGATCGACGCGGTCGAGGCCTGGACGGCCGAGACGCCGCGCCTGTACGACGTCGAGGTGTCGACGGATGCCGAGACCGTGCGCGTGCGCGTCGGTTTCCGCCGCATCGAGATCATCGGCGACCGTCTGCTCGCCGACGGGCGCCCCCTGATCTTCCGCGGCGTCAATCGCCACGAGACGGATCCCGACCGCGGCCGCGTCTTCGACGAGGACTACGTGCGCGGCGAGCTCGAGCTGATGCGCCGGCACAACATCACCGCGATCCGCACGGCGCACCAGCCCCCGCACCCCCGCGTGCTCGAGCTGGCCGACGAGCTGGGCTTCTGGGTCGTGCTCGAGTGCGACCTCGAGACGCACGGCTTCTGGGACGTCGAGTGGACGGGCAACCCCGCCGACGACCCCGCCTGGCGCGCGGCGTGCCTCGACCGCGTGCGCCGCACGGTCGAGCGCGACAAGAACCACGCGAGCGTGGTGATGTGGTCGCTCGGCAACGAGTCGGGCACGGGTCGCAATCTCGCCGAGATGGCCGGGTGGATCCGCGAGCGCGACGACTCCCGCCCGATCCACTACGAGGGCGACTACGGCGGGGCGTACACCGACGTGTACTCGCGCATGTACCCGACGATGGAGGAGATCGCCTCGGTCTGCGGCGACCAGACGATGCCGGTGCACGAGATCGGTCCCGCCGAGGGCGCCCGCCAGCGCGCGAAGCCCTTCGTGCTGTGCGAGTTCGCGCACGCCATGGGCAACGGCCCCGGCTCCCTCGCCGACTACGAGGCACTCGTCGAGCGGTACCCGCGCCTGCACGGCGGCTTCGTGTGGGAATGGCGCGATCACGGCATCCGCACCCGCACCCCCGACGGCACCGAGTTCTTCGCCTACGGCGGCGACTTCGGCGAGCCGGTGCACGACGGCGTCTACCTGATGGACGGCCTCGTGCTCTCCGATGGCACGCCCTCGCCCGGTCTCGGCGAGCTCGCCGCGGTGTGGGCCCCCGTGACCCTCGCACATCTCGGCGGGCGTTCGTGGCGGGTGCGGAACCGACAGCACACCCTCGGCACGGATCTCCTCGAGTTGCGCTGGCGCGCGGAGGATGACGGCATCCGGGTGGCCTCGGGTGCGCTCGACCTCCCGTCGCTCGCTCCGGGCGCCGAGGGCGTCGTCGACCTGCCCGAGATCCCGGATGCCACGACGGAGCGCTGGGCGACCCTGGAGGTCGTGCTGCGCGAGGCCTCCGCGTGGGCCCCGGCGGGGCACGTCGTCTCGCGCGGCCAGACGCAGCTGCACGCCGCCGCCCCGCGCCCGGCTCGCGCGGCCACCGGTAGGTGGCACGGCGACGCCCTCGGCGACGCCGTGTTCGATCGGCGCGGCGGACTGGTGCGCTGGCGCGACCTGGAGATGTCGGGCCCGCTGCCCGAACTCTGGCGCGCGCCGACCGAGAACGACCAGCTCGACGGGCAGGGATCCTACGAGACCGCCGACCCGGCGCTCACCCACGGCCGCGGCGACGAAAGCACCCCGGCGTCGGCGGTGCGGTGGCTCGAACGCGGTCTCGACCGCCTGCAGCACCGGGTGCTGTCGGTCGAGCGCACCGACGACGGCCTGGTGCAGCGCCTGAGGTCGATGGCCGCCCACAGCGCGCAGGGCATCGAGACGACGTTCGCCTGGCGCCTCGACGACGACGGCCTGCGGCTGCACACCGACATCCGCCCGTTCGGCCCCTGGGACTGCACCTGGCCCCGCGTCGGCGCGCGCTTCGGGCTGCCCGCCGCCCTCGCCGACGAGCGGGCGCACTGGTTCGGCACGGGTCCCGCCGAGTCCTACGCCGACAGCGCCGAGGCGGCGTACGTGGGGCGCTTCGACGCCGCCGTCGACGACCTCGGCGTCGCGTACGGTCGCCCGCAGGAGACGGGGCACCGGCCGGGTCTGCGCGCGCTCGACCTCGGGCCGCTGCACCTGCGCGCCGTCGCCTCGGGGTCGACCGGCCTGCCGGGCTTCCAGCTCGACCGCCACACGGCGCAGGAGCGGACCGGTGTCGCTCACGCCCACGAACTGCCGCCGTCGCGCGGTCTGTGGCTGTACCTCGATGCCGCTCAGCACGGGTTGGGGTCGCGCGCGTGCGGTCCCGACGTGCTGCCGCGCTATGCGCTGTGGCCCCGCGCGGTGTCGTGGACGGTGGTGCTCGAATAGGGCGGGCCGCCGGGCCCGCCGCGCGATCGGCTGGCAGACCGGGTCGGTGAACTCATACGTGCGGTTCACCCCCCGAACGCGAGCCCCACGTAGCGCGCCGAGGGCCGGATGATCTTCGGGTCGCGCGCCTGCTCGAGCACGTGCGCCGTCCAGCCGATCGTGCGGGCGAGAGCGAAGGTAGGCGTGAACATCGCCCGCGGGATACCGCACTGCTCCATCACGACCGCGGCGTAGAACTCGACGTTCGCGTGGAGCGGCCGCTCGGGATGCCGGGCCGCGAGCTGCCGCTCGGCCTCCTCCTGGAACACGAGTGCCTGTGCGACGCGGTCGCCGCCCAGACCGCGGGCGACCTCGCGCAACAGTTCCGACCGCGGGTCGGACGTGCGATAGACCGCGTGCCCGAATCCCATCAGTCGCCGCCCGGCCGCGAGCTCCGTGGCGATCCAGCGTCCCGGGTCGTCGCCGGCGCGGTCGAGGCTGTCGAGCGCCCGCGCCGGGGCTCCCCCGTGCAGCGGACCCGACAGGGCGCCGAGCGCGCCGGTGAGACAGGATGCCATGTCGGCCCCGGTCGAGGCGATGACGCGGGCCGTGAACGTCGAGGCGTTGAAGCCGTGATCCATCGCGGCGATCAGGTACGCCGACAGCGCGCGCACCTTCGCGTCGTCGGGAGCCACCCCCGTGACGCGTTCGAGGTAGTCGGCGACCACCCCCGCGTCCGTCGAGACACTCGGTGTCGAAGCGCCGCCGGGCGATACGGCGCCCGCCGAGGCTCGGCCGGGCGAGGCGCTGCCCGCCGAAGCGCCGCCGGGCGAGGCTTTACCCGCTGAGGCGCCGCCGGGCGAGGCGCCGCCGGGCGCCAAGGCCAGCGGCACGATCGACGCGAACCGGATCGCCTCGTCGAGCCGCGCAGCATCGTCGAGGTCGTAGAGCGCCGGCGAACGGCGGACGGATGCCGCGAGCGTCCACACCGCGCGAAGGGCCGCGAGCGGCTGGTCGGTGCGTGCCGCGACGGCGGTGATGAGATCCGGCATCCGAGGATCGGCCTGGGCCGCGGAGATGCGGTCCGCGAACGCGGCGCGGCGAGCAGCGTCGGGAAGCTCGCCGACGACGAGCAGGTGCCAGACGTCCTCGAAGGAACGCTCCCGGGCCAGGTCGACGGCGGAGTGCCCACGGTAGTGGAAGTATCCGGCCTCTCCGTTCACGTCGCCGATGGTGGTCTGGGCGGCGACGACACCGTTCAAACCCCGGGGCACGTCGATCAGGTCGCTCATGCGCCCAGTGTGCGAACATGACGAACCCAGCGTCAACGTTGATCGGATCATCATGACCGCTCCCCTCCCTCGCCTCACCGCCGCACAGGCCGCCGCCCGCCTCGGGGTGAAGCTCCCCACCCTGTACGCCTACGTCTCGCGCGGGCTCGTCACCCGCGAACGCGATGCCCGCGGTTCGACCTTCGACGCGCTCGAGCTCGAGGCGTTCGCGGCGGGGCGGCGACGCACGACCATCGGAACCCCGACCCATCCCACGACCGGTATGCCCCTGGGCGTCGTGCAGACCGACATCGCCGATATCGAAGACGGCGAACTGCTGTACCGGGGCCGGCGCGCCCGCGACCTCGTCGACGAGCCGTTCGCCGACATCGTGGCGTGGTTGTGGGATGCGGAGCGGATCGACACCCCCGACACCGCGATCGGCAGCGCCCGCGCGATGATCGAGGCCCTCCCACCCCACGCGGGGGCCATGGATCGCCTGCGTGCCGCACTCACCGGGTTCGCCGCCGACGACCCGCTCCGGCACGACACCGCCCCTCCGACATTGCACCGCATCGGCTGGACCTTGCTCACCGGGCTCCCCGTCGCCCTCGGCGGGGACGCGCAGGCCGACGTGGCGCGATCCCTCGCCGGCACCTGGAGCGTCGGCGACGACCCCACCGTCCGCGCGATCAACGCGGCGCTCATCCTGCTCATCGACCACGACCTGGCCGTGTCGACCTTCGCCGCGCGGGTCGCGGCTTCGGCCCGCGCCGACGGATACGCAGCGGTCGGCGCAGCCCTGGGGGCCGCCGACTCGCCCCTGCACATCGCCGCTGCAATCCGCACCTCGCGCCTGCTCACGCAGGTGCGTCGCGGCCGCGACCCCGAGAGCGCGCTGGCCGCCGCGGTGCAGGACGGCACCGGCATCCCCGGTTTCGGACACCCCCTGTACCCCGGTGTCGACGATCGCGCCGCCGCGCTGTTCCCGCTGCTCGCCGCACTCCCCGACGGCGAAGCGACGATGGATGCCGTGACCCGGCTCAGCGAGACCGTCGCCGCCCGTGCGCGCACTCGGCCCAACGTGGATCTCGCGCTGGCCGCCCTGGCATCCGGGGCGCGGCTCCCCGATGACGCCGCGAGCACCATTTTCGTCGTGGGACGCCTCGCGGGCTGGATCGCGCACATCGCCGCGGAGTACGCCCAGCCGGCGATGCGCCTGCGGCCGCGGGGCGAGTACGTCGGGCCGTGACGGTGCACTGAACAACGTGGCCTGCCACTCGCTTTGCGGATCACGCCTCAACCCGATTCCGTAGAGCGCCCAGGCGAAGCCAGGGGCCCGAGCCCGCCGGAGAGTGCGGTACCGCACCTCTGCGGGGTGACCGCCACCCGTCCGCGGGAGCGCCACGTGGCCTTGGACAGGGCCATCGCGTCGCACGGCCTTGTCACCCGACGGATGAGGAACATCGTTGTTCCGTATGAAACATGCTTGTTACGCTGGGCGCATGGATGTTCCATCTTTGATCGAGCACCTCGGACGTACGCCGACCGCGACGGCGCGCGCGACCGGGCTCTCTCGCATGACCGTGCGCCGGGTGCGCGATGGAGTGTCCTCCCCGACGATCGAGACGCTTCGCGAGCTCGCGCTGGCGGCCGGGTACGACATCGAGGTGCAGCTCGTCCCCGCGAGTGACCCGGCGGCCGCCATGGCCGCGCGAGTGCTCGCCGACCCGGCCACCCCGACCCGGGAGGATCTCGAAGGCTGGGAGGTGACGTCGCCTGAGGAAGTCCGTCGGATCGATGAGTGGATGGCTCGCCTCGAGCGTCACGCTGGCCCCGACCGGAATCGATTACTCGAATTGGCGGGCCGGTACTCGGCCGCGCAGCACCGGAAGGGGGCCCGGTTCTTCGCCCCGAAGCCGGGGCTCACGCAGCAGCAGACGATCGAAGTGGCCAACAGTGCGCTGCGTCCGCTGAGTGGGGCGCTGTCGGGAGTTGCCGCTGCTCGCGTCTACCTCGGCCACGCCCCGGACCCCGGTCCCGTGGTGGCCTGGTCGACGAATACCGACGCGGTGGCCGAGCGGCTGTCGGCGACGATGCGCGAGGTCGACGAGTACCAGCCGGCCGGTGTCCTGGTTGCGCCCACGATGCGGGCGTACCTGGTCGACATGATGATGCCGCCGGTCTGGGAGCAGCAGATCGTGTCGCCGATCCAGGCGGCGATCGACCTGTACGGGCTGGGCTACGACCATCTGGCTGCCGAGATCACGGAAGGGTGGTGAACGATGAGCGAAGAGAGCGCTGAGGAGCAGTCTTTGAAGAAGTGGGGCATGACCTCGGCGGACTTCGCCGCGCGTGCGCAGCAGAACCGTGCCCGACACCGGGCGGAGGCCTCGATCCGCGATCCGTTCGTCGGCGACGCCACCCGCGAGCAGGGCACGGGCCGGATCACGTGGCGACCTGGTGCGGTCGACTTCGAACTCATCGAGCCGTCTGCGGTGGAGCGGTCGCTCTTCCGACTCGAGAAATCGTTGCCCGAACTGGTCTGGAACGCGGCCGCCCTGGAAGGCAACACCTTCACGCTGCCGCAGGTGCAGACCCTGCTGGATGGTGTGACCGTCGGGGGGAAGAAGCTCGAGGAGGCCGAGCAGATCCTCGCCCTGAGTGAGGGCATGGACCTGATGATCAGCGCGGTGCGCGACGACTCCTTCTCGCTGAGCAAGGAGATGAGCGACCGCATCCACGGTGCGATCGCCAGACACGAGGCGATCGAGTCGGGCACCTTCCGTGGCGAGGGGAGCGTGCACGGCGGCGGTTCCGTCACGCTTGCCAGCGGCGGGACCGTCGACGGTGACCCGACCGGGACGAACGGAGAGCAGCTCCGGGAGGACTACACGAACCTGCTCGCCGCGCTCGGCGCACTCGGCGATCCGAGAGCGCGCGCCCTGGTGTACTTCGCCTCGGCAACCCGGTCCCAGTTCTACTTCGACGGGAACAAACGCACCGCCAGGATCATGATGACGGGCGCTCTCATCCATTCGGGCTTCGAGCCCCTCAACATCCCTTACGCGCGGCAGGAAGAGTTCAACGTCGCGCTGGACGAGGTATTTCGCACGGACGACGGGACCAGACTGATCTCCTTCCTCACGACGTGCACGATGGTGGACCGGCGAGGAGAACGCCGGTGATTCACGGAGCCCCCACGTCGCGTTTCGCTCGGAGGTGATGTCGCCTTCAACGGGCACACCGCCTAGCCAGGTTCCTGGCTAGGATGCCGCCATGATGTACAACGTCCTGGAAGCGCGGAACAACCTCTCGAAGCTGATCGCCGACGCCGAGTCGGGGATCGAGGTCACGATCGCGCGGCGCGGCGTGCCGGTGGCGCGGATCGTACCGATCGACGAGGCCCCCTCACGCACCCGCAACGCGTTCGCGGGATGGTTGGCGAAGAATCCCCTCACCCCGGACCGGGCGCGGCCGGTCGACGAGATCGACGCGATCATCGCCGAGAACCGGGCCGCCGGGGCGTGATCTACGTCGACAGCTGCCTGATCATCTACGCGGTCGAGCGCGACGACGACATCGGCGAGCGCACGCGCGCCGCTCTCGCAGGCGCGGACGAGCCACTCGCCACGAGCCCCCTGGTCATGCTCGAGGCACTCGTGAAACCGATGCGGGATGCCGACGCCGAGGCGCAATCGACCATGTGGAGCGCCTTCGACGCTTTCGAACTGCTGCCGGTGGAGCCCGACGCCTACCTCGACGCGGCGTTGCTGCGCGCACGCCATCGGGGCCTGCAGACGGCGGATGCCCTGCATCTCGCGGTCGCCCGTCAAGCCGGGTGCACCGCCTTCTGGACGAACGACTCGCGTCTCGAGACCGCGTCAGGCGGCCTCGCCGTCGACATCGTCGCCCGCGGCTGACCAGGGTTCGAGGCCGCCGCCCCGACCACCGTCAGCGCGGTGCGCTCAGCGGGTCTCCCACCCGCGGGCCAGCTCCACGACCGCCGCGACCGCAGCCTCGGTGTCGGCGGGCGAGCCGCCCGCGCGGCCGGCGACCAGCCCCGCGACGAACGCGCTCAGCGGGGCCGCGGGCCGGGCCACGCCGTTGGCGACGTCGCGAGCGAGGTCGAGGATCAACGAGATGGGGATGTCGCCCTCGCCCAGGTCGAAGCGCTCGGCGAGTGCGGCGCTCCAGTCGTCGAGCGCCTCGGGCGGCAGGGTGCGGGATTCGGTCATGGCTGCTCCTCCTCGGGCTGCTTCAAGATCGTCCCACGTGTCGACGTCATGCGTCAGGGCCGGATCCACCGTCACCGAGGTCACGACCAGCCCCCCGAGCAGGGCCCGCATCGACGCGTCGCGTCCGCGGCCGGGGAGAGGGGATGCCGCTGCCCGCAGCGACGCGGTGCGGTACCGGCCGATGAGCCACTGGCGTCGGCCGTCGTCGAGGCATGCACCGTCGACCCCGACCGGGAGCGGGGCGGGAAGCAGCGCCACCGCGGCATCCGCGGTGGGCAGGTCGCACGCGATGACGTAGACCTCCTCGGCATCCACCTCGGGGAGGGCCGCGACGATCCCCGCGACCGGGCCGCCGAAGGGCGGGTCCTCGCGCACCCAGACGACGTCGAGCCGCGCGTCGAGCACGGGCGCCGCGACGACGACGCGGCCCGCGCCGCTCGCGCGGACGGCGGCGACCGCCCTGTGCAGCAGCGTCGACCCGTTCACCTCGAACAGCGGCTTCACCGCCCCGTCCACCCGCGACCCGCGTCCTCCCGCCAGCAGGATCGCGTCGACGCTCACCACCGGGTCACCGTCACGAGGTCTCCGGCGACCAGATCGTCGTCGCTGGGCGGGATGACGGCGAGCCCGTCGGCGTCGCCGAGACCGCGCGTCCCATGCGCCGTCGGCGTGGCGGTCCAGCGAGCAGGGTCGCTGCGGTCGACGCGCACCGGTACGTACTGCACGCGGTCGGGCCGGGCGCGGCGACCGGCGGTGAGGGCGACGCGCACCGCCTCACCGCCGAGGTCGGCTTCGCCCTCCAACGCCCGGAGCGCCGGACGCGCGAACAGCTCGAACGACACCGCTGCGCTCACCGGGTTGCCGGGAAGGCCGAAGAGCAGGATGCCGCCGGGAGTGCGCCCGAATCCCTGCGGTTTGCCGGGCTGCATGCGCACGCGCTCGAAGCGCATGAGGTCTCCGAGGGTGTTCTTCACCACCTCATACGCGCCCGCGCTCACCCCGCCAGAGAACACCACGACGTCGGCCCCGGCCGCTTCTGCGGCGGCGATCGCGCGGCGGGGTCCCTCCCCCTCGTCGCCCACGCTGGTACGCAGCACGACCTCGGCGCCGGCCTCCTCCGCCAGCCCCGCGAGCAGCACGCTGTTGGACTCGGGGATCTGCCCGCGTCGAAGCCCGACGCCCGGGGCGATGAGCTCGGACCCCGTGGACACGACGGCCACGCGCGCCGCGCGCGACACCGAGACGGTGCCGATCCCGGATGCCGCGATCGCGCCGATCCGCGCCGCGTTCAGGCGTACTCCCGCCGGCACGACGAGGTCGCCCGCGCGCACGTCGGAGCCGCGGCGGCGGATGTGCGCACCCGGCCCGCGCGGCGGGACCAGAACGGTGACCGGGTCGAGCCCCCCGGCGAGTCCGCGTTCCGTCTCTTCGAACGGGACGACCGCGGTGGCATCGGTCGGCACGGGCGCCCCCGTCATGATGCGGACGGCGTCACCGGCATCCATTCGGGGATTCAGACCGGTGCCGGCGGGCAGGTCGGCGATCACGCGCAGGGTCGCGGGCGCGGTGAGGTCGCGCACCGCGAAGCCGTCCATCGCCGAGGAGTCGAAGGCCGGCACGTCGACGCCCGCGGACACCGGATGCCGCAGCACCCGCCCGCGCGCCGCCGCGACGTCGCGCTGCTCGGGGGCGAAGGGCTCCACCGCCGCGAGGACGGCGGCGAGGTGGTCGGCGACCCCGATCACGCGGTCGGCCGGGCGGTGGGGACGGGCATGGCTCCAGCGTAGGCGCGGGCGCCGACATCGCTCCCGAACGGGGCGCGGCGGGCCCCGGCGGCGGCGCGGCGGGCCCCGGCAGCGGCGCGGCGGCCCCGGCAGCGGCGCGGCGGCCCCGGCGGCGGCGCGACGGGCGCCGGCAGCGGCGCGGCGGCCCGGGCGGCGCCGCGGCGGGAGGAGATCCGGGGAGCGGAGGACGCGCGAGCACTTCCTCGTCCTCCCCCCGCCGAATGCCCTCCGCCGCCGCCCCTTCCCCCGGCACCGGGCCGCCGCCCCTTCCCCCGGCACCGAGCCACCGGCCGCCGCCCCTCCCCCCGGTACCGGGCCACCGGGCCACCACCCCTCCCCCGCCACCGAGCCCCGCCCGCCGCCGCAACCCCGCCGACCCGCGTGGTGCGCCCGGCTACCGTGAACGCATGGACGGCCTGACCTACGACGAGGTCGGCGCGACAGCCGGCGTGATGCCGCCCGGGTACCACCACGTGCGGGCTCGGCGCATCATCGGGCACGGGCGGGCCGACTTCGAGCGAGCCGCAGACGCTCTGCTCGCGGGAGAGGTGCAGCGCCGGGCGGGCGCTCGGGTCGAATTGTCGAAGTCGCCGATGCGCACCGGCAGCCGCGTGACGATGCGGCTGGGGTTCGGCATCCTGAGCGTCCGCATCCCGTGTCTGGTCGTGTGGGCCGAGCGCACCGACACCCTGGCTGGCTTCGCGTACGGAACACTGCCGGGTCACCCCGAGCGCGGGGAGGAGCGGTTCACGCTGACGCTCGGCCCGTCGGACGAGGTCGCCTTCGAGATCGCGGCGTTCTCGAAACCGGGCCGCTGGTTCACGCGCGTCGGCGCCCCGCTCGGGCGCCTCGTGCAGGCGTGGATGACGCGGCGGTACCTGCACGCACTCTGACCTCGGGTTTTCCGCGGAGGCGCCCCTCCCGCGGGTGGCGGGAGGGGCGCGACCGTGAGCGATCAGTCGAGGTACGACGAGTAGGCCGCCAGTGTGAGGAACGCGGGGAACTCCTCGCGGAGCGCCGCCTCACGGAAGATCTCGACGGCATCGGCGAAGCGGTCGCCGTCGGAGCGTTGCACTGTGCGCAGAAGGCTCTGCACGCTCTCTTCGACGAACGCGCGGGTGATGGCGACGCCCTCCTCGGTCGACCGGTCCTGATGGATCCACTGCCAGATCTGCGACCGCGCGATCTCGGCGGTGGCCGCATCCTCCATCAGGTCGTCGATGGCGACGGCCCCGAGACCCCGCAGCCACGCCTCGATGTAGCGGATCGCCACCGACACGTTCGCGTGCACGCCCGCCGCGGTGATCGGCCGGCCGATGCGCAGGTCGAGCAGGTCGGCGGGGGTGACGGACACGTCGTCGCGCGTGCGCGCGAGCTGGTGGGGCGCATCGCCGAGGACCGCGTCGAACTCTGCTCGCGCGACGGGGATGAGGTCGGGGTGGGCCACCCACGTCCCGTCGAAGCCGTCGTTCGCCTCGCGACGCTTATCTGCGGCGACCTTCTCGAACGCGGCCGCGGTCACCTCGGGCCGACGACGGTTGGGGATGAACGCGCTCATGCCGCCGATGGCATATGCGCCCCGCTTGTGGCACGTCTGCACGAGCAGCTCGGTGTAGGCCCGCATGAACGGCACCGTCATGGTCACCTCGCTCCGATCCGGCAGGACGAAGCGCGCCCCGCGACCGCGGTACGTCTTGATGATCGAGAAGATGTAGTCCCACCGTCCGGCGTTCAGTCCCGCGCAATGGTCGCGGAGGGCGAAGAGGATCTCCTCCATCTCGAAGGCCGCGGGCAGCGTCTCGATCAGCACCGTCGCGCGGATCGTCCCGTGGTCCAGGCCCAGGCGCTCCTCGGTGAACGAGAACACGTCGTCCCAGAGCCGGGCCTCCTCGGCCGATTCGATCTTGGGCAGGTAGAAGTACGGCCCGCGCCCCGCAGCGATCAGGGCGTGGGCGTTGTGGAAGACGTAGAGGCCGTAATCGACGAGGGATCCGGATGCCGGCAGCCGGCGGCCCGAGCGATCGGTGAACGTCAGGTGCTTCTCGGGGAGGTGCCACCCGCGCGGCCGCATCACGATGGTCGGGCTGCGCTCGGCGGTGACCTCGTATCGCTTGCCCTCGGCGCTGGTGAACGACAGCTGCCCCCGGATCGCGTCGAACAGCGAGAGCTGACCGCCGATGACGTTGCTCCAGGTGGGCGAGGTGGCATCCTCCTGGTCGGCCAGCCATACGTGGGCGCCGGAGTTCAGCGCGTTGATCGTCATCTTCGGGTCGGTCGGCCCGGTGATCTCGACGCGGCGGTCCTCCAGCCCGGGTCCCGCCCCGGCCACGCGCCACGACGGGCTGTCGCGGATGTGCGCGGTGTCGGCGCGGAAGTGCGGATCGGCGCCCATTCCCACGTCGTAGCGGTGCCGCAGGCGCGCGGCGAGCCGGTCGTGCCGGTGCCGGGCGAAGTGGTCGTGCAAGTCGGTGACGAACGCGATGGCGGCGGGGGTGAGGATCTCGGCGTCTCGGCCCCGCAGAGGCCGTTCGAGGTGCAGGGAGGGGACGGATGCCGGAGTCTGCGGCATCCGCGATTCTTCGGTGGCGGGTGGCGGAGTTGTGAGAAGGGTCATGGTCGTGGCTCTCTGTGTCGGGTTCGGCACCCGCCACCCGCGCGACGCGAGGGGGGATGCCGAGTGTCCAGGACACCCGGAGGAGGTTCGAAACCGTCCGGGTGTCGTGGACACTCAGAACGGGTCAGTGGAACTGCGCGGTCTCGGTGGAGCCCGCCAGGGCGAGGGTGGCGCTGTCGGGGTTGAGCGCCGTGGAGACGACGTCGAAGTAGCCGGTGCCCGCTTCGCGCTGGTGGCGTGTGGCGGTGTATCCGTCGGCTTCGGCGGCGAACTCGGTTTCCTGCAGTTCGACGTAGGCGCTCATGGCGCGCTCGGCGTAGCCGCGGGCGAGGGAGAACATCGAGTGGTTGACGGCGTGGAAGCCGGCCAGGGTGATGAACTGGAAGGCATAGCCCATGGCGGCCAGGTCGGCCTGGAAGGTCGCGATCTGCGCGTCGTCGAGGTGGCGCTTCCAGTTGAAGCTCGGCGAGCAGTTGTACGCGAGCATCTTGCCGGGGTAGCGGGCGTGGACGGCCTCGGCGAAGGCACGGGCCACCGCGATGTCAGGCTCGCCGGTCTCGACCCACAGCAGATCGGCGTGGGGCGCGAAGGCGAGACCGCGGGCGATGACGGCATCCAGTCCCGGACGCACCCGGGAGAAGCCCTCGGACGTGCGCTCCCCGGTGAGGAACGGCGCGTCCCGCTCGTCGACGTCGCTGGTGAGCAGGTCGGCGGCGAGAGCGTCGGTGCGGGCGATGATCACCGTCGGCACGCCCGCGACGTCGGCCGCGAGACGGGCGGCGTTGAGGGTGCGGATGTGCTGCTGGATCGGCACGAGCACCTTGCCGCCGAGGTGGCCGCACTTCTTCTCGCTGGCGAGCTGGTCTTCCCAGTGGATGCCGGCAGCTCCGGCCTGGATGAGCGACTGCGCGAGCTCGTAGGCGTTCAGCGGTCCGCCGAACCCGGCCTCCGCGTCGGCGACGATCGGCGCGAGCCAATCCCGGCTGACCTCTCCTTCGGCGCGCTCGATCTGGTCCTGACGCAGCAGGGCGTTGTTGATGCGACGGACCACCGCAGGGACGCTGTTGGCGGGGTAGAGGCTCTGGTCGGGGTAGGTCTGACCGGCGAGGTTCCCGTCGGCGGCGACCTGCCAGCCACTGAGGTAGATGGCCTTGAGCCCCGCTCGCACCTGCTGGACGGCCTGACCGCCGGTGTAGGCGCCGAGCGCGCGGACGTACTCCTCGGTGTGCAGGAGGTTCCAGAGGTTCTCCGCTCCGCGACGGGCCAGAGTCGCCTCTTCGCGGACGGTTCCGCGCAGGCGGACGACGTCGTCGGCCGAGAACGTGCGCTCGACGCCGTCCCAGCGGGGGTCGGCGTCCCAGGCGGCACGGAGCTCGGCGGCGGTCTCGGTCTGGTCTCCGGCGCGCAGGGGCGGGGCGGCGGGGGTGGCCTGGATCGTCATGTCTCCTCCTTCGGATGCCGGGGCCTCGGTGCCCCGTGACCACCACTGTGGGCGAAGATCACGGCTCTGAGAGCGACGGAGGGGTGTGAAGATCGCCCGATCTTCCGCTGCTGTGAGACTCTGGCTCATGGACACCGGCGTCTCGCTCCCCTCGGCATCCCTTCCGCTCGACGATGGCGAGGTGGACACCCTCACCATCGGCCGGCGCATCCGTCAGCTGCGCACCGCGCGCGCAATGACGCTCGACGACCTCGCCGGCGCCGTCGGCCGGGCGCCGAGTCAGATGTCCATGATCGAGAACGGCCGGCGCGAGGCGAAGCTCACCCTGCTGCAGGCGATCGCGCGGGCGCTGGAGTGCCGACTCGATCAGATCCTGGATGCCGAGCCCCTCGACGCCCGCGCCACCCTCGAGCTGTCGGTGGAGCGCGCGATGCGCGGCCCGACGTTCAAGGCGCTGGGCATCGCCCCGTTCCGCATGGGGCGCGCGGTGCCGGACGAGGTGCTCACGGCGATGTTGACGCTCCGGGCCGAGATCGAGCGTCTCCGCGAGGAACGCTCGGCGACGCCCGAGGAGGCGCGTCGCGCGAACGTCGCCCTGCGCCGCCTGATGCGCACGCAGGACAACCATTTCCCGGAGCTCGAGCGCGTGGCATCCGCGTTGCTCGACAGCATCGACCACCCGGGAGGACCGCTCACCCAGCGCGGGGCGAGCGACATCGCCGCCCACCTCGGCTTCTCGCTGCACTACGTGCCCGACCTGCCGTCGTCGACGCGCAGCATCGCGGATGCCAAGAACGGACGCCTCTACCTCTCGACGAAGGTCGCCAAAGCAGATCCTCGCGCAGCGGTGCTGCAGGCCCTGTCGAGCCGGGTGCTCGGTCACGGCGAGCCGACGAGCTACGACGAGTTCCTCCGCCAGCGCGTCGAGACGAACTACCTCACCGGGGCGCTGCTGATGCCCGAGGCGCACGTCGTGCCGGTCCTGCGCGAGGCGAAGGAGCGGCGCACGATCAGCATCGAAGACCTCCGCGACGCCTACTCGGTGTCGTACGAGACCGCCGCGCACCGCTTCACCAACCTCGCCACCGTGCACCTCGGCATCCCGGTGCACTTCCTCAAGGTGCACGAGTCGGGCACGATCACGAAGGCGTACGAGAACGACGACGTGAACTTCCCCACGGATCGCCTCGGGTCGATCGAGGGGCAGATGTGCTGCCGACGGTGGACGAGCCGCGTCGTCTTCGACGAGGACGACCTCTTCAACCCCTACTACCAGTACACCGACACCGGAAACGGCACCTACTGGTGCACGGCACGGGTGGAGCAGTCGAGCGAGGGGGCGCACTCGGTGAGCGTGGGAGTGCGCTTCGACGACACCCGGTGGTTCCGCGGGCGTGACACCCCCAACCGCGGCGTTTCGCGTCACGCGGTCGAGACGTGCTGTCGTCGCGCCCCCGCCGCCCTCGAAGAGGCGTGGCGCGATCAGGCCTGGCCGAACGTGCGCACGCCTCGGACGCTGCTGGCCACCTTGCCGACCGGCGCCTTCCCGGGCGTCGACGCGACGGAGATGTACGAATTCCTCGCGGCGCACGCTCCGCGCGAGTGACGCGCGAGCGGGGAATCCTCCCCCGAAGGGGGTGAACGGTCCGCGAGAAGGCGTCACCTCGGCGAGGGCGCAGCGGTGTGCTCGACGACGAGGACGCCATCCACGAAGCCGGGACTTCGGGGCGGTCGATCACTGCGAACCGATCAGACGGGGCGTGTGCCGCGCCGGAGGGGTGATCGGCCCTCCGGCGCGGCATGTGCTCACCGGAGGCGGCTCCGGCGTCGCAGCAGCACGCTGACGATGATCATCGCGAGCGCGATCCCACCGACCGCGAGCCATCCCGCTCCATCGATCCCGGTCGCAGCCAGCCCGCGCGATCCGCTCCCCGCCGGCTTACCCGGCAGCGATGTGCCCCCGGGGCCGGCGGTCACCGACGTCTGCGGAGTCGGGGCGATCGTCGGCTGCGCGGTCGCGCCCGACGTCGGCTGAGCGGTCGGGCCGGTTGTCGGCTGCGCGGTCGGACCCGTGGTCGGCTCGGCGGTCGGGCCCGTGGTCGGGCCGGTTGTCGGCTGAGCGGTCGGACCCGTGGTCGGGCCGGTGGTCGGCTGAGCGGTCGGACCCGTGGTCGGAGTCGGCTCCGCGGTGGGGGTCGGCTCCGGCGTCGGCTCCGCGGTCGGCGTCGGCTCGGCAGTCGGCGTCGGCTCCGCGGTCGGCGTCGGCTCGGGCGTCGGCTCCGCGGTCGGAGTCGGCTCCGCGGTGGGGGTCGGCTCCGGCGTCGGCTCCGCGGTCGGCGTCGGCTCCGGCGTCGGTGTCGGCTCCGTCGTCGGGCCGGCACGGAGAACCGTGCGTGCGGTGTTGCCCGCGTAATCCTCGATGACCGCGACCACTTCGCTCGTCGTCGACGACAGCGTCGGGTTCATCGCCGGGTAGGTGGTGCGACCCCGGATGATGTACGGGCGCGGTCCCTGCGAGTACGTGGTGTCGAACTGCAGGGGCTGGCCGTCCTCCAGGATCTTCAGCGTGTGCCAGTCGTCGAGATCGGGACGGGTGAGGCGGACGTTGTCGCCGTCGAAGCGTGCGGCCTCGGCGGGATACGCGGTGATCTCGGTGTCCGTGAACGCGGCACGCGCGGTGGCCGCCGTGCTCGAACCCGAGGGAGCGACCGTGACGCTGTAGCGACCGCCGTCTGTCGGCACGCCCTCGAAGGCGACCGTCGCGGTGCCCGCAGCGGCATCCCTCTGCCACGACTGGTCGGAGTCGAGCTCGCGCAGCGTGACCGTCGCCGCGGCCGGCGAACCCGTCCACGTCACGTCGAGACGGTCGGCGTCCTGCGACGTCGTCACCGTCGCCGGCGCCGCGGCGGGATCGAAGGGTACGACGGCCGCTTCGCTGCGCGTCCCGTCGGGTCCGACCGCGATGAGACGCAGCTCACCCGCACGCTCGGGCATGTTCTTGACGTAGTGCACCTGGTCGAACCCGCCGCCCAGATACTCGTCGCCCAGGTAGAGCTCGTACCGCCGCACGTCGTTCCAGTCGCCGAGCTCCCACGAGACGAAGAGCTCGTCGCTGCCGGGAAGGTACTCGTCGACGGCGAAGCCGCTCGGAGCCGCCGGAACGCCGGCCTGACCCGTCACCACGCGGAGAGCGCCGACGTTCACCTGGTATCCGTCGATCGGCGCGGCACCCGCGCCGGCCGTGAGCCCGATCGTGATCAGGCTGTCACCCGCGCGGTCGGCGAGGTCGACGGTCGCCGTGCGCCAGCCGCCCGTCGCCGCACCGCTGTCGGCGATCGGCAGCTCGACGACGGTCGAGGGGTCCGAGGCGAAGACCGCCGCGATGCGCAGCTCGGAGTCGTCGGCGGTCGACTTGGCGTAGGTGAGCTCCACCTGCGACTCGGCGGTCACGTCGAGATCGGTCTTGAACAGCCGCGCCGTGTTGTCGGCATCCAGACGCCCGCTGAGCACCAGCGAGTTACCGCCGTTGAAGCCTCCGACGGGTGCGTACGCGAATCGCTCGGCCGAGACGTACTCCGGCCCGTAGTCGAAGTCCGCGACCAGAGGGGTCGTGGATGCCGTGTCGACCCACCACTGCCAGGTGGGCAGGTAGTCCTGCCGGTTGATGTCGCCCCACTCGGCCTCGCTGGAGAGCTCGCCGTCGACCCAGGTCGATAGTCCGTGCCCGGTGGAGAAGTCCGTCGAGAACTCGGTGCCGGAGATCACGGACCGCTCCGCGATGTACTTCGCCACGCCGTCCCATCCGCTCTCCGGGGTGGTCGCTCCGGTGGAGGAGCCCGTCCACCACCGGCGCTCGCGATCGAACACCTCCCACTGCTTCGCGTCATCGGTCTTGTTCGCGTAGTCGCTCGAAACGAAGTCCGCTCCCAGGGTGGCGATTGAGACGCGCGGGTCACCGTTCCCGTCGAAGATCTGGTCGAGGTCGTAGACCTGCGAGAACTGGTCCTTGCCCGCTTCGACGCCGGCATAGACCGTCTCGAGCGGGTCGAGACCCAGCGAGGTGGCGTGCGCTTGCGATGCGGCGAGCTTGTCGGAGTTCCACCAGTAGTTCAGGAACATGGAGTCGCTCACGCGCCCGAGGTCGGCATCCTTCACCCAGGGGCTGTTGATGCCGTTGAACTCGTTCTGGTAGGTCAGTGAACCGCTCGGGCTGTCGGTGGAGTCGTACCACTGCACGTACATCCCGCCGTCGCGGAGGGCCTTGAGGAATGCCTTGTAGACCGGCACGTCGGCGGGGGCGACGCCGGCGATCTCCTCCTGGTTGATGAAGTATCCGTCGAAGCCGTAGTACTGAGCGACCTCGATGAGCTTCTCGGCCACGGGGAAGGATCCGTCGGCGTCACGCACGAGCAGCTCGCGATAAGTCTGGTCGCCGCGGTCGTTCGCCGAGAAGAAGATGCAGGCCAGCGACCGCGCCCCGTTGACGTGCGCGGCGTTCGTGTAGGCGGGGTTGGGGAGGTTGAGCATGCCGAACTCGAACCACTTCTGCGTCCACTCCAGAGAGGGGTCGTAGTAGTCGACCGGCACGCCCTCGACGGGCATCCCGTGCCAGGGCGCGTAGACGTCGGTGTACTGCCAGAAATTGAACAGGTGCTGGCTGAATTCGTTCGTGCCCTGATGGCTCTCGAAGAACGCGTTGCCGTAGTCGCCGGCCAGGGTGAGCAGCTGCGTCTCCGACGGCAGCTGAGGGTTCCGCTGCGTGTCGGGATCGGCGGCGATCCGTTGCTGCAGGGGAACGTGTGCCCGCAGCATCTCGGCGTCCCGGTCGGAGGCGGGGTCCCATCGCAGGAGGTCGGGCGCGGTGTAACCGTGCTGGTAGGGCTGGTTCTCGCCGACGGCGCTCGGCCCCTGCCACGGAAGGGTGTCGGAGGCGAACGCACCGGTGGCGGTGACCGTCAGGATGGCCGTCGCTGCGACCGACACGGCGGCCACGGCGGTGCGCCGACGACGTCGGCCCCTGCGGTGAGGAGAGGAGGATGAAGTGGTCACGGTCTTTTCTTTCTCTTCGTTGAGTGGAAACGGCGGAGCGGAAACGGCGGTGTGGAAACGGCGGTGCGGGATGACGGCGTGGAGAAGTCTCAGAGCCGTGCGGGCAGGTCGAGTTCGGTGGTCCAGTCGCCGACCGTGACGCGCAGACGCCCGGATACGGCCGGAGGCGAGGCGCGGACGGACGCGGCGTCGAGGAACGCGCGCAGCGTGCGCGTCTCCCCGGGCTGCAGCTCGTCGCGGACGAGGGCGGCCAACTCCCGCCGGCGGGGAAGCACGACGCCGCCCTGGCGACGCACGTAGACCGGGATGACGACGTCGACGGCTTCGGCGTGCGGATTGTGGGCACGCACCGAGAAGTCCACCCCCGTCGGTACGACGGATGCGCGGTGCCCTTCCAGCGTCGCTTCGCGATACCCGCGCCCCGCGCCGAAGGGGAACAGGACGGGGTCGGGGACGTCGCGGTACACCCCGCTCGCGTCGTGACGGTCGTTGTGGTGGAGCGGAGCTGCGCCGCCGGCGCGAACGGACGTGAACGGCAGGCGCCCCGTCGGCGACCGATGCCCGAGGAGCGCGTCGGCGATCGCCTCGCCGCCGTAGGGCCCGGGGTACCCGGCCCAGAGGATCGCGACTCCCGCGTCGACGAGGGGCGTCAGAACGTGCGGTCGGCCCGCGACCACGACCGCCGCGACCGGACCGCGAGCAGCATCGACCACCCGCCGCAGGAGAGCGAGTTGGTCGGCCGGGAGGTCGAGATCGGCGAGATCCACGCCCTCGCCGCTGGTCGCGCGCGCCGGGGCGTCGAGAGCCCCGTTCGACGCGAACTCGTCATCGTAGGAGCGATGGCTCGTGCCGCCGACCACGACCACGACGGCATCGGCGTCACGGGCCGCGGCGGCAGCATCCTCGTCCATCGCCCCGCGCACCCGCGTGCCCGGCAGGGCGTCACGGAGAGCGCCGACGATCCCGGCCGGCGCGTTCTCGAGGGGGGCGACGTAGTCGCCGAGCATCGCGGTGGGTTCGTCGGCGTAGGCACCGACGACGACGACCTCGTCGAGCCGGTCGGGCGACCACGGAAGGGTCCCCCCGTCGTCGAGGAGAACGAGACAGGCGTCGGCGAGCCGCCGCGACGCACGCTCGCCGAGGCGGATGCTCTCGCGCAGGTCGCCGTGTGCTGCGGGGGCGCGGTCGTCGAGCAGCCCGAATCGCTCCTTCAGGGTGAGGATGCGGCGGCACGCGGTGTCGACGGCTGCGCGGACATCCGGGTCGTCCTCGGCGGAGTCGAGGGTGGCGAAACCCTCGTCCCACAGCGAGAGATCGACTCCCGAGAGCAGCGCCAACCGTCCCGCTCCGGCGACGCTGCCGGTGACGGACACCAGGCGGTCGACCGCCAGCCCGTCGGCCATCACGATGCCGTCGAATCCGAACCGCTCGCGCAACGTGTCGTGCAAGAGAGCGCGGTTCGCGCAGCAGGGAACCCCGTCGATGTCGTTGTACGCGGCCATGAAGCCGTGGGCCCCCGCGCGCACGCCCGCGGCGACCATCGGCAGGTGCAGCTCCTCGAGATCGCGCGGACCGATGAGCGTCGACTGCCCGTTGCGGCCGCCCATCGCCTCGCCCTGCGCCGCGAGGTGCTTGAGCACCACGGCGACGCCGCGGCCGCCGACGTCTCGAGAGTCGGGCCCTTGCATGCCCTCCACGACGGCGGTCGTCATCGCCGATGCCAGGAAGGGGTCCTCACCGAAGCACTCCTCGCCGCGCCCCCACCGCGGGTCGCGCAGCAGGTCGAGGGTCGAGACCAGCGCGAGATGCACGCCGCTGGCGGCGAGCTGGGCGGCCACCGCGGCGGATGCGTCACGCACCGCGCTCGGATCGAAGGTGGCGGCCATCGAGAGAGCCGCGGGCAGGATGGTCCCGCCCAGGGCCTGGTGGCCGTGGGGGGCCTCCTCGCTGAGGAGCACACCCACGCCGCCCGCTCGCCGGACCTCGTCCTGCACGAGCGCGGCGACCTCCGCGCGCTCCTCCGGGCGGATGCCGTTGTGCCACTGTCTGCCCGACCACGCGTCGGCGCGGAAGAGGCCGTAGAGCGCACCCAGGCCGCCCCATCGATCGATCTCGCGCCGACCCTCGTCGCTCAGGACGAAACCGTCCCGCCTTCGCTCGACGGCGTTCCACCCGAGGAGGCGCTGGTTCAGCTGGCCGACCCGTTGCGTGAAGCTCAGCCGCTCCAGGGCGGCGTCGACCCGCTCCTGCGTCGTCGTCACGGGGCATGCCCCTCGGTGACGGGCGGGAACATCTCCGCGTCGCTGACCGCGCTGTAGAAGCTACGGCCGGTCAGGGGGGCATCCACGAGACGATCGACGCCGCGCGCGGCGAGCATCGCCGATCTCGACGCCTGGTTGGAGGTCACCAGGGCGGGACGCGAGCCGTCGGCGGCCAGCCGCATCCACGTCTCGAACACCCCGCCGCCGGGTGAGAGCTCCGCCCGGGAGAGCGGCCGATCGCCGTTGTCCACCGGCACGATCACCGCCACCGTCCGCGTCGCGGGGCGGGCTGCACGCTGACGCAGGTCGGCGGCCACCTCTGCGAACCGACGCCCGATGGGCTTGACCGCACCGTTCTCGTCGAGCAGGCCCAGGCTGTGCTCCAGTTCGGGGAAATCGCCGAATCTGCGCGACACGTCGTGCGAGCACCACCACGTGACCCCCCACAGTGACGCGCTGTCGGCGGCCGATCGCACGGTTCGCTCGAGGAAGTCCGGGGCATCCCGCTCGGCGATGTGGTTCATCGGTGCGCCGACCTCCTGCAACCAGACCGGGCGCGCGGGCGACGCCGCGAAGGCGGCCGCGAGTTCGATGAGGTACTCGGCGTGGCGCACCCCCTCCTCGGACAGCGCCCCGTACTTCTGAGCCGTGCCGTTGAACACCCAGGAGTGGATCACGCTCATGTCACCGAAACGGGCGGCGTGGCTCGGAAGGAAGGCGTGGGTGTCGTCGTACCAGACGGCGTCGTACTCCGCGTTGAGCCGGAACTGCCGCGGGTCGCGGGCGCCGTCGGCGTGCAGCGCCTCCAACCACGCGGTCACGTCCTCCGGGGTCGCGGGCATGGCCTGCGGGTGCGAGGTCGCGAGGAACTGGTTGACCTCGTTGCCGAGAGTCAGCCCGAGGAAGTTCGGCTCGTCGCTCAGCGCCTCGTCGAGCGCCGAGACCAGGCGCACCTGGGCCTGCACCGCGTCGGGATCGGTGAAGATGTTCCCCGCGTGCCATGACGTGAGCCAGGCCGGGACGAAATCGAAGCTCGACAGATGGCCCTGGATGACGTCGACCGACGCGTCGAGGCCGAACTCCGCAGCCGTCTCGACGGCCTCGCGCACGTGGTCGACCGCCTCGCGACGGATGAACGTGCGGTTGGGTTGAAGGACGGGCCAGAGCGGAAGCAGTCGGACGTGGTCGAGACCGAGCCCCGCGAGGGCCTCGAAGTCGCGTCGCCGCCGGTCGCGGTCCGGACTCATCCAGTCGAAGAACCAGTCGCCCGAGGGCGTGTGGTTGGCGCCGAATCTCAGCACGGTCATCCTTTCAGTCCGCCCGACTCGAGCCCGCGGAAGAAGAACCGCTGCAACGCGGCGAAGAAGATCACGATCGGGACGAGGGCGATGATGGTGCCCGCGGCGATCAACCGCGGGTCGTCGGTGAAGGTGCCCCGCAGCCGGTTGAGTCCGACCGTGAGGGTGAAGTTCGACTCCGTCGAGAGCACGATCAACGGCCACAGGAAGTCGTTCCACGTGCCGACGAAGGCGAAGATCGCGACCACGGTGATCACTCCCTTGACCTGCGGCACGGAGATGGAGATGAACCGCTGCCAGGCGTTCGCCCCGTCGACACGGGCCGCCTGCTCGAGCTCGTCGGGCAGCCCCGCGAAGGCGTTGCGCATCAACAGCACGTTCAGCGCGGCGATCACGGTGGGGAGCACGACGCCCAGGAGGGTGTCGGTGAGCTGCATCGAGCGGACGATGAGGAACTGGGAGATGATCACCGTCTCCACGGGCACCAGCAGCGCCGCGACGACGACACCGAGGGCCACGCCCCGACCGCGGAACCGCAAGCGGGCCAGCGCATACCCGGCGAGAGTGGCGCCGACGACGTTGCCCACGATCGCCATCGCCGCAACGACGGCGGAGTTGGCGACGTACTGCAGCACGGGCACCCGTTCGAGCACCGTCGAGAAGTTGTCGAGCGTGGGGTCGGAGGGGAGGAGCTGCGGGGGACGTGCGAACAGGTCGTCGCCCGGGCCCTTGAACGACAGCGAGAGCTGCCAGACGAGCGGTCCGGCCAGGACGACCACCATGATCGCCAGGGCGAGATACCGTGCTGCACCGGCGGCGGCGGGCCGACGGCGACGGCGATCCGGACGACGGCTCGCGTCGCTTTCGACCCGCACCGGGGCAGGGCGATCGGAGATCGTCATGTGCGGGCCTGCCTTTGCTGGATGACGAGTTGGAGGACGAGCAGGGCGCCGAGGACGACGAACATGACGAGGCTGATGGCGGCGGCGTACCCGGTCTGCGCTTGCAGGCCCGTGCCTTCGCGCTGGATGAGCATCGTCATGGTCAGCGCCGTCCCGCCGACGCCGCCCGTCCCGCCGGTGAGCACGTACACCTCACCGAACACACGGAATGCCGCGACCGAGGAGAGGATGCCGATGAGCCCCATCGTGTTGCGGACGCCGGGGATCGTGACACTGAAGAACGTGCGGATGCGGCCGGCACCGTCCATCGCGGCGGCGTCGTAGAGGGTGGGATCGATGTTCGCCAGCGCGGCCAGGTAGATGACCATGTAGTAGCCCATGCCCATCCAGATCGTGACGAACATGGCTGAGAAGATCAGGAGCCAGCGATCCGTGAGGAAGGGGATCGGCTCGGTGATGGTGCCCAGGGTGGCGAAGACCTCGTTCACGAGCCCCTGCCGCGACAGCAGGTTGGTCCAGATCAGGCCGACGATGACCGGCGACATGATGACCGGCAGGTACGCGGCGGTGCGGAAGAACCCGAGGAACTTGCCGGCGCCGGCGACCAGTGCAGCCAGGACGAGCGGCAGGAACACCATGAACGGCACCACGACGACCATGTAGAGCGTCGAGTTGAACAGGGCGGTGCCGAAACGGGCGTCCGAGAACATCCGCTCGAAATTGGCCAGGCCGACGAACGTGCCGGGCCGCAGAAGAAGCGCGTCCGTGAAGGCGAGCTGAAGGGTCGAGAAGAAGGGGCCCACGATGAAGCACACGATCACGAGCAGTGCGGGCGCCAGGAAGAGCCATGGAGTGGCCGCCCAGTCGTGAGAGGCCATCACCCGACTCCGGCGCCGCCGGGGCCGCCCCGTGGAGCGGGGGGAGGTCTCCCCCCGCTCCACGGGGGCGTCGGTCGTCGCGGTCATCGCGTCGCGGCCAGCCTCTCGTTGGAGTACTTCACCGAGGCGTCAAGAGCTTCCTGCGCCGTCTTCTGTCCGAGCACGGCGAGAGCGATCTCTTCGCGCAAGGTCTCGTTGTCGGCGCCGCCCGAGAAGGCCGCCGGCCACCAGACCACGGCGTTGCGCACCTGCTCGGCGGCCTCGAGGCGCACCTTGGTCGCGCCGTCACCGTCATCCTCGGTGAACCACGGGTCGTCCAGCGTCCCCTCCGACGAGGGGAAGACCGACGCCGCCTTGGCGAACGCAAGCTGGTTGTCGGAGTTCGTGACGTACTTCGCGAACGCCTGGGACACGGGCAGGTTCTTGCTGCCGGCGTTCACCACGAGCGATTCGATGTACATGTTGGGAGCGGAGTTGTTGATGCGCGGTCCCACGCCGAGCGTGTCGAACACGGCCGGCGCCGTCTCGCGCAGGTCGTTGAAGGTGTAGGAACTCCCGGGCAGATAGCCGAGCTGGCCGGCCTTGAAGTCGTCGACCTCGGCGGTCTGCAGGTTGTTCAGCGCCTCCGCGGTCAGACCGTCGCCGCCGTAGAGATCGACGAACCGCTGCACGAACTCCACGCCCTTCGCACTGTTGTACGTGAACTCCGTGCCCTCGTCGTTCATGATGTCGACGCCGTACTCGCCGAAGTTCTCGATGGCCGGCATCCGGGCGATCATCGAACGGTCCGTGCAGTTCTTGCCCAGGGTCTCGGCCTGGTCGAAGAGTTCGTCGTACGTCGACGGCAGGGTCTGGGGGTCGAGACCGCACTGAGCGAGCACCGCGGTGTTGAAGAACGACGGACCGGTGTTGAGGTACCACGGGTATCCGTAGGTGCCGCCGCCCAGTCCGGCGAACGTCATCGATTCCCATGCCTTGTCGAGATAGAGGCCCTTCGCCTCGGGATCCGACGCGGCGATGTCCTCCAGCACCCCGGCCTGCGCCAGGGTGTAGGCCGACTCCGGACCCATGTCGACGACATCCGGAAGGTTGCCGGCCGCCGCGTCCGCCGACAGCTTGTCCTGATACCCCTCCGCGGGAGCATCGACCCAGTCGATCGTGGTGCCGGGGTTCTCTTCCTCGAACGCCGCGATCAGGTCGTTGAAGTAGGGCGTGAACTTCTCGTTCTTCAGGTTCCACGTCTGGAAGGTGATCTCCCCGGCGAGTTCACCTCCCGAACCGTTCTGCGAGCCGCTGTCGGTGCCGGCGCAGCCGGCGATCACCAGGGCGCCCGCGGCGAGCGTGCCCGCGAAGGCGAGGGCTTTCTTCATCATCATCGATGTTTCCTTTCGTCGAATGTCACGTGGTGGTGCTGTGAGGTGTTGCGGGGAGAGAAGGACGGAGGCGCACGGTGGCAACCTGATAGGGACCGAGATCGAGGAACGCGTCGGAGGCCGTCTGCGACGGTCCGTGGCGCAGAGCGTGACGGGGACCGTCGACAGGCGCAGGACGCTCGAGCAGATCGACCTCGGAGATCAGCCGATCGCGGAGCGAAGGGTGCACCTCGAGTCGCGCGCGGGCGCGGGCGCCGCTCGTCTCGTAGGCCCGGACGATGACATCGCCCGAACGGTCCTCGGCGAGCTTCACCCAGTCGATGACGGCGTGGCCGCTCTCGAGGTCGAGCGTCGCGAGGCGGGGGATCCCCGCATCCGCTTCGCTCGGCGTCGCGAAATGGCGCGCGGAGTCGACCGCCCCGGCGATGTCGACATCGGGCGCGATGGCCCATGACAGCGTGTGGACGCCGATGTCGGCATCCGGATCGGGGAAGCGCGCACCGCGCAGAAGGGACAGCCGCACGGTCGTCCCGGCGGCCTCCACCCGTGCGTCGGCGCCGGCGATCCCGGACGAGAGAACGGCGTCGCCCGTCGTTCCCTCCGCGACGTGCACGTAGCGCTGGAGCGATGCCTCGAACATCGCCTCGTCGGCGGCGGTGTTGGTGTGGAGCGGGCGCTCGACGCTGCCGTACTGGGTCTCGAAACGCGCCGTGCGGGCACGGGCTGCCAGCGGCAGCGACACCTTCAGCAGCTGCTCGCGCTCGCGCCAGTCGATGACCGCTTCGGTTTCTACGCGGGAACCGCCCGCGCGCAGCCACGACGTGAGCGTTGCGCGCGAGTCGCCGAACACCCGGATGACGCGCACTCCGACGTCGCCACCATCCACGACGGTCTCGATCGAGCGGGTGTCGGTGATCGCGCGGGGATGGCGGAGCACGTGTCGGTCGAGGTCCCAGGCGTCCCAGCGCACCGGCTCGTCCCGGAAGAGGATCAGCTGGCCGAGCAGGGCTCCGTCGGCCACCGACTCCCGCCCCTCGGCCGTCCGCACCGAGACGATGTGGCCGGCCGCGTCGAAGCGCACGGTGAGCACGCCGTTGTCGAGGACGATGCCATCCGTTCCCTCGTGGACGCGGGTCGCCTCGGGCGCGATGAGCGTCGGGGGTGTCGTCGCTCCCGCCTCGCGCAGCGCGTCGCCGGCGGCGGCGAGAAGACCGAGGAGCGTGTGCTCCGTCTCCTCGTAGAAGTCCCGCGCTTCCCGATGCACCCACGCGATCGAGGTGCCGGGGAGGATGTCGTGGAACTGGTGGAGCAGGACGTTCTTCCAGATCGCGTCGAGGACGTCAGCGGGATACTCCGCCCCCGTCAGCACCGCGGCCGCCGACCAGGCGGCCTCGATCTCGCGCAGCAGCCCTTCCATGCGGCGGTTGCCGCTCTTCATCCGTTGCTGAGAGGTGAGCGACCCGCGGTGGAGCTCGAGGTAGAGCTCACCCGCCCAGACCGGAGCGGGCGCGGAGGTCGGGGCCACGTCCGCGAGCTCCGCGGCGGCGTCGCGGAAGAACTCGTCCGGAGTGCGAGAAGCGACCCGCGGAGCACCCTCGATGTCGGCGAACCTGCGCACGCGCGACGCCATCTCCCGCGTGGGTCCCCCGCCGCCGTCACCGTAGCCGTAGGCGAGCAGCGAGTGCGACGCGATCGCCTTGTCCTTGAAGTTCGCGACCGAGTGCGCGAGCTCCTGCCCCGTGACGGAGGCGGCATACGTGTCGGAGGGTGGGAAGTGCGTGAAGACGCGGGTGCCGTCGATGCCTTCCCACCAGAAGGAGTGGTGAGGGAAGACGGTGGTGTCGTTCCACGAGATCTTCTGGGTCAGGAAGACATCGGACCCCGACCTCCGCGCCAGCTGGGGGAGGGCCCCGCTGTAGCCGAACGAGTCGGGGAGCCACACCTCGCGACTGTCGAGCCCGAACCGATCGGCGAAGTAGCGCTTCCCGTGCACGATCTGACGGACGAACGACTCGCCCGTGGGGATGACGCCGTCGACCTCCACCCACATGCCTCCCACGGGAATGAAGCGTCCCTGCTCCACGTAGGTCCGTACCCGCTCGAAGAGCGCCGGGTAGTGCTCCTCGAGCCACGCGAAGTGCTGGGCGGAGGTCATCGTGTAGACGACGTCCGGATCGGTGTCGAGCAGCGCGAGCGCGTTCGAGACGGTCCGTGCGAGTTTCCGGACGGTCTCTCGCAGAGGCCACAGCCAGGCCGAGTCCATGTGCGCGTGTCCGACGGCGGTGACGCGGTGGGCGCTGGCGTGAGCGGGCGACGCCAGCAGGGGGGCGAGGATGCGGCGGCCCTCCCGGGCGGTCTCGTCCGGGCGGCGCTCGTCGTAGACGTCGAGCGCCTCCTCGATGCCGCGCAGCAAGCGCCAATGGCGGGGATCCTCCGAGCGAACGGTCGCCGCCAGCTCACCGGCGACGTCGAGGTCACGGCTGAATTCGTACACCTCGGAGTGGAACGAGGCGACCGCGGCCTGTCGGACGCGGAACTCCTCGAAGCCCTCGACCCCCTTCTCGCCGTGCGGCGTGACCAGGAACGGCGGCACGCCGAGCAGAAGCGGGTTCGCCGCAGCCTCGATGTACAACAGGAAACGTCCGTCGGCGTCCACGACTCCCGGCCGCGCTCCGTCTCCGCGGAGCCGGACCCACCGCTGCCGCGGGTGCAGTCCCTTCACCGGCACGCCGTCGGGGGTGAAGATCAACGCCTCGCAGTGACCGCCGACGGAGTGGTCGAACCATCCGAGGTCGAGGATCAGCTCGACGCTCTCCCCCGCGCCGGCGGGGATGGCGCCCTCCACGCGGAACCACCGCGTCACCCACGCCTGACCCCAAGGCTGGCCGACCTCGAACGGCTCGTAGTGCGCGACGGCGCGACCTTCGTCGGCGGCGAAACCGACGGCGTGCGCCGGGCTCACCGGTTCTCCGTCGTCGCCGACCTCCCAGGAGGAGAGATCGACCTCGGCCACGGTCCGGTGGACCTGCGTCTCGATCCGGTCGCGCTGGACGCGGACGAGCCGTTCGAGCGTGGTGCGGAGGTGGTCGTGCATCTTGACCTTTCGTCGTTGAGGGTCTCGCTACTAATACGTTTGAGCGGCCCCACACTAATACGTTTGAGTATTCTGGAGCAAGGACAATTTCCCCCCTCCTGACGCGCACCCCGCGGGCGATCGACCGGGAGGGCGGAATCCCGCCTAGTGTTTCGACGAAGAGCCCGAGGAGAACGACCGTGAGTGAGCCGGCCCCACGCACCGCTGCGTCGCCGACACCGCCGCGCCACGAGGTGCGACTGACGAGTTCGGACATCGCCCGCCTCTCCGGGGTTTCCGTGTCGGCCGTGTCGCTGGCCCTCAACGGACGACCCGGGGTCAGCGAGGCGACGCGAGCGCGCATCGTCGCCGTCGCCGACGAGTACAACTGGCGGCCCCACCGGGCGGCGCGGGCGCTCAAGGGTGCGACGAGTGACGTGGCGGGGCTCGTGATCGCCCGACCCGCTCGCACGCTCGGCGTCGAACCCTTCTTCGCCCAGTTGCTGTCCGGGCTGCAGTCCCGCCTGTCCCAGGACGCGATCGCCCTTCAGCTGCTGATCGTCGAGGACACGGACGCGGAGATCGCGACCTATCGGCGGTGGGCCGCCGAGAACCGGGTCGGCGGCACGGTGCTGCTCGATCTGGTCGAGAACGACCCCCGCCCCGAGGTCGTCGAGCGTCTCGGCATCCCCGCGGTGGCCGTCGGCGGCGCGGGTGAAGCGTGGCCGGTGACCAGCGTTTGGGCCGACGACTACGGCGCAATGCGTGCCATGCTGTCGCACCTGGTCGACCTCGGGCATCGCGCGGTCGGCTATGTGGGGGGCACCGCCGCCTTCGAGCACAGCCGCCGCCGGTCGAAAGCCGTCGCCGACCTGGCCGACGAGCACGGGCTGGAGGTGACCTCGATCGCCACCGACTTCTCGGATGAGCAGGGTGCGTCGGCGACGCGCCGCCTCTTGACTTCCAGGAACCGTCCCACGGCGGTGATCTACGACAGCGACGTGATGGCGGTGGCCGGCCTCGCGGTGGCGAACGAGCTGGGCATCGCGGTCCCCCAGGACGTCTCGATCGCCTCCTTCGACGACTCCGTCCTGACGCGGCTCACGCATCCCGCCCTGACGAGCCTGACCCGCGACACCTTCGCCCTCGGCGCACTGGTCGCGAAAGAGCTCATCACCACGGTCGCGACGGGAGGACAGCGCCCGGTCTCGATCCAGGCGCCGACCCCGCATCTGACCGTCCGCGCGAGCACCGTGCGCCCGGGCACGACAGCCGACTGACACCGCGATCCGCGCGGACGTTGACGCGGGCGCTCCCCGCCGAAAGCGTTCCGTGCGACGACGGGAATGTACCGTGAGCCCGTCGAGAAATCGGGAAGAAAGTCATTGTCCACGAGCGAGAGCGAAGCGGTCTTTGCTTCTGCCACGCCCTCGAGATGACCCGCTGTCTGCATATCCCATGCATGCATCGCGATCACGTCCGCGATCATCGTCTCGCATGAGCCGCTGATGCCTTTCCCGATTAGTGCCACGGTGGCCTCGATGGAGAAACCCTGAGCACAATAGTGCACTGTCCAGAACTGAGGCTCCGCACCGCGCAACGGCGGATCCTCCGTACGCTCGATCCATACCGACATGCCGTACTGCTTTCCCTTCCGGCGGCCACTGGATATTATCCGCCTGCGTTCTCAAGGCACCGGATAGTGATGGCCGCGAGAATTCCGCGGGTCAATTCATGAACACATCCGACAACACGAGAAATCATGGGTCGTGCCGCAAGACGACGTCGATCTTGCGCCCGACATCTTCACAGCCGGAGGTGTGGCGCGATCATCGCGTCTTTCTCTCCGTGATCTTCTCCGGTAATCAACGGAAGCATTTCCCCCGAGCCGCAAATCCCGCTCTGTGCCGACCGGCACGCCTGGCCCCCTTTGGCGGACGAGCATGCGCACCTCCGGCGACGCTCGCGGTGTCTCGAATCGGAGAAACCTTACAGAGAGAGGCCAAATTTCCTCCGCCGTTCTCGAAGTCCCGCAGCCTCGACGCGTCACTGGCGGAGCGGCGACGATCGAATCGTTTCGGTATCTATAGACGCCTATCCGTGGCAGGTCGGTTTGATTGACCGAGGTCATGCAGAAGTCATCCTTCAGGTGGATGCCGCATAATGACGAACCAACTACAGTCATGCCGACCGCCTCGTTCGAGGATCGCTTCATGAAGGACGACCATGTCTTTTGATCGCCGTTTGTTTCCCGTTGCTACCCTCGGTGGCCTTCTCGTTCTCCTGGCGGGCTGCTCGGGCGCCCCGAGCCCGGAGGAGTCTCCGGTCTCACCGTTGACGTCGTACATGAACGCCCTGTACGGAGGGGACCTCAGCGAAGAGGAGCAGCAGAAGCGGTTCGAGGAGCAGAACAAGAAGAGCGAGGACCTCGTCGCGGCGTGCATGACCGAGCAGGGCTTCGAGTATGTCCCGAACATCGTGTCGGGCTCTGTCATGTCGTCGTCGGGCGAGGAGTGGCAGCCGGAGGATCGCGAATGGGTATCGCAGTACGGGTACGGCATCATCAACTATCCCGGGCGTGACACGCCTGTCGAGCCGGAGCAGTCATCGCCCGACCCGAACGCGGCGTACGTGGAGAGTCTGTCCCCGTCGGAGCAGGCAGCGTTCTACGAGGCACTGTATGGACCGCAGCCCACCGAGGAGGAACTGCAGGCCATGAACGACGAGACCGGGGACGGCGGGACGTACGAATACGACTGGACGACCGCGGGATGTTCGGGTGCCGCACAGCATGAAACCGCCGGTGCGGATCCTCTGCAGGGCGAGGAATTCAAGACCCTCAGCGACTCGTTGAACGCGTTCTGGATGGACATGGGCACGGGTCCGGAGTTCGCGGCGGTCGACTCGGAGTGGGTGGCCTGCATGGATGAGGCGGGGCAGCCGGGTTTCACCACGCAGAGCGACGCGTCGAACTCCATCAGTGAGAAATACAACGCGTTCTGGGAGAACGCCTCGGGTACCGAGGGGGTGTCGCCGAACTCCCCGGAGGTGAAGGAGCTGGGCGAGCAGGAGATCGCGTTGGCGCTGGTCGACCTCGAGTGCCGCGAGAAGGTGAACTACCTCGATCGACGCCAGGAGGCGCAGTTCGCGGCCGAGGAGAAGTTCGTCGCCGACCACAAGAGCGAGCTGGAAGCGCTCAAGGCTGCGGCCGAGCAGGCTCGTTCGTGACCAACGACCTGTTCCCCGACACCCCGACCGAAGACGCCCCATCCGAGCCCCGGGCCCCGCGACGAAGCCGTTGGCGGCGAATCGCGGCGGCGTGGCCATCGGTGTTCCGTCGGAACCGGACGCTGTGGATCGTGGCTGCTGCGGCGGTCGTGGCGATGGTGGCAGGTCTCCTCGTGGGTCGGTTCGTCATCTCGCCGGCGGATGCCGCGGCGGGTGCCGCACCGCCGGAGGCGGGGCTGGTGACGGTTCCGGTGGGGTTCGGTCAACTCAGCAACGACGTCACGATCCGCGGCGAAGTGGGATTCGCCGACCCGGTCGAGGTGGAGATCGACACCTCCGCCCTGTCCGGTCCCGCGGTGGTCACCGGGCAGGTTCCCGCTGTGGGTTCAGAGCTGAAGCCCCTGTCCATCGCGTTGGAGCTGGCGGGACGCCCGGTGATCGTCCTCCCGGGTGAGCTCCCGGCGTACCGGTCGCTTCGGGTGGGGGTCTCGGGCCCGGACGTGGCCCAGTTCAAGCAAGCGATGCGGGAGGTGGGGTTGGATGCCGGAGACCCCGCGAACAACGTCTTCGATGCGCAGGCCGCCCAGTCCATCCCCGCGCTCTACGCGCAGGCGGGATATCCCGCCCCGGCCGCTGAAGACGGCGCCGGACAAGCCGTCTCCGGAGCCGAACAAGCCCTCCGATCGGCCGAGCAGGCCCTGCGCACGGCCCAGGCGGAACTGTCGACGGCGAAATCGGGGGCCGATGAGGTGCAGAAACGCGAGGCCGACAACGCCGTATCCGCCGCACGCCGCGAACTGGACGCTGTCCGAGCACGCACCCCCGACGACACCGTCAGCATCGGGAATCTCGAAGACGCGCTCGGGCTCGCGGAGTTGCGCCGCCGGCAGCTGGACCGGCCCGGGGATACCACTGCACAGCGCAGCGCCGTCGAATCGGCGAATGCCGCGCTGACGCAGGCACAGGCCGACCTGGATGACGCGCGGGAGGCGGCGTTGCCGTTCCTCCCTGCCGGTGAGGTGCTGTACCTCACGGAGCTCCCCCGCCGGGTCGACGCCGTCACCGCGCGCCGCGGTGCGGTGCTGGAGAACCCTGCGATGACGGTGTCGGGCGCGACGATGGCGCTGACAGGATCGGCTGCCCGTGCGGACGCCGAACTCCTCACCGTCGGAGAAGCGGCAAGCTTCGAGCTCGCCGACGGCGCCACTCATGCAGCGACCATCACCGCTGTCGAGGCCGGCGCAGACGACGCCGCCCGATGGACGGTGCGGCTGACACCGGCGCCGATGACGGCCGAGCAGGTTCAGCAGCTCCAGGGGACCAATGTGCGAGTGGCGATCCCGGTGGGCGCGACCGCGGGCGAGGTGCTGAATGTGCCGCTGGCGGCCCTGACGGCCGGCCCAGGAGGAGAATCCCGCGTCGAAGTCGTCGAGTCCGATCCGCGTGAGGGGGATCGCGCCAAGACCCGGTTGGTCACCGTCACCACGGGGCTCGCGGCGGACGGTGCGGTGGAGATCACCCCCACCGAGGGGGAGCTCCGCGAAGGTGAGCTGGTCGTGGTGGGTCGATGAGCGCCCTCCTCGAGTTGCGCGACATCACCCGCTCTTTCCCCGGCCCGCCGGAGGTACAAGCCCTCAAGGGCGTCAACCTGACCGTCCAGGCCGGTGAGTACATCTCCATCGTCGGCCCCAGCGGGTCCGGCAAATCCACCATGTTGAACATCCTGGGCCTCCTCGACCGGCCGACCGTGGGCGAGTACGAACTCGCCGGCACCCTCACCGGCCACCTCGACGAGAACGCACGCGCCGCCGTCCGCGCACGCCGACTCGGCTTCGTGTTCCAGTCCTTTCACCTCCTCCCGCGCCGGTCCGTCCTGGAGAACGTGATGCTGCCCATGCTGTACAGCGGCGCACCCCGGGAGGAGCGGGAACCCCGCGCCCGCGCCGCACTGGAACGGGTCGGGCTTTCCCATCGCGTCACCTTCCGGCCCAACCTCCTCTCCGGTGGCGAACGTCAGCGCGTCGCGATCGCCCGCGCCATCGTCACCCGCCCTAGCGTCCTCCTCGCAGACGAACCCACCGGCAACCTCGACCAGACGACAACCGGGGAGATCATGACCCTGTTCGAAGAGCTCAACGCCGACGGCCTGACCCTGGTGCTCATCACCCACGACCTGGGTGTCGCCGAACGGGCACGGCGCACGGTCCGCATCGCCGAGGGGCGCCTGACCGAACTCACCCCCGCATGATTCGACGCATCCTTCGACGCCGCCACTCGCACAGCACTCCGCACCCCGCCGGGACCGACCTTGCTCCCGTCCCCGCAGCGGACCGGTTCCGTTTCTCCGACCTCCTCGCCGAGGCGACCGCCGACATCGGCGCCCGACCGGGGCGGCTCATCATGACCCTCGCGGGGACGGTGCTCGGAATCGCCGCACTTGTCGCCACCATCGGGCTCGCACACACCGCGGCAAGCCAGATCGCCCGCCAGTTCGACGCCGCAGCCGCCACCCAGCTGACCGTGACCCCCGCGAAAGCGGAGACCCGAGACGGCACCTCGGTCGCAACCGCGACACTGCCCTGGGATACCACCGCGCGCATGGAGCGCCTCGCCGGGGTGGAAGCCGCCGCCCTCATCGGCGAGGTCACCCGCGAGAACGCATCCATCCGCGCCGTACCGGTCAACGACCCCGCCGCCGTCGCCGCCGCACCCCCACGCCTGTATGCCGCGTCAGCCGAGATCCTCGACACCATCGGCGCATCCATCACCACCGGGCGAAGCTTCGACAACGGCCACGACACCCGCGCCGACCGCGTCGCACTCCTCGGCGAACGCGCCGCCGAGCAGCTCGGCATCAA
>NZ_JALGRP010000008.1 GCF_022815605.1 Microbacterium sp. VKM Ac-2923 | reverse complement strand
CCCCCCCGCCCCCCCCCCCCCCCCCCCCCCCCCCCCTCCGACACGCAGAACGCCCCCTCCCGGAGGAGGGGGCGTTCTGTCGACATCAGGCGTGGATCAGAAGTCCATGCCACCCGTCGGGTCGCCGGCCGGAGCGGCGTTCTTCTCGGGCTTCTCGGCGACGACGACCTCGGTGGTGAGGAAGAGGCCGGCGATGGATGCCGCGTTCTGCAGCGCCGAACGCGTCACCTTGGCGGGGTCGATGATGCCCTGCGCGAACAGGTCACCGTACTCGCCGGTCGCGGCGTTCAGGCCGTGTCCGACGGGCAGGTCGGCGACCTTGTTGGCCACGACACCGGGCTCGAGACCGGCGTTGAGCGCGATCTGCTTGAGCGGGGCCTCGATGGCGACGCGGACGATGTTCGCACCCGTGGCCTCGTCACCGACGAGGTTCAGGTTGCCGAGGGCGTTCTTGCCGGCCTGGATGAGCGCGACGCCACCACCGGCGACGACACCCTCTTCCACAGCGGCCTTGGCGTTGCGCACGGCGTCTTCGATGCGGTGCTTGCGCTCCTTGAGCTCAACCTCGGTGGCCGCGCCCGCCTTGATGACGGCGACGCCACCGGCGAGCTTGGCGAGACGCTCCTGGAGCTTCTCGCGGTCGTAGTCGCTGTCGGTGTTCTCGATCTCGCGGCGGATCTGGGTCACGCGACCCTCGATCAGCTCGGACTCGCCCGCACCCTCGACGATCGTGGTCTCATCCTTGGTGATGATGACCTTGCGCGCACGGCCGAGCAGGTCGACGGTCGCGTTCTCGAGCTTGAGGCCCACCTCTTCGGTGATGACCTGGCCGCCGGTGAGGATCGCGATGTCCTGCAGCTGAGCCTTGCGACGGTCGCCGAAGCCGGGAGCCTTGACGGCCACCGACTTGAAGATGCCGCGGATCTTGTTGAGCACGAGCGTCGCAAGGGCTTCGCCCTCGACGTCCTCGGCGATGATGAGGAGCTCCTTGCCCTCCTGGATCACCTTGTCGACGATCGGCAGAAGGTCCTTGATGTTGGAGATCTTCTGGTTGGCGATCAGGATGTACGGGTCTTCGAAAACCGCTTCCTGACGCTCGGGGTCGGTGACGAAGTAGGGGTTGATGTACCCCTTGTCGAAGCGCATGCCCTCGGTGAGCTCGAGCTCGGTGCCGAAGGTGTTCGACTCCTCGACGGTGACGACGCCTTCCTTGCCCACCTTGTCGATGGCCTCGGCGATCAGCGCGCCGATCGCGGGGTCGGCGGCGGAGATCGACGCTGTGGCGGCGATCTGCTCCTTCGACTCGACCTCCTTGGCGGAGGCGAGGAGCTCGTCGGTGACGGCCTTGACGGCCTTCTCGATGCCCTTCTTGAGCGAGATCGGGTCGGCGCCGGCGGCGACGTTGCGCAGGCCCTCGCGCACGAGCGCCTGGGCGAGCACGGTGGCGGTGGTGGTGCCGTCACCCGCGACGTCGTCGGTCTTCTTGGCGACCTCCTTGACCAGCTCGGCGCCGATCTTCTCGTACGGGTCGTCGAGCTCGATCTCCTTGGCGATCGAGACGCCGTCGTTCGTGATCGTGGGGGCGCCCCACTTCTTCTCGAGCACGACGTTGCGACCGCGGGGGCCCAGGGTCACCTTGACGGCGTCGGCCAGCGTGTTGAGGCCGCGCTCGAGGCCGCGCCGTGCCTCTTCGTCGAAAGCGATGATCTTTGCCATAAGTGTGTCGTCCCTCCCGGACGGGTGACTTGCAGAATTGGCACTCGACGAAAGCGAGTGCTAATTCATTCTGGCACTCGCCCCTAGGGAGTGCAAGCCACGAGCCGCCCCGAAACGCCGAACGCCGCGGCATCCGGAACTCGGATGCCGCGGCGTTCGATTCAGCACTCAGGCCAGACGGACGGACTCCGCCTGCGGACCCTTCTGGCCGCTGCCGACGGTGAACTCGACGGCCTGCCCCTCCTCGAGGACGCGGAAGCCCGACATCTCGATGCTCGAGTAGTGGACGAACACGTCCTGTCCGTCAGCGACGGTGATGAAGCCGAAACCCTTCTCGGCGTTGAACCATTTGACAGTGCCCTGCGTCATGCGAATCTCCTGTTGCTGAACGACGAGGTCATCGTAAGCACGGACACAGCCGTCGGATCAGCGTCCGGGGGCATTGTTGACGCGCACGGCGTCAAGTTGTTACCCCGCGGAAACACGCGGCCCGAGCGGGGTCAGGGAGCGGGTGATGCGGACGCTTGACCTGCCGCGCGATCGACGCCGATGACGACGATCAGACGCTTGACCGCGCTCTCGTCGTCGGGTGTGTCGGGATCGTCGGTCGGCTGCAGGAAGTCGCTCTGCGCCACCTGGGCCTCGCCGATGGTCTGGGCCAGGCCTTCTGCGGCCGCCAGATCGGTCTCGCGGAGGTAGAAGACCGTGGTCTGGCCGAAATCGGTGGTGTCGGAATCGCCCGTCTCGACGCCGTCGCCCGGCCATCCGGCCGCGACGATCTGATCTCGCAGAGCACCCGCCAGCCCCTCGTCGGCGGTGCCGTTCAGCACCACGATCGAGTAGGACGTGTCGATGACGGCCGGGGTCGTCACCTCGACGGTCGGCACGGGGGTCGCCACGTCATCCGGGCCGAGCGAGATGCGCCCCGAGACGACGAGGGTGGCGAAGATGCCCGCGATGATCAGCACGAGAGTGGCGATCGCCGCCCAGAAGAAGACGATCCACCCGCGCAGCCGCGGGTTCTCGGCCCGGTGAGCGCCGACGCGGCCGGACGGATCGGGCAGGTCGTCGAAGCGATCCCGAGGGAAGGTCGATCTGGCCATTGGACGATGCTATCGGTCGGAGCCCGATCGGCCCGTCAGCGCGAAACGGCCCGACCGAGGCGCGAACGGTGCCGATCCGCGGCGTCGTCGCGCCGGCGACGCAGGCGCCGCACGAGCATGGGGTCGTGGGCGAGGGCCTCAGGAGTGTCGATCAGCCGGCCGAGCACCTGGTAGTACCGCGCGGGCGTGAGGCCGAACTCGGCACGGATCGCCTCCTCTTTCGCACCCGCATGGCGCCGCCATTCACCCTCGAAGGCGAGGAAGGCGAGTTCACGGTCCGAAAGAGCCACGCCATCACGTTAACGGCGGACCGCGCCGGATCCGGGATGCCACGCCACCCACGCGCCGAGGGGATCCACCTCGGCGAGGACGTCGCCGTCGAGAGCGAGTGAGAAGCCACCCCGCACCGACTCGACCCGCCGGGTCCAGCCGTCGTGGAGCGCCGGAGCGTCCAGCGTGATCCAGCGTCCCGCGGTGCGCGCCGCAGCGATGATCGCCGCTCGCCGAGCCCCGGGGACGTGCGCGAGCACCCCGGGGGTCGTCACGACCAAAGTGGCGTCTCGGGGCGCCTCCGCGGCGAGCGCGGGGAGCGCGTCGGCGCCGTCGCCGGCGACGAGCACGGGCGGGTCGGCCGCGGCGATGTCGAGCGCGGCGTCGATGCGCTCGCGGCGCCCCTCCTCCCCCGGCCACACCAGTCCCGTGAGCCACGCCCGGTCCTCACGGCGGCGCGCGTCGAGCGGCTGGAGGTCGATGCCCGCGCGCCAGACCACCTTCGGCATCCGAAGCTCCGGCATCCCCTCGAGGTCGCTGCGGAGCACGACGGGACTCACCCCGCTCGGGGGATCGAGTGCGACGGTCTGCGCGCCGCGTCGGTAGCGGTACGAGTAGCGATCGGGGTAGAGGCAGAGTCCCCCGCTGGCGCCCACCTCGAGAAGCGCGATGGGACCGTCGATGAGCGCGAGGGCGGGCAGGAGCGCCGCGCACCGGAGCGGTTCGTTCGTCTGCACGCTCCGCCGCCCGCACTCGTCCGCGATCGCCCCGGCGTAGGCGACGACCCACGCCGCCCACGCGTCGAGGTCGTCCATCGGCGCGCCGAGCAGGCGCACGACGGCGAACACGAGCGGGGGTTGACGCCGTGCCGGGGCGATACGCGCGAGCGCGGTCGCCACAGCGGGGTCGTCCACCACCCGGCGCGCCCACGCCTCGTAGACCGCCGATCGACCGGGCGCCTCGTCGCGGGCGAAACGGCCGAACCTGTCGACGACGGCGGTCACGGCATCCTGGTCCATCCCGCAGATCATGCCAGGCCGACCTGACCGCTCCCGGGCACGACAGAATGGGTGACGGAGAAGGGAAGTTTCCATGACTTACGCCGTCGACAAGTCCGACGACCAGTGGCGCGAAGAGCTGACGCCCGAGCAGTACGCGGTGCTCCGCCAGGCCGGTACCGAGCGCGCGTGGACCGGTGAACTGCTCGATGAGAGCCGCGCCGGGTTCTACACCTGCGCCGCATGCGGTTCCGAGTTGTTCCAGAGCGGGACGAAGTTCGACTCGCACTGCGGGTGGCCGAGTTTCTACGAGTCGGTGCGACCCGAGGCCGTCGAGCTCATCGACGACGACAGCCACGGCATGCAGCGCACCGAGGTTCGCTGCGCCAACTGCGGCTCGCACCTGGGCCACGTCTTCCCCGACGGTTTCGGCACGCCCACCGGCGACCGCTACTGCATGAACTCGCTGTCGCTGAACTTCACCCCGGAGGACAAGGCGTGAGCGCTCTCGAGGCGATGCGCGACCGCCGGTCGTGGTCGAAGGTCACCGACGTCGCCCCCACCGGTCCCGAGCTCGAGGCGTTCGTCGCGGCGGCCGGTCGCGTCGCCGACCACAAGACCCTGCGGCCGTGGCGCGTCATCGAGATCCGCGGCAGCGATCGCGATCTGCTCGCCCGCGCCCTGAACAAGGCCGACGGCAAGAAGGGGTACTCCTCGAAGCCCCGCAGGGCGCCCCTGATCATCGCCGTGGTGGCGAACGTGTCGTCGAAGAAGATCCCCGCGTGGGAGCAGGAGGCCACGGCATCCGGGGTCGCCCACATGCTCAGCCTCGTTCTCGACGAAGCGGGCTTCGGCGTGTTCTGGCGCACCGATGACAACACCCGCAGCAAGGCCCTCGCGAAGGCCCACGGCCTGGAGAAGGGCGAGGTGCTTCTCGGGTGGCTCTACGTCGGCGGCAAGCCGCAGCGCTCGCGCCCCGTTCGTCGCAAGGCCGTGGATGCCGCGAGGCACATCTCGCGCCTGCCCGGTGCCAAGAAGCGCCGCGCGGTCGACGAAACGCGCGTCTGATCGCCCACGACGCCGCCCGGATATCTCTCCGGGCGGCGTCGTCGTTCGGGCAGGACCGCGACCGATCGGTGCCGGTCAGGTGCGGCGACGCCCCCAGGGCACCGCGGCGACGACGACACCGACGATGGCCACCGCGGCCGCGAGGATGGCGACCGAGGTGGAGGGAGCCGCCGGCGCGGGCCACAGCGCGTCGAGGAGCACCGAGGTGGTGAGCAGTCCGACGACCGAGCCGAGCCCGAGCAGCAGCACCCCGGTGCGGCGGACCACCACCGACGACAGGAAGATGTAGATCACCCCGACGGCACCGCCCACGTAGAGCCACGGCTCCGTTGGCACGGCGCGGGGTGCACCGACGGCGACGACGTGCACGACCGCGGCGATCAGCAGCACCGCGGTACCGCCGATGAAGTTCACCAGCGTCGCGGTCAGCGGGCTCTCCACCCGCACCCGCAGTCGTCCGTTGGTGCCCTGCTGCCACGACACGGCGGCACCGGCGACGGCGGGCACGACCACCATCCAGAGGGGCACTCCCCCGAGCGCGTCACCCGACAGGCACACCACCACCGCGGCGATGGCGAAGGCGGTGCCGACGACGCGGCGCACGGTGACCGGCACCACACCCGCCGGGCCGTAGCCGACGCGATCCAGCACGAGGCCACCCGCGGTCTGCCCGGCGACGAAGCCGACCGTGAATAGGGCGACGCCGATCGTGGCGACCGTCAGTCCTTGGCTCGCCACCGTGAATGCGCCCACGAGGCCGCCCAGCAGCATCCACGGAGGTACGGATCGCGTTCGGATGCCGTCCACCAGACGACCGAAGCCCCGCCGCCCCTCGGGCAGCAGCACCGACACCACGACGAGGATCACCAGCCCCGAGCTGAACGACACCGCGGCCGCGACGATGCCGTTGCCGAGTTCCGCTCCAAGGGAGCCGTTGATTCGCGCCTGCAGGGCCGTGAGTGCGCCGATGAGCACCGCGCCCCCCACGGCGAGACCGACCGCACCGCGCTCCGACACCGCGCTCCCCTCGTGCCCGAGGCTCGGGCCATCGTCGATCGTACGACGCCCCGTCGCGCACACCCGGCGCGCATCCCCGTCACGGCGCCCGACGTCGCGACGTCCGGCGTCGCAGATCACACCGACCGCGCGTCGTCCCCGTACACGCGCAGGACATCGGTCAAAGCCTCGACCTCGACCCCCTCCGCGACCGCCGCGTCGACAAGCGCACGGAGTTGTCGCATCAGGCCCGCGGAAAGCGGAGCGACACCGGGGGCGACGCGGGTTCCCGAGCCGACACGGCTGACGATCAGGCCGTCCATCTCGAGCGCGCGGTACGCCTTCTGCACGGTGCCCGGAGCGACACCGAAGTCGGCCGCTGCCTGCCGCACGGGGGGAAGCTTCTCGCCGACACCCAGCCGACCGGAAACGATCATTCCGCGGTAGAAGCGATGCAGATCGACTGTCGGACTCGCCGCGTCCGCCGACGCAACGTCCTTCATGCGCGGATCTCTGCACTCGCCCGCATCGGGGCCCGTGCAACGCGGATGGACCGGACGACGAGCAGAGCGAGCATCGCGACTCCCCCGATCTCGAGCAGCGGCGCCACGACGCCTCCGCTGAGAACCAGGTCGGCGTGGGGCAGCAACAGGTCGAATCGCCTTTCTCCTGCGGACACCGACGTCGTCGTGATCGTCGTGGCCACCGCGGAGCGCGCCATGCGCAGCACGCCCCCGAGCACGATCGACGTCGCGGCGATGCCGATGCCGACGACGCCGCGAGCGATCTCAGCCCGCCGAGCGCGCTCGACATCGAGAGAGACGGAGGCGGGGAAGGGCCGGACGGCGTTGCGCCGCAGAGCACAGAAGACGGCGGCCGCCAGGACGAACACCGAGACCATCAGAGGGATGCCGTAGGCCCAGCCCGGAAAGATCGTCACAACCGGTGGAACATCCGTATTCGGCACCTCCAGGGTGAGATGTGCGGCGATGCCCGGACCGTACGACGTCGACATGCGCCCGAAGACGACTGCGACCACGATGGTGACACCGACGACGGCGGCGTACAGCGCGATACCACGGAGAGGACCGGAGGTGGTCCACGTGCGCCGACTCACGGAGGCCGCGTCGACCGCGCGGCGCGGCCCTCGGGCGCGCATCGCGAGAAGCAGCATCGCCAGCCCCAGGGCTGCGCCGATCGGGGCGACGGCGAAGCGCCACCATGCCACCGTGGCCGACATGTCGAGGGCATAACCGCGGAGGACGACGTCGGCGATCCACACGGCGCCTACGGCGAAGGCGATTCCCCCCAACGCGATGCGCTCGTCGCGCGGGGCACGATCCGCCGCCACCGTCCCACGCCGCACGCGTGCCACGACGAGGGCCGCCGCGACACCCAGCACCGCGCACACCACCGACGAGGACACGAGCCCCCAGACGACTTCCCCGGGAGATGCCTGGAGAAGCCGATTCCACACGTTCAAGAGATACTGCGCGCTCACGTGACCACCTTTCGTGCGACTTTTCTAGCACATTTTGTGCCATCAGGGTGACACAAAAAAGTCATGCCGACGCGAGTGCACTCCGTTCGCGCCGGTGTCGGACGAGCGCACCGACGAAGATTCCGAGGAGTCCGATCATCGCGAGGACGCTCACCCCGTAAAGGAACACACCGCCGAGGGCGTAGTCCCCTCCGCTGATGGGGTACGTGTCGGCGAGTCCCATACCGGGCCCGAACGACGCGACGAAGTAACCGGTCATGCCGGTGGCCAGCAGACCCAGGTAGCTGGCAGCGGTCGGCCAGACTCCCACATCGGTCACGGCGAAGAGGATGAGGAAGACGAGAGCCAGCAGCGGCCCGACCGCGAGGACCCCGATGACGAACGCGTTCGGCGGGCCCTGGTTCGCCGCACCCACCTCTCGCCACACCTCGTCGGCCGAGAGGCCCGGCACGGCCGCCTCGGGATTCCACACCAGGATCTGCATCAGGGCGACACCCGCGTAGGCGATGATCGCGACGACCCCCGTCACGGCGACCATCACGGGGGCGAAGCGTTTCTCGTACACCGGATTCATGTGCCCATGATCGCGGAGACGGTCGCGCGAAACGACCCTCGCGGGCACGTCGCTGTCGACCGCTCCCCCTTGCATGCGTCAGGCTGTCACCCGTGACCCAGCTCAGCCCCGGCCCCCACGACGTCTCGCACATCCTCGGCGATCTGAACGCGTCCCGCGCCGACCGCGAGTTCCTCGCCCATGCCGAGATGCACCTTCCCCGGCTGCACGCGCTGTTCGTGCGCCTGTACGGCCAGCGCCCCGACGGCGTCGAGCGCCTGGCATCCGTCGTCGACCTCGCCCGTCGCTCCTGGACCGAGCGTCCGCGCGCGCTGAAATCCCTCGACCGCGAACGCGACAGCACTCCCGACTGGTTCGAGAGCGAGCGGATGCTCGGGGGCGTCTGCTACGTCGACCGCTACGCCGGCGGGCTCAGCGGCATCCGGGATGCCATCCCCTACTTCCGCGAGCTGGGCCTGACCTACCTGCACCTCATGCCGTTGTTCGAGAGCCCCGAGGGCAACAGCGACGGCGGCTACGCGGTGTCGAGCTACCGCCGGGTCAACCCCGCGCTCGGGACGATGGACGAGCTCGCCGCGCTCGCCGCCGACCTCCGCCGCGCCGGAATCTCGCTGGTGGTCGACTTCATCTTCAACCACACCAGCAACGAGCACGAGTGGGCGCAGAAGGCCGTCGCCGGCGAGGCGGGCTTCGAGGACTTCTACCTCATCTACCCCGACCGCGAGATGCCCGACGCCTTCGAGCGGACCACCCGGGAGATCTTCCCCGACGACCACCCGGGATCCTTCGTGCAGCTCGACGACGGACGCTGGATCTGGGCGACGTTCTACCACTTCCAGTGGGACCTCAACTATGCCAATCCCGCGGTCTTCGAAGCCATGGCCGGTGAGATGCTCTTCCTCGCGAACCAGGGGGTCGAGATCCTGCGGATGGATGCCGTCGCCTTCATCTGGAAGCAGCTGGGCACCACGTGCGAGTCGCTGCCGGAGGCGCACCTTCTGCTGCAGGCGTTCAATGCCGTGCTGCGCATGGCCGCCCCGGGACTCCTGTTCAAGTCGGAGGCCATCGTGCACCCCGACGAGGTGATCACCTACATCTCGCCCGACGAGTGCCAGCTGTCGTACAACCCGCTGCAGATGGCCCTCACCTGGGAAGCCTTGGCCACGCGCGACGGCCGCCTGCTGCAGCAGGCGCTCGAGCGCCGCCACGCTCTCCCCGAGGGCACGGCGTGGGTCAACTACGTGCGCAGCCACGACGACATCGGGTGGACCTTCGCCGACGAGGATGCCGCCGAGCTCGGCATCGAGGGCTACCCGCACCGACGCTTCCTCAACGACTTCTACGTCGGCCGGTCCGAGGGCACCTTCGCCCGTGGCGTGCCGTTCCAGGAGAACCCGCGCACCGGTGACGCGCGCGTGACCGGCACCACGGCATCCCTCGCCGGTATCGAGGCGGGCGACGCCGGCGGCGAGGACCGTGTCATCCTCGCGCACGCGCTCGCGCTGTCGACCGGCGGCATCCCGCTGCTCTATCTCGGCGACGAGGTCGCGCAGCTCAACGACTACGGCTACGCCGATCGCGCGGAGGAGGCCGGCGACAGCCGCTGGGTGCACCGGCCGTTCCGTTCCGCGCAGAGCGACGCCGATCGCACGGATGCCAGGACCCCGGCCGGTCGCGTGTTCTCTCGGCTGTCGCGCCTGCTCGCCGTCCGCCGTTCGACGCCCGAACTGGCCGGCAACGACCTCGTCGCCTTCGACGCGCGCGTGCGGTCGGTCGTGGCGTTCCTGCGCCCCGGAGACAGCGGATTCTCGGTGCTGGTGGTGGCGAACGTCGACGACTCCGCGGTCGAGATCGACGCGCTGACCCTGTCGGGGCTCGCGCCCGAGGCCCTCGACCTGGTCGCGGCCTCCCCCGTGTGGCTCGGGGCCGGTGTCACGCTCGGCGCCCACGACGTGAGGTGGCTCCGCGTACGGACGCGCTGACCGGAACCCCGGCGCGGGCTCACCGCGCCGGGGATCGCGTCAGCGGAGTTCGGGCGCCGGCAGGCCGTCGGTGGTGGCGATGCGACGTTCCGCCGCTTCGAGAAGTACGTGCGACGTCAGTTCCTCGATCTCGACGGCCGTCCCGATCCGGGTCTCGTTGATCAAGCCCGCGATCTGCGCCTGATGGTCGTCGACGTGCTCGTTCCTGCCGCTGCGGCGAACGACCGCGACCGGATAGACGCCCGACTCGAGGAGCCCGAGGATGGTGCCGACACCGGCGTGCGTGACGACGACGTCGGCCTCCTCGATCGCCCGCGCGAAGGACGCGGCATCCATGTCCTGCACGACACGGCCGGGCAGATCGTCGCGAGTGGTGAATCCGAGCTGCCAGGTGGTGTCGTCACCCACCAGCCCGGTCGCCAGCAGCGCGTCGACAAGACCGTCGAAGCGGTAGCCCTGGATGGTGCCGAGGGTCACGAAGATCTTCAGCGGACGCCCCTCGGGTGCCGTCCGGTCCTCGATCGAGAACGTCTCGAGCACACTCGGGTGAAGGCCCCAGCGACCCCCGGCCCACGAACGGTGCTGCGTCCGCATCTCGGCGAGGCGGCTGTGGTAGAGCATGCGACCCGTGAGGGACGGGCCGAGAACGCGCGAGACGCTCTCGATGTACAGGGCCGGGATCCCGCGCCGGCGTGCGACCGGCAGCGCGGCCGTCGCGAGCGCGGCTCCGGTGCTGACGGCGGCGTCGAACTGCTCGACCGCGAGGGCCTTGTCGATCTGCCCGACCGCCTTCAGCGTGCCGCGCCAGTCGCGCGGCTTGATGTACGGGACGAGGAGCGTGCGCTTGTCTCGCAGGAGGGACCGGGTCTGGGGCGAGTCGAAGCTCACCCACAGGGAGTCGTCGGTCGCGCCCAGGCCGGGAGCCAGTCGCACGAGCTGGGCGATGTGGCCGCCGGTGGACGCCGCGAGCAGGAGCTTGCGGGGTTTGTCGGGCGCCAGGTCGAGGCGGGCGGACGAGTCGCGCTCCGGACTCATCGAGCGTCGTCCGTTCCGAGCGGGCGCGAGTCTTCCGTCGGCGCGGTCAGCCGGCTCTCCTTCGGCGTTGCCCTGTCGATCGACGCATTGGCGTAAGGACGAGTAAGAATCACTGATCTCCCCCAGATCTCGTACCGAATCCGTGTTTCGCGGGCTCGGTATCACATCGAAGTGTACGGCAAACGCATTTCCGTCCCGTGTCCGTCGTCTCAACAGAACGTTCTCTCCGGGCACGGGAACCTCGACTTCGCGGCCTAGCCGCGCGCTCGGGCCAGAATCCTCCGATACGCATTCAGCGTCTGAGAAGCGATGGCATCCCACTCCAGCGGACGCAGGTCCGCCCGCTCCGGTCGCCCGGAGGCCGTGGACCACTCGAGCGCACGCGTCAGGTCGTCGGAGGTCAGATTGCCCTCGAAGAGCCGCACCCAGTCGTCTCCGAGCTGCTGCTGCAGTTCCTGCATGGCACCCAGCTGCGGAACGAGCACCGGCCGATCCGCCGACACCGACAGGATGGCCGAACCCGAGTTCTGGATCTTCGCGTACGGGAGGATGACGAGATCCGCGGCGGCGAGCGCTGCGGCGATGTCGTCGTCGGGCAGGAATCGGGCGTCGATGACGATGCGATCGTCTCCGCGCGCGGCCTCGCGGATCTCCGCTTCGAGCTCGGGCGGTGAGATCTTGCCGGCTATGAGCAGGCTGGCATCCACCTCGCTCTCCCGGAACACCCGGATCAGGTGCGGCACGTTCTTGTACCGACGGATCTGCCCGACGCTGACGATCACGGGACGGTGGACGTCGAGGCCGAGCCGCCTGCGCGCTTCCGCCCGGCTCAGGGTGAAATCGTACGAGTCGCGGTAGTGACCGTGCGGGATCACCTCCGCGGGGACGTCGGCGAGTTCGGGGTACGCGGAGACGGCGCCCACGACGCCCTGGGCGGTCAGCGAGATGATGCCGTCGACATTCTTGAGCAGCAGCTTGTCGGTGAGCGCGCGTAACCGGGCCGTGGAGCGCTCCTCGTGCGCCGCGACGTTGTGCACCGTCCACACCAGGACGGTGCCTCGTCGGCGCGAGAGGGCGAGGCTGCCGTAGAACAGTGCGAGTCGGCAGACGTGGCGGTACAACCGCGGGCCCGACAGGAACGTCAGGTCGGGCCAGTGCAGATGGATCACATCGGTGCGTTCGAGGAGCAAGCGTCCGTAGTGCAGGTCGCGCACGACCGCGCCTTGCCGCTGCAGCGCCCGGTACAGGTCGGCCGTGTACGGATTCGCCTTCTCCGTGCGGAACGCCGGTTCGGCCTGGACGACCAGCGGATGCCGCGCCGTCGTCGACGGCTCACGTCCGAACAGCGTGCGCTCGGCCGCGGGGAATCCGCGGCGCCACGATCGGCGGTGCGACCACGCCTGCCGATACGCGTCGCGCGAGCTCCCTCGAACGGCCTCGAGAACCGCGCGGAGGGCGACCCCCGCTTGCAACAGGAGCACGGCGAGCAACGCGACCGGGGCGGACCAGACCGTCGCGAAGTAGGTGACTTTGCCGGCCAGGACCATCGCCAACCGACGCCCGCTCGAGCTGCTCGAGCCGCCGACGTCGTGACGGATGACGGCGTCGGGAACGATGACGGGGCGGAACCCGCGGCGCCACGCGCGGGTGGAGAACTCCGCGTCCTCTCCGTAGAGGAAGAACCTCTCGTCCATGCCGCCGATCCGATGCCACACGTCTCGGCGTGACAGCAGGAGACATCCCGTGACGATCGGGACCTCGCGCACCGTGTCGCGCTTCCAGCGTCCCAGGGATTCCGGATCGAACAGCGTCGACTTCTTCGCGACGGCCGAGGCCCCCGTGGCGTAACAGAGCAGCGACCACAGGCTCGGGGCTCCCCAGCATGAGGAGGGGTCCAACGCGCCGTTCTCGTCGACCGTGCGCCCGCCGTAGATCCCGTGCTCGGGGTGCGCTTCGGCGAAGCTCATCAGAGCCTCGAGCGAACCGGGGAACGCCGAGGCGTCGGGATTGAAGAGCACCACGTAGTCGGCCGAGGACGCCTCCACCCCGCGGTTGACCGCGCGCGCGAACCCGAGGTTCTCCCCCGCATCGATCAGGGTGACGTCGGGGTGAGCCGCGCGGATGGCCTCGATCGATCCGTCGGTCGAGCCATTGTCGATCAGCACGATCCCGAGCCAGTCGAGATCGAGGCCGACCAGGGAATCGATGGCCTCGAGAGTACGATCCCGGGTGTTGTAGTTGACGATGATCGCGTCGAGGGTGGGCGCGCTCACGCGGTGACCCGCGTCGGCGCCGATGCCGATTCGGCATCCCTGCGGTAGGCGATGACCTTGGCGGGGACGCCGCCGGCGATCGCGTTCTCGGGGATGTCCTTGGTGACGACCGCGCCGGCGGCGATGATCGCGCCGTCACCGATGGTCACGCCGGCCAGGACGACGACGTCGGCGCCCAGCCACGTGCCGGAGCCGATGACGATGTCATCCTCGGCCTTCGGCTGATCCATCGGCGCCGTGCCCTTGACGATGCCGTAGTTCGACGCCGTCAGTGTCACCCGGGGGGCGAGCAGAGCCTTCTCCCCGAAGGTGATCCGGCCGGTGGAGTTGCCCGCCCAAATCGTGGAGTACTCGCCGATCCGGGTGCCGGCCCCGATGGTGATGCGCTCGCCGTTGCGGAAGGAGACGTTGGGCGCGAAGCTCACATCCTTGCCGCGCGTGAGCTTACGCACTTGCGAGACATGCGCGTAGCCGTAGAAGTGCAGCACCCGCAGCCCGTGGAGGTACACGCGGGGATCGAGCAGCGAGGCCCCCGCGACGAGCATCTTGCGGATCCTGTTCATTCGTCCACTCCTTCGAGCATCGACTGCAACCGACGGGCGACACCCTCGGTGTCCAGCTCCGCGCGGGTCGTCACGGTCAGAGTGATCTTGTCGCCGTACAGCGCGGCGAACACGGCGAGCTCGTCACGGCGGTCCGAGGCCGGGAGTACGATGAACCGCTCGACGGCGTCGCCGGAGAAGAACCGCGGCTCGCGCGACCAGGGAACCAGCGTCACGTACCCGATCGATCGGCCTCGCGGCTGGTCGACCTCGGCGAGGCCTCTCGCGAACGTCGCCACCTGCGAGCGCACCGACGCCACGACCTCGGGCAGACCCGACGAGGGCGTTCCGTGCGCGCGCAGCATCTCCACGTGGTTGCGGATCGCGCGATCGCCCTTCTTGCGTCGCGACACCGGCACCATCACGTCGATGCCGTCGCGGTCGTCGTCGACCGCGCACATCGCTGCGGCCACGATCAGGTCGTTCAACGAGCCGCGCAGCTTCGCGGCCCGGCGCGTCGTCGCCGAGGCGTCGACCTCGAAGAAGGTGTCGGTGAAGGGAGGGATGAACGCCGCACGGAGGTTCTGCCGCGTCGCATAGACCTCCTTGAGGGGCCGGATGTTGCGCCCGACCACCCGCTTGACCCTCTTGACGACGGGCTTGCGCCAGTACTCGCGCCAGGCGGCCGAGATCCCCGGCTGCACTCGCCACCAGTTGCGCGCGGCGTACAGCGGAACGAGCGCGCGCGAGGCGGGTGGACGGGGAGAGACCGTCGGCGGCGTCTCCTCGGGGTTCTCCGATGCCTCGGTGAGCTCGGTGAGCCGTTCCATCGCCCATTTGGCGTCGCCGTTCGCGTGGTGCATGCGGGCGCCGAAAGCGACCTGACCGGTGCTCAGCAGAGTGAACGTGAAGTCCCACAGCGGGCGGTCCCGCGGGAGCAGACCCCGATCGCCCTCGATGAACCAGCGCAGGCGGTCCGTCTGCAGGTCGTGGACGCCCTCGGGGAAGTGCACGTGGTCGGCCAGGTCGAAGTCGTCTGCCGGCACCCAGGCGGGCGCCGTCATGCCCAGCGGCGAGTCGATGACACGCAACCGGAACTCCGGAACCCGTCGCACGAGACGCTCGACCCCGGTCAGGATCTTCTCTCGGTCCAGCGACCCGTCGGCCGCACGCACGTTCTGCCCGTTGAGCACCATGATGCATCCGGTGTGCATCGTCTCGTACTGGATGCTCGAGGCGAGGTGCGTCTCATCCAGGATGCGGAGCAGCTCGACCGACACCCCGGGGGTGGACGATCCGGTCCCCGCGGGCGCGGATGCGACCACTGCCGACGGTGCGGACACGAACCGCTCGCCGATCACCGGGGTCGTCCACGCCTGACGCGCGCCGGTGACGATACCGCTGAACATCGCGTGCTCGTGGGCGCCCGGCCTCTTGCGCGCGAAGGCCCGCACGATGCGCACCGCCGATCGGCCCATGAGCCGCCACGCGAGTCGCGCGCCGAGCACCGGATCGATGCGCACCCACTTCGCGATCATGGCCCCCAGCCCGAGGCCGTAACCACGGTGCAGGTTGACGTAGTCCTGGCCCTCTCGGGTGTTGTTGTGCCAGACGATGCAGGTGGCGTCGTGCACGATCGTCGAACCCACGCGGGCGATGCGGACGAAGATGTCGAGGTCCTCGGCGCCCGCCCAGGGCTTTCCCGCTCCCAGGGCGTCGTCGAAGCCACCCATCCGCAGGAGCATCTCCCGGCGGAACGCCATGACGGCACCGTGACCGGCATCCAGTCCCTGGACGGGAGTCCGGTACAGGTGCTGACGACGGTAGGGGGCCTCGACCGCGGTTTCGGACCGGTGCAGCATGCGTCCCGTGACCGCACCCACCGTCGGGTCCTCGAAGTGCGGGAGGACGACGTCGATCCATCCTTCTTCCGGGAGGCAATCGTCGTCCGTGAAGATGACGAACGGACGCGCCGAGGAGTGGATGCCGGCATTGCGCGCGACCGACAGGCCGGCGCCCGCGCGGACGTAGACGACGCCGAACTCCTCCGCGATCAGGCGGGTCTCGTCGGTGTCGGAGGCGCTGTCGACGACGACGACCTCGGTCTCGGTCGGGGTGTTCTTCTGGATGGCGGCGAGCGCCTCGCGGAGGTAACCGGGACGATTGCGGGTGCAGACGATGACGGAGATGTCAGACGGCGTGAGCATGGGCACCTCCGGCCGTGGCACGGTCGCGAGCGACCTCGTAGCAGTGGGCGAGCGTATGCGCCGCGGCATCCCAGGTGAGCTCGGGGCCGTGCGCGATCGAGGCGGCGCTCATCCGCGCCAGCTCTCCCCGATCGCGTGAGAGCAGATCCAGCTGCGAGACGAGCGCGTCGACATCGCGGGGTTCGTGGAACAACCCCTGCACCCCGTCGTCCATGAGCGCTCCGGAGGCCGTCGAGACCAGGGGCACGCAGCCCATGGCCTGCGCTTCGTACGTCACGAGCGCCGAGCCCTCCTCGATCGTGGGCAGCAGGAGCACATCGGATGCCGCCAGTGCCGCCTCCACCTGGTGGGTGAAGCCGACGACCCGCACGCTCGGGTGGGCCAGCCTCTCGGCGAGGAGAGCCTCGTACGCCGGGAGCATGCGCCCGACGACCGTGAGAGTCCCCTCCTCGCTCGCTTGCGACCTCAGCCACGCGTCGAGGGCGTAGTGGAGTCCCTTCCGGGGTTCCCCGAGTCCGACGTACACGGCCCGGAGCGGACCCGGAGTCGCCGTTCGGGCTCGCGGAAGCCGCGACCCGGGGCGGAAGCCGTATTGGTGGCGCAGGATGCGGTCCTCGGCGAAGCCCGCGTCTCGGAACGTCTGCGCGACGAACTCCGAGGGAGCCAGGACGGCGGTCGCGCGCGACCAATCCGCGCGCTCCATCTCGAGCCGGCGAGCGTTCGCCGTGTGCGCGGTATCGACCTCGCCCTGCAGGCCCAGTCTCGCGACCTCCTCGGCGACCACCCGCCACGCGAACTCCGTGTGGGTGTTCGGCGCCTCCCGCACGACGGCGGTCCCGCGCTCGCGCGCCGTCGCCGCGGTGCGGCCCGGGCCCGTGGGCCACAGGTGCACGACGTCGTATCCCCCGCGCGCGGCGAATCGCGCCGCCCGAGCGTCGTGCCACGCGAAAGCACGATCCCGCCCGATCGCGCGGTGCGGGACCCTCTTGCCTCGGACGGCGAGCGTCTGCGTCACGCGCACGTTCGCCGGTACCGGCCGCGCGATGCTGCCCGCCACGACGTGAACGTCGTGACCAAGCCGGGCGAGTCCGTCGACCTGGTTCCACGCCGTCCAGCCGATACCTGGCGACCCGAGTGCATGAGGAAACGAAAAAAGCACCCGCATAGACATTGCCCCCGTTTCGAGCGGACATCGAATGCAGACTTCGATACCCGCCGGTCTCCTACTGTGGACACGGGGCGGCGGCATTGCAAGTTGAGTACTCGATGTACACCCGAACGACGCGACGTCGTAACACGTACGAATCGCTAATACCAGAGGTTGCCCGCATACTGTCAAAGTGAGGTCGACCGGTTCGCCGGTTACGGGGTGTCTCCGGAGATCCTCTCGTTCGCCATAGGTGGCTCAAGTTACATCGTCGCCCGGGGGGGCGACTGGAGGGGAAACAATGGAAATTCCGACGTATTTGCGCGTCCTGTGGAGGAGCAAGTGGCTCCTCCTCGTCGGCGCCGTCGTCGCGGCCGTTGCCGCGTTCTTCGCCGGCTTCACCATCACGAACGGCGACGTCGTGCCACGCGCAGAGCAGTCGTACCGCGCCGGCACGACCCTGCTGCTGAACGGCCCCGACCAGCCGCTCTATCAGGCCGTGATCCCCGGACAGGAGCTGCAGGAGGGCCAGAGCCAGCCGCAGAACGTCGACCTGACCTCGCGCGCCATCCTGTACGCCTACCTCATCAGCGGTCAGGACATGCGCGCCACGGTGGAGTCGCAGATCGGATCCTTCGCCGAGGCGGAGACGCTCACCGCTCTCCGCCGCACCACGCAGCCCGCCGGCGACGAGTCCTTCGCCGGCCGCTACGTGCTGCCCATCCTCGAGGTCATCGGCACGGCTTCGACGCCCGAACGAGCTGAACAGATCTCGCGTACGGCCGCCCAGACTTTCCAGGCGCAGGTCGTGGCCGATCAGACCACCGCGGAGATCCCCGAGGGTAACCGTGTCCTGATCACGACCATCGACGAGAAGCCCGGCACGGCTCTCGAGGGTTCCAACCCGGCGATTCCCGTCGTGGTCACCTTCCTCGGTGTCTTCCTGCTCTTCGTGGCGGCGGCCTACATCATCGCCGGCTCCAAGGCCTCCCGTGAGCGCAAGCGCGCCGCGAAGGCCGCTCTCGAGGACCAGGACGACGCCCCCTCGTCGGTGAAGCCCGACGACGACGCCAACTTCTCGCTCGATGACCTCCTGCCGGGCGAGAGCGCCGAGTCCGAGGCGGAGGCCGTCCGCTCGCGAGCGCGCAGCCGCTCCTCCCGCGTCGAGTCCGCCACTCTTCGCAGCGACCTCTGAACCCCGAGGCCCCTCCCGTGTCACTGCACACATCGCAGACGCGGGGGCCGCACGATGCTGCCCCCGCGTCGCCTCCTCCCTCACCGGCTCCGGTGACGGAGGACGAGGTGACCCTGCCCGTGGGCAAGGCGATCCTGGCCGTGGTGATCCTCGTCGCCGTGGCCGCCGTATCCGTCGTCTTCCTTCCCCCGGTCGCGGCCGGCGGCGCGATGATCGTCGTGGCCCTGGCGGTCCTGTCACGGAGGATCCTCACCTCGTGGGTCGGTTGGCTCGGCATCCTCGTCGCCGTGCTGATGTTCATCCCCATCCGGCGCTACGCGTTGCCCATCCCCCTCCCCTTCCAGCTCGAGCCCTACCGCCTCGTTCTGTTCGTGATGTTCGCGGGCATGGTCGCGGCCCTCCTGCTGGACCGTCAGCGCACGTGGAAGCGGATCGGCTTCGGCTGGCCGATCGGGATCTTCTTCGCCTCGTTGTTCATCTCGATCCCGATGAACGGCACCCAGCTCGTCGAAGAGGGGCTCGCCACGAGCGCCGTCGGTACGCTCGTCAACTGGGTCGTGCTGCTGTCGGTGTTCTACATCGTGCGGCAGATCGTCGACACCGAGACCATCGCGATGGGTCTCATGACCGCACTCGTGTGGTGCGCGTCGGTCGTGTCCGTGTTCGCCGTCGTCGAACGCGTGACGCGCATCAACGTGTTCCAGCGGCTCGAGACATTCCTCCCGCTGAACCTCATCGCCTCGGACGGCGAGTCGTTCCGCGCCGGCGGATACCGTTCGTTCGGGTCCTCGCAGCACCCCATCGCCCTGTCGGTGATGTTCTGCATCCTCATTCCCGTGGCGATCTACCTCGCGCGCTACGGCCGGTGGCCCAAGAACGAATGGACGCGTCGCCTCGTCTACTCGATCGTCACGGTCGTCCTGCTCATGGGCGTGCTGGTCGCGGTCTCGCGCACCGCGGTGATCGTGCTGGGCGTCATGTTCCTCCTCACCCTGCTCCTGCGACCGTGGTTGGGCATCACCCTTCTGGCGCTGGGCGTGCCGATGCTGGCCATCGGCATGGCGGCCCTCCCCAAGGTCGTCGGCACGCTGGTGCTGTCCTTCTTGGACATCGACACCCTGATCGCCTCGCAGCAGACGTCACCGGGATTCCGCGGCGCGGGTCGCTTGGCCGACCTCGGCCCCTCCCTCATCCAGGCGGCGCAGCATCCGTTCTTCGGAACCGGCCTGGGAAGCCGCATCGTCGTCGGTGACGAGCAGAACGCCTACATCCTCGACAACCAGGTACTCGGGTCGCTGCTCGAGGTCGGAGCCGTCGGCGTCCTCGGTCTCGCCGTGTTCATCCTCGTGCCCATCCTGATGCTGGGCGCGTGGGCGTTCACCACGGCACGCGACGAACCCCGATACGCGATGCTGGCGTTCGCACTCCTGCTCAGCGGAGCGGGTTACACCGCCGCGCTGTTCTTCTACGATGCCTTCGGGTTCATGCAGACGCTCTTCGTCTACTCCATGCTGCTCGCGGTGGGCGCGTGGCTGATCACATCGAGCCCGCCCGCCTTGAAGGCGCGCGCGGCCGGCGAGAGGACGTTCGTCCGGTGGCCCCGCACGACGGTGTCATCCGGGGTCGCCGTATGACACCTCGGATGTCGATCGTCATCCCGGCCCACGACGAGGGCCCCCTGGTGCGACGGAGCCTCGAGCGGATGCTCCGGGGTGCGGCGCCCGGGGAGTTCGACGTCGTCGTGGTGGCCAACGGGTGCTCGGACGACACCGCGGAACAGGCGCGCGCCGTGTCCGGCGTCACCGTCCTCGAGATCGCCGAGGGCTCGAAGATCGCGGCGCTGAACGCCGGCGACGCGCTCACGCGCGTGCTCCCCCGCGCCTACATCGATGCCGACGTCGCCCTGTCGGTGTCGGCCCTGCGTGCGCTGGCCGACGAGCTCACCGGCACGCCGGCGCCGCTCGCGGCGGCTCCGCGCCTCATCGTCGACACGTCGCGGTCGAGCCTGCCCGTGCGGTGCCACTCGCGCATCTGGGCAGCGTCGGCCTACCGATCCCGCGGTCATGTCGGCTCCGGGGTGTACGCGGTGAACGCCGCGGGCCGCAAGCGGTGGGAGACGTTCCCCGACGTCATCGCCGACGACCGGTTCGTGCAGCTGCGCTTCGCGCCCGACGAGCGCAAGACCCTGTCCGACGAGACCTTCACGGTCCACGCTCCGAAGACCATGCGCGCTCTCGTGCGCCGTGGGGTTCGTATCGAGCTCGGTAACCGGCAACTGCCGAACGGCGGGGCCGAACGCGACCGCGGCGGGCTCCTCGGGCGCGTCGCCCGCTCCCCCCGTCTCTGGCTCTCCTTCCCCTTCTACGCGTGGGGATACGTGATGCCCAAGCTCATCGCCCGTCGCCGATCGGCGGGTCCCATCGCATGGGACCGCGACGCATCCCTCAGAGAGGCATCACGCCGATGACAAGCGACCTCAAGCACAAAGCGTCACGCGGCGCCGCGGTCACCGCGGGCGGCCTGTGGATCAAGACGGCGCTGCAGCTCATCTCCACGATGCTGCTCGCCCGCCTGCTCGACCAGTCGGACTTCGGTCTCGTCGCGATGATCATGGCCATCGTCGGTGTGGCGGACCTCGTGCGCGACTTCGGCATGACCGGTGCCATCCTCCAAGCCAAGAAGCTCACCGAGGATCAGTGGCGGTCGCTGCTGTGGTTCTCGGCGCTGCTGGGGACGGCGCTCATGATCGCCATCGCCGCCTGCGCTCCCCTCATCGCCCTGCTCTACGGCGAGCCCCGCCTGACGATCCTGACCCTCGCCATCGCGCCGACGCTCCTGATCAACGGCCTCTGCATGCCTCTGCAGGCCTCGGTGCAACGCGACCTGCGCTTCGGGACCCTCGCTCTCATCGACATCGTCGCGATGGCGGTCGGAGTCGCGCTCTCGGTCGTTGCCGCCCTGGTGGGCTTCGGCGTGTGGTCGCTGGTCGTCTTCGCCGGGGCCGGCCAGGTGTACCGCCTGATCGCGCTGTGGATCGCCGCCAAGCCCCGCTGGGGTCGCCCCCGCGTCGGTCGCGACATCCGCCCTCTGCTGACGACGGGCGGAAGCCTCTTCGGCGTGCAGCTGCTCAACTACGCCTCGCGCAACCTCGACAACGTCGTGATCGGTCAGCAGCTCGGCGCCGCAGCGCTGGGTCAGTACTCGCGCGCGTACGCACTCTTCCTGCTCCCGCAGCAGCAGCTGACTGCTCCCCTGGGCCGGGTCGCCCTGCCCATCCTGAGCCGTCTGCAGGATGACGGCGAGCGCTACCGGCGCTACATCAGCAACGCCATGGTGGTCATCGGATACATGGCCCTGCCGGTCTATGCGATCGCGGCAGCCGTGGCCCACCCGCTCATCCTTCTGCTCCTGGGGCCGGGATGGGACACCGCGGCGGACGCCTTCGCGCTCCTCGCCCTGGCGGGCGTGGCCCAGGCGGTCGGCAACGTGAACGGGTGGATCTACATCACCCTCGGCCGCGCGCACCGCCAGCTGATCTACTACGCCGTCACCCGTCCCTTCGTGATCGCCGCCTTCATCATCGGCGTGGCGTGGAACGGCGTGAACGGCCTCGCCCTGCTGTACGGCCTCGTGACACTGGTGCTCCTCGTCCCGGGTTTCCTCGTGGCCACCCAGGGCACGTTCCTGCGCAGCGGTCGCGACATCGCGCTTCCCCTCATCCGCCCCGCGATAGCCGCCGGCCTCGCTTTCGGGGTGTCCTGGGTCACCGTCCAGCTGCTCGTCGACTGGCTCGCGATCTTCCAGGTCATCGGCGGTGGTGTCGCGGGCCTGATCGTCCTCGGCATCCTGTACCTCATCCCCGGTTACCGGCGCGACTACCGCATGATGCTGGACTTCGTGAAGCAGGCGCGAAAGCCCGCCCCGCGCAAGCCCGCCGCAGAACAGCCCACCAGCGCGACGACGTCCGACGCCGAGGCCGTCTCGCAGCCCACAGCGGCCGAGATCGATCTCGCGGCGACGCCCGTCGACGCACCGGCCACCGTGCTCGGTGCCGACGAGACGTCGGCCGGTGAGCTCGAAGCCGAGATCGAACAAGAGCGCGCCCGTCGGAAGGACAAATGACGATGAGAACGAAGATCTCCGCGGTCGCGACCGGCCTCGCGCTCGTCGCCCTCCTGGCGGGGTGCACCCCGCCCGAGGCCGCACCGACGGCCCCGACGGAAACGCCCGACGCTTCACTGCGCACCGTCTCGTCGATCGCCGTCGTCGGGGACTCGATGTCGGTCGGTATGGCCGCCTGCGGCACGCGGGACGCGTGCCCCGAGGCCTCGTGGGCGCTCGGAACGGATCCCGCCGTGTCCTCCATCCGCGAACGCGTCAGCGCGGCCACCGGTGGGGCGGACATCGCATCGCTGTCGCTGGCTCGTCCGGGTGCGGTCGTGGCCGACCGGATCGCGGCCGTCGAGAAGGCGCGCGGCGAATCCGCCGACCTGGTGCTCGTCGCCATCGGCACGAACAACGTATGCACCAGCAGCATGGATCTGATCACGCCCGTGGACGAGTTCGGCCAGACCTACAGCGAGTTGCTCACCACGATTCGCGCCGGTGTGCCGGATGCGCCGATCGTCGCGGTGTCCCTCCCCGACATCACGCAGTTGTGGGAGGCCGGCCGGGGAGACCCGAACATCGTGCGTCTGTGGAACCAGAGCCCGTCGTGCCGCACCCTCCTCGGCGACGCGGACTCGGATGCCGCGGCCGATGAGGAGCGTCGCGCCTCGGTGGCCGAGACCCTCGCCGGCTACAACGCCGCGATCGTCGACGCATGCGCGGAGGTGTCGGGGTGCACGACCGACGACGGGGCCGTGGCCCGCATGACCTTCACGTTGGACGACATCTCGTCGGCCGATCACTTCCACCCCTCGGCTTCCGGCCAGGCGAAGGTGGCGGCCGCGGCGTGGCCGGCCGTGCAGAAGGCCCTCGGCGGGTAACCGCCGACACGACCCCCCCCCTCTGTCGCGTCCTGGCGGGATGACCGACCGGATGCGAGAGAGGGGGGTCGTTCAGACGTCGGCCGGCGCAGCCGCGCGGTGACGAGCGGACGAGCGCAGGACGAGGTCCAGCACCGCGCGGTGCCGCGAAGTCCAGCTGTTGTCCTCGATGAAACGGGAACGCTCGGCTTCGGTGAGGGGGCCGCGCTCGAGAGCGTCGTCGACCTCGGCGGCCATGTCGGCCGTGCTGGCCGAGAATGTCACCCTCTCGTGGATGCCGCGCACGGGCGGGAGATCGATCGACACCACGGGCAGTCCCGCGGCCAGGTACTCGTAGACCTTGAGCGGACTCATCGCCTCGGTGAGCGGCGTCCGTCGGTGCGAGAGCAGGGACACGTCGCAGTTGCGGAGCGCGGCGACCAGCTCCGACCGCCCGACTCCGCTGTGCTGATGCACGTTCGGCACCTTGCGCAGCGCCCGCGTGTACTCGGGGTCGGGTGTCGGCCCCAGCAGCACGATGTGCAGGTTCGGCCGCAGAACCGCCAGTCGGGCGATGCCCTCGACGTCGAGGCGACTGTCGATCGTGCCCACGTAGATCGCGCGCGGGCCGGGGATAGCGGCCAACCAGTCCGGCGCTGCGGGGCGGGGGCCCATCCACTCTCGGGGGTCGACGCCGTTCGGAACGACGACAGCCGGTCCGCGCGGGTCGATCCGGTCGATGATCTGCTGCGATACCGCAGCGACACCCACCTCGCTCTCGCTGATCTGGCGGTAGGCCGCAGCATACGCCGGCCAGTAAGCCTGACGCGCCTCGAAACTCAGCCAGTCGTCTCGCCCGAAGTACGTGACGGTGTCGGCCCAGCCGAACGGACAGAACGCCGCCACGAGCGGGTTCGTCGTGACGATCGCGGTGCGACTCATACCGGCGCGGACGACCGCGGTACGCAACTGCTCGTCGTACGAGCGGTACGTGCGCACGATCGCGGGCACGCTGACCGGGTCACGACGAGCGAGACGGGTCGGGGTGAGGAGTCGCCGATCCGCGCGGGCGGGAAAGGCCTCGGTGGGCCGGATGCCACGGGCCGCGACGCTCGCGATCGAACGGAAAGGGTTGGCCACGAGGAGGTTCCCCACCGCGTCCGACGACATCAGGGTCTGCAGGATGCGGTCCGGCGGGCGCATCATGCCGCGCGCGACGGCGTCTGCGTAGGTCTCGTACGAGAAGGTGAAGACGACGTCGCGTTTCACGACACGATCTCCCGGAGCACGCGGGCCGGCGCTCCCACGGCCACGCACCGCGGCGGGATGTCCGAGGTCACGACGGCGTTCGCCCCGACGACCGATCCGGCGCCGATCGTCACGCCGGGCATCACGACGACGTTCTGGCCGAGCCAGGCGCCGCGGCCGATCCGGACCGGGGCGACGCGTTCGAGGGGCTGATCGCGGATGGGGGCGTCGGGATCGTCGAAGCCGTGCATGTGGTCGGAAATGTACACCCCGCGCGCCAGCTCCACCGCCTCTTCGATCACGACCTCCTGAACGGCGGTGATCGACGTCTGATTCATCCGCACGCGGTCATGCAGGTGGATGACGGGGCCGGCGGCGTCCAGTCTCGGAACCATGAACCACGACGACGGGCCGATGAGGACGTCGCGCCCCACCGACACCTTCTGAGGGTTCCCGGCTCGAAACGGGAGCATGATGCGCGAGCCCCGCCCGAACTCCGCGAAACCCGTCGATGCCAGCTTGGTGTAACCCGCGTCGCGTGCGCGGGTGGCGTACTCCAGAAGCGTCATGCCATTCATCGCGTGTCCCCCGTCACAGGCCTTCGACATTCCGCTCGGACAGACGTCCAACGGCCTCGAGGGCGGCCAGGATGCGCGAGCGCAACTCGCCCTCCCGTTCGATCACTGTAGCGACTGCGGCGGCCAGCTCTGCATCGAACCCCGACCCCGGAGAGACGCACAGCTCCGGCGTGCCGAACAAGTCCATCAGACCCTCGACCTTGCCCTGCGTCGCCACCGTCACCGGGGACGTACCCGCCATGAGCGACATGACCGCCAGATGCATGCGACCGGTGACCGTGACGGAGGCCCGTGCCGCGAGACCACGGATCTCGGCGGGCGCGAGCAGGCGCGGCACGAGCTGGACATGCGGGTCTCCCGCCGCCTCGACGAGTGCCTCGCACAGAGGCAGGTCATCGGCGCCGTGGCGGGACACGTGCGGAACGACCAGCACGCGGTGGCCGGCGGCCCGCAGAGCCTCGATCGCTCGACCGTAGGCGGGGAGCCGGTCGCCGACCAGGCCCGAGGCGTTCACGAGTGCGAGTCGATCGTCACCGAGATCGGGCAGGAGGCGCTGCACGATGCCGTCGTCGCGCGAGCGGGCGGAGAAGACGATGTCGGCGCTGTCGAGCACGGAGAGTCCGTCGGCGCGGGCTCGCTCGGCCGATCGGGGGTCGCGGAGGTAGAGCCGCACGCCCGCGTCGCCCGCGCGCCGCAGGGCCGCGACGGCTCGTTCGTGCGGCGCGGCGTTCCAGCTGAAGCCCACGATGCGCGTGGGCCATCCGAGCCGGGCCAGACGCTCCGCGAGGCTCGCGCGGTTGACCGAGGCGCGGAGCACGTAGGCGCCGTCCATGACGTCGGCGCCGATCACCGAGAACGACCGGGCCGATCGGAGTTCCCGCGTCAGCTTCCGGACGTCTCGGGCGTGGCCGATGGCGGAGCCGTAGACGAGCGCGGGAAGCGGGACCAGGCGCATGCGCTCTCGGAGGGCGGCGGGGACGTCGAAGTCGCGGGTCGAACGAGTCAGCACCACGACGGGGCCGTTCGACGCTTCGACGAAGGCCTCGACGAGGGCCTGGTCACCGATGTTGCCGCGCCCGGGCGGCGCGAGCAGCACGTGGCTCTCGCCGTCGCTGCTCGGGCGCACCCGGATCAGGACCCGGTCGACGGCGCGGATGAGCCGTTCCGACTGCAGAGGCTTCGTCAGACGACGGGCGATACTCACGAAGAACTCGTGTCGCCGGGGCGTGCGCTCGACAGCCGCGGCGGGGTTGCAGTCACATTTTCCACACGGTCCTCAGGTATTCGTCCGTGGGCGTGGGCGTACGCGCGTCCAGCCAGGCGGAGGAGACCTCCGACAGCGTGGGGTCGTACGTCCACCCCCCTGAATTGGCATAAGTCTTCGCCGCAGGGGTGAAGGAATTCTCGACGGCCGCCCACACCCCCGGGACGGATCCGATCATAATCGAGTCCCGCGCGGACAACACACCGTTGGTCCCCGACCCGTTGGCCGCCTGCGGGTAATTCGTGGACATCTTTGCGCCGGCGGGCAGCGGGTACCGCTTCATCATGGTGGCCCCGGCCACCACCAGGGAGTGCTCGAAACGCACCCCGCCGGCCAGTTCCGTGGGAATGAAGCCCGCATTCGTGGACGCGAAGATCACCGAGTCCTCCACCACGACGTTCTTCAGCGCATGGGTCCCCGACAGCTGAACGGTGTCGAGGTGGGCCGCCGACCCGGCCGGCTTGTACATGGAGGCGACGTAGCACCCGACGATCGAGAGGTTGGTCACCGTGGACCCCGCGGTCCGGGTGGCCCACGCGTCGGACTCGGTGAGTTGCGATTCGGGCGTCACGCACTCGACGAACTCGAAGTCCGACACCGCAGCGAGCTCATTCGTCGAGACGTTGAACGCGCGCCCCTTCGACCAGGCCCAGGAGAAGTCGGACGCACCGGTGAGGACCAGGGAGAAGGGGAATGTCCAGAAGCCCACGAAGCTGACGCCGAATACGCGGTCCAGACGGAGGGAGGCATCGAACGTGATGCTCTGGGATCCGTCGCGAGGCATCACCAGCACGCGGCGGCCCCGCCCGAGCTGGCCGACGCGCTCCAGCACAGGGCGCACCGACGACCCGGCACCGTTCCCCGCCAGTCGACCGGGGCGGACGAGAATGCGCACGTTCTCGTTCTTGGCGACGTCCTTGAGGGACGTGATCGCGTTGCCGATCGCCGCCCAGGTGCAATCGCATTCGATGGTTTTCACGAAGGTGTCGGTGGGTCGCGGTGTGCGCGACGGCCAGTGCGACCCATCCGGCCCGAAGGTCGTCGAGTACACCGAGGGCGTCGCCGCGAATGCGCCTTGCGGCGCCGCGAGCGCGGATGCGGCGACAACGGGAATAGCGGACAACAGTCCAACGAAGGACCTTCGGGTGATGGCGCTCATCAGCACAATATAAAGGACCGAGAAACGTCCCAGGTTACGTGCGCGAGAAGTTCAGTATCAGACCCGTTCTGGTCTAACTCCTGCTCAGTAGTCGAGCGATCTTCTTACGTGCCACCCGTACCGCGCGCGGAATTCTCGACAGCGTCGTGTTCAGGAGGTTCGGGCGCCACCCCCGCCACGAGGTGTCCTCCAGCGAGTCGTACCACTCGCTCACCAGAGGGTGTCGACACCCCCGTTCCCACGGCTTGGGGCGGCCGGAGTAGTGGACGATGTGCGGGTCCCGTTGAAGCGCAGCCAGATCTTCGGGCGAGAACGGGGAGGGCTCGATGGAGGAGTCGGGGTACGCGAACACCGCCGTCATCTGATTCCACCGGGGATCGATCAGCCGCGTTCTCGTCGACAGGAGGGCGTTCAAGGCATCCTGATCGGGGAACTGCATGGTCGGGTACTCCGCGAGGAACGCGAATGCCCTCTCAGCGATGTTCTCGGAGCGGAACGTCGCCAGGTCGATGACCAGCAATCCCGACTGGAAATAAGTATTTTCGGCGCTGTAAGGATACTTTTCCTGATCGACCGTCCGGGCGATTCGCGCCGCATTGCCGTTGTCGAGCGGGAGGTCGCGAACGGCGAAGAGGACGTCACCGTCGAACGGCTCGTTCCAGAGCGGCAGGATGTCGTGCCGCACGACCATGTCGGCATCGAGATAGACGACTCGATCGAGCGACGGGGGGAGCAACGCCGGCAGAAGGAGCCGGGCGTACGCCGCCGGCGGATACGGCCGCGACGAGGAGGTGCTGAGTTGACGCAGCAGGTTCGCTGCCGCGCCCTGCACCGGCAGCCACTCGACGCGGCCGCCCGCCTTCGCGGTCGACGCCGCGATGCGTCGCCGCGCACGGGCGGGGACCCCGCAGTCCACCACATACACGGTCGCTCGGCCGCCACGCTCCTGCACGCGTCGGCACACCGACTGTGCCGCAGCCGCGAGCCCGAGTCTCATCACACTGTCCGAGGCGAGGGCGACGGCGACCTCGGGGCCTCCTGCGCCGCGACTCACCGAAGCACCCATATCTGCGCGAGGCGCTCGTCCGTCGGCATCGGAGCGTTCGTCTCGAGCCATTCCGCATCGATCTCGCGCAGCGAGGGGTCGGAGGTGAACGACCCGCTCGTCGCCTTGGGCGGTTCGGCCGCGGAGGTCCTGGAGTTCTCGACCTCCAAGAACGTCCCTCGCACCCCGCCGACGAAGACGGAGTCCTTCGCGCTCATCTGGTCTACCGAGCCCGCCGCGTTGACTGCGGCGGGCAGCCCCGATGTGAAGTCGTTCGCCCCATCGGGGAGCGGATAGCGCTCGAGCATCCGATCGCCGCCCACCAACAGGCTGTGGTCGAAGACCACGCCCGTGGCGCCTGCGGAAGGGATGAAACCCGCGTTCGTCGAGGCGAAGAGCACGGTGTCCTCGAGAACGAGCCCCTCCTTGTCGGAGTTGCCGGAGAGCTGAAGGGTGTCGCAGTGCGCCGACGAGTCGTCGGACTTGTAGGTCGGGGCGAGGTAGCACCCGCGCACGCTGATGTTGCTGTACGGGTTGTCGGCCGTCCGGAACGCCCAGGTGTCCGCATCACCCGACGATGCCTCGGGGGTCACGCACTCGACGAGTTCGACGTCGTCGCTGGGGCCGCTCGCACCGGACGTGATGTTGAACGCCTGCCCTTTCGACCAGGCCCACGCAAAGTCCCGGGTCGAGGTCAGCACGACACTGCGGGGGAAGGACCAGAACCCGGCGAATGCGACGCCGACGACGGCGTCGATGCGGATCGATCCGTCCAACGTCACCGTCCCGGTCCCGTCCCGCGGGATGACGAGGACGCGGGACGCGCGCCCCTCGCGGCCGATGCCCTGGAGGACTGCTTCCGAGGTCGACCCCGCTCCTCCCCCCGGTAGCGTGCCGGGGCGCACCAGCACGCGAACCGCTCCGTCGGGCGCAGCCGCATCGACGGCCGCGATGGCCTCGGCGATCGCGTCCCACGAGCACTCGCACTCGACGCTGGCGTCGAACGCGTCATAGGGCCGGGGTGTCCGCGACGGCCAATGCTGGCCGGTGGGTCCGAACACATCCCCGGCGTCGGGAATCTGGGGCGGCGTGGTGGCGGCCGCAGGACGGACCGTGCCACCGTCGCCGTCGGCGGACCCCGATGGGGACACCGGACCGGGATCGGGTCGGTCGTCCGGCGCGCACGACGCGATGACGGCCACCGGCGCTATCAGGAGGAGGGACATGGCGGCCCGTCGGGAAATGTTCGTCACGTGCGGCTCCAGACGTTTGGCGACGAGGGTCGAGCAGTCGCTGCACCAAATTACGCAAAGCATGCGTCGCCCACGTTACGAATGCACCAAGGTGGCACCGCACCGGGGAGAAGAGATGGCGTGCCGGCTACAGGACTTGAACCTGCAACCCCCGTATTACAAGTACGGTGCGCTACCAATTGCGCCAAGCCGGCTAGCCGCGGAAATCCGCGGGACTCGTGATGTCGGGCGGCGGGTTACCCCGCACAAACCCCGCACATTCATTTCGTCAAGATGGAGTCTACGGCGTCCGCCGCGCGGGTGCCGCCGACCGTCTTCGACATGTAGACCGTCTGCGTCAGCGCCGGGTTAGTGTGCCCCAGATACTCGGCGATGTCGCGCGCGGTGAGGCCTGCCTGATCGAGCAGCGTCGCCATCGTCTTGCGGAACGCATGGAAGGTGTACCGCGCCGGCAAACCGAGCCGCTCGCGAGCGTCCGCCCATTCGCGTGCAGCTGCGCGTGGGTCCCTCGCGCGGCCCAGGACGGTCGGGAAGACCACGCCGTCGTCGTTCGGGCCACCGCGCACGCGCCGCGCCATGAGCATGGCGACGACGGTCGACGAGACGCGGATGCGCCGCTTGCCGGCGTTCGTCTTCGACTTGCGAATCTCGACCACACCGGCGTCGAGGTCGACGTCGGGCCACGCGAGCGCGCACCCCTCGCTGATCCGCACGCCTGTCCCCGCGAGGAAGACGATCAGGTCGACCAGGTCGATGTCGACGAGGCGCGTGTCGGCGCGCACGCGATCCAGGATGCCGGGGAGCTCACCGAGAGGGATCGCGATCGAGCCGTGCGCGCCGCTGGACTCCGTGCGCTCGAGCTCGCGTACGGGGTTGCCGTGCACGGCCTCGGCGCGCGCGGCGACGCCCATCATGCCGGAGAGCACGGCGCGCGCCGTCTTCGCGGCGCCGGGGCCACTCTCGGCCGCGACGACGTCAAGGAACCGCTGCAGGCGATCGGGGCCAGCCTCGGAGACGGCGAGGTCACCGATACGCGGGACGATGACGTTCCGCACGATGCGCGTGTAGTCAGCGAGCGTACGCGGCGCGATCTTCGTCTTCGACGTCAGAAACCGCTCCCCCAGGTCGCCGATCCGTGTCTCACGCTTGACCTCGGTCGCCGTCGACGCGGCAATCATTGTGAGAGCCTGGCGTAGCTTCGCCGAGGCCTTCGCCTCGCTCTCCGCGAAACGCTCGACCTGCCTCAGCTTGCCGTCGTCGAACCGGTATCGGGTACGTGCACGCCACAGACCGTGGCGCCGGCCAGGCTTTTCGACGACCCGGAGCCGGGACCGACCCCCGTCCGGAGACGCGTACTCGACCGCCTGCACGGTAATGGTTCCGTAGCTACTCAGAGGGGTTCGAGGCCTGACCATCTCGCCATCTCAAGAACTCGTCGATCAGCGCGCTCTGCTGCTGCTGCCGGACTGCGCGGGCCTCCTGTTCCTCAACTGCTCGAGCAGATTGCTGGGCACGCAGGCTGTGCTCGCGCGCCGCTTTGGCCTTCGAGGTCTCATGCTGCCAGCGCTCCAGCATCTCCCGGATCACTTGCCCCTGACCCTCGCTGTCACGCTGCGCGCGCGCCGCGGCGTTGTTCAGCGCAGAGATTCGGACCAAGATCGCGCGATCGTACTCCGCGTAGGCCCGAGCTTTGGCCTCGAAGGTGCTCACAAGGTCGGACATCACGTCTTCCCGCTCATGAACCAGTTCTTCGAGCTGCGCCTGCCACAGGTCTACTGGAACCATGCCCTCATCGGGGAAGATGTCGATGTCGCGACCACCCTCGATCAGGTTCATCCAAGGGATGGAAAGGGCGTCAGCGAACGCAAATAGCTCGGCGAGCCTGAGGGGACGCTTGCCAGCCTCGATCTTGGCGATCGTGCTCTGGTGCAGGTCGAAGCCGTACATCTTGAGCGCGGTCGCCAACTGTTCCTGAGACATCCCCGCGCGACTACGTTGCTCCCGGATATTGGCGGCTGCTCGGCGCTCGGCTTCGAGATACTCCTGACGCCAATTGTGCCGCAGCTCTGCCACGCCGAGGTTTCCCAGCATGGCTCGGCGGAGCCGTTGATGCTCACCTTCGGGGACTACGCCTGACTCGTCCGCGACGACCGCCCCGACGTACGGAAATGCCTCTTGAGGCTCGTCAATATTCGACACGCGCTCAGATTACATGCGAATACAGCTTGACGCTGCCCAGACGGGGCATATACTCAGATCGCCCAAGAACTTTGCGATAGGAGAATGAATGTCCATCATCGAAGCGGCAGCTGATGAAGCGCCTCTACCTGAGGTCGCGACGCGAAAGCAGGTGGCCTTGTACACCCAGACGTCCGTCCCGACCCTGGCCCGCTGGGCTGGCGAGGGAAAGGGCCCCAGATTCGTGCATCTGGGCGCCGCCGTTCGGTACAGACGCGCGGATGTTCTCGCGTGGCTCGACTCGCTCGACGCGGGAGGAAGCGCCACTTGATGTGCGCTGCAAAGAAAAAGGGCCCTGTGCTGGCGGCAACCAGTTCCAAGGGCCCGGACCAAACCAACAACCGGCTAGCAGAAGGATCAGTCATGAACAACGTACCCCAGACCACCGACATCCACGAGACCCTGCGCCACCTGTTCTACGCGGATGGCGCGTTCGATATCCGCCAGGCTGACCCGGCCCCTGCGCTGCTCCCTGACGGCGACGCTCTCTGGATCGACCAGCACGAGGAGCGCTACGAGAAGGCCGACGCGATCGGCGAGAACTTCTACGTCATCCGCGTCTACGACCTGCGCACGGGCGAGCAGCTCGACGCCGGAAAGAAGTTGGGCAACGAATGGTGGGCCGAGCAGATGGGCGAATTCGACTACGCGCGCTTCGGTCGCTTCCCGAACTTCTACCTCGTCAACGAGGCGCACCTGTTCGTTTCGGGCGGCATGTGGCAGACCGAAGACCACCCCAACGCGGAGGGTATGGCTCGGTTCGTCTCGACCTTCTCCCTGCGAGCGGAGGAGAACCGCCGCATCCAAGAGTGGCTCGACTACAACTCCGACGCCGTCAACGAGGTAATTCCCTCCTGGGCGGACGTCGACGAGACGTATGTTGACCCCGATGACGCGGAGACCGTCCAGTTCATGCGAACCATCGGCACGGTGCGGATCGAGCAGTCGTTCGGCGTCGAGGACGGCACCTTCACTCCCGATGGAGCCGCCGAGGTGCAAGTCGTTGCCAGCACGAACGACTACGGCATCCTCGTGGGCGAGAACATCATGGATGTCGGCATGGACCTCATCCGCGCCGGTCAGATCCTCTACGGACCGGGCAACGTCAGCGTCTCCATCTTCGAGATCGTTGGGAGAGAGCTCGGCGTCAGCCCCGGCGACGTCTACCAGCTCGGAGAGAAGCGTTGAGCGCCAACGAGAAGGTCGCACTCCCCGCGGTCGACCCGTTCGAGGCCGAGTTCGCCGAGGAGTACGTCCACCTGTCTCGCGACCTGATCGCCGGGGACCCCTGCTCGATTTACGTCGAGCAGTTCGACGACCCGCACCTTAGCCGCGGCAACGCACGGGCGGTCGGGCTCCGACTCCTGGCGCTCGCCGACGAGTGGGATCGGATCGACGCGACCGGGGGCGCGCGGCATGCCCCCTCGGTGCCGATCCAGGCGTACGCGGCCGACAGGTACGACGATGCCCGCCGCAGCCACCTGCGGCGCCTCCCGGATGTCGACGACGAGCTCCGGGAGCGCGACGTCTGACATGGGTTTAAGGATGCCGAGTGGGCGTACGCGCAGGACCACCTCGCCATGCGCGAGAAGGTCGTGCTCGTCGCCGTCTGCCACCGGACGCTGGATGCCACTCACGAGACCTTCGTCAGCCAACAGACCATCGCCGAGATGGTCAGCGGCTCGCAGGACTTCGTGCAGAAGGGCCTCTCCACGCTCGAGCGAATCGGCATCATCGAGCGCCACCGGCGGACGGGCCCGGGCGGCTACCGCACCTCGGATCTGATCGTCGTGAACCCCACCTATACCGCTGTCGACCAAGTAGGCCCTGAACCTACTAGGCCCTCAACCTACTTGGTCGACAGCGGTGACCTAACCCGCTCTCGACCGGCGCCTACCCAGTCGACAGCGGTAGCAGAAGAGAACATTCAGAGGAACATTCAGATGAACACTCAGTACACCCCCAAACCCCCTGTTGGTGATCTGAACACCATCGACGGAATCGATCCGTTCGACGAGTTCTGGGCGGCGTGGCCGCGCAAGGTCGCGAAGCCGAACGGCCGTAAGGCATGGGCGAAGGCGATCAAGCGCGCGACGCCCGAGACCATCACCGCCGCGGCCGAGGCATACCGCGACAACCCGCATCGCCCGTCAACCGAGTTCATTCCGCACCCGGCGACGTGGCTCAACCGTGATGGATGGGACGACCCCCTCGACGGGCCCCGCAGCAACGGACGCCCCACGCCCACCCAGAAAGTCGTCGCGATCGCCGAGGCCGGACAGCGGTTCATCGAGTCTCGCCGCGGCGGTCTGGCCCCCGTGACGTCTTTACGACCGAAGGAGCTGGACCGTTGATCGCGGAGGAGGTAGTGAAGCTCCTGTCGCGCATGAGCGTCGTCGACGGTCGCGACGTTGACCAGGTGACGCTCGAGATGTGGGAACCGCTCGTCGCCGACCTGGACTACGTCGACGCCGTCGAGGGCCTCAACAACCACTACCGGAGCGACTCCCGCCGTCCCACGCCGGCGCACCTGCGCACCGCGGCCGAGCACGCACGCCGCGATCGTCTTTACGCCGACGTCCGCACCCGTGACCAGTGCATCCCGCACCGGCACAGCCTCCACGACGAGCCCGGATCCTGCCGAGACCACCACGCAGACGGTGACAGGGACGACCGCTGCGTGAACGGGTGCTACTGACGTGGCGGGGTTTCGTCCCCCCGCCGTGCTGAGCGGTCAGGTAGCGGTCACGGTGGAGTCACTCACGAGGTCAGCCGTACGGCCGTCGAGACAGGCGCAAAACGAGCTGCACGCGCTTGCCGTGGCGCTCGAGCAGTTCCCCGCGGCCTGCGCCGGAGACAACCGGTTCACCGAGGACCACCCGCGCGCCGCAGAGCTGCTCCCCGTCTGCCTCGGCTGCAACGTCCGCGCCGCGTGTGCCGCGTTCGCCGCGGCCGCCCGCCCCGAGGTCGGCTTCTGGGCCGGCGCCGCCTACCCCCTACCGAGTGAGGAGACCCGTTGACCGGTGACTGTGTGCGCGGATGCGTGCAGCGTGGAGAGCACTACGCCGCATGCGAAGACTTCGGTCGCGACGACGGCGCTTGCGAGGGGTGCGTGGCCCGCGCCGCCCGGGACGGTGCCGTGATCTGCTCGCGTTGCTACGGACGCCTCTGGTCGGCATTTCAGACAGGCCCCGAGCTGGTCGAGCATCTCCGTGAGCGCACGCGCATGGCATCCGCCCACCGCCTCTCCCACACGCGGAGCCCCGGAGCGCCGGCTGAGAAAGCCCCCACCAGTCCCGACTTGCTCGACGCGCTGCGTGACCTCGGCGTCATCCTCCGCGGTGAGGGCTTCCCGGCATCCGCGGACGAGGCCGAGACCCGCGCGCATGCTGGTCTCGCGGTCGGGGCCGTGCTCGCCCGCTTCGACGACCTCGCCGGTGACGGACAGTCCGTCGCCGAATGGTGGCCGCTGATGCTCGCGCTCGAGATCCCCGACGCCCCGCACTTCTGGACATTCGCGAGAGCGGCCGCCCGCTGGCCCATCCGCGACCGCCGACGATGGGCCGCCAACCCGTGCCCCGAATGCGACTTCAAGACCGTCATCGTATCCCCTCCCCGCGACGGACAGGGCCGCACATGGTACGAGTGCCAGCAGTGCGAGTGGACCGCTCACGACACCGACGACGACGGGTTCTGGGGCGACGCCTTCGAACGCACATCCGGCCCCGTCCAACGCGACGACACCGAGTAGCCCCAAACCCGCCGGGCGTCGACCCGATCGACACCCTTACCCCGCATAGCTCAGTGGAAGAGCGACGACCTTCTAAGTCGGACGCCGCTGGTTCGAATCCAGATGCGGGGACCCACCACCACCAGGGAAGGAACCGCGTGGACGAGCACGGTGACCTGATCGAGCAGGAGGTGCCCTGCTGATGCTGAGACGGGCGGACGTCTTCGACGGCGTTACGGCTGTCATCACCGGCGAGGGCGCGCGTCTGTTGTGGATGTTCGCCCGCCCGGACCAGATGCCGCCGGAGTTGCGGCAACGGTACCCGGAGCTCAACCAGGCGCTCGAGACGGTCCGGCAGGCATCCGAGCGGTGGGTGCGTGCCGAGTCCGGAACACCGACCCCCGACACTGCGGAACAACGCCGAGAGTGGGTAACGACGAAGGAGGCCGCGGACATGCTCAGGATGACTCCCCGAGGGATCCGCGCAGCGTGCACCGCCGGCCGCCTCGACGCTCAAGTGTCGGGCGGTTCGTGGCTCATCCACCGCGTGGCAATCGCGCACTACAGGACGAAGAGAGAGAACCGATGACCAGCATTCTGGCGGAAGCTCAGGCACGCATCCGGGGGCACGTCGACATCGGCAAGGAGTCCCGGCGCATCACGGCGATGCTGCGCGACCTCGCCGCCGCCGGGTGGACCCGGCAGTTGCAACAGGCGGACGCCGAGTTCCTCAACACGATCGAGACCAGCCACGACCTCGCCGAGGTTCGAGCAGCATTCGACGCTCGCGAGGCTCTGCAGTCCAGCTACACGGCGCACAACGAGATCAAGGACCGCCTCGAGCGCCTGCAAGCGGATCGGAACCGCGAGGCCAAGAGCATCGAGCCGGAAGAGACCGACGAAGCGTTCACCTTCCTGCACGAACGTCTCGGCGCCCTCGTCACCCGCGTCCGCGACCTCGACCGCACCCTCGGGTCGACGTCGACGATCGACCTGGCCATTCGCGGCGACGAGAAGACGATGACCGCGTGGCGTGACATCGAGGACGCCGCCGACGAGTACCGGCAGATCCGCGCCGCACAGGTCCACGTGTTCCGCATGGTCGGCGAGAGCTACCGGCCCGACACGACCGTGCTCGCCACCCTCGGCCACCTGACGAACGCTTTCGACCTCGAGCAGTTCTGGGTGGCGTGGCGCCGGAACGACCGCCAGGAACCCAACCGGCACAGCGCCGACTACCTGGCATGGCTGCAAGCGCCCACCCCGGCCCCGTGGCCGCGTCTGGAAAACGAGACGTTCCCCGGTGACGACCGCATCCCGTTCTTCCGGTGGGTTGCCAAGAGCGGTCACCCGTGGGTGCCGACCATCGCGCAGCTCACCGACGCCTCGCTGAACGTCCAGGCGATGATCGACTCCCTCAGCACCACCAACCAGATCCACGGCGCTCTCGACGCCTACGACCGGTACTACGCACAGCGTGGTGTGAAGCCCCTCACCCCACTCAACACCGCCGCCGCCCGGGCGCAGCTTCCCCGCGTCGGAGGGGTCCGCGGCAACCGTGGTGCTGACGGCCGACCCCACGCCGACCCCCGTGTTGTCGCGATCGCAGGAGAGTAACCAATGACCGACGACACCACGGGCTCAGTCAGCAAGGGCCGCGACCTGTTCGAGCAGCTGCACCCCACCGCTGAGCAGCGAGAAGCGGCCCGAGCCAAAGCCCCCCAGCCGAAGCGCGGCGAGAAGTCCATCGCTGCAGGCCGCGCCCTCCACGACAACAAGGGCAAGTTCGCCCCCGACTACTTCGACGGAACCGGAGAGTAACCATGGCCACACCCACCGAGCACGGCACCGCCTTCACCGCCTTCCTCACCCGAGAGGAGAACTCAGGTCACGGTACCGGCTTCACCGAACCCCTCGACGACGAGTGGACCACAGCCGAGGTACACGCCACCCTCAGCGCAGCAACAGGGACAGGTACCGCGTACACCACTGCTGACACCCTGCTCGCACAGGCTGAGGCACGACCTCCCGGACAACGCCGCCGACTGCTCCGCCTCGCACGCATCCACGCACTGCGAGCAGCACGGTGACCGACCGGACCGTACGACGCGCACGGGTGTCCTCCGTTCGCCCGCAGTCGCCCGCACGGTCCATCCCCGGGGCGGTGCCGGCGACGGTCGACACCGCCCCTCACCCGACCCCCGAGGGGGTGGCGGATACCCCCTCCCCCCGCCCCATCTCATCGGACCGCCGGGGAGGGGAAATCTTCCCTGTACGGGTTCCAGGCTTTCGGCGCCAACGCCCCAAACCCGTACATTGCCCCTCTCGTGGGGGGCTGTTGACATGCAAACCAGAGGAGAAATCGGATGACTGAGAGGACCGTCCGCGTCACGTTGCTCGCCGCCGCGAACAGCTACATCGCCGACATGAACAAGGCCGGCGCGGCCACCAAGAAGACGGGCACCGAGGCTGAGCAGGCCGCTCAGCGGTTCCGGGACCAGTCCGAGGCCATGCGCGAGGTGGGAACCGGCATCACCGCCATGGGTGCCATTGCCCTAGCCGGCGTCGGCATTGCCGTGGCCAAGTTCGTCGAGTTCGACCAGGCGTTGTCGAACATCAAGGCAGCCACGCAGGAGTCCACCGAGAACATGGGCCGACTGCGCGAGGCCGCGCTGCAGGCCGGTGCGGACACGGCGTTCTCCGCGACGGAAGCCGCGAACGCGATCGAGGAGCTCGGCAAGGCCGGTCTGACGACGGACCAGATCCTCAGCGGCGGTCTGAACGGTGCGCTGTCTCTTGCCGCGGCGGGGCAGTTGTCGGTAGCGGATGCCGCTCAGATCGCCGCCATTGCGGTCAAGCAGTTCAACCTCGAGGGCGGCGACGTCCCCCACGTCGCGGACCTCCTCGCCGCCGGCGCCGGTAAAGCCGTCGGTGACGTCAAGGACCTGTCCGACGCTCTCGGGCAGGCGGGTCTTGTCGCGAACGGTGCGGGCCAGTCGATCGAAGAAACGACCGGTGTCCTCGCGGCGTTCGCGGACGCGGGTCTCCTCGGGTCGGACGCGGGCACGTCGCTCAAGTCTGCGATCATCGCCCTACAGGCACCCACGGACAAGTCGCGTTCGGTGATGGAGAAGTACAACCTCTCCTTCTATGACGCGAACGGGCAGATGCTGTCGTTCGCTCAGATCGCGGGGCAGCTCGAGACCAACCTCACCGGCCTCTCGGATGAGCAGCGGAACGCGGCCCTCGCCACCATCTTCGGCAACGACGCTTTGCGCTCCGCCAACGTGCTCTACAACCAGGGCGCGGACGGCATCCAGAAGTACATCGACCAGACCAACGACTCCGGGTACGCCGCGAAGGTCGCCGCCGATCGCCTCAACAACCTCGCGGGCGACGTCGAGAAGCTGGGCGGTGCGTTCGACACCGCCCTCATCCGCTCCGGGTCGGGCCTGAACGACACTCTCCGGGGGCTCACACAGGCCACGACCGGGCTCGTCGACGGCATCGGCAGTCTCCCCGAGCCGGTGTTGCAGGGCACGGCCGTCATCGGCGGTCTGATCGGCGCCGTCGCCCTCGCGGGCGGTGCCGCACTCATCGCCGTGCCGAAGATCGCCGCATTCAAGCTGGGCCTTCAGGAGCTCAAGATCTCCGGCTCGTCGGCAGCACGCGGTGTGGGGCTCACGACCGGCGCCCTCGCTGCCGCGGGTCTCGCTTTCAGCCTCTGGTCCGCGCGTCAGGCCGAGGCCACGGCCAACGCGGCCGAATTCGCGGCGTCCCTGAACAAGACGTCGGGCGCGGTGACGAACTACACCCGTGAGTTGGTCGCGCAGAAGCTCGCCCAGGCGGGCGTGTTCGAGGTCGGCCGCGAGCTTGGGATCGAGCAGGGTTTCCTCACGGACGCCGTCATCGGGGACACGAAGAAACTCGCTGAGGTGAAGCGCATCCTCAGCGAAAACAACACCTTCGGCACCGCGTTCACGGGTCTCGCTTTCCGGGCAGGCAACGCGCAGACCGCGATTGGCAATCTCTCCGGGGAGGTCGTGCGCGGCAAGCAAGACTTCCAAGACCAGGCCGCAGCGGCCGAGGAATCCGCATCCTCCACTGGGGAGGCCGGGGAGGCTTTCGAGGGCGCCGCGGTATCGGCCGAGACCCTGCAGTCGCGGTTGCAGGAAGTCATCGACGCCATGAACGAAATGAACGGCGCGAATCAGTCCGCCGAATCCGCAAACGCTCAGTGGCAGCAGTCCCTCGCCGGCATCTCGGACGAAGTGCAGAAGTAGAAGGACGCCTTCCTGGATGCCAACGGCACCCTCGACGGGTTCACGCTCTCGATGGACAAGAACACCCTCGCCGGGTCGACCAACCGTGATTCTCTCGGAGAGGTAGCCGGAGCGGCGCAGGCAGCAGCGAAGGCACAGCTCGACGCGGAGATCGCGGCAGGGCTCGGCGCGCAGGCGGCGACGAACTACGCGAACACGCTGACAGCGCAGAAAGATGCCTTCATAAAGGCTGCGACCGAGGCGGGTTACAGCGAAGAAGCGGTCCACGCGTACGCCGAGGAAGTCTTCAAGCTGCCGGACTCAAAGACGCTGAACCTCATCGCGGAGACCGCTACGGCGTCGACACGGGCTGAGAATTTTAAGAACCTGTGGGAGAGCATCAAGAACCGCACGGTGACGCTCACCACGATCGGCTCCACGCTGATCGGTGGGGGTCAGGCGCCCAGCGTCGGACCGGTTCTACCCGGCTCAGCCTCTGGTGGCATCATCCCCGGACCACCCTCCGAGCGTGACAACCGCGTCTACAAGCTCGCCACGGGTGAGTTCGTGGTGCGTGCTCGTGAGGTCGCAAAGCCGGAGAACCGGCGGATCCTTGAGGCGATGAACGCGGGCATGCTCAAGGGCTACGCGACCGGCGGGTACGTCCAGCCGCAGTACGCATCCAGCGGCAGCGTAGTGCGAGTGAGTACCCAACAGGTGACTATGCCCGATAGGTTCACCCTCATGATCAACGGGCAGCAGATGGACGCCTATGTCGTAGACCGTGCCCAGGGTGCAGCGGCCGACATCGTGCGTAACTCTTCCGCAGGCAACTATGGGGGTTGGCGTTGAGCAACGAAGAATTCACCCTTCCCGACGGTCTAGCCGTCCGTGATGAGGCGCTGTATCAGCAGGAGGTCACGAACCTCGCAGGTCGCATCATCGCGGACGACAAACCGGGAATCGAGTTCGACCGGATCTACCGCACGTCCGGAAGCCTCGACTACGCAAACGAGGTAGCGGCTGACGCGGTGCTGTGGGTGTCACGCATGGCCCTGTCGGGCGAGGTTGTTCCGGCAGTCACGGCTACGTACGCGCGCCGCATCCAGGAGTTCATCATGTCCTGCAAGATGCTCGCCGCCTGGAAGTAGGGCTAGGGCGCGATGTGCGCCTCGCTAAGCGCCTAACGCCGTGTTGTCGGTGTCGAGGGGTCAGCGGGCGGCACATCGCGTCCTGAGCGCTCACGCCAAAGCTGGTAGTTCTTCATGCCCTCCGTCACCGCACTCCGGATGAGGAAGTACAGCACCAACAGCGTGATCAGCAAGATGAGGATGCTGAACACCAGGACGGTCGCGCCGGAAGCGGATGAGTACATGAGCCCAGACCGTAGCAGCAGCTCGAGCAAGTCAGACCGGATCCCATCCGTCCATCCACGCATCAAGGTCTTCGCGTAGAACGACGATGTCCTTGCCGTGGCGCCTCGCCGGGAGCGTGTTCTGTCGGATCGCTACGGCGACCTTGTAGATGCTGACGCCGCAGTAGTCCGGCCGCCTGCTCACGACTGAAGCCACGCTTCCACTTGTATGGGTCAGCCACGTCACCGCTCATGGCTCGCACGGTAACAGTGGGAGAGCCGACGACGCCGCGGTGTCCTCGAAACCGGGCAACCGTCATCTGCTCCGTCTGGGCATTGCCGAGCATCGAGGAGTCTTGGGACAGTGGCGACATGGACCGTTATCGCGACTGGCCACGTATCAGTGACATGACTCCCGATGAGCGCCTGACCGCTGCGGCCATCATTATGCGCGATGGGATCGAGCATGTCCTTTACGAGAGAGCACTGCGAGAGGCCGCCGAGCGTGACGCCATCGGGAAGCACAACGCGGAGGTCGCGCCGCCTGAACCCCCGCATTTACCCCGCAGATTGCGCGAGAAATGCTGATATCCAGTGATCACTCACAGCACAAGAAAACCCAGGTGAGCGGGTGTTCTGATATCTGGCGATAGTCGCTGGCGGATACCCCGAGGCTTTTACAAGTACGGTGCGCTACCAATTGCGCCAAGCCGGCTGAAGACGCCGGAGCGCCTCGGGTGAAGAGTCTAAGACCCCGTCGACCTCACGGGTGGTGTGTGCCGCTGCGACGGTCCCAATCGAGGGACTTGAACTGCAGGAACGCGCAGAGGTTGCCGGCGACGACGAGCTCGGCGGCCAGGCTGGCCATGTCGTGCGGCGAGAGGGTGAGGTCTTCGGGACGCGCACCGAGGGTGGCTTCCCACAGAGGCTCGTCGTAGCCCTTCGGCTGCATGTAGATCGACGCGTTCGCGTTCGACAGGGTGATCACGACGAGGCCGGTGTCCTGACCGTCGGCATCCTCCTGCTCGACGACTTTGATGGTGCCCGCCACGAGGTGACCTTGATCGCGGAATTCCTGAACCCAGACCATCAACTGATCAAGGGACCGCCGCGGCGGCGAATCCTCGAGCTCCTCGTTCATGACACCAGAATCGCACATCGCCGTGTTCACCGAGGGATTCGATCAGCCCGCGGGCGTCGTCGACGGCACCGGCGTGGCGGTGGAGTAATAGGCGTTGCTGTCGACCGTCAGCACGAACTGCGCGAACTCCTTGGCGTCGTCCATGTTGCCGACGTACGGGGTACCGTTCACCAGGACCGTGGCGGTCGAGGTGAGCGCCTCGCCGCCCGCTCCGGGCAGTCCCTTGATCGCGCGATCGGTGGCGGCTTTGGCCCAGGCGGTGTAGGTCTCGTCCTCGATGCAGGAGCGCACCGTCGCGACGTCGCTCACCCCGGCGCCCTGCGCCATGTCGGCCAACTGCTGATCGCTGTAGCCGTCGGTGTCCACGGCCGGCTGATTGGTGAGCAGTTCGTGGTTGAACGCGAAGAACCGGTCCGAGGCGTGCGTCGCCACGCACGCGGCGGCGCCGGCCGCGCGCAGGCTGTACTTCGTCCCGTTGGACTTCGACGTGAGCATGGCCACGGGGTAGTAGGTCAGGGTGGCGGCATCGTCGCCGATCCACTTCGACAACTGCGTAGCGTTCGCGGACTGGAACTCGCGCGCCTCGGTCGAGAGATAGTCGACGTACACGCGGATGTCGACGGGCGCGGTGGTGGACGTCGGTGCGGGAGTCGGCTCCGCCGTCGGCGCCGCCTCGGCGGCCATGGTCGCGGCGGTGCCGTCGACCGTCTGGTCTGCCAGCGGGTCCGCCACCTGCGGGGCCGTGGTGACGAGGAACCCGTCGTCGCTGGCGGCATCCGGAAGCGCCTGGGACCGCGCCTCACGCGAGTTGAGAGCGGCCGAGACGCCGACGGCGCCGATGCCGATCACCGCGACGGCGCCGACCGCGATGGCAGAGCGCCGCGCGATGCGCCAGCGCGTCTGCTTCGCCTTGACCTGCTGCGCCTTCTCACGCACCGCCTCGCGACGGTCGCGTTCGGCGGGCGCATTCGCTGAGGGGTCGTGGGACATGAAACCTTCCGGACGCGGGTGATCGCCGCATGAAACGTGGGGGTCCGCACGGGTGGGCGAACGAGCACCGATGGTAGCCAGGCTGGCTGAGAAATGGCCAGACGCGTGCCATACTGACCCTGCACGCATTGTCGCGCGCACGGGGTCGCCCCCGTTCATTCCATTCACTACGGATCGTCCGGCACGTACCTGCCGGTGAAGGAGAAGAAGAAATGGCGTCAGTCACCTTTGACAACGCAACCCGTCTGTACCCCGGCGGAACCCGCGCCGCCGTCGACAAGCTGAGCCTCGACGTCGCCGACGGCGAGTTCCTCGTCCTCGTCGGCCCCTCCGGCTGCGGCAAGTCCACGTCGCTGCGCATGCTCGCCGGTCTCGAAGAGGTCAACTCCGGCCGCATCCTCATCGGCGATCGCGACGTCACCGACGTGCCGCCGAAAGACCGCGACATCGCGATGGTGTTCCAGAACTACGCGCTGTACCCCCACATGACCGTCGCCGAGAACATGGGCTTCGCGCTCAAGATCGCCGGCATCGGCAAAGAGGACCGCGCCGCCCGCGTGCTCGAGGCCGCCAAGCTCCTCGACCTCGAGCAGTACCTGACCCGCAAGCCCAAGGCTCTCTCGGGTGGTCAGCGTCAGCGCGTCGCGATGGGCCGCGCCATCGTCCGTCAGCCCCAGGTGTTCCTCATGGACGAGCCCCTGTCGAACCTCGACGCCAAGCTCCGTGTGCAGACCCGTACGCAGATCGCGTCGCTCCAGCGCCGCCTCGGCGTCACCACGGTCTACGTCACGCACGACCAGACCGAGGCCCTCACGATGGGTGACCGCATCGCGGTGCTCAAGGACGGCCTCCTCCAGCAGGTGGGCACCCCGCGCGACCTGTACGAGACCCCGAAGAACGTCTTCGTCGCCGGCTTCATCGGCTCGCCCGCGATGAACCTGTTCGCGGCCGACCTGGCCGAGGGCGGCGTCCGCTTCGGCGACCTCGTCGTCCCGGTCGAGGCCGACACCATCGGCAAGGCCCACGGCTCGGAGGTCACCATCGGTGTCCGCCCCGAAGACATCCAGGTCGCCCCGGCCGACGGCCGCGGCCTCAAGGTCGTCGTCGACCTCGTGGAAGAGCTCGGCGCCGACGGCTACCTCTACGGCCACACCGAGATCAACGGCAAGCGCACCGACCTGGTCGCGCGCGTCGACGGTCGCCGTCACCCCAACGCGGGCGAGACGGTCGTGCTGGCGCCGGTTCCCGGACACGTGCACGTGTTCGACCTCGAGTCGGGCGACCGCCTGACCAACCGGGCCATCGCCTCGGCCTGACCCACGCACCGACGCGGCGCGTCCCCGGTTCCGATTCGTTCGGGCCGGGGGCGCGCCGCACTGTTTCCCGGAGGTATCCGTGTCCGAATCGCTCAGCATCACGGCCAGCACCGTCGATCCCGGCCTCCTGCAGCTTCCGTGGTCGACCGGACTCGGTGAGTGGCCGAGCAGCCACATCGTCGCGTTGCCGAAGGGCATCTCGCGGCACCTCGTGCGCTTCGCGACCCTCTCGGGACGCGTGGTGGCCATCAAGGAGACGACCGAGGAGATGGCGCGTCGCGAGTACGACATGCTCGGGAACCTCGATCGTCTTGCCGCGCCCTGCGTGGATCGCATCGCGGTGATCGCCGACCGCACGGACGCCTCCGGCAGGCCCCTCCCCGCGGCGCTGGTGACGGCTCATCTGCGCTTCTCGCTCCCCTACCGCGCGCTGTTCACCCAGGTGCTGCGTCCGCACACCGCCACGCGCCTCGTCGACGCCCTCGCCGTTCTGCTGGTACGTCTGCACAACGTCGGGTTCTACTGGGGCGATGTATCGCTGTCGAACACCCTGTTCCGTCGCGACGCGGGCGAGTTCGCCGCGTATCTGGTCGACGCCGAGACGGGCGAGTTGCACGGCAACCGCCTGAGTCCCGGTCAGCGCGCCCACGATCTCGATATCGCGCGCACCAACATCGCCGGCGAGATCATGGATCTCGAGGCCGGCGGACGACTCGAGGGTGGGGTGGATGCCATCGCCATCGCCGACGGCCTGGTGTCGTCGTACCACTCGCTGTGGGCCGCGCTCACCGATCAGGAGTCGTTCGCCGTCGACGAGTCCTGGCGTATCACCGAGCGCGTGCACCGCCTGAATGCCCTCGGCTTCGACATCGGCGAGATGTCGATCCGCACGGCGAGGGACGGCACGCAGGTGTCGATCCAGCCGAAAGTCGTGGATGCCGGGCACCACCAGCGGCGCCTGCTGCGTCTCACCGGCCTCGACGTCGAAGAGAATCAGGCCCGACGCCTCCTGAACGATCTCGACGAGTTCCGTGCCCGCGTCTCGCGGCTCGGTGCCGATGAAGAGATGGTGGCGCACGAGTGGCTCACGCGTGTATTCGAACCGATCGTCATGGCGATCCCGTGGGACCTGCGCGCCAAGCTCGAGCCGGCCGAGGTCTTCCACCAGGTGCTGGAGCACCGGTGGTACATGTCGCAGGCACGAGGCCGATCGGTTCCCCTCGCCGAAGTGGTCAGTTCGTACATCGACGACGTGCTCCGTCACCGCCGCGACGAGGCGACCGTGATGGGCCCCCCGACCGACACCATGTCGCTGCCCACGGTGTCCGACGCCGACGCCCCCGCCACGGGCGAAGTGCCCACGACCGACACCGATCTCGTCGACTGGCGCGACCTGGTCTGATCGACCGGGGCACCGCGCCGCGGTCTCCGTGCGAGGTCACGCGACCTCCCGTCCTCACGCGGTTCACGCGGGCCCGGACGTCTGACCTCGCACCGATCGTCTGATCCGACCCCCACCGAGGAACCGCACACGGAACGGCGGAGGCCGTGGCATCCGGAGTCGTTCCCGGATGCCACGGCCTCTGCCGTACGCGGGGTCAGTACCCGACGGTGAACCGCCCGCGCGTGTGCGCGGGCTCTTCGATCTCATCGAGGACGGCGACGGCGAAGTCGGCGCCACCGATGAACGAGTCGCCGTCCTCGTTCACGACGAGCACGTCGCCGCCGTCGCGGTACGACCCGGTGCGCTCGCCCGGCGCCCACGCACCGAAACCGCCGGCCGGGTGCACGTAGAACCAGTCGCGTCCGGTGTCGTCGGCCTGCAGGTCTTCGAGGATGCCGATGGCCTCACGGGCCTCGGGCTTGTACTCCTCGGCGAAGCCGTCGGTGTCGATCAGGCGCGGGCCTCCCTCGGCGACGAGCGAACCGCCGGCTCCTCCGACGACGCCCACGCGGACGTCATCCGGCAGCGCCGTGACGAGCTCGGCGATGGCGGGACGGAGCTTGCCCTCCATGTCGCCGCGGGGGGCGACGGCCGACACGAGCACGTCGACACCCTCGAGCTGCGCGACGAGGCCGGGCACATCGAGCACGGTGCCCTCGAGATACGTGGCGCCCTCGATGCGCTCCGCGGGGACGGAGCGGGCGATCGACACCACGGTGTGGCCGCGGCGGACGGCTTCGGTCACGATGTGGCTCCCGGCGTAGCCGGTGCCTCCGATGACGGCGATGCGGGGCATGGCGTTCCTTTCCGTTCGGGTGGTCTGGCGGTCGAGGTCAGTCGGCCGCGCGCAGCGTCGACACCTGGTAGAGGGCGACGGATGCCGCGATGCCGGCGTTGAGCGACTCCGTGGCAGCAGAAATGGGGATCGACACCACCTGGTCGCACGTCTCGGTGACCAGGCGCGACAGGCCCTTGCCCTCCGAGCCGACGACGATCACGACGGGACGGTCGGCGAGCTCGAGTCCCGGCAGCGACACGTCGCCCCCGCCGTCGAGGCCCAGGACGAACACGCCCTGCTTCTTGAACTCCTTCAGCGTGGCCGTGAGGTTGGCCGCAAGCGCAACGGGGATGCGGGCTGCGGCCCCGGCGCTGGTCTTCCACGCGGCGGAGTTGACGCTCGCCGAGCGACGCTGCGGGATGATCAGGCCCTGCCCGCCGAAGGCGGCCGTGGAGCGGATGATCGCGCCGAGGTTGCGCGGGTCGGTCACCCCGTCGAGGGCGACGAACAGCGGCAGTTCTCCGCGATCGATGACCTTCTCGAGCAGGTCCTGCGGGTGCGCGTACGAGTAGGGCGGCACCTTGAGCGCCACACCCTGGTGCACGCCGTCGAATCCGGCCATGCGGTCGAGCTCGGGGCGCGTGACCTCCAGCACCGGGATGCCGCGGTTGGTGGCCATCGACAGCATCTCTTTCACGCGGTCGTCCATTTCGACCCGCTGCGCGATGTACATCGCGGTGGCCGGGATCTTCGCGCGCAGCGCCTCGAGCACCGAGTTGCGGCCGGTGACCGTTTCGGTGTCGTCTGCGGCCTTGGGGCTCTTGCGGTTGGAGTTGTTCCCGACGGCGCGGACGCCGGGCCGCCCCTTGCCGCCCGCGGCGGCGTAGCGCTCCTCCGCCGCCTTGCGCTTGCCGGCGGGATGCCAGGCGCGGTCCTCGGCCTTGGGGGTGGGGCCACGACCCTCGAGTGCCTTGCGGGAGTGCCCGCCGGTGCCCTTCAGAGGGCCTTTCTTCTTGCCGGCGTTGCGTGCTCCCGGGCGTCCTGGCTTAGGCATCGATACTCCAATGTGTTCCGGCCGGAGTGTCCTCCAGCGTGATTCCGGCGGCGGCGACGGCATCGCGGATGCGGTCGGCGGCAGCCCAGTCCTTGTCGGCGCGAGCGCGGGCGCGCTGCGCGATCATCTCTTGAACGAGGGCGCCGAGCGCCGTGTCGGCGGTCCCCGTCGCGGTGGCGGCCTCGGGGGCATCCAGACCCAGGATGCCGAGCATGGCGGCGACCGAGCGGTGCGCGGCGATCGCGGTGTCGAGATCTCCCTCGTCGATCGCGGCATTGCCCGATCGCACGGTCTCGTGCAGCACGGCGATCGCCTGCGGCACGCCGAGGTCGTCGTCCATCGCCGCCCCGAAGGCGGCGGGCACCTTTCCGGGCACGACGACCGTCGGGTCGGCGTCCGCGGCCCGCAGAACGCGTTGGCGGAAGGTCGAGATGCGCTCGAGCGCGCTCGCCGCCTCGGCGAACCCCTTCTCGGACACGTCGAGGTTGGAACGGTAGTGGGCGGCGGCGAGGGCGTAACGCACGACCGTCGGGTCGTGCTCCGCGAGCACGTCGGCGGCGAGGGTGAAGTTGCCGAGCGACTTCGACATCTTCTGGCCGTCGACGGTGACGAGACCGTTGTGCACCCAGTAGCGGGCGAACCCGTCACCGGCGGCCGTGGACTGCGCCAGCTCGTTCTCATGGTGGGGGAAACGCAGGTCGAGCCCTCCGCCGTGGATGTCGAACTCGGGGCCGAGATAGCGCCGCGACATGGCCGAGCATTCGATGTGCCAGCCGGGCCGGCCGTCGCCCCACGCGGATGCCCAGGTGGCCGACGCGGGCTCACCCGGCTTCGCACCCTTCCACAGCGCGAAGTCGCGCGGGTCGCGCTTGCCGCGTGGATCCGCGTCGACCGCGGGCTCCATGGCATCCAGGCTCTGTCGCGTGAGCTCGCCGTAGGCGGGCCACGAGCGCACGTCGAAGTAGACGTCGCCCGAGGCGGCGTAGGCGTGGCCGCGGTCGACGAGCTCGGCGATGAGCTCCTGCATCTGGGTGACGGATGCCGTGGCCCGCGGCTCATAGGTCGGGGCCAGGATGCCGATCGCGGCATAGGCCCGGGTGAACTCCAGCTCCATACGATAGGCCAGTGCCCACCACGGCTCGGTGTCGGTGGCGTTCGCGAGCACCTTGTCGTCGATGTCGGTGACGTTGCGCACGAACGTCACCCGTCCGAAGCGGTGCGTGAGCCAGCGGCGCAGCAGGTCGAAGGCGAGCGCCGCGCGCACGTGACCGATGTGGGGACCCGACTGCACGGTCGGGCCGCAGACGTAGACCGTGACGTTCGAGGGGTCGAGAGGGACGAAGTCGCGGAGGTCCTGCGCCTTCGAGTCGTACAGCCGAACAGTCACTTCTCAACCCTACCGGCCGCCCCGTGCACGACACCTGGGGGAAACACGCGGCGGATACGGTGCCGGTATGCCCCTGCTCATCCGCCCCGACGACCTCACCGGCGCCGAAACGCGCGCCCTGGTCGCCGTCCACCTGGCGGGCATGCTCGAGAACACTCCCGTCGAGAGCGTGCACGCCCTCGACGCGGATCGTCTGAGCGCCGACGGCGTCACCGTATGGTCGGCGTGGGTCGACGAGGAGCTCGCCGGGATCGGCGCGTGCAAGGACCTGGGCCGTGACCGTGCCGAGCTGAAGTCGATGCGCGTCGTGCAGCACTTCCTCGGGCAGGGCATCGGCCGCGCGATGCTGCGGCACATCATGGAGGATGCCGCGGAGCGCGGCATCCGGACCCTCCTGCTCGAGACCGGCAGCACCGACGATTTCGCCGCGGCACGCGGTCTTTACGCGAGCGAGGGGTTCCGCGAGTGCGAGGCCTTCGCGCCGTACGAGCCCGATCCGCTCTCGACCTTCATGACCCGCGAGCTCTAGACGGCGATCACCAGGGCCGTGGCGAAGGCGGCGACTCCCTCGGTGCGACCGGTGAAGCCCAGGCCGTCGGTCGTGGTCGCGCTCACCGACACCGCGACGCCCCCGAGGGCTGCCGACAGCGCCTGCTCGGCCTCGGTGCGGCGCGCCGCGAAGCGCGGGCGGTTGGCCTGCACCTGCACGGAGACGTTGCCGACGCGCCACCCCGCGTCGCGCAACAGCTCGACGGTGTGGGCGAGGAACGCCTCGGCGTGCGCTCCGGCGAACTCGGGGCGGTCGGTGCCGAAATGCGTTCCGATGTCGCCCAGGCCCGCCGCCGCCAGCAACGCGTCGACGATCGCATGTGCGACCGCATCGCCATCGGAGTGTCCGGAGAGAGCCCGCTCCCCCGGCCATTCGAGGCCGGCGAGCCAGAGCGCGCCCTCGCCCCCGAAGCCGTGCACGTCGGTGCCGATGCCCACGCGGAACACCGGCGCGGAGGGCTCGGAGGAGGACGCCACGGGCGAGACCTGCATGAGAGACCGCGCGCGCTCGAGGTCGGCCCCGGTGGTGATCTTGAAGGCGATGGCGTCGCCCGCAACGGTGACGACGTCGTGACCCGCCGCGGACACGAGCGCGGCGTCATCGGTGTGATCCGCTTCAGCACTCGCGAGTGCCGCGGCGAGGACGTCGCGTCGGAAGCCCTGCGGCGTCTGCGCCGCCGCGAGCTCGGAACGGTCGACACCCTCGACGACGCGGCCCGTGTGGTCGACCCGCTTGATGGTGTCGACGACGGGGACCGTCGGGATGACCGCGGCGGCACCTGCGTCGACGGCGGCGACGACCCGCTCGAACACCGCGGAGGGTGTCAGCGCCCGCGCTGCGTCGTGCACGAGAACGATCTCGATGTCAGCCCGCAGTGCCGACACACCCGCAGCCACCGAGTCCTGCCGCGTGGCACCACCGGTCACGATCGTGACGAGGTCGGCGGCCGGCCCCGCGGCATCCCGCGCATCGGTGAGAGCGTCGCCCTCGTACCCGTCGGGCACCACGACGACCACCTGCGCGGACGGACCCCCGAAGACGCCGAGAAGACTGCGGTGCAGGATCGACCTCGCGTCGAGACCGACGAAAGCCTTCGGTGCCCCGCCGCGAAGGCGGGTGCCGGAGCCGGCGGCGACGACGACGACCGCGATCCGCGGTACAGGAGTGAGAGTCACCCGATCACGCTAGCGCGACGGCGACGAGGCGCCTCACGCCGTCTGCGGTCAGGACGCGAGGACCTCGTCGAGCACGACGCCCGCGCGATCTTCGTCGGTCTTCTCCGCCAGAGCGAGCTCGGACACGAGGATCTGACGGGCCTTGGCCAGCATGCGCTTCTCGCCGGCGGAGAGACCGCGGTCCTGGTCTCGGCGCCACAGGTCGCGTACGACCTCGCTGACCTTGATCACGTCGCCCGATGCGAGCTTCTCGAGGTTCGCCTTGTAGCGGCGCGACCAGTTGGTCGGCTCCTCGGTGAAGGGCGCGCGCAGCACCTCGAAGACGCGATCGAGACCCTCTTTGCCGATCACGTCACGAACGCCGACGAGGTCGACGTTGTCAGCCGGGACCTCGATGACGAGGTCTCCCTGCGTGACGTTGAGCTTCAGGTACTTCTTCGTCTCGCCCTTGATAACGCGTTCCTTGACCTCGATGATCGTGGCCGCGCCATGGTGCGGGTAAACGACGGTCTCGCCAACCTCAAAAAGCATGGAGTTATGTCCTTTCGGCAACATCCAGGATACCACAGGCCCGCATGCGCTAAGGTTCCGCCCACCTTTCGGCCCACCCCTCTCGCGAGCGCACCGCCCGCCCGCGCTCGCGAAACGCACGGCCCCGGACGCCGTGGGCGCGAGACGGACCCGCAGCGCGTACCCCGTAGGATGAGGGGGATGCCGTCTGTCGATCTTGGAGGATCCGTGAAAACGCGCCTGATCGCGTCCGTGGCCCTGGGTGCCGCTGTTCTGCTGGGCACGACGGGGTGCAACCTCATCGCTCCGCAGGCGACCACCATCGACTACTCGGCCTCCGACGGCGTGAACGTCCCGGCCGACGCCGGTCCCCTGTCGGTGCGCAACGCTCTCATCGTCGCCGACGACGACGGCACCACCGGCAACTTCATCGGCGCCATCGTCAACTCGACCACCGACCAGCTGGTTCTGCGCATCGAGGTCGGCGAGGGCTCCTCGGCCGTCCGCGCCGCGGTGAACGTTCCCGCCGGTCGCACGCTCAGCCTCGGCGACCTGGCCGACGACGTCGAACCGCTGCGTCTCAGCGACATCGACGCCGTCCCCGGTTCCACGGTGCCCGTCTACTTCCAGTCCGGCGACGGCCAGGGAACCCTCGTGCAGGTTCCTGTGCTCGACGGCGCCCTCGAATACCTCGCGCCCCTCGCGCCGACGCCCGAGGTGACGGTGACGCTCGCACCGATCCCCACCAACACGGTGACCCCCACTCCCACGGCGACGCCGACCCCCTCCACCTGATCGCGACGATCAAGGCGCCGACGGATCTCGCCGACGCCGACCCCTCCACCTGATCGCAACGACGAAGGCGCCGACGGATTCCGTCGGCGCCTTCGTCGTTCGCAACGTCACCCCTCGAAGCGGTAGCCCAGCCCCCGGACGGTGACGAGCATGCTGGGCTCGCTCGGGTTCTGCTCGATACGCGAGCGGATCCGCTTGATGTGCACGTCGAGCGTCTTGGTGTCTCCGAAGTAGTCGGTCCCCCACACGCGGTCGATGAGCTGGCCGCGCGTCAGGACGCGTCCCGCATTGCGCATCAGCACCTCCAGCAGCTCGAACTCCTTCAGGGGCATGTTGATCTCTCCCCCGTCCACCGCCACCGTGTGGCGGTCGATGTCCAGGACCACGCGCCCCCCGGCCAGGACGCGGTCATCGAGGTCGCTGTCGTCCGGTGTGCGACGTCGGAGGACCGCGCGCATGCGGGCCAACAGCTCACGCGTCGAGTACGGCTTGGTGATGTAATCGTCGGCGCCGAGCTCGAGTCCCACGACGATGTCGACCTCGGAGTCCTTGGCCGTGAGCATGATGATGGGCACCTGAGAGGTCAGGCGCAGCTGCCGGCACACCTCCGTGCCGGGCATGCCCGGGAGCATGAGGTCCAGCAGCAGGATGTCCGCGCCTCGGTCGCGGAACGCTGTCAAGGCCAGAGCGCCGTCCTCGGCGATCTCGACCTCGTAGCCCTCCCGGCGGAGCAGGTAAGCCAGGGGGTCGGCCAGGTCGGGCTCGTCCTCGACGATCAGAACACGAGTCATGGGGTGTCTTCCTTCACGGGTGCGGGAGTGGCGCCGGAGGCCTTGCGGCCTTTGCGACGCGGTTTCGGACGGACGCTGTCGAGGTCGGGAGTCTCCGACAACGGAAGGCGGATGGTGAATGTCGAGCCGCGGTCGGGCCGCGACCACAGTCGTACCTCACCGCCGTGGCGCTGCACGGCGTGCTTGACGATCGAGAGGCCGAGTCCGGTACCGCCGGTACGACGCGAACGCGCCTGGTCCGCGCGGTAGAAGCGCTCGAACACACGGTGCTGGTCGCTTTCGGGGATGCCGATGCCGCGATCGGTGACGGCGATCTCGACCACCTCGGCGTCGAGCTTGACGCCGACCCCCACCTTCGACCCCTGGGGCGAATAGGCGATGGCGTTCGCGATGAGGTTGCCGACGGCCTCGGTGAGGATCTGAGGCTCGCCACGCACCCAGAGCCCCTTCGTGCCGCCGCGCACGACCACCACCTGAGCCGAGTCGGCCTGCACGATGTGCGCCTCGACCGCCGCGGTGACGACCTCGTCGACCGACACGTCGCGGACGTCGCGCAGCTCGTCCGACGCCTGCAGGCGCGACAGACTCAGGATGCGATTGACGAGGGCGCCCAGACGGGCCACCTCGGCCTGCATCCGCGACGCGAAGTGACGCACCTGAGCGGGGTCGTCGGCCGCCGACTCGATGGCCTCGGCGAGCAGGCTCACCGCGCCCACGGGGGTCTTCAACTCGTGACTGGTGTTGGCCACGAAGTCCCGGCGCATCTCCTCGACCCGCTCGCGCTCGGTGATGTCGCGCAGGACGAGCAGGGTGAGCCGATTCGAGATGGGCGTCGCCCGCACCGCGACCAGGCGAGCCTCCGCGGGGGCGGCCCCGCGATGCAGTCGGAGGTTCTCCGCGACGCCGGCGCCGGTATCGCGGGCGAGCCGGGCCACACGTTTCAGCTCGTCGCTGGAGACGACCTCGCCGGCGTGCACGCCGAACACCTCGGCAGCGGGAGAAAGCGCCAGCACCGTCGACGACATGTCGCACACGAAGGCGGGGTCGTCCATCGCCTCGAGCATGGCGTCCACCCCCTCCGGCACGTCGACGGTCGTCTGGGCCAGGGATCGATCGCGAGCCCGCAGTGCCCAGACCACCAGGCCGACCACCGTGGCTCCGATCAGGAGACCTGCAAGGAGCGAGAGCAGCGCGAGCTGCGGTTGTTCCATGGCTCCAGCGTAGGGGCGAGGGTCAGGCTTCACCCGCCGTTCACCCCCGTTCACCGGCGCGAGCGGGCTAGTATTCACTGTCACAGCACCGCTCGTTAACCTTCGCTGGGGAGAATCCCCGAGGGTTGCGGAACACCCTTGTGCCGTGCCGCCGACGAGGAAGGTACCCGCCATGCGCGAAGTATTCCACCAGTCCCTCGAGGACGTCCAGAGCCGCCTGGTCGAGATCGCCGACCTCGTGACGGTCGCGATCGATCGCGCCACCCGCGCGTTCGGAACCAGCGACGTATCCCTCGCCGAAGAAGTCATCGAGGCCGACGCGATCATCGACGAGAAGGCCGTCGCGCTCGACGAGCTCGCGATCGAGATCCTCGCTCGCCAGCAGCCCGTGGCGCGCGATCTGCGCATCGTGGTCACCGCCCTGCGCGTCAGCGCCTCGCTCGAGCGCATGGGCGACATGGCCGAGCACATCGCTCAGCTCGCGCGCTCGCGCTTCCCCGAGCGGGCGATCCCCAAGGGCCTCAAGAGCACGTTCACCCGCATGGGCGAGCTCGACGTCGAGGTCGCACGCAAGCTCGCCGAGCTGCTGCGCACGCAAGACCTCCGGATCGCCGAGGCGATCCGCGACGCAGACGACGACATCGACGAACTGCACGTGAGTGTGTTCGAGAAGGTGCTCGGCGACTCATGGAAGGGCGAGGCGACGGCCACGGTCGACGCGACCCTCGCGAGCCGCTACCACGAGCGCTTCGCCGACCACGCGGTGTCGGTCGCCAAGAAAGTCGTCTACCTCGCCACCGGCGACTGGGCCGGCGCCGACGACGAGACCGTTCAGGAGCCCAGCCCGGTCATCTGAGCGTTCGACGAGAAGGGGGTGGATGCCGATCGGCATCCACCCCCTTCTCGTCGTCGCGTCAGTGCTTGTTGCCCTGGGCCGCCACCGCCGCGGCGCCGGCTGCCGCAGCCTCGGGGTCGAGGTACTCGCCCGGTCCGACGGGGGTGAGGTCGTCGTTCAAACGGTAGACCAGCGGGATGCCGGTGGGGATGTTCAGCTCGGCGATGTCCGCGTCGCTGATGCCCTCGAGGTGCTTGACGAGCCCGCGCAGCGAGTTGCCGTGCGCGGTGACGAGCACGGTCTTGCCCGCCTGCAGGTCGGGGACGATGTCGCTGTGCCAGTAGGGCAGCATGCGGTCGATCACGATCTTGAGTGACTCGGTGTCGGGCACCTCGCCGTCGATGCCGCCGTAGCGGGGGTCGCCGACCTGGCTGTACTGGTCGTCTGCGGGCAGCGCGGGCGGCGGCACGTCGAACGAACGACGCCAGAGCATGAACTGGTCGTTGCCGAACTCTTCGAGCGTTTGCGCCTTGTCCTTGCCCTGCAGCGCACCGTAGTGACGCTCGTTCAGGCGCCACGAGCGCTTGACGGGGATCCAGAGGCGGTCGGCCGCGTCGAGCGCGATGTTCGCCGTCTGAATGGCACGGCTGAGCACCGAGGTGTGCAGCACATCGGGCAGAATGCCGGATTCGGCGAGCAGTTCGCCCCCGCGCTTCGCCTCGGCCTTGCCCTGGTCGGTGAGTCGCACGTCGACCCAGCCGGTGAACTGGTTGGTCTTGTTCCACTCGCTCTGCCCGTGGCGGAGGAGGATCAGCGTGTGAGGCATGCCCCCATGCTATCGACGCACGGGCCCCTGACCGCAGCCGCGGCTGGCATCATGTCGGACGTGAGTTCCTCCCCGATCGGTCGTCCCACGCGCGGCACGACCGGGGTGAATCGCCTTCGCCGCGTCGACCGGTGGATCGCCCGGCATCCGGCTCTGCGACGCGCCGACGATCCGCTCGTGGTCGACCTCGGATTCGGTGCGAGTGCGGTCACCCCCCTCGAACTGCACGCCCGCCTCGCCCGAGTGCGGCCGGACGCCACGGTGCTGGGCCTCGAGATCGACGCCGATCGCGTCGCCCGCGCGCGCGAGCAGGCCGCGGGTGCCGCGGGCGTGTCGTTCGCTCGGGGCGGGTTCGAGATCCCCACCACTCGGGGGCGACGCCCGGCGATCATCCGCGCGATGAACGTGCTGCGTCAGTACGACGAAGCCGACGTCGCCGACGCCTGGTCGCGCATGTGCGGGCGGTTGCAACCGGGCGGCATCCTGGTCGAAGGCACCTGCGATGAGATCGGCCGGATCGCCACCTGGGCGGAGGTGGGAGACGACGCATCGCCCCGCAGCCTCACGATCTCGCTCCGCCTCGCCGAGCTCGACTCCCCCGCCGTCGCCGCCGAACGTCTGCCGAAGGCTCTGATACACCGGAACGTCCCGGGGGAACGGGTGCACGCGTTCGTGGCATCCCTGGACCGGGAGTGGACGCGCGCCGCGGCGGTCGCGCCCTTCGGGGCTGTGCATCGCTGGCGGACCGCGATGCACGCGTTGCAGGATGCCGGGTGGCCCCTGGTGCGGCGCGAGCGCTGGCGACTGGGCGAAGTCGGTGTCGCCTGGGAGGCCGTGGCGCCGCAGTGACATCCGGGCCCGACGAATCGGCGACCACGACACGGTCGGCCGCTCATGCGCGGACCGCCGGGCACCGCCGACGGGAGCCGCGCGGAGGACTCAGATGCGCGGCAGCAGCGCCCGGGCGTCAGCCGAGGCCATCCCCGCTGCTGTCAGCAGGTCGACGGCCAAGGGCCGCATCGCTGCCACGAGATTGAGTTCGCCCACTCCGCCGTCCGGGAGCAGCACCGCCGGATCGAGGCGGCGCGTGACGGCCACGAGGGTCGAGCGCGCCGCCGGCTCGAGCGAGATGTCGTCGAGGCTGTCGCGCACCAGGGAGGCACCCCGGGCGAGTTCGGCCAACAGGTCCGCCGGGATGGGCCGGGCGTCCCCGTCGACGCACAGGTACGCGGCGCGGCGGGCGACGACCCGGAGGTTGCGCGTGGTCAGATCCAACGCCCCCCGCACCCGCTCGTGACGCTGCAGCTCGGTGCGCTGACGCCGGAGGAAGGGCGAGATACGGGCCACCTCTCGGCCCGACTCCAGTGACCCGGTCCAGGCGTCGACGTAGGTCTGGAGCGCGCGTGCGCGTTCGAGGCCGCGCTCGGCCCGGGCGCGATCGCCTCGGCGCAGCGCTCGCACGATCGTGGACATCGCGACCTCGAGAGCGTCGAACAGCTCGTCGGCATCGCGCAGCTCGGTGCGCCGCAACGTGCGCGGGATGAGCGCCGTGACGACGAGCGCCGCGACGCCGCCGATAGCCCCGTCGACGAGGCGCAGGAACGGCGCCCCCGTGACCACGACGAGCGCGATGAGCGACTGCACCACCGCTGCCAGGGCGAAGCCCGGCTGCGGAGAGAGGAAGCGAGCGGCCAGAAGTGTCACGGTCATCGCGAGGGCGATCTGCCACCAACCGCTGCCCGCGACGACCAACACGATCTCGGCGATGAGGATTCCGACGAGCATGCCCATCACCGTCTCGGCGACCCGCCAGGGACGCGCGTCGCGAACGAGTCCCAGACTCGACACCGTCACGGTCGCAGCCAGCAACGGAACCGGGTGCCCGAGCACGAAGTGCGCGAACGCGTACGCCGCGGTCGCGGCGACGACGATCTGCACGATCGCGGGGAGCGAATCGCGCACCCGCGCGACGCGACGCCGAAGCGTCGAGCGCAGGCGCGAGCGAGGTACGACGACCCCGACGGTCGTCGAGGAGTCGTCGTCGATCATTCCGCCGCGCGGCGGCGTCCGAGCCGGGGCAGCCGCGGGACGCCGGCAGTGGCCCCCGCGTCGGCGGGCACGACCGTCTCGGCGGCGGCCGCGAGGGGACCGTCAGCGGTGTCGACGACAAGCGGAACGCCCTCGGGGGCGGTGCGCTTGATGAGGGCGAGGGCGATCGGCCCCTCCTCGTGATGCATCGCCACCGAGGTGATCGATCCGATCACGCTGTCGCCGACGCGCACGGCGTCTCCGCGGGCGGGCAGCACGTTGTCGCTGCCGTCGAGCTGCAGGGCGACGACCCGGCGGGGCGGATGTCCGAGATTGTGGACCTTCGCCACGGTCTCCTGACCGCGATAGCACCCCTTCGACAGGTGCACAGCGGTGCGCAGCCAGTCCATCTCGTGCGGAAGCAGGCGTTCGTCGGCGTCGATGGACACGCGGGGACGCCAGGCGGCGACACGCAGGGCTTCGACGGCATCCAGGCCCGCCAGAGCGACCTCACCGCGGACCGCACGCTCGACCAGCCTCTCGAACTCGGCGGCATCCACGATGGCCTCGGCCCAGTCGCGATCGGCACCGGGATGCGGCTCGACGCGGGCGTAGGCCCAGCCCCCCGGCGAGACGTCGGGCCAGGGATCGACCCAGACGGGGGCGACGGTGGTCAGGGCGGCCACGGCCGCGCGGGTGCCGCCGACGACCACGAGCTCGTCGGAGCGGTCCCGCACGTCGACCCGGAGGCGGAAGCGCATGCGGGCGAGCCAGGATGCCAGCGCGTCGGCGTCGGTCGCGTCGACCAGCAGCCACGTGGTATCGCCGTCGTCGACCACCGCGGCCGCGTGCTCGACGCGCCCCTGCGGATCGAGGATGAGCAACTCGGTGGACACCCCGGGCGCGAGGTGGGTCAGCGCCTGCGAGGAGAGGGAGTCCAACCAACTCCGCCGGTCTTCGCCGCCGACGGAGATGACCCGGCGGTCTCCGAGCGGCGCGAGGGCCGACCCGGATGCCAAGCGGCGCTGCTCCGCCACGGGTGAGCCGACATGACGCAGACCCCGGTCGTCGACGACGGCACCGGGCACGTCAGAGAGGGAGGTCACGGTCACTCCGCCCGCGCGAGGCGCGCCGAGGCGTGCGACCCGAGTTCGCGGCCCAGGGCGGCGATATCCCACGCCCAGAGCAGGTGGTTGTCGACCAGTCCGTACAGGCGCGTCGCCGCGGCGTACGGCTTCGCACCGGCCGTGCGTACGACGGCATCCGTCGCGAGATCGATGCGCGGGCCTTTGACCTGACCGACGTAGAGCTCGAGGATGCCGTCGGCGTGCGCCAGGCTCACCTCGATGTCGAAGCCGCCGTCGGCGTTGCGCAGAGCCTCGACGTCGTCGACCGTGCGGGCGACCGGCGCGGCCGTCGCGGGGAGGAGTCCCGGACCGGCGTCGGCATCACCGACCTGTCGGGCCAGACGCCAGTAGCCGATCTCGGAGACGAGCGGACGTCGCTCGTCTCCCTCGAGCAACCACGCATCTGCAGAGTAGTTCAGGAAGGCCCCTCCGTCGTGGCTGAAGCTCACACGGTGCGCGAACTCCCCCGAGAACGCGCGACCGTCAGCCTCGTAATCGATGACGCCGGTGCCCTCCCAGACGCCGACGAGCCACGAGAGCGGAACGAGGTCGGCGGGGAGGTCTGTCGGAATCTCGATCACGACGCGCTCAGCGCTGGCCGCGGTAGAGGTTCCAGATGACCGTTCCCGACACGAAGGCGATCGCCAGCGAAGCGAGGCCGAGAAGTCCCACGAAGAACAGTTCGAGCGCGAGGAGGTCCATACCCCAACTCTAGCGCGAGACGAGAGACGCCAGACCGAAACCGATCGTGATCACGCCGAGCACGACGAGGGCGCCGAGGGAGCTGAGCGCCATCCGCTGGATGAAGGCCTGCGACCGGCCTGACCAGAGCTGCACAGCGAACGACACGATCACGCATCCCCCCAGGGCGACGGCGATCCACTGGGCGCGCCACGCCTCGGGAGCGAAGACCCCGATCACCACACCGGCGACCGCGGCGAGCACCCACACGGCGACGACGCCGGCGAAGGTGCGGCGCGGGGCGAGGTCGGGTGTCGACATTCCCCCATCATTGCTCAGGACCCCCGGTGCACGCACGCGCGACGCCGATGATGAGGCCCGCGCCGCGTCGCCCTAAGATGATCGGGTGCGCGACACGCCGCACGGGAGGTCCTCTTGGCACAGCTTCTGGTACTCAGCTCCGCCCCGGGCGGCGGCGCTGCCCTGCCCGCGCTCGAATTGCTGAGCCACCGCGTGCGGCAGATTCCCGCCGAGGCCGCCCAGTTGGTGAACGCCCCCAGCGCGGACGTCATCTTCGTCGACGCGCGCTTCGACCTGGTCGGCGCGAAGTCGCTGTGCAAGATCATGTCGACCACCGGTGTCGAGGCTCCCCTCGTGCTGGTGGTCACCGAGGGGGGCCTCACCGCTGTCTCGACCGACTGGGGCATCGACGACGTCGTGCTCGTGGGCGCCGGACCCGCCGAGATCGACGCCCGTATCCGTCTGGCCATGGGGCGGCAGACGGCCGACCAGGTGTCTACCCGCATCCAGACCTCGGGCATCACCATCGACGAGTCGTCGTACTCGGCCAAGGTGCACGGCAAGCCGCTCGACCTCACTTACAAGGAGTTCCAGCTCCTCCACTTCTTCGCCACGCACCCTTCCCGCGTCTTCACGCGCGAGCAGCTGTTGAGCGAGGTGTGGGGCTACGACTACTTCGGGGGAACGCGCACGGTCGACGTGCACGTACGTCGCCTGCGCGCGAAGCTGGGCGACCTCGAACAGCTCATCGGCACGGTGCGAAACGTCGGCTACCGCTTCAACGTGTACGAAGACGACGCGCCCGTCGCGGCATCCGCCCCCGTCTGACCTGGCGCATACCGCCTGTTCACTCCCGTGTCACCGACCCCTGCAATGATGTGGGGATGATGGAACACGACGCGCTGGATGCCGGACTCGGCGACGCCGATGACGACGACTTCGACGAAGCCGTAGAAGTCGAGGACGACCAGCTCCCCGATCATCGGTACCTCGATCGCGAAGTGAGCTGGCTGGCGTTCAACCAGCGCGTTCTGGAGCTCGCGGAAGACCCCGCCGTTCCCGTGCTGGAGCGCGCGAACTTCCTCGCCATCTTCGCCAGCAACCTCGACGAGTTCTTCATGGTGCGCGTCGCCGGGCTCAAGCGCCGCATCGTCACGGGCCTCGCCGTTCCCACCAACGTCGGGCGCGCCCCCCTCGACGTCCTCGCCGACATCTCCGCCGAGGCCCACCGCCTGCAGCTGCGCCACGCCGCCGCGTGGACCGAGAAGGTGCGCCCCGCCCTGGTCGACGCCGGCATCGAGGTCGTGTCGTGGGACTCGCTCGACGAAGACACCGCGGCCCGGCTGACGGAGTACTTCCAGCGCAACGTCTTCCCCGTGCTGATGCCGCTCGCCGTCGACCCGGCGCACCCTTTCCCCTACATCTCGGGGCTCTCCCTCAACCTCGCCATCCGCATCCGCAACGCCCGCACCGGTCGCCAGGAGTTCGCGCGCCTGAAGGTGCCGCCCATGCTGCCGCGCTTCGTCGAGATCTGGGGCGAGGGCTCCGGCGTGCGGTACCTGCCCCTCGAAGAACTCATCTCCAACCACCTCGAAGACCTCTTCCCCGGGATGGAGGTGCTCGATCACCACGCCTTCCGTCTCACGCGCAACGAAGACATGACGATCGAAGAGGACGAGACCGAGAATCTCATCCAGGCGCTCGAGGCCGAACTGCTGCGACGCCGTTTCGGCCCGCCCATCCGCCTCGAGATCACCGAAGACATGGACGACGTCACGCGTTCACTGCTGCTCAGCGAACTCGACATCACCGAACAAGAGGTCTACCGACTGCCGGGCGCCCTCGACCTGCGCGGCCTCTTCGACCTCTCGCGCATCGACCGTCCCGACCTGCGCTACCCGCCGCACGTGCCCAGGACCGCGCTGCCGTTCGTGCCGGCGGAGCAGAACGGCCGCGCCGACCTGTTCGGTGCGATCCGTAAGGCCGACGTGCTCGTGCATCACCCGTACGAGTCGTTCGCGACCAGCGTGCAGGCGTTCCTCGAGCAGGCCGCCCGCGACCCGCATGTGCTCGCCATCAAGCAGACCCTGTATCGCACGTCCGGCGACAGCCCGATCGTGCAGGCGCTCATCGACGCCGCCGAGGCGGGCAAGCAGGTGCTTGCGCTCGTCGAGGTCAAGGCGCGATTCGACGAGGCCAACAACATCGTCTGGGCGCGAAAGCTCGAGAAGGCGGGCGTGCACGTGGTGTACGGGCTCGTGGGGCTGAAGACGCACTGCAAGCTCGCCCTCGTCATCCGTGAAGAAGAGGGGCGCCTGCGCCACTACAGCCACGTCGGCACGGGCAACTACAACCCCAAGACGAGCCGCATCTACGAAGACTTCGGCCTCTTCACCGTCGACGACCAGGTGGGCCGTGACCTCACCCGCCTGTTCAACGAGCTCAGCGGCTACGCGATCGAGAAGAAGTTCAAGCGCCTGCTCGTCGCGCCTCTCCACCTGCGCAAGGGCCTGCTGCGCCACATCGACAAGGAGCGTCGAAACGCCCTCGAGGGCAAGCCCTCCGGCGTGCGCATCAAGGTCAACTCGATGGTCGACGAGGAGATCATCGACGCGCTGTATCGCGCGAGCCAGGCGGGCGTCCCCGTCGAGGTGTGGGTGCGCGGCATCTGCTCGATCAGGCCGGGGGTCCCCGGCATGAGCGAGAACATCACGGTGCGCTCGATCCTCGGCCGCTATCTCGAGCACTCGCGCATCTTCTCGTTCGCGAACGACGGCGACCGGCAGATCTTCATCGGCAGCGCCGACATGATGCACCGCAACCTCGACCGCCGCGTCGAGGCGCTCGTGCGCGTCGTCGACGAGACCCAGCTGCACGAACTCACCTCGCTGTTCGACCTCGCGATGGACGACGGCACGAGCTCGTGGCACCTCGGGTCTGAGGGCGAGTGGACGCGTCACAGCGTCGCCGCCGACGGCACGGCGCTCATCGACTTGCAGGAGCACACGATGTCGCGCGTCCAGCGCAAGCGCCGCGCCCGGACGGCCCGATGACAGAGACCGCCGTCTATGCCGCCGGCGGAGTCGTGTGGCGCCGGGTCGAGGGCAAGCTCCGCATTCTGCTCATCCACCGCACCAAGTACCGTGACCTGACGTTGCCCAAGGGCAAGGTCGATCCCGGCGAGACGCTCGCCGAGACGGCGGTCCGTGAGATCCGAGAAGAGACCGGCATCCGTGTCGCCCTCGGCGTGCCCGTGGGCGTCTCGCGCTATCGGATGCCGAACTCGCGCACCAAGATCGTGCATTACTGGGCGGCCGAAGCCACCGACGCGGCCGTGCGGATGTCGTCGTTCGTTCCGAACAAAGAGGTCGCGGCGATCGAGTGGGTCAGCATGAAGAAGGCGCGCAAACACCTCAGCTACCCCGTCGACATCGAGATCCTCGACGAATTCGCCCGCATCGTCGAGGAGCAGGCTCTGCCGACGTTCCCCATCGTGGTGCTGCGCCACGGCAAAGCGCGTGCGCGCGACGAGTGGGACGGCGTCGACAGCGCTCGACCGCTCACCTCGCGCGGCCGCAAGCAGGCCGAGGTGATCGTCGGACCCCTCCTCGCTTTCGGGGTGCGTCGGGTGGTGTCGAGCCCCGCCGAGCGGTGCGTGCGCACGGCGACGCCGATCGCCCAGGCGATCGGTCAGCGGGTGCAGGTGCGCGCCGACCTCAGCCAGGACGCGTGGGAGCAGGGCCGAGCCGATGCTCGATCCGTCGTCGGAGAGCGCGTGCGCGCGCGAAAGCCCGTGGTCCTGACGAGCCACGGCCCCGTCCTCCCTGACATCATGCACGAACTCGCCCTCGCGACCGGCACGATGAGCGGGTCCTACCTGGGCAGCGCGTCGACGCTCGAGACCGGTGCATTCTCGGTCGTGCACGTGCCGGTCGATCACCCGGGCGCAGGTATCGTCGCGATCGAGACGCACGAACCGCGAGTGTGACCCTTCCGTCCGGCGTTCAGGTCGCGTGGCGGGCGGTTCCTCCGCGTACGTCGCGACGGGACACCTCGCGGGCGCTCCTCGCGGAGTTGCTCCCGGGCGGCCGGTTCGTCTCGCGTTGCCCGTTGTGCGGGGGTGACCACGGGCGGATACGGGTGGAGGGCATGGATGCCGCGGTGTCGGTGTCGTACGTCTCCGCGTGGACCGTCGTCGCCGTGACACGGGAGTACGGGCGCATCGGTGTCGATGCGGTTCCGGCGGACGCCGGGGGACTCGAACGTGTGCTCCCCGGTGAAACGGATGCGCGGGACTGGGCGCGTGCGGAAGCCGTGCTCAAGGCCGACGCACGGGGTCTGACCGTGGATCCGGCGTACGTCAGCGTGCGCGAGGACGCGGACCGGTGGTGGGCGACGGTCATCGAGCATCCGGGCGGCCGACACGCGACGGCCGAATGGTGCGGGTGGGACCTCGACGGCCCCGAGGGGGTCGTGGCGGCGGTCGCCATCGCCTGAGGACGGTGAGGTCGTCGAGGCTCTTGGGCCGCCATACCGGCCCTCGGCCTGACGAGGTGCCGAGCCGGTCGAAGCCACCGGCAAGCCGCACCCGCCCGCGGCAACGGAGGTGGCTGAGCCCGTCGAAGCCACCGGGATGCCGCGGTCACGCTGACCCTCGCGTCCGACACCTCCTCCCCACCCCCAGGAACCGCGCAGCCCTCCCCGAGTGCCCCGAGGACCAGCTTCGATGTCGAAGGTCGTCGCTAGCATGCACACATGCAAACGCGCCGGCATCCGGCACGCGCGCACGCCGGCGACCCGACGTCCTGGCATCCCGCGTGCTGACGCGTCGTCGTCTGGCGTCCGGGCGCAGAGGCACTATGAAGGGTGCATGCTCCTTCCGGACGGCACCCTCCCGCCTCTTCCATCGCGTGCCGCCGACCTGGACGACGACTTCACCGAGGGGACCCCCGATCCCTCCCGCTGGATCACCTCATACCTGCCGCACTGGACCGACGCCGAGCGGGCAGCGGCCCGGTGGAATGCCGTGGCCGACGGCATCCGGCTCCGGATCGACGCGGATCAAGGCCACTGGCGACCCGAGGACGCTCCCCTGCGAGTGTCCAACCTGCAGACGGCGCTGTTCGCGGGAGAGAAGGGATCGCACCGCGGCATGCACCGCCACCGCGGCGATCTGACGGTACGCACGGAGGCGCCGACGTCGCTTCTCTTCGCCCCCACCCGGGGTCGTGTCGACATCAGACTGTCGGCCACCCGGGACAGCGGATGCATGGTCGCCGCGTGGCTCGTGGGGACCGAGCACCTGTCGCCTCGCGATGCGGGCGAGATCTGCCTGTTCGAGATCGACGCCGACGGGGTCACCGATATCGAAACCCGCGCCCGCAGCGGAATCAAGGCGCACCACGACCCCCGGTTGGCGACCGACATGGTTGAGGTCTCGCTTCCCTTCGACGCCGGTCGCCCGCACACGTGGACGGCCGTGTGGGGCGAGGGCGAGACGATCATCGGATGCGAGGGCGTCGTCGTGCGACGCATCGCGCAGGCTCCGGATTATCCGCTGGCGCTCATGATCGACATCTTCGAAGTCGATGCCACCGCAGGCTCGTACCCGAAGTCCTTCGTCGTGCACCGGGTGCGCGGCTGGAACGGGTGACCCGCCCCGAACCCCGCGCGGATCAGGGGCGCGGCGGCAGAGCTTCGCCGTCGATCCAGCGCGACAGCACCGCCACGGCATCCGGTCCACCCGCGTTCTCGACGGCGGCGCGAAAGTCCTCGGTGGTGACGAGTGCGTGCCGGTGCTGCGCCGTCCAGCCCCGCACCAGGTCGAAGAACGCCCGGTCGCCCAGCGTCCGACGAAGAGCGTGGAGAGTCAGCGCACCGCGCTTGTAGACGCGGTCGTCGAACATATCGTCGGGTCCCGGGTCGACCAGTAGCAGGTCGCGCGGTTTGGCGGCGAGACGGGCGTAGTGGTCGGCGACGCAGGTCTCGACGGGAACGCTCCCCGAGGCGTCCGACCACAGCCACTCGGCGTAGCAGGCGAAGCCCTCGTTCAACCAGATATCGGACCAACGGGCGATCCCGACGCTGTTGCCGAACCACTGGTGGGCCAACTCGTGCGCCACCAGACGCTGAGCCGCCGGCACGAGATGGTTCATGCCGAAGACGGCGAGTCCCTGCGCTTCGAGCGGGATCTCGAGCTCATCCTCCGTGACGACCAGCGAACACGCATCCTGCGGGTACGGGCCGAAGAGTCGGTCGAAAACACGCAGCATGTGCGGGACCGCCGCGAACGCGCGATCGGCGGCGGCGCTGAGTGCCGGGGGCGCCGTGACGCTGACCGGCGGAACGACATCCACTCCCCCGCCGGCGAGGGGACGCGTGCGATAGCGGCCCACATGGACGGCGGCGAGGTACGTCGCGGTCGGGACATCGGACGTGAACGTCGTCGTCGCTCGCCCGCCGCGCCGCGTCGTCGCTCCGGCGACACCGGTCGCAGCGACCGTGTAGCCGTCGTCGACGGTGATCTCCATGCGCATCCGCGCGCGGCTGTCCGGTCGATCGTTGCAGGGGAACCAGGTGGGTGCGCCGATGGGCTGGCCTGCTACCAGAGCGCCGTCGGTCAGCTCCTCCCATCCGACCGCGCCCCAGCGCGAGCGCCGCGGGGCCGGAGCGCCCGCATAGACCACCTCGATCTCGAGCACCTCACCGGCCGCCACCGGCCGCGGCGGCGTGACACGCACCACGCGCGGGCCCGCCGAGAAACGCGCCGTCACCCCATCGACGCGGACGCGCGAGGTGCGCAGGCCCACGAGATCGAGCGCGAACGACGTCAGCGCGACGCGCGCCACCGCCACGATGGTCGCCGTTCCCTCGAGGCGGTTGGTGCGAACGCGGTAGCCGAGCTCGAGGTCGTACGACCGCACGTCGTACGACGCGTCGCCGCTCTGCGGGGCGTACGGATCGGTCCCGCTCACGTCGTCGACTGGTAGGCGCGCACCTTCACCGCACGCCAGGGGCCGATGGGGTTGCCGCTCCACCGCGAGCCGACCGGAACGGTCTCGCCGCGCATGACCAGCGACGCCGGTCCCACGGTGGCGTGCGCCCCGAGCGTCGATGCCGGCAGCACCACGCTGTGGGGACCCAGGGTCGACCCGGGTTCCAACTCGACGGTGTCCATGCTCATGATCCGATCATGGAACAGATGTGTCTGAACGACGCATCCGCGGTTGACGGTTGACGCATCGCCCAAAGTCACCAAGTCGGGCTCGGGCAGCCAATAACTGTCGCACCACACCCCCCGACCGATCTTCGCGCCGAGGGTGCGCAGCCACACGGCGAGCGCGGGAGTCCCCGCCGCGGCGCGCGCGAACCAGGGCGCCGCGACCATCTCGGTGAACGTGTCCGACACCTCGGTACGCCACACGAAGCTCGACCACAGGGGCTGCTCACCCGCGCGGATCACCCCGACGATGGCCCACTTGGCCGCGGTCGACACGCCCGCCGCGACAGCCCCGGCGGCCAGTAGCACGAGACCGGACGACAGCAGCGTCCAGACCGGCCCCACGGTCTCCCACAGCGCGGCGAGCGCGAACAGCACGCCCAGGCCGATGCCGCACGTCACCACCACCGGCACGAACCGGCAGAGCTCCCACAGGGCACGGGCGAAGCGCAAGCCCGCGGTGGGCCGGTACGTCCGCGACTCGTCACCCGCGGCCGACAGACGCCGCAGCCGGACCGCGGGCGATCCGAGCCACGACGACCCGGCCTTCGCCTTGACCGGTGCCGCTGACAGCACCGCGACCAGTCCGTCGCGCGGCACGCGGTGGCCGGGGGCGGCCATGCCGGAGTTGCCGAGGAACGCGCGCTTGCCGATGCGGACCGGCCCGATCCGCAGCCAGCCGGCGCGCAGTTCGTAGGAGGCGACCATGGTGTCGTCGGCGAGGAACGCGCCGTCTTCGATCCGCGCCATGGAGGGGATGAGAAGCACCGTGGATGCCTCCACGTCGCGGCCGACGCGCGCGCCCAGCATCCGCAGCCACACCGGGGTGAACAGCGACGAGTAGAGCGGGAAGAGGGTCGTGCGGGCGGCATCCAGAAGTCGTTCGATCGTCCACGCCTGCCAGGCGATGCGGCTGCGCACCGGATGGGTTCCCTCGGCGAGGCCGATCGAGAGCAGGCGCACGAGCAGCACCACGGATGCCGCGAAGACCACGCCCGTGACGGCGACGGCGGGGACGAGCCAGGCGAAGGCCGCGGCGGTCGCCTGTCCGAGGTCGTCGGCCCCACGCATTCCCTGCGCGACGACGAGACCGCCCACCGTGAACGCCGCCAGCGGCAGCAGGGCGAGCACGACGGCGGAGGCGGCGTAGGCCCACAACCATCGCGTGGGCGCCGGGGGACGCTCGCCCGGCCAGCCCTTCGCCGTGCCACCGACGCGCACCGCGGGAGAACCCGCCCACGACTGGTCGGCCTTGACCCGACCGAACACGGCGGATCCGGGGGCGATCTCGGCCCGTCGACCGATCCGCGTGCCGGGTGCCAGGGTGGAGCGCGCGCCCACCGTGGCATCCGCCCCGATGCGCACCTCGCCGATGCGGACGAGATCGCCGTCGATCCAGTAGCCCGTCAGGTCGACCTCCGGCTCGATCGACGCGCCGTCTCCCACCTCGAGCATGCCGGTGACCGGTGGAAGGGCGTGCAGGTCGACGTTCCGCCCGATCCGCGCGCCCAGAGCCCGGGCGTAGTACGACACCCAGGGGGCACCGGCCAGACCCACGGCATCCACCTGGGCGGCGATCTGCTCCGCCAACCACAGCCGGATGTGCACCCATCCCCCGCGGGGGTAGTCGCCCGGGCGCACGTCCAACAGCAGCAGACGAGCGGATGCCACGGCGATCGCCATGCGCCCGAACGGCGTCGCGAAGATCAGCAGTCCGATCGCGAGAACGGGCAACGGCACGCTCGGCAGCACGTCGAAGCCGGGAACCAGGTGCAGGATCGCGGATGCGGTGAGCACGTACAGCAGCCAGCGCACACCCGAGAGAATGAACAGCGGAGCACCGAGGAGCGTCTGCGCCCACTGCGTCGTGCGGGGCGTGGGCTCTGCGCGGTGGAACTCCGCGGGCGGGCCGTCGGCCAGCTGGGGTCCGAGCGCCTTCGCCATCGCGCCCAGGCGCGGCACGTCGTAGATGTCGGCGACCGAGAACTCGGGCACCCGCGCGCGGATGCGCGAGACGAGCTGAGCGGCGGCCAGGGAGCCCCCACCCAGGTCGAAGAAATCGACCTTGCGATCGGCGACGGGCAGACCGAGCACGGCCTGCCACTGCTCGGCCAACCACATCTCGTCGGGCGAGAAGTCGGTCGCCGCGGGGGCATCGACGCCGGGGAGCGGCCACGGCAGCGCCGCGCGGTCGACCTTGCCGGAGGTGCGGACGGGCAACTCGTCGACGACCCCGAGCAGAGGGATCGTCGCCGCCGGGAGGCGCTCGGAGAGCAGGGCACGGGCGGCGCCCCGGTCGAGGTCGACGCCCTCGTCCATCACGAGGTACCCGACGAGCACCGGCACTCCGGCCTCGGTGGTGCGTACGGCCACCGTCGACGCGCTGACGCCGGGGAGGTCCTGCAGAGCCGACTCGACCTCTCCGAGCTCGATGCGCCGACCGCCGACCTTGACCTGGTCGTCGGCGCGGCCCTGGAACACCAGTCCCTCCGGGTCGAAGCGCACGAGGTCGCCGGAGCGGTACGCGCGTTCCCAGCCGAGGGTCGGCATGGGGGCGTACTTCTCGGCGTCCTTCGCAGGGTCCAGGTAGCGGGCGAGCCCCACACCGCCGATGATCACCTCTCCCACCTGCCCCTCCGCCACGGGGAGCCCCTCGGCATCCACCACCGCCAGCGCCCATCCGTCGAGCGGCAGCCCGATACGCACGGGCAGCGAGCCGTCGAGCGGGGCGGCGCAGGCGACCACCGTGGCCTCGGTCGGGCCGTACGTGTTCCACACCTCACGTCCGTCCGCGACGAGACGGGCGGCGAGCTCGGGCGGGCACGCCTCGCCGCCGAAGATCAACAGACGCACGTTCTCGATCGAGTCCGCCGGCCACATCGCCGCGAGCGTCGGGACGGTCGACACCACCGTGATGCCCTGACGCAGCAACCACGGCGCGAGGTCCTCACCCGAGCGGACGAGCGAGCGCGGCGCGGGAACGAGGCACGCCCCGTGACCCCACGCGAGCCACATCTCCTCGCACGAGGCGTCGAACGCCACCGAGAGACCGGCGAGCACGCGGTCGCCGGGGCCGAGCGGCTCCTGCGGAAGGAAGATGCGGGCCTCGGCGTCGACGAACGCTGCGGCCGAACGGTGCGAGACGGCGACGCCCTTGGGCACCCCGGTCGAGCCCGAGGTGAAGATGATCCACGCGTCGTCGTCGACGGTCGGCGGTGCGACGATCGGGACGGCGTTCGTACTCGGGTGCGGCGCCGCCCCGTCGTACAGGCGCACGAGGTCGGCATCCTGCCCCTGTGCGACGAACTCGCCGTCACCCGCCACGATGCCGCGCACCCGGGCCTCGCCGAACACGAGGCGGGCACGGTCGTCCGGGTCGTCGGCATCCACCGGGACGTAGGCGGCGCCGGCCGCCATGACCGCCAGGATCGAGACGTACAGCTCCTTCGAGCCGGACGGCATGCGCACTCCGACCCGGTCGCCGCGGCGGACGCCGGCCTCGTGCAGGGCGGCAGCCGTCCGCCACACGCGCGCCAGCAGTTCGCGGTAGCTCAGGGCACCCGATCCGTCGTCGATGGCGGACGCCTCGGGATGCCGTGCGGCGACATCGGTCAGGATGTCGATGAGGGTGCGGGCGGGCGGGGCGGCCGTCGTCCGATCGAGCGGAGCCTGCGGTGCGGATGCGGGGGTCGTCACGGGGGTGAACAGTACAACGCCCAGGGAAACACCCCGGAAAGGCCGCACCGGTTCACCTCCCGTTCACCCCCGCAACGCAGTCTCTTAAGAGTCCTTGTTTACCGTTCACGGCGAACCCTGCACCGGGTTCCTGTTCCCGACATGCGAAGGATTCACCCCGTGAAGATCTCCCGAATCGCCCAGCTGGGCACCCTGGCCGCCGTGGCCTCCCTGACGCTCGCCGGCTGCGCCGGTCCCTCCAGCTCCGCTCCCGCAGGCACCTCGGAGTCCCCCTCCTCCGCCGACGTGGCGTTCACGATCGACCCCAACCTCTCGGGCACCATCACCGCCGGTGGCTCGAGCGCCCAGTCCAACGCGCAGGCCGCGTGGACCAGCGCCTACAACGCCCAGGCCAAGGGCGTCACCATCAACTACGACAAGTCGCAGGGCTCCGGCGGTGGCGTCACCAACTTCCTCAGCGGCGCGTACGACTTCGCCGGCTCCGACGCCCCCCTGAATGCCGAGCAGACCGCGCAGTCCGCGGCTCTGTGCACCGAGGGTGGCGTCAACATCCCCGTCTACCTCGACGGCGTGGCCATCATCTTCAACATCCCCGGCGTCACCGACCTGAAGCTCTCGGGTGAGACGATCGCGAAGATCTTCGCGCTGCAGATCACCGACTGGTCAGACCCGGCCATCACCGCCGACAACGGCACCGCGCTCCCCGCCGGCACCATCACCACCGTCGCTCGTTCGGACGGCTCGGGCACCACGCAGAACCTCACCAACTACCTCGCGGCCACCCAGTCGTCGGTCTGGACCGCTCCCGCGGGCAAGGACTGGCCGATCGAGGGCAACGTCTCGAAGCAGAAGGGTGGCTCGGGCGTCGTCGAGGCCGTCAAGGCCGGCTCCGGCACCATCGGCTACGCCGACCACTCCGCCATCGGCGACCTGAACGCGGCCGCGATCGTCACCGACGGCACCGCCGTCCCCTACAGCGCCGAGGCCGTCACCGCGACGTTCGAGGCCGCCGCGGTCGACGCCAGCAACGGCATCGAGGGCGACCTGTCGAAGAAGTTCGACTACTCGAAGCTGACCGCCGACTCCTACCCGATCCCGCTCGTGTCGTACGCCATCACCTGCTCGACGTTCAAGGACGCCGCCCAGGCCGAGCTTGTGAAGTCGTACCTCGGCTTCGTCACCAGCACCCTCGGCCAGCAGGTCGCGGCCAAGAACGCCGGCTCCGCTCCGCTGCCCGACTCGGTGCTCGAGGCTGCCGCCGAGACGCTCGCAGCGATCAAGTAAACATCTCTTACCACTCGGCCCGGCCCGCACTCTCGTGCGGGTCGGGCCGGGCTGATCGGAACGGTCGACCACGTCGAACGCTCCGCTGAGCCGAATCCTCACTGAGCCACCCGATCGAGGAGCACCCATGACCCGTGCCGAGCGTGAGGTCCCCCGTGACTGACACCGTCGCCGAGCAAGAGACCTCGCCGGTCTCACCGACCCCGCCCCGCGCGAGCATCGTCGGCAAGCGCCGCGTCGGCGACACCGTCTTCCTGGGCCTGTCGACCACCGCCGCCGTTTCGATCATGATCATCCTGGCGGGTGTGGCGATCTTCCTGATCATCCGCGGACTCCCCGCCATCACCGGCAACTGGGCCGAAGGCGACCTCGCCGGCTACCAGAGCCGCACCGGCAACTGGGCGAACTTCTGGGAGTACGTGGGTCCGCTGCTTTTCGGCAGCATCTGGGCCGCGTTCATTGCCATGATCATCGGTACCCCGGTGGCCATCGGCATCGCGCTGTTCATCTCGCACTACGCGCCGCGCCGCATCGCCGGGGCACTGGGGTACGTCGTCGATCTGCTGGCGGCCGTCCCCTCGATCGTGTTCGGCCTGTGGGGCATCATCGTCATGCGCCCCCTGCTGCTGCCGGTCGGGGAGTTCCTCAACCAGTACCTCGGCTGGATCCCGCTCTTCAACGGCCCTGTCTCCAGCACCGGTTCGACCATGCTGACCGGTGGCGTCGTGCTCGCGGTGATGATCCTGCCGATCGTCACCTCGATCACCCGTGAGATCTTCCTCCAGACGCCCCGTCTGCACGAGGAAGCGGCGCTGGCCCTCGGCGCCACGCGCTGGGAGATGATCCGCCTGTCGGTGTTCCCCTACGCCCGCAGCGGCATGGTCTCGGCAACGCTCCTCGGCCTCGGCCGCGCGCTCGGCGAGACGATGGCCATCGCGCTGATCATCTCCCCCAGCCTCATCTACTCGGTGCTGATGCTCACCGACGGGTACAACTCGCAGACCATCGCGGCCAACATCGCGCTGAACTTCCCCATCGCCACCGACCTGCAGCGTTCGGCCCTCATCGGTACCGGCCTCATGCTGTTCGTCGTATCGCTCGCGGTGAACATGTTCGCCCGCTACATCATCGGCGCGACGGGCCCCGGCGCCAAGGGTCGCAAGAAGGGCAAGCGCTCATGACCGTCACCGCACCCTCCGCTCCCCTGGCCCTCACCAGCGGCCAGCTCCCCCGTTACATCGAGCCCGCGCTGCTCGCGGGCGTCGCGGTCGTCATCGCCGGCGTGCAGGTGCTCATGGGCGGCTTCAACCTCGCGGCGTGGCTGATCCTGACGGCCGTGATCTACCTGATCGCCATCGGCCTGGGGTCGTCGATCGTCGAGAACCGCCGCAAGGCCGTCGACCGCGTCGTGCGCGGTCTGGTCACGGCGGCCTTCCTGCTGGCGTTGGCACCTCTCGTCTCCACGCTGTACACGGTGGTGTCCAAGGGCCTCGCCGTGGTCAACCTGCAGTTCATCACGCAGGTGGGCGGCACCGCGTTCGACCCGAACACACTCGAAGTCGTCGCGACCCCGGGTGCGTGGCAGGCCGTCGCGGGAACGCTGATCATCACGGGCATCGCCGCACTCATCTCGGTGCCGGTCGGCGTCCTCGCGGCGGTCTACCTCGTCGAGTACGCCCAGCCGAGCAACCCGCTCCGCCGGACAATCACCTTCCTCGTCGACGTCATGACGGGTATCCCCTCCATCGTCGCCGGTCTGTTCGCCTTCTCGCTGTTCAGCCTCGTCGTCGGACCCAAGGCGTTCAGCGGGTTCTCGGCATCCATCGCCCTGTGCGTGCTCATGATCCCGATCGTGATCCGCTCCACCGAGGAGATGCTGCGTCTGGTGCCGGCCGACCTGCGCGAGGCCTCGCTCGCCCTGGGCGTGCCGCGCTCGGCGACGATCATCAAGGTCGTGCTGCGCACCGCCGCCTCCGGCATCATCACCGGTGTCGTGCTCGCCGTGGCCCGCGTGGTGGGTGAGACCGCGCCGATCTTCATCGCGGCGAGCTTCACCGACAACTTCAACGCCAACCCGTTCGAGGGGCCCATGCAGACCCTCCCCGTCATGGCGTACACCGCGTACAGCTTCCCCGGGCAAGACATCGACGCATCGCAGGCCAACGCCTGGGGTGCGGCATTCCTGCTGGTCGTCCTCGTCGTCATCTTCAACCTGATCGCCCGTATCGTGGCGGCGGTGTTCGCGCCCAAGGCGCGCTGACCCCAGAAAGGCACCTTCGTGTCCAAGAGCATCGAGGTCCAGGACCTCAACGTCTACTACAGCGATTTCCTCGCGGTCGAGGGCGTCTCGATCGACATCGAGCCCCGTTCGGTCACCGCCTTCATCGGCCCCTCGGGGTGCGGCAAGTCCACGTTCCTGCGGACTTTGAACCGCATGCACGAGGTCATCCCCGGCGGTCACGTCAAGGGTCGCGTCCTCATCGACGGCGACGACCTGTACGGTCCCGGTGTCGACCCGGTGCTCGTGCGCCGCCATGTCGGCATGGTCTTCCAGCGCCCGAACCCCTTCCCCACCATGTCGATCCGCGAGAACGTGCTGGCCGGTGCGAAGCTCAACGACAAGCGCATGTCCAAGAGCGACGCCGACGGACTCGTCGAGAAGTCGCTGAAGGGCGCCAACCTCTGGAACGAGGTGAAGGACCGTCTCGACAAGCCCGGCGGCGGCCTCTCGGGCGGTCAGCAGCAGCGTCTGTGCATCGCTCGCGCGATCGCCGTCTCGCCCGACGTGCTGCTGATGGACGAGCCCTGCTCGGCGCTCGACCCCATCTCGACCTTCGCGATCGAGGAGCTCATCTCGGAGCTCAAGAACGAGTACACGATCGTCATCGTCACGCACAACATGCAGCAGGCCTCGCGCGTGAGCGACAAGACGGCGTTCTTCAACATCGCCGGCACCGGCAAGCCCGGCAAACTCATCGAGTACAACGACACCTCGACGATCTTCACGGCCCCGACCGTCCAGGCCACCGAGGACTACGTCTCGGGCCGCTTCGGATAAGCGTTCTTTCTGCGCGAGAGCCCCGCTTCGGCGGGGCTCTCGTCGTTTCGGATGCCGGCGTCAGCGCGAATGCGGGGCGGCAGCGCGCGGCTGCCGGGCGCCGCCCGTCCCGGCCCGCACCGCGTCGGGATACCGCCGGCGGCCCAGGACCCAGGCTCGGGGTCAGGACCTGCTCACTCGCGCGGGGTGAGCAGGTAGGCGTTCAGCTCGTCGGACAGCGCCCGGTCGACCGGTATCGGCCAACCGTCCACCGCCGAGATCGGCGCCGCGAGCCGCACACTCGACAACAGCCAGGCGGCATCCGCTCCCCCGAGGTCCGACACGGCGATCATGTCGTACGCGGTGTCGAAGCCCCGCTCCTCGAGGTACGCGAACAGGCTCAGCTGAGTGGTCCCATGCAGGATGCCGGCACTCGGTGCCGGGGTGACGAACCGGTCGCCGAGGCGCAGGACGACGGATGCCGTGGGCGCCTCCAGCACGTACCCGTCACTCGAGACGAAGACGGCGTCGTCGGCCCCGCGGCGCTTCGCCTCGCGGATGGCGGCCATGTTGGTGGCGTACGAGAGGGTCTTCGCACCGAGAAGCAGCCACGGTGCGCGTGCCGGGACGTCGAGCGCGTATCCGCGGTCGAGGGTCGAGATGCGAACGCCCTCGGTGCGGGCCCTGGCGTTGTCGGGCGCGTCGGCGAGGGTGATCCAGGCCGTCGCCGCGTCGCCGCCCTCGACACCGCGGCTGTAGATGAGCTTCACGACGCTTTCGCCCGTACCGGCTTTCTGGACGACACGCGCGATCGCCTCCCGCCACTGCGGGATGTTGGGCGCGGGGAGATCGCACAGACCGGCGGAGTGTGCGAGGCGTTCGAGGTGCGGGCCGACCTCCTGCGGATGACCGTCGACGACTCCGAGCGACTCGAAGATCCCGTCGCCGCGCTGTGCGCTCAGCTCCCCGACGGGAAGGGCGGGGGCGTGCGGATCGATCGGCCGGAACGTGTCGGCGAACGAATCCCTCCGGTCATCGGATGCCACCGGGTCGATGCGGAGGGCGAAACGCGAAACCATGGGGCGAGCCTACGCGGCAGCCCCGACACGCCCGGATCTTGTCAACGGGCCCGCAGGAGGGAATGTGCGGGGCGCGCACTTGTTACACTGTCATAGCCGGGCCGCAGTAACCCCGGGCTCCATCTTTTGCCGCTCTGAGCGGCCATGCGCCGAGAGGCGTTCTGCGGTCCGGCACTTATCTTTTCTGCAGCGGCTCGCGCCCCGCGCAGGACTTCCGCCCCTGCCCCGTCTCACCCCGAGAACGAGATCAGGTAAGCGCGTCGCGACGCCACAGAGCCGCGCATGCCGCCAGGTCTTCGGCGTAGGTCGCGAGGCGCAACGCGCGCGTGGTCAGAGCGGTCGCCCGTTCCGACTCGGTGGTCTCGTAATCGTCGGCCAGGTGTGTCGAGCCCGCGGCCTGAACGCGACAGAAAGCAGCCGCGCGGTCGAGGGCGACGGCGAAGTCGCCCTCGAACAACCCGCGCAGGATCGTGTCGATCAGCCGCACCAGCTCTTCCGGCCCCGCCGGCGCCGGGGCGCCCGCCACGACGGCATCCACCGTCGCCATCTCGACGCGACCGCGCTCGTACAGCAGAGCCGCGGTCGCAGCGTCGTCGTGGATCATCAGCTGCAACAGATACAACCGCCACAGCGCGCCGGGGAGCGAGCGGGCCGGCGAGCGCGACCACAGCTCGGCGATGTCGTCGATGCCATGGTCATCGGTGAAGGCGACGAGTCGCTCCACGATGTCCACGGACGGATCCGCGCGGACCCGTGCGAGGAGGGCGTGCGCCGTGCTGTGGGCGACACGCGACACTTCGGCGGGATCCTCTGCCGAGAACAGACGGTCGAACAGTTCTGCGGGGCGCCGCACCGGCTTGTGGAAATCGCGGGGGGAATCGCTCATCGTTCCAGGCTAGAGCGTCGCCCATCGCACGCGGGCCGCAAGACCCGCGGGCGGGTCGGCCGTGGCCTCAGGCCGTGGCCACGGCCACGACAGGGTCACTGCTGGGCGTGCCGTCGGGCGATCCGCCGGCCGGCTCGATGGTCACGGCGATGACGTCGCCGGCATGCATCTCACCCTGCAGCACGGCAGTGGCGTTGCCGTCGGAGTCGGGTTGGAAGATCCCCGCGGCAATGGGGGTTTCGCCGCGGACAAACCAGAGCTCGTACGTCTTTCCCTCAGCGAGGGACGGCATCCCGTCGGCCACGAGCACGCTCTGTCCCGTCGACGGCGACCAGTGGGCGGTGGCGACCGTCCCATCGGGCATCGTCGCCGAGGCCGACTGCGCGTCAGGGGCGTCCTCGATCTGCTGCAGGGCGACGACCGCCGCGGGAGGCGCGAAGAACTGGCTGATGGTGACGGCCCCGAAGCCGAGCACCAGCACCGCCGCGAACGACGCGGCGAGGGCGAACCATCCACGCATACCCCAGCCCGAGCCTGCGGAGCGACGGGCCGAGACGACCTCGCGTTCCCGCTCGACGGGGATCGGACCAGCGGCCGCGAAGTCCTCATCGTCGCGCGTCGGTGGCGACGATGCGGCTGACTCCTGGGGGAGGTCGGAGATGCGTGCGAACAGTGAAGCACGTACGGAAGGCGGTGGCTCGACCGGGTCGACGGTGGAGCTGATCGCGGCAACGGTGTCTACCGCACCGCGAACGTGGTGGTCCCAGTGCGGATTACCCGCAAGGGCCTCCTGGTACGCGCGCTCATCTGCCTCGGATAGCGCATTGAGCGCATGACCGACGGCGAGGTCGGCGAAGTCCCTCTCGTTCACTTGTCCACCCCCATCTCCATCCTCAAGCGCGACAGGCCGTCGCGCATCCTGGTCTTGACCGTACCGAGCGGTGCCCCGACGAGGGTAGCGATCTCACTTTGGCTGTACCCACCGAAGTAGGCCAGCGTGAGTGCTTCCTTCTGGGCGTCGGGAAGCGTCGCCAATGCATCGACGACGCGCCGCCCTTCGATTTTCAGTTCTACTTTTTCGGAGACGTTGTCGTAAGCGACATCCATATCCCGGAAGCCCGCGCGCACATCTCGATCGCTGCTCGACTGCGATGACCGCACGCGGTCCACCGCACGTCGGTGGGCGATCGTGAAAACCCACGATCTTCCTTGGCCTCTATTCGGAGTGAATCGCGCGGCGGATTGCCAGATTTCGAGAAAGACCTCCTGCAACACCTCCTCGCTCTGAGAGCGGTCGACGAGGACGCGCAGGATGAGTCCGAACGCGCGAGCGGAGAGAGCGTCGTACACCTCGGCGAAGGCGGCGCGATCACCGTCGGCTACGCGCTGTAACAGGATGCCGATGTGATCGACCTTCTCACGCCCCTCATCGGGCAGGTCGAAACCGTCGATCACCATGCATCCATCATTCCGTACTGTCAGAGGCTTTACCGCACGCGCGCGCGAGCCGCGCGAACGTGCGCACAAACCGTTACCCAGGCACCCACACCACCGAGGTCGGGCGGGCGGAAAACATTCTTAAGAATATTTTTTTGCCCCTGAACAGGGCTTTTGTCGAGAAAACGACCCATGAACGGACCGCAACGGACACATTTCGCAATCCGTTCCCCCGGGGGTCCCGAAGACCCTGTGTAAGCCGCTCCACGGCGAACCGCCCCTCGCACCGGGGTGTCCCTGACGGGTCGCAGACGCGATCCGAACGATTTCGGAGGAATGTCATGCTCACCAACAAGAAGCCTGTCGTCGCTGGTCTCGCCCTCGTTCTGGGCTCGGCTTTCGCTCTCACCGCATGTTCGGGTGGTACCACCTCGGGTGGCTCGACCGCCGAGGAGAGCACCGCCCCCTCCATGGAGGCGTCGCCCTCGATGTCGGCCTCGGCATCCGCCATGGACCCGGCCGCCAACCTCGTCGGCCCCGGCTGCGCCGGTTACGCCGAGACCGTCCCCTCGGGTGCGGGATCCGTCGCCGGTATGGCTGCCGACCCGGTCGCCGTCGCCGCCTCGAACAACCCGCTCCTCACCACGCTCACCGCGGCGGTCAGCGGCCAGCTGAACCCCAACGTGAACCTGGTCGACACCCTGAACGGCAGCGAGTTCACCGTCTTCGCCCCCGTCGACGACGCGTTCGCCAAGATCGACGCGGCCACCATCGAGACGCTGAAGACCGACACCGACCTGCTGACCTCGATCCTGACGTACCACGTGGTCCCCGGTCAGATCGCTCCCGACGAGATCGACGGCACCCACGCCACGGTCCAGGGCGCGGATGTCACGGTCGCCGGCTCCGGTGACTCGATCACCGTCAACGGCACCTCGAACGTCATCTGCGGTGGCGTCCAGACGGCCAACGCCACGGTGTACCTCATCGACACGGTGCTCATGCCCCCGATGTAAGTCCTCGGACGCGTGACACCTCACGCATCCGTTCGGTCGATGATCGACCGAGATTGACGGCGAGCGCCGGACCCCAGGCGAGGGGGTCCGGCGCTCGCTCCTTCGTGTGCGGATGCCGCGTCTGTCAGCTTCCTGTCACCACGCCCACGATCTCGTCCTGCACGAGCCGAGCCGCCGTGGGTCCGGCGTTCATGAACCACGGGTCGAAGTCCACGACCACGGCGCGTCCATCGGCCACGGCGCCGAGCGTCGACCACAGCGGTGCGTCCTCGATGAAGGCGATCCCCTGTCCGGTACCGGCGTAGAACACGTGGTCCGCGTCGGCGAGGTCGATCTGTTCCGCGCTGATCTCCTGCGAGGTCTCGTCGAACCGCTGGGACGCGGGGCGAGCGAGGCCGAGGTCTTCGGCCACCCCGCCCGCGAACGAGGGCACCCCCATGATCCGCGTGCGATCTCCCGTCGATTGCAGGAACGACACCGTCGATCCCTCCCCCGGGTGGGTGCGGGCGAACGCCGCGCTATCGGACTGGAGCGAATCGAGGATGCCGCGCGCCGCCCCTTCGTCTCCGAGGGCGTCGGCGATGAGGAGGAAGTCGCTCTTCCAATTCACCCCGTTTCCTTTGGTCACCACGGTCGGCGCGATCGCGGAGAGCGCGTCGTACAGTTCCGCCCCGCGCGTGGAGTTGATGAGGATCAGGTCGGGAGCGGCCTACGCGATGGCCTCGAGATCGGGCTCGGTGCGCTGGCCAATGTCGGTCATGCCGCCGAGCGCCGCGGCATCCTGAGGAAAGGCGTCCCGCAGGTACTGCGGCACCAGGCCGCTGTTCTCGGCGCGGGTGGCGGCGGTGGGCACCGTGCCCAGCGTGAGCAGCGCATCGAGTTGCCCGGTGGAGACGACGGCGATCCGGGACGGATGCGCGGGAATCTCGGTCACCCCCTCGAAGTGCGTCACCGCGCGGGGGAACACGCCGTCGGCGTCGGCGGAGCCCATCCCGGGCTCCAGATCGCGAGAAACGACCCACGCGCCGGCGGAGCCGGCTTCGGCATCGACGGTCGTCGACGGGGCGGCCGGACCCGCGCAGCCGGTGAGGGTGACGACGACGGCAGCACCCAGGAGGGCCACGGTCCGGGGACGGAAACGGGCGGGAAAAGACGGGAAACGAAGTGCGCTCACCAGGTTAGGTTACCCTTACCAAGTGAGCGCTCTCGTCCTGCCCGTGCCCCCGGGGGTGGGCGACCTCGCACGGCGGCGGCGCAGGAGCCGGAGGAAGGCGCTTTCGTCCACCCTCGTGGTCGCCGCGATCCTGCTCGCCCTGATCCTCGCCAGCCTCGCCGTCGGTTCGCGATCCCTCGCCCCCGCGGACGTGTTCGCGGCGCTGGTGTCGGATCGACGGGATGCCGTGGGCGTGATCATCCACGAGCTGCGCGTGCCCCGCACCCTCACGGCCCTCCTCGCGGGCGCCTGTCTCGGTGTCGCCGGGGTGCTGATGCAGGCCGTGACCCGCAACCCGCTCGCCGACCCGGGTCTGCTCGGCGTCAATGCGGGAGCGGCAGTGGGTGTCGTCGTCGCCATCGCCTTCTTCGGGGTCGGCACCGCGAGCGGCTACGTCTGGTTCGCCTTCGCGGGCGCCGCCGGGGCTGCTCTGCTGGTCAACGCCGCGGCCCGCCCCGGTCGCCGCGGCGACACCGTCGGACTCGTGCTCGCGGGGGTTGCATTGAGCGCGTGCCTCGGCGCGGTCGTCCGCATCATCACGCTCGCCGACGACGACACCTTCGAGTCCTTCCGTTTCTGGGCCGTGGGCTCTTTCGAGCGGCGCGATCCCGACGTGGCCCTGCAGCTGCTGCCGTTCGCCCTCGCGGGCGTGGTCCTCGCCGCCCTGGTCGCCCGCGGTCTCGACCAGCTGCGCCTCGGCGACGACCTGGCCCGCGCCCTCGGGGTCTCCCCCGCACTCGTCACGATCGGCGCCGCCACCTCGATCACCCTGCTCTGCGCCGCGGCGACCTCGGCGGCGGGTCCGCTGGCGTTCATCGGCCTGCTCGTCGCGCACGGCGTGCGGGGGATGGTCGGAGGCGACGTGCGCATCTCGCTCCCCGCCGCCGCTCTCACCGGTGCCGCCCTGACCCTGGCCAGCGACGTGATCGGTCGAGTGATCGCTCCGCCCGGCGAGATCGAGGCGGGGATCGTGGCGGCCTTCCTCGGCGCGCCGCTGCTGCTCTGGCTCGTGCTGCGGAGAACCCCGTGAGTGCCGTCTCCACCGCCCCCGTCGTCCGCACCGTCCGCCGCCGCATCGGCCGACGCCGCCGGATCCTCGTCATCGCGCTCACCACCTTGGTCGCCGTCGCCGCCGCGGTGGTCGGCCTCACGACCGGCTCGTTCCACGCCTCGCTGGGCGAGGTGGCATCCGCTCTCACCGGCGACGCGGACGGGCGCACCACGGTCGTCGTGATGGGCCTGCGCGTGCCGCGGATCGTGGCCGCTCTCGCCATCGGCGCCGCCCTCGGCCTCGCCGGTGCCGTCTTCCAGACCCTCGCGCGAAACCCGCTGGCGAGCCCGGACATCGTGGGCTTCAGCGCCGGCTCCGCCACGGGGGCACTCGTCGGCCTCATCCTCATCGCCCCCTCCGCCTCCCCCGCGGTCGGGGCGTGGACGGGCGGGCTCCTGAGCGTGGTCGTCGTGATGCTGATCGCGCGCAGCGTCGGCATCTCGCGCGAGCGCACGATCCTGGCCGGCATCGCCCTCACGACGCTGCTCTCGGCACTCAACGACTACCTGCTCACGCGCGCGCCGGTCGAGGTGGCGCGCAATGCGAGCCAGTGGTTGTACGGGAGCCTCGCCGCCACCTCGGACAGCGACGTCGTCCTGCTGCTCAGCGCGATCGGCGTGCTGAGCGTTGTCCTCGTCGTGCTGCACCGCGACTTCCGTGCGCTCGAACTCGGCGACGACACCGCCCGCTCGCTGGGGGTCCGCACCGGACGCGTTCGCCTCCTCCTCATCACGGTGGCGGCGCTGCTCACCGGTACCGCCACGGCCGTCGCCGGCCCCATCGGCTTCATCGCGCTGGCCGCACCGCAACTCGCACGGCGGACGATGGGCACCAGCGGCATCCCCCTCGCCGGATCCGCCCTGACGGGCGCCGCCGTCCTGCTCGTCGCCGACGTCATCGCCCAGCGCGCCCTCGCGCCGCTGCAGATCCCCGTCGGATTGCTCACGGGCGTCGTGGGCGGCGCGTACCTTTTCTGGATCGTCGCGCGCACCCGCCGATGAGCACGGGGCCCGGTCGCTCCCGGTAGGATCGGTGCATCAGGGCCTGTAGCTCAGTTGGCAGAGCATCGGACTTTTAATCCGCGGGTCGAGGGTTCGAGCCCCTCCGGGCCCACCATTATCTTCGCCTCGCGTTTTTCACGGCACCAGCGTCGGCGCGGATGCCACTGCCAGCACAGTGGCGCACCGGAGTTGCACGCCGTGAGACCGTGCGGTCGGCTGGGTCGCCTCGCCTCGATCAGAACGTCGGGCTGCCGCCGGTGACTCCGAGCACGGTGCCACTGACATAACTCGCTTCGGCGGGCGACGCGAGGAACACATAAGCGCCGGCGAGTTCGGCGGGTTGGCCGATGCGCCCCAGCGGGGTGTCTCGACCCATATTCGCGACCGCTTCCGGCGTCTTCGTGGCTGGGCCGAGCGGCGTCCAGATCGGTCCGGGGGCAACGGCGTTCACACGGATGCCGTCGGCCCCCAGGTCCTGCGCCAGACTTCCGGTCAGGTTGTTGAGAGCGGCTTTCGTGGCCGCGTAATCGATCATCGACACCGATGGGTCGTATGCCTGTACGGAACTGGTGATGATGATGCTGTCGCCCCTGCCGAGGTGCTTCAGCGCCGCTTGGCTGACCCATAGCGTCGCGTAGAGGTTCGTGCGCATTGTGCGATCCACCTGGTCGGCTGTGAGACCGCTGAGGCCCGCTTCTCCTCGAGCCCAGTGGTATCCGGCGTTGTTCACGACGACATTCAGCCCACCGAGCCCTTCTACGGCCCGGGCGACGACGTCTCGACAGGTCTGCTCGTCTCGCAGGTCGCCGGGAGCTACGACGACGTGACGACCCGCCCGTCGGATCCATTCGGCCGTCACCTGCGCATCTTCTTCTTCCTCCGCGAGGTAGGAGATAGCGACATCCGCCCCTTCGCGGGCATACGCGATGGCGACAGCACGTCCGATGCCGGAGTCGCCGCCGGTGATCAGCGCCTTCAGGCCTTCGAGTCGTCCACGGCCCGTCCACGACGATTCGCCATGATCAGGCTCCGGAGTCATGTGTGACGTCAGGCCCGGCGGAACTTGCTGCTGCTCGGCCATACCGCCGTCGTGATCGGCCATGGCTCGAGCGCTCTTGGCGACGGAAGATTCGGGCATGCCTGCTCCTTCTCGGTGGGAGCCATGACACTACGAGCAAGAATCTCCTGCGCCAGCGGGGTTGACCCGTGCCACCGCACGGCGCAGTCGAGTCGCCGGCTACGCACGCGGGCTTCGAGTATCGCGTAAGAGCTGCACCCGCCATCCCGACCGGGGCGGCGATCCGGCCCTGTCACGACGCGCGCGAGATAGCGTTGAGCGAATGACACTGAACCATATTCGACGAGGAAGTGGCAGCCCGCTCCTGCTCGTACACGGTCTGGGCGCAGGGTGGCGCTCCTGGGCCCCGATCCTCGACAAGCTGGCCGAGCACCGCGAGATCATCGCAGTCGACCTGCCGGGGTTCGGCGACACACCACCGCCAACCGGCGAGGTCTCGATCGCCACGCTGACCGATTCGGTCGCGGAGTTCATCCGCGAGCAGAATCTGGACGGAGTCTCGACTGCCGGCCAGTCGATGGGCGGGCGAATCGTGCTCGAGCTTGCGCGGCGGGGAGTCGGCGGGGACACGGTGGCGCTGGACCCGGGCGGATTCTGGAGCGACCGAGAGCTGGCCGTCTTCAGCGCCACGCTGCGACCCTCGATCGCCTTGGTTCGAGCGCTGCGAGGCATGCTGCCCGCCCTGCTGGGCAACGCCGTCGGAAGGACGGTGCTGCTGGCGCAGTTGTCCGCACGGCCTTGGGCACTCTCGCCAGAGACCGTGCTGCCGGACGTGCGCGGACTCGCCGACTCCCCCGCGACCGGCGCGGCCATGGACGCGCTCACCAAGGGACCCAAGCAGCGGGGCGCTCCGGCCGGGACCGCGCCCGGGCGGGTCACGATCGGGTGGGGACGGCGCGACTGGGTGACCGTGCCCAGACAGGCCACTCGTGCCGCAGAACTCTTCCCCGACGCCGAACTGCACTGGTTCGAGCGGTGCGGTCACTTCCCGCAATGGGACGTCCCTCGGGAAGCGACCCGCCTGATTCTCGACCGCACCGAGTAGGTCCGGCACTCCTCCCCAGGGCCCATCCGCGACGCTGTGGATGTGCAGGCCGAGCAGGGTCATTCAGAGATCTGGCCCTGGCGGGCCAGAGCGAACCCCTCCCCTGCGCAGTGAGGGAGCGCGCTGCACGAGTTCTAACGAACGACCGCGGTCGGTGCCGAGGTGCGCTGCGCCGAGGTGAAGCCCACCTTGCTGCCGGTCACGGTGACGGTGATCCGCTTGCCGATGTTCGTCGTGGCGACCTTGAGCGTCTTCCCCGTCGCTCCGGCGATGTCGACGCCGTCCGCCTTCCAGCGGTAGGTCAGGGTGACCGGGCTCGGCGTCCACGTGCCCGGGTTCGCGGTCAGAGTCGACCCGAGCTTCGCGGTGCCGCTGATGGTCGGGGTGACCGCGCCGAGGGTCCCCGCGGTGACCGGCGCCGTCGGCAGCGAGGTCGCGGCATCCGATCCATCCGACGCGGAAACGGTGACGGTGACGCGCTTGCCGAGGAGGGTGCCGGGCAGGGTGAACGAGCTCCCCGCAGCGCCGGCGATGGCGACACCGTCCGCCTTCCACTGATACGCCACCGGAACCCCGCGTCCGGAGGCGGCGATGAGGGTCGAACCCGACGTCGGCGTCCCCGCGATGGTCGGGATCGGCGGCGCCGCAGGATCGGACCGGTAGACGGCCACATGCTCGACCGACATCGTGCCGCCGGAAGTCTTCGGCGCCGCAGCGCTGTCGCAGCCGCACACGCCGTTGGGCAGCCCCCCGCCGATGGCGAGGTTGAGGATGAGGAAGAAATCGTTGGGGACGGCCGCATCCCAGGCGCTTTCTCCGACCTGAGCCTCCTCGACGACGTGGGTACTCACCGCGTCGACGAAGAACTCCAGCCGTTCGGCCCCGGGCTCGGTGCGATCGATGAGCGTCGAGTACGTGTGGAAACCGGTCAGGCAGGAAGCACAGTCCTGCAGACCGCTGGTGATTCCGAAGGGCTCGTCGCAGGCACCCCCGTCGGGAAGATCGCAGTGAAGGGTCTGAATCACCTGCGGTGTTCCGTTCACCGCCTCGAGCATGTCGATCTCGCCCGTGCGCGGCCAGTCGATCTGCGCGTTCGCATCGCGACCGAGGGCCCAGAACGCGGGCCAGTACCCGGTCGCGTCTGCGACGGCGGGCAGACGAATGGATGCCGTCAGGAGAAGCCGTCCGCCCGCCGGTGCCGAGAACGACTTGTCGGCGGTGATGATGCGCCCCGACGTCCAGTCGCCGGACGCGTCGCGGAGGGCACGGATGCCGAGTGCGCCCGCCCCGTCGAGGAACACGTTCGCGGTGGACGCGGTGGTGCGGTCGACGGCACCCGTCCCCCACGTACCGATCTCGTGCTCCCACTGCGGACCGACCGCGGCACCCGCGGGCCCGTCGAAGTCGTCGCGGAACAGCGTCGACCACCCCGGAGCACCTGCGGGGGCGGATGCGATGACCGCCGTCGGTACGGCATCCGGGGATCGCTCCGCAGCGGCGGCCGCGCCCGGTGCGCCGGCGAGGGCCACGAAGGTGAAGAGGGTGAGCACGACGGCCGCGTGACGCAGCGCCGGACGAAAGCGACTGACCATGACGAATTCTGCCTTTCGAATACCGGACGATGGCGGAGAAAATCGTCACGCACGACCGTTGCGTGAATCACCCTGGAATGAATCTGACAGAAGCGGTGAAAAGACACAAGAAACGCCGCGCGCCGTCCTTTTCCTCCTCCTGCGCCGATCTTGGGGTTCTCTTGCGGTGAAGCTGTCGGCATCTCGTATTCACCCGCATAGGTTCAAGGGTGTCCGGGCGCCTCCTGCGCTCCTGACAGCCCGCGTAAGCGGCAGCGGGGCTGCGATTTCTTCATCGGCAAGCCCATTCCCGGCGCATCCGTGCGTGCGCCGGCGACGGAGAGGACCCGATGACGACCACCACACGGCGTGCCCGCAGGCACGCTTCCTCCCTCCCGCGCCGGGCGTCGTGGGAGGCTCCGCCCGAGAACCTTCCGACTCGGCGCTCGCCGAGCCCGCGCCGCCGCACCTCCCCCTCGATCAGCGAACTCGAGCGTCTGGCGACACCGGCCCGGCATCCCTCCCTCGCGGCCTCAGCGACCGGGGAGCAGCACGCCGAGGTATCGGTCTTCGCGACCACCCCGACGAGGGAGCATCTCGGTGAGGTCTCCGTCTTCGCTACCACCCCGACGAAAACGCGGCACGGTGAGGTCTCGGTCTTCGCGGCCGCCGCGCTCGGCACCTCGCTTCCGATCGATGCGGACGCGCCGGTCGCCACCCCCACGCGCCGTCGCCGCGCAGGCGCCCGCACCGGGAGCCTCGTCGCCGCCCTCCCCGCTCACAACGAGGAAGTCGGCATCGCTGCCGCGATCCTGGGCCTGCAGAACCAGACGTCCCCGCCGGATCACATCGTCGTCATCGCCGACAACTGCACGGACCGGACGGTCGAGATCGCGCGAGCGCACGGAGCCGAGGTCTTCGTCACGACCGGCAACACCCATAAGAAGGCAGGGGCGCTCAACCAATTCCTCGCCGAAGCACTCCCTCAGCTGCAAGAAGACGACGTCGTACTCGTGCAGGACGCCGATTCCGCCCTCGACCCCGACTTCCTCGAGATCGCCCGGAAAAATCTCCGTGGCAAGATCGGTGCCGTCGGCGGGGTGTTCCGGGGCAGCGAGGGCGGCGGATTCGTCGGCCACCTCCAGCGAAACGAATACGCGCGCTACGGCCGCGACGTGCGTCGGCTTCGCGGAAAATGCCTCGTGGTCACCGGGACCGCCGCTGTGCTCCAGGTCGGTCTTCTGCGCCGGATCGGCGCGGCTCGCCTCGCCGGCGAACTCCCCGCCGGGGACGGACAGGGCGGCGTCTACGACACCTCCGTGCTGACCGAGGACAACGAGCTCACCTTCGCCATCCGTCACCTGGGTTACGACGTGCTCAGCCCCGCCGGGTGCACCCTCGTGACCGAGATCATGCCGACGTGGGGCGACCTCTGGCGCCAGCGCCTGCGATGGAAACGCGGGGCGATCGAGAACTGCGTGCAGTACGGCCTCACGCGGGTCACCCTGCCGTACTGGGGTCGTCAGATCCTCACGATGATCGGCTGCGTGATCACGTACATCTACCTCGCCACCATCGTCTACGCGATCGGCTGGGACAGCTTCTCGATCCAGCCGTTCTGGCTGGGGGTGACCGCGATCTTCGTCGTCGAGCGCATCGTCACCGTCCGCGACCGCGGATGGCGGCACATGGTTCTCGCCGGGCTGATGTACGAACTCGTCATCGATCTTTTCCTGCAAATCGTCCATACCAAGGCATACCTGGATGCGCTGACACGACGTCGGCGCGACTGGTGAATGGAGACCCACCATGTACAACAACATCGCTTCCTCCACCGGAGCCGGCGTCGGCGCCGGAGCACTGGCCATGACCGGCACCAACTCGGTCTGGCTCGGCCTCGCCGCCTTCGCGCTGATCGCCGCCGGTACGGCTGTGCTGCGCATCGTCCCCCGTCGCACGCGCGAGTCCTGAAACGCGGCCTGCACCCCGACGACCGTCGGCGCATCCGCGTCGGCGGTCGCCTATCCGTCGGCGTCGGCGGTCTCGGCGTCTTACGCCTCCGCAGCCGACCTGAGTGGCACGACGAGCGTCAGCAGCCCGTCCCCGAGTCGAACTCGGCGAAGCTCCGGCCGCCCGATTGCCAGCGGCAGACTTCGCCGGCGGACATCCTGATCGCCGCGATACCCGTTCCGCGGGCTCATCGAACTTTCATCAGGTGCGCGGATAGGGCGCGGGCACGGTGACACGGGATCCTCCCGCGACGGCTGTCACCTGAGCCGTACCCGCCGGAATGGAGGACTTCCCCGTGGAGAAGGCTTTCGAGACGGTCTTCCCCGGCAGAACCTGCGGCGCGGAGGCACTGCCGTAGGGTGTGACGACACTGAGGTCGGCCGGCGTGGTTCCGGTGTTCGTCGCGGAGACCGTGAGCACCACCTTGCCTGCGGCGATACGTGTCGTGGCCTTCGCCGTGACGGAGGCGCCGACAGCGACCGTGGTGCGCGGCAGCTCGGCGGTAATCGCGGCGGAGCGGGCGATGATCGTCACCGTGCCTGCCGCACCTCCGGTGCGAACACGCGGCACCGCTGCGGCGCCGTCGGCTCCGGAGGCGACGGTGGCAGTCGTCCCGCCCGTCTCGAAGGTCGCCGGCCCCGTGATCGTGAAGACGACCGATCGACCGGAGAGACCGCCGCCCCGCGCGTCGCGGACCACGACCGACTGACCGAGATCCTTCACGGTGGCGGTGGGAACGGACTGCGCCGTGCCGCGGACCTCGAGGGACGCGGCCGGGGTGACGGCGCCAACGGCGACCTCGGCGACCCCTGTCGATCCTCCGTACTCGTTCGCGCCCCAGGCCGTGAAGGTCAGGCGCAGGGCGGTCGTGACCACGGGAGCGAAGGTCACGGTGTTGAGCGTGTCGCGTTCGCGACCCGGCGTTGCCGGCACCGCGCCGGTGACGGGCACCCAGGACCCGTCGATGAGGTGCTCCACTCTCCACGAGCGGGCGGGGATCAACCCGCGCCCGTCCGCGTCGGCCGCGTCAGCGGCGAAGAGCACGGATGCACTGCTGACGGTCACGTCTGCCGGCCAGCGCAACTCGAGTGACTGCTCCCCCACTCTCGGCCAGGTCCCCCACGTCGATCCCGTGTTGTCGTCGACTGCCGACTCGGCGGCCGTCCATGGGGAGGCGTAGGAAGCGGAGACCGCCGAACCGAGTGGCGCAATGTTTCCGACGTACTCGGTGCAGGGCACCGTCACGGTGACCGTGGCACGACGGGTGGCAGCGTCGATACGGTCAACACGCACGGACATGCCGGAGTTCAGCGTCGCCGTTTCGCCCGCGACGACGAATTCGTTCGCCTCACTGGGGTCGCCGGGGCGCTCCAGCAGATCTCCGCCATACGGCTGATCGGGGTTGGAGCGGAGCACCTGTACACCCGAGACGGTGCGGGCGACCGCCCAGGGGCTTCGGTAGGCGCCCCCGTCGGAGGTGACGTCAGCGCGGTCGCTGTACTGCAGCCAGTAGCGCAGTGACGAGTCCTGCGGGTCGGTCCAGGTCAGGGCGCGCTGCCCCGCTGGGCCGGCTCCGAGCGTGTCGAGCACGGCCGTGCGCGGAGCGCCGCAGACGGGCTGACGGGTGTTCGGAAGGGTCCCCAACCGCGCCAGGGTCGGTGCCGACAACGGGAGGAACGCCCACGAATCGCCCATCACGTCGGTGCGGTTGCCGTACTCCTCGCGTCGGCAGTCCGCGGGAAGGGGGGTGGCGGGGTAATCGCGGGTCGTGCCGCACTGCACGCTGAACGCGTGCGGCAGGGAGAGGTTGTGGCCCAGCTCGTGCGCGAGGAGGTAGGCGTCGGGTCCCGGCTGGAACGTGCGCCCTCCGTCGTCCGGGTCGCCGGGCTGCTCGCCGTTGGCCCAGCCCGGACACGGGTCTCCCCCGGGGACCATGACCACGAGGTGCTTGCCGGGGCCCGGAGTCCAACCGGTCTTCCGAGACACCCAGTCATGCAGCCCGCCTGTGTTCGTGCACCCGATCGGCTCGTCGACCGCCTGCCAGTCGATGACCCGCTCCAATTCGAAGCGGATCGCGCCGCCGGTCTCGCGGTCGTAGAATCCGTCCACCAACTGGAGCGAGCGAACGGCGTCGGCGGTGCTGAACCCGCCGGGGATGGTGCCCTGTGGGGCGACCAGCGCGATCGTCACGCGGTGTGTGCGGATCTCGGCGCGGCTCGGAATGTCGACGTCCACGAAGTCGGCGGCGAGTGCGCGCGCTGCCTCACGGGTGGTCGCCTCCGCCTCAGGTTCGACGAGGGTGGGCTCGGATTCGGTCGTCGCCTGGGGTCGATCGGGCGCGGGTGCGTCGACGGCGGGAGTCGACACGGGAGCCGCGACTGCCGGCTGCCCGATGAGCAGGGTAGGCAGAATGAGCAGGCTGGCGAGGGCGGTGGAGATCAGAGCTGAGCGTCGCATCGTCGTCCTTCGAGAGGGATGCCTCGCCCGCGGGCATCGGACCGTCCGCGGTGAGGGTTGCCCGATGTTAGCGTGAACAAAGGATGACCGCATCATGCGGACCGTTCCGACACGGTCACGCCCCCATGACGCCGACCGCACGCACCGTCCCGGTCCTCAGCCGAGCAGCGCCACCCCGAAGCCCGCGACCACGGTGCGCACCTCGCCCAGGTAACGCTGCGCCTGCTCGGTGAGGGGGATCGCGGTGCGACCGATCCAGCCGATCTCGATCTGCTCGTCGACGTCGAGGGGGACGGCGACGATCTCGGGGTCGAGGTCGTCGCTGATGATTCCCGTGGAGATGGTGTAGCCGTCGAGGCCGATCATGAGGTTGAAGATCGTCGCGCGATCCGACACGCGGATCTCCTGCTTGCTCGACAAGGTCGAGAGGATCTCCTCCGCGAAATAGAAGGAGTTATTGGCGCCCTGGTCGAAGGTGAGTCGGGGCAGGTCGACGAGGTCGTCGAGGGTCGCGCGGGCGCGGGACGCTAGGGGGTTCCGTCGAGAGACGAAGATGTGCGGTTCGGCGAGGAAGAGCGGATGGAACCCCAGCCCCGAATCGCGCAGCAGCTTATCGAGCACGTTGCGGTTGAAGTCGTTGCGGAACAGGATGCCGATTTCGCTGCGCAGCGTGCGGACATCCTCGATGATGTCGAACGTCCGCGTCTCGCGGAGCGAGAACTCGTACTCCGCGGCATCCGACGCCTTCACCATGCGCACGAAGGCGTCGACGACGAAGGAGTAATGCTGCGCCGAGACGCCGAGGAGGCGCCGCGACGGCGGGCGGCCGAGGTAGCGCTGCTCCAGGAGCTCCGCCTGCTCGACCACCTGACGGGCGTAGCCCAGGAACTCGACGCCGTCGCCGGTGAGCGTCACCCCGCGAGCGGAACGGGTGAGCAGGTCTCGCCCCACGCGGGCCTCGAGATCGCGCATCGCCGCCGACATGGTCGGCTGGGCGACGTACAGCAGGTCGGCCGCTGCGCTGATCGATCCTTCGGCGGCCACCTCGATGAAGTACTGGAGCTGCTGCAGCGTGAAACCGCCGGACCGCTTGGGCATAGGTCGAGGCTATAGCAGGGCATAGCAACGCGGAATTACCCGATGACCTCCGCCGCCCGGCACGATGAGGGCACCGACTCACCCGAGGCCGTCACCGGTCTTCCCGCTCCCGGATTGGCATCCCATGGCGAACGACATCACGTTCAGCATCACCACCACCCGTTTCGACGAGGACTACGCGCCCGCCGAGGGCTCGCGCGTCACGACGAACTTCGCCAACCTCGCGCGCGGCGCCGACCGGCAGCAGAACCTGCGCAATGCGCTCACGATGATCGACCGCCGCTTCAACGACCTCGCGCCGGGCGACGACCAGGGCGGCGATCGCTACCGCGTCGAGCTCGACATCATCTCGGTCCAGCTGCAATTCTCCGACGGCGCCGACGAGGAGTTCCCCGTCATCGAGGTCCTCGACGTGCACATCGTCGACACCCTCACCGGCGAGCGCCATCAGGGGATCGTCGGTAATAACTTCTCGTCGTACCTGCGCGACTACGACTTCAGCGTGGTGCTGCCCGCCGCACAGGCGGCCGCCGGCGGCTTCACGGTGCCCGACGACTTCGGCGACCTGCACGGCAAGCTGTTCTCGCATTTCCTCGACTCGGCCGCGTACCGCGAACGCTTCCCCCTCGCGCCCGTCATCTGCATCAGCGTCTCGACCAGCCGCACCTACCGCCGCACCGGCGTCGTGCACCCCGTCCTGGGCGTCGAGTACGCACAGGACACCAGCTCGTCGCTGACCGACGAGTACTTCGGCAAGATGGGGCTGCAGGTGCGCTACTTCATGCCGCGCGGCAGCGTCGCGCCGCTGGCGTTCTACTTCCGCGGTGACCTCCTGGCCGACTACTCCGACCTGCAGCTGACGGGCACGGTCAGCACCATGGAGACCTTCCAGAAGATCTACCGCCCCGAGATCTACAACGCCCGCACCCCCGCCGGCGACGTCTACCGTCCCAGCCTCGAAGCAGCGGACTTCGAGCCGACCGAGGTGACCTACGACCGGGCAGAGCGCAGCCAGCTCGCGGTCGTGCAAGGACGCTACGCCGAGGAGCACTTCGTGAAGCCGCACCGACGCATCCTCGACCAGTGGGCCGCCGACTACTCGCTCGCCACCCGATGACCCGCGAAGGATCGACCGCCGTGTCCACGCTGCTGCCCACCGCCACCGTCGGAAGCCTCCCCAAGCCCGCGTGGCTCGCCAAGCCCGAGGTGCTGTGGTCGCCCTGGGAACTCGAGGGCGACGTCCTCGTGGAGGGCAAGCACGACGCTCTGCGCGCCGCGGTGCAGGAGCAGGAGCGCCGTGGCCTCGACATCATCAGCGACGGCGAGCAGACCCGCCAGCACTTCGTCACCACGTTCATCGAGCACCTCGACGGCGTCGACTTCGAGAACCGCGAGACGGTTCGCATCCGCGACCGCTACGACGCCAGTGTGCCGACCGTCGTGGGCGAGGTCAGTCGGCGGCAGCCCGTCTTCGTCGAGGATGCCGCGTTCCTCCGCGCACAGACCGATCGGCTCATCAAGTGGGCCCTGCCCGGTCCGATGACGATGATCGACACGCTCGCCGATCGCCACTACCGCAGCCGCGAGAAGCTGGCGTGGGAGTTCGCGACGATCCTGAACCAGGAGGCCCGTGAACTCGAGGCCGCCGGGGTCGACATCATCCAGTTCGACGAGCCCGCGTTCAACGTGTTCTTCGACGAGATGAAGGACTGGGGTATCGCCGCCCTCGAACGCGCGGCCGAGGGTCTGCGCGCCGAGACGGTCGTGCACATCTGCTACGGCTACGGCATCAAGGCGAACACCGATTGGAAGGCCACCCTGGGGTCGGAGTGGCGACAGTACGAGGAGTCCTTCCCCCTGCTGCAGCAGTCCACCCTCGACACCGTCTCGCTCGAAAGCCACCACTCCCACGTGCCGATCGACCTCATCGAGTTGATCCGCGGCAAGAAGGTCATGCTCGGGGCGCTCGACGTCGCCAGCGAGCGGATCGAGACGCCGCAGGAGGTCGCCGACACCCTGCGCCGCGCGCTGCGGTTCGTCGACGCCGACAAGCTCGTTCCCAGCTCCAACTGCGGCATGGCGCCGCTGCCGCGTCACGTCGCGTACGACAAGATCAGCGCCCTCTCCGCAGGCGCGCGCCTGCTGCGCGAGGAACTGGTGGGCGGCGCGTCCTGACGCCTGGCCCACGACAGCGAATGCCACGGCATCCGAGTGCGCGCCTCTCCGGGTGTCACGCGCACCACGGATGCCGTGGCAGAGTCGGTTCATGCCCATCGCTGCCGATGACCCCCGCCTGACCTCGCCCTTCGAGGCCGCCGCCACCCGCTACGACGATGTCCCCTTCCTGCGCGCAGGCTCGAGCGGCATCCCCCTCCCCCGCATCTCACTCGGGCTGTGGCAGAACTTCGGCACGGCGCGACCGCTCGACACGCAGCGCGAGATCCTGCGGCACGCGTTCGATCGGGGTGTGGTGCACATCGATCTCGCCAACAACTACGGCCCCCCGTACGGTGCGGCCGAGACCACCTTCGGGACGGTGCTCGACACCGACCTGCGCCGGTACCGCGACGAGCTGTTCCTCTCGACCAAGGCCGGCTACGACATGTGGCCGGGCCCCTACGGTGACGGCGGATCGCGCAAGTACCTGATGCGCTCGCTCGAGCAGAGCCTCACCCGCATGCGCACCGACTACGTCGACGTCTTCTACTCCCACCGCGTCGACCCCGACACGCCGATCGAAGAAACCGTGCACGCCCTGGCCGACATCGTCCGCAGCGGAAAGGCCCTCTACGTCGGGATCTCGAACTACCCCGCCGACCTCACCCGCCGCGCTCACGAGCTGCTCGCCGCCGACGGTGTGCGCCTCTTCGTGCACCAGCCGCGGTACTCGCTCTTCGACCGCACGCCCGAGGCCGAGCTGTTCCCGGTCCTGCGCGAACTCGCCGTCGGCAGTGCCGTGTTCTCGCCGCTCGCGCAGGGGCTCCTGACGGCCAAGTACCTCGACGGGTCGGTGCCCGCCGACTCCCGCGCCGCCGACAGTCGCTTCCTCGACGCCTCGGCGCTCACCGACGACTACCTGGAGCGCATCCGTGGGATCGACGGGATCGCGCGGGAGGCGGGACTCTCGATTCCGCAGCTCGCCGTCGCGTGGGTGCTGCGCGACCCGGTGGTCACCACCGCGATCATCGGGGCCTCCCGCACGAGTCAGATCGACGATGCGGTCGCCGCCAGCACGACCGCGCTGACGGATGACGTGATCACCGCGCTCGATGGGTTCGCCGCCCCCGTGGGCGAGCGGATCGCCTGAGCTCCGCACCCCGTCTCCGCAGGGGGCGGTGCCTCAGCACACCCGACCACCACATGCAAGCACCCGTCGATCCCCTCCCCCATCGCCTTGGCTGAGAGCACTCATTCGACGAGAGGAATCACCATGGGAGTCGCCCGCTGGATCGGAACCGGGGCTGTGGGACTTGCGGGAGCCGTACTCGCACGGACGGCCATCGGTCGGGCAGCCGCAGCGGGGACCGTGGCCTACCGCGTGTGGAAGGACCCGAAGGTGCAGAAGATCCGTCGCAAGGTCACGGCCAAGATGCTGAAGCAGCGCAGCACGCGCTGAGGTCGTCGGACGTTCCCGACGCGTTCACGAGAGCACGCTACGGTCACCCCTGAGGAAGCGAGGGGGAGTCAGGTGCCGTGGAGAACTCGTCGACGCGTCGGGACCGTCCTCGGCGTCCTGGCCGTCATCCTCGTGGGAGGCGGGGCGGTCATGATGTACGGGTTCCTCGCCGACGAGACGAGGTTCGACAGGCCGAGCGCCGAGCTCGACGCGCTCCGCTCGGATGTCGCCGCGGTGCCCGGCGTCCGCGCGGTCGATGCGCAGCGATGGGTGGAGGCCCCCACGTTCTCCGTGCCCTCGTCCTCGGTGCGGGTCTCCGCCGAAGCCGAAGCGCTGCCCGCCGTCCTGAAGACCGCATGCTCCACGGCCTATCCCGAGGCCGTGTCCTGGAATCTCGATGTCGACACCGCAGCGGGAACCGGGGTGTGGCTCCACGCTGACGCGACGCGCGGCTGCCCCGACTTCGGCCTCGATCCCGGCGCCGTCGTGCAGGGACTGGACCGCCTGGTCCCCGGCATCCGGATCTCCGCCTCGATCGGGGAGGGGGGTCGTCTCGTCCTCTCCTCGATGGAGGAACCGTCCCCCGACTTCGCCGACGTGCTGCCCCTCGTCGACAGGGCCGACGACCTGCGCAGCGCCGCCGGCATCGACCCCGACGCGGTCGTCGAGGTCGGTTCGTCGCTGCTCATCGTCGACGTCGAGGCTGGCGCGGGTGCGGCGACCCGCACACTCCTGACCACCCTCACCGACCGATACCAGGTCACCGGCTTCTTCGCCGGGGGATCGGGGACGCCGGTCGACGGCGTCGACAAGGTCCAGGTGACCGCACCCGCTCAGCACCACGCGGCGATCACCGGGGCCATCGCCGGGTCGGGACTGCCGTTCGCAGCCCTGCCCGTCAGCTTCCTGGGCTGAGGACGCGGCTCAGCGTCCGGGCCACAGCGGGCGCAAGACGCGGCTCAACGTCCAGGCCGCAGCGGGCGAAAAACGCACTTCGGCGTCCCGGCCACAGTGGTCGGAGGACGCGGCTCAGCGTCCGGGCCACAGGCCCAGGACGATGCACGCGACGCCCGCGACCCCGAGGACGACCACGTACACGCCGCGGTGGTCCGTGTCGATCACGCGCGTATAGACGCGGTTCACACGCGCGGCGGTCGCGGGAAACCGAGTCCATGCGGTGGCCAGCAGCACGAACGGCGCGGCGAGCGCGACGAGGAACACCGCGTAGGCGAGCCACCGCAGCAGCGGATGGTCGCTCACCCCGTCGGCCACCCGCCCGGTCATGTACATGATCGGCAGCGTCGTGAAACCGACGACGGAGCAGCTCGCCCCCAGCAGGGCGTAGCTCCAGGCGTGCGCGCGCGGAGCGACCGGCGTGACGTGCGCCCGGCGCACGGGCGTGCGGAGCTTCCACGCCGTCATCGCGGCGGCACCGGCGAGGAAGACCGCTCCGGCCACGAGGTCGACCGTGCGGTCCAACACGGCGGCGGTCGTCTGCCGTTCCGCCGCCGCGACGAACTCGGTGGGATCGAAGCTCTGCAGCACCAGGTAGAGGACCGTGGCCCCGACGGCGAGACCCGCGACCATCCACGCCATGCGAGGGGCGACCCGGGTGTTCTGGGCGAGCATGTCCGCCGTCGCGCCGTACAGCGCCGGGTTCAGTCCGAGGGAGAGCCCGAGTCCGACCATCGTCAGCAGCGCCGCCGACCAGCGGGCGAAGTCGTCCACGCGGTCGGCTCCTCTCGAGCGAGCGGGCGGTGGATGCCGCGCCGGCGGGGTGACTCACATCGTAGCGACGAGCGAGCAGGTCCCACCCGATCCACGGGCTCGGGAGTCAGCGCTTTCGCCTCTCCCCGCGGAGCGCCGACGTCGCCGAACGGCATCCGTTTCATCGTCCGCTCCGAAGATCATGTGAGGCGATGTCGTGTACGCGCGACCCGCGGAAACGAGGGATGCCATGACCACCGACATCGCGGCGAAGGCCGACGGGACGACGAAGGTCCGTCGTCCCCACGCGTGGATCTGGGCGGCGCTGTCCGGCGTGGTGTCCGCAGCGGCACTGCTGGCGGTGGCCGAGGTGTTCGCCGCTCTGGTCGCGCGCTCGGCGAGCCCCGTCCTCGCGGTCGGCTCGTTCATCGTCGACATCGTCCCGCGCCCCCTGAAAGAGCTGGCGATCACGCTCTTCGGCGAGACCGACAAGATCGCCCTTCTCGCCGGCGTGGGGCTGGGCGCCGTCGTGGCCGCCGCGATCGCCGGCGCGCTGGAGTACCGGTTCCGCTTCGTCGGGGCCGTGCTCCTCGGCATCGGTGGCATCCTCGCCACGGCCGCCATCCTCACCCGCGCGGGCGCCGGTGCCCTCGCCTGGCTCCCGCCGCTGCTGGGAACCGCGGTCGGGATCGCCGTGCTTCTGCTGAGCATCGCGCGGCTGCGGCGCTGGGTCGCCGCGGCAGGCGGACGTGACGCGCAGACCGCCGGTGCCAACCGCCGTCAGTTCCTTCTCTTCACCGGCATCACGGCCGTCGGGGCCGTCGTCGTCGGCATCGGCGCACGCGTGCTGAACGCGACGACCGCCTCTGTCGCCGCCGCGCGCGACGCCCTCCGGCTGCCCGCCGCCCGCTCGACCGTCACCGTTCCCGAGGGCGCGAACTGGGAGATCGACGGTCTGACCCCGATCATCACGCCCAACGACGATTTCTATCGCGTCGACACCGCCCTGACGGTGCCGAACGTCGACCCGACCACGTGGCGTCTGTCGATCGAGGGCATGGTGGACACCCCGATCGAGCTCAGCTTCGACGACCTCGTCGGCATGGGCCTCGACGAGTACGGTGTCACCCTCACCTGCGTCTCGAACGAGGTCGGCGGCGGTCTCGTCGGAAACGCCATCTGGACCGGCATCCCCATCCGCGATGTCCTGCGCATGGCGGGCGTGCAGGGCGACGCCGACATGGTGCTCTCGGAGAGCGTGGACGGCTACACGGCATCCACTCCCCTGTCGTCGCTCACCGATGACAACCTGGATGCCATCTTCGCCGTGGCCATGAACGGGGAACCCCTGCCGTTCGAGCACGGATTCCCCGTGCGCATGGTCGTACCGGGCCTGTACGGCTACGTCTCCGCGACGAAATGGGTGACCAAGCTCACCGTGACCCGCTTCGACAAAGACCAGGCGTACTGGACCCCCCGCGGGTACGCGGCCGAGGCTCCGATCAAGATGTCGTCTCGCGTGGACACCCCCAAGATCGGAACGCCCATCGCGGCAGGCTCGGTCGCCATCGCCGGCATGGCGTGGGCGCAGCCGGTCGGGGTGCAGAAGGTCGAGGTCAGCATCGACGACGGCGACTGGCAGGAGACCCAGCTCTCGACCCCCATCAACGACCAGTCGTGGGTGCAGTGGAAGCTGGACTGGAACGCCGAGCCGGGTTCGCACTACATCGCGGTGCGCGCGACCGATAAGGACGGCAACCTGCAGGTCCAGGATCAGGCCCCGATCGCTCCCGACGGCTCGAGCGGCTGGCAGCGCACCCTCGTCACCGTGTCGTCGTAGCCGGGGACGGCAGCCTGTCCGGCGTCGGGATGTCAATCTCTGTTCCCGCGCCGGTCTGCTAGTGGATGATCACGGTATGCCTTCCGCCCGCCTCTCCGTCGCGCGCGCGTGAGCGCCGTTCCCGGTCCACCCGCGCAGCCACCCTCGGGTCCGGCTGACCGGGCCTCGCACGTCCTGACCAGCATCCGTCGCTCGATCCCACGGGACTGGGACGAGCAGGTAGACCTGTTCGCGATCGTGAAGCTCGACAGCGGCGGCTTCGTCCGCGGGTGGAATCTCGGTGCCGAGCGCATCAAGGGGTACACCGAAGAGGAGATCATCGGCTCGCACTTCTCGCGGTTCTACCGCGAGGATGCGCGTCGGCGAGGTGTGCCCGATCAGCTGCTCGCCGCCGCTCAACGCGACGGGCACGTCGAGGACACCGGCTGGCGCGTCCGCAACGACGGCAGCGAGTTCTGGGCACGAGTGACGATATCGGCGATCCGCAACGACCAGGGTCAAGTACTCGGGTTCGTCAAGATCGTGCGCGACCTGACGAGCGAGAAACAGGCGGCCGACGATCGCGCCACCGCTCGACGCGTCTTCGCCCGAGACCTCCAGTCGCCCGCATCGGCCCTGCGTCGTCACCTCGACCTCCTCGGCGAGGAGCTCGGCGCCGACCACCGCCTGCTGCAGCTTGCGTCGGAGGCCGGCGACCGCATCCTCGCACTGGCAGCGTCGCTCACCGGGAACGCCGACACCCACGCGCAGCGGGGCCGACAACACGCGACGCTCGACACCGTGGCGCGCGCTTCGGTGGCTCTCGTGCTCCCGGGCGACTCCCCCGGCCGCGTCTCGTTCGGGCAGATGGATGCCGTTCCCATCTGCGCTGACGTGCCCCGGTTGCGTCGCGCCATCGCCAATGTCCTCGAAAACGCCGCCAAGTACTCCGACGACATCATCGAGGTGGGGGTCTACGAAACCGACGAGGGCGCGGCCATCCGCGTGCGCGATCGCGGGCGCGGCATCCATCCCGACGACCTCGCCACCATCACGCACGATGGTCTCCGAGGGCGTCTGGCGGATGCCGCAGAGGGTGGTCAGGGAGTCGGGCTGGCGGAGGCGCAGCGCATCATCGGCGAGCACGGAGGCATCCTGCGCATCGTCAGCACCCCCGGCGCGGGGACGACGGTGACGATCACGATCCCCCGAAAAGACGATTCGTCGTCGTGCTGACCCGGTGAGCTGACCCGTTCGCATCGCACCACGCTCGACGCCTCGCGGATGCCGCGCAGAGCGACGATCCGGCTCAGGCCCCTGACACGGTGAGTTCGGCCCCCGCCGCGGCGATCTCGGTCAGCGCGGCGTCGCTCGAGACCGGGTGCACTCCCGCGATCAGATCGGTGAGGACGCGCACGCGGCGCCCCGCCGCGAGCGCATCGAGGGCCGACGCACGGACGCAGTAATCGGTGGCGATACCGACGACGTCGATGTCGCGGATACCGTGCGCGTCGAGGATGCCCGCGGCGGTCTCACCGTCATCGGACACGCCCTCGAAGAGGGAGTAGGCGGGCTTGCCCTGCCCCTTCTTCAGGTGGTGGGTGACGCGCGCGGTGTCGAACACCTCGTCGTAGGCAGCACCGTAGGTGCCGCCTACGCAGTGCACCGGCCAGGTGTCGACGAAATCGGGCGTGGCGGAGAAGTGCCCGCCGTTGTCATCCTCGCCGTGGTGCCAGTCCCGGGAGGCGACGACGACCGCGTACTCACCGGCGCGGGCGTCGAGATAGTGCGAGATACGCTCGGCGACCTCGTCACCGCCCACCACGCCGAGCGCCCCACGTTCCGTGAAGTCGTTCTGCACGTCGACGATGAACAGGGCGCGGGTCATGCGTCGAGCCTACGCGCGCTTCGCCGGCGTCGTCCCTGGCCGGGGACGTCCTGCACCGGTACGGTCGCATCCCGGCGGCCGAGCTTCGACGGCCACCAGATCACACGCCCCAGGTCGTACGCCAGGGCCGGCACGAGCAGCGAACGCACGACGAACGTGTCGAGCAGGACGCCGAAGGCCACGATGAACGCGATCTGGGCGAGGAACAGGATCGGAATCACGCCGAGCGCGGCGAACGTCGCCGCCAGCACCAGTCCGGCCGAGGTGATGACACCTCCGGTGGCGACGAGACCGCGCAGGATGCCGGGACGAGTGCCGTGCGCAAGCGACTCCTCGCGCACGCGCGACATGAGGAAGATGTTGTAGTCGACCCCGAGCGCGACCAGGAAGACGAAGCCGTACAGCGGAACCGAGGGGTCGGCGCCGGGGAAGCCGAAGACGCCGTCGAACACCAGCGCGCTCACCCCGAGGGCTGCCCCGAACGACACGATGACCGTGCCGATGAGGATGAACGGGGCGACGACCGAGCGCAGCAGCGCCATGAGGATCAGCAGGATGACGACGAGCACGATCGGGATGATGAGCGTTCGGTCGCGGATGGAGGTGTCGATCGAGTCGACGTCGGTCGCCGTGACTCCGCCCACGATCGCGGTTCCCTCGCCGAGTTCTGCGGTGAGGGTCGCCCGGACCCCGCGGACGGTGTCGTCGGCCGCCGTGGAGTCGGCGGTGTCGGCGAGAGTCGCAGCGAGCAGCACGTCACCGTCGGACACGGTCGGCGCGGGCGCGGGGGTGCCGGGCGGGCCGAACGCCGTGGTCTGCAGTGTGCCGTCTGCCGCGGTGACGAGTGCCTGGCCGCCCGGGGCGCCGGACGACAGCACGGCGATGCTGTCGATGCCCGCCGCACGCTCGAGCACATCGACGGCCTCGGCGGCCCGGTGCTCGGGCACCAGCACGTAGGCCGGGCTGCCCGACCCACCCGGGAAGTGCTCCGCCAGAGCGACCTGCCCGTCGCGCGCCTCCGAAGCGCCCAGCACGAGGTCGCTCGCGGGTACGCCCTCGGCCCGGAGCTGTGTGACGCCGACGCACGCGGCCAGCAGCACGAGGGTGCACACGATCCACACCGGACGAGCCCGGCGGGCGACGAAGCGGGCCTGCCTCGGCCAGAGGCCCTTCGCGGGTGCGGTGAGATCGGCCGGCAGCGACACGGCGCCGGGCTTCGGGGGGAACGGCCAGAAGGCCGCGCGCCCGAACAGGGCGAGCAGGGCCGGGAGGAAGGTGAGGGCCGACAGGACGGCGAAGGCGATCCCGATGGACGCGATCGGGCCGAGAGCGCGGTTGGTCGCGAGGTCGGACAGCAGCAGGCAGAGCAGACCCGCGATCACGGTTCCGCCCGACGCGAGGATGGGCTCGACGGCTCCTTTCCACGCCCGGATCGTGGCATCCCATCGCTTCTCGCCCTCTCCGATCGCCTCCCGGAATCGCGCGACGTAGAGGAGGGCGTAGTCGGTGGCGGCGCCGATGACGAGGATGAAAAGGATGCCCTGCACCTGCCCGTTCAGCACGACGATGCCCGCGAACGCGAGCCACCACACCGTCAGCAGCGCAACGCACAACGCGAACACCGACGTCAACAAGACGAGAATGGGCAGGAGCGGCGAGCGGTAGACGACGATCAGGATGACGAAGACCGCCGCGAGGGCCACGATCAGCAGCAGCCCGTCGATGCCGAGGAACCCTTTCACGAGGTCGGCGGTGAATCCGGCGGGACCGGTGACCCACGCCTCGACGCCGCCGGGAAGTTCACCGGAGACCGCCTCCCGGACCTTCTCGACTACCTCGCGCACTTCACCCGAGCTGTCGATGGGAACGAAGATCTGCGCGGCCATCCCATCGTCGGAGATGACCGGGGGCGACGTATCGCCCGCCACCCCGTCGATGTCGGCGATGTCCACGGCCAACGCCTGAAGGGCGGTGACCTGCGCGTCGCTCATCGCGCTGCCGTCCGTCGTCTCGGCGACGACGATCGCGGGGATGGTGTCACCCCCGGTGAAGTCCGTCAGCCGCTCGCTGACCCGCGTGGCGTCGGCGGACTGCGGCAGGAACGACGACTGGTCGTTGGTGGCGACCTCGTCGACCTTGCCGAAGAACGGACCGCCCACCGAGCCGCCCACCACCCACAGCAGAACCAGCAGACTCGGGATGCCGACGCGCAGCCAGCGAGAGACGCGGGGGGCGTCGGCGGACCGGCGGAATCGGCGAGAGGCGAGATCGGGAGAAGCGGGCATATAGCTAGCTTATCTAGCTATATGCCCCGAGCGTCAATTCTTCACCCGCGCACGAAGAGCACCACGATCGACACGATGAAGGCCACGAGCCCCAGCGTCAGCACGCCCCCAGCCAACAGCGACATGAAACGCACCAGCGGAGACGAGCGCGTCAGGCGCATGCGATGCGCGCTCCCCCGCCGATAGAAGATGTCGATCATGTCGGCCGAGCCGACCTTGGATTCGTCGTGCGCCGACAGTGCCGCCTCGTTCACGCCGCCGTCATCGTCGAACCACCGCACGACCCGGCCATCGCCCACACGCTCGACCACCGCCCGCGCCGGCAGCCACGTACCGTCGGCGAGCAGAAGGAACACCGCGGCGAGGGCGAGCAGCATCCCCGCCCCCAGGCCCACCCACGTGAAGATCTCGATGAGGGCGTCGAGCGCGTTCGACACGAGGACTCCAGCGGGTAGCGGACGGGAACGACCGTCGGGGGGGCGGGTTGTCAGCCTATCGGGCGCGCTCGGTCGTCCCGGTCGCCGTCGGCTCGAGCCGCCGCGTCCGCGGCGTCGACCGGGGCCACGAGCACCACGGCTCCGACGCGAGGGGCAGGCGACCAGACCCTCCTGGATGCGGTCGCATCGAGCGCCACCCTGGTCGGGTGAGAAAAAGACCCCCACCCGGTGGAAGCGGGTGAGGGCCTTCGGAGCCGCCTAAGGGAATCGAACCCTTGACCTATTCATTACGAGTGAATCGCTCTGCCGTCTGAGCTAAGGCGGCGTGTGCGCGCTGTCGCGTGCACGATCATCGATCTTACATGCTCCAGCGGGCTCGGGTGCACATGGGTGCTGTCGCGGTCAGTAGTCGCCGCTCGCATCGCGGTCGGCGAGGATGTCGCGGCTCGACGACAGGCCCAAGCGGGTCGCTCCTGCCGCGATCATCTGCTCGGCCGCTGCGCGGGTGCGCACGCCCCCCGAGGCCTTCACCTCGGCGCGGTCGCCGACGGTGCGCTTCATCAGCTCGACCGCATGCGCGCTCGCCCCACCCGCCGGGTGAAAGCCGGTCGAGGTCTTGACGAAGTCGGCGCCGGCGGCGACGGCCGCTTCGCACACGGCCACGATGGCCTCGTCGGACAGTGCCGCGGATTCGATGATCACCTTGACCACGATCGGGGCCGGGGCCGCCCCACGCACGGCGCGGATCTCGGCCTCGACGAGACCGTAGTCCCCCGCGACGGCGGCGCCCACGTCGATCACCATGTCGATCTCGTCGGCGCCCTGGGCGACCGACAGCGCCGCCTCGGCCGCCTTGACCTCGGCGTGATGCTTGCCGCTGGGGAAGCCGCACACGACCGCGAGCTTGAGACCCGCGGGCACCTCCACCGGGAGGAACGACGGCGAGATGCACACGCTGTAGGTGCCGAGCTCGGCCCCCTCGGCGATGAGCCGCTCGACGTCGGCGCGGGTGGCCTCGGGCTTGAGCAGGGTGTGGTCGATGTACGTCGCCAGATCGGCGATGGGCTCGGTCATAGGGGTCTCCTCGGGGTATGACGAATGAAGCGCCGGCAGGTCGCTACTCGCAGCGCAGGCCGGCGTCGGGAACGATTCCGTCGACTAGGTAATCGTCGACCGCGCCGTTCACACAGGCGTTGCCCTTGTTGTAGGCGAGGTGCCCCTCGCCGACGTAGGTCACGAGCACGCCCTGCGAGAGCTGCGCGGCGAGCGCCTGCGCCTCGGTGTAGGGGGTGGCGGGGTCACCGGTGGTACCGAGCACGACGATGGGCGGCGAGCCGGGCGCGGTGATCTCCGCGCGGGTGCCCGTCGGCGGCGCGGGCCACGCGCTGCAGGGGTCGGGTCCGACCCAGTACGGCGCGACGACCGGGGCGTCCCGTTCGAGCTCGGCCTCCAGGGCGTCGTCGTCGATGTCGCCCTCTTCCGGATAGTCGATGCAGTTGTAGGCGCGCAGCGCCTCCAGTGTGTTGCTGGGGTACTGCCCGTTCTCGCGGCCGTTGTAGAAGTCGGCCAACTGGAACGCGACGGACGCATCCCCGTTCTGCGTGTCGGTGAGGGCGGTTCGCAGATAGGGCCAGCTCTGGTCGCTGTAGAGCGCGGCGAGGACGGCCGTCATCAAGGTGTCGGCGCCGAGGCTGCGGCCATCTCCGCCGGCCACCGGCCGGGCGTCGACACGTTCGAGAAGCGCGGTGAGGTCGCTCATCGCATCGTCGACGGAACCGGCGAACGGGCAGTCCGATCGTGTGAGGCAGTCGGCCATGAAGGCTCGCAGGGCGTTCTCGAATCCGACCGCCTGCGCGATGCCGCTCGCGCTCCCGGGCAGGCTCGGGTCGATCCCGCCGTCGAGCACCATGCGCCCGACCCGGTCGGGAAACAGCCCGGCGTAGGTGGCTCCGAGCAGTGACCCGTAGGAGAAGCCGAGGTAGTTCAACTTCGGGTCGCCGAGGACGGCACGCAGCAGGTCCATGTCTCGCGCCGCGTTCTCGGTCGAGATGTACGGGAGGATGCCGTCGCTCCCCACCTCGCAGGCCTGGGCGAACGCCGCTTGACGTTGCTCGAGTGCCGCGTCGCGCTCTTCGCTCCCCCGCTTTCCCGGCGGGATGTCGTAGAGGTAGGCGTCCATCCCCGCCGCGTCGTAGCAGGACACCGCCGAGGATCCACCGACCCCGCGTGGATCGAATCCGATGACGTCGTACGAGGCGGTGAGGGAGTCGTCTGCGACGAGCGACAGGGAATCGCGCACGGTGTCGACCCCGCTCACACCGGGGCCTCCCGGGTTGGTCAGCAGCGAGCCGAGGGGCTCCCCCGACGTCGCGCGGTGGCGGATCACGGCCAGGTTCAGATCGCCCGCCGCGGGGTCGGCGTAGTCGCGCGGTGCGGTCACGGTCGCGCAGTCGAAACCCGCGCTCCCGCAGTCGGCCCATTCCACCGTCTGCCCGTAGTACGGCAGGAGCGTGGCGTCGACGCCGTCCGTCTGCGGGGCGAGCGAGCGACCGGTGTCAGGCGCAATGGGCGGGATCTGGGCGTACAGGCATCCGGACAGCACGAGGGCGAGACCCGCGACTCCCGCGATCACGGATGCCAGGCGGCCGCGTACGCTCACGGCGTCGAGCCGTTCGCCACGGTGATCATGAGGCTCTCGATGGCCAGCAGAGGGGCCGCGTTCTGCTCCAGGTTGCGGCGGGTGACCGAGATACGGTCGAGCACGCCGAGCGTGCGGGCCGGCGTCCACTCGGCCGCGAGGGCGCGCAGTGCGTCGAGCCGCTCGCTGTTCACGAGATCGCCCTCGCGACCGTACTGGATCATCACGACGTCGCGGAACAGAGACTGCAGATCGGTGAGCACCCGGTCGATGCCGTCGCGAAGGCTGCGGGTGGCTCTGCGCTTCTGGTCGTCTTCGAGGGCATTGACCTGCCCGCGCACCGACGGCGGTACGGCGGCGCCTTCGGCGATGCCGAACATGCGCAGCAGCGAACGACGCTCCTCGTCGTCGCGGACCGCGGTGAGCGCCTTCGCGTCGTCAGTCGCGAGGCGCACGATCCGGCCCGCGACATCGACGGCATCGCCGATCCCCCGCACCGCGAGCACGGCGGCGAGGGTCTCGGCCCGGCGTGCGCGTGCGTCGTCGTCGGTCGCAAGGCGCTGGGCCATGCCGATGTGGCGCTGCGCATGGCGGGCTGACTCCTCGGCGACATCGGCGGCGACGCCGGTGCGTTCGACGATCAGGGCGGCGACGTCGGCGACGGTCGGCTCGCGAAGTCTCAGCATCCGCACCCGGGAGCGGATGGTGGGCAGCAAGTCGGCGTCGCTCGGGGCGCACAGCACCCAGACCGTCTTCTCGGGGGGCTCTTCGAGGGCCTTCAGCAGCACGTTGGAGGTGCGCTCCGACATGCGGTCGGCGTCTTCGACCACGATGACGCGGTGCCGGCCGAGCGACGGGGCGAACGATGCCCGTTCGACGAGCCGACGGGCCTCGTCGATGCGAATGACCACCTGCTCCGTGCGCAGAGCCGTGAGATCGGGGTGCGTGCGGGCGAGCACCTGCTGCTGGGCGCGCTCGTCGCCCGGGTCGGCGATCAAGGCCGCGGCGAACGCGTAGGCGAGGGTGGACCGCCCCGATCCGGGAGGGCCTGTGATGAGCCAGGCGTGCGCGAGCGCTGAGGGATCGGATGCCGCCGTGCGCAGCGTCTCGACAGCCTCGTGCTGCCCCCAGACGGCGTCCCACGGGAAAGGCGCCGCGCCTGCGGCCTGCCGGGACGGAACGAGGGCGACGGACATGGTCTCCAGCCTAACGGCGGGGTCGGACACCGCCGCTGGCGGTCGCCTGTGCAAACATCGGGAGCGCCGAATCAGCCGAGGCGCCGAGCAACGGCGTCGCGGACGCGAGCAGCGAGATCGTCTGGAGCCGCGTCCGCATCGAGCACGAGGAACCGCTCCGGCTCAGCCGACGCCAAGGAGAGGAAGCCCGCACGCACTCGGGTGTGAAAGTCCTCTTTCTCCGCCTCGAGTCGGTCGAAGGGTTTGTCATCGGCATCGAGACGGCGGCGCGCGGCAGCAGGATCGAGGTCGAGGAGCACTGTCAGGTCTGGCAGCAGTCCGTCCGTCGCCCACAACGACAGCGCGCGGACATCGTCGGCGTCGAGCACCCGTCCGGCCCCCTGGTAGGCGACCGAGGAGTCGAGGTACCGATCCTGGATGACGACATCCCCACGGGCGACGGCGGGCCGGACGTGCGTGGCGATGTGGTGCGCGCGGTCTGCGGCGTACAGCAGCGCCTCGGCGCGGGCGTCGATGTGACCGCGGTGGTGCAGGACGATGTCGCGGATGCGGAGTCCGACGTCGGTGCCGCCGGGCTCACGGGTGCGCACGACGGCGCGTCCCCGCGTCTGCAGCCACTGCTCGAGCAGCGACGCCTGGGTGGTCTTGCCCGCGCCGTCTCCACCCTCGAACGTGACGAACAGCCCCGGCCCCCCGGCCGTCGCCGCCCGAGGGGCGTGCAACGGCCGGGCGAGGTCGTCGGTCACGAGTTCTTCGCCGGGGCCTTGCGCGTGGTCGCGGTCGCCGCAGTCGCCGCCGTCCGGGTCGCAGCGGCCTTCGGCGCGGCGGCGTTGGTCGCCGCCGTTTTGGTCGCCGCGGTTCGGGTCGCCGCGGTCTTGGTCGCCGCGGCTCGGGTCGCAGCGGTCTTGGTCGCGGCGGTCTTCGTCGCAGCGGTCTTCGTCGCCGCGGTCTTCGTCGCAGCCGGCTTGCGCGCCGTGGTGGCCTTCTTCGGGGCGGGTCCCTTCGCGCGCTTGTCGGCGATCAGTTCGACGGCGCGCTCGAAGGTGATCTCCATCGCGTTCTCGCCGCGGGGAACAGTGGCGTTCGTCTCGCCATCGGTGACGTACGGGCCGAAACGACCGTCCTTGAGCTTGAGGGGTTTGCCGCTGACCGGGTCGGCGTCGAACTCTTTCAGCGCACTCGACGCACGCCGGGCGCCGTACTTCGGCTCGGCGTACTTGGCGAGGGCTTCGTTGAGGGTGATGTCGAAGATCTGCTTCTCGTCATCCAGCGACCGGGAGTCGGTCCCCTTCTTCAGGTACGGGCCGAAGCGGCCGTTCTGCGCGGTGATCTCGGCGCCGGTCTCGGGGTCGGAACCGACCACGCGCGGCAGCGAGAGCAACTGCAGCGCGGTGCCGAGATCGACGGTGTCGACCGACATGGAGCGGAACAGCGACGCGGTGCGCGGCTTGGGCGCGGCCTCTTTCTTCACTCCCCGCTTCTTGGGCTGCTCGACGACCTCACCGGTGACCTGGTCGACCTCCTCGGGCTCTTCGGCATCCACCTCTTGCACATACGGCCCGAAGCGGCCGTCTTTCACGACGATGAGCTTGCCGTTCTCCGGGTTCTCCCCCAGCACGCGATCGCCCGCCACAGGGGCGTCGATGAGCTCCCGCGCCTTGTCGGCCGTGAGTTCGTCCGGCGCGAGATCTTCGGGGATGTTGACGATGCGCGGTTTGGCCTCGGCGTCGGCCGCCGGATCGGTGATCTCGAGGTACGGACCGTACTTGCCGAAGCGCAGCGTGGCGGTGTCGGTGATCCGCGTGGAGTTCAGCTCCCGCGCGTCGATCTCACCGAGGTTGTCGACGATGTGCCGCAGCCCCACCTGCTTGTCGGAGCCGAAGTAGAACGACTTCAGCCACTCGGTGCGGCGCTGCTCGCCGCGGGCGATCGCGTCGAGGTCGTCTTCGAGGGCGGCCGTGAAGTCGTAGTCGACGAGGTCGGCGAAGTGCTCCTCGAGCAGACGCACGACGCTGAACGCCAGCCAGCTCGGCACGAGCGCCTGCCCGCGCTTCGTGACGTAGCCGCGGTCGAGGATGACCCCGATGATGCTGGCGAACGTCGACGGGCGGCCGATCCCCTTCTCCTCGAGCGCCTTGACCAGGCTCGCCTCGGTGTAACGGGGTTTCGGCGAGGTGCTGTGGCCCTTGGGCTCGACATCGCTCATCGACAGCTCGTCGCCCACGGCGACCGCGGGCAGCGACTGGTCGGCGTCGTCGTCGTTGCGCTTCTCGTCGGCGCCCTCTTCGTAGGCCTCGAGGAAGCCCTTGAAGGTGTAGACGGTTCCGGATGCCGTGAACTCGGCGACCTGGGCGCCCGCGTTCACCGTGAGGGTGACGGTCGTCGTCTCGTACTTGGCATCGGCCATCTGGCTGGCGACCGTGCGCTTCCAGATGAGGTCGTAGAGCTTCTGCTCGTCACGGTCGAGCGACGACGCGAGCGATGCGGGAGTGCGGAACTCCTCACCGGAGGGGCGGATGGCCTCGTGGGCCTCCTGCGCGTTCTTCGACTTGCTCTTGTAGACGCGCGGATTGGCAGGAACGGCCTTATCGCCGTAGAGCTTCACGGCCTGAGCCCGCGCTGCCGAAACGGCCTGGCCCGAGAGGGCGACCGAGTCGGTACGCATGTAGGTGATGAAGCCCTTCTCGTAGAGCCGCTGAGCAACGCCCATCGCGTGCTTCGCGCTCATCGAGAGCTTGCGCCCGGCCTCCTGCTGCAGGGTGGAGGTCGTAAACGGCGCGCGCGGGCTGCGCGTGCCGGGCTTGGCCTCGACCTTGGCCACGGTGGCGCGACCGGCGGCGGTGATGGCGTCGGCCAGCGCGCGGGCCTGAGCCTCGTCGAGAACGACGACGGCTTTCTTGAGTTGTCCGCTGTCGTCGTAGTCGCCGCCGCGGGCGATGGGGGCGCCGTCGAGACGGTTGAGCCGCGTGGTGAACGACGAGCCGGCCTGCGCGGCGAGCGCCTCGACGTCCCAGTACGAGGCCGAGACGAACGCCATGCGCTCGCGCTCGCGCTCCACGACCATGCGCGTCGCCGCGGACTGCACGCGGCCGGCGCTGAGCGCCGTGCCCTCGCGACCGGAACCGACCTTGCGCCAGAGCACCGGCGAGACGTCCCAGCCATACAGGCGGTCGAGCACTCGACGAGTCTCCTGGGCATCGACGAGAGAGACGTCGAGCTCACGTGTGTGCTCGGCGGCCTCGCGGATGGCGTCCTTGGTGATCTCGTGGAAGATCATGCGGCGAACGGGCACCTTGGGCTTGAGCACCTCGAGCAGGTGCCACGCGATGGCTTCACCCTCGCGGTCGCCATCAGTGGCCAGCAGGACTTCGTCGGCACCCTTGAGCGCCCGCTTGAGCTCGGCGACCGTCTTCGTCTTGCGATCGTTCACGACGTAGAAGGGGTCGAAGTCGTTCTCGACGTCGATGGAGTACTTCCCGTACGCCGCCTTCTTGTCGGCCGGGATCTCCTTCTTCGACGCGAGGTCGCGAATGTGACCGACCGAGCTGAGCACCTCGTAGCCGTCGCCGAGGTATCCCTGGATCGACTTCATCTTCGTCGGGGACTCGACGATGACGAGCTTCTTGCCGTTTGCCACTGGGGTCCTTTCGTCGATGCACACCATACACACGCCTCCCTGTTCGGGATCCGGGAGGTCTCACGGGGCGATCGCTTCGGGAGGTCCGGCCCGGGAGCGCGCATCGAATGGAACTCCACCGTACGCCCCACCGACAGTGATGGTGGCGACAAGACCCGCCAGATCGCACCTGTTCAGTTGTACGTCGCCCGCCGCAGCCACGCGTCCGGCTTGCCGGCACGGTTCGCCGGGCACCGCGCCGCTCGCGGCGTCGGCGGCCGCGAGCGCGGCCGCATCGGCGATCCCGGCGACCCTCTGAGCCTCGATCGCCGCGCCACCGACGACCCCGAGCGACAGGGTGACGGCCGCCAGCGTCGCGACGATACCGACCACGGATACGGTGCCCGCCATCACCGACCCCCGTCGAGCGCGCAGGCGCGTGCCGTCACGTCAGGCAGGGGCAGCCGCACGGGCGCCGGAGCGATCGCCGTCACGCACACCAACCCGTCCCCGCGCTCCACCGACGCCGTTGCGCCGCTCTGGGCGACCATCGCTAAGGCGTCCGCATCCCCACGCCCGAGCAGGCGGGCGGACTCGGTCACGGCATGCTGCAGGCGCACGGTCGCCGACGCCGATCCTAGGATCCCGACGCCGAGCGCGAGCACGACGGCCACCGCGGGGAGGGCCAGCGCGAACTCCGCGGTGACGGCCCCGCGCTCATCGAGCAGCCGCCGCGTCATTGCACGGTGAGTGCGCGTCGCACGAGGTCGGTGAGGATGCCGCGCACCTCGTCGCTGCGCATGATGACGACCAGCAACCCCGCGAAAGCGACGGCCGCCATCGTCGCGATGGCGTACTCGGCCGTCGCCGCCCCGCGTTCGTCGAGAAAGAGTGCACCGGCGCGCCCGGTCGTCAGCGGCGGGAAGGCGGCTCCGGTGTCGTTCGAACGGAGCGCGGAAAAGAGAACGGTCATGAAATCTCCTGGATGTGGGGATGAGGTAGAGGTGTCGAGGTCGGGCGAGGGGTGGGGAGGACGATCACGGCACGGTGGCGCCCCGCAGGATGCCGAGCATCATCGGCGCGACGGCGAGGAAGAGGAAGGCCGGAAGCGTGCAGAGTCCGAGCGGGAGGAGCAGACGCGTCGACAGTCGTGCCGCCGCGGTGCGCCCCTCCGTGCGGGCACGCTGTCGAGCGAGCCAGGCGTCGGCGCGGAGCAACTCCGCGGCGGGCACACCCGCCCGATGGGCGAACTCGACGGTGTCGGTCGCACCATCGGACCGCTCGTCGAGCGCACGGCGAGGCGCCACGGCGTCCACCAACGAGCGAGCGCGGTCGGCGGAGACGCCGGCCGAGAGGGCGACGGCCCACAACTCGGAACGAAGGCCGGGCACCGACGTGGGGGGTCGGGCCCGACGCGAGAGCCGTCGCGACCATGCATGGGAGACCACGACAAGACTCGTACCGGCTCCGAGGCACACCATTCCGACCGCATCGGAGAAGAGGATGCCGACGGAGTCGAACCCGAGAGCCGCCCCCATCGGGACGCCGAGCAGAGGCAACCAGCTCAACAGCCGGGCCGTGGCCGCGGGCTCTGCGAGGGCGACGCGGACGTCGGCCGCGACCTCGGCCGCGTCGCGAAGGGATTCGCTGACCGTTCGCAGCGTGCCGGCGAGCGGCGCGCCCGTCTCGACCGCCACGGTCCACACCGCCGCCACATCTGCCCACGAGCCTCCGGCCCCTGCGAGAACGGATCCGACATCGTCGCCCGCCGCGGCGGCCCGCGCAGCCGAGAGCGCGATGGGGTCACCGTCGTCGGCGAGATGCGCCCAGGCCTTGACCGCCGGCAAACCGGCCGAGAGAAGGACCGCGAGTCTCAGGACCGTCTCGATCGCATCGGCCGGATCCGCGATCGGGCGACGCCGCAGGAGGAATCTCATGTCCACCGCACGGGTTGGATGGCGATCCGCCCGTCATGCACTACGGGCCGCCCCCAGCCGGTCACCTGCCGTCGCCCCGCGATCCTCTCGACGTGAATGACCGCACCGATGGCGCTCGCGGTCTGTCGCGCCGTGGTCGCGGCATCCATCCCCGCCAGTGCGCCGAGCGCTTCCAGCCGCGCCGCGACGTCGAGCAGACCGCTGGCGTGCAGGGTGCCGGCGCCGCCGTCGTGTCCGGTGTTCAACGCCATGAGCAATTCCCGGAGCTCCTCGCCGCGGCATTCGCCGACGACCAAGCGGTCGGGACGCATTCGCAGCGCCTCGCGGACGAGACGGGCCAGAGGGATCCCTCCGGCGCCTTCGATGTTGGGCTGACGGGCCTCGAGGGCGACGTGGTGGGGGTGGTTCGGCCGCAGTTCGGTCACCTCTTCGACCGCGATGATGCGCTGCGTCGACGGCACACACGAGAGCAGGGCGGAGAGCAGCGTGGTCTTGCCCGCCCCCGTGGCCCCGGTGATGAGGACGTTCTCGCGGCGGTCCACCAGGACTTCCAATCGGTCTCGCTGGGGAGCGGACAGCATGCCTCGCCGTTCGAGGTCGGAGAGATCCGGCGCATCCCAGCGGGGAACGCGCACCGACAGCGTCGTCCCGCTCGCGGCAACGGGGGCCAGGACGGCATGGATCCTCACCCCGCGATCGAGTCGCACGTCGACGCACGGGGAGGCGTCATCGAGATGGCGCCCGCCCAGCGCGATCAGGCGGACCGCGACGCGACGCACCTCGGCCTCGCTCGCGCGCCACGAGGCCACGCGTTCAGCGCCGTCACCACGGTCGACGAAGAGTCCTCTCTCGCCGTTGATGAAGAGGTCGGTGACGTCCGGATCGTCGAGGAACGGGCGGAGGAACCTCAACGCCGGATCCTGCCAGGCGGCGGAGGCGGGGTCGGCGGTGATCGGCCGGGAGGGAGCGAGCGAGGACATGCCGACGACTGTAGGAAGGGTGCGCGGCCACCCGTCGGCACGAACATGCGATCCGTGGACGGCCGAGCCGATTCGTGGCCTGTGGAGAGACGTCGGAACACGGTCGTCGGCGACCGCGCGACCCGAAGGGGCCTGAGCGAAGAGGGAGGGGGCGGCATCCCGTCAGTGGGGGGCGAGGGATGCCGCCATGCGCCGGAGGAATATTGGGGGGCTCCCCCCGGACGCAAATGCCGGAAGCGATGTTCGGGCACTTATAGATTACGCGTGCCGAAAAGCTCACATCAACTCCGACTCACCCATCCATCGCGATATATCACTTGTTTCGCGTAAATCGAGATGCCAACTATCGGAGGTGGCCCGCGTCGGAGGGGGTCGCTAGCGTGACCGGGATGATGACTCCGCGCGCTGACGCGGGCGTCACGTGAACGCGAAGGAGCGCCGCGATGAGCAGCCAGATCGACCATCTCCTCTCCGAGTCCCGGCGGTTTCCCCCGTCGGCCGCATTCGCCGAGCAAGCCGTGGGCGGCAACGCCCTGTACGAGCGGGCCGCCGCCGACCGTGAGGGGTTCTGGGCCGAACAGGCACGCGAGCTGCACTGGCACACGCCCTTCACGCAAGTCTTGGACTGGACGAACCCGCCCTTCGCCGAATGGTTCGCGGATGGGGAGCTGAACGTCGCCTACAACTGCCTCGACCGGCACGTCGAAGCGGGCAACGGCGACCGCATCGCCCTCCGGTGGGAGGGCGAGCCCGGCGATCAGCGCAACGTCACCTACGCCGAGCTCACCGACGAGGTCAAGCGCCTCGCGAACGTCCTTACCGACCTCGGTGTCGAGAGGGGTGATCGCGTGGCCCTCTATCTGCCCATGATCCCCGAGGCGATCACCTCGATGCTGGCCATCGCCCGGATCGGCGCGGTGCACTCCGTCGTCTTCGGGGGCTTCTCCGCCGACAGCCTCCGCTCCCGCATCGACGACGCCGGCGCGAAGATCGTCATCACCGCCGACGGCGGCTGGCGCAAGGGCAAGGTCTCACCCCTCAAGCCCGCGGTCGATCAGGCTCTCGCCGACCGGAACGGCTCCGGCATCCAGGAGACCGTCGAGCACGTGATCGTCGTCAAGCGCGGCGAGAACGACGTGGAGTGGACCGACGAACGCGACCTGTGGTGGCACGACGTGGTCCCGCAGGCGTCCACGGAGCACGAGGCGCAGGCCTTCCCCGCCGAGACGCCGCTGTTCATCCTCTACACCTCCGGCACCACGGGGAAGCCGAAGGGCATCCTGCACACCTCGGGCGGCTACCTCACGCAGGCGGCGTTCACCAACCGCGTCGTGCACGACGTGCACCCCGAGACGGACGTGTACTGGTGCACGGCCGACATCGGCTGGGTCACCGGCCACACCTACGTCACCTACGGTCCCCTCGCCAACGGAGCCACTCAGCTGCTGTACGAGGGCACGCCCGACACACCGCACCCGGGTCGCTGGTGGGAGCTGATCGAGAAGCACGGCGTGACCGTCTTCTACACGGCGCCGACGGCCATCCGCTCGTTCATGAAGATCGGCCGTGACGTGCCCCAGGGGTTCGATCTGTCGTCGCTGCGTCTGCTCGGATCCGTCGGCGAACCGATCAACCCCGAAGCGTGGGTCTGGTACCGCGAGATCATCGGCGGCGACGAGACGCCGATCGTCGACACGTGGTGGCAGACCGAGACCGGGGCCATCATGATCTCCGCCCTGCCGGGGGTGACCGAGACCAAGCCCGGATCCGCTCAGGTGCCGATCCCCGGCGTGTCGATCGCGGTCGTCGACGACAACGGCGACCCCGTCGGAAACGGCAGCGGTGGTCTGCTCGTGGTGACCGAGCCGTGGCCCAGCATGCTGCGCGGCATCTGGGGCGACCCCGATCGCTACCGCGAGACGTACTGGGAGAAGTTCGCCGACAAGGGCTACTACTTCGCCGGCGATGGTGCTCGTCTCGACGAGGACGGCGACGTCTGGCTGCTCGGGCGCGTGGACGACGTCATGAACGTCTCCGGCCACCGTTTGTCGACCGCCGAGATCGAATCGGCCCTGGTGGGGCACGAGGGCGTCGCCGAAGCGGCTGTGGTGGGCGCCTCCGACGAGACGACCGGCCAAGCCGTCGTCGCCTTCGTCATCATCAAGAGCCGCTACCTGAAGCAGAAGCCGGTCGACGGCCTCGGCGACGAGCTGCGCAGGTGGGTCGGCGAGCAGATCGGACCCATCGCGCGTCCGCGAGACGTCTACATCGTCGGCGAACTGCCCAAGACGCGGTCGGGCAAGATCATGCGCCGCCTGCTGCGCGACGTGGCGGAGGGCCGCGAGGTCGGCGACACGACGACCCTGGCCGACACCGCCGTGATGAGCGTGATCAGCGCCCAGGTGAAATGACGTCGTCGTTCACGGATGCCGGTCGGTTCCGGCATTCATGAACGACGAGCCCGCGTGGTCTCAGCGCCCGCGGAGACGAAGACGGGGCCGTTCAATGAACGGCCCCGTCTCGTTGTCATCAGGCCGAGCGACGACGGCGAACGAGCAGGATCACTGCGCCGATGGCGAGGACACCCGCTGCGATCAGCGCGATGGGCAGCAGGGCGGCGCCGGACATACCGGTCGTCGCCAGCGAGCCCTTACCGGACTGAGCGTTGTTGGCCGGGACGGGCACCGCGGTCGCGGTGGCCGTCGCCGTCGGTGCGGCGGTGGGCGTAGCCGTCGGCGTGGCCGTGGGCGACGCGGTCGGCGTGGCCGTGGGCGACGCGGTCGGCGTAGCCGTCGGCGTGGCCGTGGGCGATGCGGTCGGCGTGGCGGTGGGCGACGCGGTCGGCGTGGCGGTGGGCGACGCGGTCGGCGTGGGCGTCGGGGTCGGCGGCAGGTCGCAACCGATCACGGTGACACGCGAGTCCCACGCGGTGATGACGCCCGAGGTCCACTCGGGGTCGCCGCCGCGCGAGGAGGAACCGAACGCGACACCCGCGGTGGTGTTGAGGTCGCTGCAGTCGTACCCGTCGAATGACGCCGACCAGGTCCACGTCTCACCGGGCGCGAAGCGCTTCTCGCTGAAGGTCTCGACCCACCCGTTGGTCTGGGCGACCGTCGCCGAGCCGTAAGCGGTGACAGCCGAGGTGTTCTTCGCCCAGACCGCGACGTCGACCTCGTTGGGCGTGGTGAAGTCCAGCGTGACCCGCACATCACCCGTGATGTCGGCCGCGTAGGCGGCGGGAACGCTGATCCCCGCGCCGACAGCGAGGGCGAGCGCGGTCGCGCCAGCAGCCCAGATTTTCGTCGTCTTCTTCATGTTTCCCCGTATTCCCCTAAAGAATGTGCCTCCCACGGCACGGTGGGCGGCGAGCGCAAATGCGCGTCCCCGTAAATACCCTAATCATTCGATGGGCATATTCTGAAAACCGAAAAGACACGCTAGGTTACGCTTTCGCTTCGGGGCTGAAGCGGGCGTTCATCAGGCGACGGTGAAGACGACCTCGACCTCGACCGGGCTGTCCAGCGGCAGGACGGGCACGCCGACGGCAGAGCGTGCGTGCGCACCGGACTCACCGAACACCTCGCCGAACAACTCGCTCGCGCCGTTGATGACCCCCGGCTGCCCCGTGAACTCCGGAACGGATGCCACGAAGCCGGTGAGCTTGAGCACACCGGTCAGGTTGTCGACACCGCCGACGACCGCCGCCGCCGCCGCGATGGCGTTGAGCGCACATTGGCGAGCGAAGGTCTTGGCGTCAGCGGGGTCGACGAGCCCCTCGGACTCCCCGACCTTGCCGATGGCCGGAAGGGCGCCGTTCACCATCGGCAACTGGCCCGAGGTGTAGACCAGGTCGCCATGGCGCTTCGCCGGGATGTAGGCGGCGACCGGGGGAACGACCCCCGGAAGGTCGACGCCGAGTGCGCTCAGGCGCTCCGAGACGCTCATCACTGTCCCTCGAACTGACGCGCCGCGGCCTCCGCTGCGCCGAGCCCGGCATTGGCCGAGCCCCCGCCGGTCGGGCGCTTGAAGTACGCCACGAGTCCCCCCTCGGGGCCGGGCACCACCTGGACGAGCTCCCACCCCTGCTTTCCCCAGTTGTTGAGGATGGCCGCGGTGTTGTGGATCAGCAGCGGAGTGGTGAGGTATTCCCACGTGGTCATGTCGGGCTCCCGGCGATGGCTCGGAGCGCGCAGCATTCGCGTGCGCGCGGGGACGAATGGCGTACGCACGCGAGCGCACGCCTTCAAGGCATCGCCCAGCAACGTCGCTTAGCATCAAGCCTATGCCCGAGAACAAACGTACGGCTAGCGGTGCCCTCGGCGGCATCCTGGGCCTCGTCGGACTCAGCGCGGTCGCCGGACTCCTGGTCACCGCAGCCGTCACGCCGGCCATCGCCGTCTCCGGTGCCGCTGCCTCCAGCGCCATCTCGATCTTCGACAAGATGCCCAGCTACCTGCAGCCCGACGAGCTCATGCAGCCGACGACGCTGATGGCCGGCGACCGGGTCCTGGCGAAGTTCTACGACCAGAACCGCTCCCCCGTCACCTTCGAGCAGGTCGCGCCCGTCATGTACGACGCTGTCCTGTCGTCGGAAGACCCCCGCTACTACCAGCACGGCGGTGTCGATCTGATCGGCACCACACGTGCGCTGCTCAACAACGCGGCCAGCGGCGAGACGCAGGGTGGATCGTCGATCAGCCAGCAGTACGTCAAGAACGTGCTGGTACAGCGCTGCGAGCGCGACGCGAAGGCCGTCGAGCCCACCGACGCCGACCCCATCGGCCAGACCCGCGACGAAGTCCTGCAGAACTGCGCTTCCGCCGCTGTCCAGGCCGAGGGTGCCGAAGGCTACCAGCGCAAGCTGCAGGAGATGCGCTACGCCATCCAGCTCGAGAAGGAGTACTCGAAGGACCAGATTCTTCTGGGCTACCTCAACATCGCCAACTTCGGCGGGGTGACCTACGGCATCGACGCCGCGGCCAAGCGCTACTTCGACGTGTCGGCCTCGCAGTTGAACATCGGCCAGGCAGCGGTCCTTGCCGGCATGGTGCAGAACCCGAACCGCTTCCGCGTCGACAAGCCGGAAGGTTCCATCGTCTGGGACGACGGCACGACCTACAACAAGCAGCCCGACGGGTCCATCGACGACGTCGAGCAGAGCACCATCCAGGCTCTGTACACGCTTCGTGACAACGGCGAGATCACGCAGGAGCAGCTCCTCGCAGCAGCCGACGGCTACAGCGAGACCAAGGGTCGTCAGTTGTACGTGCTGAGCCGCATGGAGGCCGACGGCAAGATCACGCACGAGCAGTACGTGCAGTTCGCCGTCGAACCGATCACGCCCAAGGTCTCCGAAACCCAGCAGGGCTGCGGCTCGTCGGGCGCGCCGTACTTCTGTCAGTACGTGGTGTCGACGATCCTGAACGACCCGGCCTTCGGCGCCGAGACGGATGACCGCGTGCGCGCCCTCCGCCAGGACGGCCTGACGATCCAGACCACGCTGGACTGGCGCATGCAGGATGCCGCGCAGAACACGATGAACGAGAACACCCCGGAGAGCATCGACGGGATGAGGTTCGGTTCGACCGCCGTCAGTCTCGAGGCCAAGTCGGGGCGTGTGCTCGCCATCGCGCAGAACACCAAGTTCACGCAGGACCGCGATCTCGCCGACTCCGACCCGTCGTACAGCTCCATCGTGTTCGCCGGTGACTCCACCAACGGCGGATCGATCGGCTTCCCCGTCGGATCGACCTTCAAGCTCTTCACACTCGTCGACTGGCTCGAGAAGGGCCACTCGCTCAACGAGACACTCAACGGTCGCCTGCGACCGGTGCCGAACATGACCAACTCGTGTTCCGGCAACTGGGTGAACCAGGAGAACACGACCATCAACAACTTCGCCCGCAACCAGGGCTACGTCGGGACGCCGATGATGTTCACGCGTGACTCCCTGAACACCGGCTACCTCGCCATGGCGGCGGAGCTCGACCTCTGCGACATCGCCAAGGTCGTGAAGAAGCTCGGCGTGACGAAGGGGACCGGCGACGAGATCAAGATGGAGAACGCCAACGAGGTGATCGGCAGCGACAACGTCTCGCCCCTGGCCATGGCCGGCGCCTTCGCGACGGTCGCGAACGGCGGCACGCGCTGCCAGCCGAAGGTCATCGACAAGGTCACCACCGCCGACGGTGAAGAGCGCCCGATCCCGGAGCGCACGTGCGAAGCGGTGCTCACCCCCGAGATCGCCGCGACGACCGCGTACGCCCTCCAGGGTGTCATGCAGCGCGGCGGAACAGGTGTGGACGCCAACCCCGACGACGGTACCCCGGTGATGGGCAAGACGGGTACGCACGAAGGCTTCCAGACCTGGATGATCGAGTCGTCGACCAACGCGACGACGGCTGTCTGGGTCGGCAACTCGGACGGCGACAAGGACCTGTTCGGCGAGTATGCCAAGGGCAACCAGCTGAGCAGCATGCGCTACGTCCTCGCCCGTGACATCCAGAGTGCCGCCAACGAGTTCTACGGCGGCGACCGTTTCCCGGACCCCGTGTCGAACCTCCTGCGCACGCAGCAGCGCGACCTGCCCAACGTCGTGGGCCAGAGCATCGACAGCGCTCGCTCGACCCTGACCGGCGCGGGATTCCGCGTCACCGTCGGCGACCCCGTCGACTCCGCGTCTGGAGCCGACACCGTCGCCGCACAGAGCCCCAACGGGGGTTCCGCCCCGGCCGGCTCGACCATCACCATCAACCCCGGCAACGGCCAGAGCGGGACGGTTCCGAACGTCGACGGGCAGACGGTGAACGCCGCCCGCGCGGCTCTCGCGGGTGCGGGATACGGCAACGTCTCGATCGGTTCGTGCCAGGCGGATGCCAACGCTCCGGCTGAGGGTCAGGTCGTCAGCACCAGCCCGGCCGGTGGCGCCGATGCGAACAAGAGCACGACGGTCGCTTTGTCGGTCGTGGCGAAAGCCTGCCCGTGACGCGCCCCGTGGTGACCGCCGCCCTCGCACCCCTCGGGGTCGCGGGGGCGGCGGCTGTCGGGGCCACCGTCTGGGGCGTGGGTATCGAGCGATACCTCTTCACGGTGCGCTACCACGCGCTTCGGGTGCTGCCGAAGGGCGCGGAGCCTCTCCGTGTGCTCCACGTCTCCGACGCTCACATGGCGCCGTGGCAGCACCGCAAGCAGGAGTGGATGGCGCGCCTGGCGGAGCTGTCCCCCGACCTCGTCGTCAACACCGGTGACAACCTCGGGCACCGTGACGGGCTGACCGGCATCCGCACGGCGTTCTCCCCCCTGCGCGGAATTCCGGGGCTCGTGGTGCACGGCTCGAACGACTATCAAGAGCCTGCTCCCCGTAATCCGCTGCGCTACTTCCTCGGTCCGTCGGGGCATCTGCCGGCGCACAAGCATCTCGACGTCGACGCACTCGATCGGTTCTTCACCGACGACCTCGGGTGGAGCATCCTCGACGACACGGCCGTGTCGTTGGAGATCAAGGGTCTGAGAGTGACCGCCTTCGGTGTGAACGACGGCCATCGCGGCTGGGACCACCCCGAGCTGATTCCGCCCGTCGTCGAGACCCTGGATGCCGCTGACCTCACTCTCGGCGTGATGCACGCGCCCTACCGGCGCACCCTGGACACCTTCACCGACTTCGGCGCCGACGTGATGCTGGCGGGCCACACCCACGGCGGACAGGTGCGCGTGCCTTTCAGCCGGAAGGCGCTCGTCTCCAATTGCGACATCCCGCTCGACCAGGCCCGAGGTTTGAGCGAGTGGACGCACGACGGACGCGCGGTTCCGCTGAACGTAAGCGCGGGTCTGGGCCATTCGATCTACGCGCCCGTGCGGTTCGGGTGCCGCCCCGAGGCGACGCTTCTGACGCTGCTGCCTCGCTGACGCATCCTCCCCACCCGGTCAAGGGGCTGATCCATTCACGGATCGGCCCCTTGCGCCGTTTCCGCGCATGCGAGGTGGCGGACGATCGAGTCTCCTCGACCGAAGGGACTCCTCGCATGCACCACCCTCCTCCGTCACATCGACGAACTCTGGCCGCGCTCACCGTCATCGCGGCGCTGCTCGGCGGTCTCGGCTTGGCCCCGGCCGCACAGGCCGCCGATCGCGGCACCGGGTTCGGCACGTGGGCACCGCTTTCTCGCACGGGCTGGCACGGCTCGATGCGCGTGGGCGATGTGCACACGTACTGCATCCATCCCGGACTCCCCGTCGCCACGGACACGACCACCGATCACGGCGTCTCGTTCGACGTCAATGGCCTGACTCCTCAGCAGCTGGTGTCGATCAACCACCTCGTCACCACCTACGGCCAGACCGGCGATCCCGTCCAGGCGGCTGGTGTCGGGTGGGCGGTCAAGGCCATCGTCGACCGCGACACGACACTGCACTCGTGGGGCTACACGGGCGACAGCTTCCCCGAGGCGATCGACTACATCATGCGTCGCGCCAGCCCCGAGAACAGCGCGGCCGTGCAGGAGCGGGCCGTGCATTACCTTGCCGAGGCCGAGAGCATCGCGGTTCCGCGCGTCGGAGGCGCGCTTACGCTGACGACGCGCGACGACGACCCGACCCGCGGCACCGTGATCGCCGACGTAGACCCCTCCGCGACGGGCACCCTGCACCTCGAGAACGCCGTCTTCGCCGACACCGGTCGAGGTGATCGAGCGGATGTGAAAGCCGGGCAGAGTTACGACATCATCGCGCCGGTGTCCTCGTCCGACGACGGGCGTCCGTACAGTGTCCGAGTGTCGGGGACCTTCTCCGTCCGCTCCGCTGCGATCCGCTACTTCTCTACACCTGGTCAGCAGGAATCGGCCGGGCCCGCCGACCCGACGACGTTCACGTTGTCGGCCGTGGACGCGTCGCCCCGTCTCGTGCGTTTCTCCCCCCGAATCGAAACGACCGCGCGCATCGAAGACGGTCGTTTCATCGATCGCGTCACCGTGTCGACCGTCGACGGCGTCTGGCCACGCCATGCCGACGGTTCGTTCGTCGTGATCACCGCCACCGCCGACGTGTACCGGACGGGCGCCTATCCGGCCGAGTCGGCAGAGATCCCGTCGAACCTCGACCCCGTGATGCAACTCGACCTGCGAACGGACCCGGGCACCGGCGCCGGCGCCTACGAGGTGGTGTCGGAGCGCCTGCCCGGACCGGGTGTCTACACAGCCGTGTGGCGCGTCGACCGAGCGGATCAGGATGCCGACGCCCTCGCACATCTGCCCGGTGACTACCTCTGGCAAGAGCGCTTCGCCTCCCCCGCGCAGACCGAGCAGCTCGCGCCCACGCCTCCCCCGAGCGATCCCCGGCCTTCTGCCACGCCTCCACCCGCGACGACGGCCCCACCGGCTCCGGCGCCGTCCGTGCCCGCCGCCCCCGCGGCGCTGGCGATGACGGGAATGTCCGCGGCATCGCTGGGTGGCGTGGGCGGGGCGGCCGCCGCGGTGATCGGGCTCGGGGTGATCGCCTGGAGCGTGGCCCGACGTCGGTTCACGCCGCGCATCTGACCGCCTCAGGCGCCTGATCGGTTTCGGGCGACCTGGTTTTCGCCGGTGGCCCCCTCACCACCGCGGGCGACGGTACCGACCATGCCGATCGCTCCGCGTTCGCGGTCGTCCTCGTCACCCTGGGCAAGGACGGCCGCGAACGGTCATCGCCTCGGCGGGTGAGACCTCGATCAGAGCGTCGTGAACACCCACGACGCGCCCGAGCCTCCGCTCTGGTTCGGAGCAGCGGTCGGAACAGGGTAGACTTTTCAAGTTGCTCACGGGGTGTGGCGCAGCTTGGTAGCGCGCGTCGTTCGGGACGACGAGGCCGCAGGTTCAAATCCTGTCACCCCGACCAATACAGGCATCTCGCCCCGCTCCTCGGGCGGGTAACGGAGATGCGGCGACAGAGAGCCTCCCACGAATCGTGGGGGGCTCTCTTGCATGAGCAGCCGATCCGTCGATATGGACCGGTGGGCCTCAACGAGGACGGCGGGCCCTCCCGCGGACGATCATCGCCGTACGCATCGCGGCCGTCGGCGGACGCCATGCCAGCCAGCCTCACCCTCGGTCGTCCGAAATTCACCCGACCGGAGCGGCGGAATGCCCCCCGTAGAATCGTGGTGGGGCCGTCTGCGGCTCCGCCGTGTACGCCCCGAAGGGCGTTGATCACCGCGACCCCGAGACCTCCAGGAGAATCGTGTCCGACGCCTCGCCCCGCCTCGTCGCCTTCGACCTCGACGACACCCTCGCCCCGTCGAAGTCGGCCATCGACCCCCGCATCGGCGACCTGTTGCTCGCCCTCGCGGAGCGCGTCGAGGTCGCCATCATCTCGGGCGGCCAGCTCCAGCAGTTCCGCACCCAGGTCGTCGAGCGCCTGCCGCACGCGGATCCCTCGCTACTCGCGCACTTCCACCTCATGCCCACCTGCGGCACGCAGTACTACCGCCTGACCACCGAGGGCATCCAAACGGTCTACGCCCACTCCCTGACCGACGACGAGAAGCAGCGCGCGCTGTCGGCCGTCCGCGAAGAAGCCGAGCGACTGGGCCTGTGGGAGGCCGAGCCCTGGGGCGACATCCTCGAAGACCGCGGCTCGCAGATCACCTTCTCGGCCCTCGGCCAGTCCGCGCCGCTCGACGCCAAGATGGCATGGGACCCCACCGGCGAGAAGAAGAACAGCCTGCGTGAGGCCGTCGCCGCCCGCATCCCCGACCTCGAGGTACGCTCCGGCGGGTCGACGTCGGTCGACATCACCCACCGCGGCATCGACAAGGCGTACGGCATGAACAAGCTCGTCGAGGCCACGGGCATCCCCCTCGACGACATGCTCTTCGTGGGCGACCGCCTCGACCCCGACGGCAACGACTACCCCGTCCTCGCCATGGGCGTCGAATGCCAGGCCGTGCACGGCTGGGAAGACACCGCCGCGTTCCTGGAGAAGCTGCTGCCGACCCTGCCGGAGCGCGCCGCGGTCTGAGCGACGGGCAACGCACCCGGCGGCACGACGGGGGTCCCGGCGGCGCGACGGGGGTCCCGGCCGCTTCGACGAGCTCAGCGACCTCGCCGTCGAAGCTCGGCGACGGCGCTCCCCCGCCCGACCGCCTCGCGGCCGAGGTGCAAGGAGAGCCAGCCCCGACGACCTCGCCACCCAGCGGCTCAGCGAACCCGAGGTCGCCGCGGCGACCTCAGAGGATCTGTCCGATCGGCTCGCGCTTCTCGGCTTGGAAGCGGTCTTCCGTGCGGCCGTAGGCCCAGTACCCCGACAGCGACACCTGGTCGCGTGCCAGCCCCCAGCGACCGAAGACGATGTCGCGCAGAGCCTTCATGCTCTCGCGCTCCCCGTGGGCGAAGACCTGACCTCGCCCCGCGAGCGGATGCCACGCGCCCACCGCCTCGGCCAGCACCGGAGTGGACCCGGCCTCAGCTCCGCCGCGATGCACCCACTCGATGCGCACGCCGGCCGGGGCCGCGAGGTCGAGCTGCTCGTCGGCGGTCTGCACTTCGAGGAACGCCACGCCGGTGGCATCCGGCGCCAGGGCCTCGAGAGCCGCCGCGACGGCGGGGATCGCCGACTCGTCGCCGACGAACAGGTGCCAGTCCGCGGCGGGGTCGGGGGCGTATCCGCCGCCGGGCGAGGACACCACCAGACGGTCGCCCGCCTGTGCGCGCGCGGCCCAGGGGCCGGCGAGTCCCTCGTCTCCGTGCACGACGAAATCGATGGTGAGCTGATCGCCGTCCACCGCGCGGACCGTGTACGTCCGGGTCACGGGGAGGTCCTCCGCGGGAAGGGTCTCGCGCAGCACGGCGAGATCGTAGGGCGGTTCGAGCCCGAGCTCGGGCTTGGTGAACGTGATCTTCACGTACTTGTCGGTGTGGGGGCTCTCGCGGAAAGCGGCGAGGTCCTCGCCCCGGGCGCAGATACGCACGAGGTGCGGACTCAGCCGCTCCGTCGCGACGACGTGCAGCACGTGCTGGGGGCGCGGCGGACGCGCGGGTCGATCGTTCACGGGGTGCTCCTCAGGCGGTGGGCGCGGCGTCGGGCACCGCATCGGCGGCGCGCAGCGCCTCGGCAACGTCGGTGTAGTAGTCGGTGATGTGGGCCCGAACGGCGTCCCGCGCCTCGTCGGCCTCGCCGCGCGACACCGCATCGACGATGTGCCGATGCTCGCGGCGCAGACGATCGACGACGCGCGGCCACGCGTCGAGACGAGCGGCGCCGGCTCGCGTGTAGGCCTCGATCGAGCTGCGCAACCCCGCCATCATGGCCGAGACCACCGCGTTGCCCGACACCTCGGCCAGAGCCTGATGGAAGCGCGCGTCGAGGGCGAGGAATTCTGCAGGGTCGAGGTCGTCGGCATCCATCGCGTCGAGCACGTCGTGGACGTCGGTGAGGTCGGCATCCGTCGACGCGAGACGTTCCGCGACATCGCACTCGAGCACGATGCGCGTGCGGACGACGTCGGCGAGAGGGAAGCCGTTGGCGGCCACCTGCAGCCGCAGGAAGGCGGCCAGACCACCACGCGGGGTGGTGACGATCATCGCGCCGGCGGAGGGGCCCGAACCGGTCGCGGTGCGCACGACGCCCAGCACTTCGAGCACGCGAATGGCTTCGCGGACGCTGGAACGGCCGACACCGAGTTGCGTCGCCAATTCTCGCTCGGGGGTCAGGCGATCGCCCGGCGTGAGACGACCCTCGCGGAGGTCGCTCTCGATGCGTTCGAGGACGACCTGCCACGCGCGTGGTGCGCTGCTCGTCATGGCATCCCCCGTTCGTCCCGCTGTGGTCGAGCCACACGACCCTCCGCGCGGAGGATCAGGCGTCGGCGGTCGTGGCGTAACCGGCGGGGTTGGTGGTCTGCCAGTTCCAATAGTCGCGGCACGCGTCATCGATCGTGAGGCGCGTCTGCCACCCGAACACCTCGCCCGCCTTCGTCGGGTCGCAGTACGTGGCTGCGACGTCGCCCGGACGACGGTCGAGGATCTTCTTGGGCAGGTCGTGGCCGACAGCCTTCTCGAACGAGGCCACGAGCTCCAGCACGCTCACCGGGCGGCCGGTGCCGAGGTTGAACACCTGGTGCCCGGGCTGAGCCTGCTCGAGGGCCGCGACATGCCCCTCGGCGAGGTCGACGACGTGGATGTAGTCCCGCAGGCCTGTGCCATCGGGGGTGTCGTAGTCGTCGCCGAAGACGCCGATCTCATCGAGCGTGCCGATCGCGACGCGCGAGACGTAGGGCATGAGATTGTTCGGGATGCCGGCCGGGTCTTCGCCGATGAGACCCGACGGGTGCGCGCCCACCGGGTTGAAGTAGCGCAGCACGGTCACGTTCAGCTCGGGGTTCACGCGCGCCACGTCGGCGAGCACGACCTCGTTCATGCGCTTGGACTTGCTGTACGCGTTCGACAGGTCGACGCTCGTAGTCGACTCCTCGGTGAACGGCAGGTCGGCCGGATCGGAGTAGACGGTGCCGGTGCTGGAGAAGACGAACGAACGGATGCCGCGGGCGATTCCGACCCGCAGGAGCGCGAACGTAGTGTCGAGGTTGTTGGAGTAGTACTCCAGCGGCTTCTGCGTCGACTCGCCGACGGCCTTGAACGCGGCCAGGTGCACGATCGCGTCGATCGGACCGTGCTCGTCGAACACGCGGGCGACCACCGCATCATCGGCGGCGTCTCCGACGACGAGGGGCGCAGGCTTCCCGGTGATCTTCTCGACGCGATCGGCGGCGACGGCGTGCGTCCCGGAGAGATCGTCGAGAAGGACGACGTCGTGGCCGGCTTCGAGCAGAGCGACGGCCGTGTGAGTTCCGATGTAACCGGCACCGCCGGCCAGGAGTACGCGCATACCCCCCAGGCTATCGGTCCCCGGCGACACCGCCCGCGGCCGACGCCTGAACCGAAACGGCCTCCGTGTCAGCGGCCGTCGAGCCGCCCGCCGGATTCGCGCAGGTAGCAGACCGCGCACATGGATTCGTACGTGACCTCACCCTGGATCTGCCCCTCGTCGATGGCGACCTGGTCACCGTCGAAGACGAACCGACCGCCGACGAGACGGGCGTTGAAGATCGCCTTGCGACCGCACCGGCAGATGGTCTTGAGCTCCTCGAGGCTGTGGGCGATCTCGAGGAGGCGCGCGGAGCCCGGGAAGGCCTCGGTGCGGAAGTCGGTGCGGATTCCGTAGGCGAGCACCGGGATGCCGTCGAGCACGGCGACGCGCAGGAGGTCGTCGACCTGCGCCGGGGTGAAGAACTGCGCCTCGTCGACGAGCAAGCAGGCCACGGGTGCGTGTCCCGCGGCCGCCTGGAAGACCTCGCGGAGGTCGTCGTCGGGGCCGACGAGGAAGTCGACCGCACGCGTCACCCCGAGACGGCTCTCGATCTGCCCGGCACCCTTGGTGTCGATCTCGGGCTTGGCGAGCAGCACCCGCTGCCCGCGCTCCTCGTAGTTGTAGGCCGCCTGCAGGAGGGCCGTCGACTTGCCCGAGTTCATCGCCCCGTAGCGGAAGTAGAGCTTCGCCACGCGGGCCTCAGGGGTTGATCGCGAGCGCGCGAGCGGTGGCATCCAACTCTTTGCGAGCCACCTCGGGACGCGTGTTGAGCGTCTCGCCGTAGCTGGGGATGAGGTCGCGCAGACGCGGCTCCCAGGCGGGCATGCGCTCGGGGAAGCAGGTCTTGATCAGACCGAGCATGATCGAGACGGCGGTGGAGGCGCCCGGGGAGGCGCCGAGGAGCCCTGCGATCGACCGGTCTTCCGAGGTGATGACCTCCGTGCCGAACTGCAGCACCCCGCCCTTGTCCTTGTCGCGCTTCATGACCTGGGCGCGCTGACCGGCGTCGAGCAGCTCCCAGTCCTCGTCTTTGGCGGTGGGCATGAAGTCGCGGAGACTGTCGACCTTCTTCGAGTGGGTCTTGAGCAGTTCGCCGACGAGGTACTTGATGAGGCTCGGGTTGTCGACCGCGACCTTGAGCATGGGCCCGATGTTGTGCGGGCGCACCTGCGTGACGATGTCGAGCATCGAGCCGTTCTTCAAGAACTTGGGACTGAAGGTGGCGAACGGGCCGAAGAGCAGGGCCGACTCGCCGTCGACGACGCGCGTGTCGAGGTGCGGCACCGACATGGGCGGGGCTCCGACCGAGGCCTGCGAGTAGACCTTCGCCTGGTGCTTCGACACGATGTCGGGGTTGGAGGTCTTCAACCACTGCCCCCCGATGGGGAAGACGCCGTAGCCCTTGATCTCGGGGATGCCCGAACGCTGAAGGAGCTTCAGCGCCCAGCCGCCCGCGCCGACGAAGACGAACTTCGCGTTGATCGAGCCCGGGGTGCCGCCGATCACATGGCGGTACGAGACCTCCCAAGTGCCGTCCTTCTGCTTCTTCAGCTTCTTGACGTCGTGATTGGTGACGACCTCGACTCCCTTCTCCCGGAGGTTTGCGAAGAGCTGCCGCGTCAGCGAGCCGAAGTCGACGTCGGTGCCGGCGGGCACACGCGTGGCCGCGAAGGGTTCGCCCTTGCGGCGCTTCTGCATGAGCAGCGGCGCCCACTGGTTGATGACGCGGGAGTCCTCGCTGTACTCGATGCCGGCGAACAGCGGCTGCTGCTTGAGCACCTCGTACCGCTTGCGGAGGAAGGCGACGTCTTTCTCGCCCCGCACGAACGTCATGTGCGGGGTGGCGTTGATGAACGTCGACGGTTCGTCGAGCACTCCCTCGGCCACGAGGGACGCCCACAGCTGACGGCTCTGCTGGAACTGCTCGTTGATCGTGACCGCCTTGGCGGGGTCGATCACGCCGTCCTTGCTCTCGGGCGTGTAGTTGAGCTCGCACAGTGCGGCGTGACCGGTGCCGGCGTTGTTCCAGGCGTTCGAGCTCTCCTGTGCGACATCGCTCAAACGCTCCAGGACCGCGATCTTGAGATCGGGCTGGAGATCCTTCAGCAGCGTGCCGAGAGTGGCGGACATGATGCCGCCACCGATGAGGAGAACATCGACGTTTTCAGTCACTCGATGATTCTAGGTGCGAGCCGTGAGGTGTCTCGACATCGAGAGATCGGTCGGTTCGATGTCGAGACAACCCCGGGTTCACGGCATCCGGATGCCGTGGATTCAGACGCTGGCCACCAGCTTCTGCGCGACGATCTCGGCGATCTGCACGGCGTTGAGCGCCGCACCCTTGCGCAGGTTGTCGTTGCTGATGAACAGCACCAGACCCTTGCCCTCGGGAGCGGACTGATCCGCGCGGATGCGACCGACGTAGCTGGGGTCGGTGCCGGCGGCCTGCAGCGGCGTCGGCACCTCTTCGAGCTGCACGCCGGGGGCGTCGGCGAGGAGCTCGCGGGCGCGCTCGGGCGTGATGTCGCGGGCGAACTCGGCGTTGATGCTGAGCGAGTGGCCCGTGAAGACGGGGACGCGGACGCACGTGCCCGCGACGCGGAGGTCGGGCAACTCGAGGATCTTGCGGCTCTCGTTGCGCAGCTTCTTCTCTTCGTCGGTCTCGTTCAGGCCGTCGTCGATGAGGTTGCCCGCGAAGGGGATGACGTCGAAGGCGATGGGTGCGACGTACTTCTCGGGCGCGGGGAAGTCGAGCGCCGAACCGTCGCGGACGAGACGTTCCACGTCGCCCTGCGCGAGCACTCCCTCGACCTGCCCGAGCAGCTCCCGGGCCCCGGCGAGGCCGGAGCCGGAGACGGCCTGGTAGGTGCTGACGATGAGGCGCTCGAGGCCCGCCTCGGTGTCGAGCACCTTGAGGACGGGCATAGCGGCCATGGTGGTGCAGTTGGGATTGGCGACGATGCCCTTCACGGCCTGGTCGATCGCGTGCGGGTTGACCTCGCTCACGACGAGGGGCACCTCGGCATCCATGCGCCAGGCGCTGGAGTTGTCGATGACGAGAGCGCCCGCCTCGGCGAAGCGGGGGGCGTGCGCGCGGCTGCCGGTGGCGCCGGCCGAGAAGAGCGCGACATCGATGCCGGCGGGGTCGGCCGTTGCGACGTCCTCGACGACGACGGACTGCCCGCCGAAAGAGATCGAAGTACCGGCGGAGCGCGCGGTGGCGAACAGGCGGAGCTCGCGGATCGGGAAGGAGCGCTCGGCGAGGATCTCGAGCATGACGGTGCCGACCTGGCCGGTGGCGCCGACGACGGCGAGGGAGATTCCGGAATCGGAGATGCGGGTCATGCGTGGTCCTCGGGTGTTCGGGTGGTGGATGCCGCGAGAGCGGCGTGTCGGGTCAGGGTAGCGCGCGGAGGCGGTGGGCGACGGCCGTGGCGTCCGGACGCAGGAGAACTGTCACTCCCCCGCCGCAGATCGGCGGGATTCCGCCGCTCGAACGACGGGCAGTGGCGAAACTCCCGAGTTGTGTCCGCAGCGAGGCGGTCGGGTGGGACGGCGGACGGGTGCGGCGACAGCCGGAGTCAGCGACCGCTGCCGGCGTGGACCGTGGCCTCGGCGTCGCCGTCCAGACCGTAGGCGGTGTGCACCAGCCGCGCGGCCTCGGCGAGGTCGACGCCGCGCACGACGACCGAGATGCGGATCTCGGAGGTCGAGATCATCTCGATGTTCACGCCCGCCATGCTCAGCGCCTCGAACAGCGTCGCCGAGACGCCCGAGTGCGTGCGCATGCCGGCACCGACGACCGAGAGCTTGCCGATCTGGTCGTCGTGCACGAGGCTCTCGAACCCGACCTCGGACTGCTCGCCGGCGAGGGCACGCAGTGCGGTCGCCGCGTCGGTCTTGGGCAGCGTGAAGGAGATGTCGGTGCGCGCGGTCGCGGCGGCCGAGACGTTCTGCACGATCATGTCGACGTTCGCGCCGGACTTGGCGACGATCTTGAAGATGTCGGCTGCTTTGCCGGGGACGTCGGGAACGCCGATGACGGTGATCTTGGCCTGGCTGAGGTCGGTGGCGACGCCGGCGACGATGGGCTCTTCCATGGCTCCTCTTTCGGGGACGAGTGCGGAGGTCTTCGAGGCGTCGAGCACCCAGGTGCCCTCACCCGGGCTGAAGGTGGACCGGGCGTGGATGAGCACCCCGTGACGGCGTGCGTACTCGACCGCGCGGATGTACAGCACCTTCGCACCGTTGGCGGCCAGCTCCAGCATCTCTTCGCTGCCGACGCGCTCGAGCTTGCGGGCGAGCGGCACGACGCGCGGGTCGGCGGTGAAGATGCCGTCGACGTCGCTGTAGATCTCGCAGACATCCGCCTTCAGCGCCGCGGCGAGCGCGACGGCGGTGGTGTCGGAGCCGCCGCGGCCGAGGGTCGTGATGTCGCGGGTGTCGCGGCTGAAACCCTGGAAGCCGGCGACGATGACGATCGCGCCCTCGTCGAGCGCCTCGCGCAGGCGCACGGGCGTGACGTCGACGATGCGGGCGGCGCCGTGCGTGGCATCGGTGATCATGCCCGCCTGGCTGCCGGTGAAGGACCGCGCCTCGAAACCCATGGAGTGGATCGCCATGGCCAGCAGCGCCATCGAGATGCGCTCGCCACTGGAGAGCAACATGTCGAGCTCGCGCGGCGCGGGGATCGGAGCGACCTGACCCGCGAGGTCGAGCAGTTCGTCGGTGGTGTCACCCATGGCGCTGACCGCCACGACGACCTCGTGGCCGGCGCGACGCGTGTCGACGATGCGCTTGGCGACCCGCTTGATGCTCTCGGCGTCGGCGACGGACGAGCCGCCGTACTTCTGGACGATCAGAGCCATGAGGAGAACTCCCGGAGGGGTCGTGCGTCGGGATGCCACGACGCCGGCGCTCGTGCCGCGCCCTGGAACATCCTAGAGGCGCACGCATACCGCCTCCGCCATGCGCCCGCCGCCGGGCGTTCCCCCGGGTGCCCGCGGATAGGATCGACGCGTTCCACCCCCTCCCCCCTGGAGCGATCGCATGCCGCTCACCCCTGCTCACTGGCTGTCTTCGCTGCGCCGTCTCACGCAGTCCGCAGACGACTCGGCATCCCCCGACACGACCCTGATCCCGGTCATCGACGAGGCACTGGCCACCCGCATCCTCGACCTCGCCATCCGGATCGGCGAGACGATGCTCGTCGTCGGCGCACCCGCCAACGAAGTCACGCTCACGATCGTGCGGGTGTGCGCGGCGTACGGTCTCGATCCCGTGCACGTGGACGTGACGTACAACTCCATCACCATCGCGCACAGCCGGCCGGGGGCGAACCACCCCACCACGTTGTTGCGCGTGGTGCGCGGGTCCGTACCCGACCACGCCAAGCTGCAGCGTCTGCAGGCCCTCGTCACCGAGGTCGCCGACGGACTCGCCCTCGACGACGCGATCGTCCGCTGCCGCGCGATCCGGCGACTGCCCTTCCGCTACCGCCCCGCGATCGTGATCGTCTCGCAGGCATCGCTGGCCGCCGGTGTCGCGATCATGTTCGGTGCCAACTGGCTCGCGCTGGTGCTGTCGTTCATCGCGGCGGCACTGGCCGCCACGACCCAGCACGTGATGGCGCGCGCCCGCATCCCGTACTTCTTCGCCCAGATCGCCGGCGGATTCGTCTTGACCGTCGTCGCCGCGCTCTCGCCGCTGCTGCGGTACACCGGCCTCGACGCCGCCGTCGACATCCGGCCGTCGGTGATCGTGGCATCCGGAATCGTGCTCATGCTCGCGGGACTCACCGTGGTGGGCGCGGCGCAGGACGCCATCGACGGCTTCGCACTGACCGCCACCGGACGGATCTTGGAACTCACCACGCAGACCCTGGGTGTCGTGCTCGGGATCCTGGCGGGCCTCGAGACGGTGCGCGTCGTCGGACTGGGTATGTCGCCGCCGTCGAACGCGCTGCCGCTCGGCCCCCTCACCGTGCAGTTCGTCGGTGCCGCGGTGATCGCCGTCGCGGTGGCCGTGTACAACGGCGCGGGCGGCAGGATCATCGCGGTCAGCGCCGCCCTCAGCCTGGTCGCGTGGGCCGGGTACGTCGGTGCGACCGCCCTGGGCTTCGAGGTGGCCGCCGCCAGCGGCGTGGGCGCCTTCATCGGCAGCTTCGCGGGGATCGTCGTGGCCTACCGGTTGCACGTCCCCTCCGTCGCGATCACCACCGCGGCGATCCTTCCGCTCGTTCCCGGTGCCGCGGTGTTCCGCGGCCTGCTCGGCATCGTCGAGTCGGGCGAGGACGCGGCCGTGCTCATGACGGGCGTCACGACGCTCGCCGGAGCCGCGACGATCGGCATCGCCCTGGCCGTGGGCGCTTCCCTCGGCATCTACGTCGGTCAGCCGGTGCGCGCGACGCTGTCGAGCGTGACCCGGGCACGGGCGCGAACGCGGGGGTAGGGCGCGGTGGACGTTTACCCGAATCGTCCGTTGACGTAGTCGTAGGTGCGGGGGTCGAGGGGCGAGTCGAACATGGCCTCGGTGTCGCCGTGCTCGACGATGTGGCCCGGCTGCCCCTGGGATGCCAGGAAGAAGGCGCACTGCTGCGAGACGCGCTGCGCCTGCTGCATGTTGTGCGTGACGATGACGATCGTGAGCTCCTTCTGCAGTTCGCCCATCGTCTCCTCGATGACGCGCGTCGAGGTGGGATCGAGGGCGGAGCAGGGCTCGTCCATGAGCAGGACCTTGGGCCGGATCGCCAGCGACCGCGCGATGCAAAGGCGCTGCTGCTGGCCGCCCGACAGCCCGCCGCCGGGAGCGCGCAGACGGTCTTTGACCTCTTTCCACAGGCCGGCGCTGTGCAGGGAGGTTTCGACGAGGTGGTCCTTCTCGTCGCGGCCTGCCCGACGTCCGGTGAGCTTCAACCCGGCGATGACGTTGTCGTAGATCGACATGGCCGGGAACGGGTTCGGCTTCTGGAAGACCATGCCGATGTGCTTGCGCGCATCGATGAGCCGGTGGCTCGGGTCGTAGATGTCGTCGCCGTCGAGTCGCACCTCACCGGCGAGGGATGCCGATGGCACGAGCTCGTGCATGCGGTTGAGGATGCGCAGGAACGTCGACTTGCCGCAGCCCGAGGGGCCGATGAGCGCCGTGACCTGCCCCGGAGGCATCGTGAGCGAGACATCGAGGAGCACCTGATGGTCGCCGAACCACGCGGAGATGGAGCGCGCGTCGAGTTCGGATAGCGCGCGCGGTTCAGCGACGGGCATCGGCGGGAAGCTCGCGGGTGCGGGCGCGGTGCCGCCAAGGGGCGACACGCTCGATGCGCGCACCGACGCGGCCGGCACCGTAAAACCGGCTGACGTCGTTGCGGATGGGAACGAGGTCGGCGGCGCGAACACGGGGGCCGGAGTGATCACGGGGGCGGGGGCGATCACGGCCGTGACCTCCTCGGAACCGGACCCCGGTGGCCGACCGAACAGCCGAGTGGTCCGTCGCGCCCGGCGCGCCTGGGCGGCGACCGAGCCCTCCGCGGGGGCCACCACGGGCGCCGGAAGGATCGCTCCGTTCGTCGCCTGCGTCAGAGCGTCGAACTCCTCCACGGTGAAGACATCTGTCATGTACGGATCGCCGGTCGCGATCTCGACGTTCATCACGTCGGTGCGGAGGGGGTCCGCCATGCCCTCGCCGGCACCGTCCGCGGACGAGAACGAGGGCAGGGCACGCCCGGGCGCGACGACGTCGCCGGGGTCGGGTTCGTGGAGAGGGGGCATCGACGGCTCCGGTCAGAGGAGGTTGGGAAGGAGGCGGACGAGCTGATCGGAGACGAAGACGCTCGCCAGCAGCAGGACGGGGGCGAAGACGATCCACGTCTTGCGCCACCCCACACGTCGATAGGCCCACACGGCGAGCAGCTCGGCGACGACGAGGAACTGCAGGGCGAACACCAGGGCCCACACGGTCGTCATGTCGGTCGCGAGCGGCTTCGCCTGGAGCGGGAGGGTCATCGACGTGGTCTGGCGCGTGCCCGCCGCCTGGACGGTGCCGGTGGATCTGGCATCCACGTAGGCCACCCCCGTCGGCAGGTACGGAGCGCCGCGCGCCGACATGAGGATGAGACGGCTCTCGCCGCGCACCGGCGCCGGCGGGGTCGGGTCTCCGGCGTACCGGACTCCCAGTACCTGGAAGCCCTGCTCGCCCTGGCCCGTGCGCACGGTGAAGGTCTCGCCGGGCTGCAGGGTCTGGAGTCGTCCGAAGGGGCCGCCGAAAGCCGCGGTGCGCCCCATGATCACGCTCACCCCCGCCTGGCCGGGGAGGACCGTGTCTCGTCGATGACCGGGGCCCTGCATGAGCACGCCCGAGGTGGTCCCCTCGGACACCACCTCGTCGATGCCCAGCTGCGGGATCGACAGGATTGCGACGGGAGCGCCGTCGTCGAGGAGGTGATCGTCGAAGTCCCCCTCGCTCACCGGCGCGGTACCGGCTGAGAGCTGGGCGCGATACGTGTCGCGGAGCTGCTGCTGGGCGGCGAAGTGAGTGACATGGCTGACCACGAGGAGGTTGATGAGGAAGACCAGCACGAGCACCGACACCGACACCAGCACCCCGCGCACGAGCACCTGGGTCGGAGACAGGGGCGCGTAGGTGGGTCGGGGACGAGGGACGCGCCGGGGCGGGAGAGGAGGCGCGCCGGCCGAGGACACCCCGGAGGCGTGGGACCCGGAGGCGTGACCGCCGCGGGGCGCGAAGAGGGTCACGATGCCGCCACGGCGGGAACCGCCGCCAGGGCGCTTCTGGTCGCGCGGACCACGAGCACGGCCACGATCACGACGACCGCGATCATCACGGCCAGCCAGGGGAACAGCAGCACGAGCGCGTCTCGCGTGACCGGGGTCAGCGCCGCGCCGTCGACCGTGTCGGGCGGGGTGAACGTCACGTGGGTGCTGAGGAGCGTCCACTGCCCGGCACCGCGCAAGGTGGCCGACACCACGCGCGACTCGCCGGGTTGCAACGCGGGGATGGCCACGTCGTCGCTGTCGATCCGGATGACGAAGATCGGCGCATCCATCCAGAACGTCGCGCTCGCGTCGATCGGGGACGTTGACGCGTTGCGCACCGTGAACCACACGTCGACCCGGCCGTCGGACGGATCGAGCTGCGGGGTGCCCGACCCGTTCAGACCGCCGACGTAGAGCCCGCCGCCCACGCTCGTCTCCCCCGCCGCGGCCTCACCGCGGACGGGTGCTCCCCCGGTCCCGCCGCCTCCGACGGACGCACCGGTCGATGCCCCTCCGCCGCGTGAGCCGCCGGAGGTCGCGGCGGGATTCGGGACCGCACCGCCCGCCGTGCCAGAGGACGAGGCTGCCGGGGTCGACCCGTCGGAGATCGTGACCGACAGCGGCGTCCCCGTTCCGGCGTCGCTCGCGGCCCACACGGGCGCCGCCGCGATCGCCCCCATCATCACCAACGCGACTCCGACCGCGGCGCGGACGACGGCCCGCGGTCGGCGCGTCACGAGGAGCCCGTTCCGGCGCTGGCGAGCTCGTCCGCCTCCGCCGCAGCCGCACGCTCCATGTACTCGACCCATTCCTGCGCGCGCGCCTCGTCACGGCGTCGCCGCCAGCGGACGAACAGCACCGCGGCGCCGACGAGCCCCGTGAGGATGAAGAGCATCCACGGGATGCCGAAGGTGATGGCATCCCGGGAGATCGGGGTGACGGAGAGCTGCTGAGCGGCATCCGGAGAATCCACGAACGGGCTGAGCACGGTGCGGGGGTTGAGGTAGAGCCACTGCGCGACTCCCCCGACGTTCACGTCGTAGGTGGCGGTGTTGCCGGGGAGCAGGACCGGGATGGCGCCGCCCTGCGGCCCCGCGACGGGGGCTCCGAACCACGTCACGACGCCGGAGGTCAGATTCGCGGCGAGGGCCACGTTGCCCGGATTCGTCACGGTGAAATGCAGGCGGACGTCGCCGGCGAACGGATTCCACCAGTCGCCCTCGTACGTGGCGTCGTAGCTACCGATGCTCAGCTGCGGCTGCAGCTCGCCGGAGACGCGGGCGAAGATCGACGTGGCGACGCGGCGGTCGACGCTGACCTGTGCACCCGCCTCGATCACCGAGGCGACGAGGCCGCCGACGTGGTCGCCGGGCGTGGCGTCGGCCGGGAAGGCGACGGTGAAAGGAAGAAGACGCACCTCGTTCGGCTCGAGCGAGAACTGCACCCGGTCGGAGCCGTCGTCGAAGCGCAGCCAGGCGCCGACGGAGGTCGGGGCGTCCGCCGTCGCCAGCAGCGAGAAGCTGCCGTCGGCGGCGTTGTACGCGTCGGTGGCGTAGACGGTGAAGTCCTGGCGCTGCGAGCCGGTATTGCCCACCAGGACGCGGTCGGTCACCGCCTGTCCGGGGTCGGCGGTGTACGAGAACCGGGAGCGGCCGTCGGGCCGTCCGTCGTCACCGGCCGGGCGTGTCGCCACGCCGATGGTCGTCGGGGCGTCCCCTTCGGCCGCCGTCGCGGGCGCCGTGGGGACGAGGAGGGCGAACATCGCCGCGACGGCGATGACAGCGGCACCCAGAGCCGGGAAGCGGCGCCGCGAGGTCGAGGAGAGCACGGTATATCTCCGCAGGTGGGAGCGACGTAGGACTGTCGCGCGGGTGAACGAGGTCTGATGGAGGGCGAGCCGGAACATGTCGTCCGGCCCGCGGGATGCGCCGCGCGGGGAGACCGGGGTGAGTCTTCCCGCGCGGCGCTCCGTGTCGGAAGACCAGGGGGAGGTCTTCCGGCGGGGCGCACCGGGTACGGAGACCGGGGATCGTCTCCAGCGGTACGCACCGTGCGGGGAGACCGGGGTTCGTCTCCCCGCACGGCTCAGTGCGGGCCTGTCCGGCCGTCAGCTCACTTGGAGGTGAGGGTGACGGTCAGGGTCGAGGTGTAGTCACCGGTCTTGGCATCCTTGGGAGCCGTGAAGGTGAGGTCGGCGTCGAACAGGGCACCGGTGCTGAGGGTGGAGACCGCCGAGCTGGTGCCGAGCTGGCTGCCCATCCCCAGCGCCACGCCGGTGACGGGGGTGTAACCGGCGTAGAACTTCGGCGCGACCGCGAGGGCCGTGTCGGGGATCTCGTCGCCCGCGGTGGTCTTGAAGGAGCTCCACGCGGCCTTCAGGTCCCAGCCCTTGAGGACGCTGCGGTCGTCGACGACCGTCACCTTGCCGAGGGGCTTGGTGACGCTCTTGTCGCGCGCGACGCTGCCGAAGTCGACCTTGGAGGACTCGGCGTTGAGCGACCACAGGTCGCTCGCGGTCACGGCCGCGGTCAGGTCGACCGTGTCGGTGGCGGTGTCACCGGCGGCGGAGACCTTGGTGATCGTGTCCCACGCGAGGACCGTGAACGCCGCGTCACCGGGCGCGACGAGCGCGATGGTGTGCTCGCCGGCGGTCAGCGACGAGATGTCGACGGTCACGTTGCCGTTCGCGTCAGCGGTGGCGAGACCCAGGTTGGTCGGGTCGGACCACGCCCACGCCTGCAGCGTCTGGTTCGCGTGCGCGGCACCGGCCGGCACGGTCACCGTCGTCGCACCCTTGGCGGGGTCGGCGATGTCGACCTTGTTCGGGGTGGATGCGCCGGGCTTGGTGGGAGCCGTCGAGGATGCCACGACGGTGTACTGCTTCGTGTCCGACGTCTTGCCGTTGTCCGCCTTGACCGTGAACGTGCTCGATGCGGCCGCGGTCGGCGTACCCGACAGGAGACCGGTGCCCGACAGGGTCAGGCCGGCGGGGAGGGTGCCCGCGTCGACGGACCACGCGATGGTCGCGTCACCGTCTGCAGCGAGCTGCTGCGAGTACGTCGTTCCGACGGTGGCGGCCGGCAGCGACGCTGTCGTGATCTTGACGGCGGTGGTCTGGGCAGGCGCCTGGTCGTCGAAGGTCCAGGTCCCGCCCGGGTTGACGTGGATGCTGACGAACTTCACACCGGCATCCGCGATGTTCAGACCGTTGTTCTTGGTCCACGCGAAGCCGAGGCTGTAGTCGCCGCCGTTCGCCTTGACCGCCGCCCACTGGCCGAAGAGGAAGCCGGAGAGCGTCAGGTTGGGCGAGAGGATGTTCGTGGTTCCGGGCGTCAGAGCGCCGTCACTCGAGGCGGTCCAGGTGTTCAGCTGCGACTCGGTGCCGGGCTTGGCGAGGAAGTACGCAGCACCGGTTGCATCCGCGGTACCGACGAACGGAGTGTCGAGGTCGGCGACCTGCGTACCGGGGCTTGCGAGCACCTGCGAGTCCCATTCCAGGACCGTGTCGTCGGCGATGAGGTGCCCGTCTCCACCGTCCAGAAGGTAGAACTGCGGGGCGGAGGCGGCGTTGGCCGCGGTGGCCGTGAAGCCGCCCGCGACGAGCGAGAGCGCGGCGACGGCCGCAGCCATCGTTCCGAGCTTCTTGAGGTTCATGTCGGAGATCCTTATCGTCAGTCGATCAGAGCGTCGCGAACGCGCGCTGGATGGCGGTGGTGGAGGGAGCGAGGAAGCCGAACTTCTTCTTGACCGCGCCCACCGAGGTGTTCAGCGATCCGAAGCTGGTCAGGCTGTTGGTGACCGAGGGGTTGACCAGGTTGGCCAGGCCCGCGTCGTACTTGGCGTCGGACGAGCTGATGCGCGCGAACTCGACCACGAGGTAGGTGTCGCGACCGAAGGTGGCGTCGTCGTAGTACGCCTTGTTCGGGACGAGATTCGGAGCGGTTCCCGTGAACGCCGTCTGACCGGCGACGGCCGATCCGAACGAGACGCCGGTGGCCGTGGTGCTGTTCGTCCCGGTCGCACCGTTCGCCTGCGCGACCCAGCTCGCCGCGCTGAACGGGATGAGCTCGTTGTCACCGAGGACGGACGCGTCGTTCTCCGGCGTCGTGCCCGTTGCGTCGGTCACGCACGAGCCCAGAGTCGGGTTGCCGATCGCGCTCAGGAAGAAGCTGCGCGTGCCCGAACCGCTCTGCGGGATGCGCGGCTTGACGGTGACGCCATTCACCGTGGTGTTCGAGCAGTCGTAGATCGACTTCAACTGCGCTGCCGTCAGGCTCGCCCACGCCGCGTCGCCGCCCTTGAAGGCGAAGCCGACCGCGTCGCGACCGTAGGGCACGTACGCGAGCAAGCCGTTGGCGTTGGCGTTCGTGCCCGGGCCGCCCGACGACCGGGCGATGTCGACCTGACCCGTGATGATGCGCGCGGGAACAGCCGAGTTGCCGGTGTAGGGCTTGCCGTTGATCGATGCGCGCAGGGCGTTGACGCCCGCGCTCGAACCCGCCGGACGACCGAAGAAAGCGCCCGCCTGCTTGGTCTGGATCGCGGTGGTACCGAACGCGTCGAAGTTGCCGAGGGTCTTGTTGGAGGACGTGACGCGCACGAGCGAGCCGGTGAGGGTCGTTCCGTTCGTGATGGCGTTCACGGAGTCCTGCAGCGTGTCCGAACCGACCAGCGCGTAGCTGTTCGAGACCGGCTCCGCCGAGGCCATGGATGCGACGCCGAAACCGGCGATCGCGATACCGCAAGCCGCCCCCATGGCGACCAGCTTCTTGAGCTTCAACTCATTACCTTTCATAGGTGTTGCAGGGTTTATCGGGTTTTGTCGGGTGTTCAGTTGAGGGAAGGGAGGGCGGAGGGTCGGAGCGCGGGTCTACAGGCGTCGCCGCAGGCGTCCGAAGAGGGGAACCGTCAGTGCGCAGGCGAGACCGCCCAGCACGCTGAGCGGGAGGGCGGCCGTCAAGGCGCCCGGGTCGGGGTCGGCCGGCGTGACTCCACCGGCGAGAGCAGCCGCGGCGGAGCCCTCGGCGGCGGGACTCGTCGTCTCTGCCGCGGGCGCCGCGGCCGTCTGAGGCGATGTGGCTGCGCGCGCGCTCCCGACGACCCCGCCGGCGGGGAACGGCACGCCTCCCGTCGCCGCGGGAGCTTCGGTCACCGTGGTGGGAACGCGCCCGAGCTCGATGTCATCCGCCGCCATGGCCGCCCGAGAGCGCCACGAATCGGGGAGCGGGACGTAGCCCTCGGGAAGCTGCCCGAGGGAGGTTCCCGGCGACTGGCCGGTCGTCGAGGCGAATCGGATGAATGCGGCGTAGCTCCGGCGGAGTTCGGCATCCTTCATCAGTGGATTCGCCGCCGCGTAGACCGGGAGGGTGAGCGGGTAGGCCCCGGTCGCCTGTCTCGCCGCGGGCGATGCCGGGTCGAACGCCATGACCTGCCCCTGACGGGGGTCGCTGACCATCGCATCGGCGGCGGCGGCCATCGCCTGGGCCGTGGCTGCGACGAAGTTTCCGGCGGGGTTGCGGAGCTCGGCCGTGACGACCTGATAGCGAGCCGCCGAGGCGGTGTCCGTGAGGGCGAGCATGCTCTGCTGCCCGGGCAGCTGCCGTTCCGACTTGCCGTAGCGGGGCGGAGTGGCGCCCGGCTCCCACCCCCCGAGGATCAACCCATCGCCGCGCAGGGTGTCGTAGGCGCCGGCGTCGAAATCGTTCGTGTAGGGGCGCCACGTCACGAGGTTGACGGGTCCCGCGTTGGAGGTCTCCGCCTGCTCGACCGGGTCGGCCTTCGGGAATTCCTCCCGCGGGAGCCGCATCGCCAGTCCCGACCGGTTGGCCTCGGCCGTTGTGGCACTCCACGGATTGACCGTCATGCCGGTCTCGTCCGGCGTGCCTTCGAGGAACGCGCGGGCGGAGTCGTCGCTGACGACGTACGTCCACAGCGCCCACGCCACGTCCGAGCGGCCTTGCGGCACGAGCATGTCCGCCAGAGACACGGTGGCGAGCGACTGGTGCGCCCATTCCGGATCGTTGATGGCGAGGAACTCCGGATCCGTCGTGAGATTACGCGGGTTGTACACGCGCTTCATCACGGGCTTCTCGTCCTCGCCCACCTCCCCGGTGTCGACGAGATGGCTGAGATGGTCACGGTCGGCGAAGGTGGGCAACGAGTCCAGATACGAATTCGTCAGCAGCTTCGCCACGAGACGGGGAGTGAGCTTCAGGCTCTCGAACGGCAGCCCGATCCGGGCCTGCACGTCTTCCGGGACGGTGGAATCCCCGGGGCGCGGATTGCGATCGATCGCGAAGGAGATCGCGGCGCCTGTGATCCCGATCGGCGCGTACCGCAGGGAGTCCGTCGCGAGATCGGGGTCGAGCGCTCTCGACGTGAGCGCGAGCGGCGCGGCGGCGGTGCCGTTGGCCGCGAGAGCCGCATCGGACTCCGCGCCCGTGAGGGCGGAGTAGATGCTGCCACCCGCCTGCTGACACACGGCGGGCTGCCACGACGACACGGCTCGGCCGATGAGTTCGCTGCCCGACATCAGGCGTTCTGCCGCGCCGATCGGGCAACGGGTGCCCAGTGGCTTGAAATCCAGCTCCACGGCGATCCGATGCTTCCAGGCGTCCCAGAACAGGCCCGACTGGGTGATGAACGGCGAGCCGGAGTCCTTCTTCCCGCGGGGCACGATCACGAGCCAACAGCTCTTGCCCGTCACCGCTCCGTCGGCACCGGTGACCGGCGCCCCGCAGCCGAGCCCCTGCGACTGCATGGCCGTCTGGACCTCGAACTTGACGGAACCGGAGCCGTCTCCCCCCGAACCGGCCCAGGTGACCATGTTGTTGGTGAACTTGGAGAAGAACTCGTTGTCGTTCATCTCCGGCAGGACTTCGTTCCCGGAGGTGTCCTTCACCAGGTTGTATGCGCCGTCCTTCACCGCCGCGATCAGCGTGCCGTCTGCGGCGCGAAAGGGGATCGCGGTGTAGGTGGGACTGGTGAATCCGCTTCCGGGCACCGAATACGGCTTGTCCTCGTCCGCGACGGACGCGTCGTTCTCCCGGTTGCCGTCGCGGTGCGAGCCCGGCACCCCCGCCATTCCGTATTGACACGTCGTTCTATCGGGTGTGCCGGGGCGCGCGGGATCGTCGCCCCAGCACTGGAACACCTGGAGGAAATCCGCCCCGCCGATCTGCGAGTTCGGGACGGTCGAGCGCGTGCCACCCGTCCACGACACGACGATGCCCTGCGCCTCGAGTGCCCGCGTCTGCGAAACGGTGACGGAGAGATCGGGGAACGGCGCGTTCGCGACGTCGGAATCCTGCTGGCGCGCGGTGACCGTGACCGCCGAGGATTCGGCCGCGGCGGCGCTCGTCGTGGCCAGGAGGGTGCCGGTTCCTCCCGTGAGCCCGAAGATCGTCAGACCCGCCGTGACGCCGACGGCGACGGCGAGCACACCGCGGCGCAACCCGAGGCGGGCGACGTGGCGGCGATCTGCGGAGTGCATCACGATTCTTTCCTTTGCGGACGCGGGCGCGCGGCGCCTCGTCGTCTAGAGAACGAGCCGCGAGTGGCGGCGATGTGAATGAGGGGGGAACGAGGTGTCAGCACGTCGTACTGCAGGCCTTACGGCATCGCACGGCGACTGCACGACAGGTTCGGGTCAGTGCCGAGCCCCCGAGCCACGCCGGCGTAGGACGAGCGGGGGAACGAGGATGGCCCCGACCAGCAGCAGAGCCGCCGCGAGCATGACGTACGCCTGCGGTCCCCACCCTCCCTCCGCGATCGTGAAGGGCAGTGACGTCGCGGCGTTCACCGCTCCGCCTCCGGAGACCAGGTTGCCGTTGGCGTCGTAGACCGGTTCCGAGCCGGCCGCCTGAGCACCCGCGGCTGCGGCTGGATCGGTGGTCGTGGTGGTGCCGGCTCCCGCGTCGGCGCTGCTGGCCCCGCCCGAGACGCCGCCCGATCCCGTCGCGTCCGTCGCCTCCTGGGCACCACCCGTTCCTTCGACGCACTGCGTCGGGCCGCGCTTGTCGCAGTCCGGAGGGTTGGGGGCGGTTGCGGCGAGCTGATTGTTCGACGGAGAGTCGCCCGCTTTGAAGGTGGGGTTGTTGCAGGCGCTGAAATCGATCCCTCCGCCCGAACCCGGAATGGAGGACATCACGTCCGACCCGGCCTGCACCAGATTCATCGGGAGCGGCGAGTATCCCAGGGCCGAAGCCTGCTGCTGACCCTCGCACAGCATGTAGGAGATGAATTTCCCGAGGGTCTTGCCCTTCTTCTCCGTGAAGGTCTTGTTGAGCGCGGTCGGCACGATCATGTACGAGTAGCTCGACATGGGGTACGAGCGCGGGTCACCGCTGTTGTAGACGCCGTCGAGATTCTGGGTGAGGTCGGCGTTGATACCCGCCGACATCAGGGCCACGGCGACGGACTGGAACGTCGGCTCGACGTAATAGCCCGCGTTGTTCAAGACCTTGGCGACGGGGAAGCCGGACTTCATCGCATAGGAGTACTCGACGTAGGTGATGGCTCCTTCGCCGTAGTCCTGGGAGACATACCCGGCGACGCCCAGAGAACCGCTCTGCCCCTTGAACGAGGCGTTGACCTGCGGGAACTGCGAGCGCATGCCCTGGGTCCAGATGGTGCCGAACTGCTTGCTCATCCACAGGGTGAACTGCGCGCTCGTGCCGGAACCGTCGGAACGGTACACAGGGGTGATGTCGCGGTCCGGCATCGCGAGGGCAGGATTGTCCGCCTGGATGGCGGCGTCGTTCCACTTCGAGATCTGTCCGGAGAAGATCTTCGCGATCACCTCCCCCGACAGGCGAAGATTGGTGACTCTCTTTCCCCCGATTTTCAGGTTGTACATCAGGGAGGTACCACCGGCGACGATCGGCATGTACTTGTACGGCGGCATGCCGCTCTCGGGCGTCGGGTTGTCAGGCGTCGACTCCGTCTGGAACGGGATCTCACTGACGGCGAAGTCCACCGTCTGCTTGATGAACTCGGATCGGCCGGCGCTCGACCCGCTGGCCGAGTAGTTGATCGTCATGCCGTAATTGCTCGCGACATTCTTCCGCCATTGCGCGAGGGCATTCTCCGACCAGGTCGAGCCGGAGCCCGTGATCGTGACGTACTCCTCGGCGTGCGCGGGTGTCGGTGAGAGCGCGACGAGGGAGACGACCGCGAGCACCGCGGCGACCCGGGCGAGGCGGGAGCGGACATTCACGACGGGTTCTCCTCGGTCGGTGCGGTGGAACGTTTCGTGAGGGCGCGTGCGTTCAGGCGCCACTCCAGGTCCTTCGGGGGGCGTCCCTGCGGGGGCCGGGTGCGACGGTCGGCGCGGGATGCCGGCACGTCGGCGCCCTCGATGCGGCGGAGGTCGCGGGTGGATGCCGCCGCCGCGGCACGGCGCTGACGATCCGAGAGCTGCCCGGGTCCGCGCCCGCCGATCAGACGAGCGATCATGAACAGCGTCAGCACGAGCAGGACGAGAGTCGCCGCGGCGCCGAAGCCGCGGGCGATCATGCTCGGCTCCGGCGACTTGACGAAGTCGAACACCTGCAGCGGCAGCGAGATCATCGGCCCCGAGAACGGGTTGACGTTCATCTCCGCCGTCACACCGGAGGTCAGCAGCACGGGCGAGGTCTCGCCGATCCCGCGCGCGGTGCCGAGAATGACGGCGGTGACGAGCCCCGAGCGCGAGGTGGGCAGCACGACGCTCCACACCGTCCGCCACCGGCTCGTCCCCAGCGCGTACGACGCCTCGCGCAGGTTGTTCGGCACCAGCCGCAGCACCACGTCGGACGCCCGGATGATGATCGGCAGCATCATGACGCTGATGGCGAGGGATGCCGCGAACCCCGAGCGCTGGTTCGTGATGAGCGTCACGACGGCGGCGTAGACGAACAGCCCCGCGACGATCGAGGGGAGCGCCGTCATGGCATCCGAGATGGTCCGGACGAAACGGGCGAACGGACCGCCGATCTCGTTGAGGAACACCGCCGTGGTGATGCCGAGGGGGATGGTGATGACCAGGGCGATGCCGATCTGGATCAGGGTCCCGACGATCGCGTGGGTGATCCCACCCATCGTGAGCGGATCGAGCGGGCCGGCGAGCTTCATCGTCTCGGTGAAGAAGTTGAGGTGGAACAGCGCCGACGATCCGCGCCCGAGGGTGAAGAAGACCACGAACGTCAGCGCGCCCAGCAGCACGACGCCGGCCGAGTAGAAGAGCGCGGTCATCACCCGCTCGCTGACGGCGAGGCGGTCGGCGCGCATCGACGTCATCACGGCATAGATCCCGAGGAAGGCGATGAACGACAGCACGATCCAGCCGACGACGCCCGTCATGGGGGTCAGCCACCCGAACATGAGGGTGGAGACGGCGACGGCGGCGGCCGCGCTGCCGATGAGGTCGAAACGATCGCCGAACGGAACGGAGCGCACGTCGCGCCGCGCGCCGACGGCGCCCGTCCGCCGTGGGAGGGACGTTCGCGGCGGCTCGACCGACGGCTGGTCGTCGAGGGGCATCGGGGGCGCCTCGGGCGTGATGATGGCCATCAGTTGCTCTCCGCCCCGGACCTGCTGCGCGCGACGATCGTCGACGCGGTGAAGTTGACGATGAGGGTGATGATGAACAGCACCAGCCCCGCGGCCATCAGTGCCGACAGGCCGAACTGACTGGCCTCGCCGTATCTCAGCGCGATGAGCGCCGACACCGAGTTCGTTCCCGTCTTCAGCAGCTGCGTGTTGATGGTGAAGATCGGCGAGATGATCATCACGACGGCGATCGTCTCGCCCAGGGCGCGACCCAGGCCCAGCATCGTTCCGCCGATGATCCCGCCGCGGCCGAACGGCAGGACGACGGCGCGGATCATCCCCCACCGCGTCGAGCCGAGCGCCAAGGCTCCCTCGCGTTCACCGAGGGGCGCCTGCGAGAACGCCTCGCGCATGACGGAGGTCTGTGTCGGAACCACCATCAGCGCCACGACGATTCCGGCGATGAAGGCCGACGACGTGAAGGCACCGGCCTCCGTCAGACGCGCACCCGCCGGATCGGTCACCTGGAACAGGGGGATCCATCCGAAGTAGATCGAGATCCACTGGGCGACGGGGATGACGCCCGACTGCAGGAAGAACACCCCCCACAGGCCGAAGACCACGCTCGGGACGGCCGCCATCAGATCGACCATCGTCACCAGGAAGCCCCGCACCGTCACCGGCGCGATCTCGCTGATGAGCAGGGCCGTCCCCATGGCGAGCGGCACCGAGACGGCCATGGCGACGAGAGCGATCGTCACCGTGCCGAAGAGCACCGCCGCCACACCGAACGTGCCCGTTTCGGGCGACCACTCCTGAGTGGTCAGGAACGACGGGCCCGCGACGGCGAGCGCATCGCCGGCGCGCGCGGTGAGGAAGACGCCCACCGCCAGCATGATCGCCACGGTGATCGCTCCCGCGGCGTAGGAGGTGGTGCGGAACACACGGTCGGCCACCACGGGTGCGCTCTTCAGCGACCGCGGGGTCGGCTTCGTGACCGGTGGCAGCACCTCCGTCATGGTGTCCGTCATGCGCCCTCCATCGATCGCGTTCGGCGCCGCCCACACCCTCGGCGCTCGCCCTCGGATGACGAGGCGATCACGGGGCGCCGGTCGACCGGCCGAGTCGCGATGTGCTCGCTCACTCTGGTGCCGGCTCGGGGTGACCGGCAGTGGCGAGGCTAGGAGCCGGTCGTGAATGGCGACCCCCGCGGTCGGCCACACCGCCTGGCGCGGCGGTGAACGAGAAAGGACCGGAGGTGAACGACGGACGTCACGTCCCGTGATCAGCGCGGGGCGACCGTCGGCGTGGGGGTGATCGAGGACGTCGGCGAGGGTGTCGGAGTCGTCGAGACCGGGGTGGCCTGCGGCATCGCGAGCGAGATGGTCACCCCGCTGCCGAGGTGGAGGGTCGATCCGCTCGCCGGCTCCATCGCCGCCACCGTCCCGGCCGGCCGGTCGGAGAAGACCGTCGTCTGTGTCGGTGCGAAGCCCGCGGCCCGTAGCGTCGACACCGCCGCTGCGGCATCCATCCCCGACACCTCGGGGACGACGTTGGATCCGGATGCCACGACCAGCCGCACGGCCGTCCCCCTCGGTGCCGTCACCCCCGGCGGCGGGTCGGACGCCAGCACCGTGCCCGCGGCCTGCGCCGACGGCTGCTCGACGATGTCGCCGACGTCGAACCCGGCAGCCACCAGGGCGGCCCGGGCGTCGGCCACCGTGGTGGCGGCGGGCACCACGGACTCCGCCGCCGGCGCCGGGGTGTCGACCACGGGAGCGGGCGGCGGCGAGGGCGCCGTCGCCGCGGTCGGCGGGGCGAACGTCGCGACGTGGCTCGTCGGTGCAGCTCGGCCGGCGCCGGCGACCAGGGGCACCACCGTGGCGACCGCCGCGAGCAGGACGACCACGGCCAGGATCGTCCCCCCGCCCGGGCCCGACCGATCGGAGACGGATGCCGCGTTGCCGGCGGGCGCGGCGCCGCCTGCCGGCGGCGTGCTGGCTGCGGGCGCCGCCGCCGTCCGGAGATCGGGCGGGGCCGACGGTCGCGTTCCCGCCGAGGCGGCGACCCGCGTTCGGGCGACGGGCGGCCGGCGCGTCGTCGTGGCCGCGAGGATCGTGTCGCGCATCTCGGCGGCATCCGTGAAGCGGTCGCCCGGTTCCTTCAGCAGCGCCCGGACGACGACGCGATCCAGCTCGGAAGGGATGCCGCGGACCGCCACCGAGGGCACGGGGGGCGGCGCGTACAGGTGCGCACGCACCAGGGCCGCCCGGTCGTCGCCCGAGAAGGGTGGGCGACCGGTCAGCGCGAAATACAGCAGTCCCCCGGCCTGGTAGAGGTCGCCCGCGGGGCCGACCGAGCGGCCGCTCAGCTGTTCCGGCGAGGCGTATTCGGCGTTCGCGACCACGCCCGAGGTCGCCGCCGTGACGGAGCTGCGCAGCACGTCGTCGCCGAGCGCCGTCGCGCCCACCGCGTCGGCCAGGCCGAAGTCCAGCAGCGTCGCACGCGGCTTGCCGTCGTCGTCGATGTGGATCATCACGTTCGCCGGCGACACATCGCGGTGCACGACACCCGCGGCGTGCACGGCACCGAGGGCGTCGAGAAGATCGCGGACGACGGACACCGCGTCCGCGACGGCGAGGGCGCCCGACTCGCGCACGCGCTCGGCGAGGCTGACCCCGGGAAGGAGACTCTGCGCGATCCATGCGATCGTGCCGCCGTGGTCTTCGAACGTGCCCAGGTCGATCACCGACACGATCCCCGGGTGCGACACGCGGGCGGCCCGTCGCGCCTCGAGGAGGAAGGCGTCGCGGACGAGCTCGCTCCGCGAGAGGTGCGGGTGCAGCAGTTTCACGGCCACCATCTCGCCGCTGCGCTCGTCACGCGCCGAGAACACCGACGCCGTGCCCCCGGAACCGAGGAGCCCACCCAGGCGGAAGCGCCCCGCGACGAGGCCCGGGCGACAGTCGGTCACCGATCAACTCCGAGCGCGCCGGGCGCGCGCCCCTGCCGCAACGTCATGCGCTCGGGACCGATATGCGCGAGCGCCGCCCCGACTCGGTCCCGATGCTCACGCCGCGGACCACCTCGGCCGAACTCAGCACGACCACCGCTGCGCGGCCCGCCGCCGCGGCCTCACCGGATGACTCGTACCATCGCGCTGCGGTGGCGACCGGCTGACCGTCGCGGCGCAGCACCCACGCGTGCTTCGTCGCCGCCGGACCGCGGACCGGCGACGCGTGGAGCTCGCTCGCGCGGGATTGCTCGGCCAGCGCGGTCTCGACGGCCACCTCGGGCGAGGCGAACACACTGGCGCACCGGGCCAGCTCGCGGTTGTTCGTGGCCAGCAGCCGCCACACGCCGAAGACGCCGACCGGCGACGTCGACGTCGGCGACACCCGAGGCGCAAGCGTGTCGTCGGGGAGCAGCTGCGACCGGAACATCAGCCACGCGGCGAGCCGCGGGTCGCGTACCGACCGGAAGGTGTCGAAGATGATGCGCCCGCGACGCACGCGCGGGTCGGCGAGCTGTTCGCTCACGGAAAGGGCCCCTGTCTGACGGTCCTGCGCGCCGGCTTTCGGGTCGCTCGGCACTGTTCCGCAGAGAAGAAGGTGCTCCCCACGCGTTGCCGCGGCACGATCAACGCGTGAACGAGCGGTTCACCACGCCGCAACGGTTCGCGGTAGCGGGCGGCGCGTGTCGGCGCGAGCGTGTGCGGGCTACCGGGGGCGGCGAGATCGAGCTCCAGAGAAAGCGCGAGGCTCAGGCGGGCGCGCGGCGAGAGCTCGACCGGGGCGGCAGCGCAGCCGGACATCTCAGGGCACGCGGGGTGAGGTCGACCGACGCGGCAGCGCAGCCGAACGCGTCAGATCGAGCGACGGCCCTCGAAGGCCCGCCCGAGCGTGACCTCGTCGGCGTACTCGAGATCGCCGCCGACGGGCAGACCGGATGCCAGACGGGTGACGCGGATCTCGAGCGTGTGCAGGAGCCGGCTCAGATACGTGGCCGTGGCCTCGCCCTCGAGGTTCGGATTGGTCGCGAGGATGACCTCCTGCACCGTGCCGTCGGCGAGCCGCTGCATGAGTTGCGTGATGCGCAGGTCGTCGGGGCCGATGCCGGCAATGGGGCTGATCGCGCCGCCGAGCACGTGGTAAAGCCCGCGGAACTCCCGCGTGCGCTCGATCGACGAGACGTCTTTCGCGTCTTCGACGACGCAGATGAGGACGGGGTTGCGACGCGGGTCGCGGCAGATCGAGCACCGGTCCTGCTCCGACACATTGCCGCAGATCTCGCAGAACTTCACCTTGTCGCGGATCTCGCCGAGCAGCGTGGATAGCCGCGAGACGTCGAACGAGGGCGACTGCAGGATGTGGAACGCGATGCGCTGCGCCGACTTCGGGCCGATGCCGGGGAGGCGCCCGAACTCGTCGATCAGGTCTTGCACGATGCCGTCGTACATCAGTTGAACCTCGTCGGGGGCTCGTAGGGCTCATCGCGGACGTACGTGGCACCCAATACCTGTCGGATGACCGCCTCGCCGTAGCGCTGGACCCCGCCGCTCAGCGGCGTCATGCGCGGCACGACGACCGGGGGAAGAGGCGCCTCGACGTCGTCGGCCGGCGGGATGACGTCGTCATCGTCGACCTCCTCGGGCGCGGGCACCGAGGGAGTGACCTCGCGCGCCGGCAGCACGATCCCGGGGTGTACGGCGACGGGTGCGGGAGAGGCTGCGGCCTCGTCGGGCTCGTCGTCGACGGCGAGCGCGGTGGATCCGGAGACCGTGGCCGAAAGCGCGCTCGGCACGAGGCCGCCCGAACCGGCGGCTGAGAACGCCGGGGTGGTGGACCCGTCGGCGGACGGGATCGGCGCCACCGCCCACTCGGTCACGGACGCGGCGTACGGCGCCGACGAGCGAGAGGCGGGCGCGCCTGTCGTCGCTCCGCCGCGCGGGGCGGTGTCCGTCCCCGTTGGAGAGGACGGCGCGGGGGTGCGCGGGGGTGCGCCCGGGCCGGCGCCGCCCGGACCCTCGCCCTCAAGGCGTGCGAGGTACTTGACGCGTACGCCGAGGACGGTGTGGATGGCCTGACGCAGGTCTTCGCTCGGACCGCCGTCGGCGGCGCGGGTCTTGAAGGCGGTGAGATCACCGGCGGTGCGGAACGACAGGGTCAGCACCTCGTCATCGAAGGCACGGACCGTGGCCGTCGACACCACGAGCCAGGAGGCGCGGCTCGCGACTTCGAGTTGCCCGAGCACCTCCGGCCACGCATCGCGCACGTGCCCGAGCTCGATCGGGCCGACGGGCGTGACCGGCGGAGTCGGAGCGGAGGGCTCGAGGGGCGAGGTGTCGTCGGAGCCGGCGTCGACCTCGGACGCATCGTCCACCTCCGCTCGGGAGGGGGCGGTCGCCGCGGCGCGGTCGCGGGACGACGGAGCAGGCGCGTCAGCGACCGCCCCCGCCGTCTCCGGGGTCGGAGCCGCATCGAAGGGGTGCTCATCATCGCCGGTGGAGGGGGATGTCGTCATCTCGTCCACGCGCGCGGTCGCCGCGTCGGGGGCCGGGTCGTTCGCGGCAGCGGAGCGCGCGGGCGAGGCGGGAGGCGCCGGGGACGCAGGCGCCGCCGGGGAGACCGGGGTGGACGCACGTTCGTCGACCACCGGGATGTCGTTCTGCCCGGGCACCGAACGCACGGCCGGATCGTTCGCCACAGGCACGGCCGGGTCATTCGGCACGGGCACGGCCGGATCGTTCGGCACGGGCACGGCGGGGGCGTTCGGCGCGGGCACGGCGCGGTCGCCCGTGGGCTCCGGCTCGTCGTAGGGGGGCGGCGCGTCGTCGTCGGTGAACGGCGGCGGGGCGCCGTCGTCGAACGACTCCGGACCGACCGGTTGCGGACGTGCCGACGGTCGCTCGGTGGCGCGGGAGGAGACCGGGTCGACAGGCCGCGCGGCCACGCCGTCGGGAGGCGCGATCGCCGGAGACGCGACGCTCGGCGCGGTGACGCCAGGTGCCGCGACGTCGGGTGATGCCACTCTCGGCGCGGCGACACCGGGCGCGGCGATGTCGGGTGATGCCACCGCGGGCGTCGCCCGGTCGGCTGACCGGGGCGGGGTCGCACCCGGGGAGGCGATTCGCGGTGCTCCCGCGCTCGACGCGGGAGCGGTCGGCGACGCGACAGACGGCGACGCCACGCGCGACCCGGCGCCCGGCGCCGCGATCGCCGGAGAGGCGAAGGCCGTCGGTGTCGCGGGATCCGTCGCCCCCGGCGCCGCGACATCGGCGGCGGGGGACGCGGGACGACCCGTCGCGGGCGCCAGCTGCGGAGGGGCGGATGACGCGCCCCGAGCCGCCTCGTGGTCATGGGCGGCGCCCGGCGACGTGCCATGGGACACCCCGGCGTGGGTCAAGACGCGCGCGACGAGGAGTTCGAGCTGCAGACGCGGCGACGTCGCGCCCGTCATCTCGTCGAGCGCGGCCACCACGAGGTCGGCCGTGCGAGAGAGCCGGTGCGCCCCGAACGCGATGGCCTGACGGGCCATGCGCTCGAGCTCGTCGTCGGGCACGCCCCGGAGCACGGCGGACGCACCGGCACCGGTCGCCGCGACGATGATGAGATCGCGCAGACGCTCGAGCAGGTCGTCGACGAAACGGCGCGGGTCTTGCCCCGTCTGCACGACCCGGTCGACGGCCGAGAAGGCTCCCCCGCCGTCGTTCGCGGCGAACGCGTCGACGACCTCGTCGAGGAGTTCGGAATGCGTGTAACCCAGCAGGGCGACGGCCCGCTCGTAGCGGACCACGACCTGCCCCGCGGGCTCGGCCTCGGACCCGGACGACGGATCGGACCCCGCGATGAGCTGGTCGAGCAGAGACAGCGTGTCACGCGGCGATCCCCCGCCGGCGCGGACGACGAGCGGGAGCACGCCGGCCTCGACGCCGACACCCTCGGTTTCGCACAGCTCTTGGACGTACTCGAGCATCGCCGCGGGGGGCACGAGACGGAAGGGGTAATGGTGGGTGCGCGAGCGGATGGTGCCGAGCACCTTCTCGGGCTCCGTGGTGGCGAAGATGAATTTCACGTGAGCGGGCGGCTCTTCGACGAGCTTGAGCAGGGCGTTGAAGCCCTGCTGCGTGACCATGTGGGCCTCGTCGAGGATGAAGATCTTGAACCGATCGCGAGCCGGCGCGAAGATGGCGCGCTCCCGCAGATCGCGGGCGTCGTCGACACCGTTGTGGCTGGCGGCGTCGATTTCGACGACGTCGAGGGATCCCCCGCCGCCGCGGCCCAGCTCGACGCAACTGTCGCACGTGCCGCAGGGGGTGTCGGTGGGGCCCGCCGCGCAGTTGAGGCAGCGGGCGAGAATGCGGGCGGACGTGGTCTTTCCGCAGCCGCGCGGACCCGAGAACAGGTAGGCGTGACCCACGCGATCACTGCGCAGGGCGGTCATGAGCGGCTCGGTCACCTGCGACTGCCCGATCATCTCGCCGAACGCCTCGGGGCGGTATCGGCGGTACAGGGCTGTCGTCACCAGAACAGCCTACGGCGTCCCTCCGACATCGCCTCCGTGGCATCCTTCTCCCGCGTGCGGCGGCCGCCGCGCACTCGATCCGGCACCTCCGTTTCCGGCCCTCGACGCCGACTTCGTCAGCACCCCGGCGCCATGAGAACAGGAGATCCCGCCACAGCAGGACGATCCGCGCGCATCTCCCCCTGTCCCCACCGAATCCCCTGCCCTCGACGACGACAGACGCCCACGTGCCGGACCCCGGCTCGGCACCTCGACGCCGACTTCGGCAGCATCCCGCCGCCACGAGACAGGCGATCCCGCCACAACAGGACGATCCGCGGGCATCTCCCCCTGTCCCCACCGAATCCCCTGCTCTCGACGACGACAGACGCCCGCGTGCCGGACCCCCGCTCTCGACGCACCCGCGATGCCGCACCAGCAATGCCTCACCAGCGGCCCGGACACGCCGAACGCGGCGACCCCCTCGTGAAGGGAGCCGCCGCGTCCGGGAATTCAGAACCCGCCGTCGAGGCCGACCGCGATGGGCGCGTCGTCGTCGCCGACGACCGGGATCGCCGTGGTGACGATGGGCACCGAGGCCGACAGCAGCGATCCGTCCTCGCGCACGGAGCCCTCGAGCTGTCGGATCGACGGGCGTCCGGGGCGCACCGGCCCTTGGCCGTGCAGCGGCACGCGCACCGTCTCGCCGGGGGCGACGGTGTAATCGACGTCGCGCACGGCGAAGGCCACGGGCTCTCCCTCGCTCCCGGCCCGCAGCGTCAGAGCGTGGGCCGTCAGGGTGATGTCGAGGCGCGTGCCGTGCCAGTGCAGCACGTACGACAGCTCCGGCCAGTCTGCCGGCAGGCGCGGGTCGAACGTGAGTCGACCGAAGTGGTCGCGCATGCCGCCGAACCCGCTGATCAGAGCCGTCCACACCCCGCCGGCCGAGGCCACGTGCACCCCGTCGGCCGCGTTGTGGTGCAGGTCACCGAGATCGACGAAAGCAGCCTGCCGGAAGTACTCCAGGGCAAGGTCCTGGTAGCCCACCTCGGCGGCGAGGATCGACTGCACGACCGCCGACAGCGTGGAGTCACCGGTCGTGAGCGGGTCGTAGTACTCGAAGTCGGCGAGCTTCTCGGCATCCGTGAAGTGGTTTCCCTGCAGGAACAGGGCGAGCACGACGTCGGCCTGCTTGAGCACCTGGTAGCGGTAGATCACCAGCGGGTGGAAGTGCAGCAGCAGCGGCCGCTGGTCGGGCGGGGTGTTCTCGAGGTCCCAGATCTCGCGCTCGAGGAACACGGCGTCTTGCGGGTGGATGCCGAGGGCCTCGCTGAAGGGGATGTGCATCGCCTCGGCCGCGCGGTCCCAGCGCTCGGGCTCGGAAGGGTCGAGATTCATGCGCTCGGCCATGTGCGCGTACGCGTCGGGGTCGTTTTCGGCGAGGTCGCGAACGGTGCGAGCGGCGAAGCGGAGATTGAACCGCGCCATCACGTTGGTGAACAGGTTGTCGTTGACGACGGTGGTGTACTCGTCGGGTCCCGTGACGCCGTGGATGTGGAACGAGTCGTGCTCGCCGTCGTCGGCTGCGTCGCTCGATCGCCAGAAACCGAGGGTGGACCACAGTCGCGCGGTGTCGACGGCGATGTCCACGCCCTCGCGGGCGAGGAATTCCTCGTCGCCCGTCGCCCGCACGTACTTGGCCAGGGCGAAGGCGACGTCGGCGTTGATGTGGTACTGCGCGGTGCCGGCGGCGTAGTACGCCGAGGCCTCTTCGCCGTTGATCGTGCGCCAGGGGAACAGCGCCCCCGCCTCGTTCAGCTGGTGCGCGCGCTTTCTCGCCGCGGGCAGCATCAGATACCGCATCCGCAGGGCGTTTCGGGCCCAGAGCGGCGACGTGTACGCCAAGAAGGGCAGCACGTACACCTCGGTGTCCCAGAAGTAGTGCCCGCTGTAGCCCGAGCCGGTCACGCCCTTGGCCGGAACGCCCTGCCCGTCCGCGCGGGCCGCCGCCTGGGCGAGCTGGAACAGGCACCAGCGGGTGGCCTGCTGCAGGTCTCCGTGTCCGCCGATGCGCACGTCGGAGCGATCCCAGAAGTCGGCGTACCAGGCGATCTGCTGGGCGAACAGTCCCTCGATGCCCGTCTCGACCGCGCGGTCGAGCGTGCGACGGCACCGGTCGAGCAGTTCACCCGTGGGCACACCCCGGGAGGTGTGGTAGCTGACGAGCTTGGTGATCGTGGTGGGAACACCGGCTCGGGCCTGCACGCGGTACACGTTCTTGGCGATGTCGGGCTCGACGAGCTGGCGTGAGGTGTACTCGTTCGCCGTGTCGACGAGGTGGTCGGCAATGACGGCGAGCGTCATGTTGGACTCGCTGACCTCGTAGCTCAGGGCCGAGCGGTTGCCGTCCTGCCAGTACTCCCGCGGCTGGAGCACACGGTCACTGAGCTTCTCGGTCTTTCGAGGGTCGAATCCGGACTGCTTGGATGCCATCGGCGATCCGCCGTAGATCCCCTCGCCGTCCTGACGGTTCAGCAGCTGGCTGCTCACGGTGACGGGCGCATCGGCGTCGAGCACGGTCACGGTGAGACGGAGCACCGCGAGATGCTTCTCGTCGAACGAGACGAAGCGCTCGTCTTCGATGCGCACGCGCTTGCCGGAGGGGGTGACCCACAGGAGGTTGCGGCGGAGGATCCCCTGGCGCATGTCGAGCACGCGCTCGTACTCGCGCACGTCGGCGACGTCGAGGGAGAGCGGCTCGTCGTCGACGTAGACGCGCAGCACCTTGGCATCCGGTGCGTTGATGATGGTCTGGCCGACCTCGGCGAATCCGTAGGCCTGCTCGGCGTGACGGATGGGGAACGTCTCGTGGAACCCGTTGATGTACGTGCCCTGCTCGAGGGCGAAACGGCCCTCGATCGAATTGCCACGCAGGCCCAGATAGCCGTTGCCGACGGAGAAGAGGGTCTCGGTGACCCCCACGTCGTCGAGCGAGAACTGCGTTTCGACGAGGCGCCACTCGTCGACGGGGAAACGATCGCGATCGATCATCGGGGTGCCTTCCGGTGGCAGGGTTCAGTTAGCGCGAGACGACGGCATGCCGCTCGTGCAGATGGAGCTCGGGTTCGCCGCTCGGGAACGACGGGTGGGGTGTCGCGCGGAGGCGACGGCTCAGTCTACGAACGCGGCGAGGTCGTCGACGACCACCGTCGCCCCGGCGGCCCGGAGATCGTCTGCTCCGACGCCGCGATCCACGCCCACGACGACGGCGTATCCGGCCGAGGCGGCCGATGCGACGCCGCTCAGCGCGTCTTCGACGGCGACCGATCGCGCGGGATCGACGCCGAGCAGACGCGCGGCCTCGGCGAACACGTCGGGGGCGGGCTTGGATGCCAGGTGGTCGCGCTCGGCGACGACGCCGTCCATGACGACGGGGAAGCGGCCTCGGATTCCAGCGGCCTCGAGGACCTCGACGGCGTTCTTCGAGCTCGACACCACGGCGATGGGGGTGCCTGCCGCCTGGAGGACGTCGAGGAGGGCCACGGAACCCGCGTAGGGCTGGATGCCCTCGCCGCGGAGGATTCGCGAGAACACCACGTTCTTGCGGTTGCCGACGCCGCACACGGTGTCTTCGCTCGGGTCGTCGGAGGGATCGCCCCACGGCACCTCGACGTCGCGGCTGCGCAGCAGGCTCGCGACACCGTCGTAGCGCTTCTTGCCGTCGACATACTCGAAGTAGTCGCGGTCCGTGTAGGCCGGCTCGATCTCCCACGCGGTGAAGAGCTCGTCGAACATCTCTTTCCACGCGCGCATGTGCACCTCGGCGGTGGGGGTGAGCACCCCGTCGAGGTCGAAGAGCACGCCGTCGAAGGACGTGAGGTCGGGCAGGTCGGCGGTGTCGGTCATGGTGCGCTCCGGGTCGGGTGAGGACGGGGAACCCGTCGCGGCGTCAGCGTAGCGGGACGGGGTGACTCAGGAGGTGACCGACAGCGTCTGCCGAGCGATCTCGAGCTCTTCGTCGGTGGGCACGACGAGCACGGTCACACGGGAGGCGTCGGAGGAGATGCGTCGGATCCCGCGCTCGCGGCGCTCATTGCGCTCGGCGTCGATCTCGACGCCCGCGAAACCGAGGGTGGCCATGGCGTGTTCGCGCACGCGGACCGAGTTCTCGCCCACGCCCGCGGTGAACGAGATGACGTCGACGCCGTCGAGCTGCGCGAGGTAGGCACCCGCGTAGGCGCGCAGACGGTGGATGTAGACGTCGAAGGCGAGCTGGGCGGCCGGGTCGCCGGCATCCCGCCGTTCTCCGATGTCGCGCATGTCGCTGACCCCGGCGAGACCCTTGAGCCCCGAGCGCTTGTTGAGCAGGGTGTCGAGGTCGGCGATCGACATGTCGGCGCGGCGCGCGAGCTGGAAGAGCACGGCCGGGTCGAGGTCGCCGGAGCGCGTGCCCATGACCAGGCCCTCGAGCGGGGTCAAGCCCATCGAGGTGTCGACGGAACGCCCACCCTCGATCGCCGTGACCGAGGCTCCGTTGCCCAGGTGGAAGACGATCTGCTTGAGCTCGCCGAGCGGGCGACCGACGAACTGCGCGGCAGCCTCGCTGACGAACTTGTGGCTCGTGCCGTGAAAGCCGTACCGGCGGATGCGGTGCGCCTCGGCGACCTCGCGGTCGATGGCGTAGGTGTAGGCCTCGGGGGCGAGCGACTGATGGAACGCGGTGTCGAAGACCGCGACGTGCGGGACGTTGGGGAAAGCCTTCTTCGCCGCCACGATGCCGGCCAGGTTGGCCGGGTTGTGAAGGGGGGCGAGCACGGACAGCTCGTCGATGTTGATCTCCACCAGCGGGGTGACGACGGTGGGCTCGAAGAAGCGGGCGCCGCCGTGGACGACCCGATGCCCGACCGCGACGGGGGCGTGATCCTCGAGCGAGGGACCGTGGGCGGCGAAAGCGTCGAGCATGACGGCGAAGCCGGCGGTGTGGTCGGGGATGTCGCGTTCGACCGTGTACGTGGCGTCGGTCACGGCGGGCGCCGCGCCGTCGGGCGCCAGGGCGGCCGCCTCGACGGTGTGCCGGGCGATGCCCGTGCCCTCGCCGATGCGCTCGACCAGTCCGGATGCGAGCACACGCTCGTGCCTCATGTCGAGCAGTTGGTACTTGAACGACGACGAACCGCTGTTGACGACGAGCACGACGCTCATTCGGGGCTCCCCTGGGCCTGGATCGCGGTGATGGCGATCGTGTTGACGATGTCGTCGACGAGGGCGCCGCGCGACAGGTCGTTGATGGGTTTGTTGAGCCCCTGCAGCACGGGGCCGATCGCGACCGCGCCGGCGGAGCGCTGAACGGCCTTGTAGGTGTTGTTGCCGGTGTTGAGGTCGGGGAACACGAACACCGTGGCGCGGCCCGCGACCGCGGACCCCGGCATCTTGGCGCGCGCCACCGCGGCGTCAGCGGCGGCGTCGTATTGGATGGGTCCCTCGACCAGCAGTTCGGGAGCACGTTCGCGGACGAGTGCCGTGGCCGTGCGCACCTTCTCGACGTCGGCGCCGGTGCCCGACTCCCCCGTGGAGTACGACAGCATCGCGACGCGGGGGGCGATGCCGAACTGCTCGGCCGTCGCCGCCGACGACACCGCGATATCGGCCAGTTGCTCGCTCGTGGGATCGGGGATGACGGCGCAGTCGCCGTAGACGAGCACACGGTCGGCGAGCGCCATGAGGAACACGCTCGAGACGACGGAGACGCCCGGGGCCGTCTTGATGATCTCGAACGCGGGGCGGATGGTGTGGGCGGTGGTGTGCGCCGCGCCGGAGACCATGCCGTCGGCCAGTCCGAGGTGCACCATCAGCGTGCCGAAATAGGACACGTCGGTCACGGTGTCGGCGGCCTGCGCATAGGTGACGCCCTTGTGGGCGCGGAGACGGGCGTACTCGGTGGCGAACTTGTCGACGTGGACGGCGTCGAAGGGGCTCAGCACCTCGGCGTCGCGCAGATCGATACCGAGCTCGATCGCGCGCCCGCGCACCTCGATCGGCTCACCGAGGATGGTGAGGTCGGCGATGCCGCGCGAGAGCACGGTGGCGGCTGCGCGGAGCACGCGGTCGTCGGTGCCCTCGGGGAGCACGATGCGGCGGCGATCGGTGCGCGCCCGATCGACGAGGCCGTACTCGAACATGAGCGGGGTGACGACGCTGGGGCGGGCGAGGCCGAGCTCGCTGGTGAGCAGTTCGGTGTCGATGTGACGCTCGAACAGCGCCAGGGCGGTGTCGTAGCGGTGCTGCGAATCGGCGGCGAGACGCCCGCGGGTGTTCATGATGCGCACGGCGGTGTCGTACGTGCCGAGGTCGGTGGCGATGATCGGCAGGGGCGAGCCGAGGCCGTCGATGAGGCGGACGATCGCGTCGGGCAGCTCGAACCCGCCGTTGAGCACGATGCCCGCGAGCGAGGGGAAGGTGCCCGAGGCGTTGGCCAGGAGTGCGGCGAGGAGCACCTCGGTGCGGTCGGCGGGGATGACCACGACCGCCGACTCCTTCAGGCGCGGCAGCACGTTGACCATCGACATGCCCGCGACGACCACGCCGAGCACCTCGCGGGTGAGCAGCGCCGGGTCGCCCTTGATCAGCTCGCCCTCGACCGAGCGGAGCACCCCGCGCACGGACGGGGCGATGAGGAAGCGGTCTTCGGGAAGCGCCCACACCGGGACGGTGCGCTGCTCGGTGGTACCGCCGACGACGGCGGCCGCGTCGACGACGTGGCGGACGGATGCCACGACCTCGTCGAGCCGGTCGGCGTCGGCGCGGTTGGCGATGACGGCGAAGAGCGCCGCACGCTCGTGCTGCAGCTCGGAGATGGCGAGCGAGGCGATCTGTCCGACCTCTTGGGGGGTGCGGGCAACCGACAGGCCCAGCGTCTCGCTGTGCCCCTGTTGCGCCCGACCGCCGAGCACCAGGAGGACGGGAGCGCCGAGGTTGGCGGCGATCCGGGCGTTATAAGCGAGCTCGGCGGGGCTGCCGACGTCGGTGTAGTCGCTGCCGATGATGACGACGGCGTCGCACTGAGCCTCGACGGCTTTGTAGCGCTCGACGATGCGCGCGAGCGCCGCATCGGCGTCGTCGCGCACGTCGTCATAGGTGACGCCGACGCAGTCGTCGTAGGCGAGATCGACGCTGTCGTGGTCGAGCAGCATCTCGAGCACGTAGTCGCGTTCGGCGATGGAGCGCGCGATGGGCCGGAACACCCCCGCGCGCGGAGTGACGCGACTGAGCGCGTCGAGCACGCCCAATGCCACGGAGGACTTGCCCGAATGACCTTCGGCCGACGTGATGTAGATGCTCTGCGTCACAACTTCAGCCTATTGCGGGCCCCCGACATCGCCCCGGGGTTGTTTCGGCGTCGAGTGATCAGGTGCGTGTCGGGATCACCCGTGCACCCGCCGCGCGCAGCTGCGACGCCAGGGGGGCCGCGTCGTCGATGTCGGCGATGATGCCGCTCACTCCGTCGAGGGGCAGGATGCCGAAGCGCGACGCCGTCCCGAGCTTCTCGTCACTGGCGAGGACGAACGTCTCGGCCGCGCGCTGAGCGAGTACGCGCTTCATCGCCGCCTCGTCGGCATCCCCCGTCGTCAGTCCCGCCGCGGGGTGCACGCCGGTCACTCCCAGGAAGAAGACGTCGGCGCTGAGTCGCTGGGCCGCCTCGACGGCCGCGGCGCCGCACGCGATCGCGGAGTGCTTGTACACCCGGCCGCCGATCGTGATGACCTCGGCGTCGTGGTGCAGGAGGGCCGCGGCGATCGTCGGAGAGTGGGTGATGACGGTGCCCGGGAACGAGACCGGCAGAGCCTCGACGAGCGCGCGAGTCGTGGTGCCGCCGTCCAGCAGGACCGTGGCTCCGGGCTCGATCAGGGTCACGGCGGCGGCGGCCACGCGGGCCTTGCTGTCGAGGGCGACCGCTCGGCGCGCGGCGTAGTCGGCGACGGCCGGCGAGGCGGGGAGGGCGCCGCCGTAGACGCGAACGGCGAGGCCGGCGGCATCCAGTTCTCGGAGATCACGACGGATGCTGTCCTCGGACAGGCCGAGCTCGACGGCGACGTCTTTGACGACCAATCGCCCGTCGCGGCGGAGACGGTCGAGGAGGACGTCTTTCCGGACGGCGGCGAGCATGCTTCACATTGTTGCACGTTCCTGCACTATCGTTCCGGTTTATGAGCGACGCTCCCCGCCCCGGAACCACCGTTCCCGACCACCGCGGACGCACCGGCCTGCACCTCACCGGCCGCGACCTCGACCGCAATCCGCGGGTGCGGGTCGACGACGTCGACCTGCTGGCCGCCGGGTGGCATGTGCTGCGTGCGACGACCTTCCGCTACCGCCGCGACGACGGCGAGTGGATCACGCAGACGCGCGAGACCTACGACCGCGGCAACGGCGCGACGATCCTGCTGTACGACCCCGCGCGACGCACCGTGCTTCTCACCCGGCAGTTCCGCTACCCCGTCTACGTCAACGGTCACCCCGACGGGATGCTGATCGAGACGGCGGCCGGGCTCGTCGACGACGACGATCCCGTCACCGCGATCCGCCGCGAGGCCGAGGAGGAGACGACCGTGCGCGTCGACGAGGTGCAGCACGTCTTCGACGTGTACATGAGCCCCGGCTCGGTGACCGAGCGCCTGCACTTCTTCGCCGCCGCCTACGACGGGTCGACCCGCACCGGCGACCGGGGTGGCCTCGCCGAGGAGGACGAGGAGATCGAGATCGTCGAGTACGACGTCGACGAGGCCCTGTCGATGATCCGCGAGGGCTCGATCCAGGATGCCAAGACCATCATGCTGCTGCAGTGGGCGGTGCTGGACGGGCCCTTCGCTCGCCGGTGAGGAGCCGGTGAGCCGAGACCGTCCGGTGCGACGACACCCTCGGCGGCGTCGTCGCACCGGACGCGGTCAGAAGGCGGTGATGGTGCTCTGCTGCAGGACGGCGTCGAGCTCAGCCGTCGTCGGCGGGTTCGCGCCCGCGCGGCTGACGGTGACGCCGGCGGCGGTCGCGGCCGCGAGCACGGCCGCCCGGAGCTCGACCTCTTCGAAGCGCCCCTCGACGAGGCGCTCGACACCGATCTTCTGGGCGAGGGCCGCGATCAGCCCCGACATGTAGGAGTCGCCGGCGCCGATCGTGTCGACGACCTCGACCGGGAGGGTGGGCACGTGCAGATCGCCGGCGCGCGTGGAGAGCGTGCTCCCGTGGGCACCGCGGGTGACGACGACGATCGACGCCCCCTGCTCGAGCAGGCGGGCTGCAGCCGAGGACGGGTCGTCGGGGTAGAGCCACTCGGCGTCCTCGTCGCTCAGCTTCACCACCGTCGCGCGGGCGGCGTACCGGTGCACGAGGTCGCGCGTCTCGGCCACCGACGGCAGCAGGGCCGGGCGCACGTTCGGGTCGAAGCTCACGAGCACGTCGTGCGGCAGCGCCTCGAGGAGCTCGACCACCCGGTGCGCGCCGGGAGGGCGCAGCGCGCCCACCGACCCGACGTGCACGATGCCGAAGCCGTCGGTGCGCGGTGCGCGGGCGAACTCCCACGAGAGGTCGAAGTCGTACGTCGCCGAGCCGTCGGCCCCGATGCGGGCCCGGGCGGTCGACGTGCGCTCCTGATCGACCGCTGTCTGCACGACGTCGACGCCGGAGTCCTCGACGTGGGCGGCGATCAGACGCCCCCGCTCGTCATCGGCGAACTCGGTGGCGAAGGTCGTGTCGACGCCGAGCCGCGACAGGCCCACCGCGACGTTCAGGGGGCTGCCGCCCACGTGTTCGCTCTCGACGCCGGCGCGGTCGACGATGTCGATCAGCGCCTCGCCGATGACGAGGGCTCGGACCGAGGGAATAGATGCGCTCATGACACCGGATTCAACCACGTCAGCGTGGATCCGCCACCGACCACGTGGGGCGCGAACGCCTCGTTGAACGCGGCGCAGTGGCTCGTCGCCAGGTGCGCCCGGAACGCGGCGTCGTCGGCGTACTCCTCGTAGACGAAGAAGCTGTCGGGATCATCGGCCAGCCGGTGGGCGTCGAAGCGGACGTTGCCGGGTTCGGCCGAGACGTCGTCGCCATAGCCCCGGAGGAGGTCGGCGACGGTGTCGCCCTTCCCCTTCTCCGCCGTGAACTGCGCGTAGAGGTACCTGCCGGTCACAGCGTCTGCGCACCCGTCATGATCGCCACGGCCTCGCTCATGGTGTGCGAGGAGGGGGTGATGGTGCCGGCGCGCTTGCCGAGACGCTGGATGTGGATGCGGTCGGCCACCTCGAACACGTGGGGCATGTTGTGGCTGATCAGGATGACGGGCACCCCGTTGTCGCGCAGACGCTTGATGAGTTCGAGCACCTGGTTGCTCTCGCGTACACCGAGGGCCGCGGTGGGCTCATCGAGCACCACGACCTTGGATCCGAACGCCGCGGCGCGGGCGACCGCGACGGCCTGACGCTGACCGCCGGAGAGGTTCTCGATGGCGACCGTCACATCCTGGAGGGTCGAGATACCCAGACGCGTGAGTTCGTCGCGGGCGTTCTTGCGCATGGTCTTGGTGTCGAGCATGCGGAAGACGGACCCGAGCGGACCCGCGCGCCGGATCTCGCGACCGAGGTACATGTTGGCGGCCACGTCCAGCGCGGGCGAGACCGCGAGCGACTGGTAGACGGTCTCGATGCCGGCCTCCCGTGCGTCCTGCGGGCGCCGGAAGTTCACCGGCTGGCCGTCGAGGCGCAGCTCGCCCCCGTCGGGGATCTCCGCCCCCGTCAGGCATTTGATGAGCGTCGTCTTGCCGGCACCGTTGTCGCCGATGATGGCGAGCACCTCGCCGGCGTAGAGGTCGAGGCTGACGCCGTCGAGGCCGACGACGTGCCCGTAGGTCTTGACGAGGCGGGTGGCCGAGAGGACGGGCGTGCGCGTGTCGGTTGCTGCGGCGTTCATTTGCGAACCTTCCGGATCCACTGGTCGATCGAGACGGCGACGATGACGAGCACACCGACGGCGAGGGTCTGGTAGAGCACGTCGAGGCCGGCGAGGGCGAGGCCGTTGCGGAAGACGCCGACGATGAGCGCACCGAGGAGGGTGCCCCACACGTTTCCGCGTCCGCCGAACAGGCTGATGCCACCGATGACGACGGCCGTGATCGCGTTGAGGTTGGCGTCGACGGCGGCGTTGGGGCTCGACCCGAAGTCGCGGCCGATCTGGATCCAGGCGGCGACGGCGACGATGGCGCCCGCGGCGAGGTAGACGCTCAACAGCACGCGGTTGACCCGGATGCCGCTGAGGCGGGCGGCCTCCTTGTCGTCGCCGACGGCGTACACGTGGCGTCCCCAGGCGGTGCGTCCGAGGGCGTAGGAGACGACGGCGTAGACGAGGATCATCAGGAACACCCCGAACGTCACGTCGACGCCGATGTGGAAGGTCGTTCCGGTGAAGGTGAGGATCTCGGGCAGGTCGCTTCCCTGCACGGTCGCGCCGTTGGAGAGCAGCAGCAGCAGCGCGGTGAAGATGCTGAGCGTGCCGAGGGTCACGATGAAGGGCGGCAGGTTCAGGCGCGTCACCAGCATGCCGTTGATCAACCCGGTCAGCACACCGGCGATCAGCCCGATCACCAGGGCGAGGGGGCCCGGGATGCCGAGCCCTGCGGCGGCGTTGCCCATCACGACCGAGCTGAGGATCATCGCCGCACCGACCGACAGGTCGATGCCCGCGGTCAGGATGACGAGCGTCTGCGCGACACCCAGGGTGCCGATGACGGCCACCTGCTGCGTGATGAGCGAGAGGTTGGCCGGGGCGAGGAAGCGGGGGTTGATGATGCCGAAGACGATGACGGCGACGACGAGCACGAGGGCCGGGCTGACAGCCGGGTAGCGGTAGAGGACGTTGCGCACGCGCTGCATCGGCGTCTGACGCGAGATGAACTCGTCGGCCAGGTGCAGGGCCGACGTCGGCGGCGCGGTCTGGGGGGTGGAGGGCGTTTGTGACATGAGGGTCTTCCCGATCGCAGGTGAGAGGTCGGGGGCGCGCCGAGCGGCGCGCCCCCGTGGGATCACTTGCCCCAGCAGGTGCTGGCGGCGTCGTCGGACGTGAGGCTCTCGAGACCCGTCTGCGGCTGGTCGGTGACGAGCTGCTGGCCGGTGCTGAAGAAGTCGAGGCCGTCGCTGGGCTGGGGAGCCTCGCCACCGCGGGCGATCTCGGCGATGGCCTCCATTCCGAGCGACGCCATCTTGGAGGGGTACTGCTGCGCCGTGGCGCCGATGATGCCGTCCTTGACGTAGCCGACGCCCGTGCACCCACCGTCGACCGAGACGATGATGACGTCCTTCTCCTTGCCGGCGGCCTTCAGCGCCTGGTACGCGCCGTAGGCCGCGGGCTCGTTGATCGTGTACACCACGTTGATGTTCGGGTCCTTCGACAGCAGCGTCTCCATCGCGGATCGGCCGCCGTCCTCGGCTCCCTGGGTGGCCTGGTGACCGGCGATCGTGTACGAGCCGCCCTTGCCGCCGGTGTAGGTGCCCGACGCGGCCTCGGAGCCGTTCTTGCTCGGGTCGGGGACGTCGATGCCCATGCCCTTGAGGAAGCCCTGGTCGCGGGCTGTGTCGACGGTGACGATCTGGTCGCTGAAGAGATCGAGCATGGCGATGTTGGCGGTCTGCCCGGCCAGCTTCTCGGCGGTCCACTGGCCGATCAGTTCACCGGCGGCGAAGTTATCGGTGGCGAAGGTGATGTCGACGGAATCGGCGGGGTCGGGCACGGTGTCCAGCGCGATGACGTAGAGACCGGCCTTGCGGGCCTTCTCGATCTCGTTGATGACGGCGGAGCCGTTGGGGGTGATGAGGATGCCTTTGTCTCCGCGCGAGATGGCGTTCTCGATGGCCTGGATCTGACTGTCAGTGTCGCCGTCCTTCTTGCCGGCGGCGAGCGTCAGCTTGACGTTGGCCTTCTCGGCATCCGCCTGGGCGGCCTCTTCCATCGAGACGAAGAACGGGTTGCTCGTGGTCTTGACGATGAGGGTCACGCCGACCTGCTCGTCGGCGGCGGCCGGAGCGGCGGAGGTGGCCGAACCCGCGGGCGACGAGCACGCGGTGAGCGCGAGGGCGGAGACGGCGGCGATCGAGGCGACCGTGAGGAGAGCGCGGGACTTCGGGTGCAGCGGCATGGGTGTGGTCCTTTGGTGGTCGGGGACTTCTCTGTCGAAACCGGACTGACAACGGTGTCAGTGACAGGTGTACCCGATGTCCTTATAGAGTGCAAGAACCAATCGATCAGAAGAGTTCGAAGTGATGACACCGTTATCAGGCAGACCCGATGCCCGTGGGGGAACCGTCACGATCCGCGACGTCGCGCAGCACGCCGGTGTGGGGATCAAGACCGTCTCCCGCGTCATCAACAACGAGCCCAATGTGGCCACGGCGACAGCCGCGCGGATCCGCGCGTCCATCGCAGAGCTGCAGTGGGAGCCCGACGCCCACGCGGCCAATCTCCGGCGCACCATGACGCGCACCCGGACTCTCGGGCTGCTGCTCGGAAACGTGGCCAACCCGTTCTCGGCGACGATCCACCGCGCGATCGAAGACCTCGCGATCCATCGCGATGTCGCGGTGTTCGCCTCGAGTCTCGACGACGACCCCGATCGCGAGGTCGCGGCGGTGGGGGCGTTCGTCCGGCGGAAGGTCGACGGCCTGATCCTCACGTGCATCGCCGAGAGCCAGAGCTACCTGAGCGAACTGATCCCCGCGACCATGCCGGTGGTGTTCATCGACCGCGAGCCGGCCGATCTGGCCGCCGACCTCGTGCACGCCGACAACGTCGGGGGCACCGCGCTCGCCACCCGTCACGTGCTCGGTTACGGGCACCGCACGATCGCCCTGCTGATCGACCGCCACGACATCTGGACCGCGCGGGAGCGCGAGCGGGGCTTCCGCGAAGCGACAGCGGAGTTCGGCCTACCGGAGTCGTCGACGATCATCGTGCGCGACCTGACCGACCAGAGCGCCGCCGAGCGCGCCGTGCTCGAACTGATGGCCCTGCCGACCCCTCCCACCGCGATCGTGAGCGGGCAGAACCTCATCACGATCGGCGCGGTGCACGCGCTCCGCCGACTGGGGCGCCACCACGACGTCGCCCTCATCGGGTTCGACGACATCGACCTCGCCGATCTGATGGAGCCCGGCGTCAGCGTCATCGCCCAGCGCCCGCAGGAGATCGGGGTGCGCGCGGCCGAGATGCTCTTCGAGACCCTCGACGGAGTCACGCGGATCACCCCGCGCCGGGTCGTCGTCCCCGTCGACCTCATCCCCCGCGGTTCGGGCGAGATCCGCCCGCGCTGACCGCGAGTCCGCGGCGGTCGTGGGAGCGGAGGGCATCGCAGGCACGACCAGCCGCCCGGAATCAGGCACCGCGGCGGTCGAACTCGCTGACCCGCGGCCTCGGCCCGATCGTCGCCACGGGGCGGGGCGCCGATAGGGATTCCGGGCACGAAAAAGACCCTCCGCGCACCCGGTAGAGCCTGGTTACCCTTGCTACGTTTCCGTCCTGGGGGAGTTGGCCTGGATGCCGCCACGCGGAGAGCCGAGTACAGCTTACCCGACGCGCGACCCGCGCCTTCCCCGCGCCACCTCTGCGGGGCGGTCCGGCTCCCCTCATACGACCAGCGGAGCCAGGGCATCGGCCGCCGGCCGCAGCGCCGACAGCGTCGCCTCGGGCTCGTCGACGCGGTGGCGCGCACCGGAGAAACCCAGCGCCCCGGCGAACGCGCCGGAATCGTCGCGCAACGGGATCGCGAGGCAGCCGGCGGCGGCCGTGACCTCGCCGCTCTGACGCGTCGCACCCCACCGTGCGAGGTCGAGGCGGGCGGCCTCGACGGCCGGGCCCCGGGCGTTGTCGTCGCCGATGAGCATCAGGCGTCCCAGCGCGTACCGCTCCGGCTCGCGGGCGAGGCGGGCGTGGTCGGAGAGAGGGAAGTCAGGGTCGGCGTCGAGCACGACGACGCGTCCATCGACGAAGAGGACGACGTGCACACCGCCACGCACGCGTCGGCGCGCATCGTCCACGACCGCCCGCGCGGCCGACGACAGTCGCGCCGGCGGAGCGGCGAGCGCGGCGAGCTGCGCGACCTTGGCACCGAGTGCGAAGCCCGACAGGTCGAGGGTGCGCACGAGGTACTCGTCTTCGACGAGGAGGTTGAGCAGTCGATAGGTCGTTGCGCGGGGAAGGCCCAGCTCCGTCGACAGGCGCTGCGCCGTGACGCCCGCCCCCAGATGCGCCACCGCCTCCAGCACCGACAGCGCCGAATGCACCGCACCGGGCTGTCGGGCGGTCAGGGCCGGGCCCGCGCGCTCACCCATCGTAGGGAGGCCTCGGCGAGGGGACTCCCCCGAGCACCTGGGCGGCGACGGGCTCGTCGTACGCGCCGATCGAGTCCGAACCGTGGCGGCGGCGGAGCACGACGACGACCACGACGAAGACGGCCGCGAGCACGCCCACCACGGCCAGGCTGCTCCCCCCGCTCGCGGTGTCGTCGATGAAGAAGGCCACCAGAGCGGCCGTGAGCGCCACGGCGGCCAGCGCCGAGACGATCGCGGCGCCGGCGGTCGATTCGCCGATGCGGTGCAGGAAGACCGGCGCGGCCAGGCACACGAGGATGTAGGCGACGATGTACCCGGCGGCGCCGACCGACAGGGTCACGTGCATCGCGTCGCGCATGTCGACTCCCCCGCCCACCAGTAGCAGGGGCACCGCGGCGATCGCCGGGAGCGCGAGCGAGACGGCCGCGGAAGGCGTCCCGAAGCGAGCGTGCGTACGACCGACGCGCGCGGGGAGCACTCCGTCGCGGCTCAGGGAGAACAGGACGCGCACGAGCGCCGTCGTCGATCCGATGGCGCACGCGACGAACGAGGCCGCGATGCCCACGTCGGCCACGACGCCCCACCCGCCCAGACCGTAGGCGGCAGCGAGGTCGTTCACCGGCGACGCGCTGGCGGCGAGGTCGGCACCCAGCGCGTCGAAGCCCGCGACCTGGGTGACGGCCGCGAGCAGATAGAGAGCCCCGGAGATGACCACGGTGCCCGTGATCGCCCGTGGCACGTTGCGCAGCGGCGAGACCGCTTCGACCCCCAGCGTCGCCGCCGATTCGAAACCGACGAACGCGGTGACGGCGATCACCGCCCCGGCGGCCACGGCGAACGCTTCTGCACCTGTCGTCGGCACCGCCAGCACGACCCCGACGTCAAGCGGCCCGACGTGCACCAGCAACACCGCGAGCAGCACGACGATCAAGGCGACCGAGAGCGCCTCGACCACGAGGGCCACCCGGGCGGACACGTGGATGCCGCGCACGAGCACGAAGGCGACGATCGCCGTCTGCGCGAGGATCGCGCCCGCCGCGACGATCGGGCGGTCGAGCGCGGGCCAGAGACCCGCCAGGAGGTACGTCGAGTAGTAGGCGCCGCCGAGCAGCGCGAACATCGCCACCGCCGCGTACCCGGTGACGATCGCGGCGCCGGTGGCGAGGCCTGCGCGGGTACCGAGACCCCGCGCGGTGTAGGTGTACAGGCCCCCGGCCGCCGCGAAGCGTCGGGCGAACTGCGCGACGGTGCGGGACACCCCGAGGCTCAACACCGCCGCCGCGGCGATGGCCGCCACGGTCATGCCGGGCGCGACGCCGGCCACGAGCAGCACCACGGTGGTGGCCGCCGCCGCCGGGGCCACGGCCGACACCGACTGGGCGGCCAGATCCAGGATGCCGATGCGGCGGCGCTCCAGGCCGTGCAGCGGGGAGCGTTCGCCGAACCCGGCGACGGGAGCGGGCCGCGCGATGGCGCGGGAGAGTGCGGTCATGTCATCTCCGTCGGGATCAGCCGACCGTACGCCGCGGGGGTTGCCCCGTCGCGACACGCGTGTTTCCGGGGCGTGTCGTCGACTGAGACAGGCCCGGGAGACGGTCTCACTCGCGGGCGCGGCACCTTCATCCGCTCCTCACAACGCCGCAACGGGCGCGGAGCACTCTCGATTGCACACCCGAGAACCGGAGGAACCCTCATGACCCAGCTCGAATCGAAGGGGGTGGCGGCGTCCGCGAAACGGACGCTGCAGGGCTCCCTCGGCGTCACGGCGATCGTCTTCATGGTGGTCGCCGCCGCCTCACCCCTCACCGTGGTCGGCGGCGCCGCACCGCTCGGCATCCTGATCGGAAACGGGGTGGGCTTCCCCGCGCTGTACGCCATCAGCGCCGTCGTGCTGCTGCTGTTCGCCGTGGGGCTGGCCGCGATGACCCGCCGTGTCCCCCGCCCGGGGGCGTTCTTCACCTACATCGGCTACGGCCTGGGCCGCCCGGCCGGGCTCGCCGCCGCCTGGACGGCGATGCTGACCTACACGACCATCCAGGTGTCGGTGTACGGCTATATCGGCTACCTGCTCAGCATCACCGTCGTCTCGCTCGGCGGTCCCGCGATCGCGTGGTGGCTGTACGCGCTCCTCGTGGTCGGGCTCGTCGGCATCCTGGGCTATCGCCACATCGACCTCTCGAGCAAGGTGCTCGGCGTGCTGCTGGTGGCCGAGGTGGGCATCGTGCTCGCGTTGGTGGCCGCCGTGGTGCTCGACGGCGGTCCCGAGGGGCTGAGCGCCGCGCCCTTCGAGCCCGACAACGTCCTCAGCGGCTCTCCCGGGGTGGGCCTGATGTTCGCGATCGCGGCGTTCATCGGCTTCGAGGCCACCGCGATCTTCCGCGACGAGGCGCGCGACCCCGATCGCACGATCCCGCGCGCGACCTACGGTGCGGTCATCGGCATCGGCATCTTCTACACCCTCGCCTCGTGGGGGCTCGTGATGGCGTGGGGTCCGGACGGCATCCTCGCCGCCGCGGAAGATCCCGGCACGCTCATGCTGCGCACCGTCGCGCTCTATCTGGGCTCGGTCGGCGAGATCGTCGTGAACGTGCTCCTGCTGACCTCGATGTTCGCGTGCGTGCTGTCGTTCCACAACGTGCTCACCCGCTACCAGCACGCGATGGCGGGCGCCGGAGTGCTGCCCGACCGCGTGGGCGCCGTGCACGCGCGCCACCTCTCCCCGCACGTGTCCTCGATCGCGCAGACCGCGACCGCGGGCGTGCTCACTGCGGTGTTCGCCGTGCTGAACCTCGATCCGCTGCTGCAGGTGTTCACGTGGTTCGCCGGGGTGGCGACCCTCGCCATCGCGGTGCTGATGGCGGCGACCTCGGTCGCGGTGATCGTCTACTTCGCCCGCACCCGCGCCGATCGCCGGGTGTGGAACACGATCGTCGCCCCCGCGCTGGGGTTCGTGGGACTGCTGGCGTCGGCGGTGATCATCGTCGTGTACTTCCCGATCATGGTCGGCGACGTCGACGGCGACGGGGCCCCGGTCTTCGGCGCCGTGACGTGGTCGCTCCTCGCGCTCGTCGTCGTCTTCCCGCTGCTCGGTTTCGCCCAGGCCGCGTGGATCCGCCGCCGCCGTCCCGCCGCCTACGCGAAACTCACCGACACCATCGCCGGTTGATTCGGGAGGCCGCGGCGCCTACGGCTCCTCCCCCGGCGCCGCGGCCTCCTGTCCCGCTGTTCCCGCCCGCCCCCGCTCCGACCGTTCCACCCGAGAGAGACACCATGACCCTCACCGATCCGACCGCCACCGCCTTCGTCGCCCCCGCGGCACCGAACCACCCCCTCGCCTCCCTCACCGCCGCCGAGATCACCGCCGTCCACGCCATCGTCGCCGGTCTCGCCGGCATCGATGAAGCGACCCGCTTCGCGTACGTGGGCCTGGAAGAAGCCCCCAAGGCCGAGGTCCTGGCGTGGGAACGCGGCGAGGCCGCGGCCCCCGAGCGCCGCGCCCGCGTGCAGCTGCTGAACCTGCGCACGGCCCACTCGCTCGACGTCGTCGTCTCGCTCGCGACCGGCGCCGCGCTGCGCAACACCGAGCTCGACGGCTCCGACGGGCAGCTGCCCATCCTGGACGCGGAGTTCGAGGAGGTCGGCGTCATCGCGAACGAGAGCGAGGTCTGGGTCGCCGCCCTCGCGGCGCGGGGCCTGACCACCGCCGACGTCGTGCTCGTACCGCTGTCGGCGGGGCATTACGGCTACGAGAACGAGGTGGGTCGACGGGTGCTGCGCACCTTCGCGTTCCGCCAGGACCACCCCGCCGATCACCCCTGGGCGCATCCCGTCGACGGACTCACCGCCTACATCGACGTCGCCGCCCGCGCGGTCATCGAGATCGTCGACACCCCCGGGTTCACCGTGCCCGAGACGCACGGCAACTTCGACGACCCCGAGCTGCAGGGCCCGCCGCTGGACGGTCTGAAGCCGATCGTCATCACCCAGCCCGAGGGCTCGAGCTTCACCGTCGACGACGAGCATGTCACCTGGGGCGAGTGGGACCTCCGCATCGGCTTCGACACCCGCGAGGGACTCATCCTGCGCCAGCTGTCGTTCGCGGGCCGCCCGGTGATGTACCGCGGATCGATCAGCGAGATGGTCGTGCCCTACGCCGACCCCGCCCCGAACCGCTTCTGGCAGAACTACTTCGACACCGGCGAGTACCTGTTCGGCCGCTACACGAACGAGCTCGAACTCGGATGCGACTGCGTCGGCGACATCACCTACGTCGACGCCGTGCTGTCGGACGAGAACGGGATGCCGCGCACCGTCCGCAACGCGGTGTGCATGCACGAGGAGGACTTCGGCACCCTCTGGAAGCACACCGATATCTTCACCGGTGCCAGCGAAGTGCGCCGCGCCCGCCGCCTGGTCATCTCGTTCTTCACCACCGTGGGCAACTACGACTACGGCTTCTACTGGTACCTCTACCTCGACGGCACGATCGAGTGCGAGGCGAAGCTCACCGGCATCCTGTTCACCTCCGCCTACCCGGGGGCGGACTACCCCTACGCCTCGGAGGTGGCGCCGGGTCTCGGAGCGCCGTACCACCAGCACCTGTTCTCGGCTCGGCTGGACATGACCGTGGACGGGGTCGCGAACGTCGTCAACGAGATCGACGCGGTGCGCGTGCCGATCTCGGCCGACAACCCCGCCGGCAACGCCTTCACCAAGAAGGTGACGCCCATCACGAGCGAGGCGGTGTCGGGCCGCGTCGCCGACGGGGCCGTCAACCGCGTCTGGCAGATCGCCTCGACCGAGAAGACGACCGAACGCGGCCAGGCGACGTCGTACATGCTCTTCCCCACCGAGACCCCGGTGCTGCTGGCCGACGACTCCTCGTCGATCGCCGCACGCGCCGCGTTCGCCACGAAGAACCTCTTCGTCACGAAGTACGACCCCGACGAGCGGTACGCCGCGGGCGACTTCGTCAACCAGCACCCCGGCGGCGCGGGAATCCCCGCCTTCATCGCGGGCGACGAGCCGCTCGTGGGCGAAGACGTGGTGCTCTGGCACACCTTCGGCTTGACGCACTTCCCGCGCAACGAGGATTGGCCAGTCATGCCGATGGACTACGCGAAGTTCACGTTGAAGCCCTACAACTTCTTCGAGCGCAACCCGGTGCTCAACGTCCCGGCGCCGGCGAACACGCACTGCGCCCCCATGGCCCACGCGGACGCGCACGGGCACGGTCCTCACGCGTCTGACGAGCCCGCATCCGGATGCCACTGCTGAGGCGATGAGCGAGATCCTCCACGCCTGGGCGGTCGCGCCCGCCGCGGTCGGTGCCTGCTGTCTGGCCGCCGATCGCGCGCGGGTGCGGCCGCCCGAGGTCGTGGCATCCGTCCTGATGCTCCTGGCGATGCTGGATGCCGCCGCGTTCAGCGTGATCGCGCCGGTGTACTGGACGGCGCTGCTGCTCGTGGCCGCGGTGGCGCTCGCGGTCTGGCGACGGCCGCGGCAGCGTCGCACGCCGCGGACCCCGGCGCTCATGACCCTGCACACCACGCTCGGCATGGTCGTCATGGCCGCGCTGCAACTGGGCATGGGAGGGACCGCTGCGGGACATTCCCACGGTCCTGCGCTCGGCCCGGTGCTCGCCGCCGCCGTGCTCGGCTACGCGGCCCTCTCGGTCGCGGCCGGCCGACGGATGCGGGCTCGGCTCGACCGCACGCAGATCGGCGCCATGGCGGCATCCGTGATCCTCATGGGCGTCGCCGCGCTCTGACCGCGGACATGACGGTGCGGCCGGGGGCTTCTCGCTCCCCGGCCGCACCGCGCTCTTGGGGTCAGCGCTTCAGGCGCAGCGTCACCAGCTGGAACGGACGCAGGTCGAGCTCGACCGCGCCGCCCGCGACGCTCGACACCGCGGTCGCGTCGACCTCTCGCTCGAGGAGGTCGGTCTCGCTGACGCCCGCGACGTTGAAACCGGCCTCGAGACGGGCGTGGACGCGCTGGCCGAGCGCCTCGTAGAGGCGCACCACCACGTCGCCCGAGCCGTCCTGGGCGAGCTTGATCGCCTCGACCACGACGCCGGGCTCATCGATCGACACGAGCGGTGCCACCGACGTCTCGGCGGCGTCGGTCACGACGCGCTCCGGCAGGTTGGTGCGATAGCCCTCGGCGACCGCGTCGACGACGTCGGCGCCGACCACGATGCCCACCTCGAGGTGATGTGTCCCCTGGTCCTGACCCGGGTCGGGGAAGACGGCGGAGCGGATGATCGACAGCCGCACGAGCGAGTACGTGCCGCCCGCCTCGCGCTCGTGACGCGTGATGTCGTGACCGTAGGTCGAGTCGTTGGTGACGGCGACGCCGAAGTCGGCCTCGCCGACGCGCACCCAGCGGTGCGCCGCGGTCTCGAAGCGCGCCGAATCCCACGAGGTGTTCGTGTGAGTCGGGCGCACGATGTGTCCGAACTGGATCTCGGATGCCGCGCGGTCGGTGTGCACGTCGACGGGGACGCGGAGCTTGAGCAGCTTCTGCTGCTCGTGCCAGTCGATGTCGAGCGACAGGCGAACCGTGCGCGAGCCCTCGGCCAGGGCGATGCGCTGGACGATGGTGGAGTCGCCGACGGCGCGTTCCACCACGATCGCGTCGCCGTCGACCGCGACCCGCTCGGCGGTGTCGAGGGCGGTGGCGTGGCGACGGTAGGTCTCGTCGATGTCCCACGCGTCCCACTGGGTGGGGGTGTCGCGGAAGATCTCGAACTGCCCCGCCACCTGACCCGCGGGCACGACCTCGCGACCGGATGCCAGGTCCACGAGCGAGGTGATCAGGCCGCGGCCGTCGACCTCGGCGCGGACGATGCCGTTCTCGAGCACCCATCCGTCTCCCGCGGCGCGGGGGGCGACGTCACCGGCGGGGGTCGCCGCGGCGATCGCCAGCGCGGGAGTGCCGGCTCGGCGGTGCGGGGCGGCGTTGGCCACGACCGCCAGGTCACCGGTCCCGACCAGCGCACGGAGGCTGTCGGCGATGACCTGCTCGAGCTCCGCCGCGATCGCGTCGTAGTTGCGCTCGGCATCGCGATGCACCCAGGCGATCGAGGTGCCCGGAAGGATGTCGTGGAACTGCTGCAGCAGCACGAGGCGCCAGAGTCGCTGGAACGTCTCGGCGGGGTAGGCGGCGCCGGTGCGCACCGTGGCGGTCGCCGCCCACAGCTCGGCCTCGCGCAGCAGGTGCTCGCTGCGACGGTTGCCCTGCTTGGTGCGCAGCTGACTGGTGTAGGTGCCGCGGTGGAACTCGAGGTACAGCTCCCCCGCCCACACGGCCGGGTCGGCGTACTCGGCCTCGGCCGTCTCGAAGAACTCCCGCGGGGTGGAGTGCTTCACGATCGGCGCGCCCTCGAGCGAGTGCGTGCGAGCGATCGTCGCGGTCATCTCGCGCGTGGGTCCGCCGCCACCGTCGCCGAAGCCGTAGGGCAGGAGCGAGGTGCGCGCGCGCCCCTTGTCCGAGAAGTTGCGCTCGGCGTGAGCGAGATCGGCCGCGGTGACCTCGGAGTTGTACTTGTCGACCGGCGGAAAGTGCGTGAAGATGCGCGAGCCGTCGATGCCCTCCCAGCGGAAGGTGTGGTGCGGGATGCGGTTGGTCTCGTTCCACGAGATCTTCTGCGTGAGGAACCAGCGAGCGCCGGCGGCCTTCATGATCTGCGGCAGGGCTCCGCTGTAGCCGAACGAGTCGGGCAGCCACACCTCTTCGGTGTCGATGCCGAACTCCTCGAGGAAGAACGACTTGCCCTCCACGAACTGACGGGCCATCGCCTCACCGCCGACCATGTTGGTGTCGGATTCGACCCACATGCCACCCACGGGTACGAAGCGACCCTCGGCGACGCGGGCCTTGAGACGCTCCCACAGGGCCGGGTAGTGCTCCTTCATCCACGCGAACTGCTGCGCCGACGAGCTGGCGAAGACGAACTCGGGGTCTTCGTCCATCAGCGAGAGGACGTTGCTGAACGTGCGCGAGACCTTTCGGGCGGTCTCGCGCACGGGCCAGAGCCACGCCGAGTCGATGTGCGCGTGACCGACGGCGTGGAGCACGTGGGCGCTGGAGGCCGCGGGGGCCTGCATCAGCGGGGCGAGCACGTCGCGACCGGCCCGGGCGGTGCCGGCGACGTCGTCCGGATCGACGGTGTCGATGACGGCATCCATGGCCTCGAGCAGGGTCGCTCGACGGGCGGAGGTCGCGTCGAGTTCGGCCAGCAGGCCGTGGAGGAGACGGAAGTCCTGCAGAAGCTCCCAGACGGTGAGGTCGCGCAGGCCGATCGACATCTCGCGGAGCGTGTAGAGCGGCGCGTCACCCGCGGTCGCGAGGTCGCCCAGGTGAGTGGGCTCGAAGGTGAAGAGGCTGCCCACGTCGGGGTTCGAGGCGGCCTCGACGAGCACGTCGACGCGACCGTCGGCGTCGACGGCGGCCGGGCTCGCATTGTTGAACGGCGAGACACCCTTGATCGGAGCCCCCTCGCGGTTCCACACAAGCGCCTCGCACTGGAAACCGCTCTGTCCGGCGGTGAAGCCCAGGTCGATGACGAGTTCGGCGACGGTTCCCGCCGGCAGGGCGCCGGAGGCGTCACGCCACTCGGACGGGATCTCTCCCGACACGGCGAACCAGGTCGTCCCCCACGCCCGACCCCACGGCGTTCCGACGGCGAAGGGGCGGTACTCGGCATCCTGAGCCTCGTCGAAGGTCACGGGTTCGCCCGGGGCCACCCAGGCCGAGACGGTGAGGGGCTGGCGGGTGCGGTAGACGGCGGGGGCGAGACGCTCGCGGATGAAGCGTTCGATGCGCATCTCGATGAGCGCGGTGCGATCGTGCATGAAGGAGTCCTTGCTGGGGGGAAGACGGGAGAGGGGATCAGCCCTTGACGGCGCCGGCGAGGGCCGACGGACCGCCGAGCCCGCGCTGCACGAGCACGTACAGTCCGAGGACGGGCAGGGAGTAGACGATCGAGTACGCGGCGAGCTGGCCGTAGGCCACGGCGCCGAACGATCCGAAGAAGTTGAAGATGCTGACGGCTGCCGGCTGGTAGTCGGGGCTGAGCAGCAGCACGAACGGCACGAAGAAGTTCCCCCACGCCTGGATGAACGTGAAGATGAACACCACCGCGATCCCAGGACGCATGAGCGGGAGCACGATCTGCACGAGCGTGCGCATGGATCCCGCGCCGTCCATCCAGGCGGCGTGCTCCAGCTCGACGGGCACGCCGTCCATGAAGTTCTTCATCATCCAGATCGCGATGGGCAGGGCGCTCGCGGTGAGGAAGAGGATGGTGCCGCCGACGGAGTCGATGAGGTTCAGCTGCACGAACAGGCTGTAGACGGGAACCATGATGGCCGTGATCGGCAGGCACGTGCCGAACAGCACCGCGTAGAGGAACGGCTTGCCCACGCGCATCTTGTACCGCGACAGCGGGTAGGCGGCGAGGGATGCGAGCACGACGGTGGCGATGGCCGTGCCGCCCGCGAGGAGCACGCTGTTCCACAACGGCAGGAACAGCAGGTCGGGCTTCATCACGGCGGCGAAGTTGTCGAGCGTGATCACCTCGGGCATCTTGATCGCGAGCGTCGGCTGCGCGTCGAGCGAGGCGGTCACCAACCAGATGAGCGGAACGACGAACAGGATGCCGACGACGATCAGCAGCGTGTTCGACAGCACGCTCAGCGCGCGCGTGCGCGGTGACGACAGAGACGCCTTGGTCTTCTTCGGGGCCCGGGAGACGGACCGGCTGCGAGCCGTCACTTCGGGGAGGGTGGTGGTGGCACTCACGACGAGACCTCCTCGCGCAGCGCGCGGACGTAGAAGAACGAGAACACCGCACCGATGAGCAGCATGATCGTGGCGATGGCCGTGCCGTAGCCCAGCTCGCCGAATTTCAGACCCTGCTGGTAGGCGAGGATCGGCAGGGTCGTGCTCGCGTTGCCGGGGCCACCGCCGGTCATGACGAAGATCAGCGTGAAGACCGAGAGGGTCTGCAGGGTCACGATCATCGAGTTGGTGCCGATGGTGGAGCGGATCATGGGGATGGTGATGAAGATGAGGCGCTTGATACCGCTCGCGCCGTCGACCTCGGCGGCCTCGGTGATCTCGGGCGGCACGTCGGCGAGGGCCGCGGAGTAGACCATCATCGAGAACGCCGTCCCGCGCCAGATGTTGGCGAAGATGACCATGAGCACGGGCAGCGTGAAGAGCCAGCTCACCGGCTCGGCACCGAACAGGGCGAGGATGGCGTTCAGGGTGCCGTTGTCGCGGAAGAACGCGTAGGCGGCGAAGGCCGCGACGATCTCGGGGAGCACCCACGCCGTGACGACGATGGTGCCGACCACGGCGGTGACGACGCGGTTGCCCGAGCGCATCATGAGCGCCAGGGCGAGGCCGAGCACGTTCTGCCCGATGACGGCGGAGAAGAACACGAACACGATCGTGTTGATGACCGAGACCGGGAAGTCGGGGGCCTTGAAGAGCTGGGTGTAGTTGTCGAAGCCGATGAACTCGCTGGCGACGGCGGTCGAGCCCGACAGGGTCGCGTTGGTGAGAGAGCCCCACAGCGACACCAGGATCGGGCCGAGCAGGAACACCGCCAGCAGCACGGCTGCCGGCAGGAGGGGGAGCGCCCGGGCCGACGACCGGAGGCCGCGCGTCTTCACGCGCGACCCCCGGCCGGTGCCGGTCGCCCCGGTGTGGGCCAGGGCGGTCACGGTCAACCCTTCTGGGTGTTCTCTTCGCCGACGATGCCGATGACGGCCTGGTCGTACGCGGCGGCAGCGTCCGAGACGCTGGACTGACCGGTCATGACGGCTTCCATGGCGACCTGGATCTGGTTGGAGATCTTGTCGTAGTCCTCGGTCGCGGGACGGAAGTGCGTGGTGTCGACGAAGCTCGAGAAGGTCGCGAAGCTCGGGTTGGCGTCGAGGTACTCGCTGGACTCGGCGACGTCGGCGCGGACGGCGATCTGGCTGTTGTCGATGCCGTACGCGGTGGCGTTGTCCTTGTTCACCGCGGTCGAGAGGAAGTCCCACGCGGCGTCGGGGTTCTTGGCGTTCTTGCCGATGGCGAGGGTCCAGCCGCCCGACATGCTCGTCGAGCCGGGGGCCTGACCGTCCTGGGTGGGCATGGCGGCGATGCCGAGGGCGTCGCTCCACTCGGGCCATGCGGCCGAACCGCCCTCGACCCACGCGGCCGACTGCCACGAACCGTCGAGAGCCATGGCGAGCTTGCCGGAGGGCAGCCAGTCGGCGGTCACGCTGGTGAAGATGTTGGGGTCGAGCGCCTGCTGCAGCGACGGGCCGAGGCCGCCCTGGTAGACGTCGGAGACGAACTGCAGCGAGTCCTCGAAGCCCTGGCTGCCGACGACCCACTTCTTGCTGTCGGTGTCGTAGAGGGTGTCCTCGGTGCCGTAGAGCAGCATCTCGAGGCCCTGCATGGAGGCCGCCTCGCCGGCGGTCTTGCCGGAGTAGACGTTGAGGGGGATGACGTCGGGGTTCGACGCCTTGACCTTCTCGGCGGCCGAGAGCACGTCGTCCCACGTCTCGGGCTGCCACGGGACGGGGATGCCGGCGGCCGTGAAGACGGCCTTGTTGTACCAGAGGCCGCGGGTGTCGGTGCCGAGCGAGACGCCGTAGGTCTTGCCGTCGGGGCCGAGACCGGCCTGCTTGGCGCCGTCGGCGAACTGCGACCAGTCCTCCCACTTCGCGAGGTAGTCGTCGAGGGGCAGCAGGTAGCCGGCCGCCGCGTCGGACTGGATCTTGAACGTGTCTTCGTACTGCACGTCGGGAGCGGTGCTGGCCGACTTGTTCATCAGCGCGAGCTTCGTGTAGTAGTCGGCGCCCTCGGCCTGGATCGGGACGAGCTCGACGGTCATGCCCTCGTGCGCGGCCTCGTACTGCTCCTTCGCCGTCTCCATCAGCGTCTGCATCGCGTTGAATGTCGCGGTGGTCTGGTAGGCCACTCGGATGGTCGTGCTGTCGCCCGCGTCGGCGCTGCCGCCGGAGCAGCCGGCCAGAGCCACGGTCAGGGCGGTGGCGGTCAGAAGACCGGTCGCCATCGTCAGTTTCTTCATGGAAGCTCCCTTGCTCGGGTGGAGACACCGCGTCGCCAGAACCTTTTATAAATCAAATGGACTAACTCGGCAAGTCCGACGGCGCGACTCCCGGTAACGATCCAGACACGGCCCGCTATGAGCCGCGTGATTCCGGGTCAGAGGGCGATCATCATGCGCGCCGGTCGCGCCGCGAACGCCCCGTCGAGCATGAGGCATGCGGCGCCCACGGCAGCCACGTCGAGCCCGACGAGCGAGCGCCGCACAACGATCGCGCGCGTCGATGTCGACACCGGGTCGGTGGCCACCCGCTCCGCCACGGTGTCGCCGAGCACCGCGGCCAACCGCTCCCACACGGGCCCGCCCAGGACCACCTCATCGACGTCGAGAAGGTTGTTGGTCACCACGAGGGCGCGCGCGATCCGCTCCCCCGCCCGCTCCAGCACGTCGACCGCACGGGCGTTGCCCCGACGGGCGTCCGCCACGAGCCGGTCGAGGTCCGGGCGCGTGTCGCCCGTGTCGGTCGGGTCGTACCCCGCCTCGGCGAGGAGCACCCGCGGCTCGATCGAGACGCCGAGGCATCCCCGTGATCCGCACTCGCAGCGCGGGCCACCAGGGTCGACCACGACGTGAGCGATGCCCCCGGCGTTGCCCGTGCGCCCGCGAACGGGTGCCCCCGCGATGGCCACACCCAGACCCACACCGGCGCCGTAGTACAGGAACATCGCATCGGTCAGCGCGTCGGAGCGGTCGAACCACATCTCGCCGACCATCGCCGCCGTGACGTCCTTCTCGACGATCACCGGCAGTCCCGTCACCGCCCCGAGGTCCTCGCGCACGTTGACGTTGTGCCACTGCGGAAGCAGCGGCGGATCCAGCAGGCGCCCGCCGCGCGCGTCGAAGGGCCCGGGAGCCGCCACGCCCACACCGAGCACGAGATCGCGGGGGATGCCGGCGCGCTCGACGATCGCGTCGACGGCGGCGCCCACGGCATCCACCAGATCGGCGGCGGAGGCGTGCGGCGCGCGCGGGATCTCGTCGTGCACGATGACCTCGCCCGCCATGTCGACCACGACGATCGTGTCGACGACGGGGTCGAGGTGAACACCCACGGCGAAGCGCGAACGGGGGTCGAGCTTGAGCAGCGTGCGGGGCTTGCCGGGTCCGGAGATGACCTTGCCCGCCTCGACGATGAGTCCTTCGTCGGCGAGCCGTCGGGTGACGTTGCTGAGCGTCTGGGCGCTCAGGCCGGTGCGGGCCGAGAGCTCGACGCGGCTGAGCCCCTCAGGGGAGCGGCGGATGAGGTCGAGCACCAGGGTCTGGTTGTACTCACCCACCGCGGGCAGGTTGGATCCCGTACGCATGGCCCCCGCCTTCGTTCGCCGGTCCGCGGCGCGGCCCTCGCCTTTCAGGGTACGCCCGTGCCGCGCCGACCCTCGGCCACGGGATGCCGAGGGTCACGCGGGGCGGGATCGCCGCACGGGCTCCGGACCGCGGAAGCCGGGGGCCGCGCGGGCGGGATCGCCGCGCGACGGCGGGGCACCCCGCGGGGCCCTCCGGCTCCCGGTCGACGCCCGGGGCCGGAGGTCAGGACTGCAGCGCGAGCGCCGCCGCCCCCAGCAGGGGACCGTCGCCGTCGAGGCCGGACCCGACGATGCGGCAGCGGCGCGCGTACGCGTGCAGCGACGAGGCCTGGGCGGCCTCGCGCACCTGTTCGATGTAGTCGGGCGCGACGTGCGAGAAGCCGCCCGCGATGGCGACGGCCTCGAGGTCGCACAGGGTGGCTGCGGCGGCGATGGCCTGACCGACCGCGGTGGCCGAGCGCCGGACGGCCGCGATCGCGATCTCGTCGCCGGCCGCGTACGAGGCGGCCAGATCCTGACCCGTCTCGCCGTCCCAACCTCGCGCTCGGGCCCAGGCGACGGTGCCCGGCCCGGCGGCGACCGCCTCGAGAGTGGAGGCCACGACCTCGTCGCCCTCGATCGTGCGGACGAACGTCTGGCCGAGATGTCCCGCGTTGCCGCTGGCGCCCGTCACCGGCTGACCGCCCAGCACGAAGCCGCCACCGACACCCGTGGACACAACGATCGCCATCGCGTCGTCGACGCCCACCAGGGCGCCGCGCCAGTGCTCCGCCAGCGCGATGCACGTGCCGTCGAGGGCGAGGTGGATCGGTCCGTCGACGAGCCCCCCCAGGACCTCGTCGATCGCCAGCCCCGCGGCGAGCGGGAGGTTCAGGGGAGACACCGAACGCGAGGGCAGATCGACCGGGCCGGCACTGCCGACGCCGATGGCCCCGACGCGGACGTCGGGGGCTGCCGCGAGCGCGGCCGCGGCGGCCTCGCGGACGTGTTGCGCGATCCGGGCGCGGTCGGCATCGCGGCCGGTTGTGCGGCGCGAGACGCTCGCACGAACGACGTCCCCATCGATCGACACGACGGCCGCATCGACCTTGGTGCCGCCGATGTCGACGGCGAGCACGTGGGTGTAGGCGGGCAGGGACAGGGGGGCATCGGACATGCGCGGGCTCCTCGGGTGGACCAACGCTCCCCGATCCTAGGGGCCGGTGCATCCGCCGAGTGACCCCTGAGGGCTCCGTCGAATCGAGCCCCCGTGTCCGCGGCGCGGGTTACGATCAGGTCACGGCGGCGAGGACGCGCCTTCACCCGCGACACACCTCCGCCCCGCGACACAAGGGATGCCATGGACGAGACGGTCACGCCCGAGGCGGAAACACGGCTGCGCCGCAGCGACTCCGCCCCCGCCCGAGGGGTGCGGGAAACCCCTCTCGACGCCGATGGTTTCGCACGCCTGACCGGGAAGATCCTGGCATCCGTGGGGCGGGTCATCGACGGGAAGCCGGAGGCCGTGCGCAGCGCCCTCATCGCCCTCCTGGCCGAGGGGCACCTGCTCATCGAGGACGTCCCGGGCGTGGGCAAGACGATGCTCGCGCGGGCGCTCGCGTCCACCATCGATGCCGATGTGCGTCGCATCCAGTTCACGCCCGACCTGCTGCCCGGCGACATCACCGGCGTGTCCGTGTTCAACCCGGTTCAGCGGCAGTTCGAGTTCACCCCGGGGGCGGTGTTCGCGCACATCGTGATCGCCGACGAGATCAACCGTTCCTCTCCCAAGACCCAGTCCTCGCTGCTGGAGGCGATGGAAGAGCGCCAGGTCACGGTCGACGGACGTACGCACGTGCTGCCCTCGCCCTTCCTCGTCGTGGCGACGCAGAATCCGTTCGAGATGGAGGGCACGTACGCGCTCCCCGAGGCGCAGCGCGACCGGTTCCTGCTGCGCATCTCGATGGGGTACCCGGATGCCGCCGCCGAGGCGCTCATGCTCCGCCAGCGCGACACGGTGAACCCCCTCGACGCGTTGACCCCTGTCGCTTCGGCACGGGAGGTCACCGAGATGATCGCGTGGGCGCGCGGCGTGCACGTCGCCCCCGCTCTCGAGGAGTACGTCGTCGCCCTGGCCCAGGCCACCCGCAGCCACCCCGACATCCGGCTCGGTGCGAGCCCCCGTGCGACCCTGCAACTCGTGCGCGCGGCCAAGGTGCGCGCTGCCCTCGACGGGCGCTCGTACGTCATCCCCGACGACATCACCGAGCTGCTGTCACCGGTGTTCGCGCACCGCCTCATCCCGAACCGCTCCGCCGCGGGCGGGCGGGCCGGCGCCGCCGTGGTGGTCGACGCGCTCGAGCGCATCGCCGCGAGCGTGCGGGTGCCCCTCGCGTCACGGTCGTGAGGTCGGCGGTGAGGCGCTGGTGGCCCTTCACCTTGCGGGGGACGGGTGCCCTGCTGCTCGCCGTCGCGGCGTTCCTCATCGCCGAGCGCGCGGGCATCCCCGAACTGCTCTACTTCGCCACCCTGCTCGCCGCGCTCCTGGTCGCGTCGGCGATCGCGCTGCTGCTGACCCGGGGCGCGGGGACCGTCGCGCGCGTCATCTCCCCCGAGGTCCCCGAGGTGGGCGGCACCGCGTCGGTGGTCGTGCGGGCGGGGTTGCGCAGTGCGCTGCCGAGCGGCCCCGGGCGATGGGTCGACGCCCTCCCCCCGGGCCTCTCGGGCCGCGCCGAAGGGATCTCGCCCGCCACCGGATCCACTCTGTCGGGCGCCGGCGTCGTCGTGCAGGTGCGCTACGACGTGGTCGGCGCGGCGCGTGGCATCCATTCCCTCGGACCCCTCGAGGTGACGACCACCGATCCCTTCGGGCTCCTGCGACGACGTCTCGCCCTGGGACGCGCGACGCCCGTCACCGTCGCCCCCGCCATCGTCGACCTCGCCGCTCTCCCTCCCGCCTCGGGAGAGGCCGGGGGCAGTCGCCAGACGACCACGCTGCAGCTCGGGCAGGGGGCCGACAACCTCGTCGCGCGCCCGTACGCGCCGGGCGATTCGATGCGACGCATCCATTGGCGTGCGAGCGCCCACCGCGACACCCTGATGGTGCGCCAAGAGGAGCAGGAGTCCAGCCCGGCCGCCACCGTGGTGCTCGACCGGGCGCTGTCGCGCTGGTCGCCGCTCGCGGCGCACGACACCGGTGCCGACGCCGCGTTCGAGACGGCGGTGACGGCGTGCGTGTCGGTGGTCGCGCGGCTCGTGCACGAGGGGTACACCGTCGACGTCGTCGACAGCGACGGCACCCTGCTGACCGACCCGGTGGGGGGCGGTGACGACGGGGAGGCGCGGGCGGCCGCGGCCGGTTTCGCGACCCTGCGTGCACGACCCGACGACGCCGCACGTCGTGTCGTGCCCGCATCCGCTGCGGCGCTGACCGGTCCGGTCGTGGTGATCACGGGTGCTCTCGAGCCCGACGACCGCCTGGCCCTGGGAGGCGTGGCCCACCACTCCGCTCTGCCGGTACTGCTGGTGGTGAGCGAGCACGCCGAGCTCGACGGCATGCGGGCCGGGGGCTGGCGCACCACCGTCCTGCGGCCCGGCGGTGACATCGCCGCCGCCTGGGACGACGCGATGGAAGCGGGGTACGCCCGTGTCGACCACTGACGTGACGGTGCTGCGCACCCCGCGGCGACGACGCGACGCGACCCTGCTGACCGTCGGGCTGTTCGCCGCGATCGCGAGTGCGATCCTGCCGGTGTTCTCGGTCATCGCGCCCGGAGCGTGGACCGTGGGGGCGTTCTTCGTCACCGCGGGCGTGCTGGGCGCCGGGCTGATGGTGCGCGTGGGTCGACTGCCCGCTGCCCTCGCGAGCGTCGCCGAGATCGCGGTGGGCATCGTGCTGCTAACGGCGATCTTCGGCCGCTCCACCGCGCTGCTCGGGGTGATCCCGACCCCGGCGACCATCGCGTCGGTGCCCGACCTGCTGGCCGCAGCGGCAGACGAGATCCGTGTCGGCGTCGCACCGGTGGACGCGCAGACGGGCCTGTCGTTCCTGCTGGTCGCCGCCATCGCCGGCCTGGCGATCGTCCTCGATCACGTCGTCCTGACCGCCCGGATGCCGCTGCTGGCCGGCGTCGGCCTCGTCGCCGTGTCGTTGATCCCCACGATCGCCATCCCCTCCGACATCGACATCGTGGGCTTCGTGTTGCTGGCGGCGGCGCTGTTGTTCCTGCTGCGCGTCGACACGCGCGCCCGCGCCGCCGCCGGGTCGCCCGCCGCTGTCCGCGCCGGCTCCCGCCGGGTGCGGGGCGTCTCGGCGACGGCCCTCGGCGTCGCCGCCGTGGCCGTCATCGTCGCGGTGGTCGCCACTCCCCTGCTCCCCCAGCCGGGCCTGCGCTTCGCGACCGGCGGCACGGGCGGCATCGGTACGACCATCAACCCCAACCTCGAACTCGGCAACGACCTGCGCCAACCGCAGGACGTCGACGTGCTGTCCGTCCGCACCACGGGACCGAGCGCGCCCTACCTCCGCGCGGTGACCCTCTCGCGCTTCGACGGCGCGGTGTGGCAGCCCGACAGTTCCGACACCGTCCCCCTCCCCGGCGAGGGCGCGGCGTTCGATCCCGTCGCCGTCGATGAAGGCATCACCGTCGCGGACTACGACACGACCGTGACCATCGACCAGCTCGACAGCCCGTGGCTGCCGGTCACCTACCCTGCCTCGAGCGTGACCGGGCTCACCGGGGACTGGCTCGGGATGCCGCAGAATCGCACCGTCGTCACCCGCGCGGGGTCCACACGCGAGCAGGTCTACGAGGTGCAGGCCGACGTGCCGCGGCCCACACTGGAGCAGATCCGCTCGCGCGGGGTGGGCGGACCGGACCTCGATCCCGCGCTGACGAGCCTCCCCGATGGCGTGCCAGCGATCATCGGCGAGACCGCGCGCGAGGTGACTGCGGGCGCGCAGAATCCCTACGATCAGTTGGCGGCTCTGCAGACCTGGTTCCGCAGCAGCGCTTTCCGGTACTCGCTCGATGCCCCCGTCGACTCCGGTTTCGACGGCGCCGGATTGGACGCCGTCGCCGACTTCCTCGAGGTGCGCGCGGGCTACTGCGTGCACTACGCCTCCGCCTTCGCGGTGATGGCGCGCTCCCTCGGCATCCCCGCGCGCATCGTCATCGGCTACCTCCCGGGCACGGCGACGAGCACCGCGCAGCAAGGCGGCACCGAGTACACGGTCACGTCCAGTCAGCTGCACTCCTGGCCCGAGGTGTCGTTCGAGGGGATCGGGTGGGTCCCGTTCGAGCCGACCAACAGCCTCGGGGTGCCGACGAACTTCGCGTCGGGATCGGGCTCGGGCGGATCGAATCCGGCCGACACCCCGGATCAGGATGCCGCCGCGCCCGACGCCGAGCCGTCGACGGCGGCGTCTCAGGCGGCACGACCCGATCTCGACGCCCAGGACGGCCCCGGTGTCTCCGCGAGCGGACGGACCTCGACGTCATGGGTCGCCCCCGCTCTCGCCGGTCTCGCGGTCGTCCTGCTGCTGCTGGTGCCCTCGCTCCTCCGCGTCCTGCGTCGCCGTCGACGCCTCGCCGCCGCGCGCGCCGGAGACCCCGTCGCCGCGTGGAGGGCGCTCCAGGACGAGGCGGCGGACCTCGGCATCCGGTCGTCGGCCGCGGAGTCGCCCCGTGCTTTGGCCGCGCGTCTGACCGCCGAGCACGGCATCGACGCCGACGACGTCGGTCCGCTGCGGGCGGCGGTGGAACGTGTCAGCTACGCCGAGGATGCCGTGGATCCCGCGAGCGGGCCGGGTCTGGTCGCGGCCGTGGAACGTATCCGGGCGCGCCTGCGTGCCGGAGCCTCCCCCGCACGTCGCGCGATCGCGAGCCTGTTCCCGCGCTCGCTCGTCGTGCGCCCCGGCGCCGTGGAGGCGGAGCGCGAGACGGTCGGAAGCTGAGGGGCCCCGTCAGCCGAGCCGAAAGCCGGGCAGGCTCGTCACCAGCACGTGGTCGATCAGCGGTGCGGCCACCCGCAGCGCGACACCGAGGGTGGCCGAGAGCCGCCATACCGGTCGGCCGAAAAAAGAACCCCCGGCGAGCAATCGCTCACCGGGGGTTCTTCTGGCGGAAGTGACAGGATTTGAACCTGCGAGGCGAGTTACCCCGCCTACATGGATTCCAGCCATGCTCCTTAGGCCGCTCGGACACACTTCCAACAGGAAAGCTTACACGGCGACGGGACGCTCCCCCGCCGCGTCCGGGCTCGCGACGTCAGACGGGATCGCCCAATCCGAGGCCGGCCACGATGCCCCGCACGTCCTCGGGATCGAAGACGTCGTCCGACGCGGCGAGCTCCTCGGGCGTGAACCAGCGCAGGTCGACGATGTCGTCCTGCTCGCTGGCGGTCCAGGCATCCCGGGCGATCTCGAAGCGCGAGGTGCGCAGCACGAAGTACACCGCGGTACGGCGCTCGTACTCCTCCGCCGGGGGGAGCGCGATGTCGCGGAACGCGACCGGCTCGCCGACGGCATCCACCCGGAGACCTGTCTCTTCGTACAGCTCGCGGACGGCAGCGGTCTCGGCATCCTCCCCCGGATCGATCCCTCCGCCGACGGTGAGCCAGCGGGCCGGGCGCACACGACGGCCCCAGTGCTGCTTCATCAGCAGCAGCGCTCCGTCCTCGTCGAAGACGAGGATGCGGGCCGTTCTGCGGGTCTTCGGCTCGCCCGCCGTCGTGTCGTCGCTCACGTGAGAAGTCTTGCAGAGCGCGTGCGGGGACGCGCGGAGGAGCTGCCCGGATGCCACAGCCGCGCCCGGGACGGGAGGAGAACCCGCGAAGGGAGGACCGAGCGACTCGGCGGTTTCAGGCGGTCAGTGCAACACCGTTGTCTGGTGGGGTTGAGAGTAGTCGTTCGAGGGCTTCGGTGGGGGTG
>NZ_JALGRP010000007.1:70481-218939 GCF_022815605.1 Microbacterium sp. VKM Ac-2923 | reverse complement strand
ACCCCCACCGAAGCCCTCGAACGACTACTCTCAACCCCACCAGACAACGGTGTTGCACTGACCGCCTGAAACCGCCGCGGGATCCATCCTCCGCTCGCCGAATCTTCTCCGCTCCCTGCGCACGGCGCGAGCACCGCGACCAGCGGAGGAGGGGGGACGACGGGAGGACGCGTCAGCGGCATCCATCCTCCGCACGCCCCTCGCCCTCCGCTCATCACGGCCTCGGCGCTGCGCGGCCATCGCGTGGTGGCGCGGCAGCTACTTCCTGCCCACGCGGCGCTCGACCAGCTTCCGCGCGACGTCCATGAAGCTCGGCGCGTACTTGGCCCACTCCTTGTCGAGCTTGCGCACGTCGATCTTGCCCGTGTGCAAGAGCTCGCAGATCTTCATCCAGCTCTCCCCGGTCGCCGCAGTGAGCGCACCCGCCACTGCGGCGTTCACCACGATCCCGGCGCCCGGGATCAGCTTCAGAAAGCTCGTCGCCAGCGCGCGCCCCGCGACCTGCACACCGAACTGGGCGAGGGCTCCCGCCGACAGCATCGTCTTGACCTCGAGGTCGTAGATGGCGGCGATCCGCCCCATCATCGTGAGTTGGATCGGCGCAAGAGTGAAAGCATCCGAGACAGGAAGCGGAACGGTCGCCGCTCCCGCGGCTGCCGCGGCCGCCGTCGCGATGATCGGGCGAGCCATCTCGCGCTTCCACGGGAGGTTGAGGCGCTGTGCGATGCGAAAGGCATCCTTGTCACGCTCGGGAGCGAGGTCGAGCGTCTCGGTGACAAGGTCACCGAGGCCGTGCCCCTTCCCCTTCCCGTGCCGGTCCCGCGTGGAGGTGAGGATCACGCGCCGGTAGGGCACGTGCAGGCGTTCGCCGGTCGCGGCATCCACCGGATCGTTGAGCCAGTCGACGAAGGCCTGCACGTCCTTGGCGACACCCTGATGGCCGGTGAGAGGGTTCTTGATCCAATCGACCTTCGTGAGCACGAGGATCACCGGCAGACCCCGCGCGTCGAGTTCGCGGATCATGGCGATGTCGGCGGGAGTGAGTCGGTCGTCGTTGGCCTGCACGCAGTACCAGACGACGGATATCTGGTGATCGCCGGAGTGCGCCGCGATGGCGTTCAGGTGATTGCGCAACTGCTGGTCGGGAGGAACGGGCGAACCGATCTCGAAGCCCTCGACGTCCCAGATGCCGAGCGAGTCGTCGCTGTAGAACTGCACACCCCGCGTGACAGGGAGGCCGCGGCCGACCTTCGCCCAGTCGCGGCCGAACACCGCGTTCACGAGCGACGACTTGCCGACGCCGGAACTCCCGACGATGGCGAGGTTGAACCGGCCGTAGCGCGACTTCGCCTCGGATGTCGCCTCGACGAAGGCCTTCTGGTCGAGGTCGGGTTTGTCCGCGTTCTTCTTCGCCATGGTGTCTTATTCCTCCGAAGGGGGACGCGGATCGCGTGTGGTTCGCGCGGTCCGCGTCACAGGTGCCGCTGCTTCGAATGTACGGGCCGGAGCCGTTCGCGCGTCTCTCGAATCTCCCCCTTGTGCGGCGGCCTCCGGAGGGACCTCGGATGGTCCGACCCTCGGGAGGCCGACCGGGTGCGCGCGGATACTCTGAACGCGTGTTCGCCGAAACGGATCCCGCGGTGCTGCTGCTGGAGTTCCTCGGGGTGGTGCTGATCATCGCGCTCTCTGTGGTCGCGTACCGTCTCGCCGCCCGGGTTCCCGATCCCCGATGGCGCCGCCCGTGGTGGGCGGTCATCGCCGTCGTCGTCGTCGGCGTCGTCATCCACACCCAGATCGACGGGCTCGTGTCCGCTTCCCGCTCATGGCAGAAGCTGAGCGCCGAGGTCGGTTTCCCGGCCGAGTACGTCCACGACGGTTCGAGGCTGACGCTCGCCGAGGACGGCACCGCGACACTGCGGAGCGTCGTGCTCGCTGACGGCGTCACGAAGAATGCGGAGGGGCGTTGGTGCCTCGAGGGAGTGCCCACGCCGGTGAGCGGCGAGGGCCGATGGTCGATGGATGCAGCGGGTTTCGTCCGTGTCGAAGCCGACGGGAAGCTGGCCCGACTGCATGCGGACGACGGACTCCTCGGTTACAGCTGGCTCGTGACTTACCTGCTGACGATGTGCGACGTGGAGTTCGCGACGGAATACTTGCCCGCACCCGCTCGATGATCTGGCCGCGATCGTCCCCGTCTGGGAGGTCGGTCGTGGGAGCGCTCCGCCGTCGTGGACGCGGGCGTCCACACCCCCGTCGCGCCGCCGACGGGCGGGACCGGCACCGGACGGCGCTGCTCACGGCTGTCGGCGCACCGCCGCCCACCCGTCTCCTTCGCGGCTGAACACGATCCGGTCGTGCAGCCGCGACGGGCGCCCCTGCCAGAACTCGATCTCGCGCGGCTCCACGCGATACCCGCCCCAGTGCGGCGGGCGCGGCACGGGCTGGTCGTCGCCGAAACGCGCGCTGACCTCGGCCATCTGCTCCTCGAGGGCTGCCCGGGATGCCACGGGCTCAGACTGATGGCTCGCCCAGGCCGACAGCCGCGAACCGCGCGGGCGCGACGCGAAGTAGGCGTCGTCGCGCTCGGCGGGGAGGGGTGTCGCGGTGCCGAGCACGATGACCTGGCGCTGCAGGGCGTACCAGGGGAAGAGGATCGACACGGACGGGTTCGCGGCCAGGGCCTGTCCTTTCCGCGACTGGCGGTTGGTGAAGAACCACAGCGCGCCGTCGTCATCGATTCCGCGCAGCAGCACCGTGCGCGAAGTCGGTCGGGCTTCGGCATCCACCGTCGACACGACCATCGCGTTCGGCTCGGGCAGGTCGGCGGCATCCTTCAGCCACCGTTGGAGGAGACCGATGGGGGATGCCGACAGAGCGGTGTCGTCGAGCTCGTCGAGCGAGTAGTCCAGTCGGTGGGCCAGGGGGTTCTCGGTCATCGCGTGATCCTCCGGTTGCGGGAGGCCCCATCGTACGGCGGGGTCATGGTGCGGGGCGCGGGGTCGCGCTCGAGACTCGGTCGTGACCAGCGGAGGAGAAGCGACCGCGGGAGGACACCTGCGCGGAATCCATCCTCCGCTCCTCCCTCGTCCTCCGCCCGGCACGCCCGCACCCCCGCCGACGCACCTCCCACGCCCCCTCTAGCCGGTGTCGGTGGCCCGGAGTACCGTCGTCGCCATGAGCCCCGCCGAACTCTTCCTCCACTCCGATGCCGCGCTGCGCGAGGTCGTCGACCAGCTCGATCCCGCGGATTTCTCCGCCCCGGTACCGCCGGAATGGAGTCAGCACGAGTCGCCCACGCTGCGTGACATCCTCGGGCGCCACGTCTACGACGAGGCGTGGATCCCCGACGTGATCGCCGGTCGTGCGGCGGCCGACGGCGACCCGTTCGCCGACGCCGATCTGCTCGGCGACGACCCGATCGGGGCGTACGACGCCCTGAATGCCGCGGCGACGGCCGCGGTGCGAAACGGCGACATCGCCGACACCTTCCGCTTCACCTACGGCGACTACCCCGCGGCCGAGGGGTTCGCGCACCTCGCGACCTACCGTGCGTTCCAGGCGTACTCGATCGCGAAGCACTTCGGCATCCCGTTCCACCTCTCCCCCGAGCTGGTCGACGGCTTCACCGAGCACGTCACCCCGCACGCGGACGAATGGCGACAGTGGGGCGTGTTCCCCCCGGCCATCGACCCGCCGGCGGATGCCGACGACGAGACGCGTCTGCTCTGCACGCTGGGGTTCTGGATTCGTTGAGCGATCCAGAGGCCGAACGCTGACCCGCCGCGTAGAGGACACCGGCGCGCCAAGCCCGTGTCGACGTTACGACCCCACCCGTCGGCGTCCCCCCGCGGAGGCGAACTCCGCGGCGACGTCCGCGCGCAGATCCTCGTCGGCGAGGAAATCGGCCGCCGCACCGGCGAGCGCGATAGCGGCGTCCACGAGCGCGTCGAACGCCGCCGGCTGCACGGTGGTCTCGGCGAACGCCGCGTTGTGCGGGAGGACACCCGGGGCTCCCCCCAGACCCAGCATCGGATGGATCGACGGCACGAACCAGCTCACGCTGCCCATGTCGGTCGACGGTCCACCCTGGCGTGGAACGCGGGAGCGCAGGGGCACTGCGCGCCCGCGTCGTTCCACGGCCGCCGCCCAGCGCGTCGTCAACGCGACGTTCGGCCGCAGCGGCAGGTAGGGCGGCGCGAAGTCGAGGTCGAGATCGAGCCGGGTTCCCGTCGACAGCGCGGCGGCTTCGAGGATCGCGACCACGCGTTCCACGAGCACGTCGAGCGTGTCGATGTCGTCGGAGCGGATGAAGAACTCCGCTGCCGCGCGCTCGGGAACGACGTTGGCCGCCGCGCCTCCGTCGGTGATGATCCCGTGGATGCGGTCCACGGGCAGGATGTGCTGGCGCAACAGGGCGATCGATTGGTACGCCGTGACCACGGCATCCAGAGCGTTCAATCCGAGATAGGGGCTCAGCGCGGCGTGCCCGGCGCGTCCGTGGTACGTCGCCCTCAGGCGTCGCACGCCGCTGGTGCCTCCGCCGAGGATCGGGCTGATGTCGGCGCCGGTCGAGGGGTGCACCATACCGGCGGCGTCGATGTCGTCGAAGCCCCCGGCGCGCAGGATGAGCTCTTTTCCGCCCCCGCTCTCCTCCGCGGGGGCGCCGATGATGCTCACGCGGCCGTCGCCGACGGCATCCGGAACGGCCAGGAAGGCGCCGGCCGCGATCGCGGCGATGATGTTGTGTCCGCACGCGTGCCCGATGCCGGGGAGCGCGTCGTACTCCGCGATCACGGCGAAGTGCGGCCCGGCGGATCCGCGGGTCGCGCGGAACGCGGTGGGAAGACCGAAGGCGGCGCGCTCGACGCCGGCGCCGTGCGCGTCGAGAAGGTCGGCGATGCGGGCGGAGCTGCGCACCTCGTCGAACCCCACCTCGGGGTGGGCGTGCAGGTCGGTCGCCAGGGCCACGAGTTCGGGGCGCAGGGCCTCCACGCGGTCCACGATCGCGGCGTGAACGCCGGGCGCCGCCCCGCGGTGGTCGCGGCGGGGCGTGTCGTCCGCGACCGCACGGGCGCTGCGGCGACCCCAGTCGGTGTAGACGTCGAGGGGATCGACGGGGTGCGTCACGGTCATCGGTCGTCCTTCGAATCGCTGGGGTCGAACACGCGGTCACCGAGCACACTCGAGCGCTTCGCAGGGGAGGCGCAGCCCGGCCGCGCGGGCGGAAGCGCTCGGACGAGCGGCGGCCCCGGCGCCCCCCTCACGGGGCGGAGTCGAGAGGATCCGGCCCGGCGCCACCCGTGCACCGACTCTCTCGACACCCGTGCACCGACTCTCTCGATGGGCAGGGTGGACGACGACTCTAGGGGAACGGCGCGCGGCCTCGGTCACCCGCCGTCACGAGACGTCAAAGCGCGTAACTCGACGTCAAGAACGGGTCGTCCCGCGCGTCGCATTCGAGATCCGGATCTTCGGGAATATCCACTTGACCAGGTTTAAAGACGCGCACGACGGCCATCTCGCCCGACATGACGAACCGTGACCACCGGTTCGGGCGCCGACCCGTCGCCGTGGTGGGGTGGGGCATCTCGTCTCGCACGCCGCACCGCGGCGCACCTCTGGAGCACACATGTCCCGACTCACCCGTATCGCCGTCCCCTCGGTCTCGGCACTCGCCGTGGTCGCCCTCCTCGCCGGCTGCTCGACGTCGGCGACCCCGTCGGCCCCCGACGCCGGCGCCGAGCCCGTCAGCGGCGGCACCCTCAGCTACCTGGAGCCGCAGACATGGACGACGCTGTACCCGCCGTCCGCGGGCTTCTACCCCAACGGCGGCATCGTCAACAACATCACCGACCGGCTGCTGTACCAGAACCCCGAGACCCTCGAGCTCGAGCCGTGGATCGCGACCGACTTCACGGTGAACGCCGACGCGACGGAGTACACGTTCGATCTGCGCACGGACGTCACCTACTCCGACGGCACGCCGCTCACCGCCGCGAACGTCGTGAAGAACATCGACTTCTACGGCAAGGGCGACAAGGACCGAGCGCTGCCGATCTCAGAGGCGATCAACAACTACGGCGGCGGCGAGGTCGTCGACGACGACACGGTCGTCTTCCGCTTCACCGCTCCCTCGCCCGGGTTCGGGCAGGCGGTGTCGACCATCAACTCCGGACTCCTCTCGGATGCGACCCTCGACCGCACGAGCGAGCAGTTCGGCCCCGGCAACGCCGAGGAGATCATCGGCAGCGGCCCGTTCGTGATCTCCAACGAGCAGATCAGCACGCAGACCAGCGTCACCGCGCGCGCCGATTACGACTGGGCTCCCCCGTCGCTGACCCACCAGGGCGCCGCCTACCTGGCGGGCATCGACTACATCGTCGCCGCCGAGAACAGCGTGCGCGTCGGCACGGTCGTCGCGGGCCAAGCCGACGTCGCCCGCAACATCCCCGCCCCCGACGAGGCGCAGTTCGCCGGCGGCTCGCTGTCGCTGCACGCGGCGGCCACCAACGGCGTGAACAACGGCCTGAGCTTCCGTTTCCGCGAGCCGCGGCTGGCCGACGTGCGGGTGCGCCAGGCGATCATCGCCGGCATCGACCGTCAGAAGATCGTCGACACCCTGTTCACCGCGAACTACCCGCTGGCCACCGGCGCGCTCGCGAAGACCGCCCTCGGCTACGTCGACACCTCGTCGTCCTACGTCTACGACCCCGACGAGGCCGCCGCGCTCCTCGATGAGGCGGGCTGGACGAAGGGTGCCGACGGCATCCGCGAGAAGGACGGCGAGAAGCTCACTCTCGCCTTCAACGAGGCCCTGCCGCAGCCGCGCTCGAAGGAGGTCGTGACCCTCATCCAGGAGCAGCTCGGCAAGCTCGGCATCCAGGTGTCGCTGTTCGCGGGCGACATGGCCGCACAGACCAAGGCGTCCACCGATCAGAGCACGATCCAGGTGTACCACTCGATGGTCGGCCGCGCGGACTTCGATGTGCTGAAGTCGCAGTACTTCTCGAAGAACCGCAACACGCTGCTCAACCTGAACCCGACCGACGGGTCGGTCGGTGACCCGCAGCTCGACACGCTGCTGTCGGCGATCGCGTCGGAGCCGACCACGGCCGAGCGTCAGTCGGCATCCGAGGCGGCCCAGCGCTACCTCGCCGAGAACGCGTACATCCTGCCGATCTTCGAGGAGCCGCAGGTCTTCGGCCTCACCGCGAAGGTGCAGGGTTTCGACACCGAGTCGGTCGGCCGCCCGTCGTTCTACTCGACCTGGCTCGCCGGCTGAGATCCGCGGAAACGCGGTTCACGGAGAATCCATGTCGTACGTCCTTCGTCGTGTAGGTCAGGCCGTCCTCGTGCTGGTCCTGGCCTACACGGCGGCCTATCTGCTGCTGGCGGCCCTGCCGGGCGACGCCGTGCTCGCGCGCTACGGCAGTCCCGAGCTCGGCCTCACGCCCGATCAGATCGAGGCGATCCGCCAGTCGTTGGGCGCCGACCAGCCCCTGATCGTGCAGTACGTGCGCTCGATCGCCGGCTTCCTCACGGGCGACTTCGGATACTCCGTGGCCAGCGGCGCGGCCGTCTCCGACCTCATCGTCACCGCCCTGCCGCCCACCCTCACCCTCGCCGTGCTGGGACTCGCCCTGGCGGTGCTGCTCGCGGTGACGATCGCGTTCACCGCGACCTACGGCGGCGGCCGCTGGCTGCGGCGCGTGTTCCGCGGCATCCCTCCACTGTTCGTGTCGCTGCCGGTGTTCTGGATCGGGATCATCCTCATCCAAGTCTTCTCGTTCCGTCTCGGTCTCGTGCCGGTCATCGGCGCGAACCCGGTGCAGGCACTGATCCTGCCCGTGATCACCCTGGCGATCCCGATCGCCGCCCCGCTGGCGCAGGTGCTCATGCGCTCGATCGACGAGGTGCGTGAGCAGCCGTTCGTGACGGTGGTGCGGGCTCGGGGCGCGAGCACGTCGTGGTTGCTGTGGCGGAACGTGGCCCGGAACGCCCTGCTCCCGACCCTCACGATGGCGGGCCTGCTGTTCGGTGAGCTGGTCGGCGGTGCGGTGGTCACCGAGACCGTCTTCGCGCGCGCCGGTATCGGTCAGCTGACCGCGCAAGCCGTCGCCGACCGCGACACCCCGGTGCTGCTCGCGGTGGTCGTGATCTCGACCGTCGCGTTCGTCGCGATCAACCTGATCGTCGATCTGCTCTACCCCGTGCTCGACGCGCGGCTGCGCACGGCCGCCTCCGCCCGGAGGGGCGCGACGGATGCCACGGAGCGCGCCGTCGACGAGCTCGTTGATGCCGAGGTGGGCGGCCCCGCCCGCGACCTGTCCCGTGGAGGGAACCGATGACCGCCCTCGCCCCCGCTCGGGACCTCGCCGCGCGGCGACGCACGTGGGGTCGGGTCGGGTTCATCGTCCCGGCCCTGATCGTCGCCGTCGTTCTGCTCTGGGCGCTGTTCCCGGCCCTGTTCACCGGGCAGAGCCCCACCGAGACTGTCGCGCCCGCGCTGCAGCCGCCGTCCGCGGCGCACTGGTTCGGCACCGACGCGACCGGACGTGACCTCTACGCGCGTGTCGTCTACGGCGCCTCGCAGTCGATCGTCGGAGCTCTCATCGCGGTGCTCGTCGGCCTCGTGGTCGGCACGGCTGTCGGTCTGGCTGCCGGAGCGATCCGCGGCGCGGTCGACGAGACGCTCATGCGCGTGGTCGACGTGCTGCTCGCGATCCCGGCGCTGCTGCTCTCGCTGGCGGTCGTGATCCTGCTCGGTTTCGGCACGACGAGTGCCGCGATCGCGGTCGGCGTCACCTCGATCGCCGTCTTCGCCCGGCTCGCCCGCTCGCGGGTGGTGAGCGTGCGCGTCACCGACTTCGTCGAGGCGGCGTACGGCTCGGGCGGCACGTTCCTCGGAGTGTTGTGGCGGCACATCCTGCCCAACTCGCTGACGCCGGTCATCGCCCTCGCCGCGCTGCAGTTCGGCTCCGCCATCCTGCAGATCTCCACGCTCGGCTTCCTCGGTTACGGGGCGCCGCCGCCGACGCCCGAGTGGGGTCTGCTCATCGCCGAGGGCCGCAACTACGTCGCCACCGCGTGGTGGCTGACGGTGCTGCCCGGTGTGGTCGTCGTGCTCGTGGTGCTGTCGACCAACCGTCTGAGTCAGGCCCTTCGGGGAGGGGATGCCGCATGAGCGCCGAGCCACTGCTGTCGATCCGCGACCTCGCGGTGCGCTATCGCACCCGCCGGGGCGACGTCGAGGCCGTCCGCGGCGTCTCGTTCGACATCGAGGCCGGCTCCGTGACCGCCCTCGTCGGTGAGTCGGGGTCGGGTAAGAGCACGGTCGCGCAGGCGGCGATCGGCCTGCTCGCCGCCAACGGCCACGTGTCGGGCGGCAGCATCCTCCTGTCCGAACGCACCGACGGCGTCACCGACCTCGTCGGACTGCCCGAGCGCCGCTGGCGTCACCTGCGCGGACGCTGCATCGCCCTCATCCCGCAAGACCCGGGCAACTCCCTCAACCCTGTCGCGACGATCGGGTGGAGCGTCGGCGAAGCGCTTCGCATCCACGGGTGGACCGACCGCACCAAGATCCGGACGCGTGTGCTCGATCTGCTCGAGCGCGTGGGCATCGACGACCCCGAGGCCCGGGCGAAGCAGTATCCGCACGAGCTGTCGGGCGGCATGCGCCAGCGCGTGCTGATCGCCGCAGCGCTGGCCCTGCGCCCCGAGCTGATCATCGCCGACGAGCCCACGAGCGCGCTCGACGTGACCGTGCAGCGCACGGTGCTCGATCTGCTCGATGAGATCCGCACCGAGACGGGCACCGGCATCCTGTTCATCACGCACGACCTGGCCGTCGCGGCCGACCGATCCGACGCGCTCGTCGTCATGCGGCGTGGCGTGGTGGAGGAGGCGGGCCCGACCGCCGAGGTGCTCGCGGCCCCGTCCTCGCCCTACACGCGCACCCTCCTCGCCGACGCGCCGTCGCTCGCCCGCGTCGTCGAGCGCGCAGCTCCGGATGCCACGGCCCTCACCGCCGAGCCCCTGGTGGAGGTCGCGGGACTCACGCAGGAGTTCCGCCGCCCCGGCCGCTCGCCGCTGATCGCCGTCGACGACGTCTCGTTCACCGTGGCGCGCGGCACCACGCACGCGCTCGTCGGGGAGTCGGGGTCGGGCAAGACGACCACCGGTCGCTCGATCGCCGGATTCCACCGCCCGACCGCCGGACGCATCCGCGTCGCCGGCACCGAGGTCACCGCGCTCGCGGGTGGGCGCGCCCGCCGCGCCTTCCACCGCACCACGCAGCTGGTGTACCAGAACCCCTACGCCTCGCTCGATCCGCGGCAGAGTATCGCCGACATCCTCACCGAGCCGCTGCGCAACTACGGCATCGGCTCCCGCGCCGAACGTGCCGAACGCGCGGCGCATCACCTGGAGCTCGTCGCCCTCGACCCCGACATCGCCGCCCGGCGTCCACGGGAGCTCTCCGGCGGTCAGCGCCAGCGGGTCGCCATCGCGCGGGCGCTGATCGTCGAACCCGAGCTCGTCGTGTTCGACGAGGCGGTGTCGGCCCTCGACGTCACCGTCCAGGCGCAGATCCTCCGCTTGCTCGCGCGCCTCCAGGCCGACCTGGGGCTGACCTACGTGTTCATCTCGCACGATCTCGCTGTCGTCCGCCAGATCGCCGACACGGTCTCGGTGCTGCAGCGGGGACGCCAGGTCGAACACGGACCCGCCGCCCGCGTCTTCGACGATCCGCAGCACGAGTACACGCGGCAGCTGCTCGCGGCGATCCCGGGTGCCTCGCTGCGCGCGCACCTGTCGTCGACGGTCCCGGATGCCGAGCCCCCCCAACCCCACTCCGAGGAGGTGCTCCGATGAGCGGTCCACGCCTCGGATTCTTCAGCCGCGTGCTCGAAACCGCGTCCGCGGCCGACCGCTATCGTTTCGCGGTCGAGCAGATCGCCCACGCGGAACGCAGCGGCTTCGCCTCGGCCTGGCTCGCGCAGCACCACTTCGGCGAGACCGAGGGAGGGCTGCCGTCTCCCTTCGTGCTGCTGGCCGCCGCGGCCGAGCGCACGAGCCGCATCGCGCTCGCGACCGGGGTGGTGACCCTGCCGCTCGACGATCCGCTGCGCGTCGCGGAAGACGCCACCGTGCTCGATCAGCTCAGCGGGGGCCGGGTGCAGCTGGGCCTCGCCACCGGCGGCACCCCGGCATCGTTCGCGGCGTTCGGCCGCGAGTCCGACCGCCGCCGCGAGATCTTCGCCGACCACTTCGATGTGCTGCTCGACGCGCTCGAGGGGCGTGGCATCCGGGGATCCGACTCCCGGCTCTATCCGAGCGGCGACGACCTGTCGGCGCGCATCTGGCAGGCGACGTTCTCGGTCGACGGCGGCCGTCGCGCGGGCGCGCGCGGCGACGGGCTCCTGCTCTCGCGCACGCAGCCGCGCAGCCCCGAGTCACCCGGCGCCCCGCTGCACGACCTCCAGCTGCCGATCATCGCGGCCTACACGGCGGCGCTCCCCCACGGCGCACCCGTGCGCGTGCTCGCCTCGCGCACCGCGTTGGTCGTCGACCCCGAGAACCGCACCCGCGCGCTCGAGCTGGCTGCCGACGGTCTGCGTCACCTCGCACGCACGGTGCTCGGCGTCGACACCGACGGCGTCGGGCTCGATGAGCTCGTGCGCCTCACCGACACCCACGTCGGCACGGTCGACGAGGTCGTCGCGTCGCTCTCGGTCGACAAGACCCTCGCCGAGGTCAGCGACGTGTCGTTCCAGGTGCACTCGATCGCCGCACCTCACGAGCTGACCCTTCGCTCGCTCGAGCTCTTGGCCGAAGAGGTCGCGCCCCGACTCGGTTTCGACGTCGGACCGGATGCCGCTGACGCCCTCCGCCACGCCCACCACTCGCTCGCCACCACCTCCGTGGAAGGACTCGCATGAGCACGCCCACCGCCGACATCATCGATCTGCTCGCCGGCATCCGCCCGGGCGACGCGCTCGACACGGTCCGCTCGCAACGCCCCCAGGCGCGGGAGAACGCGCAGCGCAGCTTCGAGGCTCTGCTCGAGCCGGCCACGCCGGGCGATTTCCCGCTCGCCGAGCGGTACGCCGTCGCCCTGTTCGTCTCACGGCTGCACGGCTTCGCCACCGCGACGGAGTTCTACAGCGACCTCCTGGGCGACGAGGCAGCGGGCCTGATCCCCGCCGTGACGGAGGCCGCGGCCGCCGCAGCCGCAACCGGCCCCTTCGGGCGGTACCGCGAGCCGGGCCTGGAGGCCGAGTCGACCGAGGGACTGCGCTGGGTCGCCGATACCCGCGTCGCGGAAGGCCTCGGCATCCGTCTCTCCGCCGCCCTCGCCCACGCGCACCTGTTGGTGGTGCGTCCGCGCGAAGCACGTCCCGAGGCTCTGCACACCCTGGTGGATGCCGGATGGGGTCCGGATGCCATCGTCTCGCTGTCGCAACTCGTCGCGTTCCTGACGTTCCAGCTGCGTCTCGCGTGGGGCCTGCGCGTGCTCGGTGCGGCATCCGTTCCCGTCGGCGCGCCCGGCTCGGGCACGGCGACAGCCGCCCGAGCCTCGACGCCCACTGACGCCGCCCGCGCCTCGATCGCCGAAGGAGTCTGAGATGACCGACATCGTCACCGAGTACCCCGACCTCGCTCGCCCGCAGGCCTTCACCCAGCGCGGTCTCGGCTGGGTGCCGTGGCTGCTGCCCGTCGCCGAAGACGCGTTGACCGACGCGCAGCGCGACGCCCTCATCGAACCGGCCCGCGCGAAGATGCCCTACTTCCGCCTGCTCGCACGCGACCCCGAGGCGCTGCGCGCCCGCACGCTCACCGACCTCGACATCTTCTACAACGTCGACGGCGGTATCGGGCGGGCCGAGCGCGAACTCGCCGCGACCGCCACCTCGCGTCGCAACGGCTGCGTCTTCTGCGCCTCGGTGCACGCGGCCTCCGCCACCCGCGAATCCGGACGCGAAGACGACGTCCAGCGCCTGCTCGACGAGGGAGTGGATGCCGACCTCGGCGACGAGACGTGGAACGCGGTGATCTCGGCATCCGTCGCGCTCGCCGACACCCCGCTGGCCTTCGATGAGGACGACATCACGCGTCTGCGCGCGGTCGGTCTCGACGATGCGGCCATCGTCGACGTGATCGGCGGCGCCGCCTTCTTCAACTGGGCGAACCGGCTCATGCTGTCGCTCGGCGAGCCCGAAGTCCCCACCCGACAGCAAGGACAGTCATGAGCATCCCCCGCCTTCTCGATCACGTCGTCATCGCCGGCCCCGACCTCGCGTCCCTGATCGACTGGTTCGCCGAGCGCACCGGCGTCGTCGCAGCGCCGGGGGGCGCGCACCCGACCGGCACGGCGAACGCGCTCGTCGCCCTCACCGTCGACGGCTCGCGCGGCCCCCAGTACATCGAGCTGATCGGCCCCGATCCCGACCGCTCCCAGCCCGCGGTACCGACCACGTTCGGTATCGATTCCCTCACCGAGCCGCGGGTGCAGGCGTACGCGGTGCACCCGGCCGACATCGACGCGACCGTCGCCACCGCCCGCGCGGGCGGCTACGACCCGGGTGACGTCAGCGACCTGTCGCGGCGCACGCCCGACGGAACCCTTCTCGAATGGCGCCTCACCCGCGGCGAGCATCACCGGATCGACGTCCCCTTCCTCATCGACTGGGGGCGCACGGCGCAGCCCGGCCTGAGCGACATCCCGACGATCGAGCTCGTCTCGTTCGTCCGCACCGAGCCCGACCCGGCGCCGCTGGTCGGCATCCTGAACGCGTTCGGGCTGGGTGACGGTGTCGCCGAGGTCGTCGCGGGCGACGAGTCGGGGTTCCGGCTCACGCTGCGGACGGCGGGCGGGGACGTCGTCGAGGTGTAGCGAACAGGGGCGCGGGGCGCCCACTCGGGGGCAATTCCCCTGGTTAACAAGGTTAACGTGGTTAACCGATTGACTAGCCCGTCACACACCGCTTAGCGTCTGTGCGCAATGGACTGACATCGATGTCAGTCGCCGCCTCACGGCGGCACGCACAAAGGAGCGCGTGTGAAAACTTCCCTGCCCAGAACTGGATCGCGAACGCTTGCCGCCGCACTCACCATCGCCGTGGCGGCGTCGCTGGGGGCCACCGCGATCGCGCCGGCCCACGCCGAGCCCGCCCCCGCGGCGTCGGTGAGCGCCGCATCCACGACCGCCGCGCCCGCCCCCGCGGCGCCGGGGTCCGCGGCATCCACCCTCGCCGCGCCCGCGACCCCGGCCGCTCTCGCCGCGTCCGCCGGCGCCGCGTCCGCCGGCGCGGCATCCGTCACCCCCGGCGACGAGCAGTACCGCCCCCTCGTGCACTTCTCGCCCGAGCGCAACTGGATGAACGACCCCAACGGGATGGTCTTCCACAAGGGCGTCTACCACCTGTACTTCCAGCACAACCCGCAGGGCGACCGGTGGGGGAACATGAGCTGGGGCCACGCGACGAGCACCGACCTGCTGACCTGGACCGAGCAGCCGCTCGCCATCCCGCAGACGTTCAACGACCAGGGCCAGCCCATCGAGAGCATCTTCTCGGGCTCCGTCGTGGTCGACGAGAACAACACCTCGGGGTTCAGCGACGGCACGAACGCCCCGCTCATCGCGATCTACACGAGCGCCTATGAAGCGGCGCACCCCACCCACGCGGGCCTGCAGGCGCAGTCGCTCGCGTACAGCCTCGACGACGGCTACACCTGGACGAAGTACGAGAAGAACCCCGTGCTCGACCGCAACTCCGCGAACTTCCGCGACCCGAAGGTGTTCTGGTACGACGGACCCGGCGGCGCGTACTGGGTCATGGCCGCGGTCGAGGCGCTCGACCACAAGGTCGTGCTGTCCAAGAGCGCGAACCTGCGCGACTGGGACTACCTGTCCGACTTCGGCCCCGCCAACTCCACCGGCGGCATCTGGGAATGCCCCGACCTGTTCGAGCTCCCGGTCGACGGCGACCCGAACAACACGAAGTGGGTGATGGTCGTCAACCTGAACCCCGGCGCTGTCGGGGGCGGCAGCGGCGGGCAGTACTTCGTCGGCGAGTTCGACGGCACGACCTTCACCAGCGAGAGCACCGAGGGCGTGCAGGCCACCCCCGCCGGAGACGTCTTCGCCGGCTTCGACGACGGCACCTTCGACGGGTGGACCCTCGGCAACGAGCCGGGTAACGGGAAGGACGGGCCCTGGGGCCTGTCCGCGGCATCCGGTGCTCTCGACGGCCAGAGCCCGGTCACCGGCTACGTCGGCGCGGGACTCGTGAACGGGTTCCACGACGGCGACTGGCCGGTCGGCACGCTCGACTCCCCGGCGTTCACCGTGTCGGATCCGTACATCAACCTGCTCGTGGGCGGTGGACGGCATCCGCACGTCGACGGCTCGCAGCTCGCGAACGACCCGCCCGCGGGCATCACCGTCTTCGACTTCGAGACCGCCGACGGCCAGACCCTCGCCGACACGGGGTGGCAGCTCACCGGCGACTTCGCCACCGACCCGGCACGGAACCCGTCCACCGCCGGTGGTGACTACTACCTCGGCGCGAAGCGCATCAACACGTGGGAGGGCGGTCCGCGCGGCGACGACAACACCGGCGAGATGCTCTCCCCCACCTTCACCCTGAACGGCGACTACGTGTCGTTCCTCATCGGCGGCGGAAAGCGCACCGACGGTACCCTGCAGGCGGAACTCGTGGTCGACGGCGAGGTGGTCCGCTCGCAGACCGGGCCCGAGGCCGGTGCCCTGAACTGGGTGTCGTGGGACGTGTCGGAGTATGCCGATCGGCAGGCGCAGATCCGCATCCGCGACGAGGCGACCGGCGGGTGGGGCCATCTCACTTTCGACCACGTCGTGGTCGGTGACACCCCCGCCCAGGTGCGCAGCGACGAGACGAGCGTCAACCTCGTCGTCGACGGCAAGGTCGTCCGCTCGGCCACCGGGTCCGACAGCGAGAACCTCGACTGGGCCGGCTGGGACGTCTCGGAGTTCGAGGGCCGGCAGGCCAGCATCCGGGTCATCGACAACAACCGCTCCGGGTGGGGTCACGTGCTGCTCGACCAGGTGATGTTCGCCGATCAGGCTGCGCCCACACGGCTCGAGAGCTATGACTGGCTCGACTGGGGCCGCGACTACTACGCCTCGGTGAGCTACTCCGGCACTCCCGATAGGAACACCCGGGTCATGCAGGGGTGGATGAACAACTGGGACTACGCCAACGACATCCCCACCTCGCCGTGGCGGAGTTCGATGGCTCTCCCCCGCGAGGTCACCCTCACCACGACCCCCGAGGGTCCGCGCCTCACCCAGAGAGTCGTCCCCCAGATCGCCGGGCAGCTGGATGCCGCGAACGCGCAGACCCGCAGGGACGTGACGGTCGACGGCGAGACGGACCTGCAGCTGAGCGGCGACGTGGTGAGGGTCGATGTCACCCTGCGTCCCGGTGACGCGACGCAGGCGGGCATCACCGTCTTCGGCGATGACACCTCGGGCACCCGCATCGGCTACGACACCATCACGGGACGCGCGTTCATCGACCGTCGCGACTCGGGCAACGTGGGCTTCCACCCCGCCTTCGCCTCGGTCGAAGACGCCCCGGTCGCCCTCGTCGACGGAACCGTCACCCTCGAGGCGTACCTCGACCGCGCCTCGGTCGAGCTCTTCGCCGCAGGCGGGCGCACCACGATCACCGACCAGGTGTTCCCGAACGTCGGCGCCGACGACATCACCGGGTGGTCCGAGGGAGGCGCCGCGACGATCGAGAGCATTCGCGTGACGCCCCTCCTCCCCACGATGTGGAAAGCCGACCAAGCCCCCGGCGCTCCCACGGCGGTGGCCGCCATACCGCAGACGGGTGGTGCCACGGTCTCGTGGGCCGCCCCCGCCGACGACGGAGGCGCACCCGTCACCGAGTACCGCGTCTACCGGGAGGGAGTGGATGCCGCGGTGGCCACGACCGCATCGCGCACGGCATCCGTCACCGGCCTGACACCCGGCACCACGGCGCGCTTCGCCGTCACCGCGGTCAACGCGGTCGGCGAATCGCCGCGGTCGGACTGGTCCGCGCCCGTGACCGTTCCCGACGGCGCGACCGCGAAGCCGGGCAAAGCGACGCTCTGGCACGACAACCTCTTCTCCACCGGCGACTACACCGTGCGGATGACCCTGCTGAAGGGACAGAACGCCACGGCCTTCCGCCTGTACGAGAACGGCACGCTCATCGCCACCGTCCCGCTGGAGTACCGCGGCACGGCACCGCAGTCGGCGAAGGTCGCGGTCTCGGGGAAGAAGAACGGCACCTACGTCTACACCGGCGAACTGGTGAACGCGAAGGGCGTGACCAAGACGTCGAGCACGACAGTGAAGGTGACGAAAGGCCTGCCCGCGACGCCCGTGCTGACCCACGACAACCGCGACGGCGACGGCACGTTCACCCTCACCGCGACCCTGCGGTCGGGAACCAACGCGACCGGCTATCGGTTCCTCGAGGGCGACACCGTCATCGCGGAGGGGACGCTCACCCCGCGCACCCCGCTCCCGCAGACGGCGCGCGCCGAGGTGACCGGAGCCGGCGTCGGGAAGCACACGTACCGGGTCGAGTTCACGAACGCCGCGGGGACCACGGTGAGTAAGCCGGTGGGGGTGGTGGTGCGGCGGCCGTAGGAGGGGTGGAAGGGGAGCGGATGCCGGGGGTCTCGGCATCCGCTCCCCTTTCTTGCCGAGCTGCTCGACGGGCACCCGGTGGTCACTGCCTCCGGAGCGGTGACGCGCCAATCTGAATCAGCCGGTGACGTCTTGGCAGGCCGGGCCCGCCACAGGGGGCGAAGGGCGCCGAGCACGTTCGATACGCAACGCGCGCGAAGGCCGCGCCCGGCGATGACCGGGGCGTGGCCCGCGCGAGTCAGCGCGTCACGGGATCGGGGGACGTGTCCGCCCTCGCCGCGGTGCCGGCTCGACGCCACAACCACCACGCGTAGACGGCCAGAGCCGCGCCGATGAGCACCGCCACGATCTGCAGATTCGGGACGAACCCGGGCACCAGTGGAGCCACGAACAGGCCCAGCACGACAGCGATGACAGCACAGACGCCGACGACGATCGCCTCGACGCTCTTCCACTTGTTCACGATCTCTCCTTCTGCTCGGTGAGTGTTCTCACGGTAGACGGCCGAGCCGACGGCCGATTCGGCCGATCGACCAGATTTCCGATGGACCTTCGGCGAACCCCGCTCACGTGAGCTCGTAGCGTTGCGCGCGCACCGCGCCGGCCGTCACGAACACCGCCGCGTAGGCGAGCAGGACGAACGCGCCGACGAGTGCCGACGGCGGCTCGGCCCCGGATGCCAACGTCATCAGCGTCCCGCCGATGGCCGCGTCATGCGCCGCACCGGGGAAGAACGCCACCGCGTCGGGCAGGCCGGACGACGCCGCTAGCACCCGAGCCACGGGTTCGACCACCTGGGTCACCACCACCACGCCGACGATCGCGACGACGGGGGATCCGACGAGGGCCCCCAACCCCACGCCGAGCGCGCTCCACAGCGCGAAGACGGGGATGACCGGAAGCAGGTCGACCACGGCGGCGGCAAAGGCGTCACCGGGGAGCGACCCGGTGGCCTGGAAGGCCATGACACCGCTGACCGCACCGGTCACCGCCGTCACGGCGCCGGCGACGGCTCCGAAGGCCGCCGCGACGACGAGCTTCGCAAGGTAGACGCGCAGGCGCCGGGGCTCGCCGAGCAGCGTCAGCGCCAGGGTGCGGCGCGCGAGGTCGCTCGAGTAGATCAGCACCCCCATCCCGAGCGGGACGATGTAGCCCAGGGCGCCGATGATGTTCAACGCGACCAGCACCTCCGTCGAGGTGGCGAAGGTCAGCGGCGACATGGGGGCGGCGCGGGCGATGACCACGAGTCCCGCGGGGGCCGCCAGCGACACCACGGCCAGCGCCCCCAGCAGGATCCACCAGAGGTGGACGGTGGTGACCTTCCGCTGCTCGACGCGCAGCGAGGTGGCGAACGCGGTCATTGCGCCACCGCCGTCGTCGTCGCGGTCTGCACCATGAAGGCCGACTCGAGGTCGGCGGCCGTCACCGACGCCTCTCCCCGGTCGATGCCGCGGGTGCGCAGCACGCCCTCCAGCACCTCAGCGCGCTCGCCGACCCAGAACCGGCCATCGGGCAGGGGGCGCAGGTCGAACCTCTCCCGCAGCAGGGTGCGCACGGCATCCTCCCTCTCCCCCGTCGCGAGCGTCAGGACGGAGGCCCCGCGGAGGAGGTCCTCGCGGGTGCCGGCGAAGACGGTGCGGGCGCGGTGCATCAGCACGACGTCCTGCACCACCCGGTCCACCTCGGCGAGGTGGTGGCTCGACACCAGCACGGCCACGCCCGACTGGGCCAGGGCGCTGAGCGTCTGACGCAGCCAGGTGATGCCGATGGGGTCCAGTCCGTTCGCGGGCTCGTCCAGCACGAGCACCCGCGGGCGTCCGAGCAGGGCCGCCGCCAGCGCCAGACGCTGACGCATGCCGAGGGAGTACTGCTTCACGGCCCGGTGGGCGTCGTCCGAGATTCCGACCGTCTCGAGCACGGCATCCACCTCGGCGTTCGAGGCGCCGGCATACGGAGCGAGCACGCGGAGATGGTCGCGGCCGGACCGCGTGGGCGAGAACGCCGTGTTCTCGAGCGCCGCTCCGATGGTGCGGGCGGGATGCCGCAGCCGCGCGTACGGCACGCCATCGATGAGCGCCGTGCCCGCGGTCGGCCGCATCAGCCCGAGGAGCATCTTCAGGGTGGTCGATTTCCCCGAGCCGTTGGGTCCGAGAAGCCCCAACACGCGTCCGGGGACCAGCGAGAAGCTCATGTCGGTGACCGCGTCTCGACGACCGAATCTCTTGGACAGGCCTTCAGCCACCACGATGGGTGTCGTCATCTTCTTCCTCCTTCTGTGCGTTCGACGGCGGTGATCCTCATGCGCGTACCTCCAACTGCGCCTGCACCAGGTCTCGGTACGTGCCCTCGCACGCGATGAGTTCGTCATGGGTGCCCTGCTGCACGATCCGGCCCTCGTCGACGACGATGACGCGGTCCGCCCGCGCGATGGTCGACAGGCGGTGGGCGACGATGATCTGCGTGCACTGCAGCTCCTCGAGGGCCTCGACGATCCGGCTCTCGGTGATGGTGTCGAGAGCACTCGTCGCCTCGTCGAGGACGAGCAACCGGGGCGAGCGGACGAGGGCGCGAGCCAGCGCCACCCTCTGCTTCTGACCGCCCGACAGTCCCCCGCCGAGATCGCCGACGTGGGTGTGGTAGCCGAGCGGCATCGCCTCGACGGTGGGCGCGAGAGCCGCGGCGTGCGCGGCGCGGACGACCTCGTCCATGCGCGGCTCCTCCGCGCCGAAGTCGATGTTCTTGGCCACCGATCGGCTGCTCAGCCGGACGTCCTGCGGCACCCAGGCGAGGATCCGCTGCAGCGACTCGGGCGAGACGTCGCTGAGCGCCCGACCGCCGATGCGCACCTCGCCGGCGGTCGGCGCGTGCAGCCCCACGAGCATCTGCGCCAGGGTCGTCTTGCCGGAACCCGTGGGGCCGACCACCGCAACGCGCTCCCCGGGCTCGACGCGGAACGACACGCCCCGCAGGGCCTCGGTCGCGGCGCCGGGGTAGGCGAAGGAGGCGTCGACGAACTCCACCGACCCGTCCAGGTCCGCGTTCTCGTCACCGAAGACGGTGTCGTCGGGCTGGTCGAGGATGTCGGCGAGCCGCTCGACGTAGACCCCCATCTGGGCGACCTGCATCGCCGACGTGCTGAGGGACTGCACGGCGCCCAGTGCCGTGGCGGTGAGCGCCTGCAGGGCGACCGCGGCGCCGAGGCCGACGACGCCGCTGTCGGCGAGGGAGACCCCCACCGCGAGCACGGCGAAGGGCCCGAACACCTGGATCGTCGACGTGGCGGTCGAGATCGCTCCCTGCAGGCGCATCCGCTGCCGGAGCAGCGCGATGGCCCGCCCGAAGTGGCCGCGCCACTCGGCGAAGAACGACCCCGACACCCCGGCGACCCGCAGCACGTCGATGGCGCCGACGGCCTCGATCTGCATGCCCGTCGCCACGCCGTTCGCCGAGATCTCCTCGTCGGTGATGCGGCGCGACGCCTTCGCGCCCATCACGGTGAGGCCGGCCATGACGACGATGAGCGCGAGCACCACGACCCCGAGGGTCGGCTCCCGCACGAAGGCGAACACCGTCACGATGACCAGCGCCCCGACGTCGAGCAGCGCGCTGGTGAGCTGTCCCGACAGCAGGTCGCGGATGCCGGCGAGGCTGGTCAGCCGGTACATCAGCTCGCCGTTGCTGCGTGCGGCGAAGAACGCGTAGGGCAGGCGCAGCAGCTTGCCGAAGGTCGTCGACCCGAGGGCCAGACCGATTCGGGCGACGACGGTGGAGGCGATGAGGCTGCGCGCGAGCGACAGCAGCAGGTAGAGGACCGCCGCCGCGGCGACGCCGACGAAGATCGGCGACAGGGCGGTCGGGTCCGACGAGGCGGTGGCGATGTCCACCACCTGCTCCGTCGCCAGCGGCAGGGCGATCATCAGCAGGTACGACAGCAGCGACAGCCCCAGCACGGCGGCGAGCGGTCGCCGCGCGCCGGCGCACATGTCCCACAGCGTCTTCCAGATGCCGCTCGGCCGCCCGGGTTCGGCGACGAAATCGGGGCCGGGCGTCGCCTCGACGACGATGCCGGAGTAGTGCTCGGCGACCTCGGCCTCCGACAGGGTGGAACGGCCGCCGGCGGGGTCGACGATCGTCCACGATCCGCGGTGGATGCGCTCCACCACAACCATGTGCTGGGCGTCCCAGTACACGATCGCCGGCAGGGTGACGGCGGGCACGGCGTGCTGCGCGGCGCGATAGACGCGCGTCTGCATCCCCCGGCTGCGCAGGGCGGAGGCCACGCCCGCCAGCGTCAGCCCGTCGCGGCCGATGACCACGTCCTGGCGCAGGCTCGCGATCTGCCGGGGCGCGCCGTAGGCGCTCATGACCATCGCGGCGCAGCACAGGCCGCACTCCGTCATGAGGAACTGGCGCACGGGGCGTACGCGCACGCGGCTCATGCGATCACGTCCAGCATCCGGGGCGCCGGAGCGCCGGCGAGGACCGACTCCGCCAGGAACCACCCCGGTGACCCGAGCAGGAAGCCCTCGTGCTGCGGGGCGCACCCGAGGCCCGAGGTCCACGTGCCGTCGCGGACGGCGGCGCGTCCGGTCTCGGCGGCATCCCGGGCCACCTCCGACAGCCACGCGTCGTCGAGTCGACGCGAGACCAGGTGCAGGGTGAGCGCCTCACCTCCCACGCCGTGGCACAGGCTGAGGTCGACCACCTCGGATGCCGGGCGGGGAGCGGTCAACGCGGTGCGCGCCTCGCCGACGATGGTCAGCGAACGGAGGTCGATGCCGACCTCGACCGTCGCATCGACGAGCGCGGCGAGGATGCCGGGATACCCGCGGCACCAGGATCGCGCTCCCTCGGCGGTGCGCAGTTCCGGCGCGGAGGGATCGAACGCGTGGCACAGCTCCTCCACGACACGGCGGACCCGCTCGTCGCCGCCGAGGAGGCGGTGCGCCGCGGACAGCGCGGAGATGCGCCCCGCGAGCCCGTGGGCCAGTCCCGGCACCGACGGGTCGGCGAGCGCCGCGCCCGTGGCATCCAGGAATCCGTGCACGGCCACCCGGGCGCGTTCGGGGTCGAGGTCGGTGTGCGGGTACCTCGCGAGGGCGGCAAGGTAGCCGCCGAAGCCGCCGAGGTAATCGAAGTCGTCCATCGAGGCGGCGGGCAGCCGGTCGAGATGACGGGCCGACAGCACTCCGCCGCCGACGTCGAGACCGCTGCGGCGCAGTTCGGCGCGCGTCACCTCCTCGGCGACGAATCCGATGAACGGCGACAGCAGCAGGGGTGCGGCGTCGTCTTCGGGCGGGTCGTGCCGCACGGCCCCGGCGGCCGCCTCGACGACGACGGCGGGGTCGATCGCGGGATGCCGCGCGGCGGCCACGAGCGCTCCGCCGCCCTCGAAGAAGGCCAGGGTGAGCGGGGCCAGGCGCAGGCCCGCCCCCACGGTGATGGCGGTGAGCCAGGTGCGCCCGTCGGCTCCGCGCACGTGATGCGAGGGGTCGGGCAGCGGAGCGGCGGGGAACGGTACCGCGCGTCCGGCGGCGCGGAGGGGCGCGTGCCACACGTCGTCGGTCGAGGTCTCGAGCGAGAGGCGCAGGTCGCGTTCGTCGTTGGAGCCGTCGCCCGCGGCGAAGGTCGTCAGGTGCGCCGTCACCGACTCCACGACGGAGGGAGCCTCTTGGATGCCGCACGGCCCGTCCGGATGCCAGCAGACCAGGTCGGCGCCCTCGGCGCGGTCCACTTGCTCGAAGTAGGGGACGTCGAGGGCGCACATCGCCTCCGCCTCGGCGTCGACGAGCACCTCCTGCTCGGCCGTCGAGAGGGGCAGTTGGCTGCGCCCGAGCTTGTGGAACAGGCGTCGGCGCGCGTCGGCCGACCCCAGGTAGACGGGGTGGGTGGAAGCCTCGATGAACCGCGCGTACACGCGCGTCGGGCGGGGCACGATCCGCACGCGCAGGGGCTGCTCGACGGCGACGGCGTCGATGATCCGGTCGATCGAGTCGACGACGACCTCGCGCATCCGCGCGTAGCCCTCGGCGAGCGCCCGCGCGTGCAGGCGGGGGTCGATGGTCGCGCCCTCGGTGTCGCGGAGGCGGTGGCCGCTGTCCATCGTGCCGTCGGCCGTCGCGAACCCGATGGCGTCGGTGCCGACGCCCGTGACGACGAACGACGAGTAGGTGATGGCATCCGTGCGCTCCACCGAGCCGAGCGCGGAGACGTCGATGTCGAGCGAACCTCCGACGAAGCGGCCGGGGATGAGCAGGGTGCGGAAGACGCTCTCTTCCAGCCGCTGCGCGAGAGCCTCACGGGCGGTGGCCTCAGCGCCGGTGGTGCGGGGCAGGCCGGTGAAGGTCTCGACGTCGACGACCATGGGCCCGTCGGCGGTGGGGATGATGTTCTCGGTGTGCAGGTCGGTCGACCCGAGGGCGGTGGCCAGCGCGGTCGTCGCACCGAAGCGCGCAAGGTACCGCTCGGCGTCGCCGGGACCGAAGACCTCGGCCCGCTCGACGAACGCGTGCCAGCTCGATGAGCCGTCGTCGGCCCGCACCTCGGGGACGAGGGGGCCGAGCAGGTCGTGCGAGGGGTCGACGATGTCGCGCACTCGCGCGAGGACCCTGCTCGAGAGCGCCGGGGCCGGCTTGTAGACGAGGCGTCGATCGCCCCACTGCACCATCAGGACGCTGCGACCGCCGCGGTGCGGGTCGCCGCCGACGTGCACGATCTCGGTGAGGTCGCCGGGCGCGCGTCCGACGATCAGTGCCGCCGACGCCGCGGCGCTGTCGAGGCATTCCATCAGCGCCCGCTCGTGGTGCGCGACGATGAGCTCGCGCAGGCGAGCGAGCTCGGGGTACGACGTGAGGATGGCCCGGCGCAGCTCCGGGTCGTCGAGGCGATCCGCGTGGTCGGCGTACGACCGCCCGTCGCGGTCCTGGGCGTCGACGAAGTGCGTGATCAACGCTCGGATGCTGACGCTGTCGAGCGCCTGGGCGAGATCGCCCAGGTGGCGCGCCACGACCGACGAGGGCGAGAGCCCCGGCAGGTCGACGCGCCGGTCGTCGAGGAGCCGCAGCACACGCTCGCCCGATTGCCGCAGGAGCCCCGCGTGGAACCGCTCGAAACGTCCGGCGAGGGGGCGCAGCGCTTCGTCGATGTCGATGGCGTACGTCGTGAGCATGGAGCGGTCCTTTCTGGAGGTGGGGGGAGGGGACCTCCGCCGCCGTGGGGCGGCGGAGGCCCGAGGGTCTCAGCCCTGGGTGCAGCGGGTCGTGCACGCCCCGGTCGGACAGAAGCCGGGCAGCGCGGCCGTCGCGGCGATCGTCAGGCCGGCGACGGCGCAGGGAGCCGTGGTCGTTCCGGCCGAGACGTCCTGGGCGTTCTCCGAGAGCAGGACGAGGTCGTCCTCCGCGATGAAGCCGGTGCGGTTGTGCGTGTTGGTGGTCATGTTGTGCCTTCCTTCTCTTCGTGGGTGTGCATGGATTCCGCCTTCTCGTCGAGAAGGGGGCTGTGGAGTCCGAGGACGCTGGGGAGAAGGTCCGGGCGCTGCGCGCGCATGAGCGCCCACGCGGTGCCGGCGGAGCCGATCATCAGGGACGACACGAAGCCGTACCGGTTGCGTCTGCCCGAACGGGCGCGGACGAAGGCCGAAGCCGCTCCCGCGGCGAGACCGGGAGCCAGGCGCGAGACGCGGCGCCCGTCGACGGCCAGGTCGGGGGCGACGGCGCCGACGTAGGCGAGCACGTCGATGGTGCCCGCGTCGCCGTGGCAGAGGGTGGGGTTGTTGCCGATCCCCTCGGCGAGCACGCCCCGCGACAGTTCGACCAGCTCCGCCGACGAGACGAGGTCCGCATCGATCGCGTGCGCCTCGGCGGCCGCGAGCAGCGTGCCGGTCGATCCGTGGCACCACGCGTGGCCCGCCGTGCGGTCGTCCGCGGCGAAGGTGCGCGGCCAGCCGGTCTCCCGGCGCGTATCCATCACGCGGCGGAACAGATGCGAGCCGGTCGAGGAGAGGGCGGGATCGTCGAGGCGCGCTCCCGCGCGCAGCAGCACCGCCGCGGCACCGACCGAACCGTGCGCGTAGCCGGTGTAGGCGGTATCGGCGTCGAAGAGCGGCATCTGCGCTCGCACGCGGCGGGCGATGGCGTCCACCGTCTCGGTCCCGGTGCCGTCGTCGACGGCCAGCGCGGCGGCGAGCGCGCCGACCGTGCCGCTGACGAGGTCCCACGACTGGTCCGGGCCGCCGACCCCGCGCCCGAGCACCCGCAGGAGCGCCGCGCGATCCAGCGTGAAGGAGCCGGGCCCGAGGAGCTGGTGACCCACCGACAGCGCGTAGGCGGTGCTGCCGGCCCCGGTGAGGCCCCCGACGGCGAAGGGGAGCTCGTCGATCACTCCGTCGGCGAACTGGCGCGCGATGGGGTCGAGCACCGAGAGGGCGACAGTGGCGTAGCGGTCGTCGCCGAACACGGCCGCTCCGGCCGCGAGGGCCAGGGCGACGCCGGGGGCTCCGCCGTAGAGGTCGTAGCCGAGCGTGCCGGGCGCCCACTGCGCCTGGTCGGGCACGGTCACCTGCGGGTCGATCCACGTCGCGGGGAAGCGCGGAGCGGTTCCCCGCACGACCGAGGCGACCAGATCATCCAGGATGCCGCGCGCGACCGCCGACGCCCCGTCATCGTCGACGCCGGACGAGGGGGAGTCCGGCCACACCGTCACGTCGTCGTCGGTGCTGAGCGAGGAGACGAAGGCCAGGTCGATGGCACGGTCCTGCGCGTCGAGCTCGGCGGCGAGGGCGGCGATGCCGTCGCGGGCGTTGTCGATGGGCGAGCGTTCGATCAGCGCGGGGAACGTTCGGCCGTCGGCGTCGGTCAACAGTGTCGAGTCCGCCCGGAGCGTGAAGTGGGGGATGTCGCCCTGGGCGAGCTGCGCGGCCTCCGACGCCTGCAGGGCGGGGTCGGCGGCGTCCCCGCGGCGCAGGACGACCCGCGACAGCACCGCGGCGCGCAGGGGGCGGTCGCTCCACGCCTGGGGGTGGTGGGCCAGCGTCAGGATCTGGCGGTACAGCGCGGACGCCGCCGGTACGTGCCGCACACGGACGCCCGAGAAGGCGCGCGCGACGACGTCGGCGAGGTCGTCGGCCCGGTGGGCGAGGGCGAGCGCCGTCGCCCGGTAGCCCGCGCGCACGGCGTCGCGCTGCTCGGCGGCGTCGAGGGCGCTGAAGGTGTCGGCCGGGGCATCCCCCGAGACCTCGGTGCGGGCGAGGGCCGTGTGCACGTCGAGCGAGTGGGCGTCGCGGATGACGACGCTGCGGAAGGGGCTCAACTGTCCCCCGCGGAAGCCGAGGACGCCGATGTCGAGCCCGGGGTCGTCGTCCGCTGAGCCGATGACCGTCGGCAGGATGCCGATACCGAGCACGGATCGCGAGATCGTGCGGCCCGCGACATCGGATGCCGCGCCGTCGGCGTAGTCGGGGAGGTGCCGGGGCACCGGGGTCAGCAGCGTCTCGCCGTCGATGACGACCGGCCCTTCGGGGCCCATGACGATGTTCTCGAAGTGCATGTCGTTGGCGCGCAGGGCCTGCAGGATCGCCAGCAGCGACCCGACGTCGCGCAGATAGGTGCGCGCCCGGGTGCGGGGAAGGTCGCCGATGCGGTCGACGAACTCCGCGTAGCCGTAGTCGCCGCGGTCGACGGTGCGCACCGCGGGGAGGGCGATGCCGGTCTCGCGACGTACCCACTGCAGCACGGCGACGAACGCGATGTCACCGGCGAGCGATCGCGGCTTGTAGACCGCCCGCGCGCCGTCGTCGTATTCGAGGACCGTGACCACGCGTCCGGAGCCGTGCGTGTCGCCGGCCCCCACGCGGAGGGAACTCAGCCGCGCGCGGTCCGACCCGCCGGTCAGTGCGGCGAGGGCTTCGCGGTCGTCTTCGACGCGCCCCAGCATCTCGCCCAGGGCCCGGACGGATGCCGCGAGGGCGGCGCGTGTCGCGGCGAGCGCGTCGGCGTGGTCGGTGAAGAGGCGTTCGCGGCCGGCGCCGGTGACCCAGTCGATGAAGGGGCCGAATCCCGCAGGGGCGTCGACCGGCGCGCCTTGCGCGGCCCGGAAGTCGTCGACGAGGTGCACCACGACGCGTCCGAGCGCGTCCGCCGCGCGTTCGCGCAGGTGCGTTCGCAGCTGCTCGGGTGCCCGGCCGTCGGGGTCGATCATCGGATGCCGCAGCATCGCGGCCGATTCCGGACCGGCGAGGGCGCGGGCGACGGCGTCGACGAGCTCGACGAGCCCCGCCGTCGGACCGAGCGCCCGCAGGGCGTCGATCACGGCGGCCTGCTCGGTGTCCGTCAGGGACCGGGGCGCGGGGGCGCTCAGCAGGTCGGCGACCACCGTCGTCGCCGTGACCCGCTCGGGCTCGTCGGCGGCCGACAGGACGTTCTCCAGCGACCGCTCGACGCGGTCCATGGTCTCTACGGGGCTCATTCGTTCGCCTTTCGGAGGGGGCGCGTGGCGGCGGTGGCCACCACGCGCCGGGGCCGTCGTGTCAGTTGCAGTTGTTCTGGCACTCGACCGTCGCCGTGCAGACCTGACCGTTGTTGCCGGCGACCCAACTGACGCCGTAACAGGTGAGCGAGGTGATGGTGGTGGTCCATCCCTGCCCGGCCGAGGTGAGGGCCTGGTCCTGCTCGGCGATCTCCTCGAGGAGGGAGACGTTGCGCTCTGTCATCGTGGGAACCCTTCGTTGCGGTGAGCGCCGCCCGCGACCCCGGCGGTCGTCGGTGTCCGGCGCATCAGGAACGTTTCCACTGGGGGCCGCAGCGTCGACACCGACGATCGGCCACATCCGTTTGGCCCTTCGGCGGTGCACGTGTGGGCCGTAGGGAGACGTGCGCGGTGGCCGCGAAGAGGGGGCGAGCGGCGCCGCGGACGCCGGTGCGGCGTCCGCCCACATGGGCCGCCGTCAGCCGAACCCGCGGCCCGGTGGGAGCGGGGGCCGCCCCGCGCGAAGCGCGCGCAGTCCCCACGGCCTAGCCGCGAACCCGGCTCAGCGCAGCGGGATCCGCAGCGTCACGAGCCAGTCGCCGCCGTCCATACCGGCGGTGAAGGTGCCGTCGAGGCGCCGCGCGCGTTCGGCCATGCGGACGGTGCCGTACCCGCCCGAGGGGAGCCCCGCCGTCCGTTCGCCGCCGAGGCCGTTGCGGAGGGTCAGGGTCGCGGCGTCGTCGTCGGCATGGAACGCGATGCGCACGTCGCCCCTCCCCCCGTGCTTGAGCACGTTGGTCGTCGACTCGCGCAGCACCCGGGCGATGGTGCGCTCCACGACACGGGGGAGCACGACGTCGTTCGCGTCGCAGCCGACGACGACGCGATGTCTCGCGGCGACGAGCTCGTGCTCGGCCGCGTCGATGGCATCCGCCAGTCCGGTCGCTCCGAAGGGGTCGTCGGCGAGCAGGCCGGAGTTCTCGGCGACGACACGGCGCAGATCCGAGAGGGCCCGCGCGGCGGATTCGCTGATCGCCGCCTGCGACTGCTGCCGGGTGCCGGCGTCGTCGGTGCGCACCAGCACCTGCGCGTGCATCGCGATGATGGTGAGGTCGTGGGCGATGACGTCGTGCAGTTCGTCGGCGATCCGCTGGCGCTCCGTGCGCGCGGCATCCTGTTGCGCGCGTGCGCTCACGGCGAGGCGCTCTTCGAGTCGTCGCCCGCGGTCGCTCGCCATGCGGGTGACCAGCCCCACCGCGCCCGACACGGCGGCGGCGAGCAGGGCCGCGGGCAGGTTGAACCCGCCGGGGTCGGAGACCATCACGATCGCGGCGCTCGCGACGAGGAACGCGGCGGCGAAGAGGGCGATGACGCCCCGAGCGCCGGTGCGGACGACCAGGCCGAGGGCGATGGCGAGCACCAGCAAGGTCTCGCGTTCGCTCGCGAAGGCGTAGGAGACGGGAACGGATGCCACGAGCACCGCGACCGCACCGACCGGCGTCCAGACGAACAGCGCGAAGGACGCCGTCAGCGCCGCCTGGAAGAGGGCGGGACCGACGGCGTCGGGGCGTGCGAGGAGGGCGACGACGATGCCGCCGGCCGTGCCGAGGGCGACCAGCACCAGTACCACGATGCTCTCGACGCGTGAGAGCCGGTCGGATCGCCAGGTGGCGGCGAGACCGCGCCACCACTCGCTCTGCACGGTCTGTTCCGCCATGCCTCGATTATCGATCGCGGGGCGCGGCCGGAACGACCCCGCGCCCGCGATCGGTCGAATCGCTCGTCAGGAGCAGATCCCCATGACCTGACACATGTAGCTCCAGATTCCCGACATCTCATCCCCCCGGTTCGTGCTGTTCGGTATCGATCTTCTGGGATCCTCTCGTGCCGCGAAAGGGCTGCCATCAGCCGTTCGTCTCTGGCATCCTTCGACTTTCGGCGAGGTGGGGTCCCTCGGTCGGTGGATAAGCTCGGGCCATGGCGAAGATCCGTGTCCTCATCGCCGACGACGAGATGCTGGTGCGTCGAGCGTTGTCGATCTTCCTCGAGAACGAGGAGATGACGGTGGTCGGCAACGCCGAGAACGGCCTGGATGCCGTCGAGAAGACACGCGCTCTTCAGCCCGATGTGGTCGTCATGGATCTGCAGATGCCCACCATGAACGGCGTCGAGGCGATCGCGCGCATCACCACGCAGTGGCCGCAGATCCGGGTCATCGCCGTGACGACCTTCGGGACGACGGATGCCGTGCTGCCGGCGCTCCGCGCGGGTGCGTCGGGCTACCTGCTCAAAGACACCGACCCTGACGACATCGTGGCGGCGGTGCGCGGCATCCACGCCGGGAACGGGGTGCTGTCGCCCCAGGTGACGGGCAAGCTCATCGCGTCGATCAAGGGCGCACCGCAGCCCGAGGTGCGCGGACTCGCGGAGCACGAGGAGCCGACCGACCGCGAGCGCGAGACGTTGGAGATGCTGGCGACGGGCAAGTCGAATGCCGAGATCGCCCGCGCGATGAACGTGTCGGAGGGCACCGTCAAGGCGCACCTGAGCAGCCTGATGTCGAAGTGGAACGTGCGGGATCGCGTGCAGTTGCTCATCCGTGCGGCACGAGCGGGCCTCGTCTCGTTCGAGTGACCGCATCCGGGGAACGGTGTGCTGGCGTGCCGCGCAGTCGTCAACGGCGCCCCGCTCGCCGACGCCGACCCTGCTCGGTGACGGGCTCGGCATCCGCTCCCCCTGCGTTCCACCGCGCCGCCTATATCGCCCCCGATGACCCCTAGGCGACCGCCTCACGCCCCCACTCAGCCACCCGCCGGCACAACCGGGTTCGCCGCCGCGAACACGTTCCGCGGGTCCCACTCCGCCTTCAGCGCGCGCAACCGGTCGAGCGACGCCCCGAAGCCCGGCGCGCGGTCCGAGCCGCCGTCGAGGAACGTTAGCACCAGCGCCTCGCTCGCCCACGGCTCAAAGCACTCGATGAAGGCGTCAGCCGCGGCCCGCGCCACCGGGACCGCCTCAGGCACGGGTGGCACCGCGATCCCGTGCACGATGTAGTCGCCCGCGATCGCCGACACCGCGCCACCCGCCGGCACCGGGCGGGACGCGGCCCCGCCCACGTGTCGCAGCTCCGAGACGAAGAGCGCCGGGTCCGCGGATGCCGCGACGAACGCCGCGACGGCCTCGTCGGTCAGCGTCTCGAGGATCCGGTGACGGGTCACCGCCGGGGTCGGCTGCGGCGGATCCATGTGCACGTGCACGAGTCCCGCCGAGGGGATCCGCCCGAACGTGTCGATCTCGGGCGCGAGGTCGCGGAGGGGCTGCAGCAGCTCGTCGGCGCGCGCGTCGGTCTCGAGCACGGCTCCGTCGACCACGACGAGGGAGCGTCCCGAAAGGAAGGGCGGCAGTTCGGGCAGGGGCGGCAGGTGCAGTACGCGCAGGGTCGAGGTGACGGATTCGGGAGCGGATGCCGTCCACTCGGCCCACGCGCGGCTCACCGCCTCCGTGCGCGTGGCGTTTCACAGCAGCATCCCGGCGAACACGTCGGCGTAGGGCAGCAGATTGATCTCGAGCGAGACCACAATGCCGAACGACCCCGACCCTCCGCGGACGGCCCAGAACAGGTCGGTGTTCTCGTCGGCGCTCGCGCGCACGAGCGTGCCGTCGGCGGTGACGACCTGCGCCGACCTCACGGCGTTGATCCCGAGCCCGTGTGCCCGCGCGTAGAACGAGACGCCGCCGTTGAGCGAATACCCGACGACCGAGACGTCGCCCGCGCTGCCGTGCAGGGCGGTGAGGCCGTGAGGCGCGGTGGCATCCAGGACGTCGTTCCAGTGCGACCCGCCGAGCACGGTCGCGGTGCGGGTCTCGGGGTGCACGGTGACCCCGCGCAGCGCACCGAGCCGCACCAGCACCACGTCAGCGAGGTCGGTCTCGCAGAGCCCCGGAGCCGCGTGCCCGGTGGACTGCGCCGCGATGCGCAGACCCGCTGTCGTCGCCGCGCGCACGATCGCGACGACGTCGTCGGCCGACTCCGGGGTGGCGACGGCGAACGGACGCTGGTCAGCGGTGGGATTCCACGGCGCGCGCACGACGTCGTACTCGGGCTCGTGGGCGAAGACGACACGCGAACCGAGCGCTTCGCGCAAGGCCATGGCGCGATCGTCGAGGGACGTTTCGAAGAGGGATGCCATCGGAAGACCGTTCTTTCGGGTGGGCGACGCTGCGACGCCGACCATCTTCCTCGCCGACATCGTTCCTGACCAGAGGCAGTTTCGGGCCTGCCGGGGCGACCTTGCCCATCTCGCCGCCACGATGGCATCCGCCCCTCTGCGCGCAGCGGATCCGGGCGCCGATCCCGTCCGCGAGGTCAGCGCTCCCCCACCGTCAAGCCTCCATGCCGTGTCGGCTCGCCCCGTTGGAATAGGCAGCCGCCACCCCTCGTTGCCATGCCGTGGCCCCCGTTCCCCACGAAAGGACCCCCGTGAGCCTGTTCAGCCCCACCACCGTCGGCGACGTCGACGTTCGCAACCGCGTGTCGCTCGCCCCGATGACCCGCCTCCGCGCCGACGTCAACGGCGTCCCCGGACCCATCGTCGCGAAGTACTACGCGCAGCGCGCGGGCATCGGCCTGCTGGTGACCGAGGGCGTGTTCCCGAGCGCCGAATCGCGTGCGTACCCGGGCCAGCCCGGCATCGTCACCGACGCACAGGCCGCCGGCTGGGCCAAGGTCGCCGACGCCGTGCACGCCGAGGGCGGCACCGTCTTCATGCAGCTCATGAACGGCGGACGCGTCACGCACCCCGACATCACCGGCACCGATCGCATCGTCGCCCCCTCAGCAATCGCCATCGAGGGCGAAACCCGCCTGGCCGACGGCACCAAGGTCGCCTACGCCACCCCCCACGCGCTCGAGACCGCCGAGCTCGCCACCGTCCGCGACGAGTTCGTCGCCGCCGCGCGACGGGCAGTGGATGCCGGCTTCGACGGCGTCGAGCTGCACGGCGCCAACGGATACCTCCTCCACGAGTTCCTCTCCCCCGCCTCCAACCAGCGCACCGACGGCTACGGCGGATCGCCCGAGGCCCGCGCCCGCTTCGTCATCGAGGTCGCCGAAGCCGTCGTCGCCGAGATCGGCGCCGGACGCGTCGGCATCCGGATCTCGCCCGCCCACAACATCCAGGACGTCTGGGAAAAGGACGAGGCTGAGACCCGCGCCACCTATGAAGCGCTCATCGGCGGCCTCGCCCCGCTGGGCCTCGCCTACCTGAGCGTGCTGCACGCCGACCCCGCCGGCGAGTTCATCCAGGACCTCCGCCGCGCGTTCGGCGGCACGGTCATCGTCAACACCGGCTTCTCGAGCATCACCACGCGCGACGAGGCCGTGTCGGCTGTCGACGAGGGCATCGCCGACCTGGTCGCCGTCGGTCGCCCCGCGATCGCGAACCCCGACCTCGTGACCCGCTGGCAGAAGGGCGCCGACGAGAATCAGGTCGACCAGCCCACCGTCTACGGCGGCGATGAGCGCGGCTACACGGACTACCCGTTCCTCCAGGGCTGACTGACGTTGAAGGGCCTCGCACGGACGGTGGATGCCGTTCGCGCGAGGCCCTTCCTCGTGTCCGGTGACGCTGGCTCGGTGGGGTCAGATCACCGACGCCCGGATGCTCGCCCGCTTCCGGGCTTCGCTCTCGAGCTTCTGCTCGGCGAGGTCGACGATCGTGTCGAGCTGTGCGCGCGGGATGAACACGACGCCGTCGGCGTCGGCGACCACGACGTCGCCGGTGAGCACGGCCACTCCCCCGATCGCGACCGCGCCGCCGATCACTCCGGGGCCGTTCTTGTACGGACCGGCGGGGGTCACCCCGCGGGCGAAGACGGGGAGCCCGAGCTCGCGGATGGCGTCGACGTCGCGCACGCAGCCGTCGACGACGAAGCCGGCCACCCCGAGGCTCAGCGCCCGCTCGGCGATGAGGTCACCGATCAGCGCCCTCGTCGTGTCGCCGAAGCCGTTGAGCACGATGACCTCGCCCGGCTGCACGACGTCGAGCGCCGCGTGGACGATCTGGTTGTCGCCCGCCGCCGTGAGCACGGTCAGCGCCGGTCCCACCAGGCGCGCACCCGCCCACGTCGGTGAGATGCCGGCATCCGGAGACCCAAGGCGCTGCATCGAGTCGACGACCGCCGAGGCGGCCAAGGGCGCGAGGCGCTCGCGCTCGGAGGCGCTGAGGGGAGCGCGCTCGATGACGGCTGTCGCCACGGCCGAGGTCACGGCGACACCTGCAGCAGTTCGTCGATGATGGGCGAGATCGTGGCTTCGCGCTCTTCCCAGAGCTTCGCGACCTCGGCTCCCGGCATCCAGGATGCGACGGTGGCGGCGTTGGTGAGCTTCTCGATGACCGCGGGGTCTGCCGCGGCGACCTCGAGGGCGGCCTCCAGCGAGGAGCGGATGTTCTCGGGCGTCTCCGCCGGCACAGACAGGGTGAAGCGGCTGTTCATCGGCGCCACCTCGAAGCCCTCGCCGGACAGCGTGGGCACGTCGGGCATGAGTTCGCTCTGCTCGTCCTCGACGATCGCCAACAGGCGGATGTCGCCGGACTTGTACGGGCCGTAGAAGCTCGACACCCCGCCGAGGGCGAAGTTCACCTCGCCCGACATGACAGCGGCCACCTTGTCGGCACCGCTGTTGTAGTGGACGATGTTGAACTCCAGGTCGAGTTCGTTCTCGAGGATCCGCAGGTTGACGTGGTCGTCGCCGGCGCGCGAGTCGGTGCCCGCCGTGATGGTGCCGGGGTCGTCTTCGACGGCGGCGAACAGGTCGTCGATGGTCTTGTACGGGCTGTTCGCGGCCACGCCGATCACGACCGAGTTCGTGGCGAACGAACCGACCGGCAAGAAACTCTCGCGATCGAAGGTGGCGTTCTTGGAGGGGTCGAGGTAGCGACCGAGGATGGACGGGATGTTCGTGTAGCCGAACGTCGTGCCGTCGGGTGCCGAGGTGGCGAGCTTGCTGAGGCCGACGACCTGGCTGCCGCCCTCGAGGTTCACGACCTGGATGTTGGCGTCGAGGGATTCCTGCATAGCCGGCGCGACGATGCGGGCCAGGATGTCGTTGCCGGCACCGGCGGCCGAGGGGACGATCCATTCGATGTCGGTTCCGGCGGCGGGCCAGGCCTCGTCGGCGCCGTCGCCGCTCGAGGTCGATCCGGTGGCGGATGAGCATCCGACGAGGGCCACGGCAGCCAGGGCTGCAACGGCGCCGAGGGTCAGGGAGCGGATTCGCATGCTGTTTTCTCCTTCTGGTGGGGATGACGAATGTGCGGGGATGCTGAATGTGTCGGGATGACGAGGGTGCGGGGACGGGGCTAGGCGTCGACACGTGCACGGGAACGGGACCGCGACCGCACGAAGGCGGCGAGCGCGGGGCGGCTCGCTCCGAGCGCGACGGCGAGGGCGCAGACCACGAGGAGGCCGGTGGCGATCGGGCTGCTCGTGAACACTCCCCAGTCACCGCGCGACAGGGCGAGCGAGCGCTGGAAGTTCTCCTCGAGCATCGGGCCGAGGATGATCGCGAGCACGAGCGGCGTCAGCGGCACGCGCAGCAGGTGGAAGACGTAGCCGATCACGCCCGCGGCGACCATGACGAAGATCTCGAAGGTGCTGCCGTTGATCGAGTAGGTGCCGAGGAACATGAACGCGAGGATCGCGGCCATCAGGTAGGCGAACGGCAGGCGGAGTACGGCGATCCAGACGCGCACGAGGGGCACGTTGAGGATCAACAGGATGACGTTGCCCACGAGGAAGCTGGCGATGATGGCCCAGGCGACCTCGGGGTTGTCGCGGAACAGCAGCGGTCCCGGGATGAGCCCGTTGACGGTGAACGCACCCGCCATGATGGCGACCGTCGCCGACGTCGGGATGCCAAGGGTGAACAGCGGGATCATCGACGACACTGCGAGGGCGTTGTTGGCGGATTCGGGTCCGGCGACGCCCTCCATCGCGCCCCGGCCGAACTCCGCGCGGTGCTTCTTCGAGAAGCGCTTCTCGGCGGCGTACGAGGCCAGCGAGGTCGCGGCTCCGGGCGAGCCGGGGAGCAGGCCCATGAAGAAGCCGATGATCGAGCCGCGGAAGAAGGGTTTCCACGAGCGGCGGAAGTCGTCGCGGGTGGGGTAGAGCCGTCCGATCGAGAGGGGCTTGGCGATGCCTGCGGGGCCGCGTTGGGCCTGGGCGAGGATCTCGCTGAGGCCGAACGCGCCCATGACGATCGCGACGAGGCCGATGCCGTCGAAGAGCTGCGGCATGTCGAATCCGAAGCGCACGATGCCGACGCCCGGGTCGAGGCCGACCGTCGCGATCGCGAGGCCGACGCCGGCGCTGATGAGCGCCTTGGCGGGGTTGCTGCCCGCGAAGCTCGTGATGAGCAGCAGTCCGAGGAACGACACGAGGAACAGCTCGGGGGCGCCGAACTCCAGCGCGATCCGCGCGAAGGGGGCGACGAGCACGAACCCGACGACGCCGACCAGCCCGCCGATGAACGACCCCACCGCCGCGATGACGAGCGCCGGGCCGCCGCGCCCGCGCTTGGCGAGCTCGTATCCGTCGAGGGTCGTCGCCACCGACGACGCCTCACCGGGGATCCGCAGCAGGACGGCGGTGATCGTGCCGCCGAAGGCCGCTCCGTAGAGGATGGCGGCGAGCATGATGATCGCGGTCGTGGGCGAGAGCCCGAAGGTGACCGGGATGAGCAGCGAGACGGCTGCTGCGGGCCCGAAGCCGGGCAGCACGCCGACGAGCATGCCGAGCACGCAGCCGAGGAGGGCGAAGAGCAGGTTCTCGGGAGTCAGGACGGTGAGGAGTCCTTGGAAGAGAGCGCCGAATTCCATGTCAGAGGCCGATCATCCGGAGCACGGTGATGCTCGAGTGCGGGAGGGCGGTGCCGAGCAGGTCGGCGAAGACGAACCGGCTGATGACGGCGACGCCGACCGCGATGAGAAGGGCGACCCACCAGCGGCGAGCGCTCACGAGGGTCATCACGCTGAAGAGCAGCAGCGTCATGGTGAGGAGGTACCCGAGCACCGGCAAAAGGATCGCGGCGAGCACGAGCGATCCCGCCACGATGGCGACGCGCAGGATGCCACGACGGTCGGGGAGGGCGATGTCGTCGTCTTCCTCATCGATGCCATCGACGACGAGCACGCCGATCGCGGTGTCGGTGGGCGGGTCGACGCGGTTGCCCTCGAAGGGCGTCCGTGCGTCGTGTTCCGACCGGTTCGCCTCGCGCCGCTGCGCCGCAGCCGCACCGAGCAGCTGCAGCGCCCAGAGCACCGCGCCGAGGGCGATCGTGGCTCCCGCGACGACCGGGAAGAACCCGGCGCCCACCCCGGTCACGTTGGTCAAGCCGTAGCCGAAGCCCGACACCATGACCGCGATACCGGCGACGGCACCGATCGCCACGACAGACCACTCCAGGTACTGCCGTGCCCTCGTCGGGGACGAGGTTTGCACCACATCAGACGCCATCGTCATCCGCCTCTCTGCGGGTTTCGTGCTAGGTGTGTGTGCAAGACCGTTGTCGCAACTTGCGCACTTGCACAGGATTGCAGGATGGTCCAGACTTGTCAACAACCGACCCGCTCGATCGGCGTCGTGCCTCGAAGGAGAGAACATGAGCTTCCGCGCCGTCGCGACTCGTAACACCGCCGCCCTGAGCACCACGGAGCAGAAGGTCATGACGGTGCTGTTGAGCGCCGCGACGTCGTCGACGACGGCGGCCGACGTGGCAGCCCAGGCCGGTACGCACGAGTCGACCGTGGTGCGTCTCGCGCAGAAGCTGGGCTATCGCGGATACCCCGACCTGCGCCGCGACCTCCGCGCCGACGAGGTGAACCCCGCGCTCTCCGGGGCGCCGATGCGGCAGGAGTCCGGGGCCGACCTGGCATCCTTCGTCGCCGACGAGCGGGCCGGTCTCGAGCGGCTGTCGGAGTTCGTCCCCCAGTCCGCGATCGACGCCGCCGCCCGCGACATCGCCGGCGCCGGGGTCGTCTACATCTTCGCGAACGGCGACGCCCGATCGCTGCAGGAATTGCTCGCCCGCCGCTTCCGCCGGTTGGGGATGGTCGTGGTCACCCTCTCGCCCCAGGCGAAGGACCTCGCCGAGCGCTTCGTGCCGTTCGACTCCACCAGCATCCTGATCGGCTTCGCGTTGCGCGAGACCCCGCGGATGCTTCCCGCCCTCATCGCCGAGGCGCAGCGCCGACGCGGACGCAGCCTGCTCATCACCGACGTGCCGGGCGCGCAGTTCCGGCCTGCGCCCGACCACCTGATCGCGGCCCTCCGCAGTGCCGACAGCGAGTACCGCACCCTCTTCGTGCCGATGGCCATCTGCTACGCGCTCCAGCTCGCGGTCTACCACCTCGACTCCGAGCGGTATCACGCCGTGCGCGAAGACATCGACGGACTCACCCGCATGCTCGGCGGCACCGACGAGATCCCCCTCCGGCCGTGACCGGCCCCGCCTGGCGGGCTGCGCTCAGCACCCAGGCGGCGCTGTCGCAGGCCTCGTGGGTCGGTGTCCGGCTGATGGTCGGCTACCGGGCGCTCGAGCTGGGCGGGGATCCGCTGCTGCTCGCCGCGCTCGCGGCATCCTTCGCCGTTCCGACGATCGTCGCGGCGCTTCCCGCGGGCCGCATCTGCGACCGGGTCGGCGGCAGCACCGTCGCCTTCGCCGGCCTTCTCATCGCCTCGGCCGGCGCGGTCGTCGTGCTCGCCCTGCCGTCGACCGTCCTTCTGCTGTTCGCCGCGACCCTGACGATCGGCTTGGGCCACCTCTTCGTGATGATCGGCCAGCAGACCTTCGTCGCGCACGCGAGCCGTGGGGGCTCGATGGACAGCGGCTTCGGCACCCTCAGCGCCGCGGCATCCATCGGTCAGCTGATCGGTCCCCCGGCCGTGACCATCGCCGCGACCCTCGCCGCGCGCGATGAGCCCGACACGACCGCGGGCTTCGCCGTCTGCCTCGCCTTCACGGTGCTCGCTCTACCGCTGATCCTCTTCCTGCGCCGCGGCGATACGCACCGCCGAACTACCGCCGCGAAGGCCCCGCGCGTTCCGCTCTCAGCGGTGATGAAAGCGCCCGAGCTGTGGCGGGCCCTCGCCGTCAGCGGAGCCGTGCTCGTGACGGTCGACCTGCTCTACACCTTCGTGCCGCTGTGGGCGGTCGAGAAGGGCATCGCCCCGGTCACCGTCGGCCTGCTGCTCGCCCTGCGCGCCATCGTCTCGGTGGTGAGCCGCCTCGGCCTCGCCCGCATCGTCGCGCGATTCGGCCGCCGCACCCTGCTCGTCGTGGCGATGCTCCTGGGCGTCGCGAGCCTCGTCGCCCTGCCCTTCGCGAACCAGTGGGGCGCGATCCCCGTGATGATCGCTCTCGGCATCGCCCTCGGCCTCCCCCAACCCCTCACGATGGCCTGGACCACCGCGATCACCCCGCCCGCGGTGCACGGCGCCGCCCTCGGCCTGCGCCTGACCGCCAACCGCGTGCTGCAGGTGCTGATCCCGGTGAGCGTGGGCCTCGTCGCCGGTCCTCTCGGACTCGTGGCGATCTTCTGGTCTAATGCGGCCGTGCTCGCCGTGGGGGTGGCGATCGTCGCGACGTCGCGTACGAGTGATCGCGATGGGGAGGGTTTGGAATAGCGGGCTGGCGCTACGAGACTGCTCGGTAGCGCCGCATGTTGAACTCCCGGCGCTCGATGAGCTCGAGCCGTACATGATCCCGGATGCCATCGAACAGGCGCGGCTACTGGTCGCCCCTGCGTGATCGATATGCACAGACGGAGAATGGAGGTCGCGAGGTGCGGCGAGCTGGGCCGAGTTGTCGCTCCACGGCATGCCCGGATTTGTCGGTGTACGCGTTGACGTACACGTCGCCGCATGTCAGAGTTCTCGTACATCAAAGGATGTGACTGAGATCTCGTACATGGCGTGAGCAAGGGAGGGCTACTGGTGCTCGTGAACGTCTCGCACGACTGGGGGAACATCGTCCGCGACCGCCGCTCCGACCTGGGACTCACCCAGGCGGAGCTGGCGCGGCGGATCGGGCGTGCCCGCCAGTGGGTGGTCCGGTTCGAGTCCGGTCACACCGGAAGCGCGAGCGTGGACAGCCTGATGGCGGTGCTCAATGCACTTGATCTTTATGCCGAGGTCGACACGGCGGAGGACGAGACCGACTCGGATCCGATATTCATGGATGTCGTCGACCCATGGGACAAGCCGAGGGCGCAGCCGTGAGGCTCACCGCGTATCTGGACGGGCGCCGCGTCGGCTGGTTCACCCAGCGCGACGGTGGCGACGTCTCGCTGGAATTCGATCCCGCCTGGCAGCGTGATGCCGGCCGCCTCGAACTGTCGCTGTCGTTGCCGAAGAGCCGACGCCGACACGAGGGCACCGCGCCCGGCAACTTCCTCTGGAACCTTCTGCCAGACAACGACGACGTGCTGGCGCGGTGGGGTCGGACGTTCGGAGTCTCCCCGCGAAACCCGATGGGGTTGCTTGCCAACGTCGGACGGGATGCGGCGGGCGCCGTGCAGCTCATCGACTCGGCTGAGTGGGACGATTCGGTCCTCGACGGACCGGGCGAAATCGAGTGGGTCGATGACGCGATCATCGCGTCACATCTGCGCGAACTGCGAGCCGACCCTGCCGCGTGGGTGGCGACGGGGTACGAGGGGGGCTACTTCTCGCTCGCCGGAGCACAGTCCAAGTTCACCCTCGTCCGTGGCCCCGACGCCTGGGGGTTCGCGACCGGGAGCGCCGCGTCGACGCACATCGTCAAGCCTGGCGTGGCAGGGCTCCGCAGGGGCGATCTGAATGAGCACCTGACCATGCGCGCTGCGCATCACCTGAACATGGATGTCGCACGCAGCCGACTGGTGAACTTCGACGACGAGAGCGCGATCGTGGTCGAGCGGTTCGACCGGCATCGCCGCGCTGAGCAAGCTAAGGGAACGTCAATCGCCCGCGCGCACCAGGAGGACTTTGCGCAGGCAACGGGCACGCCCCCGACTGCGAAGTATCAGAACGAGGGCGGCCCAGGCATCGCCGCGATCTCACGGCTCATCATCGACAGATTCGGTCCCGCGGGCCCCATGCACGCCCTGGGGTTCTTCGACGCGACGATCTTCAACTGGGTTGCGCTGGGAACCGATGCTCACGCGAAGAACTACGCGTTGCTTTGGCCGGCGGTTCGAACAGGATGGCCTCGCCTTGCGCCTCTCTATGACCTCGGCTCGGCACTGGCGTATCCCGAGATCAACAATCGCAGAGCAAAGCTCGCGATGTCATTCGACGGCCGTTATCGCACCTTCGAGATCGAGCCTCGGCATATCGTGCGCGAGGCGAGTGTCTTCAACGGCATCTTGGGGCAAGAAGCCACTGCGGACTGGGTGTACTCGCGCGCACGGACGTACGTCGATGGGTTGCCGGAGGCGCTGAGCCTTGCCGCCGAGGAGGCCTCCCTGAACGGGGAGGAACGACAGTTTGCTGAGTCTCTGATCGATCGAGCCCGCGAGCGCACACAGCATCTGCGGCGGGAGCTGGACCGGCGGTCGTGACCACTCCACCGCCGACTTCAGGATGCCGGCCGATATTCCCCGATCCGACAAGGTCGTCCTCGGCCTGGGCGCCGCCGCGCTTCGACGTCGCGTCGATGACCCGGCGAACGGGAGGTCACCGGCATCCATCCAGTCGGGCCACGCCCCTGACTCGGGCCGGCGCCACGCGTCCCGCATCATCTTGTAGGTGACGCGCCCGTAGAGCAGGGCGTCGGAGCGTCGGACCTTGTCGGCCCAGGACGTCACGGACTCGGCGTCCGGCGACAGCCCGGCTTCGTGGTGAACGCAGCTGTCGAAGGTAGCGTTGATGTCATGGCGGATCGGGTGAGTCACCGTCAACCAAGGTCCGCCGCCACGACCACATGATGGCTCATGGAGCGGCGGTTGCCTTGTCTGGAGTCGACGCGGGTTGGACGTGCCTGACGGCTTCGCGCCCAAAGGCGATGCGGCTGCCATCGGGGGTGGTGACGTTCCAGTTCTCGGCGCCGCCCTTCCCGAACCGTACTTTCGTGTACGCGGATTCGACGTTGCTGCTCCACGCATCGATCGCGTTGATGACCTCCTGCAGCGTGAATCCGTCCTGCCCGATCCGTTCGGAATACTCATCGAAGACGTAGTGCATGAAATGCGCTGCCATCAACCGCTTCTGATAGCGCGTCGCTTGATCGAGTGCCGCGCGAGCCAGATTCAACATCCCCCAAAACAGTGCCACCAGGGCTCCAGCAAACGCGGTGGCGCGGAGGATGACGAAGACTCCCAGAACGATGTTCCCCTCATTTTCTTTCAGCTCCGCAACGCTGTGGTCCGTGAGCACGGGCAGCTGGAAGAAGCCGACGATGCCTATCGCTGCGGCCATCGCGAACACGACGCCAGCGACGATCCAGTTCGAGATCATCGCGTTGCTCAGCCCAGCTATTACGACACCGAACTCCGCCGACTTCATGGGAGTCGCGTCCGCCTCCGCGGCCTCTCGCTTCTTCTTCATAGCTGGATTCTGTATGACCAAGACCTACTGCTGCACGTTGATGACGTAAACCACTAAAAGCTCAGCAGCACCACGACGATGAGCCCGTCGTGCCTCATCGAGGCCGTCGGAGCGAGCGGAACAGGTGCGGTCGTGGTCATGTTCCGATCCTCGCGTCGCCGCCGCGGTCGCGCCCGACCGTTCATCCCCGGCATCCGACACTTCGTCCGGGGACACGCGGTACCGGGCCACGCAGCGACACGGATCGCCCGTTCCTCCAGGACTGAGATCCGGATGCCAGCGCCTCGCGCAGTTAGCTCGCGCGGGGCCCCGGGCTATGCGACGGGCCGGTAGCGCTGCGCGACGGCACCCGAGCGGAACTCCCGCCGCTCGATCAGCTCGAGCTTCAGGTCCACGCTGTCGAGCAGTCGCGGTCCCCGCCCGGCGATCACGGGATGCACGACGAACGTGTACTCATCGATGAGCCCGTGCCCCGCGAGCATCGCCGGCAGCGCGACGCCCCCCAGCGCGATCCCCCGCCCGGGCCGCTCTTTCACGGCCCGGACAGCCTCGACTACATCGCCGCTGATCAGTTCGGCGTTCCAGTCGACCGCGTCGAGGGTTCCGGATGCCACGACCTTCCGCATCGGGTCCATAACCTCCGAGAACGCGACCTCGCTGGCATCCATCCAGTCCGGCCACTCCCCCGACAACGGTCGACGCCACGCGCCCTCCATCAGCTCGTAGGTGGCCCGCCCATAGAGGAGCGTGTCGGAGCGGCGCAGCTCGTCGGTCCAGAACGCCATGGACTCGGCATCCGGCGGCAGGCCCGCTTCGTGCGAGCAGCAGCCGTCAAGGGTGACGTTGATGGCGTAGCGGAGGGGCTGGGTCATGGAGCTTTGTCCGTTGCGTCACTTACGTCTGGATAAGCGGGCGCGGCGATTTCGGGCTGCGCCGCTGGAGGGCGCTCTCCACGACCTGAGGGGGCGTCATCCTCCCTCTGCAGCCGCCTTGCAAGCTTCTCTGCAAATCTGCCCGCCGTCGACCGCGCGTTCTCGAGAACGTCCTCACTGAAGCGGCTGACAGCCTGCGCACCGTCCGCACCCGCTTCGAAGACGTCATCGCGGACGTCTACCGCGGCAGCGACCCAGCTGCGGGCCTCGACCGAACTCGCATCTTCGACGAGACCGAGACGGATGTGGAATTCGCTGACACCTTCGGCGATCTCGTTTCGCGCGCGGACGACCGCTCCCGCCGAGAAAGGGTTCAGAAGAACCTTGGTGTTTGCGCGCTCCGCGCCGGCATCCATCCTGGACAGCAACGAATGGGTAGCGCGGAAGATGACCTCGCGTCGACGGTTCCGCGCAGTTTGAAGAGCCAAACGGTGGTCGTCGATCTCCGCTGGGCTGGCGGTAAGGACCCGATCGAGTTCGAGCACGCCGAGGGCTTCCTGCAGTTGGAAACACCTCGCGATCACACTCAGCCACTCGTTCACGGAAGACTGCGCGTCCTTCGTAAGATCGGCCAGCTCGCCGATTTTCGCCGTTCGTTCGACCTTCTCTGCGACAGCGTCAAGCTGCCGCAGAGCGTAGGCCTGCGTTCGCGCGATCGTGGACGCCTCCCCCTGGATTTTTGACCACGTGACCGCCGAGACGTGTCCGACCGTGTCTCGGACCACGAGGGCCTCGTCGATGAGCATCTCCACGCCAATCATCTCGGAGAGGATTGCATCCTTCTGAGCACGGAGGACATCGTCGACCTTCGCGTCGATTTTGGCCAGGTAGTCGGTGATCTCGTCCATCGTCTGCTGCATGGCGTACTGCGCCATGAGCCCGCCTACCCCGGAGAGAATCGCGGGGTTGGTGAGGAACGCGCCCGGCTTTGCGACGAATTGCAGGTTCTTTGCGAACTGGCCACTGGGACCGCGGGTGGTCGCGTGCACGAAGTGCGTGGTCGAGTTCTTCACGAGGGGCAGCACTTGAGCAGCGCGAGCCGACTCCTCCGTAAGCTTCATCCAACGGCCCGCATTGGCGGACACACTCGAGGCGGCGTTTAGGACGGCACCTCCCACCGAGGCTGCCGGAGCCAGTTTGCTCACATCGAATGACGTTGACGGCAAACCAACTGACGCCACGAACTTCGCGACCTGCTCGGGATCACCCACGAACACGAGACCCTCGCCGTCGCCGACGACCTCGATCTCGCCGAATTCTTCGTCATCTGCCTCGACGCCGCTCATCGGGCGTACGCCGTGTCGTGTTTCATTGACACCGAGATCTCCACTGGCAGCTCCCCTTGCTCGTTCTAGGTAAATGCGAGCATCTCATAGCCATCTCCGCGCGGCATTGTGTGTGCAACTCGGTGCGACGGATTCGCCGCAGCCTCAGCTTCCTGCCCGCGCAAACCGCCCCGCCTGCACCGCGAACGCCGCTGTCAACTCCGCCGGCCCCACCACCTCCATCGCTACCTCGAACCGCCCGAACGACGCGGCGAGCGCGCCCCACGACCACGACCCGACCTCGAGAGTTCACAGCTCATCGTCGACAGCGGTGACGGTGCCGTCGCCCGCGGAGGGCAGCACGTCGCGGGCAGGGGCGTGCAGGAGCACCGTCCCCCGACAGGGCCACTCGTTCGTGGCCGGTCCCCTGAACCGCGCCGAGACGAACGCGTCGACGTCGCCGCCCGGCACCACTCTCGGCACGAAGGGCGCACCGTGCGGCACGCGAGGGCGCACCCGGTCAGCGGAGAACAGCCGCCAGTCGTCCCGGTCGAGACCTCCAATGACAACCCCGCCGGCCAACTGTCGATCGAGCTGTCTTGTGAGCTACCTTGCGCTTACCACCCACCCGTGCCAAGCTGTGGCGCAAGATACCTCAGAAGCTAGCTGGAGCATCCCATGATCCCAATCACCGTCCACGTCCGCGCGAGCAGAGTCGAGGAGTTCTACGTCCGTTTCGCCGAGTTCATCGTCGAAGCACCCGACGTCGCTGCGCCCCTGATCTTGCCCTCGGGCACCGTTCCGACCTGGATTGAAACCGATGACGCGCCTGCGCTGGCATCCCGACTCATGAGCGAACTGTCGCCGATGGGTTACTTCGTGTTGAGACACCTAATCGACGGCGCTCGCAAGCAGACCGTCCATCTCAGCCCCGATGAACTCGCATCTCTTACGCAACACCCTCACGGTAAGTCGGGCGTCGCGGGCATTCTCGGCGGTGTGGGAAAGTCGATTCGTCGGGCCGGCTTACCGATGTATCGCACACCTAACGGGCGTGACACTTGGCACTACGTCTGGGGCTGGGACGGCGTCCGCTACTCGATGACACCTGAGGTAGCCAAGCTGCTCAAAGCCGCTCGCCCTCGGTAGTTCGTGGCATAGCGACTCGGCCGAGGCCCACATTCATCTCAAGTGGACATGCATCGCTCGGCGTTGAATCCAGGGGCAATTCCTTCGATGCGCCCGCCTCCAATATCGTCAGCCCGCGCCTACGCGGTCCTATCACAATTAGCCGATGTCCGCCGGCATCGAGTTCTGGAACTCCGCCCGTACATCCCGAAGCCGACGCCCGTCCCGCACGGCCCAGAAGTACCACCCGTTTGTGGCCTTCCGACGCAGGGCGAATCCCGCTGCGGACGGCGATGTGTAGCGCTTACCGTCGAGCAGGATCGCGCCGTCAGCAGTGACCGTCGCCTCGCGCCCCTTGAAGTCGCGATGCGTCGCGACGATGCTCTCGTCCGCGGCGAGCATTCCACCCTCGATCAAGTGCTTCAGCTCGACCCAGTCGCCGGCTTTCGTCTGCGGGTCTACCACCTTTCCGTGATGCCCCTCGGGAACCGGCCAGACCCGCAGAAGAGTCTCGATGAGATCGTTTGTCCGCTCATCGATGAGCTCTTCGTCCCAGGGCTCGGTCTCAGTCCGCTTGATGACCCGGCCGGTGAGCGTGATGGTGTTGTGATCCTGCAGAGCTGACCGCTTGGCCGGCCAAGCACTATTCGACACCTTCGAATTGAGGGATCGAGTCAACAGCGTGAGGTTGCCTAACCGGTGCACGTGAGCCTGACGCTCTTCAGCCTCGTCCCGGCCTGCGATTGGCCAGGTCTCCGCCCACGCCCGGGGCAAGAGATGTTCGATCGGATATCCCAGCCGCTCAATCTGCGGCTGACCCGTCGCTCGGCGATACTCGTCCTCCGCCGCCTCAAGGATCATCCGAAGCCGTCCGCGCTGGAAGCGCGTGTACGCGGACTCTGTGGCGAGCGTCTGGCGGATCTCCTCGTCGCCTGGCCAGTAGGTGCTCGTGACATTGAGTCTCGCGAGCTGGCTCACGACGCGATCAACGAGCTCGGTCTCGGATGCCTCGGAGTTGGCGGCTATGACGTCGGTGACTATTCGCCCAAGATCGCTTCCAGTCAGGCGCAGGAGTTGCCGGCGGACCATCCAGCTCTCTGCGGCGTTGAGTATCGCGTCGATCGTCTTCTCCAACAGCCCACGGCTCGGTTCGTGCAACCAGATGAGCAAGGGCTTCAAAACCTCTACGCCTGCCGCCTGCATACGGTAAACCGCCATCTCCGTGCGGGTCAGGCTTCCACCTGGCCGGCCGGCGGCTTCGGTCCAAGACTCGTACTGCGCGGCCTGCGCCTTGATGGCTCGCAAGAGTTCGGCCATCGACGCTGAGCTCTCCAACTCCACATACGACTTGAAGCGGGTGAAGGTCGACTGCGGGCTGACGTCCTCGCCGGTACGTGCGACGAGCCACTGATTCAGGAACACGGAGCTGCGACTCAGCAGGTTGCGACCAACGCTCACCTCCTTGGACCAGAACTTCGTCTCGAATGGCCAGTCCTCGTCGTAGGCCTTCGCCATGTCGTCGCCCTGCTCGCCCAACAGCTGGAAGACGAAGTTGCGCACGAGGTCTGCGGCGGTCAAAGGGGTGCCGCGGGCGTTGAGGGTCTCGAAGATCTCCTGCGAGTTCTCGGATGCCTCGAGCTCGATCGAAACCAATTGCAGACCATCAACGAGCACCGTCGCGAGTTCCTTAGCCTTGGCGGAGAAGTCGTCGGAGTCCGCAGCCCCGAGCCACTGTTCGACCACGCGCGAGAAATATGCGTGCGCGAGAACGATCTGCGATTCGTGGTGGACGAGGCTGCGGTGGTCGACCGGCGGTTCCGCCGTCATCACCTCGTCGAACGCGGCTCTGTCCTTGTTTAGGTGACGCACCTTGAGGCGGCTGCCGCCCTCTTCAACGAAGATGTCGTCGTTATGAGTGAGCCGCTCGAGCTGAGCGGCAAGCCGCAGGTCGCCTGCGTCGGCCAAGATCGCCGAAGTTGCGTCAGCCAGAAGCTGCAGCGTGGTGAGCCGCTGTTGCCCATCGATGACGTTCCACGTGGCAAGACGACCGACGCGCGCTTGGTGGCTCTGCAGCACCACGGCCCCGAGGAAGTGAGTAGCCGTCGACCGCGGATCGTCGATGCGGCGTTCGGCGATCCGGCGAATGTCGCTCCACAGCGGAGCCCACTGCTCCTCCTCGCGCCACACGTAAGGACGTTGGAAGAGCGGGATGAAGAAGTGCTGCGGAAGGTTGAACAGCTGCAACGGCGTCCGTTTGAAGGTCTCCACGTGCCGATACTTGCGCACGAGTCGCCAGGTTCGCGAACTTAGGAAGTTTGCGAAACAGACGGAGCCTTGGTCGGTGTCACGAGACGACTGCGCCTCACGTGGCGCAAGGCACATACGACCATCCCGCGCGCTCGCTACAAGCAGAGCAGACCCTAGCGAATGATGGGCCCCTGCCTCGTCGAGGTGATTAAGCGCCCGCTGACAACTCCAACATCTCAGCCCATGAGATGCCTTGCGCTCGAACAGCGAGAAGTTCTCGGCGTACGGCCCGTCGGGTTCAACAACCCACCAGGCAGAAGAGCGGACAGCTGGATCACTCCGAAGCCCCCGACCACCCGGAACACCCGCAGTGCTGGCAAAGTTGGACCGTATAGCCGTGTGCGCTATGCACATTCCGTCCATGATCACGTCCGTCGGGAGCAACACCAGTGACAGCTAAAGCCGCGATGCCCACGCTTCCTGACCCAGGACAGGTTGTCGAGGTCCGCGGGAGCACATGGGCGGTTTCGAGCGTCCGGGTGCAGGGCCTACCGCGTAGCCCCGCCGACGAAGCAGTCGCGCAGCTCAGCCACGTCGTCGACCTTCAGTCGCTCGATGAGGGGAGTCTCGGCGCACAGCTCAGTGTCGTGTGGGAGTTGGAGGTCGGGCAGACGGTGACGCCTGCTCAAGGGCTCCCCGACGTGATACGCACGGATGGCTTCGATGAACCGAAGACTCTTGCCGGATTCATCGACGCGATGCGATGGGGCGCCGTCACGAGCGCGGATCCGAACCGCTACCAGGCCCCGTTTTGGTCCGGCGCGAACGTGGAGGCGTATCAGCTTGAACCGCTCCGCCGCGCACTCGGGGCTCCGCGTGCGAACTTGCTGCTCGCTGACGACGTGGGCCTCGGCAAGACGATCGAGGCGGGTCTTGTCATCCAGGAGTTGTTTCTGCGGCACCGTGCCCGCACTGCGGTGATCGTGTGTCCGCCTAGCCTTGCGCTGAAATGGCAGGACGAGATGCGGGAGAAGTTCGGCCTGGAGTTCACGATCGTGAACTCTGAGCTGATGGCTGAGGTCCGCCGCACGCACGGGCTTCAGGCGAACCCGTTCCAGATTTTCCCGCGGGTAATCGTGAGCATGGCGTGGTTGCCCCAGGTGCGTGCACAGCGCCTGCTCCGCGACGTGTACGCGCAGGCGAGCAATCCGAAGACCGGCAGTCGGTACGCGTTCGACATCCTGGTGGTCGATGAGGCGCACCATGTCGCTCCGTCGAGCCCATCGGCGATCGCCGGTGGACGAGGGTATGCCGTCGACACCCAACGCACGGTCGCGGTGCGCCAGCTCGCCGAGAGGTGCGAGCACCGGCTGTTCCTGAGTGCGACGCCGCACAACGGCCACCCCGAGTCGTTCACCGCGCTGATGGAGATGATCGACCCCCGTCGCTTCGCCCGTGGCGCGAACCTCGACTCGACTGCGCTCAAGGACGTGACGGTTCGCCGGCTGAAGACCGACTTGACCGGGAAGGGATTCAAGAAGCGCAGGGTCAGCATGATCCCGTTCGATCCGGCTGACGACGAGCAGCGGATGTTTGCCCTGCTCGATGAAGTTGTGACGAGGAGCGCGAAACTGAATGGCACGAAGCCGACCGGCGACATCGTGACGATGCTGTTGAAGAAACGCTTCCTTTCGAGCCCGTTCGCGTTCGGGATGACGCTGAGCAGTTACCTCGCCTCGAAGGCGAGTCGCAGCCTCTCCGAGGACGAGTACGACGACATCTTCGGCGAGGGGCAGTCCGACGAAGAAGAGGGCCTGTGGGAGCAGGGCGAGTCGGAGAAGCTCCGCGAGTCCAAGGAGTCCGATCCGCTCAGCGCCGCCGAACCGGGGCAGCTTGAGACCCTAGCGAACTGGGGCCTGGGCTATGAGAGTCGCGAAGACTCTCGCCTCGACCAGCTGATCAGATTCCTTGATGGCGTCTGCCGCCCCGACGGCAGGCTCTGGTCGAACGAGCGCGTCGTGGTCTTCACCGAGTACGCCCACACCGTCGAGTGGCTCACTCGCGTGTTGCGGCAGAAGGGGTACAGCGAAGATCGACTCGCAGTCATCCAGGGCTTGACCCCACCTGAGGAGCGCGAGTATGTCCGCTCTCGGTTCACCGCCGACCCGTCCAAAGAACAGGTGCGAGTGCTACTCGCCACTGACGCCGCAGGCGAGGGCATCGACCTGCAGACCTACTGTCACCGGCTGGTGAACTTCGACATCCCCTTCAACCCGTCGCGTCTAGAACAGCGCATCGGACGCATCGACCGCTACGGCCAGACTCAGCAGCCCGAGGTCTACCACTTCGTGCCCGAACAGGAGTCCTCGACCTACGATTCGGACCTGAGGTTCATGGAGATCATCGCTCGTAAGATCGCCCAGGTGGAGTACGACCTCGGCTCAGTGAACCAGGTTGTCGGCGCTGAGGTCCAGGGCCACTTCGGCAGGCGCGGCGCGACGAAGGCGACATTGAAAGGCGTGGACACCAACGAGGTGATCAACCAAGCGCTGGCAGGTGGCATGGAACTCAACGCCCGCCTGACGCAGCTGGAGCAGGGCTACGACGCGTCCCGGACCGAGATGCACCTCGATCCAGCGAACCTGCGCCGCGTCGTCGATACCGCACTGCGAATCAACCACCAGTCGCCGCTCGTACCGAACTATGACTTCGCGCAGGACACCGAAGCCGAGGTCTTCACCATCCCGAGCCTCACCGCCGGATGGCGTGACACGCTGCGCGGCCTCGACACCCGACTCGACCCGGGTGTGCTTCGGCCGATCACCTTCGACCCTGACGCTGCCGACGGCCGAGCGGATCTTGTGTACGTGCACCTCGGGCATCCGATCGTTCAGAAGGCGCAGCGTCTGCTGCGGCGCTCCTTGTGGAGCACCGACTCCACGCTGCGCCGTGTGACCGCGGTCGTTGTCGATGACCTCGAGGAGTCCTTCGTCGCTGCCGTAACGCGCATGGTGCTCGTCGGCCGCGGCGGCGTCCGACTCCACGAAGAGGTGTTCCTCGCCGGTGTCCGCCTCCACGGTCGACGCGCGATGGCCGAGGAACGAGCGGAGGCCTCACTCGATACCGCGCTCGACCAGGAAGATCTCGCCCTCGCCGACGACCGCGTGCGTGACCAGCTCTGCGACCTGTGGAATGTGCCCGACGCGCCGCTCCGCCTTCGTTTGGAGGAATCCATGCGAGCGCGCGCGGAACGGAAGCAGGCCCAGGTGACCGAGCAGCTTCAGCGACGCGAGGCCGCCGACGTGCAACGCGCACGGGAGATCTTCGCCGCGTTCCGGGGAAACCTCCGCGACTCCCTCGTGCGGCTGCGCGCCGAGGAGACCGAAGCGCAAGGCCAGCTTTTCACCGACGCCGACCAGGAGCGCCAGTGGCGACGCGACCGGGAAGCTATGCAGCGCCGCCTCGACGAGCTCGATGACGAAGAGGCTCGCGAGATCACTGCGATCAAGGACAGGTACGCCGACGTGAAACCCCACACGACCGCCGCAGCTGTGGTCTTCGCGCTCACCCGGAACGACGCAGACGGGTGGCGCGACTGATGGCGCGCCCATCCGTACGCAACCGACCCGCCAAGAGCGCCGCGGACCTGCACCGCGCCTGGCTCGAACTCGTCGACATCGAGGGCCCGTTCCTTGCCATCCCACCGCTCAAGCGCGTCTGGCCCGAAGGGATGCCGCAGCTCGCCAAGGCTCGCAAGTCTTCCCTTTCCGACGCTCGCAAGGATTTCGAGTCCGCCTGGGAGCGCTACGACCGCAGCCACGGATCCGACACTGCGCTGGACGCCTACCGCTCGGCCCGCGACAAGTGGGTCGAGACCGTGCTGCGCGACGTCGCAGGTTGGGCCGAGTCGCTCACCTGGGGTGACGTCCCCGGCGTCGCCGCGCAGTCGCCAAACCGTGCGGTAACCGTCCGCGCGCAAGCTTCCCTCAATGGAGATGACAGGATCGGCGCGATCGTGCACGTTATCGACCCGGTCGACTCGCTCCGCGAAGTGCCGGGCGACCTGTGGGCGGCCAACCCCGTTGATCGCGTCGAGGCGATGCTGCGCGAGAGCAGGGTGCCAATCGGAATCGTCACCGACGGCCGATGGTGGGGGCTCGTCTGCGCACGCGAGAGCGCGATGGCAGCCTCCGGCATCGTCGATGCGCTCACGTGGACCGAGGAACCGCGCACCCGCGATGCGTTCCTGGCCCTGGTCGGACGCCAATATCTCATCGGAGGTGAGCCCGCCGAGCGGCTCCCCGTGCTCTTCGCGGAATCGGTCGCAGCCGCCGAGGAGATCACCGAGGCGTTGGGTGCCCAGGTGCGCCGCGCGGTGGAGTTGCTCATCCAGTCCTTCTCCGAGTCGGCGGCCGATGCGAAGCGGCGCGGTCTGCCGGACCCTCTCCCGGACCGCGCGCACGACAGCTACGAGGCCGCCGTCACCGTGATGATGCGCGTGGTTTTCCTGCTCTTCGCGGAAGAGCGAGGGCTGTTGCCGCAGGGCGAGCTGTTCGACCAGGGCTACGGCATCGCCCGCGAACTCGCCCAGCTCGTCGCCCGCGAGTCTGCAGAGAGCGAAGAAGCCCTCGACGCCACCTCGCTCGCCTGGCACCGGCTGCTGGCTACCAGCAACGCCCTCTACCGCGGCGCGACCTTCGAGAACCTGCGCATGCCCGCGTACGGTGGCTCGCTGTTCGACCCGGCTCGATTCCCGTTCCTGACCGCGACGAGCGACGTAGGCCCCCTGGGCGTGACCGTCTCAGACCGCGTCATGCTGCACGTCCTCCGGGCCGTGCAGCATGCCGAGATCAAGGGCGAGGCCCGACGCATCTCGTTCCGCGACATCGACGTGGAGCAGATCGGATACATGTACGAGGGCCTGCTCGGCTACACGGCGACAGTCGCCCCCGAAGTCGTGCTTGGCATCCTCGGCACTCGCGGAGAGGAGCCCGAAGTCCCACTGGAGAAGCTGGAGGAACTCGCCAACGCAAACAGCGACCGCAAGAAGCTCGCCAAGGCCATCCGCGCCTGGATCGAGGCCGACCAGCCCTCCGCGAAGCCTTCCTCCGAGGCCGCCATCGCGAAGGCCATCGACTCCGCAGTCGACCCGAGCATCGTCAGCGCCCTCACGCAGGCCGTTGGCGACGACCTGGACCTTCGCGAGCGTGTTAAGCCCTGGCTGGGCCTAGTCCGCCTTGACCTGCGCAACCGCCCCTTCGTCGTCCTTGAAGGTGCGCTCCTGGTCAAAGAGACGCCTTCGCGCAAGAACGCCGGCGCGCACTACACGCCCAGGTCCCTGGCAGAAGACGTCGTCAAATACACCCTCGAACCCCTCGTCTATGCTCCCGGCCCGCACCAGACCGCCAACCGCGACGAGTGGAAGCTGAAGTCACCGGCCGACATCCTCAACCTCAAGGTCGCAGACATCGCCTGCGGCTCAGGAGCATTCCTCGTGGCAGCCGCACGTTTCCTCGCGGACCGCCTCGTCGAGACCTGGGTCGCAGACAACCCCGCATGGGCGGGCCGCAAGGACCTGCGCACCCTCGCGATCCGCGAGATCGTTGCCAAGTGCCTCTACGGCGCAGACATCAACGACATGGCCATCGAGATGTGCAAGCTCTCGCTTTGGCTCGTCTCCCTCGACCGCGACCTGCCGTTCTCCTTCGTTGACGACAAGGTGTTCCTTGGCAACTCTCTGCTCGGCCTCACCGACCTCGCGCAACTTCGGGCCATGCACATTGACCCGGAAAGGTCGAATCGCCAGCAGGGCATGCTCGATATTTTCCAGGTCGACACCGACTCGATCGTCAAGCGCGCGGTCGAGCTCCGGGAAGGCCTCGCGTCCCCGGTCGAGCCGGCCGACAGCCCAGCGCGATCGGCGGCTGCCAAGCGGCGGCAGCTCGCCCAGCTCCATTCAGTGACGGCCGACCTCCGCAAGCTTGCCGACGGGGTTGTCGCCACTGGGCTGGCACTCGGTGGCAAGCCAGGCCGCGCCCTCGACGCCGCCTATGAAGATCTACGTGAGGCGGCGCGCACGGCATACCCCGGAGCGGGAGGTGAAGCCGACCCCACCTGGCTGCAGTCCAAAATCGATCAAGGACTCACGCCGACTGTCGAGACCGACTACACCCGCTGGCAGCCGCTCCACTGGATTATCGAGGCCGCCGACGTCATGGTCGATCACGGAGGCTTCGACGCCATCATCGGCAACCCACCTTTTCTTGGTGGCCAGAAGCTCACCGGCGCAATGGGAACCAACGTCCGCGACTGGTTCGTTAACGTGCTGGCACAGGGACGCCGCGGCAGCGCCGACCTTGTCGCCTACTTCTTCCTGCGTGCGACCTCGCTCTTGCAGACGAACGGCACGCTGGGTCTGATTGCGACGAACACGGTCGCGCAGGGGGACTCGCGCGAGGTGGGGCTGGACGCGATGGTTGCCAACGGATTCACGATCACTCGGGCGATCCAGAGTCGGTCGTGGCCGGCGGCGAGTGCGAACCTCGAGTACGCAGCCGTCTGGGGGACCCTTGGTCTAGTAGTCGAGGGGTCACCGCGATTCGCCGATGAAGTGGTCGTCGGACGCGTCAGCACGTTGCTCGAAGCCGAAGGCCGGACCGAGGGCCACCCCGTGCGATTGCCAGAGAACGTTGGGGTTGCGTTCCAGGGTTGCATCGTCCTGGGGATGGGCTTCGTACTGGAGCCGGAGGAAGCGCAAGAGTGGATTGCCGCCGATGCCCGCAACGCTGAGGTGCTGTTCCCGTACCTCAACGGTGAAGACCTGAACTCGCGCGCGGACGCTTCCGCCTCGCGGTGGGTCATCGACTTCAATGATCGGCCGGAGGCTGAGGCCGCCGGTTATCCACTGCCCTTCGCTCGGTTGAGGGATGAGGTCAAGCCCGAGCGTGCGAGGAAGCCGAAGGCGGTGTCGAGCGCGCCGTGGTGGCAATTTTTGCGAACTCGGCCCGCGATGCGCCATGCCATCGCGGAGTTGTCTGAAGTGTTGGTCCTCGCGCAGGTCAGCAACACTGCGCAGCCGATGCTCATCCCCCGCGGGGTGGTCCCAAGCCACAAGATAGTCGTATTCGCGTCTGATAGTCGCGCGCTATTGGCGTTGCTGTCCTCCACGCTGCACTACTTCTGGGCACGCAAGTATTCGGGCGCGATGAAGAATGATCTCAGCTACTCGCCGTCGGATGTATTCCTCACATTCCCCGTGCCCGCGCTGACCAAGCGACTGCGCGACGCTGGCCTAGCTCTTGAACATGAGCGTCGTGAGATCATGATGAGGCGTGGACTTGGCCTGACGAAGCTGTACAACCTCGTGAATGATCCTGGCACCGTAGATGCCGATGTTGAGAGGATCCGGGAACTTCAGGTAGAGATCGATTACGCAACCGCCGAAGCGTATGGATGGGATCTCCCGCTTCGGCACGGATTCTATTCGTACCGGCAGGTTCGGCGCTGGAGTCCTGACCCTGCGGCTCGAATCGAACTCCTCGACCGGCTCCTCGAGTTGAATCACTCACGAGCGGCCTCGACAAGAGAGACGGCGAGCGTCGGCGCCGAAGCATCGGCAGAGCCGCATGACACGTTGTTTGATTGACCCGTTCGTCAGTCAATCAGCGTGATCTCGTTCCCCGGGCCGCGGTCTGCTACTTCCCCGGGTACCTGCTGGTTGAGGGCACGACGGCGGTTCTCCTCAAGAAGCCGGTCGAGCAGTTCCACGCGTGCTCGAGGACAGACGGTCCATCGAGTAGCTTGCCGGTACTCGTTGAACCCATGGTCGAGATCGAGGTCGGTCCAGCCGTATGCGAACACGACGGCCTCATCGATCGCGACCTGAAGCTCGCGCATGCGCGCAATATCGCGATCGCCGCGAAGAGTGTCGTCATTGACCATGCCGTAGAGCTTCGTCGCGCCAACTCCACGGCGGTTCATGATCTCGCGGCGCTCAAGGTCCAGGGCCACTCCCACTTCTGTTAGCCGGACCGTCGACTCAGGTCTAGGAAGAGATCCAAAAACAAGGTCGGGCGTGTAGGTTGCATCGCTTCGAAGTGTGGTGCCGTACTTGATCGCCCACAATTGATGAAGACTCGAAGAGAGAATCGTCTGCGTCGGATATGAGTCGGTGGCGAAAACGACTACCTTCTCGTGGAACACCTGACCGGTTGGGACACGGAGCGGCATGACCGTCTTGCTGACACGCGCGATGACCAACACTTCAGACAACTCCGCAATCGCCTTGCGCAGCGCAGGACGCTTCTCTGCGTATTGCCACCAGCGCTCGGGGAGCGGCTTGCGGAGCGCGTACTCGCCATCCGGCTTCTTGCGCTGACGCTCACCCTTGACACGCTCGACCAGACGTTCGTACGGCGATTCGAAGGAGCGCGCCCGATCCTCGGACCAGTCGTTGAAGTCGATGACCCAACGAGAGGCGGTCGCATCCGGGCGTTGATTCAGGTCTTCACCGTTGAGGTACGGGAACAGCACCTCAGCGTTGCGGGCATCGGCGGCAATCCACTCTTGCGCCTCCTCCGGTTCGACCACAAACCCCATGCCGAGCGCGTAGCACCCGATGAAGGCAATCCCCGAGTTCTCCGGCAGACGAACGGGATTGCCGGTCGTGCGGCCCTCTGCCTCAAGGAGCGTACTGATGCGGGCGACAGGCATGTCATCGGCATCTCGGGGCACGGCTTCACTTACGCGCGCATAAGTACCCCATATCGCTGCGTACTCGAGGTTCGCGCTCGCCGCCGGCCACGACCGACTCTGGATCGCCCGAGTGATCGTGAATCCGTTGGCAACCATCGCGTCCAGCCCCACCTCGCGCGAGTCCCCCTGCGCGACCGTGTTCGTCGCAATCAGACCCAGCGTGCCGTTCGTCTGCAAGAGCGAGGTCGCACACCGTCGAGGAAGCCCGATGGACTAGCGAGATGAATCTGAAGCAAGTGCATCGATGTGTCCTTTACGCCCGGCTTAGTGTCACGAAGGAAGAGTCCGTCTCGATCTCACGGCAACTACAGTCGTGTCGACGTTACGCGGAGGCCCGCGGTTGGGAAGTCGTTGGTGAGTATGTTGATGACGGCGTCTCGGCGACGGCGAACCGCCCGGAGGAACGGCTCGGGTGGAAGGCATTGCTTGCGAATCGTGACTTTGACGCCGTCGTCATATGGAAAGTCGACCGGCTCGCCCGACGGGTGCTCGACTTCCTTCACGCCGACGAGACCCTACAGAAGCGCGGCGCGGGCCTGGTCGCCGTCGACGACCCGATCGACATGACCAGCCCCCAGGGACGCGCGTTCGCGGTCATGCTCGCCGTCTTCGGCGAGATGGAGGCCGAAGCCATCCGCGCCAGGGTACGAGCTGCTCGCGCACAGATCCTTAAGGACGGCCGGTGGCCGGGCGGTGGCATCCCGTATGGGTACCAGTCCGTCCCAAACCCCGACGGTCCCGGCCGCGTGCTGGCGAAGGACGACGAGCGCATCGGGTGGCTCTCCGAGGCGGTTGCCAAGGCGCTGAGTGGCTGCGCAGTGAACGCGATCACTACCTGGCTCACTGACAGCGGAGCCCCGCTTCCCGCGCGCCGCGCCGAGCGGACGTCGGGCGGGACGAGGTGGAACAGGCAGACCGTGGACGGCCTGCTCCGGAATCCCGTGCTGGCCGGGATGACCCCGCACAACCCGGGCCGCGCCAAGAGCGCCAAGCGGGTCGACCCGTTTGCCGTGCTTCGCGATGAACGAGGACATCCAGCCGTCAGCCAGGCGCTCGCCATTATCACCACCGAGGAGTTCGCGACCCTGCAACGGCTGCTCGATGCCCGGGCTGTGCCTCAAGCCCGCAAGAAGGCCGAGCGCCAGTCCACGAGCGCGCTCCTGTCGCGCGTGGCTCGATGCGATGAGTGCGCGGTATACCTCTGCCGCGGCACGAACCAAAAGCGACCCGTGCTCTACTGCCCGAAGTGCCGCCAGACGATCGGACGCACTGCGCTCGACGCCTACCTGATCGACCGGCTCCTGATCGAGCGCGCGAACGAACTCATCGGCGACCTCGCGGTCAACGAGGCATGGACGCGCGCCGGTTATGACGACTTGGCGCGACGCGCGGTGCTCGTCTCACAGCTGGACAAGCTGGTCATTCGACGCGGAGTCGTCGGCCGCTACTTCGACGAAGACCGAGTTCAGTTGACGTGGTCGTCGTAGCGGCCACGTCGGCGCGGCCAAGACAGATCAGCGTCGGCGGTCTGCGGCAGACTGGTGCCCATGGCAGAGAGCACGGACGCGCCCACCCCAGCAGACACGGGCTACGTGCTCAAATTCCCGACCGATGGCACCTCCTTCGGCGTACGAGAGAACCTCGTGGACATCCTGGAACGCGAGTTGCTCGGACCGATCCACGGCGAGGAGGAGTTGCTGCCATTCAGCCCGAAGCAGATGTACCTCGTCGGGCTGATCGCGCCGGTCAAGCTCACGACCACCGATGGATCGGGGATGGACCAGGACGACGCCGACGACCTGGCCGAGGTGCGTCTCGACGAGGACGGTGTGACCGAAGGGCGCGGAGTCCCGACGGTTGCGTCCGACGAGAACGAGGCGGATGCCCAAGAGGACGATGTCGAGGATCGAGCACCCAAGCAGGGGTTGATGATCCCGGCATCGATGGGGCTGCGATTTCAGGTGCCCAGCGATCTCAAGTCGTTCGACATCACGGCGTCGTGGGGCACCTACGAGACGGTCGAGACCAAGGAGGTGTCGAAGGCCGGACGTCCCATTCGGAAGTACCAGCGCACGCCGATCGAGGAAACCCGGACCATCACTCTCGCGGCGCTCATTCCCGGTCGCACCGAGACGGTTGCGTTGCGCGATGCCATCTGCCTGCGGATCGATCGCTACGACGACGCCGACTATGGTCGGGTGCTCGTGGAGATCGCGCTGTGCAACGACCGCGAGACGCCACTCCCTATCCCGTCGAACATGTGGATGTTCCAAACGAAGCTCCTCATCGACGCCGGTGGCACCGATGCTTTCCTTCCGGTGCGAGACGCGCTGGAACAGGTCTGGCCCGAGCACGACGACGAGGTGTGGCGGCTCGACCTCCAGTACAAGGACCGGCTCGAGTTCGCAATCGGCCGCACCTGCTCGGCCGACTGGGTCGTGCGCAAGGGTTCGCGGCGCGCGACGTCGGTGTCGACGACATGGTTGCCGAAGGCCGAGACTCCGCAGACCAGGGCTGGCGAGGTCGAGGGTGCAACGCTGTCGATGAAGGAGTTAGCTGCTGCCGGTGCTGACGAGCTGCGCGGCGGGCTTGCCCCCTTGGTCTCCGGCTATGGGGCGTGGCTCGACCGGCAGGAAGGGGTGGCGGCGCAGCTTCCCGAGCACTTGCAGGAGATCGCCAACGTGGTGCTGTGGGAGGCGCGGCAGGCGCACCAGCGTCTCGTTGACGGGCTGGAGTTTGTCGCCTCCGACGTAACTGGGCTTCAGTGTTTCCAGTTCATGAATCGGGTTATGCGCGATCAGCGCCTCGCTTCGCAGGTCGCTGAAGCGCGGAAGTCCGACTCGGCGGTGCCGATCGCGCAGGCGCGGCAGGACCTTGAATCGGCCGAGGGTGACGGAAAACCGGTCGCGGCGTGGCGTCCGTTCCAGCTCGCGTTCATTCTCATGCAGCTCGGGTCGTTGACCGAACCGACGGCCGCGTTGCGCAGCGCGGAGCACCAGGCCCGCGTGGAACTGCTCTTCTTCCCGACTGGTGGTGGTAAGACCGAGGCTTACTTGGGCCTGGCCGCCTATACGTTCGCGATCCGCCGTCGGCAGGCGGTCGTGCAGTCGACGGACGGCGCTCTGAACGGCAGCGACGGCGTGTCGGTGCTGATGCGCTACACGCTGCGCCTGCTGACGGCGCAGCAGTTCCAGCGTGCGACCGCACTCGTCTGCGCCGCCGAACTCGCCCGCCGCGAGGACGAAGAGGCCTGGGGTACCGAACCGTTCCGCATCGGCCTCTGGGTCGGTACCGATGTCAGTCCGAAGCGGTTCGAGGAAGCGGACGAGCAACTCAAGAAGGTCAACGACGGTGCCTCGCACCGCCTGACGGTCCTTCAGATTCAGCGCTGCCCGTGGTGCGGAACCGAGATTTCCCCAGCGAACGTGAAGGGTGACGCCACCAGTCGTCGGGTGTTCGTGCACTGCGGTGACGAGCTGGGCCGGTGCCCATTCTCCAAGGGAGGCGGCGTTCCTGAGGGACTTCCGGTGCTCACCGTCGACGAGGAGATCTACCGACTCGCGCCGGCATTCGTCATTGCGACCGTCGACAAGTTCGCCCGGCTCGCGCGCGAGGGCGAGGCCGCCTCGCTGTTCGGGTTCGTCAGCAGACGCTGCGGGCGACACGGCTACGTACACCCCGACTACACCGGCTGCACCGTGCAGTCACACCCGGCGAACAACGGCCATCCCGCCGCGACAATCATGCCCGTCGGCCGACTGCGCCCGCCGGACCTGATCATCCAGGACGAGCTGCACCTCATCACCGGGGCGCTCGGCACGGCCGTTGGTCTGTTTGAGGTCGCCGTCGAGACGCTGTGCTCGTGGAAGACGCCCGAGGGCAAGCCGGTCAAGCCGCTGATCGTCGCCTCGACTGCCACCGTACGCAACGCGGTCGAGCAGGTACGACAGCTCTACGGCCGCAAGGTCGAGATCTTCCCGCCGCAGGTGCTCGACGTCGCCGACACCTTCTTCTCGCGCGAAGTCGAAGTCTCCGCGCAGAACCCTGGTCGTCGCTACATCGGCGTGAACGCTCCTGGTGTTCGCCTGTCGAGCGCCGAGATTCGCCTCGCCGAGGTGCTGCTGCTCGCAAGCCAGTTGCTGCTCGACCGCACCGGCGTCGAGGCAGACCCGTACATGACTCTCGTCGGGTACTTCAACGCCACCCGGGAGTTGGCCGGCATGCGCCGCTACGTCGATGATGACGTCAGCACGCGGGTCGGCAACCCCCGTCGCGACTCGGGCTTCCCGCGGCGGTATGGCACCGCGTTCGGAAACCTCAACGTGGCGGAGCTGACGTCACGGATCTCGGGTGCCGACATCGGCAAGACCCTCGACAAGCTCGGGCTCGAGTTCGACCAGGGCTATGACACGACCGCGGCGTTCCAGGCGCGGATTGCGTTGCGCCGAGAGGACAAGGCGGCGCCCAAGCGCGACGGGGACGCGCCCTTCGACGTCGTCCTTGCCACATCGATGCTGCAGGTGGGCGTGGACGTGCAGCGCCTCGGACTCATGCTTGTGATCGGCCAGCCAAAGAACACCGCCGAGTACATCCAGGCGTCGTCGCGAGTCGGCCGCGACGCGGCACGCCCGGGGCTGGTCGTGTCGCTCGGGAACTGGGCACGGCCACGCGACCTGGCCCACTTCGAGCAGTTCCGGCACTACCACGACACCTTCTACAAGCAGGTCGAGGCGCTCTCCGTCACGCCGTTCTCGCCGACTTCACTGGAGCGAGGCATCGACGGGGTACTGGTTAGCGCCGCGCGCGTCGCCCAGGCGACCGTAGCCGACGGTCTGTCGCCCGAGCGTGAGGCGGGCAAGATCGCCTCGCAGCATCCCGCAGTCGTCAGGATCATCGACCGGTTGAAGGCGCGGATACTCGCCGCGTCCCAGGACGATGACCTCACAAAGAAGGCCAGCGACCTGCTGACGAACCGGGTCGACCGGTGGACAAGCCGCGCCGGGTACGCCAGCGAGCGGCACCAGAATCTCGTCTACGAGCGCACTGGCGAGGGCGACAAGTACCTGCCGCTCATTGTCAGCCCCGAGAACCACCGCGCCAACGTCGGCAGTTCCCGTGAGGCGCCGTTTGTGATCGCCAACTCGATGCGCGAGGTGCAGCCGGAGATCAACATTCTCGTCTCGCCCGTGCCCGACCGACTCTTCGCGAGAACTCCCGAAGGCGTTGACAACTGGGCGCTGCCCGCCGAGGAGGACGACTAATGACCGACACCACCACCGCGCCGTTGGCCGACAACAACGACGCTCTCGACCCGCTCGGCGACGCGGACGAAGGCCTCGCGAAGAATCGGGCCAAGGTCGGGTCCGCGCGTCCTTCTTCGCTCCTGTACACCTACGGTCCGGGCGCGATCATGGACTTGCCGAACTTCTCGGTCATGCCCGCCGGACTCGACGACTGGGAGCCGATCTGGAAGCGCCGCGAGGTCGTCCCGACAATCCTCGAACCGCGCTTGCTCAACGTCGTCCGTCTGCACCTCGGCCCCCAGGTCGACGCGCTGCGACCGTTCCCGTGGCAGCCCAAGAAGGGCTCGATGTCGACCGAGGGGTCGGACCTCGGCCTGCCCGCACGGGTGTTCCCGCAGTGGTTCCGATGCACCGGCTGCGACTACCTCGGCCCGCTCACCCGGTTCACCTACACGAACACGCATCCGTTCCGGCCAGACCTCGCCCAGTTCACCCACAAGCCCTGCCCTGGCCGCGGCGGACGGGGGCGCCGCGAGGGCAGTCCGGCCGTACCCGCACAGCACCTGCTCACCTGTACCAACGGACACCTCGACGAGTTTCCCTACACGCCCTGGGTTCACCGGGGTCAGAAGTGCCCGAATGCTGAGAACCCCGACCTCAAGATGCGCGACGCCAACGTCGGCAAGAGCGTCGGCTCCACGGTTATCTGCCAGTCGTGCAACGCCACACGCGGCATGGCCGAAGCCCAAGGGGTGAAGGGGCGGCTCAAACTGCCCCAGACGTGCCGCGGACGCCATCCCCACCTCGGCGCGTTCTTTCCCGGCTGCAAGGCGCAGCCCGCGCTCATCATGATGGGCGCCTCGAACCTGTGGTTCCCCTCAACGCAGAGCATCATCGTCATGCCGCGCTCGGACGCCGAACAGAAGGAAGCACTTGCCGACCATCTCCGCGTCGAACTCGGCATCGACCAGATCCGGCAGTTCGCCGACCAGATCGCGGTGATCCGCGCCCTGGCTGGGGCGCGCAACATCGACGTCGCCGGGCTCACCGACGCCGACATCGCAACTGCCATCGCAGACGTGATCGCACCGCCTGAGTCCGAGGCGGACCGAGAGGAGCGCCGCGCCAACTGGGACCCGATCGAGTTGCTCATCCCCGAGTGGCGCTACCTCCAGAAGCCGACGCTGTTCCCCGAACAGCAGAACAACACCGGGCTGATGGTCACCGAGATGCAGCGCGGCCCGGATCTGCACCCGCGCATTCACCGCGTTGTCGGAGTCAACCGGATGAAGAAGGTCAATGCGGTGCTTGGCTTCACCCGCCTCGATGAGATGGACCGGGTCAACGACGTCGCCTCACGCCTGGTCGAACTCACCCGGAACGGCAAGCCCTCCTGGGTACCTGCAACCGAAGACCGCGGCGAAGGCATATTCTTGCAACTCGACCTCGACGCCGTCGAGCAGTGGGAACGACACATCGAGTCCACCCCGCTGTGGGACGCCCACGTCGAGGCGCACCGTCGCAACTTCGCTCGGCGCTTTTCCGAGACCGCCGCCGCCGTCAATCCCGACACCCGACTGCCCGGTCCCCGGTATTGGCTCGTCCACACGCTGTCGCATATCCTCATTCGCGAGATGGCAATGTACTCCGGCTACGGCGCCGCCAGTCTCACCGAGCGCATCTTCGCCTGGCGGGAAGAGCCCGGGCGTGAGGCGGCCGCGGGGCTGCTCATCTGTACGACCGCATCCGACAGCGACGGAACGCTCGGAGGTCTGGTGGCGCTGTCGGAACCGGCAAAACTCCAGAGCATCGTGCTAGCGGCGCTGCGCCGGGCCACGCGGTGCTCCTCCGACCCGGTCTGCGCCCAACGCACCCCATCGGACCCGGAGGACTTCCTCCACGGTGCGGCCTGCCACACCTGCGCCTTCGCCTCGGAGACCTCCTGCGAGAAGGCCAACCGATTCTTGGATCGCCGGTTCCTCCTCGACCTCCCGACCGCGAACGGCCCGGTCGTCCCCGGGTTCTTCGGCAGCATCCATGGCCTCTGACCCGCTCAACCAACTCGGCAGCTTTCTGACCGCCACTGAAGCGGAACGGCTCGCGCTGCGGTTCGAGGTCGGTACGCCAGCCATCGTTGCCGTGCGCGAGATAGCGATCAGCCGACGCGACCAGGCGAAGGAACTCCTCGCCGCCTGCGGGTTTGGGCCTGGCGACCGCGAACGTTCCGTCAGTGTGCTGCGTGCCATTGCCGGAGCCAAGACTGTCCTGCGTGAGCTGGTTCCGGTATGGACGATGCCTGGCAACGAAGCCAACATGGGCCGCCTGACCAGCGAGTTCCACCGCATCATCGGTTCTGCACGACAATCGGTCACGGCCGCGACCTACAACTTCCAGGACACATCTCGGATGTGGACGGCGCTTAAGACGGCCTCGGAGCAGCCGGGCGTCGTCGTCACCGTCTACGTTGACGCTGCGGTCGCTGACGCCACGACGATCAAGACGCAGCTCCGACGAGCCACGGTGTACCGGTCAGCGGTCCTGTCGAGCGGCAAGCTGGTCGTCAGCCACGCGAAGTTCATCGTGGTCGACCACGAGCTGCTCCTGATCACCAGTGCGAACTTCAGCTACTCAGCCGAGAACCGCAACGTCGAGTTCGGCATTCTTGTCCGCGACGGTGCCCTCGCCACGTCTGTCGAGGCCATGATGACGAGCAAGCATGGGACGCTCTACGAGCTCATCGACGCGTGATCTGCACCCGTCGCGTCGTTGCGAGGTGGTCGCTCACCGCTACTCGACAGCGACCAGCCCCATCAACCTCTCCAGCCCGTCCTCCGTGATGATTGGAATCCCCCACGCCCGCGCCTGCCTCGCCTTCCCCGACATCGAGTCGGGGTCGGCGGCCACGAGCACCTTCGCCTTCTTCACCATGCTGTCCTTCGGGATCAGACCTCGCTGGGCGAGTATCTGGAACCACGCCCCTCGATCTCGGCGCGTTTCGCCGGTGATGACGACGGTGTCGCCCGGTGACAGGCGGAAGCCGGTGGTGAGAGTCGGTGCCGCGGCATCCGGTTTCGAAGCGGCGCCGGCGATCGTCTTCGCGTCGATCTCGAGCAGGCCACCGATCTTCTGGATATCAGCCCACTCGTCAGCGGTGAGCTGGTCGTCCGCCCAGGCCGCCGAAACCAACCCGTCGAAGTAGGCGCGGTGGATGCGGCGAATTGCCGTGCTCGGAAGATTGAGCTCCGCGGCGAATCGAATGAGGTCGTCGGTCTCTGTCGCGGACATGTACCGGTCGAGGAGGACGCGATCGAGCAGAGCGAGGTAATCGAGATTCAATGCGCCGTCGTCGATGGCGGCATCGGTCGCGACGTTCACATGCAACCGCTCGAGAACCGACCGTGGCGCCGTGTCGGCGTCCGTACGCGCCAGCCAGGCTGTCGTATCGAACGGCTCACCCGGCCACTCCCCCGGGGTCGCGAGCCATCCGTCCCACCATGCGGGATCGTGACCCGCGCCGATGTAGGCGCGAAGGAGCGCCGCCGCAGCGAGAGCATCCGCCGAAGCGCGGTGAGCGTTCTGCATCGCATATCCGATCGCCGCGCTGCAGTCGGCGAGACTTCGATTGCCCGGCAGGAATGTGCCCGCGAGCTGCATCGTGCACATCCAGTACTCGTACTCGGGACACACCAGACCGGATTGCTCCATGGAGTGGCCCAGGAAGCGCGCGTCGAAACTCGCGTTGTGCGCGACAGGCACCCGGCCACGCAAGAGCGAGGCGATGGACGGTGCGAGAGCACCGAATTCCGGAGCTCGCGCGGCCGCAGCGGCACTGATGCCGTGGATACGCTGCGCTCCCATGTCGCGCATCGGATTGACGAGTGTTTCCCAAGCCCCCTCGACGACTCCTGTCGGTGACACATGCACGATCGCCACCTCGACGATGCGATCGTGCTTCTGCGGAAACAGACCCGTCGTTTCGAGATCGATGACTGCGAATCCTCGCCCCATATGGCGCCCCCCAAACTTGATCGAGGTCACTTTATCCGTCGTTTGGATTCGATCGTCGTAACTCAGAAACGCGCGAGATAGGCTCCCGACGGCGCGAGCTCCACCCGTCGGGTGGCCACCGCCACCGTCAGAGCTTCGGCAAGTCGCTCGGAGATCTGCGTTGTCATCCGCTTCCCACCGAACAGCCGCAGAGCTTCTCGTTTGATCTCGTCCTCGCGCACCCCACCGCCGAGCTGAGCGACAACGGCCATCGCGTTCGCGATCTCTTCCAAAGCGACAGATTCGAGCGGTCGACTCTCCCCTGGAGTGCTCGTGCGAACATCCCGCCATGTGGCAACGTCCACGTCCACCGGCCAGAGGAACTGCTCGTCGCCGGGGCGAGTGGAAGTAGCCGGGATCAATCGGAGGATCGCCGTCGCCCGGGCGCCTGACACGCGAGACAGTCCGAACGCTTCCGCGACCACTCTCGCCAAACGCGCTCGCGAGATCGGCCCCTCTGCGGCGATTGCCTCCACCACAACAGAGCGAACCCGCGCAGCGGCAGACGGGCTCGGAAGCGCATCGAGCACAGCGATTCCCCCAGACGACGTGATCGGCCAGGGCACGAAGGGGCGGACGTGCGGATGCGTCGAACCGACGACTTCCTCGTCCTCCTGCACCGGCGGCGTCCCTCCACGCAGAAGCTCTGCCGGCTCCTCTGCCGCGAGTGGATCGAGATCGTCAACTCGTTGCGCACCACTCTCGACCCTCGCGGCTGGAAGTGACGAGCCACCGGCCTTGGCGGTCTCCACCGCCGCGACGAGTCGGTCGGCCGTGGCATCCGGATCGTCGAGCCATTCCGGCAGCCACACCCTTTCGATCCCCGGCCAACGCATCAACCCGCCGAGCACATCAACGGGCAGTCCATCACGATCAGCCACCGTTCGGCGCGCGCGCCAGCCTTCTCCGTCGAGCAGGACGGCGACGAGCGGCTGGGCGGGGTCGGACGCGGATGCGAGCGTGAGATCGATACGGAAGTCCGAGAGCCCGACGTCCGTCTTCACGACGACTCCGCGCTCGCTCAGGACCGCGGCGATCTCGTCACGGTGGCGATCGATCACGGGCACACGGGACGTGGAATCATCCGTCGGTGCGACTCCGCGCGCGGCGAGTTCGAGATAGGACTTCAGATCTTTGAGTCCACGGGCCGAGGTCTGCTCGGCGCGAAGCTCAGCAGGATCGAAGCTCGCGTACAGCACGACCTGTCGTCGCGCGCGAGTGACGGCGACATTCAGCCGACGTTCTCCCCCTGCGCGGGACAGCGGCCCGAAGTTCAGCGGAAGCATTCCGCGGTCGTTCTTGCTGAAGGCGACCGAGAACAGAATCGTGTCGCGCTCGTCGCCCTGCACGCTTTCGAGGTTCTTCACGAACAATCCATCGCGCTCGTCGAGCGCGCGACCGATGCGTTCATCCGAAGCGTCGCGCAGCATGTTGTCGATGAGGTCGCGCTGCTGAACGTTGAACGTGATGATGCCGATCGACGGCGCGGCGTCGCCGGCAGCAGCGAACCGACGGATCACCTCGTCGACGATCGTCTGCGCTTCGACGCGGTTCGTCCGAAGGACTCCGCGCCCACCCGAACGCTCGAACCGACCGTCGACGCGCACAAGCGAAAGCCCGTAGTCGGGCTTCTTCGCGGCGAGCGTGTCGGGTGCAGACACCGTGGAGTCGCGTAGCGGTGCCGGAAAAGACGACAGGCGGCTCTCGTAATACTGGTGGTTGCTGAAGGCGATGAGCGCCTCATCCTGGCTGCGGTAGTGCCACGAGAGCCACTTGCTCGGAACTCGCGCTTGTGTGCACTCCGTGAGGATGGATTCTTCGTCCGCAACGAGGCCCGCATCTGCCTCAGCCTCGTCGACGTCGGCCGTCACCTCGGCGAAGGTCGACGGAGGCATCTGCTTGGAGTCCCCGACGACCACGACAGAACGCGCTCGTCCCATCGCTCCCACGGCATCCGCGACGCGAATCTGCGAAGCCTCGTCGAACACCACGACGTCGAACATCCCGGCGCGCGCGGGGAAGAACCGCGCGACTGATTCGGGGCTCATGAGCATACATGGCGTGATCTGGGTGATCAGATCGCCGTACTTGTCCATGAGCGTCCGCACGCTGTCCCCACCGCGCTGCCTCGAGAGCTGACGTTTGAGCGCGCCCATGTCGCCGCCATCGAACTTCGGGTCGAATCGCCGCTGAGACAGGATGTCAGCGGGCAGAGCCCGCGGAAGTTCACCGCGGATGGCTGCCGAACTCGCGGCGAACCTCTCGATCGTCCGGTTGTGCGCAGCGGGATCGAAGTCGCTGAGCGCGGTGGCGTCTTCGCGTTCACCGAGGGACGCCGCTGCGACCCCCTTGTCGAAGGCGAGCGCCGCGTCGTCGGCACGGACGCGCCCGGACAGAATCGCCTCCCGCGCCTCGTTCATCCCAAGGCGCCGAAGAAGTTCCACGTGCCGTAGCAGGTCGATCCAGCGGCCGAGCGTGACCGGGTCGGTCGTCGCCAGGTTGCGCGCCGTACGGGTGCGTTCCCAGGTCGATGCGATTCCTTCATCCCCGGCCCAGATGCCGAGCTGGTCACGTGACGCACCGCTGGTACCAGCAATGCCCGCCGCAGCTGCCACTGCCCGCCACGCTGCGGCGAGCGCCGCATATCGTTCGGCCGACGCCGTATCCGGGGCCGTGGTCTCGTAGACACGGCGCAAGTCCGAGCGCAGGTCTCCAGCAGCCGAGGAATCGGACGCGAGCGTCCTGGAGAGCCAACTCACCCACGTGAGGGCGGCTCCTACCTGCTCCGCCGCGCCAGGCATGTAGGGATTGACGTCAAGGGGCGCGACCACGACGGGCTGTCGCTGCAGCTCACCACGCAACTCATCGACCTGTGCGGCCGTCTCGGCCATGGCGCCGGTCAGTGTCGACAGACCGCGCAGGTCGATCGCTGTCTGCTCGACGCGCAGGTCGGTCGCGAATTGGGCCAGCACCGCACGCCGACGCTTCTTGCGCCCGAAGAACGAGGACGCATCCGCGGCCAGGGAGGCTGCGTGAATGTCGCGAACGTTCCGCGAGAGCACCCGCGGATCGACCTGGGTGAGCCATGCGGGCGGCTGCGCGGCCACCGCTGCAAGCCGCCGGACGAGGTCATCAACCGACTCGGGCTGGACACGGTCGAGCGCGTGGAGAGGATGACGCGGCGCGCGAGCGACACCCGCCCACGCTTCCATCTGCTGCGGCCCCTGCACGCGGGACAGCAGGTCACTTGGACCGACGGTTGCGAGCGCCTCTTCGAAACCACGGGCCGCGCTGTGCAGAGAGGCCGCGTCGATATCGGGATCGTCGACGAAGCCCCAAGGATGCGTCACTGCCGGGCGGGCGAGATCACTGACCGCGGGCAGCTCCCGCAGAGTCGCGCGCAGCTGGTCGATGTGATCGCCCGACGCGACCAGGGAAGCGGGCACATCCAGCGGCGGGACGTCTGCCGCCGATGCCAGCAACTGCGATCGAGCCGAGTACAGGGACAGACCTGCCGCGTTCGGTTCGTGTACCCGCTGCGCATAGCGCGACAGCGCGCCACGACTGGACTCCGCCGCCTCGCGCCGCGCTGACAACGCCGCTCGATCGGGCCGGGCGGTGGCGTCGAGCGCCGCGCGGAGCTGCTCGCGAACGGCATTCGGCCGCGCGCCCTTGTCATGCAGATCGAGTAAGAAGGAGCCGAGTCCGACGGCATCCAATCGGTCTTTCACGACCTCCAGCGCCGCGCGCTTCTCTGCCACGAAGAGCACGCGCTTTCCGGAGGCCAACGATCGCGCCAGCAGGTTCGTGATGGTCTGCGATTTGCCGGTGCCCGGGGGGCCTTCGAGCACGAACGTGCGGCCCTCGACGGCCTCGACCACGGCCTCGAGTTGCGAAGAGTCCGCTGAGACGGGAACCTGCGCCGAGAGCGCATCGAGGTCGACGTCGACCGGCGCCGGTACAGCGTCGATGTACGCCTCATTCGGCGAACTGATGAGGTGGGTGACGAGCGAGTTCGTCGCGAGCTCCTCCCAGTTGTCGTCGAGGTCTTTCCACAGCCGGAACTTCGCGAACTGCAGGATGCCGAGATGAACGGTGTCCTCCACGACGAAGGGCCGCTTGGCGTCGACCATCGCCTGGCGCACCGCATCGAACGCGGCGCCCAGGTCGATCCCCGCGGCATCCGTCGCCGGATTCGCGAGCCCGGGCACCTCGATACCGAAGCTCACCTTCAGCTTCTCGAGGAGGCAGTAGTTCGGCGTGGAAGCACCTGCCTCATCCAGGACGAGTCGGAAGGACTGGCCACGCGACACGCTTTCCAATGTCACCGGGACGAGAACGAGCGGCGATTGGAGCTGCCGGTCGTTGAACTCCCATCGCAGGGTGCCGAACGCGAGGTACAGGTTGTTCGCCCCGGTCTCTTCGGTGACGGTCTTTGCTTTCGCGGCCAGAGCGCGCAGCCTCGTTGTGTAGGCCGCTTGTGTGACGTCAGTCAGGTGCGCCTGCCTCTTGTCGGCCAGGAGCGCTTCTCGGTCGGCCGAATCGCGGTCGCGACCGAAGCGAATGCCACGCTCGCGCGCGATCTCGGGAACGTCGTCGGACGCGAGGAGAGTGACGCCTGCTCCTCCGTTGATCATGTCCTCGAGCCGACCGAGTGCCGCACCCGGCACCGCGAGTTGGTATCCGGCGCGACTCGTGAAGTTGATGAGGCGATTGCGGAGACTCAGGTCGAGCAGAGCATTCTTCCACTGCGCCACCCTCGGCGGAGCCAGTGCGCGGCCCTGCGAATCGCGCTGGTCGGCGACGAAAGGCGCCAGGACGCGGTCCAGCGGTCGATACTCGACGACGGTCACCTCACCGTCGGGGCCCACCGTGCGGCTGGGGAGCGGAAGAATCCCGTTCTCACGGGCTGCACGCACGTCAGTGATACCGAGGATCTCGTCGCGGCGCGCTTCGAGGTACGCCGCGGGCGTGGCGCGGGCGACATTGAACGGGGCGGATGCTGCACCGCCCGTCAGCTGCGTCGTCTCGAGCAACGAGATTCGGCCCAGCTTCGCGAGATTGACCGCTTCTTCGATGTCGGTGGTCGCTGGCACCCCGAGGCTGCCATCCTCACGCCAGTACCCGAGGAAGATGTGCCCGTCCACCGCCCACAGCGTCGAGTTGATCTCGACCTGCTCGAGCAACGCGGCGAGCGTCAGCGTCGTGTCGAGACACGTTCCAAGCCGTCCCTCGAGCACCTCTTGCGGCGTGCGAACTTTCTGACCTCGCAGGCCCCAACTCGCCGGAGGCTCCGCATAGCGTATGTCGAGTTCGCGCACGGCATCCCAGATGGCCGCGACCATTGCGTCCACCCTCGCCGGGTTGTCGCTCTGATAACCGTCGAGCTCTGTGCGGCCGCTCGACCGCCCCAGCACGTCCGAGGCACGCTGCAGGACGGGCGTCAATGCGGTCGCCTGCGGCTGAGCGAAGGATGCGAGGAGCTCGAGGCCGAGGTGCAGCTCCCGGGCGATCCACTGGTTCGCAGCAAGCACATTGACGGGATGCCGATGATCGGCGATCGCGGCGCCGTCCGGTCCGCGCAGAGTCAGAGTGATGGAGCCAGGCTGCTCCGTATCGACCTGGAGCATCGGAGCCGGATCGAGGGACAGCAGGTCGAGCCCAGCGAGTGTCTTGAGACCGGGCGCAAGGTCGAGAATCACGACTTTTGGTGCTCCCAGGGAGCCACTTGCCGTGGCGGCCTCGATCTCGAGCGATGCTCCGCGAAGCTCGGGCCCGGCGTACGCGACCCGAACCTCCTGCACAGGCACGATGCGCGCGTGCGCCATGGCGTAGCTGAGCTCGGTGACCGCGTCGAGGGAAAGACGAGCGCTCGGAGCCGGAGCGGGTGGGGTCGTCGACGCGTTCGTCTCGGGCTGTTCGCGCCGTTGACGGCGGGTGAGGGGCGATACCGCCGCCGCGTCCGACTCGGTGCATTGTGAGGTGGTGGCCGCCGGCGCGGTCGAGGAAGGAAGCGGGAGAGCAGATGGCACGGAAGGCCGCGCGACCGGTGGCGCGGGAAGCGGCGCGCTCGGCGGTGGTGGGAGCGGGCGGCTGGTGGCCCCGCCGCCCAGTGCCGACAGCACCGCCGGCTTGCGCGCCGCGATCCGCTGCGCTTCGTCAGTCGCGCCGACTTCGCGGAGGAGCAACTCAGCCGAATCGAGCGCCCGATACGTCTCGGCGAGACTGAATTCGACCTGGTGTGCATGCTTGTTGCGCACCTCGCGCATCTCACTCGCCCAGTTCGTCGCTTGCCGCGAAATACGCCCGTCGAAGGGGTAGCCGAGGTTGCCCAGCTTCTCGGTCATCACTCGCAACATCAGTCCGACATCATTCGCATGATGGTGTGAGGTGGGTCTGCCCGCGAGCTCGTCTTTGTGAGCGACGATCCGCACCCACGACGGCCCCTGGGGGAGACGCTCCGCGAACACCCGCTCGATGAACGGACGGAGGCCTTCTGCCAGGTCGTCGACGGACCCGCCGATGATCTGACGTGTATCGATAGTCATGACATTCCCCCCAGCGCGCGTTACGAATCGGCCGTGGTATCGGAGCCTAGAGGATCGTGTGCACCCGCTTTGCGAACCCAAGCTCCTCTGCCTTGCTCGCATCGACTAGCGGCTGGATGAGCGCCGGCGGTGCCGCTGCTTGCGCGAACTCCCGCCCTGAATTGGCGCAGCTCCCGGACTAAGGCGCGGACCTATGGCCGTCGGGCATCGACGGCTTCGGCAGGTGCATGGCCCATCGGTACCTCGGCATTGGCCGAGCTGACTCGAAGCACTGCAGTGACCGTACTGCCAGGCGCTGGCAGCGCTAGAAACCTCAGCGAGAACGAGCTCGTGCATTCCTCTGCCGTCTCGACGCGATTCGGACGCTTCGTACCTTCCCCGTTTCTCCGAATGTCGCACGTGCATTGGAAGATTGCACTTGCATTGACAGCCCGCGCATCTCCCCGCGCACATGAACGACGACAAGACTTAGCAGGACACACGTGACCTGCTCTCGACTCCGCAGCAAATTCTCGATGAAAGGACCCTGGTGACTGCGAAGACCATCAGCGAACGAGACGCACGCATCCTCGACTGCTACGCCGAGGGCGATACCCTCGCCGAGATCGGAGAGCGCGAAGGCATCACGCGCGAGCGCGCTCGCCAGATTGTGGCGAAACACGGTGGTGCCGCCGCCGAAGACGCTCGCGTAGCTCGAAAGCAGGCGAAGGATCTGGCCCGGGCAACGCAGCGTGAAGAGTTCCTCGACCAACATGGGACCGCCGCCAGCGCCCTCTCGCACCAGGGATTCACACGACCCGAGGTCATCGCGCGCCTGGCTCTGCTGTATCCGGCGATCAATCTCGAGCTCGCAGAGGAATCGCTGAGAGAGTCAACGATCGTCTTCGATCAGGCCAATCAGGCGGCAACTTTCTCGGATGCTGCGCTGCAAGCGGGCATCTGGTACCTCCTCGGATCCGAGCTACGCCTCAAGCCCGATCACGAATGGGCGGCGGTGAATCTGTCGCAAGAGCTGCTCGCCGAGCTCGAGCCGCTTCTGTCTGAGGCCTCGGTCACCCCCGACGAGCTTGCGACCATCCTCGGAGTGATCGGGGCGGCACAGAAGCGTGCGCTCGAAGACCCGGCGCTGACCATCACCGGCGGGCGCTACAACGAGCTACGCATCGAACTCCTTGATGCCATGGGCTTGCAGTCAGCGAAGGGCGCGAAGCCGTGGCCGCCGACGCGACAGACGATCTCCAAACGGTTCAGCGGGTGGAATGATGCGCTGACGTCCATGGGTCTTGCGACTGCGAGCCGTGGCCGCACCAAAGGCCTCATCGCGTTCACCGAAGACGACTACGCCGTCGCCGTCGCGGACTTCGTCGACGACGCGAACGAGTCGGGCGTCGGCCATACCTTCGACGCGTACGACCGGTGGGTGCTACTGCGCCGCGACCTGGGCGAACGGCGTCCAGCGGGTGCGTCGATCCGCAATTTCTTCGGGTCGTGGTTGGGCGCTTTGCGGGACGGGACCCGCATCGCCGCCGGCCTCGACCGTGACGCAGTTCGGGAAGCGCAGACCAATGCTCTCGATTCCGAGACCGACTGAGGTCGCCGCGTGCTGATCACGAGAGTCGATATGCCGAGTGGGTGGTCGCCGGCGAGCGAACGCGAGGTCGCTGGACAGTGGGAATGGTGCTGGGCAGTGCCGCTTCCGTACCGAGTTCTGGCAGCTCCGGAATCGGGGATGCCTATGCCAACCGAGCCATCCGCTCCAGGCGACTTCATCCACTATCTCGGCTACTGGGCGAGCCTGCAGTCGTTCCTGGCTTTCTCGTTCGGATGGTCCCGGCACGACCGCGGGCTCACTTGGCTGCTGACGCAACCGGAGCTGCCGGATGACCCCCGCTTCGCGGTGCTTGATACCGTCTGGGGGCGTAACGGCGACCTCGAGCGCTACTTGGAGTGGTGTTTGCACGTCGGGGCACAGAACTCTGCGATTAGATTCCTTGGCTGCGACGCCGACCTAAGTCCGCTCATCGTCGAGGGTGCACTGAGCATCAAACTAGCCGGCATTCGCCGAGAGATGCAGCAAACAGCGTTGCCGCTCACCCCACACGGCAAGCACCTCGAGCGGGGCGACCACGTCAAAGGCCCCGCCGAGCGGAAGGCAGGGGACGCGGGGTGCCTGAGAACGATCAACGGTTCTCCGCCACGCGCGGTCTACGTGCGCCAACATTTCGGCGGTTGGTACACGGGACTTGCTGAGGCCGCAGCGGCGCTCCCGCCATCGTCGAGGTCGTGGCGAGTGGACGTGTTCGTGCGGAGCGTTGGCTTCCTCGGCACCTACCGCAAGTCGCGCACAACGGGCTTGTGGTTCTCCGGGCGCCACAGGTATCACTCCGTCGGTAACTGATCGGCCGTCGTATCCGAGCTACGTGGCGCTACCTCGCTGGCCGATGCGGTCTCGTTCGCCATCACTGCCTAGTAGGCCCAGTTCCCTCCCAAACCGTGCGCACGTCACCGTCGAGGAGCACGAGTAACTCCGTCGCGAACGGCTACAGTCCCAGCCGGAGCTTTCGGCGGGGAAGTCACATCCCCGGCGCCATGTCCGCGAACCGCGAATAGTGCCCCTGGAACGCCACCAAGATAGTGTCCGTCGGCCCGTTACGGTGCTACGCGACGATCAGATCGGCCTCGCCCGCGCTGTCTTTCTCATGCGCGGCCTCGCGGTGCAGCAGCACCACCATGTCGGCATCCTGCTCGATCGAGCCCGACTCACGCAGGTCGGAAAGGGCCGGCTTCTTGTCGGCGCGCTGCTCGGCGCCACGGTTCAGCTGCGAGAGGGCGATGACGGAAACCTGCAGCTCCATCGCCATCAGCTTCAGCGCGCGCGAGAACTCACTGACCTCCTGCTGACGCGACTCGACGCGCTTACCGCTTGTGAGCAGCTGGAGGTAGTCGATGACGACCATCTTCAGACCCTCGCGCTGCTTCAGGCGTCGGCACTTGGCGCGGATCTCGACCAGCGTCATGTTGGGGCTGTCGTCGATGAAGAGGGGCGCACGCTAGTCAGCCGCGGAGGCTCGAGGCGGACAGCACGTGGCGCTGCAGCTGCGACTACGGTCTTGCCATGGTCAATATGCTCAAAGTTGTGGCAGCCGTCATTCAGGATGAAGACCAGTTCCTCGTATGCCGCCGCCGCCCGGAAAAAGCCGCGGGCGGACGCTGGGAATTCCCCGGAGGCAAGGTCGAGGACGGAGAGAGCGCAGCCGACGCCCTACGCCGCGAGATTCAAGAAGAACTGGCCGTCGGCATTCGCGTTCTGGGGGAACTGACGACCGACGACACGCTTGTCGGCGGTCTTGTCATTCGGTTGACCTGCCTTCGCGCTGAACTAGAAGGCCCCCGGCCCACCCGGAGCACCGATCATGACCGCCTGGCGTGGGTAGCTGCCCAAGTTCTTGAGCAGCTGCATTGGGCGGAGCCAGACTTGCCCGCCGTGAAGACACTGATCGCGAGCGGAACCTAAGGCTTAGATACCTCGAAGCCGTCCTCGATTCTCCATATCAAAGTGATACCGACGGTATGCATCAACTCGCGGAGGTCGTCCTCCGGGAGCCCCGGGAGAAGAATGACGGGAGTGGCATCCAGCCCCGCCTTTCGAGCCACGTGCGCGTAGTCCAGAACCTGTCCGATCGCCGTCCGCACGTGTCCTCGCGCGATCGATTTCTTCGCCTCGACGATCCAGTTGCGTTCTGGGACGAACATGTCTGGCTCGATGAGCGCACTCCCTGCCCGGAGCGGAAGCCGTCGCGGTGAGAGCCCCTGCGTTCTCAGCCACTCGCCGAATGCGGCCTGCAGTTCGAACTCGATCCGCGAAACGAGGCGGTCGCCGGGAGCAGTATCCGCCGCAGCAACGACCACATCGTCATACTCAGGGGGTGTCCACGACCGCGGTGCAGCCGAGTAGTCGATCAGAGCCTCCGGTCCCAAACCACCCCCGTACGCAGGTAAGAGCTCCACACGCGCAACTGTCGGGAGGAGATTGAAGATGATTCCTGCGCGGGGGTTTCCGGACGCGTCGGGAATCGTTTCGATCTCATAAGTGGGCGTTCCTGTTGTGAACGCACCCACGTACGTGGCGGACGTTCCATGCGTTCTGAAGAGCCGGATGGTCTTCCCATCTTTGGCGCAGTCACGCAGCGCACGGTTTCCCCGCACGAATTCCTGTGGTCCGTACTGCCCCTCGCCGGTGTAGGAGTAGGAGCCGTCCTCCCGTAACCCCTCAAACTTGTCGTATCCGTATCTGGCTCCGGACTCCGGGTCCGTGAAGATAAAGATGTCGTTCTGACCCCGCGGTGTGGAGATCCCACCTTGCTGCTGACCGCCGTAAGCATCGTGCATTGATCGCCTACGGACGGTGTCGCCCGGCTCAAGCAACCAGTCACCCCGCCTTGCCCGGCGATCATCGCGGAAACGTTCTCGGATCCCCTCCGCCTGCTCTTCCGACAGGAGCCAGCGTGTCGAACCTTCCGCGAGAGTCCCGTACACCGAACGCAGATGGTCCCGGATTCTTTTCTGCGGCACTTGAAGCTCGATGGAAAGTTGGGCCGGGGTGATCGTAGCCATTCATGAAAGCTATCGGCCGGCGAGCTGGACCCTGCAAAGCGGGCATTCATTCGCCGAAATTCACGCCGTGGAGATGGCTAACAGCGCCAACCCCGCCGAGCCCCAGCCCGCCCCATTCCTCCTCGCCGACACGGCGTTCCGCAGAGTCGTCGATCAGCCTCGATCCGTCGGTGAATGGCGGCGGTGCTGCGTGTCCCGCCGGCCGTCGAGCCGCCGACCGACGACGAGACCCAGCTGATGTGCGCGCTGGGGTTCTGAAAGTCCTGACCGACCGTCAGGCCGAGGCCACCGGGCGATAGCGCTGCGCCGTCGCTCCCGACGCGAGCTCGCGCCGCTCCACGAGCTGAGACACCATCTGCTCCCGCACACCCTCCAGCAACCGCGGCCCGCGGCCCGCGACCACCGGATGCACGACGAACGTGAACTCGTCGATCAGCCCGAGGTTCGCCAGCGCCGTCGGCAGCCGCACCCCGCCGACCGAGATCCCCCGCCCCGACTGCGCCTTCAACGCCACGACAGCCGCCCCCAGCTCCCCACGAACAAGCGACGCGTTCCAGTCCACGGCCTCCAGTTCCGTCGACACCACGTGCTTCCGCATCGGGTCCATGACCTCGGAGAAGGCGACCTCACTGGGATCCATCCAGTCGGGCCACTCCCCCGACTCCGGGCGCCGCCAGGCCGACTCCATCAGCTGATACGTGACGCGGCCGTAGAGCAGCGAGTCGGAGCGACGCAGTTCGTCGGTCCAGAACGCCATGGACTCGGCATCCGTAGGCAGGCCCGCCTCGTGGTGGACGCACCCGTCGAGGGTGACGTTGATGCCGTAGCGAAGCGGTTGGGTCACGGCGGTCTCCCTCGACGCGAGCGGTGGTGGCGTCAGGCTAGCGCGACCGTGGGAGCGCCGACAGGGCACGGGCGGTCGCGCCCGTTCTCACCCTTAACGCCGCCCCGCGACATGGCCGCGACACGGTGACTAGGCCTCTCCCGAAGGCCCCTACTCCGACGACTCGGACGACCTGGCATCCAATCCCTGGTGCGAGAAACCCCGCTTCAGTACGACATGATCGGCGGCTGGTGAATCCGCACCCGCTTTCCGTTGACGATCATGACGACCCACGTGCATCCAGACCCCGTGGCTTCGAGCACCGTCTCGACGTCCATCCTGAATCCACCGTCGAACGCAGCGTCTTTATCGCTCATCTGCTCGAGCGCTTCCTCCATCACCGCCGCAACGATGCTGCGCCCGAAGGATTCATAGTTGTGTGCGCCCAGGTGCTCCTCGACGTACTGCCTGTTCAGCGTGTCGGCCATCGTCCCCACTCCCTTGTGTGACAGGAAGGACGCGGCGTGGTCTCTGATCGCACGCACCTCACGCGCTCCGAGAAGAGCATCCACCCGGCTGACGTCGCGGTCAATATGCCTCACTCGCTGACACCCGCGACGCATTTCTGAGGGGAGAAATGGAGAGAACCCCGAACCGTCCCAATGCGTGTATATGCTCGCTTCCATGGAAACGGACTGCTACTGCACCAGCCTCCGCGTGGCTGCCCGGCGTGCGTCGGCGATCTACGATCGCGCGCTGGAGCCGGTGGGGATCAACGCCGCGCAGTGGAGCCTGCTGCGCCGCGTGCCGCAGCCCGGTGCGGAGCCGATCACGATCCAAGACCTCGCCGACCGGACGGAGCTCGAACGCTCGACGGTCGCGCGCAACATCCGCGTGCTCGAGAAGCGGGGGCTCGTCGAGATGACGACCTCGCCGACGGATCGCCGGGCGTCAGCCATCGTCCTGACTCCGGATGCCGTCGCGGTGACGGCCGCGGCCCAGCCGCTCTGGCAGAGCGCGCAGCGTGAGATCGAACAGGCCCTCACCGTCGAGTCCGCCGCCGAGTTGCGGCGCCTCGCCCTCTCCGTGTGACGCCGTGTACGTGGCATCCGGAATCGAGAGGACCGTGACCCGTCCAACGGAAGTCCCACACGCAGCCTTCAGAACCGGCATCCGGGAGCGGAAATGACACGCATCGACCCCTCTCGCGACGACACCCGCGCCCGCATCCACCCCGCGTGGGCCGTCGCGGCCGTCGCCTTCGTGGCGCTGCTCGCCGCGGCCGGGTTCCGCGCCGCGCCCGGTGCTCTGATGGTTCCCCTCAACGAGGAGTTCGGTTGGTCGACGAGCGTGATGTCGCTCGCCGTCAGCGTCAACCTGCTGCTTTACGGTCTGACCGCGCCGTTCGCCGCCGCTCTCATGGATCGCTTCGGCATCCGCCAGGTCGTCGCGACCGCCCTCACGCTCGTCGCCCTCGGCGCCGGGGGCAGCGTGGTGATGACCGCATCGTGGCAGCTGCTGGTCTTCTGGGGAGTCCTGATCGGCCTCGGCACCGGGTCGATGGCGCTCGTGTTCGCCGCCACCATCGCCAACCGGTGGTTCGTGCGCCGCCGCGGTCTCGTGATGGGCATCCTCACCGCCGGCTCCGCGACCGGACAGCTGATCTTCCTCCCACCCGTCGCCGTCCTCGCCGAAGACACCGGCTGGCGGGCGGCGTCCCTCGTCATCGCCGCCGCCGCTCTGCTGGCGGTTCCCCTCGTCTGGTTCGTCCTGAGAAGCCATCCGAGCGACCGCGGCGTGCTCCCGTACGGCGCGGATGCCCCTACCTACAGCGCACCGCCGGCCGTCACGGGCGGCGCCGTGAAACGCGCTCTCGAGGGGTTGGCCTACGCGTCGAAACGACGGTCGTTCTGGGCCCTGGCCATCGCGTTCGCCATCTGCGGAGCCACGACGAACGGGCTCATCGGCATCCACTTCATCCCCTCCGCCCACGACCACGGCATGGCCACCACGACGGCGGCCGGCCTGCTCGCGGTCGTCGGGGTGTTCGACATCGTCGGCACGATCGCGTCCGGCTGGCTCACCGACAAGTTCGACCCTCGCAAGCTCCTCGTCTTCTATTACGTCTTCCGCGGGGTCGGACTGCTCCTGCTGCCCTGGCTGCTCGCCGAGACGATCCACCCGAGCATCGTGCTGTTCGTCGTCATCTACGGACTCGACTGGGTCGCCACCGTCCCGCCCACCGCCGCCCTCTGCCGCGAACTCTTCGGCGAGCGCGGCACCATCGTGTTCGGGTGGGTCTTCGCCGCCCACCAGATCGGCGCCGCCATCGCCGCCCTCGCGGCCGGCGTCATCCGCGACATCTTCGGCGAGTACACCTACGCGTGGTGGGGAGGCGCGGCGCTCTGCGTCATCGCTGCGGTGCTGTCGATCGCGGTGAAGAGGGCGAAGACCCCGACCGCGGTGTGACCGTCGGAATCACGATCGAGGGATGCCACACGGGCACGCTCATTGCCAGGGACTCCCGATGCGAGCGATAGGCGCCGACACTCGAGACGTACGCACACCCGACGCAGGCACAGCACGGAGAAAGGACTGAGAATGCGCACTCGCACACTGGGGCAGGGACTACAGGTCTCGGCGGTCGGACTCGGCTGCATGGGCATGTCGCAGAGCTACGGACCCAACCCCGGAAGTCGCGACGAGATGATCGGCGTGCTCCGCGCTGCCGTCGACCGGGGAGTCACGTTCTTCGACACCGCGGAGGTCTACGGCCCCTACGTCAACGAGGAGCTCGTCGGCGAGGCGCTCGAGCCCGTCCGCGAGCACGTCACGATCGCGACGAAGTTCGGGTGGGACATTCAGGATGCCAAGAGCGTCGGGCTCAACAGCCGGCCGGAGCAGATCCGCGCCGTCGCGGACGCCTCGCTGAGACGACTGCGCACGGACGTGATCGACCTGTTCTACCAGCACCGAGTCGACCCCGACGTTCCCATCGAAGACGTCGCCGGCACCGTCGGGGAGTTGGTCGCCGAGGGGGAAGTGCGGCACTTCGGGCTGTCGGAAGCGTCCGCCGCGACGATCCGGCGAGCGCACGCGGTGTTCCCCGTGACCGCGCTGCAGAGCGAGTATTCGCTCTGGACCCGCGACCCGGAGGCCGAGGTGCTGCCGACGCTGGCTGAACTCGGTATCGGGTTCGTGCCGTTCAGCCCGCTCGGCAAAGGGTTCCTCACGGGCACCGTCGACCAGACCACGTCATTTGCGGATGGCGATGTGCGATCGACCATCCCCCGCTTCACGGAAGAGAACCGCGAAGCCAACCACGCCCTCGTGACGCGCATCGCCACGGTCGCCGAAACGCGAGGAGCCACCCCCGGGCAAGTCGCACTGGCCTGGCTGCTGGCTCAGCATCCGTGGATCGTCCCGATCCCCGGTACGCGACGCGTCGCCCGCATCCAAGAGAACGCGGGTTCGACGGAGGTCGCGCTGTCGGCGGATGACCTCGCCGACCTCGACACCCTCGCCCAGAGCGTGGGCGTGCACGGCGATCGCTACAACGCGGTGCACATGGGGTACGTGGGGCGCTGACGGGCGCCGACCGACGAGCCGGCGCCGACACCGCTCAGTGCGGGAGGGGCGCGCGGGTTTCGGCCCAGTTGGCCAAGAGCTGCAGGCGCTCGTGCGTCGCTGACCCGGGTTCGGCGGAGAAGACGATCATCTGCAGACCGCGATCGGATGCCAGGTCCATGGCGTGGAAGGTGAGGTCGAGGTCGCCGACCACGGGGTGGTGCAGGAGTTTGAGGCCTGCGCGGTGCTCCCGGACGTCGTGGGCTCCCCACAGCTTTCGGAACAGGTCGCTGCGGGTGGAGAGTTCGCCGACCAGGTCGCTGAGCTGCCGATCGTGGGGCGAGCGACCGGCCTCAGCGCGGAGGACCGCGACGATCTGGCGGGTCTGCGACTCCCATTCCCGGTAGAACGACGGTGCCCGGGGATCGAGGAACAGGAATCGAGCGGCGTTCGCCGGCGGTCGGGCATCGTCGAAGAGCACGGAGTACAGGGCACGCCCGAGCTTGTTGGCGGCCACGGCGTCGAGGCGGCCGTTCTGCACGTAGACGGGCACGGTCGACATAGCATCGATCGTCTGCCGCAAGCCCTCGGTGATCTGCGACCTCCGCGCCGTACTCCGGCGGGGCTGCGGATGGGCATTGACGTTCGCGGCACGGATCAGGTCGAGCAGGTGCGCGTGCTCCGCATCGTCGAGCTGCAGCGCGCGACTGACCCCGTCGATGACTGCCTCGGACACCCCCGTCGCGTTCCCGCGCTCGAGACGCTTGTAGTACTCCGCGCTCATCCCGGCCACCAGCGCGACCTCTTCGCGCCGGAGTCCGGGTACCCGCCGGCGGCCACCGAAATCGGGCAATCCCACCTCGGCCGGGGTCAGCTTCGCGCGCCTCGTGGTGAGGAACTCGGTGATCGCGTCGGTGGCATCCATGTGATCGAAAGTACGCCGCCTGCGGGGTCTGAGAGGGTCCCTGCCGGTGCACCCATAACCGGGGCCACGCTCACGCGCGTGGATGCGCGTTGACTCTTCGTGGGCCGAGAAACGGGACAGCTGGAGCCGCTCACTCGGTTTCGAGGCGATGCACGCCTCACCGGCCCGGCCCGGCCCACCTCACGAACACGAACAGGACACGACCATGAAGAACGCTCACCTCGGAAATCTCGCCGTCTCCCGCATCGGCCTCGGCGCGATGACCATGGCCGGCACCTACACGACCGGCGGCGGCCTCGACAACGACGAGTCGGTCCGCACGATCCACCGTGCGCTCGATCTCGGCGTCACCCACGTCGACACCGCGGAGATCTACGGCCCCTCCCTCAGCGAGGAGATCGTCGGTCAGGCAATCGCCGATCGCCGCGACCAGGTGAAGATCGCGACCAAGTTCGGCCTCGTCTCCCACTCGGGCGGTGGCCCCGGCACGATCGACAGCAGCCCCGCGAACATCAAGGCGGCGGTGGAGGGGTCACTGCGGCGCCTCGGCACCGACCACATCGACCTGTACTACCAGCACCGCGTCGACCCGAACACGCCCATCGAGGAGACCGCTGGCGCCGTCGCCGATCTGATCGCCGAGGGAAAGGTCTTGCACTTCGGTCTTTCTGAAGCGTCCGCCCAGACTATCCGCCGCGCACACGCCGTGCAGCCGGTGACCGCTCTGCAGACGGAGTACTCGCTGTGGACCCGCGACGTAGAAGCGGAGATCCTGCCGGTCCTGCGTGAGCTCGGCATCGGCTTCGTTCCCTACTCGCCGCTCGGGCACGGCCTGCTCACCGGGCAGATCCGCTCGGCGGCGGACATCCCCGACGACGACTGGCGCAAGACCAACCCCCGCTTCGTCGGCGAGAACTTCGCACGCAACCTTCGTCTGGTCGACGAGGTGCGCGCGATTGGCGAGGAGATCGGAGCCACCCCGGCCCAGACCGCGCTCGCCTGGATCCTCACCCGCGGAGAGGACATCGCCCCGATCCCCGGCACCCGCCGGGTGGAGCGGATGGAAGAGAACACCGCCGCGGATCAGGTCGAACTCACCGAAGACCAGATCACTCGTCTGACGAGCCTGGAGCCGGCCGCGGGCGAGCGCCACGACGAGGCGAACATGGTGTCGATCGACAGGTGAGTTTGCGCGGTCGAGGTCAGCCGGCCACCCACGCGGCGGTGAGGATGTGCTCGCCGTCGATCGCCCAGCGGCCGGCGATGTGCCCGAGTTCGCGTGCGCCCACGACGGGGCCGGGCACGAGGAGGTCGCCGCGGAAAGTGCCGTCACGCTCGATCGTCAGGTCGCACTCGGTGAAATCGAGCCAACGTCCCGCGAGCGGAAACCAGGTCTTGTAGATGCTCTCTTTCGCGCTGAACAGCACGCGATCCCAGGCGATGTTCGGCACGGCGACCTGAAGCGCCGCCAGGCGCGGCAGTTCGGCCGCAACGGCGACGATGTCGAGCGTGTTCTCGGGCAGCGGCTCGTGCGTCTCGGCGTCGATGCCGAGCGAGCGCATGTCGCCCGCTCGGGCGACCGCGGCGGCGCGCAGCCCCGCGCAGTGCGTGATGCTGCCCACGATCCCCTCGGGCCACACCGGCTCACGGTGCGGCCCGGGGACGATCGGCACGGCCGCGACACCGAGCCGTGCCAGCGCCCGATGCGCGCACGCACGGCCGGTCGTGAACTCGGCGACGCGCGACGCAACGGCGCCGGCGACGGCGGCGTACTCGGCGGGGAAGAGAGCGTCGACGGCCGCCTCGACCCTCGTCTCCTCGACGATCACCCCGGCGGGGAGAAGCGCGGCGAAGCCGGTCACCGTGCACCCCCGCCGTCACCGAGGACGCGTGCGAGGCCGGGGCCGCGGCATCCGCTCTGTCTCGTCGGCATTCGTGCTTCCTCCGGCATCCGGGTCCCGTTCTTCCCGTGAAAGTAAGGACAGGCTATGCTAATTCTTATATCGACCAGGGCGACGGACGGACAGGGCAGGCTATGAAGACGAGCATGGCGACCGTATCTCTGGGCGGCAGCCTGGAGGAGAAGATCGCCGCCATCTCGGCCGCCGGCTTCGACGGGATCGAGCTGCTCGATGCCGACCTCACCGGCTCGGGCATGACGCCCGAGGAGTGCGCGCTGCGCTGCGCCGACGCCGGGTTGAGCATCGATCTGTACCAGCCGTTCCGCCGCGCCGAGGGGGTCGCGCCCGAAGAGTTCGCCACGGTGCGGCAGCGGTTGCGCAGCGAGCTGTCGACCATGCAGCGCCTGGGAACCGAGGCGATCCTCGTGGTTTCGAACACCGACGCCGACGCGATCGACGACCGCGACCTCTCGATCGCGCAGGTGAGCGCCCTCGCCGACGACGCCGCCGCCCACGGCATGGCCGTGATGTTCGAAGCCCTGTGCTGGGGCACGCACATCGCCTCGGTCGCCGATGCGTGGGAGGTCGTTCGTGCGGTGTCGCGCGACAACGTCTCGCTCGTCATCGACACCTTCCACCTGCTGGCCGGAGGGGAAGATGCGGCGGCTCTCGCCGGCATCCCGTCATCGAAGGTCGGCTTCCTCCAGCTCGCCGACGCCCCGCTGCTGTCGCTGGAGCTCATCCAGTGGAGCCGCAACCACCGCTGCTTCCCCGGGGAGGGAGAGTTCGACCTCGACTCCCCCGTCGGCGCCGTGCTGGCCTCGGGGTACGACGGCCCGGTGTCGCTGGAGATCTTCAACCCCTCGTACCGCGCGTTGCCCGTGGGCGAGGTCGCCCAGCGCGGCGCCGACGCGCTGCGCGCGCTGCTCGACGGGGTCACCGCGCCCGTCGGCTGAGCACCCGGCGCGGGCGAACACCCTCCGAAGACGGAGCCCGGTAGCGCGCGACCCTCCGACGTTCGTGGGCCGGCACGCCCGGGCACGCGGCGGGTCACTCCGCGAAGAAGTCGAGGACCAGGCGATTGACCTCGTCGGGCCGCTCGAGATAGCCGTAGTGGCCGGCGTCGGGCACCTCGGCGTACCGCGCGCCGGGCACGAGCGCGGCGACCTCGCGGGCCAGGTGCGGAGGCGTCATGCGGTCATCGGCGAAACCGATCGCCAGCAGAGGGGCTCGGATGCCGCGATAGGCGTCGGAGCGGTCGCCGAGGCGTTCGCTCGCACCGAGCTGGCCGCGCTCGCCTGACGAGATGGGCGCGGCGGAGTACTCCAGGATGTCGCGCCAGTCACGGACGCGCTCCGTATCGCGCAACGTCGCGGGCGACAGGTTGAGCTGCGCACTTATCGCCGCCTGGTAGGCGGCGGGCAGCACGATCTCGTCGTCGAACAGCTGCCGCTCGCCGGCGGTGAGCAGCAGTCCGGCGTCGTCGACGCGGGCGTGCGCGCCCATCGCGACGACCCGCCGCACCGATCCCGGGTGGGCGAGGGCGAGCTCTTGCACCACTCGCGCCCCGAGCGACGTACCCACCACGTGCGCGGGACCGCCGAGGTGCGCGATGAGGCCGGCCAGGTCACCGACGAGATCGGCGACCTCGATCGGAGGGCAGAAGCGATCGGTCTGGCCGGGGACCGGGCTGATGCCCCGATTGTCGACGGTGACCACGCGGTAGCCGGCATCGACCAGCGCGGGCACCTGATGCGCGCGCCAGACGCTTCCCGGCGCGCCCGTGCCCATCACGAGCACGACGAGCGGTCCGGCACCGTGCACCTCGTAGGCGAGGTCGATGCCGTTCACGGCGAGCGTCGGCATCCGTCAGCTCCGCCCGGTGGTCAGCACGTCGATCCAGTGCGCGAGGCGCTGATCCTCGGCGAGCGCGACGTAGTCGATCTTCGACGCGCCCGTGCGCCGCCATTTCTCGACGAGCTCCATGATGCGCACCGAGTCCATGCCCTGATCGCGGAGGTCGAGCGTGGGATCGACCTCGGATGCCGGCACGAGAAGCACCTCGGCGACATCGGCGCGAACGCTCTCAGCGGTGATGGTCATGAGTTCTCCTGTTCGGTGTCTCCGCGGAGACTGGCGTCGAGAAGTCGCGTCAATCGCGACCCCCATTTCTGCAGACCGGATGCCCCGGCGATGACCGACGCGTGGTCCTCGTCGTCGATGCGCACGAGGTCGAGGTCGCGCACGTGCGTACCCCAGCCCAGGTCGTGGCGGGCGTCGTCGGGCACGTCACCCGAGTCGGAGAGGTCGTCGGTGGCGATGACGAGCGCACGGGTGTCGAGGTGGCCTTCGGTGCCGGTGGACATGACCCGGTCGCTGCGCAGCGCCGAGATGGCGATGGCGGTCAGCACCTCATCGGCCGACGGGTCGCCGGCGTCGAGACCCAGGATGCCGAGCCACTCCGCGCGCGACCCGTCGAGGAATCGTGCGTGCGCGGCGCTGTCATCGTGCACCGGGATCGCCCCCGGCCCGGGCGCCGGCGCCTCCCAGCCGTGGGCGGGGGTGTCGACGATCGTGAGCGATGCGACCTCCGCCCCGCGGTGGGCGAGCTCCTGGCCGACCGAGAACGCGAGGTAGGCGCCGAGCGACCAGCCGAGCAGGTCGTAGGGACCGGTCGGTTGCGCGCGCTGGATGGCGTCGGCGTACACCGCGGCCACCTCCGCGCGAGTGTCGAGGTCGGCCTCGACCCCGCCGTGCGCGGGGTCTTGCACACCGGTGAGGCCCATGCCCTCGGGCAGGTGGGCGGCCAACGAGGCATAGGAGAACGCGAAGCCGCCCTGGGCGTGCACCGCGAACAGCTGCCGACCCGAGCGCGACGCCACGAACGGCACGAGCACGGCATCGAGCAGGGCTTCGTGCTCGGGATCGTCTCCGGCGTCGTCTCCGGCGCGGGATGCTGCGGGCGCGGGGGCGGCGTCAGCCGTCACGGGTGCGGCGTGGGGTGCCGCACCGCGCGCGACCTCGTCGCCCACGCGGGCGAGCGCCCGCATCCACAGGTCCGCGAGCTCGTGCACGTCGGCCTGGTCGATCGCGAGCGCGGCGAACTCGATGCTTCCCTGCAGCGCGATGCCCTCGCCCGACGGGTCGGGTTCGGCGGCCACGTTGATGTCGAGCAGCGACGGCATCGGCATCGACGGGTCGGAGAAGCCCGAGAGGCCGGGCGCCTCGGGCGCGAACGACCAGTCGGCCGCCGCCTCCTCCTCCGTCCCGCCGCCGCCGAACTGTCCGAGGTAGTTGAAGCTGATCTGCGGCCGCACGGCATCGAGCACAGCGGCATCCGTGACCGCACCCGAGCGCAGCACGCCGAAGCCGATGCCGCGGTTCGGCACCCGGCGCAGCTGGTCGCGAGCGCGCGACACCGCGTCGGCGGCACCGGTACCGGCATCCAGCGCGACGGGGAACCAGCTCGTGAACCACCCGACGGTGCGTGAGAGGTCGCTGCCGGGCACGAAGCCCTCTTCGCGGCCGTGGCCTTCGAGCCCGATCAGCACGCGCGAAGCGTGCTCTCCGCGGCGCGCCCGCCATTCGCCGACCGCCCGAGCCAGGGTGCCCAGCAGCACATCGTTGACCTCGACCCCCAGTACCGCCGGCACCGCGGTGAGCAGGCTCGCCGTCAGCGGCGCCGGCACGTGCACGGGCACCCGCCCGGCGGTGTCGAGCAGGTCGAGCGACCGGTCGAGGGGGCGCGCGCCCATCGGCGCATCGGCCGTCGTGGCCACCCCGGTCCAGTACTCCTGTTCGGCGATCAGATCGCGGTCCGCGGCCCGTGCAGCCAGCGCCTCCGACCACGAGGGCAGGCTCGTCCTGACCGCGAGGAGCTCGTCACGGGCGGCGCCGGTCTCGAGCTGCCAGGCGTGCTGCAGGTCTTCTTCGAGAATGCGCCACGAGACCCCGTCGGTCACGAGGTGGTGCACGACGAGCAGCAGCCGACTGGTCGTCTCAGCGGCGTTCGTCACCCACAGCGCCCGCCAGAGCATGCCGCCACGGGGGTCGAGCGCGGTGGCCAGGGCCTCGGTATGGCGGTCGAGGCTCAGCATCCATTCCGTGCTCGCCCACGCGTCGGTGGTCGTGGCGACGTCGCAACGCTCGATCGCGGCGTCCGAGGCACCCAGCTCGAACCGGTCGCCGACGAGGCGTCCGCCCAGCGCCTCGTGGTGACGCACCACACGCCCGAGCACGCGGTCTAGCACCGCACGGTCGACTCCGGCGGGCACTGTGAACAGCGCCGACTGCGCGAACGAGTCGAACCCCGCAATGTCCACGGCTCCGGCGGCGATCGGCCATAGACGCGACGAGCGCACCTCGGGCACGGCCGGCACCGCCTGCGTCGGGGCCGCGCGCTCGTCGGCGATGACGGCGAGGGCACCGATCGTGCGGGCGGCGAACACATCGGCCGCCGACAGGGTCACCCCGGCACGACGGGCGCGCGAGACGACCTGGATCGACAGGATGCTGTCGCCCCCGAGACGGAAGAAGTCGTCGTCCATCGACACCGCCGCCGCAGGCCCCAGACGCAGCACCTCGCGGAAGATCCCGACGAGCGTGCGCTCGGTGTCGGTCTCGGCCTCGCGCACCTCGTCGGTCGCCGCGGCGAACTCGGGCGCGGGCAGTGCCCGGCGATCGAGCTTGCCGTTCGGGGTGAGGGGGAACGCGTCGACCGAGGTGAAGGTGGCCGGCACCATGTAATCGGGCAGCTGCTGGGCGACGTGCGCGCGGATGCTCTCGCGCTGCGCGACCCCGTCCGCGGCGTCACCCGCCGGCAGCACGTACGCGGCGAGGAACTTTCCGCCGCCGGGGTGATCGAGGGCGATCACCGCCGCGCTCACCACCTCGGCGTGCGTCTCGAGCACCGCGCGGATCTCGTCGGGCTCGATGCGGTAGCCGCGGATCTTCACCTGCTCATCGGCGCGGCCCAGGTAGTCGATGCGGCCCTCGGCGTTCCACCGGGCGAGATCCCCGGTGCGGTACATGCGCTCGCCCGGCTCCCACGGGCAGGCGACGAACCGCTCCGCCGTGAGCGCGGACTGTCCCCAGTACCCGCGCGCCGTTCCGGCCCCGGCGAGGTACAGCTCGCCGGGCACACCCGGCAGCGCCGGTTCGAGGCTGTCGTCGAGGATGTACGCCCGGGTGTCGAAGATCGGCCCGCCGACGCTGGGGGTGGCACTGTCGGCCAGGTCGGCGCCGAGTGCGTTGATCGTGTACTCGGTGGGCCCGTAGAGGTTGTAGGCCTCGACCCCGGGCGCCTCGCGCAGCTGCTGCCAGAGCCGCTCGGGCACGGCCTCGCCGCCGAGCGAGACGAACACGACGCCGGGAGCGTCGGCCGACACCGACCGCCCGGCGGGGCGGTCGCGCTGCAGCAGCCCCTCGTCGACGAGCACCTGCCCATACGAGGGCGTGACGTCGAAGCCGTCCATGCGGGCGCGGTCGTAGTAATCGACCAGCCGCTGCGGATCGCGGCGCAGCGCCTCGTCGATCACGTGCACCTCGTGGCCGTTGAGCAGCCAGAACAGCTGCTCCCACGACGCGTCGAACGAGAACGACGTCGTGTGTGCGATCTTCATGCGCCGCCCGCCCTGGTGGGCGACGACACGATCGAAGATGCGCTCGACGTGGTTGGCGTACATGTTCGTGAGGCCTCGGTAGCCGACGGCCACGCCCTTGGGCCGACCGGTCGATCCCGACGTGAAGATGATGTACGCCAGGTGGTCGAGCGAGACGGGCCCGCCGCGGTCAGCGTCGGTGATCGGGGCGGGATCGGATGCCGCGAGTCGCCGCCGGACATTGTCGCCGTCGAGGTCGATCACCGCTCCGGCCGCGGGGCCGGAGCGCCCGGCATCCTTCGTCGTCACCAGCGTCACCGTGGGCTCGGCGACCTGCAGCATGTACGCGATGCGGTCATCGGGCAGCTCGGTGTCGACCGGCACATAGGCCGCCCCCACCGCGAAGACGGCGAACATCGCGATCACCATGCGCTCGTCGCGCGGCAGCAGCAACGCCACCCGATGCTCGGGGCGCACGCCCTCGGCCAGCAGCAGGCGCGCGTAGCGGTTCACCTCGGCCGAGAACGCGGCGAACGTGAAGCTGCGGTCACCGGCGACCAGCGCCGTATCGCCCGGCGAACGCCGCACCTGCTCGTCGAGGAGCGCCGCCACGGTGCGCTCGTCGACCGGCACGGCCGGCCACTGCCGCGGATCGAGCGACCACCCCGCGGGGCCGGCGGGCCGTCCACGCTCGGCCGGCAGCAGCACCGAGAGTTGTCCGACGGGTGTGTCGAGGCGGCGCACGAGCGCGCGCAGCACCTGGGTGTAGCGGTCGAGCACGTGCTGCGCGGCATCCCTCTCGTACGCATCGAGGCGGTACGACAGTCGCACGTGGAGGTGCGCCTGGCCGTCGCTCTGCCACGGGTTGACCGCGAAAGTGACCGGGTAGTGCGTGGCGTCGTCGATCGAGCCGCCCACCACGCGGATGCCGCCGACCTCGTGGTCGGACTTCACCCGCGAGGGGTGGTTCTGCACGACGAAGAGGGTGTCGAACAGTGCGCCGAGACCGACGGCGGTCTGGATGCCGGTGAGCGAGGCGTACGGGTGCTCGATGACGCGCAGCTGCTCGTGCTGCACCCGGGTGAGCAGGCCCTGCACCGACTCGACGGGCGAGAACCCCACCCGCATCGGCACGGTGTTGAAGAGGAGGCCGATGATGCGGTCGCCGTCGGCCAGCTCGGGTGGGCGCCCGGAGACGGTGTTGCCGAACACGACGTCGTCGCTGCCCACCAGGCGGCCGAGGGTGATGCCCCACGCCGTCTGCAGCACGGTGCCCACGGTGACGCCGGCGCGACGGGCCGCGTCGTAGACGGCGGTGGCATCTGCCGGAGCGAGATCGTGGTGCAGCTCGCCGGTCTCGACCCGCGCGTCGCCCTGGCTCGCGCCCTGCGGCCAGACCAGGGTGGGCCCCGAGAGGTCGGCGAGATAGTCGGCCCACGACGACTGCGCGACGTCGTGATCCTGCTCGTCGAGCCAGTCGAGGTAGGAGCGGAACGACGCCGGGCGCACGCGCTGGGCGTACCCGGGGTCGGCGTAGACGGCGAGGATCTCATCCAACAGCGCGTTGAGCGACCAGCCGTCGAGCAGCACGTGCTCGAAGGTCATCACGAGTTTCCAGCTGTGCGCCGCGTGCTCGATGAGCGTGAAGCGCAGCAGCGGCGGCTCCTCGAAGTCGAACGGCTCCTGCCGCTCGGCCCGGAGGAACGGGGCCAGCTCGGTGCCCCGCGCGGCCCAATCGGTCGAAGCGATGATGCGGAACGGCACCTCCACGCCGGCGGGCACGACCTGCGCCTGACCCGACGGCAGGAAGGCCGCCCGCAGGTGGGGGTACCGGCCGACCGCGACGCGCGTGGCCTCGCGGAGGCGCTCGGCGTCGACCGCGCCGCTCAGGTCGCGGGTGGCCTGCGAGACGTAGGCGTTGCGATCGCCCGATTCGCGGGCACGCACCATGTGGTACACCAGGCCGCGCTGCAGCGGGGTGAGCGCGAAGAGCTCTGCATCGGCGCCGTAGCGGTCGCGGGCGGCCGCGTCGTCGGCCGACGACAGCGCGAGGCGGTCGACGCGGCCGAGCCGCAGCAGCGCGGGCGCGTCGGGCACGGCGATGCCGGTGGACTCGATCGCCGCCGCGACCGCCGCGGCGAGGGCGTCGGCGTCGACGCGCAGGCCCGAGGCCGTGTCGACCTCGACGCGCACCGCGCGGAGTACTGTCACGTCGGCGGGGATGCCGGCATCCGTCTCGTCAGGCGAGGGTGCCACCAGCACGCGCACCGAAACCGGCACGGCGGGGGCATCGGCGACGTGGCCCTCCGCATCCGAGGCGAACATCGCGACGCGCACCTGCGCGGGTGGCACGTCGTCGAAGACGGCTCCGAATCGGGGATGCCGCGCCAGCGCGTCGCAGGTGGCGGACCGCTCCGCGAGGGGGGCGATGACGGCCCGGAGCTCCGCGGCGTCGTCGAGGCCGGGCGCGACCACGACGGGGAAGACGCGCACGCCGGCATCTCGGCTCGGCTCGACGATCTCGACCACGAGGTCGGCGTCGACCCGCAGGGTGCGCGCCACCGCGGCCACGACCTCCGCCCACGTGTCGGCACGATCGGCCGCCGCACGTGGGGACGCGGAGAGAGCGACTCGGGCGTGCGCGGGTGCGGCCGCGGCATCCGTCTCCACATCGGCCGGATCGGCGTCGGCGAGGTCATCGATCAGGTCGGCGAAGAACGGGTCATCGAGCGCCGCCGCGAGCTCGGCTTCGGTGAGCGGCGCCTCCGACGACACGCGCCGCTGTACGTCCATCGGCGTGGGCGTGCGGTAGGCGGCGACCAGCTGCGCTGCGGCGGTGCGTGCAGCATCCAGCAGCTCGGGGTTGTCTGCCCGGCCGATCAGCGCACCGCTGCCGTCGTCGCGCACACCGAGGCGCAGGTCGAGTCGCACGCTCAGGGCGGTCTGGGCGATCGCGGCGCGCCAGAGCGCGTCGTCGCGCACGTCGAATGCCGGCAGCGCGAGCGTGTACCCGACCGCGTGTGCGGCGTCGTGTGAGACGTCCGCGCCGGTGAGAGCGGCCTGCACGAGACGCGCCAGGTGCGGCACGGGCAGTTCGGGGTGGCGCGCGCCGAGCACGAGGAAGAGCCGGCTGCGCTCGAGCAGGCGCTCGATGGTCGCGGGGGCGAACAGTTCACGGGCGGCGTCGAGATGCAGCGCGAGGAAGCCCGCCTCGTCGCGGCGGATCGAGAAGACGAGGTCGAACAGCGCCGGCGCCTGGTCGGCAGCGGGGTCGGCTGCGGGGTCGGCAGCGGCGGCATCGCGACCGGCACCGGGGGCGAGGTGGGGGGTGAGCGTGCCGGGCGAGGCGTCGTCGTCGGCGTCGGCGTCCGGCGCGTCGAAGTACGCCGCCATCACCTGGAACACCGGGCTCACTCCCGGCAGGCGCGGTGGCCTGGTCGCTTCGACGATGCTCTCGAACGGCACGAGCGTGCGTCCGGCGGCGTCGATCACGCGATCGCGCACACCTCGCACGGTGCCCGCGAAGCCGGCTGTCTCGTCGATGTCGGCACGCACCACGACGGTGTCGATGAAATAGCCGATCAGATCGGTGAGCGCCGGGTCGTCGCGCAGACTGACCGGCGTGCCGATCGGGATGCTGCGCCCCGCCCCCTCGTGCCACAGCGCGAGGGTGATCGCGGTGATCAGTGCCTGCAGCGGCGTGGCGCGTTCGTCGCCCAGCAGTTCGTCGAGCTCGACGCTCTCGTCGAGGGTGAGCTCGCCGCGCGCGACGCCGATCGTGCGCTCGACCGCCTCGTCGCGCGGACGATCCAGTGGCAGGGCGGTCTCGGCGGGGAGGCCGACGAGCACGTCGGTCCAGTGGTCGAGTTCGGTGCGGAAGGGCGAACCGCTGTCGGCGGGGTCGCCGAGCACGGCCCGCTGCCACACCGCGAAGTCGGCGTACTGCACCGGCAGGGGGTCGAGGACGGCGGGCCGGCCGGTGAGCTCGGCGGTGTAGAGCGCGTCGAGGTCGCGCAGGAACGGGTCGGACGATTGCTCGTCGGTGACCAGGTGGTGCCCGTACGCCACGACGACGTCGTGCGCAGCGGTGCGCAGCAGCGCGAAGCGCAGCCCGAAGTCGGTGGCGACGTCGAGGGGTTCGGCGAGCAGCTCGGCGATGCGGGCATCGACGTCGGCCTCCCCGAGTTCTTCGACCCTCAGCAGGGTGGCGGCGGGCGTGGCGTGCACGTGCTGACGCAGCGTGCCCGAGTCGTCGTCGAAGGTGAACGTCGTGCGCAACACCTCGTGCCGCTCGACGAGTCGCCCGACCGCGGCGACCAGCGCATCGACGACGGCCGGCTGCGTGAGGCGCAGGACGAACGCCGTACGGTAGATGCTCCGATCAGCGACCTGTTCGGCCAGCCAGAGGGATTGTTGTCCGTAGGAGGCGGGGATGGTGTCGGGTCGGGCGAGGTCGCCGACGCGCAGGGTCGTGGCAGCCGGGGTCTCGATGTCGACTCGAGCCGCGAGGGCGGCGATGCTCGGGTGGTCGAACACGTCGCGGAGGGTGAGGGCGGCGTGCAGGGTGGCGTTGGCCTTGGCGACGACGCGGGTGGCGAGGAGGGAGTGTCCGCCGAGGCGGAAGAAGTCGTCGTCGACCGACAGGGCGGTGGCGTCGACGCGGAGCACGTCGGCGAACACCGCGGCGAGAGCGCGCTCGGTGGTGGTGTGCGGAGCGCGGCCCGTGGATGACGTGGTCAGGTCGGGCGCCGGGAGGGCGCGGCGATCGAGCTTGCCGTTCACCGTGACCGGGAACGCCGCCAGCACGGTGACGGTCGCCGGGACCATGTAGTCCGGCAGAGCGGCTGCAGCGTGCACACGAAGGTCGCCGGAGAGCGCAGAGTCGTCTCTGACAGAGTCGCCCACGACCGTGACATAGGCGGCGAGGAGGGTGCCCGCAACCGGGTGCTCCACCGGCACCACAACAGCGGCGGTGACCGACGGATGCCGCTCCAGTACGTGCCGGATCTCGTCCAGCTCGATGCGGAACCCGCGCACCTTCACCTGATCGTCCCCGCGGCCGAGGTACTCCAGCACCCCGTCACCGTTCCACCGGACCAGGTCACCCGTGCGGTACAGACGTGCGCCGTCGTCGGTGAAGGGATCGGCGACGAACCGGTCCGCCGTCAGCGCCGCGCGGCCGACGTACCCATCGGCGAGCTGCACACCCCCGAGGTAGAGCTCCCCCGCAACACCCACCGGCACCGGACGCAGCCACGAATCCAGCACCCGCACCGTCGTGTTCGACACCGGACCACCGATCGGGACAACGCTCTGGCCGTCCAGAGAGACCTCCGACAGGGCGACACCCGTGGTCTCGACCGCGGCCTCCGTGGGCCCGTACGTGTTCCACACGTTCACCTTGGTGCCCGACAGGGCGACCCCCAGCGAAGCCGGGAACGCCTCCCCGCCCACCGACAGGTGACGCACCTGCGACGCCGCAAGCTCGAACCCGTCATCGAGCATCGCCTGCAGCACGGTCGGGACGAGCTCCACGAACCCGACGGGCTCCGTGGCGAGAGTCGCGGCGAGGAAGCCCGGGTCTTTCTCCGCCCCCGCCGGAATCAGCCGCACCGTCGCGCCGACGGCGAGAGGCCAGAACAACTCCGGCACCGACACATCGAACCCGACCGACGTCTTCTGCAACACCCGATCACCGACCGCCAACGGGAACACGTCCTGACGCCACCCGATGAGGTTCACGATCGCCTCATGCGACACCGCGACACCCTTCGGGCGCCCCGTCGTCCCCGACGTGAAGATCACATACGCCGCATCCCCCGGGGTGAGCGGACGCGACAACACCGGCGCCGACACCTCGGCCGACGCATCCACTGACAGAACCGCACGAACATCCGCGTCGTCCACGACCAGCAGCTCGAACGCCGACAGCGCGCCCACGTGCCCGGCCGCCACGACCTCCGAGGTCACGACGACCGACGGCGCAGCATCCTCCAGAATCACCGCGACACGATCCGCCGGATACCCCGGGTCGATCGGCACATACGCCGCCCCCGCCCGCACCACCGCAGCCACCGTCACCACAAGATCGACCGAACGACCGAGGAGCACACCGACCCGATCCCCGACGACCACTCCGCGCGAGACCAGCAGCGACGCCAGAGCATTCACGCGTGCGTCGAACACCGCGAACGACAGCTCGGCACCATCCGCCGACACGACCGCAACCGCATCCGGCACCACGGCCGCACGCTCCCGCACCAGAGCATCCAGGGTCACCCCCGACGACGGCACCACCGCACCGATGCACCGAAGGGCGCCGGCGAGGTCGTCCTCGGACGCCGCCGGATCGAGCTCGGCGACCGGCAGCGACGGGTTCTCGGCGATCGCGGTGAGCACCCGGCGCAAGACGTCGAGGAAGCGCTCGGCCGAGGGGCGATCCAGCACGTCCGTCGCGTAGGTGAGGGAGCCGCGGAGTCCGGCGGGCGTCTCTTCGAGGCTCAGATCGAGGTCGGTCTTGGCCGCGCCGAGGATCCCGGGCAGGACGCTCGCCGTGAGACCACCGCCGAGATCGAGCCCGTTCTCGTGCTCGCCGAGGAAGTGCGTGAGCATGACCTGGAACAGCGGGGTGCGGTTGGTGGAGCGCTCGGCGCCGACCGTGGCGGTGATCAGCTCGAACGGCGCCGCCTGGTGCGCGAACGCGTCGAGCACGGCCGACTTCGCCGACCGCAGCACGCTCTCGAGTGTGTCGCCGGGGGCCAGGCGATACCGGATCGGGAGGGTGTTGACGAAGTATCCGACCATCTCGTCGAGGCCCTCGATGTCGCGTCCGCCGACGGGCGATCCGATGACGAGGTCGTCGCCCCCGCCGAGCGCCGAGACGGTCAGCGCGACCGCCGCGTGCGAGAGCATGAACATGCTGACGCCGTGCGCCTCCGCGACCTGCCGGAGCGCGGCGGTGGTGGCGGCCGCGACCTCGAACACGACATCGTCGCCGCGGTGAGTGGGGTCGCTCGGGCGGGGCCGGTCGAGCGTCACCGTGGACTCGTCGGGCGCGTCGGCCAGCGCATCGCGCCAGTGGTCGAGGTGCGCGGCGAGAAGGGGTGACGGCTCGGCGGGGTCGCCGAGCACCGTGCGCTGCCAGAGCGCATAGTCGGCGTACTGCGTCGTGAGCGGCGCCCATCGCGGCGCGTCGCCCGCGGCACGGGCGCGGTAAGCGGTCGAGAGATCGCTCATCAGCGACGGGAACGACCACTCGTCGACGGCGTGGTGGTGCACGGCGAGCACGAACACCCACTCGCGCCGGCCGGTGCGCAGCAGCCCGGCGCGCACCGGGAGGTCGGCGGCCAGGTCGAATCCGCGCTGCACCAGCTCGGCCACACGCGCGTCGACCACGGCGGCGTCGGCGTCGCGGAGGTCGTCGGTGATCAGCTCCACCCCGGCGCGCGCCTGCTCGACCGGGACGATGATCTGTCGCAGCTCGCCGTCGTGCGAGGCGATCAGGGTGCGCAGCGACTCGTGCCGCGCCACAACGTCGCGGAGGGCCGCCTGCAGCGCGCCCGCGTCGAGATCCGCCCCGGTGATCCGCAGCACGGTCGGCACGACGTAGAGCGAGCCGGGCCCGCCGAGCTGTTCGATCAGCCAGAGCGACTGCTGTCCGTACGACACCGGCAGCACATCGGGGCGGGCGATGTCTCCTACGCGGGGGGCCGCGGTCACGCGCTCGCTCCGAGTGTCGACCGCCAGGGCGAGCGACGCGAGGGTGGGGTGGTCGAACACGTCGCGCAGGGTGAGCGCGGAGCGCAGGGCGGCGTTGGCCTTGGTGACGACGCGGGTGGCGAGGAGGGAGTGTCCGCCGAGGCGGAAGAAGTCGTCGTCGACCGACAGAGCCGTGGCATCGACGCGGAGAACCTCGGCGAACACCGCGGCGAGAGCGCGTTCGGTCTCGGACTCTGGGGCACGACCCGCGCTGCCGAGATCGGGAGCGGGCAAGGCGCGACGATCGAGCTTGCCGTTGATCGTGACCGGAAACACGTCGAGCACGGTGATTGTGGTCGGCACCATGTAGTCGGGCAGGGCCGCTGCCGCATGACGGCGAAGTGCGTCGGCAGAGTCCTCCCCCGGGCCGGTGACATAGGCGGCGAGCAGGGTGCCCGCGACCGGGTGCTCCACCGGCGCCACAACAGCGGCGGTGACCGACGGATGCCGCTCCAGTACGTGCCGGATCTCGTCCAGCTCGATGCGGAACCCGCGCACCTTCACCTGATCATCGCCGCGGCCGAGGTACTCCAGCACCCCATCGCCGTTCCACCGGACGACGTCACCGGTGCGGTACAGACGTGCGCCGTCGTCGGTGAAGGGGTCGGCGACGAACCGGTCCGCCGTCAGCGCCGCGCGGCCGATGTACCCCTCGGCGAGCTGCCTGCCCCCGAGGTAGAGCTCACCCGCAACCCCCACCGGCACCGGCCGCAACCACGAATCCAGCACCCGTGCCGTGGTGTTGCTGACCGGACCGCCGATCGGGACGACGCTCTGGCCGTCCAGGGAAACCTCTGACAGGGCGACACCCGTGGTCTCGACCGCGGCCTCCGTGGGCCCGTACGTGTTCCACACGTTCACCCCCGTGCCGGACAACGCGTGGCCGAGAGAAGCCGGGAACGCCTCCCCACCCACTGACAGGTGCCGCACCTGCGACGCGGCGAGCTCGAATCCGTCATCGAGCATCGCCTGCAGCACCGTCGGCACCAGCTCCACGAACCCGACCGGCTCCGCCGTGAGCACCCCCGCGAGGAAGCCCGGATCTTTCTCCGCCCCCGCCGGAATCAACCGCACCGTCGCCCCGACAGCGAGAGGCCAGAAGAACTCCGGCACCGCCACATCGAACCCGACCGACGTCTTCTGCAACACCCGATTCTCGACGCCGAGCGGGAACACACTCTGACGCCACCGGATCAGATTCACGATCGCCTCGTGTGAGACCGCGACACCCTTCGGGCGCCCCGTCGTCCCCGACGTGAAGATCACATACGCCGCATCCCACGGCGACACGGGACGCGACAGCACCGGCGCCGACACCTCGGCCGACGCATCGACCGACAGGGCGGCGAGAATTTCGGGCTCATCGACGATCGCCACCGCCGGCACAGCCTCCAAAGCGCCCGCGAGTGATCCCGCGACGGCGGTCGAGGTCACGACCACCGACGGGACGGCATCCTCCAAGATGACCGCGACACGATCCGCCGGATACCCGGGATCGATCGGCACATACGCCGCCCCCGCCCGCACCACCGCAGCCACCGTCACCACAAGATCGACCGAACGATCGAGGAGCACACCAACCCGATCCCCGACGACCACTCCGCGCGAGACCAGCACTCGGGCCAGGGCGTTCACGCGTGCGTCGAACACCTCGAACGACAACTCGGCACCCTCCGCCGACACCACCGCAACCGCATCCGGCACCACGGCCGCACGCTCCCGCAACAGATCGTCGAGGGTCACACCCGGAGACGGCGCCGCGGCGCCGGCACGGCCGGCGACGGCATCCGTCACCCGAAGCTCTGCCACCGGGAGCGTCGGCGTCTCGGCGAAGGCGGCGAGCGCCCCCTGGAAGACCGTCACGAACCGGTCGGCCGATGCCCGGTCGAGAACATCGGTGGCGAAGGTGAGGAACCCGGTCAGGCCGTCGGGCGCCTCCTCGATCGTCAGATCAAGGTCGGCTTTCGCGGCGGCGAGAACGCCGGCCTCCGCCGCGACGACGGTGTTCTCACCGAGGTCGAGGGCGCCGCCGTGGCCCCGGAGGAAGTGCGTCAGGAGAATCTGGAACAGGGGGGTGCGGCTCGCGGTGCGTTCTGCGGAAACCGCGGCGGTGATCAGCTCGAACGGCGCCGCCTGGTGCGCGAACGCGTCGAGCACCGACCGGTGAGCATCGCGCAGCACCTCGTCGAGGCGCGCGTGTCGGGCGAGCCGGCGCCGGATCGGCAGGGTGTTGACGAAGTAGCCGACCGTGTCTTCGACGCCGTCGGCGTCGCGACCGCCGACGGGCGAGCCGATGACGAGGTCGTCGCCGCCGCCCAGCGTCGACACCGTCAGTGCGAGTGCCGCGTGCGCGGTTGTGAACATGCTCACCCCGTGCGCCGCGGCGACGCGGCGCAGCCCGTGGGTGGTCTGCGCGTCGACGGTGAAGACGAGATCGTCACCGTGCGAGCTGGGGACGCTCGGCCGGGCGCGATCGAGGGTGATCGTCGACTCGTCGGGCGCGTCGGCCAGCGCCTCGCGCCAGTAGTCGAGGTGACCGGCGAGCACCGATGACGGGTCGGCGGGGTCGCCGAGCACGGCGCGCTGCCACACCGCGTGGTCGGCGTACTGCACTGGCACCGACTCCCACCGAGGGGCCCCACCCGAAGTTCGGGCGCGATAGGCGACCGAGAGATCGCCGAGCAAGGTGGGGAACGACCACTCGTCGACGGCGTGGTGGTGCACGGCGAGCACGAACACCCACTCGCGTGCACCGGTGCGCAGGAGCCCGGCGCGGACGGGGAGGTCGACGCCCAGGTCGAAACGCTGGTGCAGCAGTTCGGCGACGCGCGCGTCGACCGCGTCGGGGGCGAGATCCTGTGCGATGAGGGGCAACCGCGCCGCGGAGGTGTCGGGGTCTGCGATGACCTGCACGAGGTCGCCGTCGTGAACGGCCAGCAGAGTGCGCAGCGACTCGTGCCGCGCGACGACGTCGCGCAGGGCCGCGCCGAGTGCCTCCTCGTCGAGCTCGCCGGAGATCCGCCGCACGGTCGGCACGACGTAGAGCCCTCCGGGGCCGCCGAGCTGTTCGATCAGCCAGAGGGATTGTTGTCCGTAGGAGGCGGGGATGCTGTCGGGTCGGGCGAGGTCGCCGACGCGCAGGGTCGTGGTGGTCCCGGTGGTGCTGCCTTCGACCCTCGCGGCGAGGGCAGCGAGGGTGGGGTGGTCGAACACGTCGCGGAGGGTGAGGGCGGAGCGCAGGGCGGCGTTGGCCTTGGCGACCACGCGGGTCGCGAGGAGGGAGTGCCCGCCGAGACGGAAGAAGTCGTCGTCGACCGACAGGGCGGTGGCGTCGATGCGGAGCACGTCGGCGAACACGGCGGCGAGAGCGCGCTCGGTGGTGGTGTGCGGAGCGCGGCCCGTGGATGACGTGGTCAGGTCGGGCGCCGGGAGGGCGCGGCGGTCGAGCTTGCCGTTCACGGTCGTCGGGAACGCCGCCAGCACGGTGACAGTGGCCGGGACCATGTACTCCGGCAGGACCGCCGCCGCATGGGTGCGGAGCGCGTCGGTGAAGGCAGAGTCCTCCCCCGACACTCCCGCGACCGTGGTGACGTAGGCGGCGAGCAGGGTGCCCGCGACAGGGTGTTCCACCGGCACGACGACCGCGGCGGTGACGGAGGGATGCCGCTCCAGCACGTGTCGGATCTCGTCGAGTTCGATGCGGAACCCGCGCACCTTCACCTGATCGTCGCCGCGGCCGAGGTACTCCAGCATCCCGTCGCCGTTCCACCGGACGACGTCACCGGTGCGGTACAGCCTCTGCCCCGAATCAGAGAAGGGATCGGCGACGAACCGGTCCGCCGTCAGTCCCGCGCGACCGATGTACCCCTCCGCGAGCTGCCTGCCCCCGAGGTAGAGCTCACCCGCAACACCCACCGGCACCGGCCGCAACCACGAATCCAGCACCCGCACCGTGGTGTTGCTGACCGGACCACCGATCGGAACCACCGCGACGTCTGTCAGATCGAGGTCGGCGAGCCGCGCCCCGGTCGTCTCGACCGCGGCCTCCGTGGGCCCATACGTGTTCCACACGTTCACCCCGGTGCCCGACAGGGCGACACCCAGCGAAGCCGGGAACGCCTCCCCACCCACCGAGAGGTGACGCACCTGCGACGCGGCGAGCTCGAATCCGTCATCGAGCATCGACTGCAGCACGGTCGGCACCAGCTCCACGAACCCGACCGGCTCCGTGGCGAGGGTAGCGGCGAGGAAGCCCGGGTCTTTCTCCGCCCCCGCCGGAATCAACCGCACCGTCGCACCCACAGCGAGGGGCCAGAAGAACTCCGGCACCGACACATCGAACCCGACCGACGTCTTCTGCAACACCCGATCACCGACCGCCAGCGGGAACACACCCTGACGCCACTGGACCAGATTCACGATCGCCTCGTGCGACACCACGACGCCCTTCGGACGCCCCGTCGTCCCCGACGTGAAGATCACATACGCCGCATCCCCCGGGGTGAGCGGACGCGACAACACCGGCGCAGACCCCGCGACGGTCAGAGCCGCGCGCACCTCGGCCTCATCCACGACCAGCAGCGCCGCATCCGCCAACGCCCCCGCGTGAAGGGCGGCGACCCGGCCCGACGTCACCACGACAGTCGGCGCGGCGTCCTCCAGAATCACCCCGACACGATCCGCCGGATACCCGGGATCGATCGGCACATACGCCGCCCCCGCCCGCACCACCGCAGCCACCGTCACCACAAGATCGACCGAACGACCGAGGAGCACACCAACCCGATCCCCGACGACCACTCCGCGCGAGACCAGCAGCGACGCCAAAGCACTCACCCGCGCATCGAACACCGCGAACGACAACTCGGCACCCTCCGCAGACACCACCGCAACGGCATCCGGAACCGAAACCGCACGCTCCCGCACCAGAGCATCCAGGGTCACCCCCGACGACGGCACCACCGCACCGACACGGCCGGCGACGGCATCCGTCACCCCCACCTCCGCCACCCGCGTCGACAGGTCCGCCGCGATCGCGGCGAGCACGTCGTCGAGCGCCGAGGCGAACCGCTCGGCGGTCGCACGCTCGAGGGCCTCGGGCGCGTAGGTGAGGCAGAAGTCTGTGCCGCTCGGCTTCGGCAGCACCGAGAGCGTGAGCGGGTAATGGGTCGAGTCGCGGGCATCCACGCCGGTGAGCGACACACGGCGGCCGACGACCGGCGCGGTGAGAGCCGACTCGTCGAGCGGATAGTTCTCGTAGACGAAGAGCGTGTCGAACAGGCGGTCGAGACCCGTCGCGCGCTGCAGGTCGGCGAGCTGCACGTGGTGGTGATCGAGCAACGCGGTGTTCTGCTGCTGAACGGCAGCGGCCACGTGCGCGAAGGTCTCGTCCGGGGCGAACGTCACCACGGTGGGCACCGTGTTGATGAAGAGGCCGACGGCGTCTTCGATGCCGTCGAGCTCGGCCGGGCGCCCTGACACCGTGGTGCCGAATACGACCGTGCGCTGGTCGGAGACGCCGCGCAGCACCAGCCCCCACGCGGCCTGCACGAGGCTGCTCAGCGTGACTCCGGCGGCCTGCGCCGAGGCGCGCAACGCCTCCGTGCGTGTCGCGTCGAGGCGCAGCACCACGTCGTCGGGAAAGGCCGTCGCCCGCCCGGCCGCGTGGGCGGGGGCGACGAGGGTGGGCTCGTCGAGGGCGCGGAGTGCCGGCATCCACTGCTCGATGGACGCCTCCGCATCGCCCTCGTCGAGCCACTCGACGAATCGCGTGAATCCGCGGTGCGGGGAGATCCTCGGGGCCCCGCCGTCAGCGTCGGGCCCGGCCAGCGCGTCGAGCAGGTGCCGCACGATCCGCGGCATCGACCAGCCGTCGGCGAGCACGTGGTGGAGGGTCAGCACCAGCGCGTGCGTCGTGGCGTCCGTGCGCACCAGGCTCGCCCGCAGAAGGGGCGCGGCTGTCAGATCGAAGCGGATGCCACGGTCGGCGTCGGCGACCTCACGCACTGCCGCGTCGGTGTCGGACGAGCCCGAGGCGTCGTGGTGCGTGATCGGCACCGTGACGGTGCGCGGGATCACCGCGAGGTGATCGCCGGCGCCGGTGACCGCGATCGACGCGCGCAGATTCGGGTAGCGCTCGAGGACGGCGGTGAGAGCTGCGGCGACCCCCTCGCGGTCGACCACACCGGTCAGGTGCAGGGTGGTCTGTGTGACGTAGCGGTCCACGGTGTCGCCCGCACCCGACGCGAGCAGCGACTCGAAGACGATGCCGCGCTGCAGCGGGGTGAGCGGCAGCACGTCGGTGAGCTCGCCGTGTCGGTGGGTCCAGGCATCCAGCTCGGTCTGCGTCACGGCAGCGACCACATCGGCCGGCGAGCGGCGCACGGCCGGCGCCGTCTCGGCGTAGGCGCGGAGGTTGCCGAGCGCCTGCGCCCACAGCGCGCTCAGCTCGCGCACGTCGGCCTCGGCGACGATGCCCGGGGCGTAGGCGAAAGAGCCCTGCAACGTGACCTCGCCACGGTCGCCGATGGCGGCGACGTTGATGTCGATCACGGCGGGCAGCGGCATGACCTCGGGAGTGTGGCCGCCGAGTCCGGGTGCCTCGGGCGCCGAGCCCCAGGCGACGGCCTCCGCCACGGCGGCGAACTGGCCGAGGTAGTTGAAGCCGATCTGCGGTTCGGCGGCAGCGGCGAGCCCCGCTGCGGCGTCGGGGGCGAAGTACCGCAGCAAGCCGTAGCCGAGGCCGCGGCCGGGCACCGCGCGCAGGTGCTCCTTGACCCGCAGCACCGCATCGGCGGTTGCTGCGGGCGTGGCCAGGGCGGCCGTGGGATCGATGTCGTCGGTCGACAGCGCCACGGGGTAGCGGCTGGTGAACCAGCCGACCGACCGCGACAGATCGGCGCCGGGCACGAGGGATTCCTCCCGGCCGTGCCCCTCCAGCCCGATCACCGCGCGACGGTGGGCGATACCGCGGCGGGCGCGCCAGGCGCCGACGGCGACCGTGAGGGCGCCCAGCAGCAGGTCGTTGACCTCTGCCGAGAGGGTGTGCGCGGCATCCGTCAGCACGGCGCGCGTGACGTCGGTCGGAACCTCGATGTCGATGCGCCCGGCGGTAGCGTAGGTGTCGGCGGCGGCGAGCGTGCGCGAGCCGAGCAACGGGTCGGTGGCGGTGACGACGTCCGTCCAGTACCCGGCCTGTGCGGCGAGGTCGTCGTCGGTGGCGCGGGCAGCGAGCGCCGCCGACCAGGTCGGAAGGCTCGTTCCGGCGTCGTGCAGCGGGTCGGTGGTCGCGCCGGTCTCGAGCGCCCAGGCATGCGCGAGGTCGTCACCGATGATGCGCCACGAGACACCGTCGATCACGAGGTGGTGCACCACGAGCAGCAGGCGCCCGCTCCGGTCGGCGTCGCTCGCGCACCACACCGCACGCCAGAGCGCCCCTGTGGCGGGATCGAGCGACTCCGAGAGCTCTCGCGTGAGCTCGGTGAGCCGACGGCGCCATTGCGCCGACGACCACAGCGCGTCCGCGCGCTCGATCGTGACGGCGTCAGCCGCCGGTGCGGCACCGCCGATCTCGAACCGCGGGGTGGCATCGCCCTCGCTCACGAGCCGACCGTCGAGCACCGGATGCTGCGCCACGACCCGTGCAAGCACGCGCCGCACGGCGACCTCGTCGGCCTCGACCGGCGTGGTGAAGACGAACGACTGCGTGAACGCCGCGAAGCCCGGCTCGCCCACCCGCTGCGCGGCGATGGGCCAAAGCCCGGCCGCCGTGACGGCAACGGGTGTGGCATCCGTCCCGGGTCCACCCGGCGCACCGCTCGCCGCACGCTCATCGGCGAGGCTCGCGAGAGCTGCGATCGTGCGCCCCGTGAACACCTCGCCCGCGGTCACGGCGACCCCCGCGCGCCGCGCGCGCGAGACCACCTGGATCGACAGGATGCTGTCGCCGCCGAGCCGGAAGAAGTCGTCGTCGACGCCGAGTGCGGCATCCGCGTCGAGATGCAGCACCTCGCGGAACACCGCCGCCAGTGTGGTCTCGGTCGGGGTTTGCGCGGCACGGCCGCCCGATCGCGACCCGCCGCCGAACTCGGGAGCCGGGAGCGCACGGCGATCGAGCTTGCCGTTGGCCGTCACCGGGAAGGTCTCGAGCACCGTGACGGTGGAGGGCACCATGTAGTCGGGCAGGGCCGCCGCCGCGTGCGCCCGGAGCGAGTCGACGGTGACGGTGTCGTTCGCGGTGACGTAGGCCGCCAGGAACGTTCCCGCGACGGGGTGGTCGGCGGCGATCACCGCGGCACTCGAGACGAGGGGATGCTGCTCCAGCACGCTGCGGATCTCATCGAGCTCGATGCGGAAACCGCGCACCTTCACCTGGTCGTCGCTGCGGCCGAGGTACTCCAGCACTCCGGTGGTACTCCACCGCACGATGTCGCCGGTGCGGTACAGCCGCTCGCCCGCCGCGCCTGACGGGTCGGCGACGAAACGCTCGGCGGTGAGGGCCGAGCGGCCCACGTACCCGTGCGCCACCTGCACGCCCCCGAGGTAGAGCTCGCCCGCGACACCGACCGGCACCGGCCGGAGCCAGCCGTCGAGCACCCGCACCGTCGTGTTCGCCACGGCGGCGCCGATCGGCACGACCGCGGCGCCCTCGAGAGCACCCCGGTCGACCCGGTGGGCGGTGACGTCGACGGCCGCCTCGGTGGGTCCGTAGAGGTTGTGCAGACCCGCGTGCGCGAAGAGACGATCCGCCTCGATTGCTGCGGCGGCCGGCAGCGCCTCGCCCGAGAAGAAGACGTGACGCAGCGACACGAGGTGTTCCGGGTCGGGTTCGGCGCCGAGGAACGCCTGCAGCATCGAGGGCACGAAGTGGGCGGCGGTGACCCGCTGCCGGCGGATCACCGCCGCGAGGTACTCGGGGTCTTTATGGCCGCCGTGCGCCGCGACCACGACCGCGGCGCCGGTCATGAGCGGCAGGAAGAACTCCCACACCGACACGTCGAAGGTGTCGGGCGTCTTCTGCAGCACGCGATCGGCGGCCGTGATGCCGTAGTCGTCGCGCATCCACCGCAGCCGGTTGACGATCGCCTCGTGCGAGACGGCGACACCCTTGGGGCGGCCGGTCGTGCCCGAGGTGAAGATCACGTACGCGGTGTCGCGGCCGGTCAGCGGGCGGTCCCGAACGGGACGCCCCGCTCCCGCCGCGTGCAGCCGGACGGCGACCGCCTCGTCGTCGCAGATCAGCACGCGAGTGCCGGCGAGAGCCGCGGCGTGCGCGGTCGCGGTGGCGCGATCGGTGAGCACGACGGGCGGTGCGGCGTCCTCGACGATCCGCTGGATGCGGTCGGACGGGTAGTCGGGATCGAGCGGCACGTAGGCAGCTCCCGCGCGGATCACGCCGGCGAGCGCGACGACGAGGTCGGCTGAGCGAGGCAGGAGAACGCCCACCAGGTCGCCGACGCGCACCCCCTCATCGACGAGCAGTGCCGCGAGGGCGTTTACGCGCGTGTCGAGGGCGGCGTAGTCGAGAGTCGCGCCGTCGGAGTCGTCGACGACGGCTGCGGCCGCCGGGGTCGCGGCCGTCGTCGCCGTGAGCAGAGCGTCGAGCGTGGTGGGCGGCGCGGCGAGCTCCCGCCCCACGGAGGCGGTGGCCACTAGCGCGCAGTCGGTCGCCGACCGCGGGTCGAGATCGGCGATGCGGGCACTCGCATCACCGAGGAGCGCGTGCAGGATGCGGCGCAGCACCGCGACGAACCGATCCACGGTCGCGGGGTCGAACAGCTCGACCGCGTAGGCGAGCGAGCCGCTGAGCCCGTCGGCGGTCTCGGTGAGGTACAGGTCGAGGTCGGTCTTGACCGCGTCGAGGTCGGCGATGTCGACCGACACCGAGCATTCACCCCACCGTAGATCGGCGGCATGGTCGCGGGTCTGATGGGTGAGCATCACCTGGAAGAGCGGGTTGCGGCTGATCGACCGCGGGGCGCCGACGGCGCCGACGATCTGCTCGAACGGCGCCGCCTGGTGGGCGAGGGCGTCGAGCACGGTGGCGCGTGTGCGGGCGAGCACGTCGGTGAGGGTGTCGTCCGCATCGAACCGGTGCCGCAGCGGCAGCGTGTTGACGAAGTAGCCGACGAGCCCCTCCATGCCGTCGGCGGTGCGCCCGCCGACGGGCGAGCCGATCACGACGTCGTCGGTGGCGCCGAGGGTTGCCACGGCCAACGCGGTCGCGGCGTGCAGCAGCATGAACGTCGTCACGCCGTTCCGCTCGGTGGCCCGGTGCAGCGCCTCGGCCGTGACGTCGACGTCGACGGTGAGAGTGGCGGCCCGATGGGTCGGGGCGGTGGGCCGCGCGCGGTCGGCGGGGATGGTCGACTCGTCGGGGGCGTCGGCGAGTGCCGCGCGCCACGCCGTGAGGTGTGCGGCGAGCGCGGAGTCGGGGGCGTCGGCCGACCCGAGCGTGTGACGCTGCCACACGGCCACGTCGGCGGGCTGCGCCGCGAGCGGCTCCCCGCCCGGTTCGTCGCCGGCGAGTCGCACCGCGTAGGCGCTCCCGAGGTCGGCCAGCAGCACCGGCACCGACCACTCGTCGATCGCCGAGTGGTGCATGAGCAGCACCAGGACGTGGGCGGTCGCATCGACGCGGATCAGCTCGGCGCGGATCGGCAGGTCGCCCGCCAGATCGAAGCCGGGGGCGCTGAGCCGCGCGACTCGCTCCTGCACCGCACCGCCATCGGCACCCGGCAGCTCGGCCGTGCTCCACGCGAACCTCTCCCGCGCGGCATCCGTCGTCAGGACGACCTGCCGCAGCGCGCCGCCGTCTTCGACGATCAGCGTGCGCAGCGCCTCGTGGCGCGCGATCACGTCGTGCAGCGCCCCGCGCAGCGCGTCGGCGTCGAGCACTCCGTCGAGCCGCAGGGTGAGCGGCACGACGTAGCGGCCGCCGGCGCCGCCCACCTGCTCGATCAGCCAGAGCGCCTGCTGCCCGAACGAGACGGGAAGCACCGCCGGGCGCGCGAGGTCGCCGACACCCACGACGGATGCCGCACCGGCCGGCGCCGCCGCCGATGCCTCGATCAGAGCGGCGAGCGCCTCGACCGTGGGCCGGTCGAACACGTCGCGCAGGGTCAGCTCGGCGCCGTGCGTGGCGTTCATGCGCGCGACGACGCGCGTGGCCAGCAGCGAGTGGCCGCCGAGGCGGAAGAAATCGTCATCAGCGGCGAGCGCCGCATCCGGGGCCAGGTGCAACACGTCGCGGAACACCTCCGCCAGTGCGCGCTCCACGGCGGAACGGGGCTGTCGGCCGCCACCCGACGAGCCGGCACCGAGATCGGGTACGGGGAGGGCCCGCCGGTCGAGTTTGCCGTTGGCCGTCACCGGGAACTTGGGCAGCACGGTGACGGTGCTCGGCACCATGTAGTCGGGCAGTGTTGCTCTGGCGAACGCCGGGAGCTCGGCGTCGTCGAGGCTCGCGCCGGCCGTGACGGTCACGTACGCGGCGAGGAACTTCCCGCCGGCGGGGTGATCCCACGCGACGACCGCCGCGGCCGAGACCAGTGGATGCTGCTCCACGACGCTGCGGATCTCGTCGAGCTCGATGCGGAAACCGCGCACCTTCACCTGGTCGTCGCCGCGTCCGAGGTACTCGATCTGGCCCTGGGCGTTCCAGCGCACCACATCGCCCGTGCGGTACAGCCGGTCGCCCGTGTCGGAGAACGGGTCGGCCACGAATCGGTCGGCCGTGAGGGAGTACCGCCCGACGTACCCGTCGGCCAGCTGCTGACCGCCGAGATAGAGCTCTCCCGCGACGCCGATCGGCACCGGCCGGAGCAGGCCGTCGAGCACGAGCGCGCGCACACCGGGCGCGGGCCGGCCGATCGGCACCACCGCGAGGCCCGCGGGCACGCCGTCGGCGAGGTCGAGCGAGGTCACGTCGACCGTCGTCTCGGTCGGGCCGTAGACGTTGTCGATGCGGGCCGTGCCGAACACCTTTCGCGCCTCGACCGCAGCCGAGGCGGGGAACGCCTCGCCCGAGACGAACACCTGGCGCAACGACGACAGCCGTGCCGGATCGGGGTCCGCGGCCAGGAAGGCCTGCAGCATCGAAGGCACGAAGTGCGTGACGGTGATGTGGCGGCGTTCGATCACGTCAGCGAGATAGGCAGGGTCCTTGTGCCCCTCGTCCTTCGCGACGACGACGGCGCCCCCGACCAGCAGCGCGACGAAGAACTCCCACAGCGACGCGTCGAAGGTGGCGGGTGTCTTCTGCAGCACACGGTCAGCGGGGCCGAAGCCGTGCACCTGCACGGCCCAGCGCAGCCGATCGACGATGCCGCGGTGCGTGACCCGCACGCCCTTCGGGCGCCCGGTCGTGCCCGACGTGTAGACGAAGTAGACCGTGTCGGCGGGCGTGAGGGGGCGCGCGAGGGCCGGAGGCTCCTGCGCGCCCTGGCGCAGTGCGGCGCGCACGACCGGGTCGTCGAGCAGCATCCGCGACGCGGCGAGGCCCTGCAGTCCGGCCTCGTGGGCGGCGGCGGTCGCGGCATCGGTGACGACGACGCTCACGCCCGCGTCGGTGAAGACGTACTCGACGCGGTCGGCGGGGTAGGAGGTGTCGACCGGCACCCACGCGGCACCGGTGCGGATGATCGCGGCCAGGGTGACCAGCAGATCGGCCGAGCGCGGCAGCAGCACGCCGACGCGGTCGCCGACGGTGACGCCTCGCTGCGCGAGCAGCGCCGCGAGCGCGTTCGCCCGCGCGTCGAATCCGGCGAAGGTGAGCTCGGCGCCGTCGGCACCCTCGTCCACGACAGCGACAGCATCGGGTGTGCGCGTCGCCTGCGCCCGCACCAGCGCATCCAGGGTCGCCGCAGCAGGGTCGCCGCCCGGCCAGACCTCCAGCTCGGCGCCGTTCGACCACCCCGCCACTCGTGCGCGTTCCTCCGGGAGCCCGGTTGGTGGCAGCTCGGCGACCCTCTGTGCGGTGACGTCGCCGGCCACGACGGCGGCCACGAACTGCGCGAATCCCTCCGCTCGCGCGGACAGCTCCGCGGCATCCATGAAATGCTCGTGGCTCGCCAGCTCCATGTACGAGCCGTGCACGGCGTCGGCGTAGACGGTCAGGTCGAGGCGACCGACGGGACCGGCGTTGACGGTCTCCTGACGGGCGATCAGGCCGCCGAAGTCGGCCTCGTAGTCGAACGCCTTGATGTTCACCAGCGGCAGCGTGCGGTAATCGGCCTCGCCTCCCGGCCACTGGCGGGCGACGATCTCCTCCGACAGTCGGGTCTCGCGGCTCGCGCGGCGCAGCTGGTCGGCGATCGTCTGCGCCAGGGCGGCGACCGTCATTCCCCCCGCCAGATCGGCGACCACGGGCAGTGTCGTCACGAGCATGCCGGGAGTGCGCAGCGCTGCCGCATCGCCGCGCATCATGAACGGCACCCGCACGACGAGCTCGCGCCGCCCCTCCGCCAGTGCGGTGTACGCGCCCCACAGCGTGGTGAGGTAGGCGGCCCAGTTCACACGGGCGTCACGCGCCGCACCCCGCAGCAACGGCCACGCATCGGCGGGCAGCGCAACGGTGGTGCGCTGGTGCGACCGGTGGAACAGCTCGTCGGTGTGCGACGCCGACGCGTACCCGAGCGGCTCGGCCGCGCCGAACACGGCGGCCCCGTCAGCGGGCAGGGTCGCCGCGGCATCCCCTCCTCCGCCGGTGAGGAGGCTCGCTCCGGCATCGGCACGGGCCACCTCGGACCACGCACCGAACGAGCGCGCCGGAGCCTCCTCCCCCGCCTGCGCGGCGGTGTAGAGCTCGGCGACCCGGCGGGTGAAGAGCGACTGGCCGTAGGCGTCCACGCGCAGGTGGTGGGTCGAGAAACTCCAGGCCCACCCGCCGTCGGCACGGCGGAGGAGAGTGGAGGAGGCGAGGTCGACCTCGCCCTCGTACGTCTCTCGCACGCGCCGACGGATGGCGTCGTCGGCCGCGGGCTCGTCGACGACCATCGTCGTCAGCGTGGCCGCGGTGTCGATCCATTGCCACGGGATGCCGTCGTCGTCGGTGACGCGGGCGCGCAGCGCGTCGGTCTCGGCGAACGCGCCGGACACGGCTGCGGCGAAGAACTCGGCGTCGATCGCGCCGTCGAGCCACACGATCTGGCCGATCCGATAGGCCGTGGCGGTGGGGTACAGGCGCTGCGCAGCCCAGACTCCGCGCTGTGCACGCGTCAGAGGGAAGTGGTCGTGCGACATGGCGCCTCCATCGTTTACTTAGGCAAGGCTAATAAAACTTTCCCACGGAAGCCAAGTCGCCGATCGGCGTTCATCGTGCGCTCACGCTCCGCTTGACACCGCCCCCGACGATCACCACAGTAGATCAGGATAGGTTTGGCTAAGCTAATTTTGGGAGCACATGACGTGAATGGCGCTGCGCTGCACGAGCGGTGGAACGACCGTTCCGACCCGGCGGCGACGGCGACGATTCCGGAACTCTTCCAGCGGTCGGTGCACGCGCATCCCGACGCGATCGCCCTCGTCGACGGCGGCCGCCGACTGACGTATCGCGAGCTGTCGCTCAAGGCGGCCCAGCTCGCGCACCACCTCCGCGACGCCGGCATCGGCACCGAAGACATCGTCGGCATCTGCCTTCTCCGCTCGGCCGAGATGGTCGTCGGGGTACTCGCGGTCGTGATGGCCGGCGGCGCCTTCGTGCCCGTCGATCCGGCCTGGCCCGCGTCGCGCCGCGAATCGGTAGTGACGGATGCCGCGGTGCGGGTCTGTCTCGTCGCACCGGACGGGCCGATGACCGCGCCCGCCACCGCGCTCGTGGTCGACCTCGACGACTGGGGTTTCGGCGACCGCCCCGCCGAGCCGCCGCGCCCGACGATCTCCGGGTCGCAGCTGGCATACGTGATCTTCACCTCGGGCTCGACCGGCACACCCAAGGGCGCCATGATCCGCCACGAGGCGATCTGCGAACGCCTGCTCTGGCAGCGCGATGTGGTGCTCGGCTTCGGGGCCGGCGATGCGTCGCTCTTCAAGGCGCCCTTGGCCTTCGACATCTCGATCAACGAGATCCTCCTGCCGCTGATCTCGGGCGGCCGGGTGGTGCTCGCGGCTCCGGGCAGTGAGAAAGACCCCGACTACCTGCTCGACCTCATCGCCGCTGAGCACGTCACCTTCCTCTATCTCGTCTCGTCGATGCTCGACGCGATGCTCGCCCTCGACCTCGAGCGGGCCGCGCGCGGCGCATCGGCGCTCGGCGACGTGACCCACATCTGGTGCGGCGGCGAGGTGCTCACTCCCGCGCTGTTCGACCGGTTCCGCCGACAGCTCACGACGACCCTGTACCACGGCTACGGCCCGGCCGAGGCGACGATCGGCGTCTCGCACGTCATCTACCGCGACACCGCCGAGCGCATCGCCACCTCGATCGGTCGGCCGAACCCGCACACGCAGCTGTACGTGCTCGACGACACGCTCACTCCGACCGCGCCGGGCGTCGGCGGCGAACTGTACGCCGCGGGCTTCCTCCTCGGCCGCGGGTACGTCGGCAGCCCCACCCTCACCGCATCCGCGTTCGTCGCCAACCCGTTCGACCCCTCCGGCTCCCGCATGTACCGCACCGGCGACCTCGCCCGGTGGACCGACGACGGGATGCTGGAATTCCTCGGCCGCGCCGACAACCAGGTGAAGATCGGCGGTCGCCGCGTCGAGCTGGAGGAGATCGAGGCCCAGGTCTCGCAGCACCCGTCGGTGGCCCGCGCGGTCGTCACCCAGGTACGCGCGCGGTCGGGGGCCGACGCCCTCGCCGGGTACGTGACGGCGATGGCCGGCCGGACGATCGACGTCGACGAGCTGCGCGCCTGGTGCGGCATCCACCTTCCGGACTACATGGTGCCGGCCACGCTGATCGCGCTCGAGCACCTGCCGCTGACCGCCAACGGCAAGGTCGACCGGCGCGCCCTGCCCGACCCGCACGCCGCACCGCCCACGGCCTCGGACGCCGGCCCGCGTTCCGCCGACGAAACCGCCGTGTGCGCGGCGTTCGCTCAGGTGCTCGGGGTCGCCGACATCGCCGTCGACGACGACTTCTTCGCCCTCGGCGGCGACAGCATCGTCGCCGTGCGGCTCGTGCTCGCCCTCCGCGCGGCGGGGTACGCCGCACGCGCGAAAGACGTCGCCACCGCCCGCACCCCCCGGCAGCTGGCGGTCGCGATCGCGGCGGCTCCCCCCGCCCCGGCGCCCGGCCTCGAGATCGCACTGATCGACCTCGACCAGACCGACGCGGCCGATCTCGCGGCCGCGTCGCCCGGGCTGCGCCGTGTCCTGCCGCTCACGGCGGTGCAAGCCGGCATCCTCTTCCTCTCGCTCTCGGTGCCCGAGGGCGGGCACGACCCGTACATCGTGCAGCAGGTGGTCGACCTCGACGGCCCGCTCGACGCCGACCGTCTACGGCGTGCGACGCACGCGGTGATCGAGCGCCATGACGCCCTGGCGGCCGGCTTCCACGTCACCCGGTCGGGGCGGCTCGTCTCGGCGATCGACGCGGCGGACGCCCCCGCGTTCCGCACTCTGCTCGTCGCGGGAGACGACCCCGACGCGTTCGTCTCCCGCATTGCGCGCGAGGAGCGCGACCGTGGCTTCGACCTCGCCCGCCCGCCGCTCATGCGGTACACGCTCGTCTCGCTCGGCCCCGAGCGCCATCGCCTCGTGCAGACGGTGCACCACCTGATCGCCGACGGCTGGTCTGTCGCGCTGATCTGGGACGACATCCTCACCGCCTACCGCGGCGAGGCCTTCGCCCAGCCCGCCCCGCAGTCCGACGCCTTCCTGCGCTGGTGGACGCACGGCCGCGACCGCCCGCGCGAACTGTCCGCGTGGAAGACGTATCTCGACGGAGTCGAAGCGCCGCTGCTGCTGGCCGACCATCTGCCGCCCGCCGCCTTCGCCTCTCCGGGCGACGGGTTCGGCCGCCGGCGCCGCGCGCTGAACGACGCGCAGCGCACGGCACTGCGCACCTACGCTCGCGCCCGTTCGGTGAGCGAGGGCGCCGTGCTCACGGCGGCGTGGGGCCTCACGCTCGGTGCCGTCATCGCGGGCACCGACGTCGTGTTCGGGTCCACCGCCGCCGGCCGCGGCGAAGACGTCGAGGGCATCGAGCGGATCGTCGGGATGCTGCTCAACACCGTCACCACCCGCGTGCGGTGGTCGGCGCGCGACACCCTCGACGACGTGGTGACTCGTTTCGCCGAGGGTGAGGCTGCGGTGCTCGACCACCCGCACCTCCCCCTGGCCGACGTGCACGCCGCACTCGGGGTGCGCGAGCTGTTCGACTCGCTGTTCTCGATCGAGAACCTGCAGCGCCCCGCCGAGACCGTCGACGCCGGCGGACTGCGGCTCGGCGAGATCGAGTACCTCCAGGCTCCGCACTACCGCCTGACCGCCCTGGTGACCCTGCACGAGAAGGTGTCGGTCGCCGTCACCAACGACCGCGGCCACATCGACGACGCGCTGGCCGATCGCCTCGCCGAGACGTACCTGCGCATCATCGGGCTGATCGTCGAGGGCACGACGTCACTGGCCGTGATGGTGCTCGCAGCGGCCTGGATGCCGGCGGCCGAGGCGGGCGCGGTCGCCACCGGCGCGGCGGTTGCGGCGGGCGAACGTCCGCAGCGCTCCGCGACCCTCGACGGGCTCCTGCGGGCGCGCGCCGCGGCATCCCCCGCATCTGTCGCAGTGATCGACGACGAGACGGGCGCGCAGACCTCCGCCGCCGACCTCGACGCCCAGGTGAACGCGTTCGCCGCGCTGCTGCACGCCGCTGGCGTCTCGGTCGGCGACCGGGTGGCCGTCGTGCTGCCGCGCTCGACCGAGCTCGTCATCGTGCTCGCGGGCATCCTGCGCGCGGGGGCCGCGTACGTGCCGATCGACCCCGACTATCCCCCCGCACGCGTCGCCGCCATCCTCGACGACGCCGCTCCCGCGCTCGTGGTGACCGATGCCGCCTCGCTCGGCGAGCGACTCGCGGCCGACCGTGGCCTCGCCGGCGCGAGCGGTTCTCATGGTTCTGGGGTCCTGCGCATCGACGAGCCCGCCGTCCGCGCGGCGCTGCGGCTCGGCATCCCCACCCCGCCCGCGCTCGACCGCCCGCTCGCCGCCGACGACACGGCGTGCGTCATCTTCACCTCGGGCACGACCGGCCGGCCCAAGGGGGTGGCGCTGTCGCACCGCGCGCTCGCGAGCCGTCTCACCTGGGGCGCGTCGCGCCTCGGGCTCGACGAGACATCGGTCGCCCTCGCCAAGAGCGGACTGGGCTTCGTGGATGCCGCGACCGAGCTCCTCGGCCCGCTCACCGCTGGTGCCCGGGTCGTGGTGGTGCCCGACCGCACCGCCCGAGACCCCGACGCGCTGGCGGCCACCGTGCACCGGCACGGCGTGACGCATCTGCTCACGGTGCCGGGCCTCGCCGAGGCGATCGCGGGTGTCGCGGACGCCCCGACTGCGCTGCACTCGCTGCGGGTATGGGTGACCTCGGGCGAGGCGCTCCCCCCGCAGACCGCGCGCGCGATCGTGCAGGCCGCCCCCGGCGCAGCGCTGCACAACTTCTACGGCTCGACCGAGATCACCGGCGACGCCACGGTCGAGGACGTCATCACGGGGCCGAAGGGCGCGTCACCCGACGGCACGATCGACCGCGTGCTCATCGGGGCTCCGGTGCCGAACACGGTCGCGCGAGTGCTCGACGCCTGGCTGCGACCGGTCGCGCCGGGCGTGGTCGGCGAGCTCTACGTCGGCGGTGTCCAACTCGCCGGCGGCTACATCGGCCGCGCCGCCCTCACCGCCGAGCGTTTCGTCGCCGACCCGCTCGGTCGCAACGGTGACCGTTTGTACCGCACCGGCGACCTCGTGCGCGCCGACTCCGACGGCCGTCTCGACTACCTCGGCCGCGCCGACGACCAGCTCAAGATCCGCGGAATGCGGGTCGAGCTCGGCGAGGTGCGCAGCGCCGTCGCCCAGCATCCGTCGGTCTCCGACGCCGCCGTGCTGGCGGTGCCCCACCCGTCCGGCGGCGTCCTCCTCGCCGCGTACGTGGTGGCGGATGCCGACGACGACGCCGTGCTCGAAGACGCGGTGCGCGCTCACGCGAGCGCCCTACTGCCCGAGTACATGGTGCCGTCGGCGATCGTCCGGCTCGACGCACTCCCGGTGACGGCGAACGGCAAACTCGACCGCCGGGCGCTGCCGGTGCCCGACCTGTCGGCCGGTGGCGGTGCCCGCGGACGCGCGCCCGAGTCCGACGGAGAGCTCGCGGTGGCAGCGGTGTTCCGCGAGGTGCTGCACCTCGACGCCGGTGCGCCCCTAGGAGTCGACGACGACTTCTTCCGACTCGGCGGCGACTCGATCCTCTCCATCCAGGTCGTGCGCCAGGCTCGTCAGCGCGGGCTCGAGCTGACGATCCACGACGTGTTCGCCCTGCGCACGCCCGCCCGCCTCGCCGCGGGCCGCGAGCTGCGGATACCGGGCGCCGAAGCATCCGCCGCGCCCACCACGCCCGCGGCCATCGCGGTCACGCCATCGATCGTGCAGCAACGGCTGCGCCTGTCGGGGATGCCGCTCGAAACCTGCGTCTACACCGAGGTCGTCGAACTCGACCGACTGCCGGATGCCGCCAGCGTGCGGGCGGCCGTCGACGCGCTGCTCCACGCGGTCGACGGTCTGCGCCAGCGCGTCACGCCCACGCATCGCCTGCTCTGGACGACAGACATCGACGCGCACACCCCCGCGCACGCCGATGCCGCGGTGACCGTCGACGACTGCTCCCCCCTGTCCGCCGACGAGGTGATCGCCCGCCTGCGCCGCGACGCCGTCGCACGCGTCGATGTCGTCACCGCGGGCCGCGCGCTGCAGGTCGCCGTAGCGACCTCGCAGCAGGGTGCGCACCTGCTCGTCGCCGCGCATGGCCTGGTGGCCGACCGCCGCAGCCTGCACCGCATCACCACGTATCTCGGCGAGGTGCTCCGACACGGTGCGACGCCGACGTTCGCTTCGGCACCTCCGGCGGGCGAGACGACCGGCCTGCTGACGGATGCCGCGCACTCCCCCGCCTCCGAGGCGGCCCTGTCCGAGGGGCTCGATCAGGTCCTGGCGTTGTCCGCGGGTGCGCGAACGCGCGCCGGCGCGGAGGCGGGAGGCGCGGCATCCGCCCCTGCCCTCGCGACCCGCATCCTCGCCGGCCCGGCTCCCGCACCGGCCGCCCTCGAGGCGGCGTTCCTCGCCGCGATCGCGCGCGCGGAGGGCGCCGACACCGTCGTCGACGTCGAGGTCGACCTGCGCGCGCACCTGGGCCCGGACTCCGAGCAGACGCCGGGCGCGCTGACCGGGGTCGCGCCGCGTCGCGCCGCCGATCACTCCATGCCGTCACCGGCATACGACCCCTGGCACGACCTGTGGCGCTATGCGCACACGACCGCCCGCAAGAAGCTGCGGCGTTCGGGGACGGCCAGCGTGCTGATCATGCGCATCTACGGACGCACGCCCGACCCGACCGTCGCCGAGGGCTTCGAGTCGCTGTACCGCGTCGTGGCGCGCTACGCGATCACCCCCGCCGGCACCGAACTGCACGTGCGCGGCTCCGACGACCCGGAGCGTCTGATCGAGTACTGGGCCGACGAGATCGGCGCCCGAACCCCCGCCGCCAGGGCGCAGAGCTGAGGAGCAATCAGATGCGAGTCGTCGTCTTCGGATTCCAGACGTGGGGTCATCGCACCCTGCGCGCGATCATGGATTCGTCCCACGAGGTGGTGCTGGCCGTCACCCACCCGGTCGGCAACAGCGCCTACGAGCAGATGTGGGCCGACTCGGTCGAAGACCTGGCACGTGGCGCCGGCATTCCGGTGCACGTGACCAAGCGCCCGGATGCCGCGCTGATCGCCCTCATCGACGACCTCGACCCCGACATCATCGTGGCGAACAACTGGCGCACCCTGCTGCCGCCCGAGGTCTACGACCGCCCACGACGGGGCACCCTCAACATCCACGACTCCCTGCTGCCCGCGTACGCGGGGTTCTCGCCGCTCATCTGGGCTCTCATCAACGGCGAAACGCATGTCGGGGTGACGGCCCACCTCATGGACGAGCGACTGGATACCGGACCGATCATCGCCCAACAGTCCATCGCCGTCGGCCCGACCGACCGCACCGTCGATCTCTTCCACCGCACCGTGGACGTCATCGAGCCCCTCGTGGTGCACGCTCTCGATCTGCTCGAGCGCGGCGAGGCGGTCCCCGTCGCGCAGAACCCGGCGAACGCCAGCTACTTCCACAAGCGCACCGAGCGCGACAGCCGCATCGACTGGACGTGGCCCGCCGATGCCATCGAACGCCTCGTGCGCGCGCAGTCCGACCCCTACCCCAACGCCTTCACGCACTTCCGCGGGCAGCGCGTGCGAGTGATCGAGGCATCCGTCTCGTCGGGCCGGTACGGCGGTACGCCCGGGCGTGTGACGGTCGAGGAGGGCGATGGCGTCGCGGTCGTGGCCGGCCCCGACGCTTGGCGGGGCCGCAACCGCGCCGTGCTCCTTCGCACTCTGCGCCTCGACGACGGGACCGAGGTCTCCGCCCGGGCGTTGATCGGCGACTCCGGCGCGTACCTCGACTGACAGCCGCGAAGCGACGCGGCGGCTACCGGGCGGCGTCCGGCTCGTCGACCGGGCTCCAGCTGTCCCAGAGACGGCGGTAGGCGCCGCCCGCGGCGAGCAGTTCGGCGTGCGACCCGCGCTCGACGATGCGGCCGGCATCCATCATCACGATCAGATCGGCGGATGCCGCCTGGTCGAGCCTGTGCGCGATGGTGATCGTCGTGTAGCGCGCGGCGAGGTGGGCGGCGGCTGAGCTCAGCGCGTCGAGCGATCCCGCCTCGGAAGCGGCCTCGTCGAGGATGAGCACGTCGGGATCGTGCAGCGCGATACGGGCGAGAGCGACCTGCTGCCGCTGCGCGTCGGTGAGGGGGAGGCCACCTGCTCCGACGACGGTATCGAGACCGTCAGCCAGCGCGAGCGCCCAGGCGGCGCCGGCCGACGTGAGCGCGTGCCGCATCTCCGCCTCGGTCGCCTCGGGCGCCGCCAGCGCGAGATCGGCACGCAGGGTGCCCGAGAAGACGTGATTCTCCTGGCTGACCAGGCCCACGCGGGGCTGCTCGACCGCGAAAGAGAGGTGTCCGCGGGTGGGATGCAGCTCTCCCGCGACGAGAGCTGCGAGCGTGGTCTTGCCCGCGCCGCTCGCCCCGACGATGGCGACGTGACCGCCCACCGGCACCTGCAGCGTGACATCCGTCAGCACCTCCCGATCGCCGTAGGCGAAGGCGGCCTCGTGGAGCGTCACGGCTGACGTGGCTGTGCCGGCCTGCCCGCCGGGGGAGACGGATGCCGCGGGGCGGGGCGGGGCGGTCGGCTCCTCGAGCACCCCGACGAGCCGCCCGAGGCTCGCGCCCGCCCGCTGCAACTCGTCGAAGCTCGCCAGCACCGTGCCGATCGGCCCGAAAAGCTGCATGAACACCAGCGCCGCCGCCGTGGCCGCGCCCACCGTTCCGATGCCCGTTGCCACGATCACCCAGCCGACGGCGAGGATGGCGCCGAGTCCGACGAACTCGGCCATGTTGAGGCGCCCCCAGAACCGGGTGCCCACGCGGGCAGCCTCCACCTCCCGTTCCGCTTCCCGGCACGCCTGCTCGTCGATGAGGCTCTCCCGCTCCGGACCGATGCCGAACGCGATCACCGTCGATCGGCCCTCCAGCGCTTCCAGGGTCAGCTGGGAGCGTGCTCCCGACGCCGCGCGCGCCGCGCGATAGAGGGGCTGCGAGCGGCGGAGGTAGGCGCGCACCGCGATCACCTGCACCGGCACCGCGAGGAGCGCCGCCAGGGTGAGGCGCGGGTCGATGACCCCGAGTCCTGCCGCCGACATCGTGATGAGGAACGCCGCCGACGCCGCCCCGGGGAGCACCGACGCCACCGTCTCACCGACGATGGCGACGTCGCCGGTCACGCGGGAGATCACCTCGCCGCGCCCGGCGGCCTCCACCCGCCGCGTGGGCAGAGCGAGCACATGCTCGAACACCTCACCGCGCAGGCGCGTGAGCATGCGTTCACCGACGCGGGCCACCGCGATACGCGACCACGCCGCGAGAAGCCCGACCGCCAGCGCCAACGCGCCGAGCGCGATCACCAGTGGCACGAGCCGCGTACGCGCGGCGGGCGCGCCCGTCACGGCATCGACGACCTCGCCCAGCAGCAGCGGAGTGGCGACGGTCGCCGCGGCGGCCAGCGCCAGCGCGATGACGGCGATCGAGAACCCGCCGGCGTGGCGGCGGACGAGGCGGCCCAGTACTCGGCGGGTATCGGCGGCACCCGCGACCGGCAGCGGTTGGCTCACGACCGGACTCCTCGATCGGACGTAGACAGGGGAGGGACCACGGATGCCGCGACCACACGATCACAGACAGACAGCAGAGCGGGGCTCGCTGTCAGCAGCAGTGTGGTGCGGTCGCGGCGGTGACGACGGATGCCGTCGGCCAGCCGGGCCTGGGTGACGGCGTCGACCGAGATCGCCGGTTCGCGTAGCACCAGCACCGGAGCATCCGCGGCCAGCGCGCGGGCGAGGCCCACCCGCTGACGCTGGCCGCCCGACAGGAGGCGCCCCCGCTCGCCCACGTGACGCGTCCAGCCGTCGATCGACAGCACATCGTGAAGAGCCGCAGCCTCCGCTACCGCGTGGAGATCCGCGTCCTCCCCCGTGCCGGCCTCGGCGCCCGCACCATCCGGCGCGCTCGCCGGCCGCACGTTCGCGGCGACATCGCCGGTGAACAGCGCGATCTCGTGCGGCGCGGCGAGGACCGTGGGCGGGTGCCCGGCCGCGGGCGGTCCGCTCAGGACGGCTCCATCGATCGAGAGCGTCGCGGTACCGGCATCCCCCGTGCCGGCGAACTGCGCCAGCACCGCGGTGGCATCGGCTTCATCGAGCGTCAGCCCCACCAGCTCGCCGGCGCGGACGTCCAGGTCGAGCACCGTGCCCGACGGCAGCGCGAGCCCCCGCACCCGCACTCGCCCGGGGCCCGCCGGCAGGTGCTCTCCCTCGTCCGACGGGGCTGACAGCAGCGCGTCGACACGGCGCCGCGACGCGCGGGCGCGAGCGAGCTCCGCTCCGACGAAGCCGAGCCCCGCGATCGGGGTCTGCAGGAACTGCGCGAGGCCGATGACGATCACCAACTGTCCGGGTGTGATCTCGCCCGACAGCACCGAGCCCGACGCGAGAGCGGCCAGCAGCACGACGAACGCCCCCGAGATGAAGGCGCTCACGCCGGCGAAGGCTCCCTCGGCGTTCGCGGCGCGCAGCGCCGCCGACATCGCGCGCATGTTCATCGCGCGGAAGCGGCGGATCGCCTCGTCTTCGGCCGACAGCCCTTTCACCGTGCGCAGCCCCGACAACAGGTCGCCGACGAGCGCCGATGTCTCGGCCAGCGCCGCCTGCTCCCCCGCACTGCGCCGCTCCAGTGGGCGCGTGACGACGTGCATCACGAGCATGAGCACGGGCGTACCGACCAGCACGAGCACCGCCAGCAGCGGAGAGATCAGCAGCAGCGCGATGGCGGCGGTGACCGCTGCGGCACCCGAGGCGATGCCGCGGGAGATCGTCCAGACGACGGTGGCCTCCTCGTCGGTATCGGAGCCGATCGTCGACAACGCCTCGGCGCCCGTCCCGTCGTAGCCGCTGCGAGGAGCGAGCAACCGGCTCACCAGGGTGCGGCGACGCGCGTACACGCGCTCGACGAACGCGGCGACGGCGGCGAGCTCTCCCATCCGCCACATGAATCGCAGCACCACGAACACCGCGGCGAGGCAGACGAGGGCGAGCGCCAGCATCCACGGGTCGGACGGTGCGATCGCGATGTCGATCGTGATGCCGACCACGATGGGCACGAGAGCCTCACATGCCTGATGCAGAGAGAAACCGAGGGATGCCAGGAGCACACGCCCGCGACGGGGGGTGGGTCGGGACCCGAAAGGACGAGGGGGCACGATATCTTAGCTTAGGCTGACCTTACTTACGACGGCAAGACAAGAGCCGGACAGATGATGTCGGCGAACGGACAGGATCGTCACGGACGAGCCCGCCCCGGGCGAATTCGTCGGCGCACGGCGTTTCACGCCGAGAAGGGATACCCACGAATGAGCGTCAATCTCATCCACCGCCTCGAGGTGCTGCGCACCGAACGGCTCACCCCGGGCATGGTGCGCGTGGTGTTCGGCGGCGACGGCCTCGACGGGTTCGTCTCGACGGGGGTGGGAGACGAGTACCTGCGCATCTTCTTCCCGCTCGATCAGCGCGGCGAGCCGACCCTGCCGTTCGCCACGGACGACGGGCACTGGGACTACCCCGAGGGCGTCGAGCCGGCACCGATGCGCACCTATACGGTGCGCGGGTGGAACGAGGCGTCGCGTGAGCTGACCATCGACTTCGTCGTGCACGACGGCGGCGTGGCCGCAGCCTGGGCGCTCGCCGTGCAGGCCGGCGACGTCGTCGGCGTCAACACGCCCCGTGCACTCTACGACCCGCCTGCCGACATCACCTGGCAACTGCTGGTGGCCGATGCCACCGGGCTCCCGGCAGCGGCCCGACTGGCCGAGAACGCCCCCGCCGGTGTGCGCACCCGGATCGTCGTGGAGGTCGCCTCGCCCGCGCACGAACAGCCCATCGCTCTCTCCGACGGCGCCGAGCTGCACTGGGTGCACGGCGGCAACGGACACGGGCCCACGCGCATCGAGGAGATCGTGCGCGCCGCCGATCTGCCCTCGGAGCCCGGCTATGTCTGGGTGGCCGGCGAGACGAAAGCGACCCGCGGTATCCGTCGCCTCTTCCGTCACGAGCTGAGACTGCCCCCGACCGCCTACAAGATCGTCGGCTACTGGACCGAGAACGCCGAGCAGTGGCGTGAGCGCTACGACGCCCTGTCGGAGGCTGATCAGGACCGCCTCGCGGCGATGTGGGACGACGACTCGCGTGCCATCGAAGACATCGAAGACGACTATGAGGCCGAGCTGGAGAAGCTGGGCCTGTAGGAGAGTCTCGCGGCCGAGAAGACACGCGCTTCCTCGGGGTAGAACTCCGCCATCACGCCGAGGTGGGTCGCCCGCGCGTAGCGCGGGTGGTCCGCCTGCGCGGCCAACTCCGGGAGCCGCGCGCGACCGAAGTACTCCCCCGAACGCGAAGACACGGCATCCGCCGGCTCCCGCCCAAGGTCGGAGAGGTTGTCGACGAACAGCGCGTGGCACGCCTCGGTGACGGTGAGGGTGAGCTCCTCGAGGGTCACCTCGTCGCGCAGCGGGAATGTGTGGCGGTCGATCACGGCGCCCGTGTCGATGCCGGCGTCCACGCGATGCAGGGTCGCCCCGAACACGGTCTCGCCGCGCAGGAGGGCGAATGCGCCGGCGACGACCGGCAGCCCGCGGTAGCCGGGCAACGGCGCGCCGTGCACGTTGACGATGGTGAGCCCCATCTCGAGCACCGGCGCACGGAACAGGAACGGGTTGCCGGTGGAACAGATGATCCCGTCAGTGGATGCCTCATCGATCACGTCGGCGAGGAGATTGACGTCGACGGTGGCGAGGTGGTCGATGCCCGCCGCGAAGGCGGGCACCTCCTCGCCCTGGGGGTGCAGCACGAGGTCGACGTCGACCCCCGCATCCGCGGCGTGCGCCGCGGCGCGCCAGACGAGTGCGCCCGAGCCGACGAGGATCATCGACGCTGCATCCGCTTGCTCACCTTGCCGACCGCTGTACGCGGGAAGTCGGCGACCACCTCGACGATGTCGGGCATCTTGTAGGCGGCGAGCCCTCGCGCGCGCAGGTGTCGGCGGATGGATGCCAGCCCCACCGCTACCGGATCCGTACCCTCGCGCGGCACGACGAAGGCTTTGACCCGCTCACCGAGCACCCGGTCGGGCACGCCGACCACCGATACGTCGTGCACCCCGTCGAGGGCGAGGATCAGGTTCTCGACCTCCTCGGGCGGGATCTTCTCGCCGCCGCGGTTGATCTGGTCCTTGGCGCGGCCGACGACGGTGAGATACCCGCGCTCGTCACGTTCGACGATGTCGCCGGTGCGGTAGTAGCCGTCGGGCGTGAAGCTGTCGGCGTTGAGCTCGGGCGATCGGTAATACCCGCGGATGGTCGCGGGGCCGCGAGCGAGTAGGTGGCCGGGCGTGCCCGTCGGTACCGTCTCGCCCGCGTCGTCGACGAGGCGCAGTTCGTCGCCGGGCGATGACGGCAGACCCTGCGAGCGCACGGCTGTCGCCTCGTCGGCGTCGAGCCGCACGTAGTTGACGAGCCCCTCGGCCATGCCGAACCCCTGCTGCAGGAACGCGCCCAGCTCGGGGCGCACGCGACGCGCGGCTTCTTCGCTGAGCTTCGCCCCGCCCACGTGCAGCGTCTCGAGGCTCGACAGGTCGTACTGCTCGCGGAGGGACGAGTTGAGCCACGCGAGCAGCAACGGCGGCACGATCGACGCCTGTGTGATGCCGTGCTCCTGGATGAGCGGGAAGACGGTGTCGGGGCTGCCGTCGGGAGCGAGCACCACGGTGCCGCCGGCACCGAGCACCCCGAGGAAGCCGGGGGAACGCACCGACATGCTGTGGCAGATCGGAACCGCGATCAGCTGCACGGAGGCATCCGTGATTCCGCACAACGGCGCACTCACCCGCACCGAGTGCGTGTAGGTCTCGTTCGTGTGAGGGATGAGCTTCGGATGCCCCGTGGTGCCGCCCGACATCTGCAGCAGGGCCACGTCGCTCGGCAGCGAGCGACGCCGGTGTGCGATCGGCTCGTGCGCGAGCAGGGCGTCCATCGCCGAGCCGCCGCCGGCCGCGTCGAGCACGATGAGGTGCTCCAGTGACGGCCACGCCTGGTGCAGCTCGGCGGCGAGCGCGGCCAGATCGGTACCGTCGTGGTGGGCGACCGTGACGTAGGCGCGTGCGCCGGTGATCTCGACGAAGTGCTCGATCTCGGTACGCCGGTGCGCCACGGGCGAGAAGACGGGAATCGCCCCGAGCTCCCAGAAGGCGTAGACGAACACGATGAAGTCCGACACGTTGGGCAGCTGCACCACGACGCGATCGCCGCGTCGGATGCCGCGCTGCTCGAGCCCCGCGGCGACCCTCAGCACGCGATCGGTGAGCGCCGCATAAGAGATGTGCGCGTCCGCAGAGATGACGGCGGTGCGTTCCGGATGCCGGCGCGCACTGTCGAAGAGCGGCTCGGACAGCGTCTGGTCGATCCAGTAGCCCTCCCGGCGGTAGTGCTCCGCCACGTCGGGCGGGTAGGGGGTGAAGCCGTCGGTGACGAGCGGGGTCAGTTCCACGTCGTCTCTCGCGATGAGATCTGGTCGATCGCACCGGGAACGGCCTGAGCGAGGTCGGTGCCGAGCTCGACGATGCGGTTGCCCTCGTCGACGTGCACGACGCGGGGCTCGTGGGTGAGGAGTTCGGCGTCGTCGGCCATGACGTACGACATGATGATCACCAGATCGCCGGGGTGGATCAGGTGCGCTGCGGCACCGTTGACACAGATCTCGCCCGAGCCGGCGCGGCCGGTGATGACGTAGGTCTCGATGCGGGAGCCGTTGGTGATGTCGACCACGGCGACCTTCTCGCCCTCGACGAGGTCGGCCGCGCGCACGAGGTCTTCGTCGATGGTGATCGAGCCGACGTAGTGCAGATCGGCCTGGGTGACGGTGGCGCGATGGATCTTGCTGCCGAGCACGGTGCGGAACATGGGTGCGAGTCTCCGGATCAGCCGGCCGTGAGCGCGGCTCGGTCGGCGGGGGCGGCGGTCTCGTACTCGGCGATGAAGTCGCGCAGCGACTTGGGACGCAGGTCGGTCCAGGCGGTCTCGATCCAGTCGAGCACCTCTTGACGGGGTGCGCCGTCGGGGCCGCCGTAGACGATCGTCCACCCGCCGGGCACGGGCTTGAACGTGGGCCACAGCGAGTGCTGCTCCTCATGGTTCACGAGGGCGTAGAAGCGGCCCTCGTCGTCGTCGAATGGGTTCTTGGCCATGGCCGTCTCCTTCGGATGCGGGGTTGCGCGGCACGGCGGCCGCGGCGCGGTTCGGGGGTGTCGTGGGGCGGACGTGGGTCGGCGGGGGTCAGCGTGCGCCGACCGCGGGCGTCAGCCGCGGACCGGAGCGAGGGACCGGGGCGCGGACGGCTGCCGCGAGGATTTCGGCGGAGCGCACCGACAGGTTCGACAGCAGTGACGAAGTCAGCCCGTGGCTGTGCTGCACTCCCCCGTTGAGGAAGACGCGACCGTCGAGGCCCGGCAGACACAGACTGTAATCGCGGGCGACCACCGGCTGGTCGCCGTCGAAGGCGTCGTCGACGTCGATGCCCGCGCCCAGAAGGTCGCGCGGGTCGCCCGGGCGGAAACCGGTGGCGAACACGACCGCGTCGACCTCGAGGGTGACCGAGCCCCGGTCGCCCAAGTCGCGCAGCGTGACCGAGACGCCGTCGGGGCCCTCGCTGAGCTCGGCGATCTCGGTGGTCTTATGCAGGAAGAGCCGGCGCCGGCGGGTGAGCGTCTCCTCGTATTCGCGACGGTAGAGGTCTTCGATCAGATCGGCGTCGACGGCGGCGTAGTTCGTCGATGCGTGCGCGCGGATCAGGTGCTCGCGCAGGCGCGGCGGTGCCGTGTAGTACTCGTCGACGGCGGCGGGGTCGAAGATCCGGTTGGCGTACGGCGTGTCATCCGAGGGGATGTACCCGAAGCGGCGGATCGAGGAGTGCACCTCGGCGTCGGGGAAGCGGTCGTGCAGGAAGGCGGCGACCTCGGCGGCGCTCTGCCCGGCGCCCACCACCAGGAAGCGGTTGTACGACGTCGAGGGCAGCTGATCGAGGTGGGCGAGCAGCCGGTGGTTGTGGAACACGCGCGTGCTGGCGGAGATGCCGTCGGGCAGCACGGCGTGGATGCCGGTGCCCAGCACGATCGTGTCGGCGGCGATGCGCTGCGGCCGCCCATCTCCCCCGTGCGCCGAGACGACGAATCGGTGGTCCTCGCGGTCGATCGCGGTGGCGGTCGTGCCGTACGACACCGGGACGCTCACGCGCCCGGCCGCCCACGACAGGTAGTCGTGGAACTCGCGGCGCAGGGGGAAGAACGTCTTCAGGTTGATGAAGTCGGTGAGGCGCCCGCGTTCGTGCAGATAGCTGAGGAAGGAGTACGTGCTGGTCGGGTTGCGCAGCGATACGAGGTCTTTGAGGAAGCTCACCTGCATGGTGGCGCCGGGCAGCAGCATCCCGTCATGCCAGCCGAAGTCGGGATGCTTCTCGATGAAGCGCGCCCGCACGCGCTCGGCTGCCGGGAGCGACTGGTTGTGCTCCTCGATGGCGATCGCGAGGCTCAGATTGGCGGGTCCGAAGCCGATGCCGACGATGTCGACCCGGTCGTCGGGACCGTCGCCCGAATCCGACATGTCGAAGTCGCGGATCGTCGTCGCGTCGGTCGCAGGCATCGCGATCGTCCTCCCTTTCGCTCGGTTCCGGTGGGGGTTTCCGGACCGTTCGCACCGACCGTAGCAGGCGAAGTTAGGAAAGGCTAAGTTCATTTCTGGCAGGATCGCGACCGCTTACCGCGTAACGCGGGACAGCGTCAAGTCCGCGCCGTCACACGGTGAGTTAGGCTGATTCCTCGTTACGCACAGCCTGCAGACGGCTGACGATCGCGCTCGCACAGCGGGATGGGGGAGCCCCACGCGCGGGGTAGGGGAAAGATGACCGACCTCATCAATGTCACCGAGATGTACCTCAAAGCGGTGCTTGAGATCCACGAGACGCGCATGCCCAAGCGTCGGGTGCACATCGCCCACAGGCTCGAGCAGTCGGGCCCGACGGTCACCAAGACCGTCTCGCGCATGCAGCGTGACGACCTGCTGTCGTTCTCCGAGGAGAGCAAGGTGATCGACTTCACCGATCGCGGATTCCGACTCGCGACCGACGTGATGCGCAAGCATCGCCTCGCCGAAGGCTTCCTCCACGACGTGATCGGCCTCGACCTCGACCTCGTGCACGAGGAGGCGTGCCGGTGGGAGCACGTGATGAGCGACGACGTCGCCGATCGCATCGACGACCTGCTGCATCGGCCCCTGCACTCGCCCTACGGCAACCCGATCCCGGGCAAGGAGGCGGCGCGCTGGGATCCCCTGGGCGACGAGCCCGACGTGAAGAACCTCGTGCGGCTGCTCGTCGAGACCGGCGCCGAGCAGCACGTGACGATCGCGTGGATCGGCGAACCCGCGCAGGCGCAACCGCTGGTGCTGACGCAGCTGCGGTCGGTGGGCGCCCTGCCCGGCGCGCGGGTGCGGTGCGCCCTGCACGGGTCGGCGGTGATGGTGCACGCGCAGCACGGCACCGAGGTCATCGAGCTTCAGCTCGATTCGGCCGCCCAGCTGTTCGTGCGCGCCTGAGTCGACCGCGACCCTGACTCAGTCGCGGCCCGCCTCTCGGCGCGCGTAATCGCGCGGCGACAGCCCGTGAGCGGTCGCGAATGCCCCGCTGAACGCCGGCGCGCCCGCGTACCCCAGGGCACGGGCCACCTCCCCCGGCGGGGAGCCTGCGCGCAGCAGCTCGCGCGCGACATCCATCCGGACCTTCGCCCGCCAGCGCGGAAAGCTCTCGCCGGCCTGGGTGACGAACTCGCGCCCGAGCGCGGCGGAGCCGACGCACAGGTGCGCCGCCCAGTCGGCCAGTCCCCGCCGATCCGCGGGGTCGCGGCGCAGCACCAGCGCGATCTCGCCGAGCGCTCCGTCCGCGCCCTCCGCGCCCGCGCGGCCCGGCGCGAACTGCGCGCGGAACATCGCGTTCACGAACGCGCCGTTTCCCGCCCCGTGACCCGTGTCGGGGCGCAGCGACGTGTGCTCGCCGACCATCGTGTGCAGCAGGAGCCGTTCGGCGTGAGACGGCACCGAGATGATCTCGAGGTCACCGACCCTCGTCGCCACCCGCCCATGGGCGATGCCGACCGTGAGCATCAGGGCGCCCGCGGTGAAGTCGATCGCGTGCGGCAGCCCCGCCGGCACCCAGATCGCCTGCCCCTGTCGCATTACCCACCGGCGCGGCCCGATCCGCAGCCGCACCTCGCCGCGATACACCCAGAGCAGTTCGTGGTGATCGGCGACGGCGGTCCAGAACGACCGCATCGGTACCGGCGGAGGGGGAACGGATGCCGCGGACACGACCGGCGACACCCGATCCCTGTTCTCGGGGCCGCCGGCCACCCTCCCGGCGCGTCCCCCGGCGGCACGTGCGCGAGCGCGCGGGGTGACACCCGCCTGCCGGCGGAAGGCGCGGCTGAATCCCGACGGCGTGCGGTAGCCGACGCTGCGGCCGACAGCCTCCGCCCCCTCGCCGGCGTCGAGGCGCCGCGCGGCGGCAGATGCGCGCGCCCGCGCCCGCCACGTCGAGAACGACAGGCCGGTGTCGCGCACGAACTGGCGCTGCAGGGTCCTTCCGCTCACGTTGTGCAACGCCGCCCAGCCGTCTATGCCGCGGGCGGAGGCGGGCTGGCGCAGCACGGCGCGCGCCACCTCGAGCGCCTCGGGCGAACGCGGCAGCGGCGGAGGCGACAACGACGCGGCCGGTGAGGGGTCGGGCGGCGTCAACCGCTCGAGTTCGGTGCGAAGGTCACCCGCCCCCGGCGTCTCGTCGGCGGTGAGGGTGTTGTCGTCCCAGCGGTAGATCATCCACGCTTCCCACGACCGCGGGATGACGACCACCCGCACGTGCGCCCACCCGCTCCCCCAGCGCGCCGGCGCGACCAGGTAGGGGAACAGCACCGCGTCCGCCTCCGCCTCGGCGCGGTGCTCCACGCCGGGCGGAATCCAGATCGCCTCGCCGGCCGCGAGCTCGTGTCGCGCACCCGCCGCCTCCACGGTCGCCGATCCGGAGTGCAGCCACAGCAGCACGCCGTCGAACGGCTCCGTGATCGGCCCGATCGCGGTGGGAGGCAGCGCCGCACGCGCGGCAGTCGGGTCGGCGACCTCGAATGATGGCATCCGCTCTCCGCGTCATAGTAAGAACTCGTCCGATCCGGAAAAGCCGCGAGCTTAGGGCAGCCTAATCTAAGAGGGCAGTCCTCCTCTCGTGCAGGTCTCCACCCGTTCCGATTGCTGCGCGCTCGGCGCGTCGCCCACGGGTGGAGCCGCGCCGGACGCAGCCATCGAGGGCAGCCTGCCGTGCATCCGGTAGTCCCCTCGGCCGTTGCCGTCCGCAACCCACGACGAGAGCAGCACGCGCGACTGCCGCACCCGAATCGAAGGACACAGCCCGCATGACGTTCACCGCACCCACCGGATCGCGCCGCCGCGCCGCGCTGACCGCCGGCGTGATCGGCGCCGCCCTCGCCCTGGCCGGCTGCGCCGGCAGCACCCCGGCGGCGAACGACACGGCAGCCGCCGGCGACGGCACCTTCCCGGTGTCGATCGACACCGCCTACGGCGAGGTCACTGTCGACAAGAAGCCCGAGCGCATCGTGGTGCTCACGAGCACCTACCTCGAGCTGCTGCCCTACATCGACGAGAAGCCGATCGCCTCGTCGGAGGACGACGCCTCGATCCGCGACTACTCGCCGTGGCTGAGCGACGTCGATCGCGGAGAGGTCACACCCGACCTGGTGGATGCCGACTATGCGCCGTCACCCGAGGCGATCGCCGCGCTCGCGCCCGACCTGATCCTCACCGACATCTGGAACACCGACGAGGCGCTTTACGAGCAGCTGTCAGAAATCGCTCCCACCTACGTAGGCGTCGAGACCGACACCCAGACGAGCTGGCAGGACCACCTGGCCTCGATCGCCGAGCTCACCGGCCACGACCCCGCTGTCGTCGATGACGTCGAGGCAGACCTCGCCGCCGACTTCGCCACGGCCGCCGCGAAGCTGCCCGGCCTGCAGGGAAAGTCGTACATCGTTCCCGTGTACTTCACCGACAACCAGTTCTGGCCGACCGAGTACGGCAACGACCCGCTGATGGCCATCGGCCTCGTGCCCAGCGACCAGCAGCCGCACGGCGACGTCACCTCCGACGAGGTGGGCACCATCTCGCAGGAGAACATCGACAAGCTCACCGAGGACGTCGTGTTCGTGGCCGCCTCGGGCGCCGTCAGCGAAGAGGTCATCGACCAGACCTTCGCGGCTCTCGAGGCCGACCCGCGCGTGGCGGAGCTACCGGCAGCCAAGAACGGCACCTGGCTCTACCTCACCGGTCCGCAGTGGACCGCGATCAACGGCGGCACCCCGCTGAGCTACCGCTGGTGGCTCGACCAGGTGATGCCCGAGCTGGAAGCCTCGGCACTGAACCAGAGCGCGCAGTAACGCCACCCGTCCGCGTGCCCGGTCGTCGTCTTCCGGCTATGCCGGGCACGCGGCACGTCCAGCCCTTCGAGAAACCGTCATGACAGCATCCGCCCCGCCCGTTGCGACCGCGAGCGATGCACGGCGCGCACCGCGCCTGCCGCGGTCGCTCACCGCCCGCGTGATGGGCCTGATCGTGGCGATCACCCTGCTCGCGGTGCTGCTGCTGCTGAGCGTCGCGGTCGGTTCGAAAGACATCGCGCTCGGCACAGTGGTCGACGCTCTCGTGCACAACACCGGGAACGGTGACGCCTACGTCGTCTGGGACCTCCGCGTGCCTCGCACCGTCGTGGGGCTGAGCATCGGCGTGGCGCTCGGGGTCGCCGGAGCGCTCATACAGGCGCTCACCCGCAACCCGTTGGCCGACCCCGGCATCCTCGGTGTCGACGCGGGCGCCGCATTCTTCGTCACCCTCGGCATCGCCGTCTTCGGGGTCACCTCCGTCGGCGGCTACGTGTGGTTCGCCTTCGCCGGGGCACTCGTCGTGACGCTCGTGGTCTACGTGATCGGGTCGGGCGGGCGCGGAGGGGCCGACCCCCTCCAGCTCACCCTCGCCGGCGTCGCCCTCGGGGCGGTGCTCTCGGGCATCGTCACCGCGATGGTGCTCATCGACCCTGCGACCTTCGACCAGATGCGCGGGTGGAATGCCGGCAGTATCGTCGGGCGTGGATGGGACATCTTGCTCCCCGTCGCACCGTTCCTGCTGATCGGCGTGGTGGTGGCGCTCCTGGCCACGCCGTCGCTCAACGCGATCGCCCTGGGCGATGACCTCGCCACCTCGCTCGGCGCGAACATCACCCGTACGCGCGTGCTCGTCGTCGTCGCCGTCACGCTGCTCGCCGGGGGGTCGACCGCGATCGCCGGCCCGGTCGGGTTCGTAGGGCTCATGGTGCCGCACGTGGCCCGCTGGTTCACCGGCCCCGATCAGCGCTGGATCCTCGCCTACACCCTGCTTCTCGGCCCCTCCTTGGTGCTGGCCGCCGACATCATCGGCCGCGTCATCGTGCGCCCGGGCGAGATCCCGGTCGGCATCGTCACCGCCTTCCTCGGCGCACCGGTGCTGATCCTCCTCGTTCGCCGCAGGAAGGTGAGCGGGTTGTGAGCCAGACGGATGCCGCGCCCGCCCGCGTCGACTTCGGTCACCGCACGCTCGTGCTGCGCCGCGGCGGCGCGGCGTTGCGCTGGCGCCTGCGCACGGTGCTCGTGTGCGCTGCCCTCGGCCTGCTGACCCTCGGCGTCGCGGTGTGGTCACTGTGCGTCGGTGAGTACCCGCTGTCGCTCGAGCAGGTGTGGACGGCGCTCATCGACGCCCCCGACGCGGGGTTCGCGCGCACGGTGGTGGTGGAGTGGCGGGCGCCGCGGATCGTCGCGGCCATCGCCTTCGGCGCCGCGCTGGGGGCGTCGGGCGCGATCTTCCAGTCGCTCACGCGCAATCCGCTCGCCTCGCCCGACATCATCGGTTTCTCGGCCGGGTCGTACACCGGGGCGCTCGTGGTCATCATCCTCATCCACGGCACCTATCTCGAGCTCGCCGGCGGAGCCGTCATCGGCGGCATGGCGACCGCCGCCGTGGTCTACCTGCTCGCGTGGCGGCGCGGAATGCATGGCTTCCGCCTCATCATCGTGGGCATCGCCGTCTCCGCGATGCTGGGCTCGTTCAACACGTGGCTGCTGCTGTCCGCCGACCTCGAAGTGGCCATGTCGGCCGCCGCCTGGGGCGCGGGCTCACTGTCGGGCACCGGCTGGACGCAGGCGTTCGCGGGCACCGTCATCATCGGCATGCTGCTGGTCGTCGTCGCCGCCCTCGCCCCCGGGCTCCGCCAGCTCGAACTGGGCGACGACGCGGCGAAGGCCACCGGCATCCGCACCGGCCCGACGCGCCTGTGGCTGATCATCACCGGCGTCGCGCTCGTGGCGGTCGTGACGGCCGCGGCCGGGCCGATCACCTTCGTCGCCCTGGCCGCCCCTCAGATCGCCCGGCGCGTCGCCCGCACGCCCGGCGTGACCGTCGCCCCCGCGGCCGTCATGGGCGCGCTCATGCTCGCCGGCGCCGATCTCATCGCGCAGCACGCACTGCCGGTCGCCCTCCCCGTCGGGGTGGTCACGGTCGTCCTCGGCGGCGCCTACCTGGTGTGGCTCATCATCGGAGAGGTGCGTCGCCGCCATGTCTGACCCGACCTCGACCTCGAAGGAGCGTTCCTCGTGACGCCGCCTCCCACCGCCGCGTCGCGCCTCCGAGCGGATGCCGCCACCATCGGCTACGACAAGCGTGTCATCAGCGAGCAGCTGACCGTCGAGATTCCCGACGCGTCGTTCACGGTCATCGTGGGGCCGAACGCGTGCGGCAAGTCCACGCTCCTGCGCGCGCTCTCTCGGCTGTTGAAACCCGCTGCGGGTCGCGTCGTGCTTGATGGCTCCGACATCCATTCGCTCAAGGCGAAGGAGGTGGCGCAGCGGGTGGGGCTGTTGCCGCAGTCTTCGATCGCGCCCGACGGCATCACCGTCGCCGACCTCGTGGCCCGCGGCCGCTACCCGTATCAGAAGCTCATCCGGCAGTGGACGGATGCCGACGAGCACGCCGTCGCCGGCGCCTTGGGCGCCACGGGGATCACCGAGCTGTCGGGTCGTCTGGTCGACGAACTGTCGGGGGGCCAGCGTCAGCGCGTGTGGGTGGCGATGGCGCTCGCGCAGGAGACCGGCATCCTGCTACTGGACGAGCCGACGACCTTCCTCGACATCACTCATCAGATCGAGCTGATGGAGCTGTTCACCGACCTGAATGAGCAGGGCCGCACGCTCGTCGCGGTGCTCCACGACCTCAATCACGCGGCGCGTTACGCCACACACCTCATAGCGATGCGCGACGGCCGGGTGGTCGCCGAGGGTGCGCCGGCCGACATCGTGACCGCCGAGCTCGTGCACGAGGTGTTCGGGTTGCGCTGCATCGTCGTTCCCGACCCCGTCGTGGGCACCCCGCAGGTCGTGCCGATAGGTCGTGACCGCGGTCGCGCGATCGCAACCTGAACGCGATCACGAGCTGAAGAGGAGCAGGAAGCGCCCCCGCAATGAAGCGAGCGAGGTGTGGGAGCCGACACGCAGACGGCATCTCGACCTGAGGTGCGACGTGCGCGGTGGAACCGACACTCCTGTAGGAACCTCTTAGAAATGTCGATTGTGTTTCGCTGGTTCGGCGCCTGGTCGCCCGGAAATGTCCACCGCGGATCGTCCGTTCCTCGGACGGAGTTGTCCGAGGAATGGATCGTGGCGCTCGGGGAAGACTCGGCGCCATCGTGATGACGGCGGCGCCGTGACGAGCATCTCGAACTACCGGGTGCGGTTGTATGCGATGAGAGAGAGCGGAGCAAAGATCACGACGAAAGCGGCCATCCAGATCAGTGTGAGGGTGACCGGTTCTGCAACGGGGCCTCCCATCATGAGGCCGCGTACGGCGTCGACGAGGTGGCCTACGGGGTTCCATGACGCGAAGGTCTGCATCCACCCGGGCATGGTGTCGACGGGGACGAAGATATTGCTGGCGAACGCCAAGGGGATGATGAGCACGGCGCCGAGCCCCTGGACTGCTTGGGGCTCTTTGATCGCTAGGGCGAGGAGGACGAGCGCCCACGAGATCGACAGTGCGAACGCGATGGCGAGGGCGCAGGCCGCGAGGATTGACCACAGGCCGGTCTCGAACCGCACTCCGAGCAGCAGTCCGAAGCCGATGAGGGCGGTGAGGGAGACGAGTTGGCGCACGATGTCGCTGCCGATGGCCCCGATGAGCGGGGAGATCCTTGCGATGGGCAGGCTTCGGAATCGGTCGAAGATGCCGTCTTGGAGGTCGGTGCTGAGGGAGACACCGACGCCCATGGTGGCGAAGAGGGTCATCATGCCGAGGATGCCGGGGAACACGAACTGCAGGTATGCGCTGGTGTCGCCGGAGATGGCGCCGCCGAAGACGTAGCCGAACAGGACGAGGAAGATCGCGGGGCCGATGATGACGTCAGCGAGTCCGGCGGGGTGGCGGCTGATCTTGACGATGCCCCGCCACGAGAGCGTCCCGGAATGGGTGATGATCTGTCCGAGTCCGACACGGTTTCTGAGGTCGGCTCGGGAGGCGGTGAGCGTGGTGGTGGTCATGCTGCTGTCGTCTCTGCGGTCGTGGTTGGTGTGGCGGCGGACGCGGGGTGGCCGGTGAGGGTGAGGAAGACGTCGTCGAGGCTGGGGAGCCGGAGCGAGAGTTCACTGACGTCGATCCCGGCTTCGTCGAGGCTCCGCACGATCGCGGGCATGACCTCACCGGCGGTCACGGCCGCGCTGAGTCGTCCTGTTGGCGCGTCCATGACGGGCGTGACGCCGATGATGCTCTCGACGCGGGCGGCGGCCTCGGCGAGTCGGTGCGGGTCGTGGAGCCTGACGTCGAGTGTTTGGCTGCCCAGGCGTCGCTTAAGGTCGTCGGGGGTGCCGCGGGCGACGATGCTGCCGGCGTCGATGACGATGATGTCGTTGGCGAGGTGATCGGCTTCCTCAAGGTATTGCGTCGTGAGGAGCACAGTGGAGCCTTGCGCCGCGAGACGTCGGACCATCGCCCAGGTTTCCCCTCGCCGGGCCGGGTCGAGGCCTGTGGTCGGTTCGTCGAGGAACACGACAGCGGCTTCGCCCATGACGCTCGCGGCAAGGTCGAGGCGTCGACGCATTCCACCCGAGTAGCCCTTCGCGGGTTTGGTGGCGGCGTCGGCGAGTCCTGCATCTTCGAGTAGCTCGGTTGCTCGGCTCTTCGCCTGCTTCCGCGACATGCCGAGCAATCGGCCGATCATCGTGAGGTTCTGGTGGCCGGTGAGGTCTTTGTCTACAGAGGCGTACTGGCCGGTGAGTCCGATCAGCTGGCGCACTGTGGAGGCGTCTCGGGACACGTCGTACCCGCAGATGCGGGCTGCGCCCTCGTCGGCTTTCAGCAGCGTCGCGAGAATCCGCACGGTTGTGGTCTTGCCTGACCCGTTGGGGCCGAGCAGCCCGAGCACCGCGCCTGGTGCGACGGTGAAGTCGATGCCGGCCAGAGCGGTCGTGTCCCTGAATCGCTTGACGAGCCCGCTGACCTCGATCGCGGGACCGTTGTTGCTGTACTGAGCCATGCGCTCTCTCCGCTCCTTGTCCTGGACCGCTTGGGCGCGAGCCTTCTTCGCTGCGACGCTCTGCTCGGGTGACCCGATGTGTTCGCCGACTGCCACGAGGAACTCCTTCGGGGTGTCGGTCCAGAGGTAGATGCGGTCGACCACCTGCTCACCCCCCTTGGGCGCCAACCCGGGGAGTGTGACCGTGGTGGGGCGCTCGAGGACGATCTCGATGTTGGTGTGGTCGCTGATACCCATCACCAGCGCACGGCCGCCCTGGTCGTCGATGATGCTCGGGGTCTTGGGCTCGTAGCTGCGACTATTGAGAGCCACGGAGTAGACGTCGTCCCAGGTAACGTGCGCGTCCATGTCCAGCCCGTCGCGGACGCGCACTCCCTCCGATCCGACGGTGTGCGGTCGCATGAAGTGCGCGCACAACAGGCCGGTCATCCACACCAGCCCCCAGATGCCGATGACGAGCAGCGGGATCCGCACCCAGAGCCATTGATGCACGATCAGGTCGATGATGACGATCTCGAGGGCCGAGAGCACGATGAAGATGAACAGCACCGCGAGGCTCTGCGAGTGGTAGTAGAACCCCTGCGCATCCGGTGCTTTCCATGGCCGCCGCGTGATGGCGCGGCCGATCGCGTCGTAGATGATCTTCTCGATCCCCGCGCCTCTAGCGAAGAGCGCTTGCGTGCGCGTCGGCTCAGGCTTCTCGGCGCGCATCTCGGTCTGGGGAAGCTTGATGCCGCTCACGTCGCATCCCCCGCGGCCGCCGCTTCATCGACCAGCTCGCTCAGTCGGGCGGCGATCGCGGTCACCCCGCGCTCCACGGTCGCGACATCGCCGGGAGAGACCGCCGCCACCAGGGTTTCCGCCAGCTGGGCGTGCTCCCGCTCCATCTTCGCCATCAACGCGTTCGCCGAGTCGGTCAGTTCCAGCAGCACAGCACGCCGGTCTGTCGGGTGCTTCGCTCGATGCACATAGCCGGCGGATTCGAGCGCGTCGACCAGCAAGGACACGTTCTTCCCGCTCACTCTGAGCGCGACCGCGACATCCCGCTGCGTCGACGCACCTGACACCCGCAACGTCCACAACACCGCCACCCGCGACTCCGTCAACGGCGTGCCCGCGAAAGCACGCGCCATATCGCGACGCATCAGGTCGCCGATCGCAAGAAGCTGATTCAGCAGCTCCGCGCTCATGAGATCTGTCCGAAGAGTGTGCCCGTGTCCGTGACGATCCACGCCTCCACGATCCGTCCTGACTCGATCCGGTAGAAGTCGTTGCTCATGACCTCGATCGAGCGGCCCGTCGCAGCCAGCCCGTTGAACCGTCCCGAGTGCGTCCCCCGCAGCACAGACCTCACGGCTACCACGTCGCCCTCGCATACCGCATCGACCACGGTCGTCTGCAGATCCGGGAACGCAGCCGCCATCTCAAGCACCCCGCCAAGCCAGTGCTCGCGGCCGACGATCGGCTCCGACACCCCAGCCAGCGTCACAACGAGATCCAGGTGCATGAACTCCTCGAGAGACTCCCGATCCCCGGCATCGGCAGCCGCCAAAGCCCGCCGAACGAGACCCAGGTTGGACGCTGAAATCTGAGACATCGCAAGAAACTCCATCTGTTACCAACGGTATTGAATACCAATGGTAACAGACTCGCGAACCCAGTTCCGCTCATCACCACCCAGCACCAAAGGTGCCTCCTCGACCCCTAGGCTCTCAGGGCCTGGACATGGCGCAGGGACATCTCGGATGCGCGGTTGCCGCGAGTGCCTTGTCTGCGATGAGGGGGACGACCGCGGGACCAACTTGCCCCAACGGGAGGGTGCTCACACGGCGCGCAGAATGTACTTGGCAAAGATCCCGTCGTCGTCATACTGGGCGTCCTCGATAACGAAGCCGGCCTCGCCCATCATCGGCTCAAGAAGCCAGGTGAAGGTTGAGTGCTCGTCGCGCACATGCTCCTCGAGATCGGCGCGCGTCCACCCGCCTTCCATGGCTGAGTAGCCGGTTGAGCACCAGTGCTCGATGCGCTCGATCGCTTCGTTGAGTGGGAAGTGGTAGACGACGTCCCACAGGCGCAGGATGCCACCAGGGCGGAGCATGCGGCGGATTCGAGCGAGGGCTATCGCCTTCCAGAAGTCGGGCAGGTGGTGCAGCGCGAATCGCGAGTAGGCGAGATCGACTGACTCAGAGGCGCGCTCGTAGGTGAGGTATCCGTCCTCGACGATATACAGCGACGAACCCGCCGCGGTCGCTTTCTGACGGAGGTGGTCGAGCATTACCGGTGAGGGATCGACGGCCGTGACGTTCTCCCAGCGCTCCGCTGCGAGGAGCGCGAACTGTCCCGTTCCGGCACCGAGATCGACAACATCCGCGGTCGTCGCGGGGAGTAGCTGTCCAAGCGTGACGATCTCAGCGGCAGCCCCGGCATCTTCCTTCTCGTCATAGTGCGCGACGTGCTCAGGATCGGTGTTCTCCCTGCCGAGAGAAGTCGTCTCGTCCAGGAACCACGTCGGTTGCGGCATGCCGACCACCCTAACGATCGGCGCCGAAATGTCCCGATGGACATCGCGTGGACATGTCACCCGCGAAAAGGACATCTCAGAAAAATCCCTACAACTCCGAACTACATCCCCGGCGCCATATCCGCGAACCGCGAATAGTGCCCCTGGAACGCCACCGTGATCGTGTCGGTCGGCCCGTTACGGTGCTTCGCCACGATCAGATCCGCCTCACCCGCGCGGGGCGAGTCCTTCTCATATGCGGCCTCGCGGTGCAGCAGCACGACCATGTCGGCATCCTGCTCGATCGAGCCCGACTCACGCAGGTCGCTCAGGGCCGGCTTCTTGTCGGCGCGCTGCTCGGCGCCACGGTTCAGCTGCGACAGCGCGATGACGGGAACCTGCAGCTCCTTCGCCATCAGCTTCAGCGCACGCGAGAACTCGCTGACCTCCTGCTGGCGCGACTCCACGCGCTTACCGCTCGTGAGCAGCTGCAGGTAGTCGATGACAACCATCTTCAGACCCTCGCGCTGCTTGAGGCGACGGCACTTGGCGCGGATTTCGACCAGCGTCATGTTGGGGCTGTCGTCGATGTAGAGGGGGGCGTCGTTGATGCGACCGCGCGTGGAGGCGACGGTGGTCCAGTCGCGCGAGTCGAGCGTCCCCTTGCGCATGCTCTGGAGGGGAATCGAGCCCTCGGCGCTGAGAAGGCGCATGGCGATCTCAGAGCGACCCATCTCGAGCGAGAAGAAGATGCACGGCGCGTTCGACTTGATCGCGGCTGCGCGGGCAAAGTCGAGCGCGAGCGTGGACTTACCCATGGCGGGGCGCGCGGCGAGCACGATCATCTGACCCGGGTGCAGACCGTTGGTGAGCTGGTCGAGACCGGCGAAGCCGGTGGGGATGCCGGTCATCGACCCGTCGCGACCGCGAGCGGCCTCGATCTCCTCGACCGCGGCATCCACCGCCATCGTCAGGGGGATGTAGTCGTCGGCGCTGTCATCGCCCGAGACGTTGTAGATCTCGGCCTGGGCGCTGTTGACGAGATCGACCGGGTCGCCCTCGCCGGCGTAGCCCATCTGCACGATGCGCGTGCCGGCCTCGACCAGACGACGCAGCAGCGCGCGCTCGGCGACGATCGAGGCGTAGTAGCCCGCGTTGGCGGCCGTGGGCACGATAGAGGTGAGCGTGTGGAGGTAGTCCGCTCCCCCGGCGCGCTGGAGCTCGCCGGTCTTGATGAGCTCGTCGGTCACGGCGACGACGTCGGTGGGCTCGCCGTGCGAGTAGAGCGTGAGGATGGCCTCGAAGATCAGCTCGTGCTTCGGCACGTAGAAGTCGCCCCCGCGGAGCGTCTCGATGACATCGGCCACCGCATCCTTCGACAGCAGCATGCCGCCCAGAGCGCTCTGCTCGGCGAGGATGTCGTGCGGGGGCGTGCGCTCGGGACGCGGTGCTTTTCCGAGACGCTCCTCGGCGATGTCAGCGATCGACACGGGCTCTCCTTCTGCTCTCAGGCCGCCCCTGCGCCCCCCTCACGCGCGCGCGAAGGATGCGATGGCGAGAGGTGAAACGACCTCGGGAGCATCAGATCACCGACGTCCGACATCGACGCGCGCGGCAGGGTGACACGGATGCCCGAGGGGCTGCCCCCACGGTAGATACCACCTTCGACCCACGCAAATGTGCCTGTGGATAACTCTGTGGAGAGTGTGCGGGAAACGCCGCAGTCTCTGTGCACAACTCCTGTGGACAAGTCGGTGGATGACTGTGGATTTGGCTCCGTATATGGCCCTTCATCTGGGGTTTATTTGTCCACAGGTTGTGTGGTGAAATCCCGGTTGAAGTAGGCCTTGAAGGTTTCCCGACTTGACAAATGCATGTGTACAACTCGGGGGATAACTCGCGGTCGGCCTACCGATGCGGCATCCGATGTCAAATCTCCCGACGCCTGGGCGTGTCGCCCCCGCCACCCGCTCGTCACGTCAGCACTACTCAGAGTTCACCCTCCCTCTTTCGCCCGCGCGGATCCAGGCGTATCGTCGCCGACCTGAGTCACCGACGATTCACCTTTGGGGGGCGAATCATGGATGCCACACTGAGGACGGGGATGCCACGCACTCTGCGCGTGTTCCTGCTCGGTGTGCTCGTGTCCCTCGCCACCGCCGTGCTCTCGCTCTTCGCCACCTCGATGTCGGCCTCCGCGGACGACTCCGGGTCGGGTCTGCTGGGGGCCGTCGGATCGACGGTGAACGGCGTGACCGACACCGCCGGGGACGTCGTCGAGCCGGTCACCACCGCCGTTGTGGAGCCGGTCGCGAACGTGACCGACGTCGCCGGCTCGGGCGTCGTGGGCGCGATCGTCGACCCTGTCGTCGCCACCGCCGGATCCCTCCCCATCGTCGGTCCCGTCGTCGAGCAGAGCGGCCTAGGTGGCGTCGTCACCGGCGTGGCCGGGGCTGTCGACGAAACGCTCCCGGTCGTCGTCGGTACGGCGCCCGAGATCGCTCCGGTCGTCCCGTCGCTCCCCGGCGACGGCGGCGAGGTGCTCTCCCCTGCACCCGGCGTCACGGCTCCCCCCGTGACGCCGCCGGCAGCCCCCCTCGGGCATTCCGACACCGGCCGCACCTGAGGCTCTCGAGACGGTCACGGCTCCCCCGTCGCCCGCCGTCTCCGCCGCGGCCGTGACGGCACGCGTGGTGACGTCAGTTGCGCAGATCGTGCGCTACTTCGAGGCCGTGGCCCCGGCATCCATCCCCTCCCAAGCAGCGGGAGCGCCCCGATGGGGTGGCTGCGCCTGCCGAAACCTCTCTTACCCGCCGCTAGAGCGCTCCCCCGCGACGCTCGCGCTCGAGGAAGGCGATGGTGTCGGGATGTTGCGGGGCGTCGAGGATCTGCGCGGGCGCGCCCTGCTCGACGACGCGTCCGTCCTTCAGGAAGACGATGCGGTCGGCCACCTCACGAGCGAACGACATCTCATGCGTCGCCATCAGCATGGTCGACCCGCGGTCGCGCAGCACCCGCACAAGGTCGAGCACCTCGCCGACGAGCTGCGGATCCAGCGCCGACGTGATCTCGTCGAGCAGCAGAAGCTCGGGGTCGGTCATCACCGCGCGCACGATCGCAACGCGCTGCTGCTGACCGCCGGAGAGACGGTCGGGGAACTCCCGCGCCTTGGCCCCGAGACCGAGCTGCTCGAGCAGTTCGGTGCCGCGGGCGTACGCGTCGGATTTCGGCATCCGGTGCACTTTGCGCGCGGCGAGCGTGACGTTGTCGATGACGCGCAGGTGCGGGAAGAGGTTGAAGTGCTGGAAGACGACGCCGATGCGTGCGCGGGCGGAGTCCTCGTCGACGCGGGGATCGGTCAGGTCGTCGCCGTTGAGCAGAATCTGTCCGTCGTCGACACGCTCGATGAGGTTGATGGTGCGCAGCAGCGTCGACTTGCCCGACCCCGACGCGCCGATGAGCACGACGACCTCGTGCTGGTCGATCGCGAGGTCGACGCCATCGAGCACCACGTGGTCGCCGAAGGTCTTTCGAACGCCGCGGACGTCGAGCACGCTCACACGACCCCGCCCATCTGCTCGCGCTTCGCCAGCCGCGCCGAGACGTGGTCGGTGAGCCGGATCATGGGCAGCGCCATCGCCACGAACAGCAGCGCCGCCACGATGTACGGCGTGAAGTTGTAGTACTCGGCCGCGGCGATCCGCGCTGCGCTCACGGCATCCACCGCTCCGAGAACCGAGATGAGGCCGACGTCCTTCTGCATCGACACGAAGTCGTTCATGAGCGCAGGCACGACCTTGCGCACGCCCTGCGGGATGACGACGATGCGCAGCGTTTGTCCATGGGTGAGGCCCATCGAGCGCGCGGCGACCCGCTGCGAGGGGTGCACCGCCTCCATTCCCGCGCGCAGCACCTCGGCGATGTAGGCCGAGTACGTCAGCACGATCGCGATGGTGCCCCACAGCACCACCGGCACCCGGCCGAAGACGCCCAAGGCCGGGATTCCGAAGCCCACCAGGTACAGCACGATCAACAGCGGGATGCCGCGGAACAGATCGGTGTACACCGTGGCCAGGGCGCGCAGCGGGAAGAACACCGGACCGCGCAGCGACCGCAGCACCGCGAGCGTCGTACCGAGGATCGCCACGGCGAACGCCGCGACGAACAGCACCTGGATGTTCAGCCACAGCCCGACCAGGATCGACGGAAAGCTCGCGATCGCGATGTCGACGTCGAAGAAGCTGCGGCGTACGTCTTCCCACCCGGGGCTGGAGAGGACAGCCCACCCCACCACGACGACGAAGACGAACGAGCTGACGAACGCGATCAGCACCGACTTCGTCGACTGCTGACGCCGCGTGACGCGCCGACCGAGTTCGAGCTCGCTCGGACGCCACTCGGCATCGAGGGGGATGGATGCCACGGCTGTTACTTCAGTACGGGAGCGGCGGCCGTGCCGCCGAGCCACGTCTGCTGCAGCTCGTCGAGCGTGCCGTCCGCGCGCAGAGCGTCGACGGCCTCGCTGACCGCGGTGGTCAGCGCCGAGTCTTTGGGCAGCACGAACGCGAGCTCGTCACCGCCGACCGAGGAATCGGGCAGCTGGCCCACGACCTTGCCGTCGTCGAGCACGGCACCGGCGAGGTAGAACGCGGTGGGGAGGTCGACGATGATCGCGTCGACCTGGCCCGCCTGAAGTGCGGCGACGGCGTCGTCGTTTGAGTTGTAGACGCTGAGGTTGGCGGTGCCGAGCTGGTCTTCGGCGACCTGGTAGCTGGTCGTGGCGCTCATGACGCCGACCGGGATGCCCTTCAGCTCGTCGACGGTGGTGGCGGACGTAGCCGGCGACGACCCGGTCGTCACGACGGCCTGCGTGGTCGTGTAGTAGGGCGACGAGAAGTCGACGGCGTTCTTGCGCTCGTCGGTGATCGAGAACTGCTGGACGTTGAGGTCCCAGTCCTTCGGGCCCGGAGCGATGGCGCTGTCGAATGTGGAGCGCACCCACACGACGTCGTCCTTCGAGAAGCCGAGCTGCGTGGCCACGGCGTCTGCCACGGCCGCTTCGAAGCCCTCGCCCGAGGCGGGATCGTCGTTCTCGACCCAGGGCGAGAACGCGGGTTCGCCCGTGGCGATGGTGAGCTTGCCCGCGGTGACGGTCTGCAGAGCGCCCTCGGAGGCGGGGGCTGCACCGGCGTCGGAACCGGTGGGGGCGAACGCGCAGGCGGTGAGCGAGACGACGGTGGCTGCGGCCACGGCGGTCAGGGCGGCGGCGCGGCGCAGGCGTGCGAAAGCGGTCACGATGTCTCCTCGTGGACGTATCGGGGGCATCCCCGGAGTGCTGTGTGGAGCAAATCGTACCTAAGCGGCGAGGCTCCGGTCGTCGGTGAGGAAACCCGACGACACGCGGCGGGCGTTGCGCGGGGCTCGTGATGGCGTCTGCGGCATCCCTCGGCCCCTCAACCGGCTCGGCGCCTACCACCGCACACGGGTCCGGGCCGATTCGCCGCGTTCGTACGGGTTCTGTGCACCACCCCCGGCTACGGGGCGTTCCATGTGCAACGGGGCGGGCGACGGACGCCCCGTTGCACGTCACGCGCCCCAAAATGCCCGTCGCCCCCTCCCCCGCGCTACCTCAACGGATGCCGACACACCGTCCCACGCACATACCCGCACCCACCGCCCGCTTCGGGGCGTGCCATGTGCGCTGGGGCGAACAACGGACGCCCCGGTGCACATCCAAGGCCCCACAACGCGGCGAACCGCCCGCACGCCCCTCGACGGGCCCGGGCCCCCACACCACGCGCCTATTCGGAGCAGATCTCCCACCTTCGGGGCGGGCACTGCGTGTGCGCCGTCGGGGCGGGCACTGCGCACGCGCCTTCGGGGCCGGCACTGCGTACGCGCCTTCGGGGCCGGCACTGCGTACGCGCCTTCGGGGCGGGCACTGCGTACGCGCCTTCGGGGCGGGCATTGTGCACCGGGTCGGGCAGGAACCGCCCCGCTGCACATCCCGCGCCCCGAAGCGGACGAGGCAGCCGCGGCCACCCAACGCCGCCGCGGGAACGCGGAACGGCCCCGGCCTGCCGGAGCAGGAACGGGGCCGTTCTCGAGATGCAGCGAATTACTTCGCGGCGACCACCTGGAGGGTGATCACAGCGGTGACGTCGTCACGCAGGCGAACGGTCGCCTCGTGCTCGCCGACCGACTTGATCGCGGAGGTGATCTGGATCTTGCGCTTGTCGAGCTCGCCGAGACCGGCGGCCTTGACGGCGTCGGCGACATCGGCGGTCTTGACCGAACCGAAGAGGCGACCCTCGTTGCCGGCCTTGACGGCCAGCTTGACGGTGTTCGACTCGAGCGAGTTCTTCAGCGCCACGGCGTCTTCGTGGTCGTGGATCGCGCGGGAATCGCGGGCGGCGCGAATCGACGCCACCTGCTTCTCGCCACCGCGGCTCCACGACACGGCGAAGCCCTGGGGGATGAGGTAGTTGCGGGCGTACCCGCTCTTGACCTCGACAACATCACCGGCGCTACCGAGCCCGGTGACCTCATTCGTGAGAATCAGCTTTGCCATCGGGTGCTCCTTAGCGGCCGGCGCCGGCGTAGGGCAGAAGAGCCATCTCGCGCGCGTTCTTGATGGCGCGGGCGATCAGGCGCTGCTCCTGCACGGAGACACCGGTGATACGACGGGCGCGGATCTTGCCGCGCTCCGAGATGAACTTGCGGAGGGTGGGGACGTCCTTGTAGTCGATGACGCCGACGCGGATCGCCTTCGCGGGAGCTGCGTTCTTCGCGCCCTTCCGCGGCTTGCGGCGGTCGCCAGTGGCCTTTCCAGCCATGCTTCCTTCTTTCGTGTGGTTCGGGCGCCGAGCCGATCACGTGGACCGTGCGCTGGCATCCGGAATTTCGGGGGTCGTCGCGCTCGAGAGCGCAGCGAAGATCAGAACGGGGTGTCGTCTCCGTAGGAACCGGGAGCGCTCCACGCGTCGGCGCCGCTGTTGCCGCTGTTGCCACCGTTGCCGCCATTGTTCGACCCGGGGGTCGACCACGGCTCGTCGTTGGACTGCTGCACCTGCGGGCGCTGACCGCCTCCGCCACCCCCGCCGCCACCGGCGGCACGGGTGACCTGAGCGGTCGCGTAGCGAAGCGAGGGCCCGATCTCATCGACTTCGAGTTCGATGGAGGTGCGGTTGTTGCCCTCGCGGTCCTGGTACGAACGCTGCTTCAGGCGACCGGTCGCGATGACACGGCTGCCCTTCGTCAGCGAACCGGCGACGTGCTCGGCGAACTCGCGCCACACCGAGGCGCGCAGGAAGAGCGCCTCGCCGTCCTTCCACTCGTTCGCCTGACGGTCGAACGTGCGGGGGGTCGACGCGATCGTGAAGTTCGCCACCGGCAGACCGTTCTGCGTGTAACGCAGCTCGGGGTCGGCGGTGAGGTTGCCCACGACGGTGATGACGGTTTCGCCGGCCATCGTCGTTACTTCGCAGCCTTCTCGGCGGACTCGACCTTGCGGGGAGCGGCGGCCTTGCGGGCGGCCTTCTCCTCGGAGCGCTTGGCCTCGGCGGCGACCTGGGCGATCGCTTCCTCGGCGCGCAGGACCTTGGTGCGCATGATCTGCTCGTTCAGCTTCAGCTGACGGTCGAGCTCGTTCGTGGCCTCGCTGGTCGCAACGAAGTTGACGACGGCGTAGATGCCCTCGTTCTTCTTGCGGATCTCGTAGGCGAGACGGCGGCGGCCCCAGATGTCGATCTTGTCGATGGTTCCTCCATCGGCCGTGATGACCTTGAGGAATCCGTCGAGCTTCGGAGCGACCTGGCGCTCGTCGACCTCGGGATCGAAGATGACCATGAGTTCGTACTGGTGCGTCACTAACCCACCTCCTTCGGACTAGAACGGCTGACGGGCATTTCCCGGCAGCAGGAGGGTGTGGTGCACGTCGTCACGGGCTCACACGCGCATGGGCGTCGCCGGACAACCTTCGTAGTCTAGCGGATGCCACGCGTGCCGCGGAATCGCGGGGCGCCGGATCGTCCGGGGGCGCCGGATCGTCCGGGGGCGGCGGGCGGGGGTTTGGCGTTTGGGGCGCGGACTGCTCGTCGTCGCGGGCGGGGCTCTTGGGTTCGGGGTGCATTCTGCTCTTCGGGGCGGGCGACGGCCGCCCCGGAAGCACGAAACACGCCCCAATGCGGGTCCGACGACGCAGCGGCTCCGGGCCCGCACGCGAGTGCAACGCGCGTCGAGACGGCAGCGACTTCAGGCCGACCCCGGGTTCGGGGCGCATTCCGCTCTCCGGGGCGGGCGAC
>NZ_JALGRP010000007.1:0-70381 GCF_022815605.1 Microbacterium sp. VKM Ac-2923 | reverse complement strand
GCAACGCGCGTCGAGACGGCAGCGACTTCAGGCCGACCCCGGGTTCGGGGCGCATTCCGCTCTCCGGGGCGGGCGACCGCCGCCCCAGAAGCACGAAAGCCGCCCCGAACGACTCCATGATTGTCCGCAGGTCAGACGTGGGGCAGGCGAGCGGCGGTCGCACCGACGCCGGCCCGGGCACTCCCCGATGTCTGGGGCTCCCGATACGGTCGAAGAGGGAGGCGATCCATGACGACACCTGCGCACCTCGACACCGCGCCGCTCACCGAGCCCGTCGATCAGGCGGCGGTGCGCGCGTTCACCGCCGAACTGCGCGCGCAAGGCGCACTGCGAGGCCGCGCCCTGTCGATCGTCATCCTCGCGGTCGTGGGGTTGGCGTTCGCGCTGATCGTCGTCCCGCTCTTCTTTTCCATCGCCGTCTCGATCTTCACCGACAGCAGCGGCAGCGCCCTCGTCGCCCTGCCGTTCCTCGTGATTCTCGCCATCGTCGCGGTCGTGGCCGTCGCGATCGTCCGCGGGGTCCGCGGCTCCGCCGCCCGCCGCTACCGGCTCTACCGCTTCGCCCGCGCGAACGGCATGACCTGGCATCCGGGATACACGGATCCCCCGCTCCCCGGCATGATCTTCGCCCTCGGCCATGACCGGGGCACGCACGACCTCATGCGACGGGAGCGCCCGCGGTTCGTCGAGGTGGCCAACTACACCTACGAGACGGGCTCGGGCAAGAACAAGCAGACCCACCGGTGGGGCTATGCGGCGCTCCGCCTCGACACCCCGCTCCCCCACATCGTGCTGGATGCCGTGGGCAACAACGGCCTGTTCGGCGGCTCCAACCTGCCTGTCTCCTTCGGCCGCAGGCAGAGGCTGAGCCTCGAGGGCGACTTCGATCGACACTTCGCGCTGTACTGCCCGGAGGGGTACGAGCGCGACGCGCTGTACCTGTTCACGCCCGACGTGATGGCCCGCTTCATCGACAACGCAGCCCAGCTCGACGTCGAGATCATCGACGACTGGCTGTTCCTGTACTCCCGACGCGACCTCTCGACGCTCGATCCCGCGACCTGGCAGTGGGTCATGTCGACCGTGGGCGCTCTCGACGACAAGCTCGCGCAGTGGGCACGATGGCGCGACGAGCGCCTGACCGCCGCGCCGACGTCCGGCGCCGTGGCATCTGGGCTACCGGGGGCGGCGGCCCAGCCCGCGGCCGTCCTCACTCCCCCGCCCGTCGGCGTCGCGGTGGCGGGCAGAAGGCTGCGTCGCGGCTTCTCGTGGGTGACCGTGGTCGTCGCCGTGGCGATCGGTGGGTGGTGGTTGCTCTCGATCGTGATCGACGTGCTCGGATCCTGAGCACGGCCCGAGCCCATCGCCGACCTCAACTCCGGGGCACGGAAAGGCGCTGGGCGTCCGCCGCGAACGGATCTCGACCGCGGCGCCGGCGGGGGCGCCGACCGAACGACGAGTTCTCACCCGGACCCGAACGCGGGTCAGTGCGCCGACCAGCCGCCGTCCATCGTGTAGCTCGCGCCGGTGACCATCGCGGCATCCGGTCCCGCCAGCCAGAGCGCGAGGGAAGCGACCTCAGCCGGTTCCACAAGGCGTTTGATCGCGGCATCCTGCAGCAGGATCGTCTCGACGACCTCTTCCTCGGCAACGCCGTGGGCACGAGCCTGGTCGGCGATCTGCTTCTCGACAAGGGGCGAGCGCACGTAGCCCGGATCGATGCACACGCTCGTGACCCCGTGCGGACCGCCCTCGAGCGCGGTAGTCTTCGACAGGCCCTCGAGCCCGTGTTTGGCGGTCACGTACGCCGACTTGAAAGCCGACGCACGGATGCCGTGCACGCTCGAGACGTTCAGCACCCTCCCGAACCCTCGCTCGTACATGCCGGGCAGAGCCGCGCGGATCAACAGGAACGGCGCCTCGAGCATGAGGCGGAGCATGAACGAGAACCGCTCGGGGTCGAACTGCTCGATGGGGCTGACGTGCTGGATGCCGGCATTGTTGACCAGGATGTCGACGTCGAGGCGGAGGTCGTGGAGCACCGCCGTGTCGGACAGGTCGACCGCCCACGAGCGGCCGTCAATGTCGGCGGCGACACGCTCGGCGCCTGCGGCATTCACGTCGGCGACGGTGACCTCGGCCCCCGCCCCCGCGAACGCCCGCGCGATCGCTTCGCCGATGCCACCCGCTCCCCCGGTGACGAGGGCGCGTCGGCCGGACAGATCGGTGCTCATGCGGATCCCTTCGCGGCCACGCGATCGGCCGTGCGCGCCGCGTCGGCGGCGTCGATGTCACGAAGCGAGATGCCGCGCGTCTCCTTCAACGACAGCACGGCGATCGACGTGACGATGCACGCCACGACGATGTAGAGCGCGATCGGCAGCCACGAGCCGAAGTCGCGCAGCCACTGGATCGCCAGGATGGGGGCGAGCGAGCCGGCGAGGATCGCGGTGACCTGGGCGCCCAGCGAGACGCCCGAGTACCGCATGCGCGTCGGGAAGAGCTCCGCCATCACGGCGGGCTGCGGGGCGTACATGCCGGCGTGGAACACCAGACCGATCGTGACGGCGAGCACGATCATGACGGGGTTGAGCGTGTCGAACATCGGGAAGGCGAAGAACGCCCAGGTCGCACTGAGAATCGCGCCCGCCAGGTACACCGGGCGGCGGCCGACGCGGTCGGCGAGACGGCCGAGCGGCGGGATGACCGCGAAGTGCACGACGTGCGCGATGAGCAGGGCGAGCAGCAGCTGGCTCGTGTCGTACGAGTGCACGATCTTGAGGTAGACGATCGAGAAGCTGACGACGATGTAATAGACGATGTTCTCCGCGAAACGCACGCCCATCGCCTGCACGACGCCCTTGGGATAGCGGCGCAGCACCTCGACGACACCGAACGACGTCGCCTTCTCCTGCTCGACCTGCGCCTTGGCCTCGAGGAAGATCGGAGCCTCCTCGACGTGGCGTCGGATCCAGAACCCGACGAGCACGATCACGGCAGAGAGCCAGAAGGCGATGCGCCAGCCCCAGTCGAGGAACGCGGCGGGGCTCAGCACGAACGACGTGATGAGCAGCACCAGAGTGGCCAGCAGGTTGCCGACGGGCACTGCTGCCTGCGGCCAGCTCGACCAGAAGGCACGGCGGCGGTCAGGGCTCTGCTCGGCGACGAGCAGGACGGCACCGCCCCACTCCCCGCCGACGGCGAAACCCTGGATGAAGCGCAGGGCGACGAGCATCGCCGGGGCCCAGTAGCCGACGGAGGCGAAGCCGGGGAGGCATCCCATGAGGAAGGTCGCTGCTCCGACGATGATGATCGTCGCCTGCAGCGTGGGCTTCCGGCCGAACCGGTCGCCGATCTGGCCGAAGACGATGCCACCGAGCGGACGGGCGATGAAGCCGACGGCGTAGGTGACGAAGGCGGCGATGATCCCGTCGAGCGGCGAGCCCGAGGACGGGAAGAAGAACGTCCCGAACACGAGGCTCGCGGCCGTGGCATAGAGGAAGAACTCGTACCACTCCACAACCGTGCCGGCCATCGAGGCGGCGACGACCCGGCGGATCCGGTTCGTGGAGGGCTCGGCGCTCTGACGCGCGTGGGTGGGGGAATCCATGGTGCTCCTTCGGTGTCGACGGTGACATCCGCGAGCCAGTCTGAGCCGGCATCCCCGGTGCGGCAATGCCCAGTTGCACGGCCGCGTTGTGCAGAATTGCAGAATGGATGCCGACACCGTCCGCGCCGACGACCTCCTCACGCTGCTGGCGGTGGCGCGCACGGGCCGCTACACCGCCGCCGCGCAGCTGCGGGGGGTCGATCACACCACCGTGGCGCGTCGGATCGGTGCGCTGGAGGAAGCGCTGGGCGGCCGGGTGGTCGCGCAGTCCGGGCGCGGGTGGGAGCTCACGGCGCTCGGTAAGCACGCCGCCGAAACCGCCGGACGCATCGAGGCGGCGATGTCGCAGCTCGCTGCCGGGGGAGAGGAGCCCGATCCGGTGTCGGGCGTCGTGCGCATGTCGGCCACCGACGGCTTCAGCGCCTTCATCGCCGCGCCCGCCATCGCGCGGCTGCGGGATCGGCATCCGGATCTCTCCGTCGAGATCGTCGCGGCGCAGCGCCGGGCCTCGTTGCACCGGCCCGGCCTCGATCTGGAGGTGGTCGTCGGTCAACCGCAGACCTCGCGCGGCACGACGGTCGAGCTCGGGTCGTACACGCTCGGTATGTACGCCTCGCGCGCGTACCTGCACAGGCACGGCACCCCCCACGACCTGAATGAACTGCAAGGGCACCGGCTGGTCTACTTCGTCGACGCGATGCTGCAGGTGGAGGCGCTGGACCTTCCGCGTCGGGTCGTGCCGCAGATGCGCGACGGTGTGACGTCGACGAACGTGCTCGTGCAGGTCGAAGCCACCCGCGCCGGTGCCGGCATCGGGATGCTGCCGTGTTTCGCGGCGGACCGCCACGACGATCTCGTGCGGTTGCTGCCCGAGGTCGTCAGCGAACGCCTGCCGTACTGGATGATCGTGCGCACGGATTCGCTCCGGATCCCCGCGGTCGCCGCGCTGGCCGATGCGCTGCGAGAGCAGACGACCCGGTCTCAGGCGATGCTCGACGGGCTGTGACCAGGGGTCGCCGTCCTCCCTCGGACATGACCGAGAGTGTCGAGCACGACGCCGCCGTCGCGTACAGCCGGAAGGATGGATGCCATGACCTCCCCCCAGCGCGTGCGTTTCGGTTACTGGACCCCGATCTTCGGCGGGTGGCTGCGCAACGTCGACGATGAGCAGACGCCGGTCTCGTTCGCCCACGTCGCCGAGATCGCCCGCGTCGCCGAAGAGGGCGGGTTCGACCTGACGCTGATCCCCGAGCTGAACCTCAACGACATCAAGGGCGTCGAGGCTCCGTCGCTCGACGCCTGGGCGGTCACCGCAGCGCTGGCGGCGGTGACCTCGTCGCTGGAGCTCATGGCGGCCGTGCGTCCCGGATTCCACAACCCCTTCCACACCGCGAAGCAGGCCGCGACCATCGACGAGATCAGCGGCGGTCGGTTCACCCTCAACGTGGTCTCGGCGTGGTGGGCGGAGGAGGCGAAGCAGTACGACGGCCTGTTCAGCGCGCACGACGATCGGTACGCGCGAACGATCGAGTGGGTCGAGGTCTTGCGCGGACTATGGTCCGAGACACCGTTCGCGTACGACGGCGAGTACTACCGCACCGAGGGGACGTACACCGAACCCAAGCCCCGCGTCATCCCGCGCCTGTACGCCGGCGGCGAGAGCGAGGCCGGACGAACGGCGATCACCCGCTTCGCCGACGCGTACCTGACCCACGGCGGCACGCTCGAGGAGCTGTCGACGAAGGTCGCCGACATGCGGCGCCGGCGCGACTCGTCCGGCGGGAAGCCGTTCGAGGCGTTCGGCATGGCGGCGTACGCCGTGGTGCGCGACACCGAAGACGAGGCGCAGGCCGAGATCGAGCGGATCACCGACGTGCGCGGGGGAGCGGCGTACGGCTCGTACCAGGACTTCGTCAGCAAGTCGAAGCTCGACACCCCGGTCGACCTCAAGGAGTACTCGGTGTCGAACCGCGGCCTGCGGCCCAACCTCGTCGGCACCCCCGACCAGGTCGCCGAGCGCATCGTCGAGTTCGCGAACGTGGGCGTCTCGACGCTGCTGCTGCAGTTCTCGCCGCACTTGCCCGAGCTGCAGCGCTTCGCCGCCGAGGTGATCCCGCGCGTGCGGCGCCTGGAGGCGCAGCGCGACGCGTGACTCTCGCGTCCCGGGGCGTTCCCCCCGCGTTCGCGAAATCTGAGACGGACGGCAGGTGGCTGAGCTCGTCGAAGCCCCGGACCGCATCGCGCACCCGGACCCTTCGACAAGCTCAGGGTCCTCGTGGGCGAGCGCAAGCCCGTCGTCTCGACGACCCGTCGACAGCCCCGGTGCCGCCCCAGAAGGGCCTACACCGCCGCTCGGGGCGCCTCATCGAGGAGCGCCGGGCTACACCGCCGCGCGCAACGCCTGATCGAGGTCGGCGATCAGGTCTTCGGCATCCTCGAGTCCGATCGACAGGCGCACGAGACCGTCGGCGATCCCGAGGCGATCGCGAGTGTCTTGCGTGAAGCCGATGTGCGTCGTGGTGGCGGGGTGCAACGCCATCGACCGTGTGTCGCCGATGTTCGTCATCCGGCTGAACAGGCGCAGCGCATCGAAGAAGCGTTCGGCGCCGTCGCGCCCGCCGCGCACGGTGAAGGAGAACACCGAGCCCGAGAGCCCGCCGTAGTCGCGCACGGCGAGGTCGTGCTGAGGATGCGAGGGAAGTCCGGCGTAGTCGACGCTCTCAACGGCGTCGTGCTGCTCGAGCCATTCCGCGATCGTCCGCGCGCTGGCGAGATGCTGCCGCATGCGCACCGACAGGGTCTCCATGCCCTGCTGCAGCAGGAATCCGTTGAGCGGCGAGAGCGCCGGCCCGGTGTCGTTGGCGATACCGAAACGCAGCGACAGTTCGAACGCACGCGGTCCGAATGCCTCGACGAGCGACGAATGGGTGGCGATCGGGGTGTCGGTGAGGGCGGGGTAGGAGCGGTCGGATGCCACCCAGTCGAACGTTCCGCCGTCAACCACTGCCCCGGCGAGGTTGGCACCGTGGCCCGAGAGGAACTTCGTGGCGGAGTGCACGACGATGTCGGCGCCGTGCTCGATCGGGCGGACGAGGAAGGGCGTGGCTATCGTGTTGTCGACGACGAGCGGGATGCCGTGGCGTTTCGCGATGCGCCCGACGAGCGCGATGTCGACGACATCGTTCTTGGGGTTCGGCAGCGTCTCGGTGAAGATCGCCTTCGTCTCGGGGCGGATCAGCCTGTCCCACTCGGCCTCGTCGTTCGGATCCCAGACGTAGTCGACCGTGACGCCCATGCGCGCGAACGTGCGGTCGAACAGCACGCGCGTGCCGCTGTAAATGCTGGCGGTCGAGACGATGTGCTCACCGGAACCGGCGAGCGCGAGGAGCGAAACGGTGATGGCCGCTTGGCCGGAGCCCACGACGATCGCGCCCGAACCGCCCTCGAGCGAGGCGAGGCGACGCTCGGCGACCTGGTTGGTCGGGTTGGCGTTGCGGGAGTAGAGGTGGCCGAGGTCGGCGCCGGCGAACCGGTCGGTCGCCTCCTGGAACGACGCGAATCGGTACGCCGCCGAGAGGTGTACGGGCGTGATGCGCGAACCGTGGGTGAGCTCTTCTTGTTCGCCGGCGTGCACCTGCCGCGTCGCGAAGCCGAAGCCGTCCCACTCGCTGTACGGCGTCGACGGCTCAGCCACGGATGCCGACCACTTCGCGCGGCAGGAGCGTTCCGAGCCAGCGGGCGATCTCGCGCGGCCCCGAGCGGGGGGCGGATGCGTCGACATCGGGGTTGTAGTTGGTGTTCGTGTTGACGTCGTAGGTCACGGTGCGACCATCGAGAGTCTCGATGAACTCGATGCCGGCGATCCCTACGCCCTCGGCCGCGAGGAATGCGAGATAGCGATCGATGAGCGCCGGATCGACGTCGTCGCGCCGGCGGAAGAGCGGCTCGGGCTCGACTCCGTCGGCGCCCGGGATCGCACACGCCTCGGCGGGGCACAGCTCGAAGCTGCCCGCGCTGGTGTCGACGCGAACGGCGTAGACGAACTCGCCCGCGACGAATTCGGCCCGGGTGATGAACGGCGTCCGGGCGACGAGCAGCTCCTGCAGCAGCGTGATGCCGTCGGGGGAGTGCTCGAAGTCGGACCCGCCGACCCACGCGGCGAACTCGTCGACCGAGTCCCACCGCCGCACACCCAGACCCTTGCCGCCCTGGTTGTGCTTGCTGATGAACGGCGCGCCGAAACGCTCAGCGGCCGCGGCGAGATCATCGGTACCGAAGACGGCGACCGTGCGAGGTACGTCGATCCCCGCGTGGCGCAACGCCGCGTGCTGCGCGACCTTGCTCACCTCGAGTTCGAGAACGTCGGCGCCGTTGATCACGGTGCGACCCCACGACGCGAGCCAGCGCAGGACCGCACGGCCGAACTCCTTGCTGTGCGCGTGGTCGCGCGTGTGCGCAGACGCGCTCAGTCGCGACCAGAAGACGCCGTCGGGCGGCTCGACCGCGAGGTCGATCGAGCCGTCGGTGAGCAGCCATTCTTCGAACGGCACCCCCTCGGCCTCGAACGCCGCCGCGAACGGGGGAATCCACTGGGGATTCTCGTGGATGACATAGACCTTGCCCGACATTCCGCCAGGCTAACGCTCCCCTCCGACATCGCGCCCGCCGACTCGTCACGCGGGGTCACGGCATTCCTCTGCGAGTTTCGACGGAGGGTGCGTGGCATCCGAGATCTGTATCGTGGCAAAGCTGTGCCGGCGGAAGGGGATGCCATGACCTCGGACTACATCGACGCCAATCGCGCCAACTGGGACCAGCGTGCGACCTTGCACGCAGCCCGCGACGGATCGGGCTACGGCGTGCAGCGGTACGTCGTCGACGTCGAGGCAGTGTCGGACGTCGTCCGCTTCGATCGGCCCTTGCTCGGGGACATCGCGGGACTGCGCGCGGTGCATCTGCAGTGCCACATCGGCACCGACACCCTGTCGCTGGCACGCCTGGGCGCGCGCGTGACCGGTCTCGACTTCTCTGAGAACGCCGTCGCCGAGGCCCGCCGCCTGGCCGCCGAGGCCGGTGCTGACGTCGATTTCGTGCAGGCGGACGTCCGGGATGCCGCAACGGTTCTGCCCCGCGGAGGGTTCGATCTCGTCTACACCGGTATCGGCGCCCTGTGCTGGCTGCCGTCGATCACGGAGTGGGCGGCAGTGGTGTCCGATCTGCTGGCGCCCGGGGGCACGCTGCACATCCGTGAGGGGCATCCGGTCCTGTGGTCCCTCAACGAGGAGCTCCCCGGCCTCGCGCCCACGTTCCCCTACTTCGAGCAGACCGCTCCTCTCGAATGGGACGACGCAGGAACCTACGTCGAGGTGTCCGCCCCGCTGACCGCGACCCGCACGTACGAGTGGAACCACGGCCTCGGCGAGATCGTCACCGCCCTGCTCGACCGCGGCCTGCGCCTCGACGCACTGGTGGAGCACGACAGCGTGCCGTGGGAGGCGCTGCCCGGACGCATGGCCATGCGCGCCGACGGCGAGTGGGCCCTGACCGAGCAGCCGTCGGTCATTCCGCTGAGCTATACGATCCGGGCGTCGAAGGTAGCCTGACGATTGCTCGGACAGCACATCGGCGCTGCCGCCGTCACGACTCCGCGCGTCGAAAAGAGACGACGATCTTGAAGAGCAAGGTCGCCAGCAGCGCGACCGCGACGAAGAACGCCTGACCTGAGCCATCGATCGTCACCGCGTGAGAGCCCCCGCCTCGACAAACCCTCGAAATGTCGCGATGAACGGGATTCGAACCGTGATCGCTGCTGCGAAGGCCGCGGCAGCCACCGTCACAGCGCCCGCAGAGCCGTCGCACGCGGCCTCGTCGCGGCCACGCTCCAGTCGGGCGGACTGCTGGAACGTGGCCGTGTCCGAAACGTTTGAGCTCACGCGAGCCTGTTCGCCGGGAAGCGCCTCGTCGACGAGGCGCTTGAGCGTGCCAGTATCCGGAACCTCGCCCGCCGTGAGGCGGGCCTGTGCACGGGCCCGCCGTGAGGCGGGCCTGTGCACGGGCGGCGAGCACCGGCGACTGCGCTTCGCGATGGCGCCACCGGAGGAAGCTGCATCGTCCTCCTCTCGGCCGACACGGGCGACCGTCGGGTGAAGTCCACATCGGTTATTTATGTATACATGTGCACTTTAATATGCTTCACACACCGGTCACTCGGCACCCCGCTCCGCTGCGCAGTCGGTGTTCGTCGCGCCTCGTCCGTGTCCGTAGAAAGGTGACTCCAATGAGAACCCCGTCCGCTCCCCGCCGTTCAGCGCTCGCGCGGCCTCTGACCGTCGCGGCTGTAACGTGTTGCGTCATCGCCTACTCTGCTGTGCCCGCGTCCGCGGAGCACAACGTTGAGACGACGAGTCCCTCGGTTGTCGCGGCGCTCGTCGCGGAGGCAGCCCCGGACGGCGCTCAGCCGGTCGACGCCAACTCGACAAGCAGTACGTTCGAGACGTCCACGGCTGATACGGACACGACCATCCCGGTCGACCCCGATCGGCCGATCGAAGTGACCACCTCGATCGCAGGACGAGAGCTCTCGGCGAGCATCGCACTGCCCGAGGGGCTCGACCTCGCTGGCGCAGAAGCGACCGGCAACGGAACGGTCGTGTACCCCAGCGAAAGCGATGCGAGCGTTGCAGTCCAGACCCTACAGTCCGGCGATACTCGCGTGCAGACCGTGATTCCGAGCCGCGATGCCACTCACGAGGCTGCATTCGGGATGGACGGCTTCAGAGCCGTCATCGATTCCTCGGGAGATGCGGGCTTCATCCAGAACGAGCGTGAGGGAGCATTCATCCCGGTGGACTCGCCGTGGGCTGTCGACGCGAACGGCGCGTCGGTGCCCACGCACTACGAAGTGCGGGGCGACCGACTCGTGCAAGTCGTCACGCCCACCGCGGAGACGGTGTACCCGGTTGTCGCCGACCCGACGTGGGGCTGGCGGAACGCGGCATGGGGCCTGACCCTGAGCCGGTCGGAGACGGCGAGTATCAAAGACTATGCGGCAGCCATCACGTTCTGCGGAGCTCTCAAGAACAAGCGAGTGTTTTTTGCCTGCGGAATGTGGGCGGCGTATCTGCAGGTGCAAGCCGCCACTGCGAACAACCTCCGTCCGCGCGGTTGCCTGCACGTTGTGATCGCTCCGCTGCCGGGCGCGATTTCGCACACATCCTGCTGAATTGTGGAGCTCCTACTCGAATACCTCCGTCTCCCCGTCGTCGTGAGCGTTCTCGCACTCCTCACGGGAGTATGCGTGGGCGTGGGCAGTGAACTCGATCGTCGAACATCGCAGTGGGGAAGCGTCGTGGCTGTGTGTATCACAAGCGCTAGCCTGGCCGCCCTCGCACCGACGGCGACGCTCGCGCCGTCCGGAGTCATGCTCGGATTCGCCGCCGCCACGATGGCAAGAGAAGCACAGCGGCGACGCGAACGAGTACGCGAAAGCCGGGATGAGGAGGAATGACCACGGGCGAAGGGGAGATCGCACTCTGGAGGACGCTCTCCCCTTCGCCGAAGTTCGTGCGACCCGTTCGCCATGTCTGCGTTACTTCATTCAAACTGAACGGAAACCCCGAACGCCACCGCCTCCTCCTCCGTCAGCATCCGCGACCGGATGAGGAACCGCATCCCCGTCGGACCCTCGACCGAGAAGCCGGCGCCACGACCCGGAACGACATCGATCGTCAGGTGAGTGAACTTCCAGTACTCGAACTGCGACTCCGACATGTACACCTCGATCGGGTCGTCGAGTCCCGCGTCGATGTCACCGAGGTGCACATCGCTGGGGCCGGTGAGGAACATCCCCACCGGGTAACACATGGGCGAGCTGCCATCGCAGCAGCCACCCGACTGATGGAACATCAGCGGCCCGTGCTTAACCGTCAGCTCACGCAGGAGCGCGGCCGCGGCATCCGTCACGTCGACGCGCGATAGCTGGGAGGTCATGTCCCATTCCTTTCCGTTCATGTCCCGAAGGATGTGGGTGGAGAGCTTGCTAACCGGCCATAAGTGGGGCGAGGTTCACCCCCGAACCGGCCATGAGTGGGACAGGGGCCACAGCACCGCACAGCCGACGCCCCCGGGAGCGACCGAACGCTCGTGATCCCCGGGCACGAACCCGGGGGTCACGAGCGAAAGACACCCGCCGCACGACAATCTGTCGCCGACGGCTCTCGGGCGTTGTCGGTGGCTTAGAAGAAGCCCATAGCCCCATCGGCATATGACACCAACAGGTTCTTCGTCTGCTGGTAATGGTCGAGCATCTTGAGGTGGTTCTCGCGGCCGATGCCGGACTGCTTGTACCCGCCGAACGCCGCGTGCGCGGGGTACTGGTGGTACGTGTTGGTCCAGACACGGCCGGCCTCGATGGCTCGTCCGGCGCGGTACGCGGTGTCGCCGCTCCGGCTCCACACACCGGCACCCAGGCCGTAAAGCGTGTCGTTGGCGATCGAGATGGCGTCGTCGAAGTCGTCGAACGACGTCACCGACAGCACCGGACCGAAGATCTCCTCCTGGAAGATCCGCATGTCATTCGTGCCCTCGAACACGGTCGGCGCCATGTAGTAGCCGTCCGTCAGGTCGCCGCCGAGGTCGACGCGTTCTCCACCCGTCAGCAACTTGGCTCCACCCGCCTTGCCGATGTCGATGTACGACAGGATCTTCTCGAGCTGGTCGTTCGAGGCCTGCGCGCCGATCATCGTCTCGGGGTCGAGCGGGTTGCCCTGGCGCACCTTCTTCACACGCTCGAGGCCGTCGCCGAGGAACTGGTCGTAGATCGACCGCTGGATGAGCGAGCGCGAGGGACACGTGCAGACCTCGCCCTGGTTGAGGGCGAACATCGTGAAACCCTCGAGCGCCTTGTCGTAGTAGGCGTCGTCGCTTCGGAGCGCCACGTCTTCGAAGAAGACGTTGGGGCTCTTGCCGCCGAGTTCGAGCGTCACCGGGATGAGGTTCTGCGAGGCGTACTGCATGATCAGGCGCCCGGTGGTGGTCTCACCGGTGAACGCGATCTTGCGGATGCGCTTGTGCTGCGCGAGCGGTGCCCCCGCCTCGATGCCGAAGCCGTTGACGATGTTCACGACACCGGCCGGAAGCAGGTCGCCGATGATGTCGAACAGGAAGAGCAGGGATGCCGGAGTCTGCTCGGCCGGCTTGATCACGACGCAGTTGCCCGCCGCGAGGGCCGGGGCGAGTTTCCATGCCGCCATGAGAATGGGGAAGTTCCACGGGATGATCTGTCCGACCACACCGAGCGGCTCGTTGAAGTGGTACGCCACGGTGTTCTCGTCGAGCTGGCTGAGCGAGCCCTCCTGCGCCCGCAGCACGCCCGCGAAGTAGCGGAAGTGGTCGACGGTCAGCGGGATGTCGGCGGCGAGCGTCTCGCGCACCGGCTTGCCGTTCTCCCACGTCTCGGCGACGGCGATCCTTTCGAGGTTCTCCTCGATCCGGTCGGCGATCTTGTTCAGGATGACGCTGCGCTCGGCGGGCGTCGTCTTCTTCCAGGTCGCGAAGGCCTTCCAGCCAGCCTCGACCGCGCGATCGATGTCGTGCGCGTCGCCGCGCGCGACCTCGCAGAAGGGCTTGCCGGTGATGGGGGTGATGTTCTCGAAGTACTCCCCGCTGTGCGGCTCGAGCCACTCCCCGCCGATGTAGTGCCCGTACCGCGAGCGGTATTCGGCGACGGATCCGCGGGTTCCGGGGGCGGCGTAGACGCTCGAGACGCCTTCTTCGACGATGGTCATGCGTGTCTCCTTCGACGGTCATGAGTCGCCGCGTCTGCTCCGGGCGGCGATGCGCCGACGCTACGCCGAGGGAGGTTGCATCGAGTTGCACGAGGTGCGCGGGTGCCGGGCTGAGGTTCTCCTGAGCTCGCAAAATGGCGCGATCCTCGCAAGTTCCGGCAGCGGTCTTGCGAGCCCCCCTTGGATCTGCGAGCAAAGCGCAGCAGGCACTTCCGCCGCGCCAGCGGGACGAACATGCCGCGACGAGCTCCGTAGCTCGCAAAATGGCGCGATCCTCGCAGATTCCGGCAGCAATCGCGCGTGAAGATTCCGCGGATCTGCGAGCAAGCCGCACAGCGAAGCTCCGCGCACACCAATGGGGAGCCGCACGCCGGCCAGCCGCACGCCGGCCAGCCGCACGCCCAGCCGCACGCGAACCGGACACCGGACACCGGGCGCTCGAACGACGGATGCCACGACCCCGGGGCCGTGGCATCCGTTCTGCGCGCGAAAGGACCGCGCGAAAGGACTACGCGTCGGCGTCGGCCAGCACCGACCGCAGCGGCGGGACGTTCACTTCGTGCAGGTCGACATCGTCGAGGCGCTCGATGCTCTGGACGCGAGGGGCGATCACGCGGTCGTCTGCGACGATCCAGCTGCCGACGAGGAGGAAGCGGTCGTTGCCCGCCGTGATCGGACCGGTGAGCGCGAAGGTCTGGTGCGTCGGGGTGAGGAACGTCACACGGACGGGTGTGCCGTGGGGCAGAGTCGAGGGATCGACGACGTCGGCCTCGAGCGCGGGCTGCGGGGCCTCGATGCCGAGGTCGATGCGCTGGATCTCGGAGCTCGTCGCGAGGATCACGTCGCCGACCAGGGGCTGACCGCCCACGCCGATGCGCACGGTGCCCTCGAGGGCGTAGAGGCCGTATCGCGGCGAACGGACGACCACACGGGCGACGTCGCCTGCCTTGACCTCGGCCAGCGCCTCGCGGATGCGCGCCACGTCGCGACGGGCACGGGCTGTCGAGAAGATGTCGAGCGCGTTTTCGTCCATATGTTCAGAGTAACGAGGGCCTCCGACATCGGGCCCACCGAGGGGTGAACGCGCCCGGAAGCACGGTCGCTCCCGTGCCGTTCACTCGCGCTGCAGCCGCTCGATCCGGGCGACGAGGCCGGCACGCTTCGGCGAACGCGGCGGCAGCATCGACAGGCACAGCCGCAGCACCTCCTCGTCGTCGCAGGCGTCGGCGGTGTCGGCGTAGCCGAGCAGTACGTCGACACCGGCCTCGGCGATCAACGCCTCACGCAGGGCCGACCGCACCGATTCGCGTACCTCCACCACCCCCGGCGCCTCGGACTCGGGCAGCACGGGGCCGGAGTACGCCGCGAGCGCGACACGGTGGGCTCCGCGGTCGAGCAACGAGAGTACGTGCTGCGCGTCGGTCTCGAGTCCCTCCAGCAGGCGATAGGGACGGGATGCCGGAACCAACCGCGAAGCGAGCGGAACCAGGGCGCGACGCAGTCGCACCATCTCGGGGCGCAGGGTCTCGACGGCGGAATGGCCGTAGACGGCCTCGCTCAGCGCCTCGGCCGAGAGGCCCTCGCGGTGCACGGCGAGCAGGAGGAGGATCTCGGCGTGCCGCGCGCTCAGCTCGAGCAGCGACCCGCCGACCTCGAGCACCGCGCGATCGCGGCCGAGGATCCGCAGCACGGCTCGCGCCGGTGCGGATCGGCGCGGGGGAGGGGGCTGCTGCGCGCGCAGGCGGGCGACGAGCAGTTCGCTCTCGATCGCCCGGGCGGTGGCATCCACGAGCAGCTGCGCCTGCGGGGTGACAGCCTCGGACCCTCCCGTGACGTCGATGACGCCGAGCAGACGCCGGGTCTCGGGATCGTGCACGGGCGCCGCGGTGCACGACCAGGGCTGCACGAGCCGGTTGAAATGCTCGGCGCCGCGGATCTGCACCGACCGGTCGAGGGTCAGCGCCGTTCCCGGGGCCGATGTGCCCACGGCATCCTCCGCCCAGTTCGCCCCCGCAACGAAGCCCATGTCGCCCGTGAGTGTGCGGATGTGCCGGTCGCCCTCGACCCAGAGCAGGCGACCCGCGGCGTCGCCGACGGCGACGACGACGCCCGACTCCTCGGCGGTTCCAGGAAGCAGGAGGGCGCGCACCATGTCCATGACCCCGGCAAGGGGATGAGCCCGGCGGTACGCCTCGAGTTCCTCCGACGCCAGCTCGAGCGCGGGGAGTCCCTCGGGCCCGACGAGGGATGCCATCGACCGCCGCCACGACTCGGTGACCAGCGGACGCACGTCATCGAGGCGTCGATCCTCGTTGCCGGCGAGGAGTTCGTCGTGGGCGCGCGCGATCAGCAGTCCCGAGGTCTCGGGGGAGATCGCGGGTCGCGACCAGGAGGAGGGCACAGGACTCCCATCGGCGGTGACGGAGGTGGATCTCAGTGTAGGTCGGCGGATGCGGCTGAGGCGCGGTTTCGCAGGCCGCTCGCAGGCATGGCATCGCTCCGACCCGGGGAGTCCGGACATGCGGGAATTATCCGCACTACGCACTACCGCGCACTGCGTGGTACTGTCCCAGGCAGACAAGCGAAAGGGGGGCGCGTGGACACGACGCAGCTATTGAAAGGGGTGCTGGACGCCGCCGTGCTCGCGGTCGTGCAGCACGACGACGGATACGGGTACGACATCGTGCGACGACTGCGCGAAGCAGGCCTCGGCGAGGTGGGAGACGCCTCGGTGTACGGCACACTGCGGCGTCTGTATTCAGCGGGGGCGCTGTCGAGCTACGTCGTGCCCAGCGATGGGGGACCGCACCGCAAGTACTACGCCATCAACCCGCAGGGTCGCGAACTGCTCGACACGCAGCGTGCGAGCTGGACGCAGTTCTCGTCGGCTATGACCAGCCTGCTCGACGACACCACCCACTCGAAGAAGCTGCGCACGATCGGAGACGCACGATGATCACCACACCCGTCCGTGACGATATCCGCGCCTTCGCGTCCGAGGTGCGCGCGCACCTCGACGACCTGCCCGCCGACGAGGTCGACGACCTGCTCGACGGTCTCGAGGCCGATCTGTCCGATCAGGCCGCCGAGGCCGGCGATGGTTTCGAGCTCCCGGATGCCACGACCTACGCCGCGGAGCTGCGGTCGGCCGCGGGGCTCCCCGAACGCAGCGGGACCTCCCGCGCCACGCGGACGCCGGTTGCGCAACGCCTCGCGCGACTCGGGCGCTCCATCGACACCCAGGTGCGACGAAACCCGGCTGGCGCATGGACCCTCGATCTGACGGCATCCCTCCGCCCGCTGTGGTGGATCCTCCGCGCGGTCGTGCTCTACCTCGTCGTCGCGCCGTTCTTGTGGTCGGGCTACGCATGGATGACGGGTCCGCTCGCGTATCTGATCGGCGCCGTGCAGTTCCCCGGAATCGTGCTGATGGGGGCTCTGCTTCTTGTCAGCGTGCAGTGGGGGCGCGGGCGCTGGGTGCCGAATCGGATCCTGCGCAGCATCCGCACCGGTGTGAGTGTCGTGGCACTGCTTCTCACCCCGTTCACGCTCATCGCACTCATGGGGAGCCTGCAGTCGACGGTGTGGAACGCATCGAACAACATCTCGGCGGTCATCCCCTACACCCCCGGCCTCGCGGTCGACGGCGAACGGGTCCGCAACATCTACGCCTTCGACGCCGAGGGCAATCCGATTCCCGCGGTGCAACTCTTCGACCAGGACGGAGATCCGCTCACGACCGTCGGTCGCGATGAGGGACCGCAGCGGTACGACTCGTACTTCTTCGGGGGAGGTGGTCCCGTGCCGGTGCCGTACCTCATCCCGGGTGGCAGCGACGCGTGGAACGTGTTCCCCCTCCGGGAGATCCCAGACGGCCAGGTCACGTGGAACGAAATGGACGACCTCGCCAAAGCCGCGCAAACATCGTTCCCCTTCCTGCGGGTGCAGCCGCTGCCCGCGGATACCGTGCCCTCCTCGACCCCGTCGATGGATGCCGCCGCGGAAGGCACCGTGACACCGGCGCCGACGCCCACCGTGGGAGAAACTCCGACGCCGACCTCGGACGAGGTGGTGACCCCGTGAGCGACGAGCCGCGCATCGTGAGCATCGACCTCACCCACCTCGTCATCGACGCACTGGAGCAGTCACGCGACGCCGAGGAGTAGGCCACGGAGACTCGGGGCGTGATTCGGCGAGTGGGGGCGCACGAATCACGCCCCGTCCGCACGATTCACGACCCGAACATCGGGCGCGGGCGCGGGCTCAGCCCCGCGCGGCCCACCACTCCCGAAGGCGCTTCTCGGCCTCGTCCACGCCGACGACGCCCTCGTCGAGGCGCAGGTCGAGCAGGAAGCGGTAGGCCTCGCCCACCTCGCGGCCAGGCTTCACCCCCAGCACCTCCTGGATGCGGTTGCCGTCGAGCTCCGGGCGGATCGAGTCGATCTCCTCCTGCTCGCGAAGGGCGATGATGCGGTTCTCGATGTCGTCGTAGGCGGATGCCAGGCGCTGCGCCTTGCGCTTGTTACGCGTGGTCACATCGGCGCGCGTGAGGATGTGCAGGCGCTCCAGTTCGTCGCCGGCGTCGCGCACGTATCGGCGCACCGCGGCATCCGTCCACGCTCCCTCGGCGTAGCCGAAGAATCGCAGGTGCAGCTCGACGAGGCGCGTGACGACCGTCGTCGTCGCCGCGTCGAAGCGCAGCGCCTGCAGCCGTTTGCGGGCCATCCGAGCGCCCTTGATGTCGTGGTGGTGGAAGGTCACACCGCCGCCGTCTTCGAGACGCCGCGTGGCGGGCTTACCGATGTCGTGCAGGAGTGCGGCCAGGCGGAGGGGCACGTCGGGAGCGGCATCCGGATGCCGGCTCTTCTCGAGCGAGATGGCCTGCCGCAGCACGGTGAGCGAGTGCTCGTAGACGTCTTTGTGGTGGTGGTGCTCGTCGACCTCGAGACGCAGGGCCGGCACCTCGGGGAGGAACTCCTCGATCAGCCGTGTCTCCACGAGCACGCGGATGCCGCGGACCGGGTCGTCCGTCTGAAGGAGACGCACGAGCTCGGCCTGCACGCGTTCGGGGCTGATGATCTCGAGCGATCCGCGGAGCTCGGCGATCGCGTCGAGCGTCTCGGGGTCGACGGTGAAGTTGAGCTGCGACGAGAACCGGGCGGCGCGCAGCATGCGCAACGGGTCGTCGCCGAAGCTGACCGCGGGGTCGATGGGGGTGCGCAGACGCCCGGCGATGAGGTCTTCGACGCCGCCGGTCGGGTCGACGAGCGCTCGCGCGGGCACGCGCAGAGCCATCGCGTTGACGGTGAAGTCGCGGCGGCTGAGATCGGCCTCGAGCGTGTCGCCGAACTCGACGGTGGGCTTGCGGGTGACGCCGTCGTAACTGTCAGCACGGAACGTGGTGATCTCGACCTGCTCGCCCCGGATGCGGGCACCGATCGTTCCGTAGGCGCGCCCGATGTCCCACTGCGCCGACGAGACGGGCGTGATGAGCGCGAGGATCTCGTCGGGTCGAGCGTCGGTGGTGAAATCGAAGTCGTGGGTGGTGCGACCCAGCAGGGCGTCGCGCACGGGACCGCCGACGATCGCCAGATCGCGCCCCGCATCGGCGAAGACGCGGGCGACGGTGGCGACGACGGGGTGCGCGGCGAGCTCCTCGAGGCGCGCGAGACCCTCGGCCATGTTCAGCATGCCTTCGAGCCTATCCGCGGCCACCGACAGCGACCGGCCGCTCCGCCACCACCCCCGCGAGTGTCCAGAACACACGGAGGCCGCCGTTCGACATCCGGGTGTCGGGAACACCGGAACTGCGAGCCGCGCGGCCGCCGCCGCAGCCTCAGTCCGCGAACGCCACGAACCCGGTCATCAGCATCTCGCGCACGCGCGGGAGCAGGTCGGCGCGCAGGTGCGCGGCATCCACTTCCATCAACTGGGCGATCGCGTCGATCAGCACCCCGACGGCCAGGTCGCCGTCGCAGGCGCCCACCAGGGCGGCGAGGGCCGGATCGACCTCGATCCGCCGCGCGAATCCCCCGCCCTGGTGCAACTCGATGACCGACGGATCACCCTCGCCCGGGCGGTGGTGCCGCGCCTCGGTGACGTCCGGCGCCACCTGCAGCACACTCGCCGCGAGATCGTCGTCGTCGAGCATCGCCGCCCGGTCGTGTGCAGCGAGGCAGGCGGCCAGGTGCGGTCCGAACGCAGCCTCCCCGCCGCCCGCGACACGCTCGTACCGCATGAGCGTCGGGCCGCCGGCGAGGGGCTTGCGCAGGAGCACGTACCCGAAGCCGACGGCCGTGACGCCCCGACCGGCGAAGTCCTCCAGCCACGAGTCGATCAGCCGCGCGTACGCGGGCGTACCGGGCACGGTGCCGCCGTCGCGCACCCACAGCTCGGCGTAGGCGAGCGGGTCGAGCACCTCCCGCTCGATCACCCAGGCGTCCATCTCCTCGCCGACCCACGAGCGCACGCGATCGAGGCCCGGTTCCCCCTCGCGGTACTCCCAGTTGCCGAGCGACTGCGCGACGCCGCCGGGAGACAGATGAGCCGCGACACCGCCGATCACCGCCGACACCAGCGCGTCCCCTTCTAAGCCGCCGTCGCGGTACTCGTATGCCGGCACTCCCTCGACGCGGGGCGTGATGACGAACGGGGGGTTGGATGCCACCCGGTCGAACGTCTCGCCCACCACGGGGTCGAAGAGAGACCCGTGCCGCGTCTCGATGCCGTCGACGCCGTTGAGCAGCGCGTTCAGCCGCGTGAACCGCAGCGCCCGCTCGGAGATGTCGGTCGCGACGACGTGATCGACCAGACGACGCAGTCGCAGGGCCTGGATGCCGCACCCGGTGCCGACGTCGAGAGCCGTCCTCGCGCGGCGGGTCAGCTGCAGGCGAGCGAGTGTCTGGGAGGCGCCGCCGACGCCGAGCACGTGATCCTCGGGGAGCGGACCCTGCAGGGCGGCCTCGTCGAGGTCGCTCGCGATCCACCACTCGACCTCGCCGGCGTCGTCGGAGAACGCCTGCGGCCGCACGATGACGGCGGGGTGCACGGCGTCACCCTCGGTGCGCGCGAGTCCGAGGGCGACCGCCCCGTCGACACCGAGGCTGGGGAGGGCGGCCGCCGCCTGCTCGGGGCGCACGGTGAGGCCGAGTCCCCACAACCGCCCCAGCACCGCGAGGGCGTCGGTACGGTCGCCGAGTGCCCGTTCCGCGGGTCGACGCAGGCCCCGGGCCACGGCGTCGTCCGCCTGGGGCCCCCAGGCCTCGCGAAGAGCGACGCTCGTGTAGCCCGCGGCACGGAGGTCGGCGGCGAGCGCGTGGCACAGGCGGGGTTCGGGTTCGGGGAGCACCGGTCCATTCAATCGTCTGCGCGAGGCTATCGGGGGGCTTCAAGGGACGCGGGCCTAGACTCATCGCGGTGCGAGGCCGCCTCGCGCCACCGACGCTCGTATGACCGTAACTTCCCCGCCTTCGGGCTCACCCGTGCTGCGGCGCCCCCTCGCGCGCCGGCTCCTGGCGACCCTCGCCGCGGGTGCCCTGGCCCTCGGCGTGGTCCTGCCGTCGGCCGTCGCGGTCGCTGCGACCCCCGATCCGTCGCCGTCGGCCGAAGCCTCGTCGCTCTCGGCCGCGCCCGCAGCGAACGGCATCCTGCGCCCGGGTGAGCCCCTGTCGGTCGTCGTCACCCTCTCGGCCGGGTCCTCGGCCGTCTCCCCGACCCCGGTCGCCCTCTCGATCGGGTCTGCGCCCCTGGGCGACGACGCCTCCCTCGACCGGTGGCTCGGCGGCGACGCGACGGGACAGACCCTGCGGCAGGTGGCGACGGCGACCGTGGATGCCACCGCCTCCGGCGCCCAGAGCTCGAGCACGGTGACCGTTCCCGCGGCCGATCCCGCCCTCTCGTCGCGCGGCGCCGGGGTGTACCCGGTGCGGGTGACCGCGGCGGGCCTGACCGCGTCGAGCGTGGTCGTCGTCCCGGCCGACGGCCCGGCGACCCCGGTCGCCCTGGTCGTGCCCATCACCGCGGCCCCCCTGACGCGGGGACTGCTCACCGGCAACGAGCTGGCGGAGCTGACGGCCGTCGACGGTGCGTTGTCGGCTCAGCTCGACGCCGTGGACGGCACCCTCGCCACCCTCGCGGTGGACCCGGCGATCCCCGCCGCGATCCGCGTGCTCGGCTCCGCGGCACCGCCCACGGCCGTGGCGTGGCTGCAACGCCTGCTCGCGCTCCCGAACGACCGGTTCGCCCTGCAGTTCGGCGATGCCGACATCGCCGCACAGTTACAGGCCGGCCTGAGCGCCCCGATGGGTCCGATCTCGCTGCAGTCCTACATGTCCGAAGCCGACTTCACCGGTCCCGCGCCGGCGGTGTCCACGGTCTCGAGCCCTCAGCCGGTTCCCTCCACGAGCCCGGGGCAGACGACCTTCCCGTCGCTGTCCACGCTGGTCGACATCGGCTCGGCGACGCCGAACATCTTCTGGCCGGCGACGGGGTCGGCAGGAGCCGAGACGGTGGCGTCGCTGGCAGCCCTGGGTACGCCCGAGGAGCCCACCCGTGTCCTGATCGCTTCCACGAGCGTGGCCGGCGGCGCCCGGCCCGTCGCCGCGACGGTCGGGGGAGTGTCGACCCCGGTCTACGACGCCAAGGTGTCACGCGTCCTCGCCGCCGCGGCCGGCCAGAACGACGCGACCCGCCGCGGAGCGTCCCTGGCCGCCGCCCAGGGGTATCTGGCGATCGCCCGCGCCGCGGCCGGGGACCAACCCGTTCTGGCCATGCTCGACCGCGGCACCGACCGCTCGCGCGGGAGCCTCCGCGCCACGCTCGGCCTGCTCTCGTCGGCGCCGGGGCTCACCGCATCGACCTTCGCCGAGGTCGCTGGCCGGCCGGCATCCGAGATCTCGTTGGCCGGGCCCACCGTCGACGCGACGCGCGTGGCCGAGGTGGGCGAGCTGGTCTCCGACGAGCAGGCGGTCGACCGGTTCGCGACGATCCTCGAGCAGCCCGAGCTGCTCACCGGCCGCGAGCGAGCGGAGCTGCTGCAGGTCATCAGCGTCTCGTGGACGGGGGATGCCGCCCGCCAGGCCGTCGCCGACCACCGCGCCGGCACGCAGACCACGTTGGACTCCGTCGGCATCCTGTCGTCCGATTTCCGGCTGGTCAGTTCGAGTGCGCCGCTGCGGCCCTGGGTGCGCAACGACCTGCCGTGGCCGGTGACGGTGGTCCTCGCCGTGCGCCCGGACGATGCGCGCCTGCGCGTGCAGGACCGTACGACGATCGAGGCGCAGGCCGCGGCCAATACTCGTGTCGAAGTGCCCGTCGAGGCCCGCATCGCCAACGGTGAGGTCAGCGTCGACTTCCAGCTCTACAGTCCCACCGACGAACCGGTCGGATCGCCGCAGCGAGTCGATGTCGAGGTGCGCGCCGAGTGGGAGAGCATCGGGCTGATCGTGATCGTCGTGCTCGTGGTCGGCTTCCTCAGCCTCGGCGTGGTGCGGACGATCGCGCGTCGCCGCCGCACCCGCGCCGAGGGCGAGAACTCGGATGCCGACACCCCCACCGACGGCATCGGGGTCAAGGACCCGGATGCCGACGGGCGCAGCCCGGCCGAGTCCGCCGACGAGTTCACCCCCGCACCCGACGATAAGGACCTTCGCCCGTGAGCAGTATCGGACGGGCGAGCGTGCTCATCGGAGCCGGCACCATCGTGTCGCGCGTGATCGGCCTGGTGCGCGGCATCGTGCTGGTCGCGGCCATCGGCACGATCGGCGGCGCGGGCGACGCGTTCGCCGTCGCCAACCAGCTGCCCAACAACATCTACGCGATCATCTCGACGGGTCTGCTGACGGCCGTCGTCGTCCCTCAGATCGTCAAGGCGGCCGCGCATGCCGACGGCGGTCAGGCCTTCATCTCCAAGCTCTTCACTCTCGGCACCGTCGGACTCATCGCCGCAGCGGTGCTCGCCACGATCGCCGCGCCCCTGCTCGTGCAGGTGTACGCGAGCGAGTTCACCGACGCCCAGCTCGCGCTGTCGACGGCGTTCGCCTACTGGTGCCTGCCGCAGATCTTCTTCTACGGTCTCTACGCGCTGCTCGGCGAGATCCTCAACGCGCGACGCGTGTTCGGCCCGTACACGTGGGCCCCGATCGTGAACAACGTCGTCTCGATCGCCGGATTCGGCGCGTTCATCGCCCTCTTCGGCCCGCAGGCCGAGGTCGAGGCATGGACGCCGACGATGATCGCCGTCCTCGCCGGAACGGCCACGGCGGGCATCGTCGTCCAGGCCGCCGTGCTGATGTTCTTCTGGCGACGAGCGGGCCTCGCACTGCGTCCCGACTTCCGGTGGAAGGGCGTGGGGCTGCGCGACATCAGCCGTTTGGCGGGCTGGACGTTCCTCATGGTGGTCGCCGGGCAGCTCGCCGGCATCGTCCAGTCCAACGTCTTGTCCAGCGCATCCGGCGAGGACCCCGCGATGTTCGCGTCCCAGAACGCGTGGCTGCTGTTCATGCTGCCGTATTCGATCATCGTCCTCTCGATCGGAACCCCCTACTTCACCCAGCTGAGTGAGCATGCGTCCGCCGGCAGGGACGATGACGTCCGCACCGACATCTCCCGCAGCATCCGCACCCTCGGGTTCTTCATCGTCGCCTCCACCGCCGCCCTCGCCGCCGCCGCCGTGCCGGCCAGTCGCATCTTCACCCGCTCCGCCGACGAGGCCGCCGCGGTGGCACCCGTCCTGCTGTGCTTCCTCGTGTGCCTCGTACCCCTCGCCGTCCTCTTCGTCGTGCAGCGCACGTTCTACGCCTACAACGACACCCGCACGCCGTTCTCCTTCACGGTCCTGCAGTGCGCGCTCGTCGTGGCGGGTGCTCTGCTCGCCGGGGCGGTTCTCCCGCGCGGTGAGCTGGCAGCGGGGGTGGCGTTGACCCAATCCATCGCCAGTGTGATCCAGGTCGTGGTGGCGACGGTGCTGCTCCACCGCCGCCTGGGAGGCATCGGCGCGGCATCCTGGCTCCTCACTCTCGGCAAGTTCGCCGTCGCCGCGCTTCCGTCGGCAGCGGCCGGCTGGGGCGTGTGGATGCTGCTCGGAGCGGATGCCGGATGGACACTGTCGAACCCGCTCGCCGGTGCGCTGGGGGCCGGGATCATCGGCGTCGTCGTCCTCGCCGTGTACGTCGGCATCCTCGCCCTGTTCCGCACTCCCGAGCTCGCGCCGGCGCTCGCGCTCGGCCGGCGGTTCCTCCCCAAGCGCTAGCCCCGCGGCCGTGGAATACCCCGCGGCTAGCATGGGTTTCATCCGACGGAATCAACGAGAGGAAGGCGCAACCGTGCGTCACGTCATCATCATCGGGTCGGGCCCGGCCGGCTACACCGCCGCCATCTACGCCGCCCGAGCGAATCTGGAACCCCTCGTCGTCGCGAGCTCCGTCGAAGCCGGTGGAGACCTCATGAACACCACCGAGGTCGAGAACTTCCCCGGGTTCCCCGACGGCATCCAGGGTCCTGACCTCATGGCCAAGATGCAGGCCCAGGCCGAGCGTTTCGGCGCCGAAGTCCTGTACGACGACGTCGTCTCGCTGCAGCTCGACGGCCCCGTCAAGACGATCACGCTCGGCAGCGGCAAGGTCGAAGAGGCCGTCTCGGTCATCTACGCCACCGGCTCCGCCTACCGCAAGCTGGGTCTTGAGGGCGAAGAGCGTCTGTCGGGCCGAGGTGTGTCGTGGTGCGCCACGTGCGACGGCTTCTTCTTCCGCGACCGCACCATCGCCGTCGTCGGCGGCGGTGACTCGGCGATGGAAGAGGCGAACTTCCTCACCAAGTTCGCGTCGAAGGTCTACGTCATCCACCGCAAGGACTCTCTGCGCGCCTCCAAGATCATGCAGGAGCGCGCCTTCGCGAACCCCAAGATCGAGTTCATCTGGAACAGTGCGGTCGACGAGATCCTCGGTGAAGATGCCGTCAACGGCGTGCGTCTGCGCTCCACCATCGACGACACGACGAGCGAGCTCCCCCTCGATGGGCTGTTCGTCGCGATCGGTAACGACCCGCGCACCCACCTGGTGCACGACAAGCTCCAGCTCACCGACCAGGGCACCATCTGGGTCGACGGTCGCTCCTCGCGCACGTCGGTCGAGGGCGTCTTCGCCGCCGGCGACGTGATCGACCCGACATACCGTCAGGCCATCACCGCCGCGGGCAGCGGAACTGTCGCGGCCCTCGACGTGGAGCACTTCCTCGCCGCGCGCGGCGAGGCCGGCGAGCCCGCCGTGTCGGAGAGCCCCCTGGAGGGGCTTCCGGACGCCGCCGTCGTCTGAGGAACAAATCCACGCTCACCGGCGTTTTCACACACTGAAGCTTCCAACTAAGGAGATATGCAATGACCGCCAAGGCGACGACTTCTGCCACGTTCGAGCAGGACGTCCTGCAGGCTGAGGGACCCGTGCTCGTGGACTTCTGGGCCGAGTGGTGCGGACCCTGCCGCATGGTCGCTCCGGTGCTCGACGAGATCCAGAACGAGAACGCCGGCAAGATCACGGTGCTCAAGCTCAACGTCGACGAGAACCCCGACCTCGCGATGAAGTACCAGATCACCTCGATCCCCGCGATGAAGGTGTTCCAGGGCGGCGAGGTCAAGACGACCATCATCGGCGCCAAGCCCAAGTTCGCGCTCGAGCAGGACCTCGCCGCGTTCATCGGCTGACACGTGTTTTTTCGAAAGCCCCGACTCCGTACGGATTCGGGGCTTTCGGCATGTTCGAGCTTCTCGGATGCCGCGTCTCCGGCTGATCCGGAGTGTTCCCCGACAGGGATGCCGCTTCCTCTACCGGTGCGCCCGGGCCGCCGGCGCGGTTCATCCGGCTTCGCCACGGACGGCGGAGCGCCATCACCCGCGCGACACCGCACGGCCGTCGTCCGCGGGCGCGACCGCTGGCCTCGTGGTCCTGCCCTGCGTTCCCGGGTGCGACGGTCCGGGGTTCGAGGCCGCCGTCACGTGAAGGGGAGAGACGCCGCCACACCCCCCTTCCCGCGGCCCTTGGGGGCACGCCTGCTCGTGGCGGGGGGCCCACCGAACCGGCGGCGTGCTGAGAGCCCTCAGGACGCGTCGAGGCGCACACTGGTGTCCCAGCGGCGGTGAGGCTCTTCGTCGCCCAGGATGCGCCACACGGCACGTGTCAGGGGCGGGTAGTCGAGCGAGATCTGGCGGAGCACACGGTAGTTCCGCGACCGGTTGGGTCGCTGACCGCCGTTCTCCGCGATGTTCTCCGCCCGCAGGGTGAGGACCACAAGCTCATCGACGGTCGGGAGGTCTTCCATGAAGTCCCAGGGGTCTTCACCCCCGCGGAGACGTTCGTGGACGAGCACGGCCAACTCATCGGACGCCTCGGCGCGCAGCAGCTCGAGGCTGGCGCGGCGACGTGTGGTGTCGTCGTTCGCTGTCACCATTCCAGCGTACGTTGAGCCGTCGGCACCGGCGTCGCTCGGTTGTTCGCCGACCGCGTGACGCGCCCGCCGCGATCGGCCGTCAGCCCGTGTACCCCTCGTCACCGAGGGTCGCGAGGATCCGATTCAGGTCCTGGATCGAGGAGAAATCAATGCTGATCTGCCCTTTTTTAGCGGTCAGCGAGACTCGTACCTTTGTGTCGAAGCGATCGCCGAGTCGCTCGGCGATGCTGTCGAGCCCCATCTGACGTGCTCCGGCCTGGGGCTTGTGACGAACGGGCACCACGCCTGGCATCTTCGCGGCGGCCTCGGCCGCGCGGACGGAGAGATCCTCGTTGACGATCTTGTCGGCGAGCTTCTGCATCTCTTTCGGGTCGTCCAGCGAAAGGATGGCGCGAGCGTGGCCCGCGCTCAGCACGCCCGCGGCGACGCGCTGCTGCACCGCAATCGGGAGCTTGAGCAGACGAATGGTATTGCTGATCTGCGGCCGTGAGCGTCCGATGCGGGTCGCCAGTTCTTCCTGGGTGATACCGAAGTCCTCGAGCAGCTGCTGGTAGGCCGATGCCTCTTCCAGCGGGTTGAGCTGCGAACGATGCAGGTTCTCAAGCAACGCGTCGCGCAGCAGATACTCGTCTTCGGTCTCGCGGACGACCGCGGGGATGGATGCCAGCCCCGCTTCGCGGGAGGCCCGCGTGCGACGCTCACCCATGATGAGTTCGTACGTTCCATCGCCCTTGTCGCGGACGACGACAGGCTGCAGCACACCGAACTCACGCACGGAGTGCACGAGTTCTGCGAGATCATCGGAGTCGAAGTGCGTACGCGGCTGACGAGGATTCGGCACGATCGACGCGGGGTCGACATGGATCAAGCGCGCGCCCGGAACGGTGACGAGTTGGTCACCGTCCGCGGGAGTCGACGCGTCCGGAGACGGTGACGAGTGCGCCTTGTCCGCGGAGGATGCTCCAGGGAAGAAGACGTCGACGGGCCGCGCCTCCGACGGTTCGGCGGTGGGGATGAGCGCGCCGATACCGCGGCCCAGACCGGTCCTCTTGGCCATCAGGATTCCTTTTCGGTGGTGTCGCGAGCGACGATTTCGACCGCTGCTTCGCGGTAGGCGATGGCGCCCGCTGACTGGCCATCGTACGCGATGACGGTCTGACCGAAGCTCGGCGCCTCGGACACGCGTACTGACCGCGGGATGACGGTGTCGAGCACTTCGTGACTGAAGTGGGAACGGACCTCTTCGGCGACCTGCTGAGCAAGACGTGTGCGACCGTCGTACATCGTCAGCAGGATGGTCGACACGTGAAGCTTGGGGTTGAGATGCTTCTGAATCATCTGCACACTGCTGAGGAGCTGACTCAGTCCCTCCAGCGCGTAATACTCGCACTGAATCGGAATCATGACCTCGTCGGCCGCGGTGAACGCGTTGATAGTCAGCAGACCCAGCGATGGTGGGCAGTCGATGATCACGAAATCGAGGTGGTTGTCCTTGATGTCGAGGTACTCACGCAGAGCGCCGCGCAGGCGGTGCTCGCGGGCGACTTGCGAGACGAGTTCGATCTCCGCGCCTGCCAGGTGAATGGTGCTGGGCGCGCAGAGGAGGTGAGGGGACTCGGGGCTCACCTGAATGATGTCGACAAGTGCGACGTCGTTGATGAGGACGTCGTAGATGCTCGGAGTCTCAGCGTGATGCGCGACACCGAGGGCCGTCGATGCATTGCCCTGCGGATCCAGATCAACCACGAGAACGCGAGCCCCCAGAGATGCGAGAGCTGCTGCCATGTTGACGGCGGTGGTGGTTTTTCCCACGCCACCCTTCTGGTTCGACACCGTGAAAACCCGAGTGCGTCCCGTAAGAGTCACTTCAGTTGCCTCCAGGGCACGGCGCCGTGCCGAGAGATCAGCGATCTCGCGAGCGATAGGAGAGTCGTCGAGCGAAAAAGATGAGGATGCCTCACCGGACTGTTTCACGTGAAACACCTCTCACCGTCACGAACCCTCTCAGTCTACCCGCGGGGTGCGACATTCCCCTTCGTCGCCGGAGCCCCGCGTATAGGAGCGGGTGGTGAGGAAGGCTGGGGGGGCGGGAACAGGGCTACGGGTTGGTATGCGGGACAGGGGTTGGTCCGGGGACGGAAAGGCTGTCCGGGCACGCGTGGACACCTCGGGGACACCTCGGGGCGTTCTGCCATAGGCGTGGGGCTCGGGAAAGGTGAACAGTTCCAGGAGAGGATGTTTCACGTGAAACACCGCGTCGACGAGCTGCGTCCTTGACGTCTCTCGCGTCAGAGTGGGGCCCTCCGGCTCGAAACGGTGTGGGGTAGAGGGTTCTGATTGTTCGGTTTGTCGGGAGGCTATCGTGACGCCTCTGAACGTCGCCCGATTGGGACCGTTCATTTCGCCTCTTATCGGCGGTGGGTGCGCCCTCTCGCTGCCCAACGGGAGAGCGGGACGGCGGATCAAGCACAGCTTCGCCTCATGCGTCGATCGGTCGCGTGAGATTGTCCTACGGACGCTCTCGTGCCCATGCGCTCCACCCAAACCGGTCCTGCCGACTCCACTACCGTCGACCGATATCGGAGCGCGCGGGTGGCCCGCATCGGGAGCTCGTTCCCCAGGCCTGTGGTGTGCGTCTGAAACTTGCTCCACGGCCTCTCGGTCGGCGCCTCGCACACGGGGCGCCTCAGAGTCTGCCCCGTCCGACGTGGGTCATCCAACGCCCCCCGGCTCCCGGCTTTCCCGAGGAGTTCGTGGCCGCTCGCCGCGGGCGATACACCGCCATCCGTAGCTCGAGACCGGGCAGTCTGGATTCCGTCGCCGGCAGCCCCTCATCCGGATCCACACCCCCGGGACCACGGAACGCCGACGACGAACTACGAGTCGCCGACCACGGACCACCGACCACGGGCCTCCACACCCCGGGCCGTATACCCGTATGGCGAGGGAGCATCATGGACCCCGCATCCCTGACGTGGCGACCGGATGTCGCATCCAGCACCAGGCGTCCGGCATCCGTCATCCCACGCCCCGCACGCCACACGCCGCGCAACCCGCCCGCCGTGCGCCGCTCTCCGGACCCTGCCCCCATGTTCCACACGACTCACCCGGACCCGGACGTCGCACCCCGCGCACCCGAACCCACATCCGATGTCACCCACCGCGCACTCCGGGCTCGCGCTTCGCCCCCCCCGACGCGATCCCGCATCCCACATCAGACACCGACACCACCAGGCTCCACATCCAGCGCCGCCACACACCACCGCTATCGGTGATGCATCTCTCACGACGTGGGCACGGAGCCTCACGCGCACGTGCGGCCACAGTTCACGCCTCGCGCCCGCGCCCTTGTGCCTTAACGTGCGTCCCGCACAAGCCGTGCCCGGGTCCTTCGCCGCTCGCCACCCGCCACGTAAGCGCTTGGCGGAATCTGGGTGCGTTCGGAGGCGCCGCAGCGACGGTCGATCCCGCCAACTCCGACCAAGCCGTCCAGCGTTCTGGCCGAGCGCCAAACTGCACCGCTACTTATGTCCTGCGCTCTGCCTGCAACCTCGCCTCGCGCAATCCTGCGTTGAGCCGCTCGCTTGTACCCCGGGCAGTCGAGGCGTCATGGGCGTCGCGAGCCGCGTTTCAGTCGATGTTCCACGTGAAACGCCGCGCACGGCAGGTAGCCCAGACAGTAAGACTGCAGGCTTGCATGGGTGAAGCCACTCTGGCGACGCACACCCGCACGCCACGAGCGGTCAGCACCCTGGGCCCCGGACTCTTGACAGAGTTTGGATGTGTGCGGCGGCGAATCGAACCATGGCAGGCCATTGCGTCGCTCGTCCCCAGGCATTGCTTGGAACGCATGCCGCCAAGACCTTCGTTCCATGCCGGGAAGGGATCTTCGGATGACGCCGCCGATTGTTCCAAGGATGACCCATTTCGCCGTCCGCCACCCGCTGGGTCGCCTGTCTTGTTCGTCGACTGCGTGGTCATGACCTCGCAAGGCTTCGGCGTCCTACACTCGCACCTACGCACCACATGGTGCCATTCCGTTCGCGCGACCACTGATGCGCTCGATATCGACCGACGCTGTACTCCGATGGAGGCGCCCACAAGGTCGGGGGAGCGGGCTTAGTGCACACTCTCCGATGCTCCCGATGTTTCACGTGGAACAGTGCGCAGAATGGTCACGTCCGTCATCTGGAGAGTGCGTCGATCAACGCCAGGTCAGCTGAGGCTCCACATCCACAGGCAAAGCCGTCAGCTGGACGGCGCACCCCCACTTCCGCTGCTTTTGCCGGCCGACCTCGTCTACGTCGTTGCGTCAATGTTTCACGTGAAACGCGCGATGGTCCGAATCTGCCTCCCCATCTGACCCCTGCCGGTGAGTAGGACCCACTGTGGAGCGTGAACTGATCGGTGACTTGGCCCTGCGTTACACGTTCATCGAGGATTCGGCATGCCACCACTCGTGCAGACGCCCCGTCGTCACCCGGGTCCATGGACATGCGCGAGACCGCAACTGGTACTCGTGCGTCGCCCTCGACCCTGCATCTCGACCGAGCAGGGGGGGAGCTGCTTACGAGCGCTGCACGATCACTGACCGGTACACGAGGGCAAGGGTCGGTCACTGAAGCCCTCATTGTGAGCTTCACCGCCCCCCATACCTCCCGCGCTTGGATCAAGCACCCAGCCCACCCCACACGGTCGTGGGAGACACACGATGGCAACTCCACGATGTGAACCATGCCGAGTACTTCGTCGATCTACTTGACCCCGTAACGGGGAAGATCATCGGCGATTGACGTGGTGTCGACGCGTCCCACGTGCGGCGAGCGACGGCCTGGTACGCGCTCTTCGCCCCGCGCGCTCCGTCAGCAGCTGCGCTTGGGCGGGATCATCCCCGTCGTCTCCGGACCCTCGAGTCACAGCGCTGCAGCGCCGACGGGGGGTCCGGCGGCAGGTGAGCTCTGACCGTGACGGTCGCGTCGTGACCACACCGTCATCGATCGCGGGCTACCACGCTGCATACGTCGGACGGACTGACAACACGGTCCGAGCAGCTACAGCATTCCGTGTGGGTCCGGCACCCGCGGCGAACGTCGTCGCGTGCATGCGCCACCATCGCGCTCACCCTTGCCGAACCTCTCACTTTGCGTTCTGTGCTGAACCTCTCCCACGCGAGTTGTCGCGCGAGCGATCGCCGAGAATCCACCGAGGACGCATGGGGAGGCGCGTCCTCATGCCGCGATAGTCACGCGACTGGCTCGAGTCAGGCCACGATTGATCCGCGTCGGTTCTAACAAGGAATCCACGCCGGGAGGCTCCAACGAAGAGAAGGCGCGCGAACGCGTCAGGACCTCCCGACCAAGCGCGGGAAGTGTCGGAACGGCCCCCACCCATCATCCATTCAGAACATGACGCCGTTGATGAGGACGGACACTGCGCACGAGCTCCGATCCGCTGGCGCATACCGCCACAGGACACAACCGCGGTCACGCTGCGCGCGCAAGTGTGCGCACCGGTAGACCGACGGCACGGGTGGATCTCGGGGGAACACCACGAGAAACCGGATACCCTGGCGGCCATCCCCTCGACACCATTGCCGCAGATAACACTCTCAGCGCGGCGAGGCGGCGAGGTCGTGGGGACTTTGTCATTGACGCTGAAACACCCGTCACATTCGGGCCGGGTAGGCGCCACGTCTCATCGATGCCTTGGGTCCACCGTTCCCCGAGCTATCGACACCAGGCAACTCACTGACTGACCGTCGTTTGTTTCACGTGAAACACAGGGAGACGTGACCCGCCTCACCAGGATCGCTACAGTCATGAACGGATTGCGCCTGTCAGCGATCAGGTGCCCTCGGTCGAAGGGAAACTCGCGCGACACTCATTGCCAGCTCACAAGCTACGCAATCGAGCCTCAGGACCCGACAAGTCGCCGATCGGGATCCCTCAACGGCATGCCATGCAGAGCGCCCTGGACGGTACTCGACGAGAAGCCTCGGGGACCATTTCCAGATCACCGCCACACCGTACCGCGCTCCCCGCACACGACTACGCACCACACGGCGAGGTCCTCACCGCGGACATCCACGCGCACGAGCGCGGGTCACTCATGACGCACAGCCGACGAACCGCTCGTCGATCTCACTCGCAAGGCCATCCGACCCCATCCCCGGGAGCCCGGGTTGAGCGTACGACTCGACGCGGCGGGAGGACTAACCCGGTGACGCGAACAAAAATCCGCCACGCGCGTTCACATGTATACGTGTCTACTAACGCGAGACCGTCGCTCGGAAGATCCGGGTGGGCTCATCCAAGACGCCCTCGCCGACGATCTGTACGGTCACGTCCGTCAGCCCGTACGACCGGATCTGCTTTGCTGCCGCATCGATCTCGGCAGCGACGTTCGCTCCCTTCAGGAAGACGAGCGTTCCTCCCGGTCGCACCAGGGGAGCGGTGTACGGGAGCAACGTGCGCAGGGCGCTCACAGCGCGCGCCGTGGCTACGTCGAACACCCGACCCCGCGACCATTCCTCACCGCGCATGCGCTCGACCGTCACGTTGGCGAGGCCCAACTCCGCCACTTGCTCCGACAGCCACGTCGTCCGGCGCTCCATCGGCTCGATGAGCGTCCACTCGACGTCCGGCCGAGCGATGGCCAGGACGAGTCCCGGCAGTCCCGCGCCCGATCCCACGTCGACGGCCGCACCGCCGAAGAACGGCGCGGCGATCGCGCTGTTGAGGATGTGACGCGTCCAAAGCCGCGGTACCTCCAGCGGCCCGATCAGCCCGCGTTCCTCACCATGCGCGGCGAGGTTCGACGTGAACTGCCGCGCCACGCTTATCCGTCCGCCGAAAAGCTGCGCGGCGGCGGCGGGCTCCGCTTCGAGCTGTTCGGGCATGCGGGCCTCAGCCCCGACGCAAGACGGTGTGGCGATCGGCACCCTCGCCGAACGACTCCGAGGCATACCCGCGATCCGCCGCGATGTCGTGCACGAGCTTGCGCTCGTAGCTCGACATCGCCGGCAGCGATGCCTGGGAGGCACCCTCCTCGAGACGAGTGATCGCGCGATCGACGAGGGTCTCCAGCTGTCGCTGGCGAGCATCGCGCGACCCGCCGATATCGAGGATGAGCCGCGAGAATCGACCGGTTGAGCTCTGCACCGCCAGACGCGTCAGCTCCTGCAGCGCCTGCACGGTGTCGGGGTGCGAGAGGCTGGACAGCGAGTCGGCGTCATCGGCCTCGACCGACACGTACGCGCGACCCGCGCGTACGTCCATGGCAAGATCGCCGTCGATGTCCGCGATGTCGAGCAAGCCCTCAAGGTAGTCGGCGGCGATATCACCCTCTTGCTCGAGCTGCTCTTCGGTGGCAACGGTCTGCTCGGGGGCAATCTGATCGGACGTCGTCATCATGATCTCCGGATGTCAGGAGGTGGGTGCGGACCCGGCGCCACCGGGGGATTTGCCCGCGGCTCCGGTGTTCTTGGGGGACTGCTGCTTCTTCGCGCGCTGCTTCCCCACGGGCTGCTGACGCTTCGGTGCGGCCGCGCGTGCGCGCTCGGCCTCCTCGAGAAGACGCTGCTGTTCCGCCTGGTACTTCTCCATCGGCACGACCTTGCCCGAGGCGTCGATGGCCTTGCCCTTGCGGGCGAGGCGTTCTTCGCGAGCGAGCGCCGCGTCGGAGCCGGGAGTCGGCATCTCACGGATCACGATGAACTGCTGAACCATCGTCCACAGGTTGCTGACGAACCAGTAGATCACGACACCCAGCGGGAAGAAGACACCCGAGAAGATGAAAGCCAGCGGCAGGATGTACAGCATGATCTTCTGCATCTGGTACGCCTGACCGGTCTTGGCCTCGGGCGACAGGTTCTTCGAGATGATCTGCAGCTGCGTGAAGAACTGCGACGCGATCATGAGCACGACGAGCGCCAGAAGGATGACGACCGTCACCTGACCGTCGGGCTGACCCCACGCGGTCACCAGGTTGACGTGCATGGACGCCACGTCGAACAGACGGGCATCGTAGAACTCTCGCGTGAGTTCCGGGGTGAGGAGCCCCACACCACCCTGGTTGCTGTTCGCGTGCTTCGACACGTCGTTCAGCACGCTGAAGAGCGCGAAGAAGATCGGCATCTGGACCAGCAGCGGGAGGCAGCTCGACACCGGCGTGGTGCCGTGCTTCTTGTACAGCGCCATGGTCTCGCGGCTCATGGCCTCTCGAGAGAGCTGGTCCTTCTTGCCGCGGTACTTCTCTTGGACCTTGCGCAGCTCCGGAGCGATCTCCATCATCTTGCGCTGGCTCTTGATCTGCTTGACGAAGAGCGGGATCAGGGCGGCACGGACGATGAGCACCAGGCCGACGATCGACAGCACCCACGTGAGACCGGCTGCGGGTGGCATCCCCACCGCGGTGAAGAGAGAGTGCCACCCCACCAGCACGAGCTCCACCGCCCATTTCAGCGGCCACAGGATGGTCCCAATGAGATCGAATTGCACGATCAGTCCTTTCGGGCGGGCACGACGAATCCGTGCCGAGTGAGTTCGTGACGGAAGGCCCGGTGAGGACGGACGTCGTCGATGCCACCCTGAGCCCAGGGATGACACCGTGCGAGACGGGCGGCGGTGTACGCGACGCCTTTCACGAGTCCATGCTGCTGCACGGCGCCCACCGAATAGGCGGAGCAGGAGGGGTAGTACTTGCACACGTCGCCGTAGACGTGCGAGATCGTCGACCGGTACGCGTGGAGCACAGCGAGACCGGCGTTGCGGGGGAGGAGTGGTACGGATGCCATGACGGCGCCGGCCGTGAGCCGGCCGGACCCGGTGGCCGACATCGGCAGTGTCGAGGCACTCATGCCGACGCTTTCCGCTCGAGACAGCGCACCACATCGGCGCGGAGAGTCGCGTAATCGGTCGTCGCCGCGGAGGGAAGAGCGCGGATGACGATCGAGGCGCCCCCGCGAACAGACGGGAGCGCCTCGGCGCACACCGCCTTCAGACGGCGGCGGATGGTATTGCGGGTGACGGCGGAGCCGACCTGGCGACTCACGATGAAGCCGAAACGCGGTACGCCGGTCTCGAGCGACGTCCCGACGTAGGTCACGGTGTGCGCTCCGGCACAACGAGAACCCCGTCGGACTGTGGCTTTATAGTCCGATCCGCGGGTGAGTCGGTTCGGCTTCGCGAGCACCGGGTCTGTCAGGCCGAGAGCTCGGTGCGGCCCTTGGCGCGACGCGCCGCGAGGATGCCGCGGCCGGCACGGGTGCGCATGCGGGCACGGAAGCCGTGCTTCTTGGCGCGGCGGCGGTTGTTGGGCTGGAAGGTGCGCTTGCTCATGGGTCACTCCGGAGGTGGTGTCGCCCGATGCTCTTCTGCCGGGGACGGGGTCGGGACTGCCGTATAGGCATAAGTCAACCGACTAAGGCTACGTCGCGAGCGGCGTTAACTCAAACCGGGAAGGCGACCGCCCATTATCCCCAGGCGTTGTCCACAAGCATGGCAAAGACACGCGGCCGGGTCTTACAGTGGATTTTGCTCCGTGAGAGCCGCGAACTAGCGTGGCCCCGGAAGTTATCCACAGGTTCGACGCGACTCGTCGATCACCCGTCGCGTCTAGATCCCGGAGGGGATATGTCTTTGCACGAAGTACCGGATGTCCCCGTCTGGTCGGCCGTGCTGGACCAGCTTCTCACCGACGACCGCGTGACCCCGCAACTGCACGGCTTCTTGAACCTGGCCGTTCCGCAGGGCGTCATGGGCGGCACGCTCTACCTCGACGTTCCCAACGATCTCACCGCTGCACAGTTCAACAAGCGCATGCGCGCCTCGATCCTCGAGGCCCTCGCGCAGGTGCAGGGCAGCGATCCCGATGTCGGGACGTTCCGCGTCGTGGTCAATCCCGACATCGTCGAGTCCCACCGCGCACCGAGCGCTCCCGCCGGGGACCGCAGCCCGTCCTCGCCGACGATCGCCGTGCACTCGAACGTCATCGACCAGGCACCTGAGCCGATCGTGCCCGCGTCGCGCAACGACACGCGCCTGAACCCGAAGTACACCTTCGACAACTTCGTCATCGGCCAGTCCAACCGCTTCGCGCACGCAGCCGCCGTCGCCGTCGCCGAGGCCCCGGCAAAGGCGTACAACCCGCTGTTCATCTACGGGGACTCGGGCCTCGGAAAGACACATCTGCTCCACGCCATCGGCGACTACGCCGCGAGCATGTATGCCGGCATCCGCGTGCGGTACGTCTCGAGCGAGGAGTTCACGAACGACTTCATCAACTCCATCGCCAACAACCGCGGCTCGGCGTTCCAAGCGCGGTACCGCGAGGTCGACATCCTTCTGATCGACGACATCCAGTTCCTGCAGGGACGCGCCGAGACCCAGGAAGCCTTCTTCCACACATTCAACACGTTGCACGATCACGACAAACAGGTCGTCATCACGAGCGATCTCCCGCCCAAGCAGTTGACCGGGTTCGAAGACCGCATGCGCAGCCGCTTCGAGTGGGGTCTGATCACCGACGTTCAGGCGCCCGACCTCGAAACACGCATCGCGATCCTGCGGAAGAAGGCGCAGAGCGAGCGACTGCTCATCCCCGACGACGTCCTCGAGTACATCGCGACCGTGGTGTCGTCGAACATCCGCGAACTCGAGGGTGCGCTCATCCGGGTGTCGGCGTTCGCCAGCCTGAACCGTTCGACCCTCGACATGTCGCTCGCGCAGACGGTCCTGCGCGACATCATCGACCAGGACGACGCCAACGTCATCTCGCCGACCGACATCATCACCGCGACGGCGCAGTACTTCAAGCTGTCGGTCGACGACCTCTACGGGTCCAGCCGCTCTCAAGCGGTGGCGACGGCTCGACAGATCGCCATGTATCTCTGTCGCGAGCGGACCAGCCTCTCTCTGCCCAAGATCGGGCAGCTGTTCGGCAACCGCGATCACACCACCGTGATGTACGCCTACAAGAAGATCAGCGACCTGATGAAAGAGCGTCGATCGATCTTCAACCAGGTCTCGGAGATCACGAGCCAGCTCGGACGCATGCGCTGAGACGCCATCTCCCGACGGGGTTCGATTCACTGACGTGAATCGGGCCCCGTCTTCGTTTTCGCCGTCTCATCGGGCTTATAGCCGTTGTAGGAGGGGTGTTCCCAGAAGGTTCTTCACAGTGTGGAAAACCTGTGGATAACTCCTCTTTCCTGCGGACGACATGTGTACGACCGGCCTGACCCTGTGGAGGAGCCGACCGACCGCTGACGGACTCGCTCTGTTAACACCACACACTTTCCGCAGCCCCTCCACAGGGCGGAGACGCTCGCTTCCCTGCTGTTAACACGGATCCCGAGAGTTATCCACAGTCTCCACAGCGGTTAACAAGATGAAGACTCCATCTCTTTGTTAAGGCACATTCGATGACCTTGCCGTGCAGGAAGCGTCCGACGTGGCGGCCGCGAAGGGGGCACTAGCATGGGTAAGCCATACCCGCCATCAAGGGAGCACCCGTGAAGTTCCACGTCAATCGCGATGTGTTCAGCGATGCCGTCTCGTTCGTGGTCAAGCTCCTGCCCCAGCGCAACCCGCAGCCGATCCTCGCCGGCGTGCTGATCGAAGCCGGCGCGCAGGGACTGACACTCGCCGCCTTCGACTACGAGGCGTCCGCACGGACGACGATCGAAGCAACAGTCGACGAGCCGGGCACGATCCTCGTCCACGGTCGGCTCCTGAGCGACATCGCCAGCCGTCTGCCGAATGCGCCCATCCAGATCACCGTCGACGACGACGGAGGAATCCTGTTGTCCTGCGGGTCGGCGCGGTTCACTCTCGCGTCCATGCCGGTACAGGAATACCCCGCGATCCCGGAGGTGACGGGTGAGTCCGGCCTCGTCCCCGCCGACGACTTCGCCACGGCCATCGCGCAGGTGGCCTTCGCCGCGTCGCGCGATGACGTCACCCCGGTGCTCACCGGCGTGCAGCTCGAGGTCACCGGCACACAGCTCAGCCTCGTCGCGACGGACCGTTACCGCGTCGCGCTACGTGAGATTCCCTGGGACGGCGGCGCCGCCGCATCCGATGAGACGACCACCGCTCTGGTCCCGGCTCGCACCCTGCAGGAAGTCGGCAAGACTTTCGCGCACGGCGGCGACATCTCGATCGCGTTCTCCGGCTCGGGGGACCGCGAGATCATCGCGTTCTCGTCGGGCAACAAGACGGTCACCTCGCTGCTGATCAAGGGCAACTTCCCGCCCGTGCGCCGCCTGTTCCCCGCGCAGACCGAGCACCACAGCGTCGTCAACACCGCCGAGCTCGCCGAAGCCGTTCGCCGTGTCGCGCTCGTACTCGACCGCTCGGCACCGCTGCGCTTCACCTTCGGCCCCGACGGCGTCTCGATGGATGCCTCCGGCACCGAGCAGGCGCGCGCGACGGAGTCCGTCGATGCGACGCTCGTGGGCGACGAGGTCACCCTGGGACTCAACCCGCAGTACCTGCTCGAGTCTCTCGGCGCCGTCCGCAGCGAGTTCGCGCGGATCACTTTCACATCGAGCGACAACGCCAACAAGCTGAGCCCGGTGCTGGTCACCCCGCAGACGTCCGTCGACAAGGGCGGCGAGGGTTCGTTCAAGTACCTGCTGCAGCCCAACCTGCTGCTGCGCTGAGTCGGGCCCCGCTGCCGTGTCCGAGCTGGCGGGTAGTCTGACTCGGTGATCGTGGAGCAGCTCGGACTGAAGGACTTCCGCAATTACGCGGGCGCCGATGTCGCGCTCTCCGCCGGGGCCAACGTGTTCATCGGCCGCAACGGTCAGGGCAAGACCAACCTGGTCGAAGCCGTCGCATATCTCGCCACACTCGGCTCGCACCGCGTGTCCAGCGACGCGCCCCTGGTTCGAGACGGCACGGATGCCGCGATCGTGCGCGCGCGGCTCGTCCACGGTGAGCGCAGCGTTCTCCTCGAGTTGCAGCTCAACCGTCAGGGGGCGAACAAGGCCCGCGTCAACGGCGTCAACGTCCGCACCACCGAGCTCCCGCGCTACGCGCAGGTGGTGCTGTTCGCTCCCGAAGACCTCCAGATCGTTCGCGGCGATCCCTCGGCTCGACGCCGCTTCGCCGACCAGTTGATCGTGCAACGCACACCGCGCATGGCGGCAGTGCTCGGCGATTACGACCGCGTTCTGCGTCAGCGCAGTGCTCTGCTGAAGTCCGCACGGGCTCGTGGTCTGCGCGGCGACTCACTCAGCACGCTCGACGTGTGGGACGACAAGCTCATCACCCTCGGCACCGAGGTGATCGAGGCGCGGCTGGCATTGGCATCCGCTCTCTCCGAACCGGTCGCCCAGGCCTACGCCGCCATCGCGGGCGCCGATCACGAACCGCATTTGTCCTGGGCGTTGTCGGTGGGCGGCGGAGACCCCGAAGAGGGTGACTCCGCGGCAGGCGGTGGCTCTCCAGGGCCCCTGGCCGACCAGTTCCGCGCCGCTCTGGCTGCGCGGCGCTCGGCGGAGCTGGAGCGCGGGCTCACCCTGGTCGGACCGCATCGCGACGATCTCGTGCTCGAGGTGCGCGGGCTTCCCGTCCGGGGATACGCCTCGCACGGGGAATCGTGGTCGGTGGCCCTGTCGCTCAGATTGGCCTCCGCCGAGATTCTGCGAGCGGAGTCGCGACTGGGTGACCCGGTGCTGATCCTCGACGACGTGTTCGCCGAGCTCGACGCCGGCCGAAGAACGCGTCTGGCAGAGCTCGCGGGCGGATACGAACAGGTGATCGTCACCTCGGCTGTCGAAGAAGACGTCCCGGATGCCCTGCGGGCGCACGTGGTGCGGGTCGACGCCGGCCGCATCGTGGAGCCGGGCGATGAGTGACGAGTCCGAACTGCCCGAGACGATGTCGACCTACCTGCGTCTGCGCGGCCTCGAGCCCAGCCCCTACCGCAAGAAGAAGCGCCGGCGGCGTGCGGACGACGGCGAGAACGCGCCCTTCACCCCCGGTCGCGACCCGCGTGGACTCGGCGACGTGCTCTCGGCGCTCACGCAATCGGCCGGGTGGGAGCCCCAGCTGTCGCGCGAAGACCTCGTGCGCACGTGGGACGAGGTGGCGGGCGTCGATACGGCCGCACACACCCGACCGGTCGCACTGGATGCCGGCATCCTCACCGTTCAGGCCGACTCCACGGCATGGGCGAAACAGCTGCAACTGATGCGCGCGCACATCCTTTCCGAGATCCTTCGACGCTTCCCCGAGGCGGGTGTCGAGGCGATCCGGTTCGTCGGGCCGGACGTCCCCTCTTGGAAATGGGGGCCCAGAGCCGTTCCAGGGCGCGGTCCGCGCGATACCTACGGCTAGGCCATGATCCGTCCCGACTCGGTTCGATTTCTGCCCGCGTTGGGCCTCACACACCGTTTCGAGGGTCCCGGCGCGATAAGATGGAGGTTCCGACGAACCGATCTGGAGCGCGCGAACCCATGACGTCCGAAACCCCCGACAGCGTTTCCGAGGAACCCGAAGCGAAGACTCCCGCGAAGGTTCCCAACGAGTACGGGGCAGACGCCATCCAGGTGCTCGAGGGTCTCGAGGCCGTCCGTAAGCGCCCCGGCATGTACATCGGCTCGACGGGCGAACGCGGGTTGCACCACCTCGTTCAGGAGATCGTCGACAACTCCGTCGACGAAGCGCTCGCGGGCTACTGCGACACGATCGATGTCACGATCCTCACGGACGGCGCCGTCCGCGTGATCGACAACGGCCGCGGCATCCCGGTCGACATGCACCGCACCGAGGGCAAGTCGACCGTCGAGGTCGTGCTCACCGTCCTGCACGCGGGTGGCAAGTTCGGCGGCGGCGGCTATGCCGTTTCGGGCGGCCTGCACGGCGTCGGCTCGTCGGTGGTGAACGCCCTGTCGACACGTCTCGAGGTCGAGGTGCAGCGGCAGGGGCACGTGTGGCGGCAGTCGTTCCGCGATGGCGGTACTCCTCTCGCCCCTCTCGAGATGGGTGAAGAGAGCGAGAAGACCGGCACGACGATCACGTTCTGGCCCGATGCCACGATCTTCGACACCGTCGACTTCGACTACGACACCCTTCGCACACGCTTCCAGCAGATGGCGTTCCTCAACAAGGGGCTGCGTCTCAGCCTCCGCGACGAACGGCCGCAGTCCGTGATCACCGAGGGTGAACCCGGCGAGGAGGTCACGGGGGCCCGCCACGACTCGTTCCTCTACGAGCGGGGTCTCGTCGACTACGTCGAGCACCTCAACCGCGTACGCAAGGCCGACGTGGTCAACGACGAGATCATCGAGGTCGAGTCGGAGGACACCACGCGTCACATCGCGCTCGAACTCGCGATGCAGTGGACGACCGCCTACACCGAGAACGTCTTCACCTACGCCAACACGATCAACACGCATGAGGGCGGCACTCACGAAGAGGGCTTCCGTGCCGCGCTGACGACTCTCGTCAACCGCTACGCGCGAGCGAACAACCTGCTGAAAGAGAAGGACGACAACCTCACCGGCGACGACATCCGCGAGGGTCTGACCGCCGTCATCTCCGTGAAGCTGTCCGAGCCCCAGTTCGAGGGACAGACCAAGACCAAGCTCGGCAACACCGAGGCACGTGCCTTCGTGCAGAAGGTGGTGGGCGACAAGCTCGGCGACTGGTTCGATCGCAACCCGGGCCAGGCGAAGAACATCATCCGCAAGGCGGTCGACGCCGCCACCGCCCGTCTGGCCGCGCGCAAGGCGCGCGAGACCGCCCGACGGAAGAGCGTCTTCGAGTCCGCGGCGATGCCCGACAAGCTCAAGGACTGCACCTCGAAGGATCCCTCCATCAGCGAGATCTTCCTCGTCGAGGGCGACTCGGCCGGCGGCTCGGCCGTGCAGGGGCGCGACCCGCACACCCAGGCGATCCTGGCGTTGCGCGGCAAGATCCTGAACGTGGAGCGGGCTCGCCTCGACCGCGCACTCGGCAACAAAGAAGTCCAGGCGATGATCCAGGCCTTCGGCACCGGGATCGGCGAAGACTTCGACATGACCAAGGCTCGGTACCACAAGATCGTGCTCATGGCCGATGCCGATGTGGACGGCCAGCACATCACCACGCTGCTGCTCACGCTCCTTTTCCGCTACATGCGCGGACTGATCGAAGCGGGCTACGTCTACCTCGCCCAGCCGCCGCTGTACCGCCTCAAGTGGTCGAACCACGCGCACGAGTACGCCTACAGCGACCGGGAGCGCGATGCACTGATCGTCGACGGGCAGGCGTCCGGTCGACGCATCCCGAAGGACAACGGCATCCAGCGCTACAAGGGTCTGGGCGAGATGAACGACCACGAGCTGTGGGAGACGACCATGGATCCGCAGACGCGCACGCTGAAGCAGGTCACGATCGACGATGCCGCCGCGGCCGACGAGATCTTCTCGGTGCTCATGGGGGAGGACGTCGAGTCGCGACGCAGCTTCATCCAGCGCAACGCAAAAGACGTCCGCTTCCTCGACATCTGATCTCGCACGACGACGCACACGAAACTGAGAACCCATGGCTGACGACACCACTCCCGAGCCCGACGACGTTCGCGACGCGCCCGCACACAACCACGGTCGGATCGACCAGGTCGACCTGCAGCTCGAGATGCAGCGGAGCTACCTCGACTACGCGATGAGCGTCATCGTCGGACGCGCGCTGCCCGACGTCCGCGATGGCCTGAAGCCCGTGCACCGCCGTGTCATCTACGGCATGTACGACGGAGGTTTCCGCCCCGACAAGTCGTTCTCGAAGTGCGCTCGTGTCGTCGGTGAGGTCATGGGGCACTACCACCCGCACGGTGACGCTCCCATCTACGACGCCCTCGTGCGACTCGTGCAGCCGTGGTCGCTGCGCTACCCCCTTGCTCTCGGTCAGGGCAACTTCGGCTCGCCCGGCAACCAGGGCGCCGCAGCCCCCCGGTACACCGAGACCAAGATGGCCCCTCTCGCGCTCGAGATGGTGCGCGACATCGAAGAGGAGACCGTCGACTTCGAGGACAATTACGACGGCCAGACGCAGGAACCGACGGTCCTACCGTCGCGCTTCCCGAACCTCCTGGTCAACGGCTCGGTCGGCATCGCCGTCGGCATGGCCACGAACATCCCGCCGCACAACCTCCGCGAGGTCTCCGCCGGCGCGTTGTGGGCATTGGGAAACCCGGATGCCACGCGCGAGGAGCTGCTCGAGGCGCTCATGGAGCGCATCCCGGGCCCCGACTTCCCCACCCGTGCGCAGATCCTCGGAACACGCGGCATCAAGGATGCGTACCGCACGGGCCGCGGATCGATCACGATGCGCGCCGTGGTCAACATCGAAGAGATCCAGGGCCGAACGTGCCTGGTGATCACCGAACTGCCCTATCAGGTCAACCCCGACAACGTCGCGGTCAAGATCGGCGACCTGGCCCGCGAGGGCAAGATCACGGGCGTCGCCGACATTCGCGACGAGAGCTCCGGCCGCACCGGCCAGCGCCTCGTCGTCGTGCTCAAGCGCGACGCCGTGGCCAAGGTCGTGCTGAACAACCTGTACAAGCACACGCAGCTGCAGGAGAACTTCGGCGCCAACATGCTTGCGATCGTCGATGGAGTGCCGCGCACTCTGTCGCTCGACGGATTCATCAGTCTGTGGATCGACCACCAGGTCGAGGTCATCGTGCGGCGCACGCGCTACCGCCTGCGCAAGGCCGAAGAGCGCATGCACATCCTGCGCGGGTACCTGAAGGCGCTCGACGCGCTCGACGACGTCATCGCCCTCATCCGTCGTTCGCCGACGGCGCAGGATGCCAACGAGGGCCTGCAGAAGCTCCTCGACATCGACGACATACAGGCGCAGGCCATCCTCGACATGCAGCTGCGCCGTCTGGCGGCTCTCGAGCGGCAGAAGATCGTCGACGAGGCGACCGACCTCGAAGCCCGCATCGCCGACTACAACGACATCCTCGCCACACCCGGGCGCCAGCGCACCATCATCCGCGACGAGCTCACCGCGATCGTCGACCGTTTCGGCGACGACCGACGTACCGAGATCCTGCACGGGTTCGACGGCGACGTCTCGATCGAGGACCTCATCGCCGAGGAAGAGATGGTCGTCACGGTCACTCGCGACGGCTACATCAAACGCACGCGCAGCGACAACTACCGCTCGCAGCACCGCGGCGGCAAGGGCGTGAAAGGGGCGCAGCTGCGCGCCGACGACGTCGTCGAGCACTTCTTCGTCACCACCACGCATCACTGGCTGCTGTTCTTCACCGACAAGGGCCGCGTATACCGCTCGAAGGCGTACGAGGTTCCCGAGGCCGGTCGGGATGCCAAGGGGCAGCACGTCGCGAACCTTCTCGCGCTGCAGCCCGATGAGGAGATCGCCCAGATCCTCGATATCCGCGACTACAACGTCGCCACCTACCTGGTGCTCGCGACGCGCAATGGTCTCGTGAAAAAGACGCGACTCACCGAATACGACACGAACCGTCAGGGTGGCGTCATCGCGATCAAGCTCCGCGGCCAGGGCGGCGACGAGGGCGATGATTCCGAGGGTGGGACCGCCGACGAGCTCGTCAGCGCCCTGCTCGTCGACGAGGGCGACGACATCCTGCTGATCAGCCGTCACGGCATGTCGCTGCGTTTCTCCGCGACCGACAGCACACTGCGTCCGATGGGTCGTTCGACCTCGGGAGTGAAGGGCATGGAGTTCCGCGAGAACGACAGTCTGCTCTCGGCATCCGTCGCCAAGGACGATGAATTCGTCTTCGTCGTCACCGAGGGCGGCTACGCCAAGCGCACCGCGGTCACCGAGTACCGCATGCAGAACCGCGGCGGACTGGGCATCAAGGTGGCTCGTCTGACCGACGATCGAGGCGTGCTGGCCGGCGGGATGATGGTCTCCGAGGGCGACGAGGTCCTTGTGGTTCTTGCCAGTGGCAAGGTGGTACGCTCCTCCGTGGCCGAGGTGCCCGCCAAGGGACGCGACACGATGGGTGTCGTTTTCGCCCGTGCAGGAGGCGATGACCGCATCATCGCGATTGCCCGGAACGCGGAGCGGAACCTGGCCGAGACGACGGAGACGACTGCGGAGCCCGCCCTTTCGGACGAGGCCGGTGCCTCCGCTCCCGAGACCCCTGAGGAAAGTACTGACGCATGAGCACGGTAGCTGACAAGCTGGCGAAGAAGTCGACTCACAAGACCCCGGCCAAGCAGGTGCGACTGCGCCTCGTCTACATCGACTTCTGGTCGGCCGTTAAGCTCTCGTTCCTCGCCGCGGTGGCCATGGCCATCGTCACCGTGGTGTCGTACCTCCTCATCTACCTGGTGGTGCAGGCGACCCTGCTGCCTCGGCTCGACGAGTTCTTCGTCAGCTTCACCGACGGCAGCGCCAACCTGTCGCAGTACATCGGTCTGCCGCAGGTCATGGCGTTCGCGGCGATCATCGCGATTCTGAACCTCGTGGTCGTGACCGTGCTCGGTGCGGTCATGGCGGGGATCTACAACCTCGCGGTGAAGGTGACGGGCGGCCTGCTCGTCGGGTTCACCTCGAACTGACGTCGATTCGTGAAAACCTCGGGATTCCGGTAAAGTCTTCGAGGTTGACGACATCACGTCAGCGAGACGGGGCTATAGCTCAGGCGGTTAGAGCGCTTCACTGATAATGAAGAGGTCCCAGGTTCAAGTCCTGGTAGCCCCACCCCTTCCCTCGCGGGGCCTTAGCTCAGCTGGTAGAGCGCCTGCTTTGCAAGCAGGATGTCAGGAGTTCGAATCTCCTAGGCTCCACAACATCGAAGAGCCGGTCCCTGCGGGCCGGCTCTTCGCTTTCTCTTCGCTAGAGTCTGCTCATGGACATGCGGGTCGCCGCGTACGCCGTCATCACCGACGCCGATGATCGCGTGCTGCTCGCCCACTGGATCGACGGGCGACGTGCCGCGTGGACGTTGCCCGGCGGCGGGCTCGAGGACGGTGAGGATCCGGTGCAGGCGGTGCGCCGCGAAGTGCGCGAGGAAACCGGTTTCCGCGTCACCGTCGGCGACCTGCTCGGCATCCACTCCCGCGTCATTCCCGCCGAGGCGCGCTTGGCCACCGACTCGTCAGGACCCCTGCACACCCTGCGCATCGTCTATCGTGCGCGGATCGTCGGCGGCCGTCTCCGCAACGAGACGGACGGATCGACCGACCGAGCGGAATGGTTCACCCTGCCCGCGGCGCGGAAGCTCCGCCGAGTGCAGCTGGTCGACATCGCCCTGCGGATGGCGGGCCTGCGCTCCGGATGACCCTCAGGGCCGATCTGCGGTGATGTCGGCGACGACCGCGTCGTAGGCGGAGATCAGATCATCGGCGTCGACGAACAGGCTGTAGCCGTGTGCCCCGGCCCCCATGGCGATCCGAGTGCCCACGATGCGTTCGTCGGCGTAGATCGGCCAGGCCGTCGAGCTACCGATCGGCACGATGGTGCCGCGTTCGTAGCCCGTTGCCTCCCGTGCCCGTTCGGGCTCGGGCAGCCGCAACTTGTTGACCCCTACCACTGCGCGCAGCTTCGGCCACGAGATCGCACGGTCACCCGGGACGAGGGCGAAGAGGTAGGTATCGTCCGAACGTTTCACGACGAGGGTTTTCACGATGGAGGCCGACGGGATGCCGAGGAGCTCCGCCGCCTCGTCCAGGCTCGACGCTGCAGGACGTTCCCGCACATCGACAGAGAGGCCGCGCTCGCGCGCGGCCTCTCTGACTCCGATGGTGGGATCGCTCACGCGTCCGGCGCACGCAGCGGGTCGTCGGCCACCCACAGCTCGTCGTCGGCACGCAGCGTCTGCCACGCCGCGTACGCGACGCCGGCAGCGGCGACGACACCCAGGATGATGGCGATGACTCCACCGGCACCGATCCCGTCGTGCTGCGACGGAAGCTTCTTGGCGAGTCGCTTCGACGCCTGCTTGCCGTACTTCTCGGCACGCTTGGCGTACTTGTGGGTGTCGAGCTCGAAGCCCTTGCCCTTCGCGAGGCGATCGCGCGTGTCGCCCGCAGCGTCCCACACGGACAGTGCCCCGCCCACGACAGCGCCAGCGGCCGGGACCACCTTGTTGCTGAGGAAGCGGTTGCTGTACTTCACGCTCTTGTCGACGTACGGTGCGGCGTACTTGCTGTACCCGTCCTGTACGGCGGGGACGAGATCTTCGCGGCTGAAGCGACCGAGCTGGTGGCCGGCTTCACGAGCGACCTTCCCGCTCTCGCCCAGCAGCACCTGCTGCGACTCCCACACCTTTGCGGCGTGCTTCTGGAGCTTGCGCAGTTCCTTCTTGCTCTTGCGGCTGAGGCCCACGGCTCATCCTCCCTGTCGTTGGGATGTACGTCCTGTCATCTTGCCAGAACGGGCCGCTCGCCCCGCCGACCCTTGCAGATAACTCTGAGAGAATGTACCCATGGCCAACCACACCGCCGTCGCGACCCTGCACACCAACCACGGCGACATCGTCGTCAACCTGTTCGGAGACCACGCTCCCCGAACCGTCCGCAACTTCACCGGTCTCTCGGATGGCACCCAGGAGTGGACCGACCCGGCGACCGGCGCCAAGGGTGAGGGTCCGCTCTACACAGACGTCGTCTTCCACCGCATCATCCCCAACTTCATGATCCAGGGCGGCGACCCGCTCGGTCAGGGCATCGGTGGCCCCGGCTACAACTTCAACGACGAGATCAGCCCCGAGCTCGACTTCACCGCTCCGTACAAGCTCGCCATGGCCAACGCGGGTCTTCGCCGCAACGCCATCACGGGTCAGCCCGAGGGCACCAACGGCTCGCAGTTCTTCATCACCACCGATCCCACCCCGTGGCTGCAGGGCAAGCACACGATCTTCGGCGAGGTCGCCGACGACGCGTCGAAGGCCGTCGTCGACGCCATCGCGTCGGTTCCCACGGCCGCCGGTGACCGCCCGATCGAGCCCGTCGTGCTCACCTCGGTCGACGTCGTCTCGGTCTGAGGCCACGGGCGGCGGCGGGTGTCCACCACCGAGGAGTTCCGTCGCAACAGCGACAACTTCTGCTACCGGCATCCCGACCGGCAGAGCTTCGTGCTGTGCCAGCGGTGCATGCGCACCGTGTGCTCGGAGTGCCGCACCCCCGCCGCCGTCGGCGTCATCTGCCCGGAATGCATGGCCCAGCAGCAGTCTGCTCAGACGCCCGCCCAGAAGAAGGCGGAGCGACGCTGGTCCTCACGCTCGATGACCGTGGTCGCCGCGGGGCGCCCGCGGGTGACGCTCACCATCGTCGCCATCACGGGGCTGGTCTACATCATCGGCCTCATCCCCGGTGCGCGGGGGTTGATCTCCAACCTCCTCGCCTTCAACAGCTACTACCTCATTCCGCAGGCGGGCGTGTTCCAACCGTGGCGGCTGTTGACTGTCGCGCTCGTCCATGACGGGTTCTTCCACGTCGCCCTGAACATGCTGGCCCTGTGGTTCATCGGGCGCAGCCTGGAGCCCCTGCTGGGACGCGCCCGCTTCCTCCTGCTCTATCTGTTGGGCGCACTGGGCGGCTCCGTGGCCGTGGCGTTGCTCGCCCCCGGAGTCTGGACGGTCGGCGCATCGGGGGCGATCTTCGCGCTGTTCGGGGCACTGCTGGTCATCGGGCGCCACATCGGCGCCGACATTCGCGTCATCGGCATCCTGATCGCCGTCAACTTCGCGTGGCCATTCGTTCTGGCCGCGATCAACGCGATCAGCTCGGGCGACTTCCTCGGCTCGCTGACCGCCGTCGGCATCTCGTGGCAGGCCCACCTCGGGGGTCTGGTAACCGGCGCACTGGTCGGACTGATCTACGCGCGCACGCGCACGCCGGCTCTCCGCGGCGCGCAGATCGGTCTGCTCGTGGGGCTGAGCGTCGTGCTCATCGCGCTTCTCGCGATCCCCGCCGTCATCTTCGGGTAGAAGTTATCCACAGGTTCATCCACAGATGGGGATGAATTACACGGGTGTAAGTCAGCGCCACCGCGTGGTCATGAGGAAGCCCACGAAGGCGATTCCGAAGCCGATCACGAGGTTCCAGGCGCCGATGCCGGGAATCGGGAAAGTGGAGTTGCTGAGGTAGAAGACCAGCACCCACACGAGACCGACCAGCATGAGACCGATCATGATGGGCAGGAACCACACCGGGTTCGGAGCCGAGTTACCGTCGTTGCGTTCAGCGATCGGGTCGTCGCCTTTGCCAGTTCGAGCCATGGGCCACAGTCTAATGCTCAGGTGCGGTCGAACCCACGGAACTAGACTCACCCCGTGCAGACCGACACGCAGCCGCAGACCCGCCGTGCCCGGCGCTCGGCGTCGGCGCCCGCACCGGCGCCGCGTCCGCGTCGGCGCGTGTCCGTCGTCGGCGTGATCGGAGACCTCCTCGTCACGGCGGGTGTCGTCGTGCTGCTGTTCGTGGTCTGGCAGTTGTGGATCGGTGACGCGATCATCGGGGCCCAGTTCAAGGACGAGGGCAAAGAACTGAGCCAGCAATGGGCGGCCGACCCCGTGGCCCCCTCTCCCACCGCGTCCGTCGTGCCGGGCCAGCCCACCGGACCTCCGACCACAGAGCCTCCCGTGCTCGGACAACCGGGCGATGCCGAACGTTTCGGTGTGGTCTACATCCCGCGTCTCGGGCCGGATTATCACTTCACTGTCGCGGGCGGCGTCAGCGCGTCGCGGACTCTCGACCCGATCGGCCTCGGACACTACCCCGATACCGCGATGCCCGGCCAGGTGGGCAACTTCGCGATCGCCGGCCACAGGGGAAGCCACGGGGCGCCCTTCGCCGACCTCCCGTCCCTCCGTGTCGGCGACGCCGTGGTCATCGAGACCCAAGAGGGCTGGTTCACGTACCGCTACCGCAATCTCGAGTACGTGCAGCCCGACGGCGTCAACGTTCTGCTGCCCCTTCCGCAGCAGCCCCAGGTCGAGGCCACCGACCGCATCATCACGATGACGACCTGCAGCCCGCGCTACGGCTTCTCGGAGCGGGCGATCGCGTACGGCGTCTTCGAGTCGTTCACGCCGCGCACCGATGCCGGCCCACCGCTTTCCCTTACTACTGGAGCAGCCTGATGTACGGAGCCCTCTGGCGAGTCCTGCCCGGTCCGTGGTGGGTGCGTCTGCTCATCGTGCTCGTCCTGCTCGCCGCGGTGCTGTACGGACTGTTCTTCTCCGTCTTCCCCTGGGTGAGCGACATCGTCTATCCCCAGGAGGTCACGGTCGAGTGAGGGCGTGGCGCGTCGCGATCGTCGACAATCGCGACAGCTTCGTCCACACCCTCGCCGGCTACGTGCGCGACCTCGGTGCCGAAACGGTCCTGAGCGCGGCGGATGAACCCGGGCTGGCCGATCGGATCGTCGGGTCCGCCGATGCGATCCTCGTGTCACCCGGCCCGGGACATCCCGACGACGCCGGCGCGTCCGTCGAGGTCGTGCGTGCCGCGTACGCCGAGGGCGTTCCGCTGTTGGGCGTCTGCCTCGGGCACCAGGCGATCGCCACCGCCTTCGGGGCGCGCGTCGGGCACGCACCCGAACTGCTGCACGGCATCACCAGCGTCATCCATCACGGACGAGCCGGGGTTTTCCGCGACCTGCCGGACCGGTTCGTCGCCACCCGGTACCACTCGCTGGCCGTGGAGCCCGGCTCGATCCCCGACGAGCTCGAGATCACGGCGTCGACCGAGGGGGGTGTCGTGATGGGCCTCCGACATCGTCGCGCGCCCATCGAGGGCGTGCAGTTCCACCCCGAGAGTGTGCTCACGGAGGGCGGTCACCTCTTGCTCGGGCGGTGGCTCGAGGATGCGGGACTCTTCGGAGCCGCGGCGCGCGGCAGAGTGCTTCACCCGCGCGGGGTCAGGAGCCCGAGCACACCGTCAGCGTGATCTCGCTGTGCACGGGCACCTCGCCCGGTGCCAGCGACTGCGTGGCGACGGTCGGCGGCGACGCGGCGGGGCATCCGGGATCGTCCTGTCGCCTCACCGTCAGTTGTTTCTCGTAGGACTCCAGCTCGCGTTGCGCGGCCTCGAGGGTATAGCCGGTGTAATCGACGATCACGACCTGACCACTCGCGATGACGAGGTTGACCGTCGTGCCCTTGGCGACCGCCGTCCCCGTCTCGATGCTCGAGGAGATCACCGTCCCCTCCGCGAGCGCGGGGTCGTTCTGGCGGCGGATGGACCCGATCGAGAGACTGGCGGCCTCGAGTGCCGAGCGCGCCTCGTTCTCGTTGATGCCCTGGAGTGTCGGAACGGTTGCGGTGTCGGGACCCGTCGAGACGTAGACGGTGATCTTCTGCCCCGCCGCCACGCTCGTGCCCGCTTCCGGGACGGTGCTCACGACGTTGCCGGCAGCGACCTTCTCGTCGGACTCGTTCACTCGTGCCGTGGTCAACTGCTGTTCGGTCAACGTCTCGGCCGCACGGTCGTACGACATGTCGACGACGTTCGGCACCGTGAGCGAGGTCGTCGGTACGTCGTTGTTCGGCTGGATCTGCATGACCCAGATGAGTACGGCGACGAGCAGGACGGCGAGGACGCTGACGCCGGCCCAGATCCACGCGACGGGCGGCCCCGCTTGCGTGCGGCGCATCGTCGTGTCCGTGCTGAGCTGGCGGAGTGAGCGGGCCGTCTCGGCTGCCTGACGGGGATTGGGTCCGTACAGTTCGTTCGACAGCGCCGACATCTGTCGTTTGGTGGGCGCCTGGCCGTCGGCGGTCTCGTCGAGCGCCTCGCGGAAGCTCGCGGCATCCTGCGGTCGCTGGAACGGGTCCTTGGCGAGGGCGCGCAGCACGATGGCATCCAGGGCCCGAGGGATGGACTCGACGATCTCGCTGGGCGGGAGCGGTGCTTCGCTGACGTGCTGGTACGCGACGGCGACCGGAGTGTCGCCCCGGAAGGGCGGCCGGCCGGTGAGCAACTCGTACAGCACCACGCCGGTGGAGTACAGGTCGGCCCGGGCGTCGACCGATTCACCCTTCGCCTGCTCGGGCGAGAAATAGGCGGCCGTGCCGACGATCGCCGTCGTCTCGGCGACGGTCGATGAGGAGTCAGACACCGCGCGGGCGATGCCGAAGTCCATCACCTTCACGCGACCGGAGTCGGTGATCATGACGTTGCCGGGCTTGATGTCGCGATGCACGACGCCCGCTCGGTGCGAGTACTCGAGGGCTTCGAGGATGCCGTCGACGTAGCGGAGCGCGTCGTCGGTCGGAACATCGCCCTGCGCGATGACGTCCTTGAGCAGACGCCCGTGCACGAGCTCCATGACGATGTACGGCACGGGGCGCTCGACCCCGTCGATGCCGGTCTCGGCGTCTTCGCCCGCATCGAACACCCGCACGATGGTGGGGTGCGCCATGCGCGAGGCCGCTTGCGCCTCCAGTCGGAAGCGCGTTCGGAACGCCGCATCGCCGGCCAGATCGGCCTTCAGGATCTTGATGGCCACGGTGCGGCCCAGCGTCTGGTCGTATCCGCGATAGACGCTCGCCATCCCGCCGCGACCGATGAGGTCGTCGACGCGATAGCGCCCGGAAAGGACGCGCGTCTCAGTGGTCACGGATGGATCTCCTGGCGTGGGGGGTGGTCAGCTGCTGGGCGATGCGGTCGGGGTGGGCGTGCTGTTGCCCCCCGTGATCGACGCCGACGCCTCGCCGGACGGTCCCGCCTGACGGTCGGGGCTGCCCGAGCAGCTCACGGTGTAGGTGACCCGGAGCGACTGGCCTGCGGAGTTGCTGACCTTCAGAGCGGCGTTACGTGCCTCGGGCGGGAAGGACGCCGTCGACTGACCGTTCGTGTCGAACGTGCCGTTGGTCGCCGTGAAGTTGTAGGACGTGACCGAACCGGTGCCCGACGGGCAGGTGTACTGCTGCCACGCCACCTGGATGTCGCTTCCGGCCGCGACCGATGCTCCGGGGAGGGTCGGGGTGCCGGGCGCCTCGAGAGGCGTCTGCTCACCGTAGAACCGCACCGTGATGGTCGTTCCCGATTCGACGCCGCCCGTGGGGTTCACGTTGTAGATCAGGCCGACGTCACTCGCCTGCGTCGCCGCATTGCCCGCCTGGCAGTCGGCGACGAGCTCGTTGTCTTCGAGGATGGCCCGAGCCTCATCGCAGGTCTTACCCTCGAGGCCGAGCGACGACACCTCGACGCGCTGCGCGGTGGGCGTGGGCGTCGGCGTCGCCGACGTCTGCGAGGGTGTGGGCGTCGGGGTCGGCGTGGCGCTGGTCGGAGCAGGCTCGGGCTCGCTCTGATTGGAGATCAGGTTGAACAGCGTCACACCCAGCACGAGGGCCAGCAGCGCGATGAGGGCGATGAGAGGCCACGTCCAGCGCGAGCGCTTCTTCTGCGGCGCGACGTCTTCTTCTGCGTGCTCCTCGGTCAGCAGCGACGTGGCCGCAGCAGGCGTCGGCATCAGGCGAGTCGCTGCGGCGGTCTGGCCCGCGGTCAGCAGCTGCGTGGCGTCGTCGGCCACCGCGGCACCCGCGGCGACGGCCGGAACGGCGGCGACGGCGGCGGTCAGGTCGCCACGGCGGAGAGCCGTCGCCGCGCGGGACACGGCGGCCGAGGAGGCCGGACGGTCGTCGGGCTTCTTGGCGATCATCGCCATGACCAGGTTCTGCACGGGAACCGGGACGGTCGGCGGCAGCGGCGCAGGCTGCTCGTTGATCTGCGCCATCGCGATGGCGACCTGGGACTCGCCCGTGAAGGGCCGCTTGCCCGCCAGGGACTCGTACGCCACGATGCCGAGCGAGTAGGTGTCGGTCGCCGGGGAGGCCGGGTGACCCGACGCCTGTTCGGGCGAGAGGTACTGCACAGTGCCCATGACCTGACCGGTGGCGGTCAACGGCACCTGGTCTGCGATGCGCGCGATGCCGAAGTCGGTGATCTTGACGCGACCGTCGGGCGTGATGAGCAGATTGCCCGGCTTGATGTCGCGGTGCACCAGCCCCGCGGCGTGCGCGGCCTGCAGTGCGGCCGCTGTCTGGGCGACGATATCGAGCGTCTTGTCGGTCGAGAGAGACCCGTCGCGCTCGAGGATCGTGGACAGGGCCTCGCCGGGGACGAGCTCCATCACGAGGAAGGCGCTGCCGTCTTCTTCGCCGTAGTCGAACACGCTGGCGATGCCCTCGTGATTGACGAGGGCCGCGTGCCGGGCCTCGGCGCGGAAGCGCTCGAGGAAGCCCGGGTCGCCCATGTATTCGTCTTTGAGGATCTTGATGGCGACGGTTCGTCCGATGACGTGGTCGGTCGCCTCCCAGACCTCACCCATGCCGCCGATCGCGATCCGCGAATCGAGCTCGTACCGCCCGCCGAAGGTCACACCCTGTGTCGGTCTCATGTACCCAGCACCGCCTCCATGACCTTCTTCGCTATCGGGGCGGCGATCTCGTTGCCGCTCCCGTTCTGCCCCTGGCCTCCGCCGTTCTCGACGACGACGGCGACGGCGACCCGGGGGTCGACCGCCGGCGCGAAGCCGGTGAACCAGAGAGTGTAGGGACGGGAATCGTTCTCCGCGGTACCGGTCTTACCCGCTACCTGAACCCCGTCTATTCTTGCATTCGAAGCCGCGCCGTCCTGGACGTTCGCCGTCATCATCGACACCATCTGCGACGCGATGTCGGCCTCCAACGCTCGGCCGAACTCGCTGCCGTTGCCTTCGCGCGCAACCGACAGGTCGGGTTTGATCACCCGATCGACCATGCGCGGGTTCATCACCACGCCGCCGTTGGCGATACCCGCCGACACCATCGCCATCTGCAGGGGTGTCGCGCGCACGTCGCCCTGTCCGAAGCCGCTGAGAGCGGTCTGCGGTGCGTTGGGCGAAGCGGGGTAGGTGGATGCCGCGGACTGCAGCGGCATCGAGAACTGCGTGTTGAAGCCGTACTTCTCGGCTTCGGCGCGGATGGCGTCGTCGCCCAGGTCGACGGCCAGCTCCGCGAACGGGATGTTGCAACTCAGCCGGAGGGCGGTCGCGATCGTGACGGTATCGCCCTCACCGCAGGTGCCGCCGCCGGCGTTGCTCACGACGTTCGTCGACTGCGGCAGGGTGTAGGCGGCGAGGTTGGGAAATGCAGAGTCGGGCGTGTATCGACCGGATGCCAGGGCCGCCGAGGCCACCACCAGCTTGAACGTCGACCCGGGAGGGTTCAGGTCTCCCTCGATGGCCCGATTGTCGAGCGGCTTCGAGGGGTCGGCGACGAACTGTTCGTACGCCGCGTTCACGGCATCCGTGTCGTGCGACGCGAGGGCGTTGGTGTCGAAACTGGGCGTGGACACCATCGCGAGGATGCGGCCCGTGGCGGGTTCGATCGCCACGACGGCGCCCTGCAGGTCGCCGAGCGCGTCCCAGGCCGCCTTCTGCACCCCGGCGTCGAGCGAGAGTTCGACGTTGGAGCCGCGCGGAACCTGGCCGGTGATCGCGCGATCGATGCGCGAGAAGTACTCGTTGTTGTCGGAGCCGCTGAGCACGCCGTTCTCGGTCGCCTCGATGCGGGTCTTGGAGTCGAGGATCGGATTCATGTAACCCGTCACGGGTGCCCACATCGCGGCATCCGTGTACTGGCGCTGCCAGCTGTAGACGTCGTCCGACGGGACGGATGACGCGATGGCGGTGCCGCTGACGATGATCGATCCGCGCTGGACTTCGTAGGAGTCGTACAGGGCGCGGGTGTTGCCGGCGGTGTTCGTCAGACTGCCGGCCTGGACGACCTGGATGATGCTCGTCGAGGCGAACAGGGCCAGGAACATCGCGAGCATGACGATGCTGAGGCGTCGGAGCTCTTTGGTCACGGGGCCTCCTCCGTCATCGGGGTGTCTGCGGTCGGGGACGTGTGCGTCATCAGCCGATCACCACCCGGGGGCGGCTGCGGACCGCGTCGGAGATGCGCAGCAAGAACGCCACGATGATCCAGTTCGCGATGAGCGAGGATCCGCCGGCGGCGAGGAAGGGGGTCGTCAGACCGGTGAGCGGGATGACGCGGGTGACGCCGCCGACCATGATGAAGACCTGCAGCGCGATGGTGAACGAGAAGCCCGTGGCGAGGAGCTTGCCGAAGTCGTCTTGACCGGCGAGCCCGATGCGGATGCCGCGGCTGGTGAAGACCATGTACAGCGCCAGGATCGCGAACAGGCCGACGAGACCGAGCTCTTCGCCGAGGCTGGGGACGATGTAGTCGCTCTGCGACAAGGGCGTGATGGACGGACGCCCCTGACCGAGACCGGTTCCGAAAAGTCCGCCGTGCGCAAGGCCGAAGATCCCCTGGACGAGCTGGTAACTGCCGCCCGGTCGGTCGATCACCTCGGGATCGAACGCGCCCAGCCAGTTGGCGAAGCGTCCGTTGACATAGGGGAGGACACGGGATGCCAGGAACGCACCGCTGGCGACCAGCACGAGACCGATGAAGACCCAGCTGGTCTTGCCTGTGGCGACGTAGAGCATCGCCACGAACATGCCGAAGATGAGCAGGCCCGTACCGAGGTCGCGCTGGAGCACGATGATGCCGAGCGAGACGAGCCAGATGATGAGCACCGGCCCGAGCTCGCGAGCGCGCGGCCACGTCATGAAGAGGAAACGCGTGCCGGTGGAGGTGAGGCTCTCGCGCGTACGGACCAGGTACCCGGCGAAGAAGATCGCCAGGCAGATCTTGGCCAGCTCTCCGGGCTGGAACGAGACGAAGCCCAGTGAAACCCAGACGTCGGCGTTCTGGTCGGTGCCCAGGCCCGGCACGAACGGCAGGAGCAGGAGCAGGATGCCGACGAGGCCGAACAGATACGTGTAGCGGAAGAGCACGCGGTAGTTGCGCACGAAGATCAGCACGGCGAGGGCGGCGACCATCGCGATCACGGCCCAGGCGATCTGGCGGTTGCCCGTGGCATCCCATCCGCTCGCCTGGTCGGCCAGGTCGATGCGGTAGATCATCGCGATGCCGAGACCGGTGAGGACGGTGGCGATGGGGAGGACGAACGGATCGGCGTCGCGGGCGCGCAGGCGCAGCACGACGTGCGTCACCAGCGCGAGGACCGCGGGGATGCCGGCGAGGATGAGGAAACCCGTCTCGACGGCGCCCGTCGCTCCCAACTGCACGAGGGTGACGGCAGAGCCGTAGACGGCGATCGCGAAGACGAGCAGGCCCAGCTCGCGGTTGCGCTGCGTGGCCGGGACGCGGATCTTCTTGAGGGCGCGCATGACGGCCGTATCGGTGGACACGGCGTCCGTCGATCGGGTGAGCTTCTGGTCTGTCATCCGCTTGCCCCCTCCGCGGGTCGCAGGCGATCGACGATGCGCTGAGCGTCGGCGAAGGATCCCGCAGAGATGGTGGTCTCGATCGTCTGGCGATCGACCTCCGACAGGTCGGCCAGTGCGATGTCCGTGTCCTCGTAGACCGTCGAGAGCGACAGCGGTCCGATGGACTGCTGGATGCCGCGGTAGATGACGACCGAGTTCTCATCGGCGCCCACGTAGTACCGCGTCTGGGTCCAGTTGTAGCCGGCGTACAGGCCGAACCCGATGCCGGCCAGCACGATGAGCAGGGCGGCGAGCCAGCCGAAGCGGCGTCGGCGCGCGCGGCGTCGGTCTTCTTCGATGAGCTCCTCGAGGAACTCGGCGGCGGGTTCGAAGTGGGTGGGCTCGTTTGCCACCTGGCGGGCGTGGTGCAGCCAGCCGGACCGACCCGAACGCGCTGCGGGGACGACGACACCGCTCGGATTCGACGCCGATCCGACGATCGTCGGGGTGCCGATGAACACGGGATGCTGACCGCCCACGTCGACGATCACGACGGTGACGTTGTCGGGGGCGCCGCCGTCGAGCGCCTGCTTCAGCAGTGCGTCCGCCGTGCGTGCCGGCGGCATGCCGAGGGCGAGGGTCTTGGCGGTGTGGTCGTCGTCGACGACGCCGGACAGGCCGTCGGAGCACAGCAACCAGCGGTCGCCGTCCTGGGTCGGCATGATGAAGCTGTCGACCTCGGGGTCGGGGTCCATGTCGCCGAGGACGCGCATGAGCACCGAGCGACGCGGGTGGTACCTCGCCTCTTCGGGGGTGATGCGACCCGAGTCGACCAGACGCTGCACGAAGGTGTGGTCGGCGGTGATCTGGGTCAGAGTGTCGTCTCGGTACAGGTAGATGCGCGAGTCGCCGATGTGCCCGATCACGGCATAGTCGTCGACCATCACCAGAGCGCTGACGGTGGTGCCCATCCCCGCGAGCTCAGGGCGCCGGCCCACGGTGTCGATCAGCTCGGTGGCGGTGTCCGACAGGGCGTCGCGGATGGCGTGCTCCGCCTCGGTCGGCGAGCGGAACGGCTGGTCGAGTTCGGTGAGACGACCGATGGCCAGGCTCGAGGCCACGTCACCACCGGCGTGTCCGCCCATGCCGTCGGCGACCACGAAGAGGTTGGACCCGGCGTACCCGGAGTCCTGATTGTTGGAGCGCACCTTGCCCGTGTGGGAGATGGCGGCGCTCGAGCCCTGGAAGACCATGAAGGTGGCTTACGTCCTCAACTCGAACGTCGTGGCGCCGACCTTGATGGGTGCGCCGACCTTCACCTGTACGGGAGCGGCCACGCGCACGCCGTCGTGAGAGGTGCCGTTCGTGGAGTCGAGGTCCTGCAGCATCCACTGGTCGCCCCAGAGGACGAGGCGGGCGTGGTGGCTCGAGGTGTAGTCGTCGCGGATGACGAGACCGGACTCGCTCGAGCGACCGATCGTCAGCGGCTCGGTGCCTAGCGGGAGCTCGAGGCCCGCCTTGGGCCCGCTGGTGATCACGATGCGCGAGACGGCCGAGGTGGTGGCGAGACCGCCGACCCGCGCCGGAGCCGGGGCGGGGGGACGCTTGACCTGCGTGGTGACGGCGTCGGGCGATGCGACCGGGGTCGCGGCCGCCGGAGCGGGGGATGCCACGGGCTCGGGAAGCTTTCGCACCTTGACGCCGAAGAGGTCGGCGCGCAACGAGTAGACGACGCCGAAGACGAAGAACCACAGCAGAACGAGGAACCCGCCCTGCAGCAGGAGAAGAGTCAACTGACTCATGAGTGGGGTCCCCGTTCCCGGACGTCGAAGATGCTCGTGGCGTCGGGCGCCTGCGGGCGCCGCGGCGGCTGCGCCTGCGCGACCACACGGAACACGATATTGGTGCGACCGATCGAGATCGTCGAATCCGGCGGCAGCGCGGCCTCGGACACCTTGCGACCGTTGAGCGTCGTGCCGTTGGTGGACCCCAGATCGCGGACCATCGCGCGCTCACCGTCCCAGAGGATCTCGACGTGCTTGCGGCTGGTGCCGGCGTCGGGGATGGTGATGTCGGCGTCGCTGCCGCGGCCGATGACGGTGCGGGCTCCGGTGAGCGGATGCCGCGTGCCGTCGATGTCGACCACGCCACGCCAGGCGATGCGCCCCTCGGTGGTCTGCGAGTCCACACGCAGGGTTCCGGTCGACAGTGAGCCGTCGCGCTCGATCGAGATGGCCACGGGACCGGCGAAGGAGTAGCCCTGCGTGCGCGCGTGCTTCTTGACCAGGGTGTCGAGCTCGGAGACGAGGGTCGAGCCGAGGGCGCTCATCTTCTCGTCGTCGGCGGGGGAGAGGCGCACCGAGAACGTATTGGGTGCGAGGATGCGGTCGCGAGTGACGACCACGGCCTTCTTGTCGAGCTCACTGCGGAGGGCCGAGGCGATCTCCACCGGCTGGATGCCACTGCGGAAGGTCTTCGCGAACGCACCGTTGACGGCGCGTTCGAGACCTTTCTCGAAACTGTCGAGTAGTCCCACGAGACTCCTTCGGGCAGGCAGACCAGTAGGCACATCGTAGTCAGCACGGCTGGACAGGTCATGGATGCCGGTTACGGGGCCTGCGTTTCGTGACGCGGTGGCCGCCGTGATATTCTCGGGAAGTTGGTCGCGTGGCATCCTCGGTGCCGCGCACGCGCGAGTGGCGGAATAGGTAGACGCGCTGGCTTCAGGTGCCAGTGCCTTCACGGGCGTGGGGGTTCAAGTCCCCCCTCGCGCACACAACGAAGAGGGCCCCGGGTTCATCCCGGGGCCCTCTTCGTTGTGTGCGGGAGGGTCGGCCTTGTAACCCGTTCTGGGTTGGGCCCCAACCGCCGGAGGCTCCGCGCGCCGCGGAGCGGCGTGTGGAGGGGCGGTAGGGAAAGTCCCCCCTCGCGCACACAACGGCCCTCTTACTTTTTGTGAGAGTGGCCTCTCAGGAAATGTGCGAAAAGGGCCGGCCGAGGTGAGAAACCTTGGCCGGCCCTTTGTTTTGAGGCCTGCGGTACAGGCCCGATGAGGTCGCCCGCGCCAGTTCGGCCACCCGCGACATGCCGGACCGACACGAATAGCCCCTCGCGGGGCAGTTTGTCGTTTGTTCGGTTCTGAGGTGGGGGGGCGGCTAGACCTGCTGCACCTCGGCGGCATCGCGGGGCGCGAGTCGGTTGTCATGCTCATCGGTGCGACGGCGGGCGCGCGTCCCCTTCCTCGGTACCTCGCGGTCCACGGCGTTCTTCAGGAACGTGACGACGCGGCGCATGTTGGATACGGTCGCCACGACGACGACGGCCAGCGCCTGGTAGGCGTAGCCGTGGGGGCGACGTTGAAGCCGGTTGCCGAGGTCATCGTGCGCGTCGTCCTTCATAAACTGGTTGTTCGCTTCGACGTGGTTACGTGCTCGGGCTGGCGCGGCCGTGTACAGAGTGACGTCTGACGGTCGCGGGGCGGCCACCCCAGCGAGCCATCAAGGCTGGCGTCGCCGACAATACATTCACCGCGCAAACGGCGAAGTGGCCGGGCGGCACCCGCGCGCCCGGCCACCTGCTACTTACCACCTGCTAGCACCGAGGGACACCCGACTGATTCGTGACGAAGGATGAGTGAACGTACAGCCACATCGGGTTGGGGCGGCTGCCGATGTTGACGTACGCCAGGAACCATCGGTTGCTCGAATAGTTGCCCGTCGCCCATCCGCCGTCCGTGTAGCACTTCACCCACGAGCTCTGACCCTTCGGGTTCCTCCAGCCGTCGGAGGTAACCCAACCGACCAGGTTGTTCGGGTAGACCCCAGCGTCCCAGCGGGCCGCGGCTCCCGCCTGGACCGTCATAGTGGCGTAGCCGGCGGCGCTGGCGGGGGCTGCGACTCCGAGCGAGCCGGCCATCACCAGTGCGGCCATCACTGCGACGGACGCGAGGCGGCGGCGGCTACGCGCAGGACGGACGGGCGTCTTCAGTGCAGTCCGGCTGGCGTCGCACTCGCCTGTCCCCCGCTGAAGCATCGTGTTGATCGACATTGGCTTCCCTTTCCTTTGTCGACGCCGGCTGGCGCCTGGAGACCAGAATCGAGGCCGCGCTCGCGCGAGCGAAGCGCTCGCCAGCGCGACGCACAGAACTGTCAGTACTGTTCGAGACACCGCAGAACGCTTGACAACCCGGGAGGACCCAAATGTCCGAGATTTCGTCGGTGGACGCGACAAACCTCGCCGCTCGCTTCAAGCTGGCGATGTCCCAGGGAACCTTCGACGCGGACGTCTCCGAGCTCGGAGCCGCCGCGAAGCTGATGGTCGACTCGAGCGGCACCCCACGTCGAGACGGGTTGGCGTTAGCTACAGTCTTCCTGCGAGAGAGCGTGAAAGCCTTCCAGGCCTCGACCACCGCTTGGTTCAATGCCCCGCACACGGCAACTCAGGTCGCTGACACCGTCTCAAGCCTGTGGGGTATCAACTCGGCGCCCCTGACCACGCGGCAGCTCGGAGCGCAGCACGGGGTTGCACCTGTGACCGTGCGGAGATGGGCGTCGACGGTGTTACATGACGATGCGTTCTTGAGGCGCCTCGCTGAGGTGAGCGCCCAGATTCCCGCGCTCCCCGCGACACCCCACAGAGCGTCCCTCTTTCCATGGTCGGGCTCTGCAAGCACCTGGCCCCCTGCGCACGCTTGTCAGGCGATGGTCTCGCGCACTCGAACGATGATGAAGTGGCCGGTGGGCGAGGTAGACGACGCGGGCATCGTTGAGATACTTCGCGAAGCCGTGATTGCGCGGCTGCACGACTACTACGCGAGCCCCCAGCACGCGCTCGAATTGCGGCACTTTGCCACGAAGTACAAGAATCCATGGGTATCGACGACCAGTACGTTGATACCGCAGCGGCCCCCAGTGCTCGCAGCGGATGCCTCGACCGAGCGTCGACGCCTTGTCGACTCGGTGGCCCTAGTCGTTCAGACGACGTTCTACCTGCTGCTAAGGAACGCACCGGAGGAGCGGACGCTCCTGCACGCGGTTAACGAACAGCGCCGGGCTACGGCGCGCACTCTTGAGATCTTCTCCCACGCCCCCGTGCAGCCTCGGGCTGGTGTGGCCAACCCTTTGACGCATTCTGAGATCGCAAAGGCGGAGGAAGAGGTAAACGCGAGGTCGTTGACCAGGGGATCCGACCGCCTTGCATCGGTTGGATCTCGACCCAGCGCGTCGGAGCTTTTGGCCCTCGCCAACGAAATCCGAGGTCTGTCGCGCGCTGAGCGGGTGAAGCCGGTGAATGACTACCTGGCATTGCGCGCGCTTGTGGAGGATGAACACACATCCGAGACGGATGCCCTCATTCTCGCGCTCGCTGATCAATCTGTGCACCACGACGTCATGGAACTCGGTAACTACGCTCTGCTGCGCCACGCCAGTGCTCTCGCAGACCGAAATCATAGGAGTCGGGCGCGGTGGGCATACGCGATCCTTGATCTCCGGAACCTCTCCTTGCACATCAAGAAGGGCGGGGACTACCGAGGGGCGTTAAAAGCACTCCGCGCTGCGTACGAACGCATGATCTACCTGCTTGATCGGTATCGCGATTTCCAGGAGGGACGCCGGTTCGTCGAGGTCCACCAGCAGGTCGCTCTGGCGCTGGCCGGTTTCTTCATCAACCTGAGCGAGCTCCTTCTCGCGACCGGCGCCGCTCCCGCACTACTGAGACGAAGCCTTGAGCTCGGACAACGATGGGTGGGCACCGCCCGCGCCGAATTGGAGGTCCTGGAACACGGCGGGCTGCCCGACGTTCGACATGTTGACCACCACATCTCATCAACCTCCTGGCGTGTACAGACAAGAGTGATGCATGTGCGAGTCCTTCTTCTCCGCCACATGGCAGGGGAGTCGGGAAGTCTGGGAAGAACCCCCGTCGACCAGCAAGTGATGCTGCCAGATATCGAACCCTTGTTTCGTGAGCTTCTCAGACTCTCGGATCTTCGGCCGGGGGCCGCAGCGGAAATCGTGAAGCTCGCGATGTGGTGGGCATTTCTCGACGACGGTTGGGTCCCGGCGGAATTTGGCCTGTCGGACGCCCTGCGCCACCTGTGGTTCATCGACGGTGACCCTGCGACCCTCGGGCTTCACGGGGACAGCCGGACCCGTGTCAACCTGGACGAAGCCACCGCCTGGTTGGACTTGAGAGGCCAGGACGCGGGCGTCGTCAGACACCTCGACGAGTCGGGCGCGGCCTATCACCTGTTGGAGGAAAGAAGCGGTCGTCGCTTCGGTGCGTGGAGGAGGGGAAACCCTCCGGCAAAGTCGTTCCCCGGATGACCTAGCCTGGTCAGCCCCGCGGTGCGCTCCTGCTCGCGTTGTGCGATTTGAACTTTCGTCCTCGCCTCCCGATGCGGTTCGACCAGTCCACGGTCACCTCGAAGGTGAACTCCCCTACCGTCACCTTCGCGCCGTCCAATATTTTCCTGCATGTACCGCCATACGAGGCTGCGGCCGACGAGTTCTTCTGATCCAGGGGGGCCTCGGACTCTTCATTGCGGTTGCTCCCCGGCCAGGATCTTGTGCCTGTCGAAGCGCGGGTGTTGTCTGTTTCTTGGATGGCCGCGCCGTCACGTAAAGCCGCGAGCGTACCCCGAGCAGCCAGTCAAGATCTATGACGAATCGCCAGTCTCGGGCGGCAAGATTCGCTGGAGAGCACAAGGTTGATTCGAAGGGGGCAACTACCGTGCGCCGACGCCATCACACTGTTCCGCAGATGTACCTGCGGTTCTTTGCCGATGAGGCTGAGCAGGTTCGCTTGGTGTCGCGGCACGATCCGAGCCGCTCACATCGTTCAGCGCTACACAACGCCGTAACGGAGGCCGGTTTCTACCGCATCGAGGTGGCCGAACTCGCGCGCGAGGAAGATCGCGCGACATTCGACCCGGAAAGTGTGGAGGAGGGTCTTAGCGGCTTGGAAGGGGCGGCAAAACCGACCCTCATGAAGCTTGTTTCCTCCGGGCTGACGCACTTTGAAGACGCCGACTGGTATCGGCTCTATCAGTTCGTTGCGCTCCAAACGGTGCGAGGTAATCGATGGCGGTCACAGCTCAAGGCGGCTCTGACCCGACCGATTCGGGACCACTACGTCGCCACGGGCTTGATCTCAGGGGCGGAAAAGTTCCCCCTCGTCGTCCCGCCCAAGGCAATGCTCGTTCAAGAAAGTCTGAAGATGGCGCTGGGAACTGGCGAGGACGGCGACATGGGGCTGCTCCGCTTTCTCGCAGACAAGAACGTCCGTCTCATTCGCCCCGGCGACACCGCCGTCCTCACCAGCGACGAGCCGGTGTGTTGGTGGGCGCCAGGTGAAGAGGAGCCCGGCTACGCCCACGCGGCGGTGGTCTGGTTGCCCTTGACCCCACGGTTGATAGTGCAGTTTCGCGCGCGCAGCTTTGACGCTGCGGCGGGCGGGTTGCCCACAGGGGACGACGAACTGGCGGCGTTCATAAACGGAAGGGTCGCGTCACAGGCGGAGCGTTGGATCGTCCACCATCCCGCTGACACTCCTCTCGCTGGGGTTACGCTGGCGCCGAGTTCGGACACCCCCTCCGCTGGCTGAGGGGGCGCGCATGCACACGACAAGCGACGGACGGTTGGCCTTCGTAGGCTCGCTACCAAAGACACACTCATCACCAGCCTCCGAGGAAGCCAGCTCAGCGGCGCGGCTGATTACCGTGTTCTGGTGACCCTCATTCCATTGTCCTTCGTGGAGCGCCGCCCGGTGAAGAAACGCACACGGTGGCACGTGTTCGAGCCATCGGATCAGTTCGTGGAGCCTTGGTGGGAATCTCAATATTCAGTTCACGATTTCGAGCATTGGATCTCTGCCTACCGCGAATCTCATGAGGTGGCGCGTTGCAAGTTTGTTTTCGACGTGCGCCCCCAGTCTCACCCCCTTCTCGGGGAGATGCCGCACGGCCAGCTAGACATACTCGCCCTCGAGGTTGCGGTCCGGGACCGTGGTCGGGGCACTGGTCGGGAAGTGGTTCGCACGATCCGCAGGATGTACCCGCTACCCCTGTTGACTGCGCTCAACGACACCGACGAATCGCGCGGGTTCTGGGACAGCATGGGGTGGGCGAGACGCGAGCACCCGCACCCGCTCTTTCGCTCCGAACGCGTCACCTACTCCGAGGGGTAGGACGGTTCCTCGGGCCTTCGGGCAGGGGCGCGCTCGACCGTGACCCACGCATGCGCATATGGAATCGGGCGCTCATGAGACAGCTGGACGCGCGTTGATGCGACCGATGTCGGACGGGTCTGAAAGCCTGGTGTCAGACTGGTATCGTCCCGGGGTGGTGAGTGATGTGAAGAAGGTCCGAGAGGTACCGCGGTTCCGTGCCCGCCTGCGCGGCGAAGACGTGTTCTGCACAGTCCGTCTCGAAAGCCCCGACGCTCTGAGTGTCGCCGTCGAGACTGCCGCGACGTCGCTCAAGGAGGGCCTGCGGGCCGTCTCGAAGTTCGCCGGCTACTGTGAACGCACCCTGATCCTCGATAGCTGGGAGGAGGCTGCATGGGCCGAGGTCATGGCGTCCTACTTCGGGTTCGGTCTCACTATTGCGAACAAGGGTGTTCGCTGCGAGGTCATGCCCCCCCCGACGAGCTCAGACTCCAAGATGACGGGTGCCCGTCGCCAGTTCATCCGGCGGGTCATCGAGCAGCAAGAAGCGAATAGCTAGCTCGCCGCCCACGCGGCCACGTCGGTCGGCACGTTCCAGGGGCGTCCGATGGTGGCACCGGTCATCTCGTGCGCGACGACCGCATCCTGAGCGAGCGCCCGCCACCTACTGGGCCGCTCTTTCACCGGAGTATGCGCGAGAGTGTTCGCGTACCAGGCGATTACCGCGTGACTGTGCCGCGCTGCCGCCGCGTGGTCGTTTTCGGTGAACCGGTCGATGGGGGCGCCATCGCATTCGAGGCAGCCGCACGTCGGTGACGGTGCGCCCACGTAGATCTCTTCGCGCATCGCCCGAGTCTTCATCCAGTGCATGTGTCCGGGGATGAGGACGTACGGAGTGGCGTCATCCGGCCGGCGCGCGTGCCCGGAGGCGTTCGGTGGAGTGAATCGGCGGGTGCTGGGGGCAGTGCCGATGGCGGTACCCATCCCGCCCGATGCGAAGGCTGCGAGGCCTGCCAGGTCCGTTCGCCAGCCGAAGGCGTGGGTCGCTGAGGCGATCTCGCGGTACAGCTCCTGCCTGCCCTTGCCGTCGAGCGGGTTGGTTGACGACCCGAACGCGAGCAGCACGGGGTGAACGCTCTCGTTGAGAGCCGCGATGAGGAACTGCTTGTGTTTCTTTCTCAACCAACCGGCGGCAAGGTACAGCGGGAGCGCGATGTCATCGCCCCCGAGCTCGTTCGCTGCGAACACCAGCCCGCGGAGTGCTTCGTGATCCCCTGCTTCGACGAAGCCGGCCGGGAGTACGACCACGGATGCGCCGGAGGTTCGCTGCGCGTTGAGGATCTCGCCGAGGTTCGGCGCGGGAATGAGCGCGTCGTCGTCGCTCGGGAGCAGCCACGGAGCGTCCTCGGTGGCGGTGTGGTCTTTGTGGGAGTTGCTTTCGGCGAGGATGACAAGTTCGGGGAACATCTCCCGGAGCTTGCGCACCTTCTTGTGCCGCTCAGCCCCTGTGACCACGAGGCCTTCGTACGTCGGGTCGAGATGCCCGGCCATTGAGTCGGCGGTCTCCCAGTTGATGATGGTGAGGACGCGACCCTCGAGAATGTCCCGGGCGCGGCGCCGGGATGGGGCAACGACCGCCTGTGTCATCACAGCCGTGCCGAACGGGCTGACGGCGTTCATACGACCTCCAAGTACTGGCGTTGCAGTTCGTCGACGGAGATGAGCGCGTCGTCGGCAAGCTGCGAGATGGTTTCGCCTTTGGCGAGACGCTTCGCGATAGCGCGTTCGACAAAGCCGGGCAGTTCTGGGTTTACGTGGACCGGTTCGTTCTTGCGGTAGCCGCTCTGGGACAGTTCGATGTTGAGGCTTCGGTACTGCGAGTCGTTGATGGCGCCGACGTCGCGGGCGCGGCGGGCGAGGGCGGCGATGGATGTGCCCCAGATCGGCTTGAGCGCGGCCAGTCGGGGGAGGGTGGCGCCGACGAGTGCGTCCTTAATGTCCTTTCGAGGCATGAGGAACTCGGAGGCGAACTCGTCGGCCTGTCGCTCGCAGTCAGCGCAGGGAACTGCGTGCATGACGGCGTGACCGAGTTCGTGCGCGACCGTAAAACGCAGCCGGTCGCCGGGTGCGCGCGAGCTGAGCAAAATCACGGGTGTCGCGTCGTCAGGCCAGCTGGCGATGGCATCGACTCGCGCTGACGACACGTCCCACATCAAGCAGGGCACGCCGTGCGATTCCAAAAGGTCGACGATGCTAGGGACAGGCCCCGGCGGAAGCCCCCACATCTTGCGCACCTCGCGGGCGCGGTCTGAAGGTGTGTACAAGCCGTTCTCCGGCAGGGGAAGGTGTGGGATCGACGATCCGAGATCGTCGTCGCGGAGGAGGCGGCTGAGTCGAACGTGAGCGAGAACCATGTCCGCGTGCAGCTTGTGGGATGCCTTCGCTGGGAGAGACGCCTGCTTGCGGTGGAAGACCCGCGCATGGGGCGCGGACATCGTCGTGCCGTCGATGAGCGAAACCGGCACGCCAAGCGCCTTCGCCAACGCGCTCATCCTGGCCGGGTCCGGCGTGAGGTTCCCGCTCTCCAGTTTCGAGATGACTCCCTGGGCCACCCCCGACGCTGCCGAGAGTTCCGCCTGCGTCAGCCCATGCGCGACGCGCGACGCTTCCAGGAGCGAAGCTGAGGCGGCGGTGGAGAACATGTCCACGACGCTAACACATACCGCATTCAATATTGCGAATAATTCCGAATATTGAATGATCGATTGCGGCCACGCTGGCGACCGCGGGCATGCACCGCCCACGGCGTGGGCTGACCGTCCGACGTATCAAGCCCGTCTTGCGTAGGTGCTGGTGTCATCAGCTCCATCCTCCCGATGAGCATCAGAGACGACTAGCTCCGCGTCGGCATGGAGCGCGGGTCTCCCGCCCACCGTCCGTTGCTGGGGTGGCGGAGCCGTCCGTTCACAGCGCTTCCGTCTCACCGACGAGCTCCGCGCCTCGCCTCGAACGCGACGAAGCAATGCGCACCGGCACGTTCAGTAGAAGCGCGGGCCGCCTGCGTCAACTGTTCACTCTCCCCATCCCGGCCGAGGTTCGCGCGACACAGTAGGCCCCTGCGTCTTCGCCAACGCTCGCGACCCCAACACCTGAGGCTGATGTCCGAGGTGCGCCGTAGGGTTCACAGCGTCGTCGAGTTCTTTGAGCGGGTCGTCGCTTAGCCAGGTGTCCTCGAACTCATGGGTCACCGCTGAATCCTTGCGTGTCGTTAGTGGGGAACCTCGCGGGACAAGCGCGCCCGCCCGGCTTACGGCCCGGCTGTCGGCACAGAAATCTGCCGACAGCCGGGCCTGGCGAGGCCCCAGGGAGGCTTCGAGCCCTCAAGGACGTCGTCGTCGACGCTCACCTCAAAAAATGCCTCCGATCGGGGAATGAATGGGTGACGTGGAAAATCTTGGGGCTTACGGCGGAAAGGTGGCGGAACGGTCTGCGAGGAGCCCTTGAACCGTAAGGGGTTGGGGATTTACTGATAGCGCCACATAACGAAGAGGGCCCCGGGTTCATCCCGGGGCCCTCTTCGTTGTCTGCGGGGTACATCCACCCCGCCAGGGGTGAGCTCGACGCCGTCCGGGACTCCGCTCGGCGGGTGAGCTGGAACGCCCGATGGGCGCCGCCGAACCGCCCGACGACGGCGGCAGGGCACCGCACACGCCATGCGCGCACGACACCGCCGCATCCACTCTCCGAACGCGCCGGCATCCGGGCTGAGCACGCGTGAGGCCTGAATGTTCCTCACGCGGGCCCCGATCGCTCCGGCGTCGTACGAGCACGCTGATCGCATCCGCGAGCACGCGCGCGCGGCGACGCCTCGGACGCACCCCGTGCACCCGGGCGGTGCGACTCAATACCGAGAACGCGCGCCCGATGCTTGCGACGCATAGGCGTCGAGGACGGCGTCGCTGATGCGACCGCGGTCGGACACCTCGAGATTGTTCGCCCGAGCCCAGTCGCGGATCGCGCGACGCTTCATCGTGCGCTGCGACCTCGTCAGATGGTGTGCGTGTTCGAAGCCCTCGGTCCTGGCGGCGGCGATGAACGGCGCCAGGGCCTCACGGAGCTTGTCGGTGTTGGCTCGCGTCAAGTCGATGGAG
>NZ_JALGRP010000006.1 GCF_022815605.1 Microbacterium sp. VKM Ac-2923 | reverse complement strand
TGATCCGTCAGCGCGGCCCCTGGCGAACCGTCGAGCAGGTCGAGCTCGCGACCCTCGAGTACGTGTGGTGGTGGAACAACCAGCGACTCCACGGCGAGCTCGACATGCGCACCCCCATCGAGGTCGAGAACGCGTACTACGCTGACCAAGAATCAGGCCAGCCGGCACTTGTCGGACAAAGCCCCCACTAGGAACGAAAGTCAGGCCGGTTCACGCCCACGTCCTCTCGATGCCGCGGTCTTTGTCGTCGGCAGGGGCTGAGCCCATTACCGGGATGTCAACCAGAGATCGGTACAGCCCAGCGAGACCGTGGTCGCGGATGAGGCTCTCGTCGAGGACCATCTTCCGGTGTTCAACCTCGACAGCGGGGCCAGGGTGGACGGCGCCCCTTGCGACGCTCTGGGGTGTCCAGGGTGCACCCGGTTGCCGGGATTCCGTCTCAGGAGGAGCGAGCCCGAGCGCGGGAGTGAGGCGATGACCATGGGGCGCGTGGCTCGCGCCGGGTTTACCGTTCGCCAGCCACGCGCTGGGTGGTTTCGCTAGAACTCACCGCGGAGGGGGCGCTACCCAAGTCGCCATCCAACCCGCCGGAGGGCTGCTGAGGCAGCTGGCCGCGAATCCACGCCGGGTGGTTGCACGGTCCGATTGACGGTCTGACCTGAACGTGGATTGTCTGGCCTGGCTTCGGAAGTGACATTTTGAGGGGCTGACGGGAATCGAACCCGCGCTATCTGCTTGGGAAGCAGAAGTTCTGCCATTGAACTACAGCCCCGGATGCCTCACGGCAACCCGGCCAGCATAACAGCGTCCGGTCCGCATCCCGTGGCATCCGGACATCCGTGCTCGAGACCGCATCCGCTCGCCGAGGCCGTATGCGAGTGCCGTCAGACCAGTGCGGTCTCGGCAAACGACTGCGGTCTCGCGGCGCGCGTGCCCTGCGGGTGGCCCCGGCGCCCGGTCACCCGTCGAAACGCGGCGGCGGGGCGCCCGGCACCGCCCCTAGGCTGGGGCCGTGCTGCTCTCCGATCGCGACATCCGGGCCGAACTCGACGCGAAGCGCCTCGGCATCGACCCCTACGACCCCGCCATGGTGCAGCCCTCGAGCATCGACGTGCGGCTCGACCGCTACTTCCGGCTCTTCGACAACCACAAGTACCCCTTCATCGATCCCGCGGAAGACCAGCCCGAGCTCACGCGCCTGATCGAGGTGGATCCCACCGAGCCCTTCATTCTTCACCCGGGTGAATTCGCCCTCGGGTCGACGTACGAGCGGGTCAGCCTGCCCGACGACGTCGCCGCGCGACTCGAGGGCAAGTCGTCTCTCGGTCGACTCGGCCTTCTGACCCACTCGACCGCTGGCTTCATCGACCCGGGCTTCTCCGGCCACGTCACTCTCGAGCTCTCGAACGTCGCCACCCTGCCCATCAAGCTCTGGCCGGGCATGAAGATCGGCCAGGTCTGCTACTTCCGTCTTACCTCGCCCGCCGAGAACCCCTACGGCTCGGGCCCCTACGGCAACCGGTACCAGGGCCAGCGCGGTCCCACCGCGTCGCGCTCGGCGCTGAACTTCCACCGCACCGACGTCGGCTCCACCGACGCGGGCTCGCTCGGAGGCTGACCGACGTCGCCCATCGATGCGGCGCCATCCCGCGTCGAGATCACACCTCTTCGCCGAGGTCACACGTCTTTGCGCGCGAAGGCGTGTCGTCTCGCGAATCGTGTGTGATCTCGCGGACGGTATCCGGTGGATGCCGCCCGCGCGGCCCCGGCCGCGCGGCCCCGGCCGGCGGTCTGCCGCGCGCCCGCGCCGACATCATGCCCGTTCGCCGAGGTCACACGCGTTTGCGCGGAAAACCGCGTCATCTCGCGCAGGACGGGTCATCTCGCGACGCCGATGACGCCAGCGCCGTGACCGACACCAGCGCCGAGCCCGACACCGCGGTGGCGCCACGCCGGCGCCGAGCCCGACACCGCGCCCACCCGCCAGCCCCCGGGTCCCCCGCGTCAGTGCGCCGTCCGCACGCCCAGCAGGTCCTGCACCAGCACCGCGGCCACCCGCGCCCCCTGGCCGGCCGCGACGATGAGCTGCTGGGGACCCGGAGCCGCGGCATCCCCCGCCGCGTACAGTCCCGGCACCGACGTGCGGCCGGAGCGGTCCGTGACAAGGTGCCCGTCGGCATCGCAGTCGGGGGTGAGCGGGTCGAGGAAATCGTGGGCCGCGTGCCACGTCGGCCGCACGAAACCCCCCGCGACCGCGAGGGAGGAGCCGTCGGCGAAGCGCACGGCCGCGACCTGCCCGCGCTCGCCCTCGAGGTCGGCGATCGTGTGCCTCTCGACGCGGATCCCGGACGCCACCAACTCGGCCTCATCGGCCGGATCGATGACGGCGGCGCCATTGGTGCACACCGTCAGTTGCGACGTCCAGCGCGTGAGCAGCCGCGCACGGTCGGCGAGGTCGGGCGTCTCGCCGATGAGGGCCACCGGCCGGTCCTGCAGCTCCCACCCGTCGCACGCGGCGCAGCTGAAGACCGACATGCCGTAGAACGAGCGCAGGTTCGGCACGTCGGGAAGGGTCTCGCGTAGCCCCGTCGCCACCACGACCGTGCGCGCGGTCAGGAGAGGGGATGCCGTCGCGGCACGTCCCGAGAGGGTCGCGACGAAGCCGTCGGCATCCGTCTCTATCCGCGCCACCGATGACCGATCCAGCATGCGCACCCCGTCGTAGGCGCGCAGCTCCTCGCGGGCGAGCTTGCGCAGCTCGATAGGTGAGATGCCGTCGCGGGTGAGGAAGCCGTGCGAGCGCAGGGTCGCGGCGTTGCGGGGCCGGCCGGTGTCGACAACGACGACCGAGGCGCGGGCGCGGGCCAGGTTCAGCGCGGCCGACAGTCCCGCGGGACCCCCGCCGACGATTAGAACGTCGGCGGTGAGACCCGGCACCGGTTCAGTCATGCGCCTGCGGCGGCAACTCCGCCACGACCGGGTGGTCCTTCGCGATGACGCCGACCTTGGCGGCTCCACCGGGCGAGCCGATGTCGTCGAAGAACTCCACGTTCGCCTTGTAGTAGTCCGCCCACTCCTCGGGTAGGTCGTCCTCGTAGTAGATCGCCTCGACCGGGCAGACGGGTTCGCAGGCGCCGCAGTCGACGCACTCGTCGGGGTGGATGTAGAGCGACCGCTCGCCCTCGTAGATGCAGTCGACGGGGCACTCGTCGATGCAGGCGCGGTCCTTGACGTCCACGCAGGGGAGGGCGATCACGTACGTCACGGGACGAGCGCTCCCGACCGCGAGACGGCGACCTGCTCCTCGCGCGACACGACCTTGACCCGCTCGCGCGTGTACTCGTGCGCGGCGCCGAGCGCACGCTCGTGGGCGTCGAGGATGCGCCAGCCCTCCCACGTCGTGAACTCCACGCCGCGCTCGGCCAGGGCATCCAGAACGTCGCCGTCGACCGTGGGGGCCGACAGGGCGCCGGCCTCGATGTCGGAGACGAGGTGGGCGATGGTCTCCATGGCATCCGATTTCGTGTGGCCGATGAGGCCGACCGGGCCGCGCTTGATCCAGCCCGTCGCGTAAAGCCCCGACACCACGGTGTCGTTCTCGACCACGCGCCCCTCCACGTTGGGCACGACGCCGCGCACGGCGTCGAACGGCGCCCCGAGCACGGGGCTCGAGAAGTAGCCGACCGCGCGATATACCTGCTGCACGGCGACCTCGCGGATCTCACCCGTGCCGCGCACGGTGCCGTCGCCGACGGGCTCGGTGCGCTCGAAGCGCAGGCCCTCGACGCCGGTCTCGCCGAGCACGGCGAGGGGGGAGTGGTAGAAGTGCAGGTGCAGGCGGCGGCTCGCGCCGGTCTGCTCCCGCGTGCGCCAGCTGTTCAGGACGCGCAGCATGACCTTGAGCTGGTTGTTGGAGGCCTGGGCGGGGTCGGCATCCGCGAAATCCTCGTCGTGCACGACGACGTCGACGTTCGGCAGTTCGCCGAGCTCCCGCAATTCGATGGGAGTGAACTTGATGTCGGCGGGTCCGCGGCGACCGAACACGTGAACGTCGGTGACGGCGGAGGCCTCGAGGCCGTGCAGCACGTTGTCGGCGATCTCGGTCGAGCGGAGGTCCACGGCGTGCTTGGCGAGCACGCGGGCGACGTCGAGGGCGACGTTGCCGTTGCCGATCACGGCGACCTCGCGTTCGTCCAGCGGCCAGTCGCGGGGCACGTCGGGGTGGCCGTCGTACCAGGCGACGAAGTCGGCCGCGCCGTAGGAGCCGGGCAGGTCGATGCCGGGGATGTCGAGCGACGCGTCGCGCAGGGCGCCGGTGGCGAGGATGACGGCGTCGTAGCGCGCGTGCAGTTCGTCGACCGCGATGTCGCGGCCCACCTCGACGTTGCCGATGAAGCGGGTGATGCCTGAGTCGAGCATCTCGTGCAGCGAGTCGACGATGCCCTTGATGCGCGGGTGGTCGGGGGCGACGCCGTATCGGATGAGGCCGTAGGGCGCGGGCAGCGAGTCGAACAGGTCGATCGCGACCGTGCCGCCGGCGTCGGTCACCGCGCGCGTGAGGATGTTGCCCGCGTAGATGCCGGCGGGGCCGGCGCCGATGATCGCGACACGGAGCGAGGTGAGAGAAGACGAGGTCACAGCGAAGGGGCCTTTCGGGGAACGGCGAGCGGGTCGAAGGTGAGATCGAGGGATGCCAGGGCGGCCGGCGCGTAGGGGCTCAAGCGCACCACGTCGCCGACGACGACGACGGCGGGGGAGCGCACCCCGCGCTCGGCGGCCTGCGCGGCGATCGTGGCGAGGGTGCCGACGGTGACGCGCTGGCGGGCGCCGAAGCCGTCCTCGACGATCGCGACGGGGCAGTCGGCGCCGCGCTCGCCGCGAGCGAGGACGACGGCCGAGTGCGCGAGGGTCCCCACACCCATGAGCAGCACGACCGTGTGGTCGCGCCCGCCGCCGAGCGAGGTGATCTGGTCGTGGGCTGTCGCGACGGTGAAGCTCGTCGCCACTCCCCGGTGGGTGAGCGGGATGCCGGCGAGGGCGGGCACCGACACGGCGCTCGTGACGCCGGGCACCACCCGCACGTCGATACCGGCCTCCTGGCACGCGAAAAGCTCCTCGCCGCCGCGGCCGAACACATAGGGGTCGCCGCCCTTCAGGCGTACGACGGTGCGTCCGGCCAGGGCCTCGCGCACGAGCAGGGCGTTGATGGCATCCTGCGGGACCGCGTGATGGCCGGGGAGCTTGCCGACGTCGATCACCTCGGCGGTAAGGTGCACGCCCTCGGCGGCGAGCCCGTCGAGGACGCCCCGCGCGCCGAGGCGGTCGGCGACGATGACGTCGGCGGATTCGAGCGCGCGCAGCCCTCGCACGGTCAGCAGGCCCGCATCGCCGGGTCCGGCCCCGACCAGCCACACGACCCCGGATGCCGCGGCCCCGGGCGTTGGCGCAGCGCGGAGCATCGTGGCATCCGAAACCGAGGCCGACGAGTCGGCGCGAACAGCGTCCGCGACGGTCGAGGTCACGGACGCACCGGCATCCGCCCCCTCCGTGAACCCGCTCATCGCGCCCCGCCCGACACCAGCAGGCCGCGACCGCGCAGGATGCGCCGCTCGATGGGGCCGAAGAAGGCGAGTTCGATCAGGATGCCGATCCCGAGGATGACGACGATCGTGGCGAGCACGCCGGCGAGGTCGGCGAGGTCGCGCGTCTGCTGCAGCATCGTGCCCAGGCCGAAGCCGATCGTGCCACCCGAGGTGATGATCTCGGCCGCCATCAGCGAGCGCCACGAGAACGCCCAGCCCTGCTTGAGTCCGGCGAAATAGCCGGGGAGGGCGGCGGGGAGGATCACCGAGGTCGCGAGCTGCCAGCGCGAGGCGCCCAGCACGGTGCCGACGCGCCGCAGCTGCGGCGGCACCTGGTCGACGCCGGCGATGAGGCCGTTGACGATCGAGGGGATCGCGCCCATCAGGATGACGAAGTAGGCCGTGGCATCCGTGAGTCCGAACCAGATGATCGCGGCGGGCACCCACGCCACCGACGGCAGCACCTGCAGTCCCGAGATGATCGGGCCCACCGCGCGACGGATCGGGCGCACCTCGGCCAGCAGCAGACCGATGGGCGTGCCGATGACGATGGCGATGAGGAAGCCCAGGATGCCGCGCTCGAGGCTCGTCAGCACGGCCTCCTGCAGGCGGCCGGTGTCCCAGGCGTAGGTCAGCGCGCCGAACACGTCGGCGGGGCTGGGGGCCTTGTCGGGGCGCGGGTCGGCGATGACGATGTAGAGCTGCCACGCGGCGATCAACAGCACGACGAAGATGATCGGCGGCAGCACGCTCGACCAGAAGGTGCGCCAGCGGCCGGCGCCCGCGTCGGTCGTGGTCTGCAGGTTGTCGAGGCCCGCCTCGAGGCTGCGCAGGTCGTCGGGGGAGGCGGTGGTGTCAGCGCGCATTGCGGCGGATCTCCTTGCGCAGTTCGTCGGTGATCTCGACCGACAGGGCGGCGACCTCGGGCGACTCGATGCGGCGGCCCTCGGTGCGCTCGATGCGCCACTCGTTGACGACGCGGCCGGGGCGGCTGCCCAGCAGCACGACCCTCTGGCCGAGGCGGGCGGCCTCGCGCACGTTGTGGGTGACGAAGACGATGGTGCGACCGGTCGCGCGCCACACCCGCTCGAGCTCCTCGTGGAGCAGGTCGCGGGTGATGGCGTCGAGGGCGGCGAACGGCTCGTCCATGAGCAGCACGGGCCGGTCCTGCGCGAGGGCGCGGGCGAGGGCCACGCGCTGGCGCATGCCGCCCGAGAGCTCGTGCGGGCGCTTGTCGGCGGCATCCGCGAGGTTGACGGTGTCGAGCAGCGCGAGGGCCTCGTCGCGCCGACGGGCGCGCGGCACCCCGCGCAGGCGCAGGGCCAGCTCGACGTTGCGGCGCGCGCTCAGCCAGGGCATGAGGGCCGACTCCTGGAACATGACCGCCGAACCCTCGGGGGGCGTCTCGATGCGTCCCGCGGTGGGGCGGTCGAGGCCGGCGATGAGGTTCAGCAGGGTCGACTTTCCGCAGCCCGAGGCGCCGAGCAGGCACACGAACTCGCCGGGCGCGAAGTCGAGGGTGATGTCGTCGAGGACGACCGGGCCCGCACCGAAGCGCTTGGACACGCCCTCGATGCGCACCGCGGGTGCGGTGGCGGTGCCGGTGGCCGCGGCAGGGCCGGCGGCGGGGGCGTGGTGCCCGGTGGCGTCGGTGCGGGCCGTGGTCATGTCACTCCTCGCCGAGGCCGGCGGCCGAGATCGCCGACTGGCCGCTCTCGGTCAGCTGCGCGTTGAGCAGCCGCAGGTCGAACAGGCCCTCGATGGAGCCTTCCTTCTGCGTGCCGGCCTCGACGCCGTTCTCGACCAGCGTCGAGAAGGTGTCGGCGTGCGGATCGACCGAGTACGTCACGTGCTCCAGCGCCCGGGCGATCACGGCGTCGGCGAGCGGCTTGCCCGTGTCGGCGGTGATCTGCGCATTGATGACCCCCGCGGCGGTGCCGGCGTTGTCGGCGATCCAGGTCACGGATGCCGCGTGGCCGGCGAGCAGCTTCGACACGGTCTCGGGGTGCTGGTCGAGGAACTCCTTGCGCACCAGCAGCACGGTGGTGGGGAACTGCCCATCGGGCCACTCGTCGGCCTCGTCGACGAGCACCTTCGCACCCGCGTCGACGGCCAGCCGCGACACCCACGGCTCGGGGAGCCACGCGCCGTCGAGCTGACCGTCCTTGAAGAGCTGGAAGGTCTGGGCGTTCTCGGTCGGGGTGATCGTGACGTCGCCACCGCCCGAGGTGTCGGTCTGAAAGCCCTGCTCCTTGAGCCAGCCGCGCAGCGCCACGTCTTGCGTGTTGCCGAGCTGCGGGGTGGCGAGGGTCTTGCCCTTCAGGTCCGCGGGGCTGTCGATGCCGTCGCGCACGACCAGGGCGGCACCGCCGGTCGCGGCGCCGGCGATGATCCGCGCCGACTCGCCGCGGGACTGGATGAACGTGTTGATCGACGGGTTCGGCCCGATGTAGGTGGCGTCGATCGCTCCGGCCGAGAGGGCCTCGATGGCGGCGGGACCGGCGTTGAACACCTCTGTCGACAGCTTCGTGTCTCCGAGCGCGTCCTGCAGCAGGCCCTCCTGCAGGCCGACGAGCGCGGGAGCATGGGTGACGTTGGCGAAGTAGCCGAGGCGGAGCTCTGCGGCGGGGCCCTGGTCGGCGCTTTCGGCGGAGGCGGCGGGCCCGGTGGCGCAGCCGGCCATCATCGCCGCAATCAGTCCCAGGGTTGTGATCGCGGTCGCGGTGCGCAGTGTTTTCACGGTTCGCCTCCTTCGTAGGCTTCGGGTCGCGGGCGCCGGTCGGTGCCCGCGGTGAGTGTGCGCCTCAGCGCACGATCCCGGCGGCGAGAGTCGCGCCGTCGGACGGATGGATGACGAGGAACGAGCCCTCGTGGCGGCTGTCGCGGTAGGGCTCCAGCGTCAGGTCGGCGGCCAGGCGCAGGCGCGCGCGGCCGATGTCATTGGTCTCGAGCCGGTCGGCATCGACGTGGGTGAGTGCGTCGAGGTCGTATCGCGAGTCGATGGACGCCACGATCGCCTGCACCGTGGCCGTGCCGTGCTTCACGAGCACGCGTGCGCCGGGGGTCAGGGGTCGTGCGTCGAGCTGGAACAGCTCGACCTCGGCGTCTCGACGCGGGGCGGGCAGGGTCCCCGCCGAGGCGACGACGGCGCCGCGGGCGGCATCCACGTCGTCGGCGAGCTCGAGTGACACCGACTGCGGGGCCACGGCGCGCTCGGCGGGGACGCCCGCGACCCGGATGCCGCGCACCACCGTGCGCACGCCGGAGCCCGAGACCTCGACCTCGTCGCCCACCCGCACGGCGCCGCGCGAGATGCGCCCGGCGACCGCGCGGTAATCGCGCAGGGCCGTGGCCGTCGCGGGGTCGGCCGCGAGCTCGGGGGCGAGGCCCCCCTGCGGACGGATGACCGACTGCACGGGCAGGCGCAACGGCTCGGCGTCGCGTGCGGACTCGTCGGCCGACGGCAGCGACTCGAGCAGTTCGAGCAGCGCGGGGCCGTCGTACCAGGGCGTGCGGCCCGAGCGGTCGACGATGTTGTCGCCCTCGAGAGCCGACACCGGGATGACGTGCAGATCGTCGATCTCGAGCTCGGCGGCGACGGCCTTCGCCTGCGCCGAGACGTCGTCGAACACCTCGGCTGCGAAGTCGACGAGGTCGATCTTGTTCACGGCGATGATCACGTGCGGAACGCGCAGCAGCGCGACGACGGCGAGGTGGCGGCGCGTCTGCTCGACGACTCCGGCGCGCGCGTCGACGAGCACGACGACGGCGTCGGCCGTGGTGGAGCCGGTGACCATGTTGCGCGTGTACTGCACGTGCCCGGGGCAGTCGGCGAGGATGAACGACCGCGTGCCGGTGGCGAAGTAGCGGTAGGCGACGTCGATCGTGATGCCCTGCTCGCGCTCGGCGCGCAGGCCGTCGGTCAGCAGCGCGAAGTCGAACGCGCCGTGCGCGAATCCGCGGTCGGCCGAGGTGCGCGCGACCTGCTCGAGCTGGTCGGCGAGGATCGCCTTCGCGTCGTGCAGCAGGCGCCCCACGAGAGTGGACTTGCCGTCGTCGACGGAGCCGGCGGTGGCGAAGCGGAAGAGCGTCGGCTCGGTCGTTCGGACCGGTGCCTCGAGGGTGTCGAGCGACATCAGAAGTACCCGTCCTTCTTGCGATCCTCCATGGCCGCCTCGCTGAGGCGGTCGTCGGCGCGGGTGGCACCGCGTTCGGTGATGGTGGTGCGGGCGACCTCGGCGACGATCGACGTCAGGTCGGCGGCATCCGATTCGACCGCTCCGGTGCAGCTCATGTCGCCGACGGTGCGGTAGCGGACCGTGCGCACCTCGACGGTCTCGCCCTCGCGGGGCGGGGAGAACGGACCGACCGGATGCCACATGTCGCCCCGGCGGTACACCTCGCGCTCGTGCGCGAAGTACAGCGGGGGCAGGGCGATGTCCTCGCGCTCGATGTAGCGCCAGATGTCGAGCTCGGTCCAGTTCGAGATGGGGAAGGCGCGCACGTGCTGGCCGGGGGTGTGGCGGCCGTTGTAGAGGCTCCACAGCTCGGGGCGCTGGTTGCGCGGGTCCCACTGGCCGAACTCGTCGCGCAGCGAGATGATGCGCTCCTTGGCGCGCGCCTTGTCCTCGTCGCGGCGAGCCCCGCCGAACACGGCGTCGTGGCGGCCGGCGGCGATGGCATCCAGCAGTGGCAGCGTCTGCAGCGGGTTGCGCGTGCCGTCGGCGCGCTCCTGCTGACGGCCGTCGTCGATGGAGTCCTGCACGCGGGCGACCTCGAGGCGCAGGCCCAGGCGTTCGACCGTCTCGTCGCGGAAACGCAGCACCTCGGGGAAGTTGTGGCCCGTGTCGACGTGCAGCACGGGGAAGGGCACGCGGCCGGGCGCGAACGCCTTGGTCGCCAGGTGCAGCACGACGACGGAGTCCTTGCCGCCCGAGAACAGCAGCACGGGTCGCTCGAACTCGGCGACGACCTCGCGGATGACGTGGATCGCCTCGGCCTCGAGCAGGTCGAGGGTGGAGAGGGCAGTGGATGCCGTGGACACAGCGCTCATGTGTGCAACCCGCATTCCGTCTTCGACAGGCCCGCCCAGCGGCCGGACCGGGGATCTTCGCCGGGGGCGACCGGCCTGGTGCACGGCTCGCACCCGATGGAGGGGTAGCCGTGGGTGAGGAGGAGGTTGACCGGCACCTTCTGGTCGTTGGCGTAGCCGATGAGGTCGTCGAAGCTCCACGCCGCGACCGGGTTCACCTTGACGAGGCCATTGCGCTCGTCCCAGGTGACCAGCGGGGTGCTCGTGCGCGTGGGGGCTTCGTCGCGGCGGACGCCGGTGAACCACACCTCGTAGCCGCCGAGCGCCCCCTGCAGGGGATCGACCTTGCGGCGTGCGCAGCACAGCGCGGGGTCGCGCTCGTACAGACGCGCGCCGAAGGCGGCATCCTGTTCCGCGACGGTCTGCTCGGGGAGTACATCGACGACCCGCACGTCGAGGGCGCGGTCGACCTCGTCGCGGGTGAAGTGGGTCTCGCGGAAGTGATAGCCCGTGTCGAGGAAGAGCACGTCGACGTTCGGCAGCTGCTCGGCCACGAGGTGCGGCAGCGCGGCATCCGCCATCGAGCACGCCACCGCGGCGGCTTCGGGCGCGAAATGGCGGGCGACCCAGGCGATGACCTCGGCGGGGCTCGCCTCGTCGTCGGCGAGACTGCGGAGTTCGACGTTGCCGGCTTCGGCCAGGGCCTTCAGCTCGTCGGCGTTGCGACGCGCCGCGACGCGGGGGGCGAGCGACACGGTCATTGCAGGACCTCCTCGTCGGCGCGGTGCGCCCACTGGGCGAACGTCTCGTCGGTTGCGGCGTCCCGCTCGTCGAGGAAGCGGTGGACCACCCGGTCGACGTAGTCGGCGATACCGTCGGCGGCGACCTTGAGACCGCGGACCGTGCGGCCGAGGCCGGCCTCGTCACGGTCCTGGGAGGCGAGACCCCCACCGAGGTGCACCTGATAGCCCGGCACCTGCTCGCCGTCGATCGTGACGAGCTGACCCTTCAGTCCGATGTCGGCGGTCTGGATGCGCGCGCACGAGTTGGGGCAGCCGTTGACGTGCAGCGAGATCGGGTGCGGCAGGTCGAAGCCCGCGAGGCGGTCCTCGAGCTCGAGCACCGCGGCAGTGGCGTTGACCTTCGTCTCGACGATCGCGAGCTTGCAGAACTCGATGCCCGTGCACGCGATGGTGCCGCGGCGGATGAGGCTCGGTCGTGCCTGCAGGCCGAGGTCGTCGAGACCCGCGACGAGCGATTCGACCCGGTCCTCGGGGATGTCGAGGATGACGACCTTCTGGTGCGGGGTCGTGCGCAGTCGCGTCGAGCCGTGCTCCTCGATGAGGTCGGCGAGTCGGGCGAGCGTCGTGCCCGACACGCGGCCGACGATGGGCGTCGCGCCGACGTAGAAGCGCCCGTCCTTCTGAGGGTGGATGCCGACGTGGTCGCCGGGGGCGGCGGGCTTGGGGGCCGCGGGGCCGTCGGGAAGGGCGTAGCCCAGATACTCGTCCTGCAGTACCTGGCGGAACTTCGCCGGTCCCCACTCGGCGAGGAGGAACTTCAGCCGCGCCTTGTTGCGCAGGCGCCGGTACCCGTAGTCGCGGAAGATCTGCGCCACGCCGTGCCACGCGTCGGCGACACGCTCGGGGGCGACGAACACGCCCAGGCGCTCGCCGAGGCGCGGGGCGGTCGACAGACCCCCGCCGACCCACAGGTCGTAGCCGATGCCGAGCTCGGGGTGGTCGACCGCGACGAAGGCGACGTCGTTGATCTCGTGCACGACGTCCTGGTTCGGGTGCCCCGTGATGGCCGACTTGAACTTGCGGGGCAGGTTCGACAGCGTCGGGTCGCCGATGAAGCGGCTGGTGATCTCGTCGATCTGCGGGGTGGGGTCGATCAGCTCGTCGGCGGAGATGCCCGCCACGGGCGAGCCGAGCACCACGCGCGGCACATCGCCGCACGCCTCGGTCGTGCCGAGCCCGACGGCCTCCAGCCGACGCCAGATCTCGGGCATCGACTCGACCTCGACCCAGTGCAGTTGCACGTTCTGGCGGTCGGTGAGGTCGGCCGTGTCGCGCCCGAACTCCTGGGAGATACCGGCGATCACGCGCAACTGCTCGGTGGTGAGCTGCCCGCCGTCGATGCGCACGCGGAGCATGAAGTACTCGTCCTCGAGCTCTTCGGGTGTCAGCGTGGCCGTTCGACCGCCGTCGATGCCGGGCTTGCGCTGCGTGTACAGGCCCCAGACGCGGAACCGACCGTGCAGATCGGTCGGGTCGATCGAGGCGAAGCCGCCCGTGGCGTAGATGTCCTCGATGCGGCCTCGAACCGCGAGGCCGTCATCGACCTGCTTCCACTCCTCGTTGCCGTTCAAGGGCGTGCGGCCGTCGATCTTCCACTGCCCGTTGGGCTTGGATGACGGCCGCGGCGGCCGGGCGGCGGCGCGCGGGGGGATCTGGCTGGTGGTCACGATGCGGCTGTTCCTTCGCTCCGCCGGTGCTGCATGCCGACGGCATACCTGGGAACGCTAAGGCGGGCTGCGGATGCGGGCCAGCGAGTGCGTCTCGCAGCGTCGCGGAGTGACACGGGACGTCACGAAACGCCGCAGACGTTGCGCAGGGAGCCGCGACGCAGTAGTTCGACGTCCGCGACCGTGATCCCGTCGGGGGATCCGGTCGCGGACGTCGGGGGGTCGGCGGCCCATTGCCGCGTCGTCAGTCCTGCGCCGCAGGCGGGGAGCCCGCCTCGCGACCACGCTGGAAGCCGGCGTCGAATCCGCGCTCGAAAGCGCGTTCGTGGGCGCGGCGGCGGTCGGGGCGGTGCCCTCCGCGGCCGTTCTCGCCGTGATCGCGCTCGCCGTGGTGGCGCGCGCCGTGGATGCCGTGGCCGTGCTCGTCGTGAAGGTGGGAGTCGCGGACGTGCTCGCCGTGGCTTCGCTCGCTGGGGCCGAAGCCGGCGCGGTCGGCGGGGTGCACCGGGTGGCGGGCGGCGGAGTCGGAGCCGCGCTCGCCGACGCGGAAACCGCGGTGCTCGTTCGGGCCGAAGGCGCGGCGCGGGTCGGGGCCGAAACCGCGCATGCCGGCACCGGGGACGACGCCGAAGCCGTACCGGAAGCCTCCGCGACGGCCGGGACCGGCCGCCTCGGCGTCGTCGACCTCGAGGACCTTCGCCAGGGCGTCGAGCGCCGAGGTCAGGTTCGCGAGATGCTCGGCGGGGACGTCGGCGAGGACGGCCGAACGCTCGGCATCCACTCGGTCGAGGAGGGCGCGCCCGTCGTCGGTCAGAGACCAGCCGTCGTCGGCACGGGTGACCCAGCCGCGGTCGGCCAGCGCGGAGAGGCGCTTGCCGCCGCGCGCCAGGCGGTCGGCGACCCAGGGGGCGTCGATGCGTCCGTCGATGGCGCCGAGCAGCAGCACGGTCTTGGGATGGATGTCGCTGTCGTGCAGCTGCGCGAACAGGCGGTGGTGCAGCGCGTGGCCGATCGTCGTGAGGCGATGGGCGAGGGCGCGGGGATCAGAAGGTGAGGGGGTGTTCATCAGGTTCCTTTCGTGGACGGGAGATCCGTCGGTGTATGTCATGTGACAACGAATGTACTGTGACATGTATTCCTGATGCTTGTCAAGCGACATGTAAAATCTCCGCATGTCCACCGACCCCGCCGACGAGATCGCCGCGGCTCTCGCGCGCCTGCGCGGCCGGCGCCCGCGGCCGCCGTTCCCGCCCGAGGCGCACCACCACCCGCACGGCGGTCATGGGGGTCCCTGGGGCCGTGGCGCGCCGCCGTGGGCCGACCCCGCGCACGGCCGCTTCGGGGGACCTGCGCGTCTGCGCATGCTCGACGCGCTCGTCGCGGCATCCGGATCGCTGTCGGTCGGCGAGATCGCCGACGCGGTGGGAGTCGATCAGCCCCGTGCCTCGCGGCTGGTGCAGCAGTCGGTCGAACTGGGTCTTGTCGCGCGCGAACCCGACCCCGACGACGCGCGGCGCGCGCGCGTGCGGCTCACACCCGAGGGACAGGGGCTCGTGTCGGGGTTCCGCGGACGGCGACGGGACGCCGTGCGTTCGGCGCTGGAGTCCTTCAGCGAGGCCGAGCGAGCGGAGTTCGCGCGGATGCTGGCGAAGTTCGCCGACGCCTGGCCCCGCGACTGAGCCGGCGGCATCCGTCCCTCCGGGCCGTCGTCCCGCCTCGCGACCGAGTCCGCGGCATCCCACGCTCCGGGCCGATATCGCGCCCCGAGACGTCCCGGCCGGGCGGGGCCAGCTGCGCATAAACGCTGTTCGTGCGCATAAACACGCTGTGGGAGTGTTTCTGCGCACGGACGCTGTTTATGCGTCGCTGTTTCTGCGGGGGGCGCGGCGCGCCATGGCGAACGGCGAACGCGCGTCGTCAGCGGACGACGGCGGCCTTCTCCTTCACCGGCAGCATGAGCAGCAGCCCCGCCGCGAGGATCACCACGATGCCCAGGATGCCGAGACGCGTGTCGCCGGTGACCCCGACGAACAGCGCGAACAGGCCCGGCGCGAGGAACGACACCGCGCGTCCGGTCGTGGCGTAGAGGCCGAACATCTCGCCCTCGCGACCCTCCGGGGCCACCCGGGCCAGGAACGAACGGCTGGCCGACTGCACCGGGCCGACGAAGAGGCCCAGGCCCAGCCCCACGATCCAGAAGCCCGTCTGCGACGTGCCGATGAACAGCATCACGGTGCCGAGCACGATGAGGCCGGCGAGAGAGGCGATGATCACGCGCTTCGGGCCGAAGCGGTCGTCGAGGCGACCGGAGAGCATGACGCTCACACCGGCAACGACGTTCGCCGCGACGGCGAAGTACAGCACCTCGGTAGAGCTGAAGCCGAACACCTGCGCCGCGATGATGGCGCCGAACGTGAAGACGCCGGCGAGCCCGTCGCGGAAGACAGCGCTGGCGACGAGGAACAGCAGCACCTGGCGGCTGTCGCGCCAGAGCGAGCGGAGCGTGCCCCACAGCACGACGTACGAGCGGAAGAAGCCGACACGCACCTGGCGGTCCTGCGCCGGGATCTCGGGCACGCGCAGCAGCACCGGGATCGCGAACACGGCGTACCAGAGGGCGGACGCGAGCACCGCGAGCCGGATGTTCAGTCCGCCCTCCTCGGTGACGGCGAGCAGGCCCCCGGCATCCGGATCCCCGAAACTCTGGATGAACAGCACCAGCAGCAGGAGCAGCAGCACGATGCCGCCGACGTATCCCATGCCCCAACCGAAGCCCGAGACGCGGCCGATGTTCTCGCGCGTGGAGACCTGCGTGAGCATGGCGTAGTAGGTGACGCTGGCGAACTCGAAGAACACGTTGCCCACCGCGAGGAGCGTCGCGCCGAGCACGAGGTACTCCGGCGTGCCCTCGACGAACACCATCGCCGCCATCGCGAGGACGACCACCGCGGTGTTCACTCCCAGCCAGAGCTTTCGGCGACCGGTGCCGTCCGAGCGCTGCCCGAGCACCGGGGCGACGAGGGCGACGACGATGCCGGCGACCATCAAAGCCACGCCGACGGCGCTGGCGTTGTCGGCGAGGGCGCGCACGAGTGCGGGGTCGTCGTCGTTGCCGTTCGCGGCCGCCACGACGGCCGGATCCACGAAGAGCGAGCTCGCCAGGTAGGTGCTGAAGACGAAGGTCGTCACGACCGCGTTGAACGCGGCGGAACCCCAGTCCCACAGGGCCCAGGCGACGACCGGTCGGCGAGCGGGTTCGGGGGGCGAAGCGGGCCTGGGGGACGGCATGTCGGTCACGCTAAGACCCTTCGATGAACGCCCGGTGGTGCCCGGGATCTCGCGGCGCCGACATCGGCGGGCGGGTTCAGGTTATCCCCACGCCCGCGCGCAGGCGTGGAGCCGACTACCGTGGAGTCATGGCATCCGAATCCCCCGTCGACTCCGCTGAGGCGGAGACCGCTCCCGCGCAGCTCACCTTCTCCGATCTGGGTCTGGATGCCAACGTGCTCAAGGCCCTCAAGGACGTCGGTTACGAGACCCCCTCGGCCATCCAGGCCGCCACCATCCCCGTGCTGCTGCAGGGTCGCGACGTCGTCGGCCTCGCCCAGACCGGAACCGGCAAGACCGCCGCCTTCGCGCTCCCGGTGCTGTCGCAGATGGAGACCGGCCACAAGAACCCGCAGGCCCTCGTGCTCGCCCCCACGCGCGAGCTCGCCCTGCAGGTGTGCGAGGCGTTCGAGAAGTACGCCGCCCACATCAAGGGCGTCTCGGTGCTGCCCGTCTACGGCGGGCAGGGCTACGGCCAGCAGCTGTCGGCGCTGCGCCGCGGCGTCGACATCGTGGTGGGCACTCCCGGCCGCATCATGGACCACCTCGACAAGGGCACCCTCGACCTGAGCGAGCTCAAGTACCTCGTGCTCGACGAGGCCGACGAGATGCTCAAGATGGGCTTCGCCGAAGACGTCGAGACGATCCTCGCCGACACCCCCAAGACGAAGCAGGTCGCCCTGTTCTCGGCGACCATGCCCGCGCAGATCCGCCGGATCTCCGCTCAGTACCTCAACGATCCCGAAGAGATCACGGTCAAGACCAAGACCGCGACCTCGACGAACATCACCCAGCGCTACCTGATCGTGTCGTACCAGCAGAAGATCGACGCCCTCACGCGCATCCTCGAGGTCGAGAACTTCGAGGGCATGATCGTCTTCACCCGCACCAAGAACGAGACCGAGACGGTCGCCGAGAAGCTCCGTGCCCGCGGTTACACCGCCGCCGCGATCAACGGCGACGTCGCCCAGGTGCAGCGCGAGCGCACGGTCAACCAGCTGAAATCCGGCAAGCTCGACATCCTCGTCGCCACCGACGTCGCGGCCCGTGGTCTCGACGTGGATCGCATCAGCCACGTCGTCAACTACGACCTGCCGATCGACACCGAATCGTACGTGCACCGCATCGGCCGCACGGGTCGCGCCGGCCGCACCGGCGACGCGATCAGCTTCGTCACCCCGCGCGAGCGCCGCATGCTCACCGCGATCGAGAAGGCCACGCGTCAGCCGCTGACCGAGATGTCGCTGCCGAGCGTCGACGACGTCAACGCCACGCGCCTGACCCGCTTCGACGACGCGATCACCGCCGCCCTCGAAGACACCGCCGCGATCGCGACCTTCCGCGACGTGGTGGCGCACTACGTCGAGCACCACGACGTGCCCGAGGGCGACGTGGCCGCGGCCCTCGCCGTGGTCGCCCAGGGCGACACCCCGCTGCTGCTCGAGGCCGAAGCCTTCCGCCAGCAGCGCTTCGACAGCGAGCGTCCCGCGCGCGACGGCGGTTCTCGCGACGGCGGTTCCCGTGACGGAGGTTCGCGCGAAGGGGGCCCGCGTCGAGACAGCTCGGGACGCTTCTCGACCTACCGGATCGCCGTCGGTCGTCGGCAGCGCGTGGAGCCCCGTCAGATCGTCGGCGCCCTCGCCAACGAGGGGGGCTTGCGCCGCAACGACTTCGGTGCGATCCAGATCCGTCAGGACTTCTCTCTCGTCGAGCTTCCCGCCGACCTGTCGAGCGACACGATCGGCCGACTCGCCGACACCCGCATCTCGGGCCAGTTGATCGACCTGCGCCTCGACGGCGGCGGACGCTCCGCCAAGCGCAGCGACCGTCCCCAGCGTCGCGAAAGCGATCGCGACCGCGACTGAGCCGCCTCCCGGCCGTCGCGCCGGGTCCGTGGGATCCATCGACGCCCCCGCCGCCCTTCGGGTCGCGGGGGCGTCGTGCGTTAGGGGGGATCGACGTCGTCTCCGTCGGGATAGGGCGGACTCTGGACGCTGCGCACTCCGCGGACTCCGAGCCTCCGCGCCGAGCGTGAGGCGTGCGGAGGTGTGCGCGTCCGGGTGGGTTCCTCGGGTTTGGGGCGGATTCGGCCGTTCGGGGCGGGTGAATCGCGCCCCGAACGGCCGATCGCGCCCCGAGCCGTGGCATCCGGATGCCGCGACTCGTCGAGTCCGCCCTCCGCCCGAGCGTGAGGCGTGCGGTGCTGCGCGTCCGGGCGGGTTCTTCAGGTTCGGGGCAGGTTCTGTCGTTTGGGGCGGGCGAATCGCGCCCCAAGCGGCGGATCGCGCCCCGACGGGCGGATCGCGCCCCGAGCCGTGGGATCCGGACGCCGGCGGAACCGCACGACGCCGGCTCGCCGACCTGGCACCTCGAAGTTGAGCCAATTCATATCAAGTCGCCTTGACCTCTTCGAGGGGCCGCGATAACCTTGAGTCATCGCGGCTCAACCCGCGCACAGACTTCGCACCAACCCCGAGTCGTGGCATCCGCCCGGCTCACAAGCAAGGAGACACATATGCCCCGTGCAGTGGGAATCGACCTCGGTACGACCAACTCCGTCGTGAGCGTGCTCGAGGGTGGTGAGCCCAAGGTCATCGCCAACGCCGAGGGTTTCCGCACGACCCCCTCGGTCGTCGCGTACACCAAAGACGGCGAGGTGCTCGTCGGCGAGACCGCCAAGCGCCAGGCCGTCACCAACGTCGACCGCACCATCTCCAGCGTCAAGCGCCACATGGGCACGACCTGGTCGTTCGATGTCGACGGCAAGAAGTGGACGCCGCAGGAGATCTCGGCCCGCATCCTGCAGAAGCTCAAGCGCGACGCCGAGGAGTACCTCGGCGACAGCGTGACGGATGCCGTCATCACGGTTCCCGCGTACTTCAACGACGCCGAGCGCCAGGCCACCAAGGAAGCCGGCGAGATCTCCGGTCTGAACGTCCTCCGCATCATCAACGAGCCCACCGCCGCGGCCCTCGCGTACGGCCTCGACAAGGGCAAGGAAGACGAGCTGATCCTGGTCTTCGACCTCGGTGGCGGAACGTTCGACGTCTCGCTGCTCGAAGTGGGTAAGGACGACGACTTCTCCACCATCCAGGTGCGCTCCACCTCGGGTGACAACCGCCTCGGTGGCGACGACTGGGACCAGCGGGTCGTCGATTACCTGATCAAGCAGTTCAAGGACACGACCGGTGTCGACGTCTCGGGCGACAAGATCGCGCTGCAGCGTCTGAAGGAAGCGTCCGAGCAGGCCAAGAAGGAGCTGTCGAGCTCGACCTCGACCTCCATCAACCTTCCCTACCTGTCGCTCACCGACTCGGGCCCCGTGTCGCTCAGCGAGACCCTCACGCGCGCCAAGTTCGAGGACCTCACCAAAGACCTCCTCGACCGCACCCGCAAGCCCTTCTCCGACGTCATCCGCGAGGCCGGCGTCAAGGTCGAGGACATCGCACACGTGGTGCTCGTCGGTGGCTCGACCCGCATGCCCGCGGTCGCCGAGCTCGTCAAGAAAGAGACGGGCAAGGATGCCAACAAGGGCGTGAACCCCGACGAGGTCGTGGCCGTGGGCGCAGCCCTCCAGGCCGGTGTCCTCAAGGGCGAGCGCAAGGACGTCCTGCTCATCGACGTCACCCCCCTGAGCCTCGGTATCGAGACCAAGGGCGGCATCATGACCAAGCTCATCGAGCGCAACACGGCCATCCCGACCAAGCGCAGCGAGACCTTCACCACCGCCGACGACAACCAGCCGTCGGTCGCGATCCAGGTCTTCCAGGGCGAGCGCGAGTTCACCCGCGACAACAAGCCCCTCGGCACCTTCGAGCTCACCGGCATCGCCCCGGCCCCCCGTGGCATCCCGCAGGTGGAGGTCACCTTCGACATCGACGCGAACGGCATCGTCCACGTCTCGGCGAAGGACAAGGGCACCGGCAAGGAGCAGTCGATGACCATCACCGGCGGCTCGTCGCTGCCCAAGGAAGACATCGAGCGCATGGTGCGCGAGGCCGAGGAGAACGCGGCGGACGACAAGAAGCGCCGCGAATCCGCCGAGACCCGCAACCAGGCCGAGACCCTGTCGTACTCGATCGAGAAGCTGATCAAAGAGAACGACGACAAGCTCCCCGCCGAGGTCAAGACCGAGGTGCAGGGCGATGTCGACGCGCTCAAGACGGCGCTCGCCGGCGACGACGACGACGCGGTCAAGACCGCGTTCGACAAGCTCAACGCCAGCCAGGGCAAGCTCGGAGAGGCGATCTACGCCTCCTCGCAGGCCGCGGGCGAGCCCGCCGACCCCAACGTGGGCCAGCCGGGCAACGGCGAGACGCCGAACCCCGAGGAAGACGTGATCGACGCCGAGGTCGTCGACGACGAGCCGACCGACGAGAACAAGAAGTAAGCAGACACCATGGCACACAAGGACGACGAACAGCCCACGGGCTCGGGCGCCGGTCCTGACGAGACGGGGCCGGAGGAGAACACCTCCGGCCCCGCGCCGTCGGGCGAGCAGTCCGAGACGGCCGATGCGGATGCCGACGGTCTGACCATCGACGACATCCTCGGCGCCGAGCAGACGCCCGAGGCCGCGGCAGAGGGGGCATCCTCCGACAAGGAGGCCTCGCTGCTGATCGACCTCAAGCGACTGCAGGCCGAGTACGCCAACTACCGTCGGCGTACCGAAGACCAGCGCGAGCGCGAGATCGAGCGCGCCAAGGGCGAAGCCGTGAAGGGCCTGCTGCCCGTCATGGACGACCTCGACCGTGCCGTCAAGCACGGCGATCTCGTCGAGGGAACGCCCTTCGCCGCGATCGGCGACAAGGTCCGAGCGGTGGCCGAGCGCCTCGGTGTGGTGTCCTACGGCGAGGTCGGCGACGTCTTCGACCCGCAGCAGCACGAGGCGATCTTCCAGGCACCCACCCCGGGCGTGACCGAGACGACGATCCTCGAGGTCGTCGAGGTCGGCTACCGCCTCGGCTCGGTCGAACTGCGACCGGCGAAGGTCGTCGTCGCCGTGCCGGCCTAAGAGGAGGACGAATGGCGAGTCAGGACTGGTTCGACAAGGACTTCTACAAGGTCCTCGGCGTCGACAAGAGCGTCAGCGCGGCCGATCTGAAGAAGACCTACCGCAAGCTCGCGCGGCAGTACCATCCCGACTCGAACCCGGGAGACGCGAAGGCCGAGGCGACCTTCAAGGAGATCAGCGAGGCCTATTCGGTGCTGAACGACCCCGAGCAGCGCGAGGAGTACGACCAGATCCGGGCCATGGGCTCGGGGGCGCGCTTCTCGGCTCCGGGAACGGGGGGCGGCGGCGGCTTCGACGATGTCTTCAGTCGGTTCGGTCAGCAGCGCGGTGGCGGGCAGCCGCAGCCCGGCTTCGAGGACATCTTCTCGATGTTCGACCAGCAGGGTGGCGGCTTCGGCTCGGGCCGCTTCGGTCAGACGACCGGGGGGTTCCGCGGTTTCGGCGGGCCGCAGCGCGGGTCCGATGTCACCGCACGGACGACGATCGACTTCGTGACCGCGGCCAAGGGCGAGACCATCACCCTGCAGGGCGAGGACAACGTGCCCTTCAAGGTGAGGATCCCGGCCGGCGTCTCCGACGGCCAAAAGATCCGCCTGCGTGGCCGGGGCCGGAAGTCGCCGGACGGCGGCGAGAACGGCGACATCGTCGTGACCGTCGCAGTCCGCCCGCATCCGGTCTTCTCGCGCGACGGTCAGAACCTGCGCGTGACGGTCCCCGTGACCTTCACCGAGGCCGCCCTCGGTGCGACGATCGAGGTGCCCACCCTCGGCGGTGATCCGGTGCGGCTGCGCGTCGCCCCCGGCACCCCGTCGGGCCGCGTGCTGCGCGTCAAGGGCCGAGGCATCGAGTCGACCAAGGGGGCGGGCGACCTGCTCGCCGAGGTTCAGGTCGCCGTCCCCGCGCACCTGGATGACGCCGCGCGCGAGGCGCTCGAGCGGTTCCAGGCGCTCCAGCCGAAAGAGAACCCCCGCGCCGACCTCATGGCCAAAGCGCGATAGAACAGCAGCAGTCGGGTTCCCGGCATCCGCACGCGAGGATGCCGGGAACCCACCGCCGACACGACGAAGGGAGAGACCGTGCCCGAGAGGGAGATCGACGAAGATGCACCGATCTTCGCCATCGCCGCCGCGGCGGAGTTGTCGAACATGCACCCGCAGACGCTGCGACAGTACGACCGGCTCGGTCTCGTCGTGCCCGCGCGCACCCAGGGCGGGTCGCGTCGGTACTCGAGCCGTCACGTGCGCCAGTTGCGCGAGGTGGCACGGCTGTCGGGTGAGGGGATGAGCCTGCCCGCCATCGCACGCCTGCTCACCCTCGAGCAGCAGGTGCACGATCTCGCCCGTCGAGTGAACGATCTCGAACGTCAGCTCACGATCGAACGCCAGTCGCGTCCCGGAGCCCGCGTCTTCGCGGCCGGGGCCACCGGGTCGGTCGTGACCCTCCGCCACGGCGCCCGCGTGCGCCGCGCCACCGACATCGTGCTGTGGCGTCCACGCGACATGCACGGCGACTGATCCGTCTCCGGATGCCGGATGCCGGGGTTCCGGTGGCGTCGACAGGTTCAGCACCCTGGGGCGCGGACATCCGCGGCCGCCGCCTCGCCCGGCGCACACGGACAGGTCCCTGAGCTCGTCGAAGGGACCGGATGCCCGTGCGGTCGCCGGCTACGACAGTCTCAGCCACCGCGGGCGGGGAGGTCCCGGGACCGGTCGAAGAGACCGCCCGCCGCCGGGGTCAGGCCGGATCGAGCCGCAGGACCGTCGGCGATTCTCCGACCTGCAGATCGTCGACGACGCGAACCGTCCGCGCCACGGCATCCACGGCCCCGATGATCGTGCCGAAGCGCTCCCGGTCGGAGCAGACCGCCGTCACCGTGACGAAGTGCGAGCCCGTGTCCCACGTGTACGTCGCGAACGGCGGCGTGCGCGGGTCGCTGGGCAGGGGCATCGCCAGCTTCTCGCCGACTCCGAGGAAGGGGTTGGGGAACGACTCCGTGTCGTCGTACTCCATCGGCATCATGGCCCGGGCGGTGCGCGCCTGCGGCGTGGCCTCCTGAAGCTGAGCCATCACGACCAGCAGTTCCGGGTCGCCCTTCCACACCCACACGAGCACGCGGCCCGCGGCACGGCGCATCAGCAGAGGAGCGGCCTGGCTCAGAATCCAGGCGAACGCCCCACCGCCGGGCCGAGCGGCCGCCCCGGTGGCTTGATTCGCCTGGCTCAGCAGCATGCCGATCGCCGCCTTGCGGTGGCGGCGACCTCGGAAACCGAGCGATCCGGTCACGGGCACCCAGCGGTCGGCGGGGGCGTCGGCCTGCAGTCGGGACATGCTCCCAGCCTACGATCCCGGTCCCTGCGGGGCGGATACCGGGGCGGCGTTCGCGACCAGAGAACGCTCCCAGGGCGCAGGGGGTCGCCGGTGTCGGAGGTTGGTGACAGTCTGTAATCCGCGGCCACCGCGACCGCGATCGATCCGTTCTGGAGGCGCCGTGCTCGGCAAGATCCTCATCCGCTACCTCTCCCGGTATCGGTGGCTGCTCCTCGCGCTCCTGGTCTTCCAGTTCGTGGCGGCCATGGCCTCGCTGTACCTCCCTCGCTTGAACGCCGACATCATCGACCAGGGTGTCGCGCGCGGTGACACGGCTTTCATCTGGTCCCAGGGATCGATGATGCTGGGCATCTCGCTCGGCCAGATCGCGGCATCCGTCATAGCGACGTACTTCGCGGCCCGTGCGGCGATGGCTGCCGGTCGCGACATCCGTCGAGACATCTTCGAGAAGGTCAGCGATTTCTCCGAACGCGAGCTGTCGCAGTTCGGGGCCGGATCGCTCATCACCCGCAACACCAACGACGTGCAGCAGGTGCAGATGCTCGCGATGATGGGTGCGACCATGCTCGTCAGTGCTCCGCTGCTGGCGATCGGCGGCATCTTCATGGCCCTGCAGCAAGACGTCGGTCTCAGCTGGCTGATCGCCGTCTCGGTGCCCGCGCTCCTGATCGCCGCGGGCCTCATCATCGCGCGCATGGTGCCTCTCTTCCGCAGCTACCAGTCCAAGCTCGACGGCGTGAACCGCATCATGCGCGAGCAGTTGACGGGTGTCCGCGTGGTGCGCGCGTTCGTCCGCGAGCGCATCGAAGAAGAACGATTCCGCGGCGCCAACACCGACATCATGATCGTCGGGCGCAAGGTCGGCTCGCTCTTCGTGCTGCTCTTCCCCCTCGCGATGCTCGTGCTCAACGTCACCGTCGTCGGCGTGATCTGGTTCGGTGGCATCCAGGTGGATCAGGGCGGCGTGCAGATCGGCACGCTCTTCGCCTTCATGCAGTACGTCGCGCAGATCCTCATGGGTGTGCTCATGGCCAGCTTCATGACGGTGATGATCCCCCGTGCCGCCGTGTCGGCCGAGCGCATCGGCGAGGTGCTCGACAGTCACTCCACCCTCGAACGCCCTGCCAACCCGGTGAGCGTGTTCCCCCAGCGTGGGGCCATCGAGTTCGACGACGTCGCCTTCGCCTACCCGGGCGCCGAGTCGGCCGTGGTGTCGGGCATCAGCTTCGCCGCGCGACCCGGCGAGACCGTCGCGATCGTCGGTTCCACCGGCGCGGGCAAGACCACGCTCATCTCGCTCCTGCCGCGACTCTTCGACGTCACCGCGGGCGCCGTCCGCGTCGGCGGGGTCGACGTGCGCGAAGCCGATCTCGACGCGCTGTGGAAGAGCATCGGGCTCGTCCCGCAGCGGCCCTTCCTCTTCAGCGGCACGGTGGCATCCAACCTCCGCTTCGGGCGGGAGGACGCCACCGACGACGAGCTCTGGCACGCCCTCGAGATCGCGCAGGGCCGTGACTTCGTCGAGGCGATGGAGGGAGGTCTCGGCGCGCGCATCGCCCAGGGCGGCACGAACGTGTCCGGGGGACAGCGTCAGCGCCTCGCCATTGCGCGGGCGATCGTGCATCGACCGGCCGTCCTCGTGTTCGACGACTCCTTCTCCGCGCTCGATCTCAGCACCGACGCGCGGCTCCGACAGGCGCTCTGGCAGGAGTTGCCCGAGGTGACCAAGATCGTCGTCGCGCAGCGCGTATCCACCATCACGGGGGCCGACCGCATCGTCGTCCTCGAAGAAGGACGCCTCGCCGGTGTCGGTACCCATGAAGAGTTGCTCCAGTCCAGCAACACGTATCGCGAGATCGTCGAGTCGCAGTTGGGGGTGGAGGCATGAGCACCACGGACGCACTCACCGAAGAAGAGCGGGCAGAACTCGAGCTCGCCGAGCAGGCCCGGCTGAACTCCGGCGACTGGGACAGCGTGGCGCCCGGCAAGGCCTCGAACTTCGGGCCGAGCTTCCGACGGCTGATCGGGCTGTTGCGGCCATACGCCGCGGCGTTCTCATTCGTCTCGCTTCTCGGTGCGATCGGAGTCGTGCTCGCCGTCCTCGCGCCGCGCGTGCTCGGCGACGCCACCAACATCATCTTCGAGGGCGTGGTCTCGAAAGGATTGGCCGAGCAGTTCCCCGCGGGCACCTCGCAGGCGGACGTCGTCGAAGCTCTCCGTGCGGCCGGCCAGGGAGACATCGCGAACATCGTCGGCGCGATGAACAACTTCTCCGTCGGCGCGGGAGTCGATTTCGACGCCCTGCGCACGGTGGTCGTGGCGGTCCTCGCGATCTACGTCGGGTCCTCTTTCCTGTCGTGGATCCAGGGCTACGTCATCAACGTCATCATGGTGCGCACGATGTGGCGCCTGCGAGAAGACGTCGAGGCGAAGATCAACCGCCTGCCGCTGTCGTACTTCGACAAGGTGCAGCGAGGCGAGCTGATCTCCCGCGTCACGAACGACATCGACAACATCACGCAGACCATGCAGCAGTCGCTCTCGAGCGCGCTGACCTCGGTTCTGACCGTCATCGGTGTGCTCATCATGATGTTCACGATCTCGTGGCAGCTCGCGCTCGTGGCCCTCGTCTCCCTGCCGCTGATGGCTGTGATCTTCGGCGTCATCGGGCCCAAGTCGCAGAAGGCGTTCGGCGAGCAGTGGAAGAAGGTCGGTCGGCTCAACGCCCGCGTCGAGGAGTCGTTCTCGGGTCACGCCCTCGTTAAGGTGTACGGCCGCGAGAAAGACGCCCGCGAACAGTTCGAGGTCGAGAACGAAGAACTCTTCCAGGCCAGCTTCCGGGCCCAGTTCCTCTCCGGCATGATCATGCCCGGCATGATGTTCGTCGGTAACCTCACCTACGTCGGGATCGCCGTGCTCGGCGGACTCATGGTGGCCGGCGGTCAACTGCGGCTCGGCGATGTGCAGGCCTTCATCCAGTACTCGCAGCAGTTCACCCAGCCGCTGTCGCAGCTGGGCGGCATGGCCGCCGTGGTGCAGTCGGGTACCGCCTCGGCCGAACGCGTCTTCGCCCTGCTCGACGCCGACGAGCAGGACCCGGATGCGGCCGATGCTCCCGCCCACGTCGACGGTCGTGGTGTGATCGAGTTCGAGAGCGTCCGTTTCGCCTACACGCCCGAACGTCCGCTCATCACCGACCTGTCGTTCCGCGTCGAGCCCGGCCAGACCGTCGCCATCGTCGGCCCCACCGGTGCGGGAAAGACCACGCTGGTCAACCTGATCATGCGGTTCTACGAGCTCGACGGAGGCCGCATCCTGCTCGACGGGCAGGACATCGCCGACCTCCGCCGCGACGACGTGCGCTCTCGCACGGGCATGGTGCTGCAAGACCCCTGGCTGTTCGCGGGTACGATCCGCGACAACATCCGCTACGGCCGCGAGAGCGCAACCGACGACGAGATCGTCGAGGCCGCCGTCGCCACCCGCGTCGACCAGTTCGTGCACTCGCTCCCCGACGGCTACGACACCGTGCTCGACGAAGACGCTGCCAACGTCTCCGCGGGGGAGAAGCAGCTGATCACCATCGCCCGCGCGTTCGTTGCCCGGCCGTCGGTGCTCATCCTCGACGAGGCGACCTCGTCGGTCGACACGCGGACCGAGCTGCTGCTGCAGCAGGCGATGGCAGCCCTCCGAGAGGGGCGGACGTCGTTCGTCATCGCGCACCGTCTGTCGACGATTCGCGACGCCGACCTCATCCTGGTGATGGAGCACGGCGACATCGTCGAAAAGGGCACGCACGACGAGCTCATCTCCGCCGGTGGCGCGTACTACCGCCTCTACCGTTCGCAGTTCGAGCAGGCGGCGTCCGACCTCGATGCCGTCGAGACAGAGGCCGAGCGTTCGGTCGATCCGCGGCACGCGTCGGCCGCTGACGACTCCGTGGTCGTCTCGGCGATGGCGGCCGCGGCATCCGAGGTCCACGCCCCCGCGGGCACCGACGGTCCGCCGCGGCCCGCCCACGGCTCGCCCCTACCCGACAGCCGGATCGACGGCGAGGGCTAACGCATGCACGGCCGCATCCACTGACGAGCCCGTCCGGCCGTGCGCCGGGCGGGCTTCGTCGCGTCTGGAACAGGTAGGTCCGTCGCGGGGCCGTCGCCGTCGCCGGCGCCTGCACAGGGTCGTCGCCGGAGGGGGGGGGGGGGGGGTCACTGGCGCGGGCGTCGTCGCCGAGGGGGACCTCGTCGCGGCGGGGTGGGCAGTGCTCCGGTTTGGGGCGCCATCCGCTGTTCGGGGCGGAAAGCTCTCGCCCCAGAGAGCGAGACGCGCCCCAAACCAGGGCCCACCACCCCGCCCGTCCCCGCCGGGCGCGCATCTCGCGGCGCCGCACCGTCTCGCCGCTCCGGTGCCGCGCCCGGCGATCCCCTCACCCTGGGGACGCTCGCCGAGGCCGCAAAACCCGCTCGGGTACAGTGGACGGCGCATCACCCGCACCGCGCGACCCGACCGCCGCATAGATAGGCCTCACCCCTCGTGACCACTCCTGCGACGCCCGCCGACCAGTCTGCGCCGGCCGCGTCGACCGAGACCTCCGGCGACTCCGAGGCGGCGAAAGCTCCCGACCGTCCGCTCCGCATTCTCATCGGCGCAGACACCTTCCTGCCGCATGTCAACGGCGCCGCGCGCTTCGCCGAGCGCCTGGCTGCCGGACTCGTCGCCCGCGGCCACGACGTGCACGTCGCGGCTCCGGCCGTCGATCGCCGAGGCGCGGTGTCGGCGGTCGAGACGATCGAGGGGCAGCCGCTCTCGATGCACCGGCTTCCGGCGTACCGCTTCCTGCCGCACGACTGGCTCACCTTCGTGCTGCCGTGGCGGTCGAAGCATTACGCTCGCCTGCTGCTCGACGAGATCAAGCCGGACGTCGTGCACATCCAGTCGCACATCATCATCGGACGTGGACTCGCGCGCGAGGCGCGCAAGCGCGGCATTCCCGTCGTCGCGACCAACCACGTCATGGCCGAGAACATCCTCGACTTCACGACCCTCCCCGATTTCCTCGACCGCATCTTCGTCAAGCTCGCCTGGGCCGATGCCGAGCGCACGTTCAAGATGACGCGCGCAGTCACCACGCCCACCCGCAAGGCGGCCGATTTCCTCGAGTCGACCATCGACATCTCGGGCGTCATCCCGATCTCGTGCGGCATCGATCGCTCGAACTACCGCCCCGACCTCAGCCCTCGGGACGCGCACCGCATCCTCTTCGTCGGCCGGCTCACCACCGAGAAGCACATCGACGTCGTGCTCGCAGCCCTGTCGCAGCTGGACCCCGGCCTCGACGTCACCTTCGACGTCGTCGGCGGCGGCGACCAGCGCGCCAAGCTCGAGGCTCTCGCGCAGCAGTTGGGGGTCGCCTCCCGCGTGACCTTCCACGGACACGCCTCGGAAGACGACCTTCGCACGCTCTACTCGCGCGCCAGCGTGTTCGCCATCGCGTCGATCGCCGAACTGCAGTCGATCGCGACGATGGAGGCCATGGCCTCCGGGCTGCCGATCGTTGCCGCCGACGCCGTCGCCCTGCCGCACCTCGTGCACCACGGCGAGAACGGCTACCTTTTCACGCCCGGCGATGCCGATGAGCTCGCTGCACGGCTGACCGACGTGCTCACCGCCTCGCCAGACGACCGGGCGCGCATGCAACAGGCGTCTTTGGATGCCGTCGCGGTGCACGACATCACCCGTACCCTCGACACCTTCGAGGCGTTGTACCGCGGCCGCCCGCTGCCGGAGTAGACGCGTGCACGTGGTGATGTTCGCCGACCAGCACCTCGAGTCGCTCGGCGGGGCGCAGGTGTCGATGCGTCTGCAGAAGAGATTCCTCGAGCGCGCCGGCCACGTCGTCACCGTCGTGGCTCCGCGCCTGCACCGGCCCGCCGCCCACGACGCCTCGTATCTGGACCTGCCTTCCCTCCCGATCACGGTCGACCGCGAGTACTCGCTCACCTGGCCGGGCGCCCGCACCGATCGATTCCTGGATGCCGAGATGGGGGCGCGTCTGCCCGTCGACGTGGTGCACGTGCAGGCCGATTTCTGGGGCGCGTTCGTCGGTCACCGCTACGCGGAACGCCACCGTCTACCCGTCGTGCACACCATGCACAATCGCGTCGACGTGGGCATCGAAGCCACCGCACCGTTCCCGGGCCTGGTGCTGCGCGCGCTCAATGCCTGGGCGCGGCGCGCGCTGCCGCGCGGGCGCACGGCTTCGGCGGTGGGGAGCGGCACCGCCCCGACCGGCGACGGCTGGGCCTTCCTCCGCCGGCTCGCCGGTCTGTCGCGCGCCGTGACCGCGCCTTCGGGCCACTTCGCCCGGCGTCTCGAAGAGCACGGGGTGGCGCCCTCGGTCGATGTGATCTGGAACGGCATCGACGACGACGCGCTCGATGCCGCCCTCGCGGCCGGGCCCACCAACCGTCGCCCGGGCCGTCCGCGCTTCGTCTGGCTCGGTCGCATGAGCCCCGAGAAGCGTCTGCTGCCCTTCCTCGACGCGGTCGCCGAGTCGGCGATCGACGCCGAGGTCGAGATCATCGGGGGCGGCGGCCAGCTTCGTGCCGCGCAGCGACTCGTCGAGCGCCGGGCGCCCGTGGCATCCGTTACCTTCTCCGGGCGGCTGTCCTACGCCGAGACACTCCGCCGGCTCGCCGACGCCGATGCCGTGGTGCAGACGTCGATCGGTTTCGAGACGCAGGGCATGACGGTGTTCGAGGCCGCCTCGCTCGGCACCCCCGCCGTCATCAGCGACCCCGACATCGGCGCCGAGCTCGGTGCGGGCACCTGGACGGTTCCGGATGCCACGGTCGCGGCGCTCGCGCAGACCCTCCGCCTCGCCGCCGACGACATCACCGCCGGGTCGCCGGTGACGCCCGATGCGAGCGTCGGGGAGCGATTCCGCCAGTCGTCGCGCACGGCGGCGATGGTCGCCGTGTACGAGCGGGCGGTCGCCGCGGGTCGGTGACCCGGTGGGTTTCGCGGCGGCTGGGCCTTGGTCGAGCGGGCGGTCGCCGCGGGTCGGTGACCCGGTGGGTTTCGCGGCGGTCGGGCCTTGGTCGAGCGAGCAGTCGCCGTGGGTCGATGACCCGATGGGTCTCACGCCCGCTCAGCCGGGGTTAGCGGGTGCGCAGCCCGTGGCGTGATGACGAGTCACTCCGTCCCCACGATCCGCAGCGGGGCGGTCGCCGACGAGGCCGACGGCAGGGCGACGTGCAGGGTCGGGCGGGCCGCTTCGACGCCGGGAGCGGCGTGCACAGCCCTCTCGCGCGAGCGGGTCGAGCGGGTCGAGCGGGTCGTGTGGGGCGACGACGACGCGACGCGCGACGGGTCGGTCGGGACGCGCCCGTATCCGTCGGTACGGACGAGCCACACGGTGCCGACGACGCCGGCGAGGGACAGGATGCCGAGAGCGATGAAGTAAGCCATGGCAGAAAAACTATGTCTAGAGGAATCATGCCCGCGAGTGGCATGATGGACGGTGTTCGTCAGATTTCTGCCACACACCGGAGGTACGCTCATGCGCTCTGTCGCCGTCGTCATCCAGCCCGGGTTCGCCCCCTTCGAGTTCGGCCTCGCGTGCGAGGCTTTCGGACTCGATCGCAGCGACGACGGCATCCCCAACTTCGACTTCCGCATCGTCGCCCCCGACCCGGGCGTCGTTCCCTCGAACATCGGCTTCTCGGTCAACGTCGAGTTCGGCCTCGAGGCGGCGGCTGATGTCGACATCCTCGTGCTCGCGCCGATCCCCCGCGCGCAGTGGGGCGCCGTCGACCCGCGCGTGATCGAGTCGGTCCGCGCCGCGCATGCCCGCGGTGCGTGGTTGCTCAGCGTGTGCAGCGGGTCGTTCGTCATCGCGGCATCCGGGGTCCTCGACGGAAAACGCGCAACGACGCACTGGCGGTACGCCGATGTCATGGCGCGCATGTACCCCGCCATCGAGGTCGACCCCGACGTGCTCTACGTGCAGTCCGGCAACATCATCACCAGCGCCGGCACGGCCGCGGGCCTCGACGCCTGCCTGCATCTGCTCCGGCAGGAGCTCGGCTCCGAGCTGGCCAACCGCATCGCGCGGCGCATGGTCGTCGCGCCGCAGCGGGACGGCGGTCAGGCGCAGTTCATCGCCTCACCCATCCCGATCGACGCGTCGCTCTCTCTCGCCCCGGTGACCGAATGGATGCTGCAGAACCTGGATGCCGAGCTGTCGATCGACCGCCTCGCCGCGCGCGCTCACATGTCGCCGCGCACGTTCGCCCGCCGCTTCAAGGCCGACCTGGGAGCGACGCCGGCGGCCTGGCTCGCGCGTCAGCGGCTGCTGCACGCCCAGCGCCTGCTCGAGGAGACCGACCTCGGTCTGGACCGGATCGCCGCCGAGTGCGGGTTCGGCTCAGCCGCGGTGCTGCGCCAGAATTTCGCGCGGACGATGGGACTCACCCCCACCGCGTACCGCGCGCGGTTCTCGTGCGCGGGCTCGGGCGGGATCGCCGAGGCCGATGTCGCGGCAGCGGAGGCCGTCCCGGCCTGAGTGCTGCGAGGGAGGGCTCGTTCCCCGGGCGGGACGAGCCCTCAGCGACGCTCCCGGCGGATAGCGCCCCGACGTCAGGAGTGCGCGGCGACGAAGGCGGCGTGATCGGCGCGGGCGAGGTCGGCGTAGGCGAAGGCCCAGTCGACGAGCGCCTCCGTCAGAACGCGACCCGACCCGACGTATCCCGCGATGTCGGCGGCATCCGGAGACTGCGCGTGGGCGCGGGCCAGGGTGACGGCGCACGCCTGCGCGTAGCGACGGAACGGCTTGTTCGACAGCTCGACCATCTCGATGCCTCCATTCATGTCGTGGAACTGCCGCACGTAGAAGTCGGCGTCGGTGCCGCGCACGTGGCCGAGGAAGGGGTCCGAGACGCCCTGCAGAACGCGCTGCAGGGAGACCACGCGCGCGCCCTCCCCGTCGGCCGTGACGAGGGCGACGAGCGAATCGGGCTGGCGGATGCCGCCGAACTGCTGCAGGACGCTGGGCCCTGCCTGCTTGCCCTGGAGCAGAAGTGCGTGTCCGTCTCCGTCCTGCAGAAGAAGCAGATAGCAGCGGGTGCCGACGCTGCCGACGCCGACGACGCGCCGGGCGATGTCGCTGAGGTCGTACTGTTCCAGCGTCAGGCGCACGTCCACGTTCGCCGAGGTGCGGTAGGCGCCGTCGACCGCGAGGACGCGGGCGGCGACCTCGGCGTCGACCGGCGTCATGGTCGGGGGCCTGTGGGTGAAGACGAGGCGGCCGGAGCCCGCATCGGCGGTCAGTCGTCGAACGGCGCGCGCGCCGGTGCGGCGTTCGGCATCCGCCATCGCACGCTGGAGGACCACGCGCGAGGCCCGGTCGAACGAGTCGATCACCTCGTGCGGGCCGAAGTGTTGGAAGTAGCGCTCGACGGGGTCCTGCTCGACGCGGGATCCGATCGCGCGAACGTACGCGCGCACCGTGGACGCGGCGGCATCCCGGACGACGGCGAGGTCGCGATCGGTCTCCGCCCCGGCGAGGACCACGCTGGTGACGAGGCGCTTGAGGTCCCACTCCCAGGGCGCCCACGCGGCCTCGTCGAAGTCGTTGAGATCGAACACGAGCGTGCGTTGGGGGGAGGCGTAGAAGCCGAAGTTCGCCACGTGCGCATCCCCGCAGGAGGCGACGTGGATGGGGGTCGAGGGGCTGCGGGCCAGGTCGGCCGCTTGAACGGCCGCGGAGCCCCGGTAGAAGGCGAAGGGGGTGGCCGACATCCGTTCGATGCGCAACGGAACGAGTTCGGGGATGCGTGCGGCGTTCTGCGCATCGAGGATGCCGAGCGGGTCGCGGCCCTCAACGGTGAGCAGGCCCAGATCGCTTCGCGGGGTGCGCTTCCGCGCCTCTCGGCCACGGGCGCGGCGTTCAGCGGTGGAAGGCGGCGGGTTCCACGGGATGTCCGGACGCGGCGCGGCGGTCTCAGGGGTGCTCACGCGCTCACCATAGACCTGCCGTTCCTCGGCCGTCGCGAGCTCGCGGCATCCATTGCCCGGCGGTCGCGCGAATGCTAAACTTGAGTCAACGCCGCTCAAGTTTGAGCGAGAGCGAACCCACTTTCAGGAGAACACATGAACGCCACTCAACAGCCGGGGCAGGAGGACGCGCGCAGCGCCCTCGAGCAGTTCGGCATCAACCTCACCGATCGGGCACGCCAGGGCAAGCTCGACCCCGTGATCGGGCGCGACGGAGAGATCCGCCGCGTCAGCCAGGTGCTCACCCGGCGCACCAAGAACAATCCTGTGCTCATCGGCGAACCCGGCGTCGGCAAGACCGCCGTCGTCGAAGGCCTCGCCCAGCGAATCGTCGCGGGCGACGTCGCCGAGAGCCTGAAGAACAAAGAGCTGGTCTCGCTCGACATCTCGGCGCTCGTCGCCGGCGCCATGTACCGCGGTCAGTTCGAGGAGCGCCTCAAGAGCGTCCTCAAAGAGATCACCGAGTCCGACGGCCGGGTCATCACGTTCATCGATGAGCTGCACGTTCTCATGGGCGCGGGCGGAGGCGAGGGTTCGGTCGCAGCCTCCAACATGCTCAAGCCGATGCTCGCCCGCGGCGAGCTGCGTCTCATCGGCGCGACCACGCTCGACGAGTACCGCGAGTTCATCGAGAAGGACGCCGCCCTCGAGCGGCGCTTCCAGCAGGTCTACGTCGGAGAACCCTCGGTGGAGGACACCGTGGCGATCCTCCGCGGCCTGAAGGAGCGGTACGAGGCGCACCACAAGGTCGCGATCGCCGACGCGGCGCTGGTGGCCGCGGCATCCCTCTCCAACCGCTACATCCCCGCGCGTCAGCTGCCCGACAAGGCCATCGACCTGATCGACGAGGCGGCGTCGCGCCTGCGCATGGAGATCGACTCGGCGCCGCTGGAGATCGACGAACTGCGCCGGCACGTTGACCGGCTCAAGCTCGAAGAGCTCGCGCTGAAGAAAGAGAAGGATGTCGCGTCGAAGGAACGGCTGGCGACCCTCCGCGAGACCCTCGCGGCCGAGCAGGCCAAACTCGACGACCTGCAGGCCCGCTGGGAGCGCGAGCGCGCCTCGCTCAACCGCGTCGGCGACCTCAAGACCCGCCTGGATGCCGCACGCGTCGACGCTGAGCGCGCCCAGCGCGAGGGCAACCTGGAGCGCGCATCTCGGCTGCTGTACGCCGAGATCCCGGCGCTCGAGCGCGAGCTCATGGCCGCCGAGCGCGAGGAGCCCGCGGGTGATCGCATGGTCAATGACCAGGTCACCGACGAGGACATCGCCGCGGTCATCGCCGCATGGACGGGCATCCCGGTGGGGCGTCTGCTGCAGGGCGAGACCGAGAAGCTGCTGCACCTCGAGCGCGAGCTCGGCAGGCGCCTGATCGGACAGCGGGATGCCGTGAAGGCGGTGTCCGACGCCGTCCGCCGCTCGCGCGCGGGCATCAGCGATCCGCACCGCCCGGTCGGCTCGTTCCTGTTCCTCGGACCCACGGGTGTCGGCAAGACCGAACTGGCGAAGTCGCTCGCCGACTTCCTCTTCGACGACGAGCACGCCATGGTGCGCATCGACATGTCGGAGTACGGGGAGAAGCACTCCGTCTCGCGCCTCGTCGGTGCCCCTCCCGGCTACATCGGCTACGAGCAGGGCGGTCAGCTCACCGAGGCCGTGCGTCGGCGCCCCTACAGCGTCGTGCTGCTGGATGAGGTCGAGAAGGCGCACCCCGAAGTGTTCGACGTGCTGCTGCAGGTCATGGACGACGGCCGCTTGACCGACGGCCAGGGCCGCACGGTCGACTTCACCAACGTCATCCTGATCCTGACCTCCAACCTCGGCTCGCCGATCCTGATCGATCCGACGATGTCGATGGATGCCAAGCGCGAGCAGGTGCAGGCGCTGGTGCGCCAGGCCTTCAAACCGGAGTTCGTGAACCGTCTCGATGACATCGTGATCTTCCAGGCGCTCAGCCAGGACGACCTCGCCCAGATCGTCGAGCTCTCCGTCGACGCCCTGCACAAGCGCCTTCGCGAGCGCCGGCTGACCCTCGCGGTCACCCCCGACGCCCGCTCGTGGCTGGCCGAGCGGGGCTACGACCCGGTGTACGGGGCGCGGCCCTTGCGGCGACTGATCCAGACCGAGATCCAGAACCGCCTGGCGATGGCCATCCTCGCCGGAACGGTGCGCGACGGTGACGTGGTGCGCGTCGACGTGGCCAGCGATGGCGACTCGCTCATGCTAGAGAGCGCGGGGCCAGCGGCTTCCGGTGACGACGACATCGCCGAGGCGGAGATCGTCGAGTAGCCACGACGAGGAAGGGGGATGCCGCGCGAGGGCGTGGCATCCCCCTCTCCGTGCGCGGTCGACCGCACAGCGCGCGGTGCCGGCCTCTGCGCCCCGAGACCACCCGCTCATAAACGCTCTTCGTACGCAGAAACGCGTTGGCAGAGCGTTTCTGCGCACGAATTGCGTTTATGAGCGGGGCGTCGCCGCGATCGAGCGGCGGGCCGGGCGTTGGCCGAGCGGCGGAGGCGTTGGCCGAGCGGCGGTCCGGGCGCGGGTCGAGCGGATCGGCAGAGCGCCGACACCACGACGAACGCCCGCCGCGCCGGCACCCTGCTGACGGGCCGCGGCGCGACGGGCGTCGTCGCGAACGCGGCTCAGTCGTCGACGAGAAGCGACTCCGCGGCCGTGCGACGTTCGCGGGGAGCGAGCTCGCGCTGACGCAGACCTTCTTCGGCGGCGTCGATGTCGCCGAGCGCGCCGACGGCGATGACCGTGACGGGGGTGAAGCGGGCGTCGATGTCGAAGGCCGCGCGCAGGTCATCGGCGACGAAGCCGCCCATCTGGTGCGTCGCGAGGCCCTCGGCGTGCGCCTGCACGGTGAAGTGGGCGGCGGCCTGACCGCTGTCGTAGAGCGCCCAGGTGCGCGCCTCGCCGTCCTCGGTCTCGGTCTCGGCGAGCACGACGATGAGGGCACCGGCCGCGGGAGCCCAGGCCTGGTTGAAGCCCATGAGGGCGTTGACGACGCCGTCGTGCGTGGCGGTGCCACGGCGGGCGACGATGAAGCGCCACGGCTGGAAGTTCATGCCCGACGGCGCCCAGCGGGCGGCCTCGAGGGCGGAGCGCAGGGCGTCCTCGTCGATGGGTGTTCCGGCGTCGAAGAGGCGGGTGCTCCAGCGCTCGGCGAGCACGTCGAGGATGGGGGCGTCGGTGGGGGCGGTGCGGTCGAGAACGAGAGACATGGGTCCTCCTGAGAACGAAAAGTGAACCGGGACGCCGTTGACCCGACCCATTGAACGCGGGTCGCCCGCAAGATGTTCCCCGTGTGACGCCGTAGGTCGTCCGGCGTGAGGGCGGGGAGTTCGTCCGCCTATCGCCGTCTCGGTGCACAACGGCGGGTGGGTGGGGGGACACGCCGGTGGGGGATGCCGGTGGCTCGACGTGTCGTGTCGCAGGTCCGCCGGTGTGGGTGTGCGCGGCGCGGCTGTCCCCGGTGTCAGCCGGGGGCGCGGGTCAGCGCCGTGGAATCCGCTTCACGCGTTCCAGGATGCCGGTCCGGCCGTGCCCGCCGCGTACTCGTCGAGCGGGACCTCGTTCGTGCGCCACGCGTCGACGACCGGCTGCACGATGCGCCAGCACTGCTCGGCGGCGTCGCCACGGACGGCGAGCATGGCATCGCCGTCGAGGATGCCGGAGAGCACTTCGCCATAGGCCTTCAGCGCGCCCTCGCCGAGGTCGGCGGACAGCGTCACCCGTTCGAGCTCGAGGGGGTCGTCGGCGCCGTTGACGTTGAGGCCGAGGCTCATCGTGTCGGGGCCGAGCGAGAAGACGAGCACCGACGGTTCGCTCTCGCCGACGAAGCCGCCGGGGAGGTGGCGGACCGGCTTGAACGTGACGGTCACGGCGCGGTCAGGGGAACTCAGGGCTTTGCCCGAGCGCAGCGTGATGGGCACTCCCTGCCAGCGTGCGTTGCGCACCTCCACCGTCATCTCGGCGAGCGTCTCGGTGCCGCGCGACGCGTCGACCCCCGGCTCGTCGACGTACGAGGAGAAGTGGCGGTCGCCGACATCGCCCGCGGTGTACCGGGCGCGGCGCGAGTTGCGCACGGGATCGTCGCCGAGCACATGGGTGGCGCGCAGCACCGCTGAGGTGGCGTCGCGCAGATCGAGCTGATTGAGGGATGCCGGCGGCTCCATCGTGACGAACGCCATGACCTGCAGCAGGTGGCTCTGGATCATGTCGACGAGCGCCCCTGCGCCGTCGTAATAGCCGGCGCGGCCCTCGAGGCCGAGCGGTTCGGGGTAGTCGATGAGCACCGAGTCGATGTCGTCGCCCGACCAGACGCTTTCGAGCAGGCGGTTGGCGAAGCGGGCTCCGAGCAGGTTGAGCACGGTCGACCGCCCGAGGAAGTGGTCGATGCGGAACACCTGATCCTCCGGCACCAGCTTCGCCAACTGCTGGTTGAGGCGGTGGGCGCTGGCCTCGTCGGTGCCGAACGGCTTCTCGAGGGCGAGGACTGTGCCCTCGGGGATCGTGACGTCGCTCAGGGCGAGACAGGACTTCTCGGTCACGGCCGGGGGCACGGCGAAGTAGAGCGCCGGTCGGCCCTCGGCGTCGTCGAGGAGCGTCTGCAGATCGGCGGGCTTCGTGATGTCGGCCTGCGAATAGGTGGTCTCGGACACCGCGGTGAAGGCGTCTTCGGCATCCATCGTCTGGAACGCCTTGTGCACCACCTCGCCCCACTGCTCGTCGGTCCAGTCCTCCATGCCGGCACCGTGCAGTCGCACCGAGCGGCCGGGTTCGCGCGTCAACAGCTGGCCGAGGGCCGGCAGGAGCAGTCGAGAGGTGAGGTCGCCTGAAGCGCCCAGGATGATCAGGGTGGTGTCCGCGGCCATGCGGCCACCGTAGCGCTCTCTCCCGACATCGGTGTGACGCTTGCAGCGCGCACACCGGCGCCACTATCGCGATGCTCGGCCACGATGTCGGCGGCCTCTGCCATGATCCGAGGGTGACGACTCCGATCGAGGATTTTGCCGTCCTCAGCAACTGCCGCTCCGCCGCCCTGGTCTCCCGCGACGGCCGCGTCGATTGGCTGTGCTTGCCGCGTTACGACAGCGGGTCGATGTTCGCCGCGCTCCTCGGCGACGAGTCGCATGGCGCATGGTCGCTTCGCCCCGCCGACGGCGAGGCGCGGGCGACCCGGCGCTATGACGGCGACACCTTCGTGCTCGTCACGCGATGGGAGACGGCGACCGGGATCGCCGACGTGTACGACGCGATGCCGATCGACGAGGGCGTCGACGCTGTCGTGCGACGCGTGGTCGGGGTGTCGGGCGAGGTGGACTTCGTCAGCGAGGTGCGCCTGCGCTTCGACTACGCCCGCGCGGTGCCCTGGGTGCGGCAGGTCGGTCACGGCGGCGAGCACGTCATCCTCGCCGTCGCCGGTCCCGATGCCGTGACGATCCGCGGCCCGCGTCTGATCGCGGTCGACACCGCCCACCGCGGCCGGTGGACCACCGTGGCCGGTGAGAGCGTCGATTCGGTGCTGTCGTGGGGTCCGTCGTGGAAGGACGCTCCGGCGGCGTTCGACGTCGAGGCCGCCCTGGAACGCACGCGCGAATGGTGGGCCGCCTGGGCCGACCGCGTGCAGTCGGCCGGCACGCACGCGGCACTGGTCACGCGCTCGCTCATGGTGCTCCGCGCGCTCACGCACTCCGAGACCGGCGGCATCGTGGCGGCGGCGACGACGTCGCTGCCCGAGGCCTTCGGAGGTTCGCGCAACTGGGATTATCGCTACGTGTGGCTCCGTGACGCCGCGCTCACGCTGAGCGCCTACATCGATCACGGCTACCTCGATGCCGCACAGCACTGGCGCACGTGGCTGTTGCGCGCGATCGCCGGCGACCCGGCCGACGTGCAGATCATGTACGGCATCGCGGGCGAACGCGACCTGCCCGAACGTGAGCTCGGCAGCCTGCCGGGATACGGGGGAGCGGCGCCCGTACGCATCGGCAACGGCGCCGTCGATCAGTACCAGGCCGACGTGATCGGCGAGGTGATGGTGGCCCTGGAGGCCGCGCGCAATGCCGGGGTCGAAGAGACGATCTTCTCCTGGTCGCTGCAGCGGGCCCTGCTCGACCAGCTCGCGCACGAGGTCGACAAGCCCGACCTGGGCATCTGGGAGATGCGCGGCGACCCGCACTTCTTCACCCACTCGCGGGCGATGGTGTGGGCGGCGTTCGACCGCGGCATCCGGGCCGTCGAGACCGGCGGGCGCGACGGCGAGGTCGACGCCTGGCGCACGCTGCGCGATCGCGTGCGCGCCGACATCGACGCGCGCGGCGTACACGAGGGCGGGTGGTTCACGCAGCACTTCGACACCGACGAGGTCGACGCGTCGCTGCTCGTGCTGCCCCAGGTGGGTTTCTGCGCCTACGACGATCCGCGCATGCTGGCCACCGTCGCCCGCATGGAAGAAACCCTCATGCCCGACGGCTGGCTGCTGCGCTACCGCACGACCGGGGTCGACGGCCTGACGGGCGACGAGCATCCGTTCCTCGCGTGCTCCTTCTGGCTCGTCGGGCAGTACGCGCACAGCGGTCGACGCAACGAGGCCGTCACCCTGATGAAGAAGCTCACTGCCGTGGCGAACGACCTGGGGCTGCTGTCGGAGGAGTACGACCCCACGGCGGCACGCCAGGCGGGCAACACCCCGCAGGCGCTTTCGCACCTGGCGCTGGTGGCCGCCGCTGATGCCCTGGATGCCACGGCCCCGCGCCACGACGGCTGACCCCGGCCTAGAGTCATCGCATGGACGACGACGTCGAGTTGCGACGCCTGCGCGAACGCGTGTACGGCGCCGGGGGTGCGCCTGCGACGCCCGCGATGCTCGAGCGGCTCGCCGAGCTGGAGGACCGCTCCCGGCCGGCCACGGGCGTCATCGACCGGCTCCCACCCGCCGACCCGACGAAGGCGCCCCGCGAGCCGGACGGCGTCGACGGGCCGGACTCCATCGACGAGCCGGAACGCGTCCACGACCCTGCGGATGCCGCCGCACCCGCCACGCGACCCGTCCTCCGCGGGGTGCTCACCGCGGTCGGAGCGGTCGCCCTCCTCGGCGTGGGATTCGCCGTCGGCTCGGCCGCGACCTCGTCGATGCCCGGCGAACCCGCCGCCACGGCGGATCCCGCGGCGGCGATCTATCCAGAACTCACTTTCCCTCAGACGATCGAGGACGCGATCTCGGCCGACGTCCTCCGCGACAGCGCGATCGACTCCGGCAGCACCCGCTATATCGCCACGGTCAACGACTTCGACATCTACTTCGCCCAGCCCGCCGAGGGCGTCGGCCGCTGCATCGTCACGTTCACCGCGAGCGACGACCGGCCGTGGTCGGCGGGGTGCGCGATCGGCGCGCAGGAGGGAGCGGCGGTCTTCGGCATCGACGACCGACTCACCGTCGCGATCGGCGACCCCCGCGATTCCGAGGTCGACGGCATCCCCATCCGCTTGTCCGAGAGCGTCACGGCCTACGTGGCGCGATGACGAAGGAGAGAATCATGTTCCACCCCGACGGCGCGTACTCCGGTTTCGCGGTCGACGACCTCGACGCCGCCCATCGCTTCTACGCCGAGACCCTGGGGCTCGACGTCGAGGTGCTCGAGGGCTCGGGCTTCCTGACCCTTCACCTCGGCTCGGGTGCCCGCGTGCTCGTCTACGGCAAGCCGCACCATGAGCCCGCGTCCTTCACGGTGCTGAACTTCCCGGTCGCCGACATGGAGGCCGCCGTCGACGACCTCCGCTCCCGCGGCGTGGAGACGAAGATCTACGACGATGACTCCCTGCCCACGGACTCCCGGGGAATCATGCGCGAGGGCGGCCCGCTCATCGCGTGGTTCCGCGATCCGGCCGGCAACGTGCTGGCCGTTCTCGAGGAGTGACGACGGAGGGGATGGATGCCTGTGTGCCCGGCATCCATCCCCTTCAGCACTGAGGTCCCTGAACTTGTCGAGGGGACCGGGCCCCGCGTGTGGAGCGGGTGGCTTCGACGGGCTCAGCCACCGTGGTCGATGGTGCCTGAGCTTGTCGAAGGGACCTGGCCGCTGCGGCTGCGGCTCAGCCCTTCAGCGCCTCCACGAGCTTCACCCGTGCGCCCATGCGCAGCAGGGAGTTGCGGTAGATGCGCGCCGCGAGACCGATCGCGAGCACGCACGACGCCAGCAGAATCAGCAGTGACAGCACCGGCTCCCACCACTGGGCGTCACCGAGGTACATGCGCAGCGGCATCCCGACCGGAGCCGAGAACGGCACGTACGACATGATCGTCAGCACGACGGGGTTGTCGTTGAAGAAGATCACGAGGAAGTACGGCGCCATGATCAGCATCGTGATGGGGGTCGTGGTCGCCCCGATGTCCTCCTGACGTGACACCATGGCTGCGGCCGCGGCGAAGAGCGCCGCCAGCAGGATGAAGCCGAACAGGAAGAAGATCGCGAACCAGGCGATGGGGGCGCCCAGAGCATCGAGCACGCCAGCCTGACCCGTCACCGCCAGGCCGATCACGGCGACGGCCGCGAGCAGCACGATCTGCGCCATCGCGAGGATCGTGTTGCCGAGCACCTTCCCCGCCAGCAGCGCCCGCACCGGGATCGCCGAGATCAGGATCTCGACCACGCGGGTCTGCTTCTCCTCCACCACGCTCTGGGCGATCGTTCCGCCGAAGGTCGACGCGGCGATCAGGAACACCAGGCCGAAGCCGAGGGCGATCAGGTAGCGCAGGGCATCCGCCGCCCCGGCGCCGGGGTCGAGCATCTGCACCGGTGGGGTGTCGCTCAGCATCTGCAGCAGCGTCGAGGGGACGCTGTCCTTCACCACGACGGTGTAGTCGAACGCGGCATCCGAGGATCCCGAGACCAGGGCGGCATCCGCCGTGCCGTCCTCGACGAGGGCGCGGGCGGCGTCGTCGCTATCGGCCACGGTCACCTCGAGTCCGTCGAGACCCGACACGGCGCTCTGCGTCTGCGAGGTGACGGCGACCGGGATGCCGCTGCCCGAGGCGTTGTTCGCGGCGAATCCGCCCCACACCACCGACGCGAGGGCCGCGACGATGAGGATCGCGGTGGAGATGACGAACGCTTTGCTGCGCAGCTTCGAACCGATCTCGCGTTCGGCTACGAGCCAGATGCCCTGCAGTTCGCTGGGCGCGCGGCGGACGGTCGGGGTGACGGTGCTCATTGGATGACCTCCTTGAAGATCTCGGCGAGGGTGGGTCGCTGCGGGGCGAAGCTGGCGACGTCTCCGCGCTCGACCGCACCGCGCAGCACCCGCTGGGCGATGGTGTCGTCGGCGGCGTCGAAGAGGGCGTAGCCGCCGTCGAAGTCGAGCACGGTCACGCCCGGTTCGTCACGCACCCACCCGGCGTCACCGCCCGAGACCAGCTCGTAACGGCGGGTCGCGTGCTGGGCCCGGAGCGCGTCACGGCTGCCGGCGGCGCGGATCGTGCCCCCGGCGATGATGACGAGGTCGTCGCAGAGCCGTTCGACCACGTCGAGCTGATGCGACGAGAAGAGCACGGCCGCGCCGGCCGCCGCCTTCTCCTGCAGAACGCCGGCCACGACGTCGACGGCGAGCGGGTCGAGGCCCGAGAACGGCTCGTCGAGGATCAGCACGTCCGGTTCGTGGACGAGGGATGCCGCGATCTGCGCCCTCTGCTGGTTGCCGAGCGACAGGGTCTCGACGAGGTCGCCGAGGCGCTCGCCGAGTCCGAGCCGCTCGAGCAGAGCGGTGGCCTTGCTGGTCGCCTCGGCCTTGCCGAAGCCGTGGAGACGCGCGAGGTAGGCGATGTGCTCGGCGACCTTCATCTTCGGATAGAGCCCGCGCTCCTCCGGCATGTATCCGAAGCGTCGGCGATCGGCGGTGGTGACGGGCGCGCCGCTCAGCGCGACCGTCCCCGCGTCTTTGCCGAGCACGCCCAGCGCGATGCGCATGGTGGTGGTCTTGCCGGCGCCGTTGCCGCCGACGAAGCCCGTCAGCCGCCCGGGGGCGACGGTGAAGCTCACGTCGTCGAGCACGCGGCGTCCGCCGTAGCTCTTGGTGATGCCGTTCAGATCGAGCACGATGCATCCCTTCTTCTCGATGTCTCCCACGCTAGGGATCCCGATGCCGTGACGCCTCCGCCCGGAGGGGGGTCGTGGCGTCCGCCGAGAGGGGGAGGCCGGGACACGTCGCAGGAGATGTTTCGCTCACTCGGCTGGCTTCGGCTGCCGACCGGTGCCCGGAGTCGGTTTTCCTGCACTGTGTCCGTGGCGGACCGGGACCGCAGCGGCTATCCGCGGAGAGGGACCCGGGCAGGACCTCTGGCGACCCGTCGGGCACACCGCAGGACATCCGCGTGCGGCAGGAGCCCTGCGGCCGACACCGCGCGGGTTCGGCAACGGATCTCCTGCGTTGTGTCCGCACGGGGTCTCGCCGGGTGGGGCGATCGGTCGGCGTCAGGCCAGCCCGTGCCGGTGAGCGAGGACGACGGCCTGCACGCGGTCACGGGCGCCGAGTTTCTGCAGCACGTTCGACACGTGCGTCTTGACGGTCGCCTCGCCGATGAACAGCCGCGCGGCGATCTCGGCATTACTCATCGCCTCGGCCACGAGCGTCAGCACCTCCGACTCGCGCTCGGTGAGCGGCTCCGTCAGAACCAGGGGCGGGGGAGCGGATGCCGGCATCCCGCCATCCTGTGACGCGAAGCGTGCGATCACCCGGCGCGTGACCTCGGGGGCGAGCAGTGCATCGCCCGCGCCGACGATGCGCACGGCCGAGACCAGCTCTTCGGGCCCGGCGTTCTTCAGCAGGAACCCGCTCGCCCCGGCGGCGAGCGCGGCGAACAGGTAGTCGTCGCGGTCGAAGGTCGTCACGATGAGCACGGCGGCATCCGAGGCGGGATCGGCGGTCAGCAGGCGGGTGGCCTCCAGCCCGTCCATACCGGGCATCTGCACGTCCATGCAGATCACGTCGGGGCGCAGCTCGGCCGCGGCGGCGATCGCGTCGATGCCCGAGGCGGCCTCGCCGACGACGTCGATGTCGTCTTCGAGCGACAGGATCGTGCGGAAGCCCGCTCGCATCATCGCGTGGTCGTCGACGATCAGCACGCGCAGCTCAGACATGGGCCACCGCCGCCCGGGTGACGGGCACGCGCACGCGCACGAGGAATCCTCCACGCGCGCGGGGTCCCATCTCGATCGTCCCGCCCGAGACGGCGGCGCGCTCGCGCATGCCGAGCTGCCCCAGCCCCGGGGTCGACGACCCTCGGCGCCCGGTGTTGGACACCTCGAGTTCGACGGCATCCGGATCGAATCTCAGGCGGACGTCGGCGGTCGCATCCGGCCCTGCATGACGGCGGACATTCGTCAGGGCCTCTTGGGCGATGCGGTAGAGATTGACCTGCACGAGGGGCGCCGGATCGTGGGCCGGGATGCCGATGACGTTGAACGTGGTCGGAAGCCCGGCAGCGGAGGCTTCGTCGACCAGGACGCGGATCGAGGCGAGCCCGTGCGTCGTGGGTGCGGTGTCGGGCGCGCTGTCGGAGCCGGGGGTCCGCAGCGTCTCGAGCAGATGCCGGAGTTCGTGCAGCGACGTGCGCGCCGATCCTTCGATGCCGGTGAGCACCTCACGGGCCGATTCGAGGTCGCGGTCGAGCAGCGACCGGGCCACCCCTGCCTGCACGCCCATGAGCGACACGTGATGCGCGACGACGTCGTGCAGCTCGCGCGCGATGCGCACGCGGTCGAGGGCGACGGCCTGGGCCGCGGTCACCTCGCGCTCGGCCTCGAGCTCGGCGGTGCGCTCCTCGAGAGCCGAACGCTCGCGCATCTGCTGGTGCGAGCGGTCGCCGAAGTAGTACGCGCCGCCGAAGAACAACGCGTTCACCCCGATCATCAGCAATTGGTACGCCACGAACGGCGAGAAGGCGCCGGCGCGCGAGAACGCGCCCTCGACCGCGGCGTCGACGGGCTGCGTGGCGTCTTGGAACATCACCACGAACAGCCACGCGAACATTCCCACGATGATCGCGATGCGCACGATCGTGGCGCGCCGCCGGTTCTCTTCCCAGGCGCCGACCGTGTAGAGCGCGATGAACATCGCGATGTTGCCCGCGTACAGCTCGGGGATGCGGAACGTCACCGCGAAGAAGTACGCCACTGACACGATCACCGCCGTCACCGACGGCCAGCGGCGACGGAACGCGAGGGGCACGGCCAGGATCGCGACGTACCCCAGCGCGACGGCGAGGGAGCCCTGTTCGTCGCCGTAGATGCCGGAGACCGACGACAGCACGGCGCTCAGCAGGCCGCCGAGGAACAGCACGAGCGCGAGCACGGCGTCGCCCCGTCTCTGGGTGCGGGTGAGGCGTGGCATCCCCCCACGCTAGAGCGGACGTCCGACACCTGCATCCCCCGTGGGGCGGAGTCAAGAGGGCGGGGAATACAGGTTCGATCGAGATGCTTGCACGTGAATGAACCCGGGCGCCCTCCGCCCCCGTCATCCCAGAGAGGATCACCGTGACCGACTACACGATCGGCTACATCGTCGGCAGCATCTCCAGCACCTCGATCAACCGCCGTCTCGCCAAGGCGCTCGAGAAGGTCGCGCCCGAGGGCGTCACCCTGAAGGAGATCCCGATCAAGGACCTCCCCTTCTACTCGCCCGACTACGACGGGAACTTCCCCGCGGTCGCGACGGAGTTCAAGACGGCGATCGAGGATGCCGACGGCGTCATCATCGTCACCCCCGAGTACAGCCGCTCGATCCCCGGCGTGCTGAAGAACGCGCTCGACTGGTCGGCCCGTCCCTACGGCGAGGCGTCGTTCAACGACAAGCCCACCGCCGTGGTCGGCACCTCGCAGGGTGGCATCGCCACCGCCGCCGGCCAGCAGCACCTCCGCTCGGTTCTCCTGCACTACAACGCCCTGGTCCTCGGTCAGCCCGAGGGCTACATCCAGTCGACCCCCGGCCTCTTCGGGGAGGACGGCACCGTGACCGACGAGGGCACGGCCGATTTCCTCCGCTCGATCATCGAGGCGCTCGTGACGCTGGTCGCGCGCACCGCTCCGGCCGAGGTTCCCGCGGCCTGACGCACCACACGGCGGGGTCGGAGTTCGCTCCGGCCCCGCCGTCGGTCGTCCGTCACCCGCCGGGGGCGTCAGCCTTCCGCCGCAGCAGCGCCGCCTCGCGCTCATTCCGTGTCAGGTCCGCCGCTCGCAACAGCTCCGACCGGGCCTCGCGCGTGCGCCCCAGCCGGCTCAGCAACTCCCCGCGGACGGAGGGGATGAGGTGCGAGCCCTTGAGCGTCCCGGCCGCTGACAGTGCATCGACGAGGGCGAGCCCCTCGAGAGGACCGGATGCCATCGACACGGCGACCGCGCGGTTGAGTTCGACGACGGGACTCGGCGCGACACGTCCGAGTGTCTCGTACAGCAGCACGATGCGTTCCCAGTCCGTCGCCTCGACGCTCGTCGCCTCGGCGTGACACAGCGCGATGGCCGCCTGCAACTGGTAGGGGCCCCGACCCCGCCCGAGGGCATCGGCTCGGTCGAGCAGCGCCGCACCGCGGGCGATCGCCGAGCGGTCCCATCGGCGACGATCCTGGTCGGCGAGGAGCACGGCATCCCCGCCCGCGTCCACGCGCGCGGCGAACCGCGAGGCCTGCAGCTCCATGAGCGCCGAGAGGCCGAGCGCCTCGGTTTCGCGCGGCAGCAGACGGTTCAGCACTCGGCCCAGGCGCACCGCTTCGTGCGCGAGCTCCGTGCGCAAGACGGCATCCCCGGCGCTGGCGGCGTATCCCTCGGTGAAGACGAGGTAGATCACGCTGAGCACCGCGCCGAGGCGTGCCGGCCACTCCGCCGGATCGGGCACCGCGAAGGGCACGTGCGCCGCGGACAGCGCTTTCTTCGCGCGCACGATTCGCTGCTGCATCGTCGGCACGGGCACGAGGAACAACCGGGCGATCGCGTCGGTGTCGAGACCCGCGACCACCTTCAGCGTCAGCGCCACCTGTGCCTCGCGGGCGAGGACCGGATGACACGCTGCGAACACCAGTCGCAGCACGTCGTCGTCGATCGGCTGCCACTCGGCATCCGAGATCTCGTCGAGATCGGCGCCGATCAGCCGGTACTTCTCGCCGAGGTTCTGCCCGCGGCGCCAGCCGTCGATCGCCCGCCGCTTCGCGACCGCCGTCAGCCAGGCGCCGGGGTTGCGGGGCACACCGTCGCGCGGCCACTGCACGAGCGCCTCGGCGACGGCGTCCTGCGCCAGATCCTCGGCGGTTGCGACATCGCCGACCACGCGCGCGAGCGTCGCGACGATACGGGCTCCTTCGATGCGCCAGATCGCCGCGACGCGGCGCGACAGGTCGGGGTCGGTGCTCACCCGCTCGCGGGTCAGCGGGAGGACTGCTCCTCGCGCCAGCCCTCCTCCTTCTGGATGTAATCGTTGTCGGCGAACGCCGCGAAGTCGGTCTCGTCGGTGACGCGACGCACCTCCAACTTGTTGCCGGCGATGAGGGGTGCCCGCCGCGCCCATTCGACGGCCTCGTCGCGCGAAGACACCTCGATGATCCAGAAGCCGTTGAACAACTCGTGCGTCTCGCCGTAGGGGCCGTCGGTGACCACCGGCTCCTCCCCGCCGAACTCGACGACGAAGTTCTTGCTCATGTCTTCGGCCAGACCGTCGCCGGCGACGAGCACTCCGGCGGTGATCATCGATTCGTTGTACGCGCCCATCTCGTTGATGACCTGCTCGAACGGGATCTCCTTGTATGCCGCGTACGCCTCGTCGGTGCCGCGCATGATCAGCATGAACTTCATCGTGAACTCTTCTCGTGGGTGCTCGGTCGAGCGATCGGAGGGGAGCGAATGCCTTCCCCTACTATCGCGTCGAACGGCGCCCGACGGAATCGACAGGGTGCGGGAAAAACTTCCGGATGCCGGGATGTAGAGGCTGCACGTGATGCACGTTCCTCGCAGAATCGCGGGTTTCTCGCAAGATCGGGCGGTGCACCTGCGAGGATCGTGCGCGATTGCGACAATCGCGCCGCGCGGTGGGCGGACAGCATCGGCTGGGTGTGGCGGGTGCGCAGTGCGTGTTCCTCGCAGAATCGCCGGTTTGTCGAAAAATTCGGCGTTGTCTTTGCGAGGATCGCGCGATTGCGGGGCTCGCGCCGGGCGTCGGCTCGACAGCGGCGGCGCAGCGTCACGGATGCCAGGAGCCCGGCATCCGGATGCCACCCACCCGGCGCTCAGCCGAAGATCATCGGCATGTCATCGTCGTCCGCGCCCGGGAGGTCGAGGTCGGCGACGACGGGGACGTGGTCGCTGGGAACCTCGCCCTTGCGTTCGTTGCGGTGGATCTCCGCACCGTGCACGGCATCGGCGAAGGCGGGGGAGCCGAGGATGAAGTCGATGCGCAGGCCCTCGTTGCGGGGGAACCGCAGCTGCTTGTAGTCCCAGTAGGTGTAGCCCGTCGGGATGAGCGGGCGCACGACGTCGGTCAGCCCGGCCGTCTCGAACGCCGCGAAGGCCGCCCGCTCAGGCGGTGAGACGTGGGTCGTGGCGCCCTCGACGACCGTGGGGTCGCCGTTGTCGGCATCCGTCGGGGCGATGTTGAAGTCGCCGGTGAGCGCGAGAGGCAGGTCGGAGTCCTTCGCGAGGCTGTCGACGGCGTACTGGCGGAGCTTGTCGAGCCAGTCGAGCTTGTAGACGTAGTGCGGGTCGTCGAGGCCGCGACCGTTGGGCACGTAGAGGCTCCAGACGCGCACGCCGTTGACGGTCGCCCCGATGGCGCGGGCCTCCTGCGGCAGGTCGGGACCCTCTTTGCCCTTCTCGAACCCGGGCATGCCGGGGAAGCCGATCTCGACGTCCTCGAGCGGCTCGCGGCTGGCGATCGCGACGCCGTTCCACTGGTTCAGGCCGTGCGCGGCGACGTGATAGCCGGCCTCTTCGAAAGCGGCGTACGGGAACTGCTCCGTCTTGCACTTGATCTCCTGCATCGCCAGCACGTCGATGTGCTCGCGCACGCAGAACTCGACGGTGCGGGTGACGCGGGCGCGGATGGAGTTGACGTTCCAGGTGGCCAGGCGCATGGCATCCAGCCTACTTTCGTGTGCCGACATCGCCGCCCGCCGGGGCCGTCCACCGGATGCCGTGCGCACAGCGGCGGATGTCCGGCTCAACACGCCGCACCCCGGTGCCCCGGACGCGGCCGGTCGTCGATCCCCCCGCCGTTGTGCGCGCGGCCGGTGCGGACGTGGGTCGCGCAATAGACTCGACGCCGTGACCGCCGCCGCAACACCCGAGCTCGAAGCCGACCGCCAGGCCCTCATCCGCCTCATCGCCGACGAGGCGGTGTTCCATGGCGACTTCACGCTCTCGAGCGGCAAGAAGGCGACGTACTACGTCGACATGCGCAAGCTCACCCTCGACCACCGCGCCGCGCCCGCCATCGGCCGTCTCGTGCTCGACCTCGTGAAGGACCTCGACGGCGTCGTCGCCGTCGGAGGTCTGACGCTGGGCGCCGACCCGATCGCGAACGCCGTCATGCACGAATCGGTGCACGCCGGGCACCCGCTCGACGCGTTCGTCGTGCGCAAAGAGCCCAAGGATCACGGCCGCGGACGCCAGGTCGAGGGCGCCGATGTCGCGGGCAAGCGCGTCGTCGTCGTCGAAGACACCTCGACCACCGGTCAGTCGGCGCTGAAGGCCGTCGAGGCGCTGCGCCGCGAGGGCGCCGAGGTGGTGGCCGTCGCCGTCATCGTCGACCGCAAGACCGGCGCGCAGGCCGCGATCGAGGCCGAGGGCCTGACGTGGCTGGCATCCATCGACCTCGACGACCTGGGTCTCGCTCCGCAGTAAGAGGTGACGGCACCGCGGGTTCTCTCGGGACCACGCGAATCCGCGTTGTGCGCGGGGCGGAATGTTGGCCGGGGTCCCCGCGAGAACAGGACATTCGTCGGGAGCAGGCCCCTTCGGGGCTGAGCGGTCCTGTTCTGGCGCGATCCCCTGTTCTCGGGTGGCGCACAGCGGGTGGGATGCCGGCCGACGCCACCACCCGCGTCCGGGCGCCGGCGGCACCCGCGTCAGCGATGGCGGCGCGATATCGGAAGCCGCGTGCCGCTCGCGCCGGGTCGAGGACTCAGCGCTCGTCGTCTCCCGGCCCCGGCCCGTCGAACGGGTCGCGGCCCCCGCCGCCGCGCCGGGAACGGCGCCACTGCACGATGAAGGCCACGAGCGTGCCCGCGGTGATGAAGAAGGCCGTGATCAGCCAGAGCGTGCGGTCGTCCATGCCTTCATCCTTGCCGGTGGCGGTCGACGTTCGTCAACCCCGCGCGGGTCGCCGGACGCGGCGTCGTAACGGGAGCGGGGGCTCAGAGGCCCGCTTCGAGGCCCTCCTCGCCGTCGGCGAGTTCGGACTCGACAGGTTCGTCGCGCACGAGTTCGGCGACCGAGCCGAGGATCTCGTCGGGGCGGAAGGGGTAGCGCTCGATCTCGCGCTGATCGCTGATCCCCGTCAGCACGAGCACGGTGTGAAGGCCCGCCTCGATGCCGGCGACGATGTCGGTGTCCATGCGGTCGCCGATCATGCCGGTGTTCTCGCTGTGAGCGCCGATGCGGTTGAGCGCCGAGCGGAACATCATCGGGTTGGGCTTGCCGACGATGTAGGGCTCCTTGCCCGTCGCCTTGGTGATGAGGGCGGCGATCGCGCCGGTGGCGGGAAGCACCCCCTCGGTCGAGGGGCCCGTGGCATCCGGGTTGGTGGCGATGAAACGGGCGCCGCCGCTGATGAAACGGATGGCCTTGGTGATCGCCTCGAAGGAGTAGTTGCGCGTCTCGCCGACGACCACGTAGTCAGGTGTCGTCTCGGTCATGATGAAGCCGGCCTCGTGCAGCGCCGTCGTGAGTCCCGCCTCGCCGATCACGAATGCGGAGCCGCCCGGCATCTGCGACTTCAAGAAGTCGGCCGTGGCCAGAGCGGAGGTCCAGATCGACGACTCCGGAACGACGAGGCCGGAGGCGCGCAACCGCGCACTGAGATCGCGCGGCGTGAAGATCGAATTGTTCGTCAACACGAGGAACGGTGTCCCCTCGGCCCGCCATTGCGCCAGCAGTTCGGATGCCCCCGCGATGGGCGTGTTCTCGTGGACGAGAACGCCGTCCATGTCGGTGAGCCAGCACTCGATGTCGCCACGCGTCCGCATGCGGACAGCCTAGACCCGGGCCCCGACACGACCCGGGAGGATTGTCTTCCCGGCGATAGCGGATCCCTCGCCGCCCGGGAACGAACGAGGGCGGGCCTCGACCCGTGGTCGTGGCCCGCCCGTCCGCTGCGGCGACGTCTTACTTGAAGGTGTCCTTGACGTCCTCGCCGGCCTTCTTGGCATCCGCCTTCGCCTGCTCGGCCTTGCCCTCGGCGACGAGCTTGTCGTTGTCGGTGGCGTTACCGATGGTCTCCTTCGCCTTACCGACGATGTCCTGAGCGGCGTTCTTGATCTTGTCGTCCAGACCCATGATGTGACTCCTTCTCGCGTATCGGCGTCGGCGGCGACTTGATCTCGTCGCGACGGAGCGTGTGCTCGTGAAAGAGACGCGGCGAGGAGCGGATTCGTCACGCAATCGCTCAAGAAAGTTTTCGCCGGGCCGATATGCCGGAACGGGAATGGACCCGTGACGGCGGAGCGCGATCTCGTTAGGGTCGAAGGGTGGCGCGTACCGAGTGGGATCCCCGGAACCTCCCCGATCTGTCGGGACGGTCGTATCTCGTCACCGGAGCGACCCGCGGTCTCGGCTATTTCGCCTGCGAGCAGCTGGCCGCCGCCGGAGCGCACGTCCTGCTCACCGGACGCAATCCGAACCGTCTCGCCGCCGCGAAGGCGGCCGTGAAGCGGTCGTCTCCGGATGCCGCCATCGAGACCCTCCTGCTCGACACCAGCAACCTGGGCTCGGTGCGGGCGGCCGCGGCCACCGCTCGGGCGCGCGGCCGCCTCGACGGCCTGCTGCTCAACGCGGGGGTCGTGCATCCGCCGAAGCAGCGCGAGACGGTCGGCGGTCACGAGTTGGTCTTCGCCACCAACGTGCTCGGCCACTTCGCGCTCGCGGGCGAGTTGCTGAAGCCCCTCGCTGCAACGGGCGGCCGCATGGTGTGGGTGGGCAGCATGTCGACGTCGCTCTGGGCGCACGTGCCGACCGATCCCGAACTGGTCGAGGGCTACACGCCTTGGCGGGCGTACGTGCAGTCGAAGGCGGCGACGACCGCACTCGCCCTCGAGGCCGACAAACGGCTGCGTGCGCACGGCGTGCGGGTCGAGAGTCTCGTCGCGCATCCCGGCTACTCGACGAGCGGCCGCACCCGAGGGGTCCGCGGCGTCAACGAGCCGAGCCGGCTCACGCGGTTCCTCGACAATCTGCAGGCGCCGATCACGCAGTCGAAGGAGCAGGGCGCCTGGCCGCTGGTCCGAGCTCTCCTCGACCCGCACGCCGAGGGCGGCTCGATGTACGGCCCGGCCCTCGTCGCCCGCGGGAACCCCCGCGTCGCGACTCCCGCGCGCCGCACCCGCGGCACCGAGCTGGGAGCGGATCTGTGGCGCGCGTGCGAGACGGCGACCCACGTGCGGTGGCCTTTCGACCGGGCCCGACGCGCGGCATCCTGATCCGCCTCCCACGATGTCGGCGGGCCGCCCTACAGTGATCGCATGGAGCAGGCGACCGCTGAGGATCTCGACGCCGTCCGCGGCCTGAGCGCGGCGGAGGTCGCCGAGCGCGTCGCGGCGGGGCAGACCAACGTCTTCGCCGCCGACACCAGCCGGAGCGCGTGGAACATCGTGCGCGCAAATGTCTTCACCCTGTTCAACGCGATCGTCGGCGCCTGCTTCATCGTGCTGCTGCTGCTCGGGCGGTGGCAGGACGCCCTGTTCGGCGTAGCGGCCCTGTCGAATGCCGTGATCGGCTGCGTCCAGGAGTTCCGGGCGAAAGCCGCCCTCGATCGTCTGGCCCTGCTGAACGCTCCGCGGGCACGGGTGCGCCGCGAGGGCGCTGACGTCGAGATCGCGCCGCCCGACGTCGTGCGCGACGACGTCCTCGTGCTGCGCGCCGGCGACCAGGTACCCGCCGACGCGGTGGTCATCGCGTCGCAGGCGCTGCAGATCGACGAGTCGATGCTGACGGGCGAGTCGGATGCCGTCGACAAGCGGCCCGACGATGAGGCGCTGTCGGGCTCGATCGTGGTCGCCGGAGAAGGCACCGCCCGGGTGGTGCGGGTCGGCGCCGAGTCGTACGCCAACACCTTCGCCGCCGAGGCCAAGCGGTTCCAGCTGGTCTCGAGCGAACTGCGCACCTCGATCGACCGGGTGCTGCGGTGGGTCGGGTGGGGCATTGGGCCGGTCGGTCTTCTCGTCTTGAACGCGCAGATGATGGTCGCGGGCGGGTGGGTGCAGGCGTGGGAGCAGGGCACGTGGTCGCAGGCGGTGGTGAACACCATCGCGTCGCTCACGGCGATGATCCCGCTGGGGCTCGTGCTCATGACCTCGATCGCCTTCGCGGTCGGTGCGGCGCGTCTGGCGGGCAAGAAGGTGCTGGTCAACGAACTCCCCGCGGTCGAGGGTCTCGCGCGCGTCGACGTCATCTGCCTCGACAAGACGGGCACGCTCACCGCCGGTGAGATCCGTTTTGACGCCGCCCTGCCCCTCGAGGAGCGGTCGGGCTGGCAGAAGTCGCTGGCCTGGTACGGAGCAGCACCGGACGCGAATGCGACCGCTCAGTGCCTGCGAGAGCCGTTCCCTGTCGACGAGCCCCTTCTCGCCGCCCGACGTATCCCGTTCTCGTCCGCGCGCAAATGGAGCGCCGTGTCGTTCGCGGCGGGCGCCGACGGCACCTGGGTGCTCGGCGCACCCGAGATGGTCTTCGGCGATGCGGCGGGCGATTCCGAGACCCCGCTCGGTGCCGCCGTGACGCGCCTCGCCTCCTCGGGTCGCCGCACGCTCGTGCTCGCGCACACTCGTACCGCTCTCTCGGACGAGGACGTGGATGCCGAACGGTTCCCGTCCGACGCCGTCGCGGTGGCCGTGCTGACCTTCGTCGAGGCGGTGCGTCCGGACGCCGCCGAGGCGCTGGCGTACTTCCGGGAGCAGGGCGTGGGCGTGCGCGTGATCTCGGGCGACAACCCCCGCACCGTCGCCGCGATCGCCCGTGAGGTCGGACTCGAGGTCGATGAGGGCTACGACGCCCGGCGCCTTCCCGAGGACGACGTCGAGCTCGGGGTGATCCTCGAGGAGCACACCGTCTTCGGTCGCGTCACCCCCGACCAGAAGCGCCGCATGGTCACCGCGCTGCAGGCTCGCGGCCACGTGGTCGCGATGACCGGCGACGGGGTCAACGACGCGCTCGCCATCAAGACGGCCGACATCGGCATCGCCATGAACTCCGGCGCCGCCGCCACGAAGGCGGTAGCCCGACTCGTCCTGCTCGATGGACGTTTCTCGCACCTGCCGTCAGTGGTCGCCGAGGGGAGGCAGGTGATCGCCAACATCGAGCGGGTCTCGATGCTGTTCCTGACCAAGACCGTCTACGCCACGGGCCTGGCGCTGCTGTTCGGCATCTTCGTCATGGAGTTCCCGTTCTTGCCGCGGCAGTTGTCGATCACCGACGGACTGACCATCGGCATCCCCGCCTTCTTCCTCGCGCTGCTGCCGAACACGCAGCGCTATGTGCCGGGCTTCCTGAAGCGCTCGCTGAGTTTCGCGATCCCCGCGGGCATCGTCATCGCGGTCTCGCTCACGCTGTATACGCGCACCGCGATGGACATCGGTCTCGTCACTGCCCAGGTGCGCACGGGGGCCACGATCATCCTCGCCATCGTCGCCATCTGGGTGCTGACGGTGCTGTCCCGGCCGGTGACGCGGGTGAAGGTGCTCGTCATCGGGGCGATGTTCATCGCGCTGACGGCGATCTTCACCGTTCCCGCGCTCGGTCAGTTCTTCCAGCTGCAGGATCCGGGTGCGGACGGCGCCGCGCTCGTCACCTTCGTCGTGGTGCTCGCCGTCGCGGCCATCGAGGTCGTGCGCTTCGCCCACCGGCGTTTCGTGCGGCGATCGCTCGCGGCGGGTCCCCGTCCCCGGACGGCTCAGACGACGGGTGCAGGCGCCGCGGCCGGAACCTCGCGCCGGAAGTAGCGTCGCGCCGACGGCGGGACCCACACGGCGACGATCACGGCGACGGCCGCGACGACTCCGACCACGAGTACCGGGTCGAGTTCGGTGAGCGCGAGCGCGAGGCCCTGCAACGCGGCGATCGTCACGAGATACCCCGTGAGCAGGGCACGAGCGAGACCGCTCCCGCGGGCCAGCGACGAGCCGCCGGCGACCGTGAGCAGACCCAGCAGTATCGTGGCCGCGCCCACCAACGACACGGGGAGCACCAGATCGTCGGTGACGCCGTACCGCGAGAGCAGCACGAGGATGCCGAGGGCGGTGTTGGCGAAGCCCCCGATGTAGACGAGGACGACGGCCGCCGTCACGACGGCGGGGCGGCGGGTCTCGACGGTGGTGGTCATCGCGGTCTCCCCTCGCACCCGGCGGGTGCCGCCGGTGGGGTCAGCGTAGCGGTGCGGCCGCCGCCGCGTTCGCTCGCCGCCGGGAGCTCCTTCCTCCGCGGCGACTCACCTTGCCGCGCCGTGCCCCGGTCGCACGTGCCGGCGTGCGCCGGTCGCACTCACCGGCGTGCGCCGGTCGCACTCGCCGCGGCGTGCGCCGGTCGCACTCGCCGCGCCGTGCCCCGATCGCACTCGCCGCGCCGCGCTCCCGCTGGCGCGAAACCCGCCTCAGCGCGTCAGCCAGACCGAACTGCCCGCCCCGGGGGGCAGTGTCACCTCGACGCCGTCGGCGCGCACGACCTCGTCGGACACCACCTCGAGCTCGTGTCCCACGTCGATCCGGCGCTCGAGCAGGGCGCGCAGCAGTTCGGGATCGCGGTCGCTCACGCGCAGCACGCGTCCGCCGTGGCCGGCCGGCGCCCCGGCGAGCAGCACGAAGGGCTCGCGATGCACGGTGCCGTCGGCATCCGGGATCGCATCGCCGTGGGGATCGAACCGGGGCCGTCCCAGGCGCTCGTCGATGCCCTCGAGCAGACGGTCGCTCAACGCGTGCTCGAGCACCTCGGCCTCGTCGTGCACCTCGTCCCAGGCGTAGTCGAACTCGCGCACGAGCCACGTCTCGATCAGTCGGTGGCGGCGGATGACGCCCGCGGCGCGGCGACCGCCCGCGGCGGTCAGCGAGACGGGCCCGTACGGACGGTGCGTCACGAGCCCCTGCGCCGCGAGCTTCTTGACCATCTCGGTCACGCTCGAGGGGGCGAGGCCCAGCACGCCGGCGAGCTGCGAGGGCGTGATCGGGGTGTCCTGCCACTCGGTGTGGTGGTAGATCGCCTTGAGATAGTCGTCGGACACGGGCGATTCCACGCTGCCAGCCTATCCGCCGGTCAACACCAGCCACAGGAGCACGACGTTGAGCGTGATGAGGAAGACGGATGCCACGACACCGGCGACGGTGGTCGCGACGCGGTTGCGGTAGGCGCCGAGCACCGTGGACCGTGCGGTGAGCACGACGAGGGGGACGAGCGCGAAGGGGATGCCGAACGACAGCACAACCTGACTGAGCACCAGCGCGAGGGTGGGATCCACCCCGAGGGCCAGGATGACGAGCGCCGGCACGAGCGTGACGAGGCGGCGCACCACCAGGGGGACGCGCGCGTGGAGCAGACCGTGCATGATCTCGGCGCCGGCGTAGGCGCCCACCGAGGTCGAGGCCAGCCCGCTCGCGAGCAGCCCGACGGCGAACAGCGTCGCCACGAGGGGGCCCAGTCCGTCGCGCAGGGCTGCGTAGGCGCCCTCGAGGCTGTCGGTGCCGTCGACCCCGGCGAGGTTGGCGGCGGCGAGCAGCAGGATCGCGAGGTTGACGGTGCCGGCGACGGCGAGGGCGATCGTGACGTCCCAGCGCGTGGCGCGCAGCAGGCGCGGGGTCGAGATGCCGCGCGCCCGTTCGAGGCCCTCGGCCGCGGTGGGGGAGGGCGGAGCGAAGCGGTCGCGCGCGAGCGCCGAGTGCGCGTAGATCGCGTGCGGCATGATCGTCGCGCCCAGGATGGACGCCGCCAGCAGCACCGATTCCGTGCCCTCGAAGCGCGGGACGAGGCCACCGACGACGCCGTCGGGGGAGGGCGGAGCGAAGAAGAGGCCGAACGAGAAGCCCACCGCGATGATGACGAGGAGGCCGATGAGGACGGTCTCGAACGCCCGCGCCCCGCGCCGCGTCTGCACGAGGAGCAGGCCCATCGACACGACTCCGGTGATCGCCCCGCCCCACAGGAGCGGGATACCGAAGAGCAGGTGCAGCGCGACGGCGCCGCCGATGACCTCCGCGACGTCGGTGGCCATCGCGACGAGCTCGGCCTGCAGCCAGTACGCGCGCCGCGCCCACGGTCGACGGATGCGGCGGCCCAGCACCTGCGGGAGGCTCTCGCCCGTGACGATGCCGAGTTTGGCCGAGAGGTACTGGATCAGCCAGGCCATGACGTTGCCGAGCACGACGACCCACACCAGCAGGTATCCGAACGCGGCGCCGGCGGTCATGTTGCTCGCGACGTTGCCGGGGTCGAGATACGCGACGCCCGCGACCATCGCCGGGCCGAGGAGCCACATCGCGCGGCCCGGGGCGTGACGGCGGTCCGCGGCATCCGCTGTTTTCGGCATACCGAAAAGCTAGCAAGATTTCGGCGCACCGAAAAGTTTTAATGTGCGTCATCCCGGGGTTCGGGACGGGAGGAGGCTCGGGGAGCGTCGTTCGTCCCACAAGTTGCACCATCTGACCCTTGAATATGACCCAAGGCGAGGGATCTGCAACGTCTGAATTTACCTGAGCCACGTAAATTCGGGGCGGGTAGCCCTTCCGTCAGCGCAAGTCCGATGACCCCTCAGTCGATGGCGGCAACTCGAGTCGAGCATCTTGGAAGAGCCCGGCGTCACGTCCACTCACTCTTCAGATGCAGGTCATACTTATGTCGATGCCCGGGCACCTCGTCGCGATCTTGCACAGCCTTCCCGCCGGTGACGGTTCCCCTTCACGGGCCCGGGTCGACAGCGCACGGCGGGCGCTGGGCTGCGGGTCCAGTTCGATCGTGAACTTGTACCCCAAGGTGCTGGCTGGCGCGAACTTGCTGAACCAGAACGTTGGCGACCCCGGCGTGTGGGCGTCAGGTCGCTCCGCGATCCGCTCTGCCATACTGGCGCCGGGAGCGAGCGATGTCCTGCTGGGTTACGGCTTGCAGCTGCCCAGCGGTGCAGGGCGGCAGCCGTTCCGCGAGCAACTGAGGTGGTTGAGCAGCGAACTCTCTCCGCTTCAGCTGCGACTATGGACTTTCGGCGGACGACCCGCGCACCCGTCGCGATGGCAGAGAGTCAGCCACCGTCACCGACCTGGGGCCACCATAGACGAGGTCGCGCAGACCCTGCTCGTGCAAGCTGTAGCGTCCGACATCGACACGTGGCTCACCTATCGGTCGGCGGTGCCTGGGGCCGGGGCGAGTCGGAGCAGGAACCGCGGTCGTGATAGGAATCACGTGAGGACCTCAGAGCCAGACTGACAGGAGCAGCCACGGTGTCGAACGACTCGCAAACGGCCAGCACGAGCGCTGAACGACAGGCCGTTATGCACTTCGATGTGCACCCGTCGGTACTCTTTAAGTTGGGCGAAGACCTCATCAGTGACGACGCCCAGGCGCTCTCGGAGCTAATAAAGAACTCGTACGATGCCGATGCCCGTGTCGTGCGGGTGACGGTCGACACCGAGAACTGGTACTCCCGCGACACCGGGGAGCTCCTCGAGGATGGCGACGAACCGGGCGCAGTCCTCGGCATGGTGCGGGTCACCGACAACGGCACGGGGATGAATCTGAATGCGATCCGTAGGGGGTGGCTGACGGTGAGCTACAGCGAGAAGCGCATCCTGAAAGCCCGGGGCGGCAAGACCCGCGGCGCCCGCGTTCCTCTCGGCGACAAGGGCTTGGGGCGTCTCGGCGTGCAGCGGTTGGGGCGGGCGGTACTGCTTGAAACGGTACCGGTCGCGCGGTTTGAGGGAGAGCCGGGAGCTTCGACGAAGTTCGGTGAGGCCTTTGGCGACCAGCGTCATCGCGTCATCATCGACTGGACGCGCTTCGACGTCGCAGACAGCCTCGGCTCGGTCAGCCTTCGCGTCGACAGCGAAGTTATTCCCGAGCGGCCAGCGGGCACCACCGTCACAGTCCTCGGCCTGAGCAACCGCGGGTACTGGACGTCGCGAGCAGATCTGGACCTGCAACAGGAGCTGACGAGCATCATCTCGCCCTACGACAGGGCCTCCGATCTGACGGTGTCCGTCACGCTCAACACGCGCAGCCTCGACCTTCGTCAGCAGGCGAAGAAGTTGCTGGACAGCGCGCCGTGGCACATGTCGTTCAACTACGCCGACGGCGTACTGACGGTTGAGAGCGAGCTCAACCACGCCCTGCTCTCAGGGCGCAACCCTAAGGAGAAGCGCGCCTACAAGGAGCTCATTCCACCGGATGGCGGCTACGCGTTCGCTCAATCCATCTTCGACTCCAAGCCCAAGCGAGCGGCTGAGCGAGGGATGGAGATGGGGGATGACCGCTATTTCCTTCGATTCAGACGCGCCATCGCGCTCACTGAGGTCGGCGATGCCTCCGCGGTAGACCCCGGATCCTTCTCGGGGGAAATCAGCACATACTCGTTCGATCTCGCTCGGTCGGTCGAGGACGACGTTGATCCGGCGGAGCTTGATACCCGCCGCTTCGCCAAGGCTCTCAGCGGTATTCGGGTCTTTCGGGACGGGTTTGGCATCCGCCTGGCGAAGGACTGGTTGGATTTGGCGGGACAGCAGACGACGGCTACGTCGTATTACGGCCTGCGCCCGGACAACACCGCCGGGTACGTCAACTTGACCGTTGAGCACAACACGGGACTGGAGGAAACCTCCAGTCGTGAAGCGTTCCGAGACACGCTCGCTTGGCGAAGCTTCTACGCGTTGATGAGGATCGTCGTCTCTGAAGCGCGGCTCTGCATTGAACTGGTCCGCCGCGAATGGAATGACTATCGCCGTGAGGCTCTGGAGGCAACATTCCTTCCCGAGACTGCGACTCCCGCTGAGATCGTCGGGCACATCGATGAACAGCTGCAGCAGGCCCGCCAGACTCGAAACGCAGCCACAGCGGCACGCGAGGGCATGGGCCAGCTGTCGCGAACCGTAGAGCGACTCGTCGCTTCGAGCATGGAGGCCACCAACACAGTCTGGTCGGACCCGGCCCTGCGCAACTCTGTGAATGCTGCGACCAGCGAACTGCAGGCGGCGCAGCAGAAGCTGGAACTGTCGCTTACCGAATCCAATCGAGTGTGGTTGATCCTGCAAGAACTCTCCGGTTCCGCGGCCCTGCTCGAGGACAAGCTCGCCGTCGCCGAACGCCGCATCGCCGACGCGTGGGAATCGGTAGCGCTCGGGCTGAGCGCGGAGCTGCTGGCACATGAGGTGGACAACATCGGCGAGCGGCTCCGCGGTCGCAGCTACCAGATCCTGGACTACCTACGCGCGCAGGAGCCTCGCGATACGCGCACGCTTGGCTTTGCCGACCAGGTCAGAACATCCTCGAACGAGCTGTTGCGACAGTCCGCTCGGCTGAATCCCTCCTTGCGCTTCCGACGCGAACGCAAGACCGTGGGCGCACTCTCGTTGATGCTCGGCCCGGTTCTGGAGTATCACCGCAGTCGCCTCAAGCCGGCAGGGATCGACCTCGACTTGAACGTGGTCAACGACTTCCGGGTCAAGTTCAACGACGGCAAGCTCACCCAGATTGTGGACAACCTTGTGCTGAACGCCGAGTACTGGGTTCGCCGTTCTCTCCAACAGGAGAACATCACCCGCGGACAGATTGCCCTCACTATCGACTCGCCCTGGCTGCTGATCACCGACAACGGTCCCGGCGTGAATCCTTCGGTGCAGGACTCGCTATTCGACGCGTTCGTCACGACCAAGCCCGAACTGGAAGGGCGTGGACTCGGGCTCTTCGTCGTGCGGCAGCTCGTCGAGTCCGAAGGCGGCAGCATCACGTTACGTCGCGACGCTGACGGTCAGCGACCGCGGACTTTCGAACTCGACTTGAGAACAAGCATCACCAGCGGAACTTTGGGGGAAGTGGTCGACTGATGGATGAGGACTCGAAAGCTGCTGCGCAGCGAACGATGCGCGAGCTGCTTGCGGCACTGAAGATCGAGCGAGTCATCAGCATCGACGACTACAACGACGCTCCGCTGTTCTCCGATCCCGTGACCGTGACTACCCAGCTGATGGCTGTAGACGCGCTGCGGGTACCTCTCGTGGATATCTTGCAGAACGTGGATGCGGCATTGGGATTTGAGACCGTCGATGGGGAGAACGCGTTCGCGGTCGCTGACTTCATCACGGACAATTGGTCGTCATTCACGGAGCGAAACAAGTTCGCCCTCACACAGGCCGCCATCACCCAACGCGATGATCTCGACGCCGATGTTCGCGAGGAGGAGACCGCGGATGACGTGCAGGCTCCGGAGCTGCTGCGCGAATTTCTCCGCGATGCAGCCGATCTGAAGCAGTACTCGCTGGCTCAGTGGCGAGCAGGCGCCAATAACGACCTCATCGACCCGACCCCCGTACTGGTGCTCATCGATAAGAACTTCACCCGAGAGGCGGATGCTGGTGGTGGGAAGGATACCGGGGAGCAGCTCCTTGCCGAGGTGTTGCAAACCAGCGGGTCTCATGTCCACGCCGGGTTGCTGACGCGTGAAGCCCTCGATGACGACGGTGAACGGGCCGCGACAGAGCGGCTCCGAAACCTCTACCTGGCGAACGCCAACCGGGTGCTCGCGATTGGTAAGTTCAGATTGAAAGACCCCACCCAGTTCCCCGCCGCAGTTAGAACGCTTCTGCTGGTAAGTGAGATCAGCGAGTACCGCAAGCTCGCGAAGGACGCTCTGACCGCCGCGCATGCGCAAGTCCTCGAGCACTTCGACACCCTCGAGGATCATTCGCTAGTCGGTGCGATAGCGATGGCGCAGAAGGAGGGCGCATTCGAGCTCGAGCACCCGCTCCGCCTCGCCCAACGTCGCTACCACCAACTCATAACTGAGGCCGTCCGATCCCCTGTCGCAGCGGCGCTACTGCCAAAGCTGCGTGAGGGAACTGTCGCCAATTACATCACCGCCGGGAAACCGGGGAAACAGATTCGACAGCTCCAGCACGCCGACACCTTCGAACCGTCCAACCTTTTCAACGATCTCGGGCTTCCCCTCGAGGTGGGAGACATATTCGAGCGGACATGGCTTCCCCAAGGCGTCACTTCCGGTGCTACCACGAAGTCGTCTCTGTTCATCCTTCTCGCCCAGGCCTGCGATCTCTCGCTCCGGCGTAACGGATCGCGGGGATCGGTGGTAGAACTCGTCCTTCACCCCTTCGAACCGCTCGACGAGGCAGACTTCGCGAAGTATCCAAGCAAGAAGAACCTCTACCACGATCTCGGATACCTCAACCAAGATGACGTGCGGTGGGGTGCGAAGTTCACGAACAGCATCGTCGTCCCTGCGCAGGCGCTGGATGCGACGGTTTTCCGAGCGGACGGGACCGCGATCCTGACCCCGGCAACGCCAGATCTTCGTCCCATGGCAGAGGGCTGGGTTACAAGGCAGGCGGTGCTGCTGAAGTGGGCGGACAAAGCCATCAACCAGTTCGCCACGGCTGAAAAGCATCTCGCAGGGGTGTCGAACTCGGAGGAGCATCTCTGCCGGCTGGCGGCTTCCTACGCGCTGGGAAGCATGGAGAAGTCGCGTGGCGTCTCCGTGCGAATTGATTCGACCGCGAGAACGCTGGAGTACGGGTTGAAGCGGGTGGCTCGCGTGCGGTCCGACGTCGCGGTCAACGTTGCGTCTCTGACGATGAGCTACGCGGCTCGGCCCGCGTTCGAAGCCGCAAGCGTCACTGATTCCCCTTAGCCATCACCAGGACATGCTCGGTCGCCATCGTCGCGCCGATGTTGTTGCGCATCGCCATCCGCTTCCGCCCCCGCGGTAGCTGACGGATGATGGTTGTCACCTCGCTGTGGCCCAGCGCCATCAGGAACTCCGCCGTGATCCGCACCAGCGGGAGTTCGAGGCCGCCGACGCGGCGCTGCCCGAGCGTCCAGAAGCTGAAGCCGCCCTCCCGCAGCGGGCGGGTGCTGCGGCGCAGAGCGAGCTCGTAATCGCGGCTGAAGGACAGAACCTTCTTCAGAAGCGCGGGGGTCGCTTCGAGTGTGGCATTGAAGTCCCGGAGCGCCGGTGACGCTGTCTCCAACCGGGCGCGATCCGCAGGGTTGAGCGCGTTCACGAGGGAGCCGCCCAGGCTGACCGTGTCCAGCCGCCCCGTCGAACGGATGAGGTCGGCATCGAAGTCCGCGCCCAGGTCTGCATGGTCGATCCACTGCAGCGGGAGGTAACTGTGCTGGCCGTAGGGAACAGTGGTGTCGTTGTCCCCGTAGGGCGGCGAGGTCATAATGGCGTCCACCCGAACCGGCACATTGACGTCGTCGAGGACGGAGCCGCGGACGATCGAGATCGCTCCAGCCTTGCGGTCTTCTGGTAACGAGTGGATGCGGCGCCAGTGCTCGCCGGCGCGAGCCGCGTTGGAGGCGCCAATCGAGGTAAAGGTTTCGATGGCGTGGGGCTTTCGGGCGGCGAGGTCCTTGGCCGCGTAGACGTGAAGCTTGAACGTCGATGTCCGTGAGTTCGAGACCATGCGGATCGTTTCCGCCAAACAGACCCACAGGAATCGGCGCAGTCGCGCTTCGTTCTCTTTGCAGATCGAAGCGCGTAGGCGGGTCAGCTCCAGAGCGACGTCGGAGTTGAACCACTTGTCCCGGTTCGTGAACTCGTGTAGTTCCTCGTCGCCCGCTGCGCTGGCGCGTGTCACCACCCGGGTGACCGCAGCAGCTGCTTCCTCCTCCGACGGCGGATCCGCCTTCACGCGGCTGAGGAGAGTCGCCATCGGGTTGATGTCCGTGCCGAAGAAAGCGAGACCGCGATAGGCCGACTCAAGCAGGACCGTGCCCGAACCCAGAAACGGGTCGTAGATGCAGGTCGTGTCAGGCGCAACCGCCAACAAGTCATCCAGCAGAGTGCCCTGCAGCTCCGGCACCATCATCGCCGGGTACTGGAAGAAGGCATGACCGCCCTGGCGTCGATTGGTGGCGAAATCCCAGAACCCCGGGTCATCGCGCTCATGGCGTGCGAGGGCGAGTGCGAGCTCCTTGGGCCGTGAGTCCCCGACCTCAGCGGCTGAAGTGTGCACTGATCCTCCTGTCTTCGCTGAATTCTATTGGTTGCGCGGGGTCCGTCTCGGCTTCGACATCCCCGCCGGCGCATCATCCCGGTGCTCTATGCGCGCCCTTCCGTGCCCTGGAGGTCGCGCGGGCGTCGCTAGTCTGGGTCGCGCTGCGGTGACCGACGGGCCCAGCCGCTGCGTATCTCTCGGTTGTACCCCACGGTTCCGAGGCTGGCTATAGGACCGGCACACGCATCCAGAAACTGCCAGAACACCGGTCCCGCACCTGTGAGCCAAGTCAGCAAGATGGCTGTCAGCATCCGTCTTCCCCTCCCGTAATCACCCCCGACCCGTGGGGACTCCCGCCTCCCCGCTCGGCACGCGGCCGGACGGGGCCCGCGAGTCCGGCTCGAGCCCCGGATCGGGGGCGGGCGCCGCCGCGTCCCGGCTCCTGGGTCCAGCTCAGGCCCCCGGTTCGACGGCCCGCGGTCCCCGCCGGCCCGTGAGGGCGTCCCGCCCGCGCGGGTAGCCTGGGGCGGTGACGGATGCCGACAAGACCACGCCGGCGTCCGGCGCCGCGGGCGATGCCGACCCGACGGATGCCGCGAACGAGTCGCCGCGGGCCGCGCGGACGTCGGCGGATCCCGTGGCGGGCGACGAACCACCCGTCGGCGTGACGTACGGGGTCGGGCCGTGGGCGGGTGACGCGCCGGACGACCCGCGCTTCGACCCTGAGCTGCTGGCCAACGGCGACACCCGCAACGTCGTCGACGCCTATCGGTACTGGACGATGGAGGCGATCGTCGCCGACCTCGATGCGAGGCGGCATCCGTTCCACGTCGCCATCGAGAACTGGCAGCACGACCTCAACATCGGCTCGATCGTGCGCAGCGCCAACGCGTTCCTCGCGGCCGAGGTGCACATCGTGGGCAAACGCCGGTGGAACCGCCGCGGCGCGATGGTGACCGACCGCTACCAGCACGTGCGCCACCACGAAGACGTCGCGGCCTTCGCCGCGTGGGCGCGCGAGGCGGGACTGCCCGTGATCGCGGTCGACAACGTCGACGGTTCCGTTCCCGTCGACCGGGCGGAGCTGCCCGAGAGCTGCGTGCTGCTGTTCGGGCAGGAAGGCCCGGGCCTGTCTCCCGAGGCGATCGCCGCCGCGACCGGCGTGATCGAGATCACGCAGTACGGATCGACCCGCTCGATCAACGCCGCCTCGGCGGCGGCCGTCATCATGTACGAGTGGTGCCGCCGCTGGGCGTGAGCCGCGCCGGGTGGCAGGGGCCGGTCCCTTCGACGGGCTCAGGGACCTCGGGCGTGCGCGGGCTCGGGCGGCGGGGGCGCGTAGACGAGGCGACGTCGGGCGCGCGCGGGCTCGGCGACCTCGGGCGTGCGCAGGCTCGGCGACCTCGGGCCTGCGCGGGGTGGGGGCCTCGGGCGTGCGCGGGCTCGGGCGTGCGTGGGTTCAGCCGCCCGCCGTCATCCACGCCTTCCCGCGTACGCGCAGACCGAGCGTGAGCGCCCGCGCGAGCATGTAGACGCCGAAGAACGCCGCGGCCACCCACGCGAGTCCCGCCGCGCCGCCCCCGGCGAAGACCCCGACGAGAACGAGCGCGGGCACGTACGGCACGAGGTTCAGCACGCCCGCGATGGCGAGGTAGCGCGCATCGCCCGCGCCGATCAGCACACCGTCGAGCACGAAGACGAACGCGGCGAGCGGCTGCGCCACAGCGAGCACCAGGAGGGCGGGCTGGATGAGCGCCGCGATCTCGGCATCCCCCGTGAAGACGAGGCCGAGCACCCCCGACGACGCCGCGACGAGACCCCCGACGGCCACGCCGAACCACACCCCCCACGCGCTGGTGCGAGCGAGCACCCGCCCGACCGTGTCGGTGTCGTCGGCGCCGAGCGCGCGTCCGATCAGTGCCTGTGCGGCGATCGCCAGCGCGTCGAGGGCGAAGGCCGCGGTGGAGAAGATGGTGAAGGCGATCTGCCACCCGGCGAGCTCGGCCGATCCGAGCCCGGTGGCGACCGCGACCGTGGCGAGGAAGGCCGCGCGCAGGCTCACGGTGCGCAGGAACAGCCAGCCGCCCGATCGGACGGTGCCGCCGAGTCCCTCGCGCTGCGGGCGGACGGATGCCGAGTGTCGGCGCGCCAAGCGGCGCACGACGAGCACGTACGCGGCGACCATGCCCCACTGCGCGACGACCGTGCCGATGGCGGAGCCCGCGATCCCCCACCCGAACCCGTAGATGAACAGCGCGTTCAGCAGGGCGTTGGCGCCGAAGCCGAGGCCGGCGATCCACAGGGGGGTCACCGTGTTCTGCATGCCCCGCAGCAGGCCGGTCGCCGCGAAGACGACCAGCATCGCGGGGAGACCCCACATCGAGATCGTGAGGTAGGTGCGGGCGTTCTCGGCGACGCCGGGCGCGGCGCCGAAGACATCGATCACCTGGGGCGCGACGATGGATCCGACCGCGGCGAGCACGGCCCCGAGCGCGAGCGCCAGCCACATGCCGTCGATGCCGACCGACACGGCGCGCCCGTGGTCGCCCGCACCGAAGCGACGGGCGACGGCCGGCGTGGTGGCGTACGCCAGGAACACCATCAGCCCGACGATCGTGTGCAGCACCGCCCCGGCGATGCCCAGACCCGCCAAGGGCTCGACGCCGAGGTGCCCGACCATCGCCGCGTCGACGATGAGGAACAGTGGCTCGGCGATGAGCGCCCCGAGCGCGGGAACGGCGAGCCGCAAGATGGAGCGGTTCAGCGTCTCGGGCGGCGGACTCGTCACTCTTCGAGCCTAGGACGCACCCCCGACACCGAGCCGGCCTCACCCGCTGCTCGTTCGGAGCCGGCACAGAGAACGGGCCTTTATCCTGTCTGCATGACCGACATCCCCCGCTCCTCCGGTCTCGCGCTCGACGAGCTCAGCGACGAGATCCGCCCGCAGGACGACCTGTTCCGCCACGTGAACGGCAGCTGGCTGGAGCGCACCGAGATCCCCGACGACAAGGCCCGCTGGGGCTCGTTCCACCTCATCGCCGAACAGGCCGAGGCCGACGTGCGCACGATCGTCCAGGAGTCGCAGAACGCCGAGCCCGGCAGCGAAGCCCGCAAGATCGGCGACCTGTTCGCCAGCTTCATGGATGCCGAGCGCATCGAGGCGCTGGGCCGCGAGCCGCTCGCGGCGCAACTCGACCGCGTCGACGGCGTCGGCGGCATCCCCTCTTTCCTCCGGCTCGTCGGCGAGCTCGAGCGCGACGGGATCAGCGGCCTGCTCACCCTCTTCGTCGAGCCCGATCCGGGCGACCCGACGCGGTACGTGCCCATGATCTACCAGGGCGGCATCTCGCTTCCCGACGAGAGCTACTACCGCCTCGACAACTTCGCCGAGACGCGTGAGGCGTACCGCGGGCACATCGCGCGCATCCTCGAACTCGCCGGCGTCGCCGACACCGCGGCATCCGCCGATCGCGTGTTCGCGCTCGAGACCGAGATCGCCTCGGCGCACTGGTCGCGTGAAAACAGCCGCGACTCGGTCAAGACCTACAACCTGAAGTCGTGGGACGACACCGTCGCGCTCGCCGGCGTCGACCTCGAGCCCTGGCGGGCCGGCGTGGCGCCGGGACACGAGGGCGCGTTCGCCGAGGTCGTCGTGTATCAGCCGAGCTTCGTCGAGTCGCTCGGCGGGCTGCTCGTGCAGGAGCGTCTCGATGACTGGAAGGCATGGCTGCGCTTCAAGATCGTGCACGCGGCAGCGGCTTTCCTCTCCGACGAGTTCGTGGCCGAGAACTTCGCGTTCTACGGCACGCAGCTCACCGGCGTGCCCGTCAACCGGGAGCGGTGGAAGCGCGGCGTGAGCCTGGTGGAGGCGGCCCTGGGCGAGGCGATCGGCAAGGTCTACGTGGAACGCCACTTCAAGCCGACCGCCAAGGATGCCATGGACGGTCTGGTGGCCCACCTGATCGAGGCGTACCGCCATTCGATCCAGAACCTCGAGTGGATGACGGGGGAGACGCGCGAGCGCGCACTCGCCAAGCTCGACACGTTCGTGCCGAAGATCGGCTATCCGGTGCGGTGGAAGGACTACTCCGCCGTCGAGGTCGACGCGACCGATCTCGTCGGCAACGTCCGCCGTGCGCACGTGTGGGAGCACGATCGCCAGCTCGCGAAGGTGGGCCAGCCGATCGACCGCGACGAGTGGTACATGACCCCGCAGACGGTCAACGCGTACTACAACCCGCTCATGAACGAGATCGTGTTCCCTGCGGCGATCCTGCAGTACCCCTTCTTCGACGCCGACCGCGACGCCGCCGCCAATTACGGCGGGATCGGCGCGGTCATCGGTCACGAGATCGGGCACGGGTTCGACGACCAGGGCAGCCGCTTCGATGCCGACGGGTCGCTGCGCGACTGGTGGACGGATGCCGACCGCGCGGCGTTCGAGGAGCGTACGAAGGCCCTCATCGCCCAGTACGAGGAGCTCGTCCCCCGGGGACTCGGTGAGGAACATCACGTCAACGGAGCGCTCACCATCGGTGAGAACATCGGCGACCTGGGCGGCCTCGGCATCGCGATCGCCGCGTACCGGCTGTTCCTCGCCGAGCAGGGTGAAACCGAGGGCGATGGGCCCGTGGTCGACGGGTACACCGGCATCCAGCGGCTGCTGCTCAGCTGGGCGCAGATCTGGCAGCAGAAGGGCCGGGATGCCGAGACCATCCGCCTTCTCACCATCGATCCGCACTCGCCGAACGAGTTCCGGTGCAACCAGATCGTGCGTAACATCGACGCGTTCTACGCGGCCTTCGACGTGACCGAGGGCGATGCCCTCTGGCTCGACGCCGACCAGCGCGTCACCATTTGGTGAGGTCGCGTTTGTTGTCTTCCTGACCCGGAAGGAGCCACGCTCGTGGGCATGCCCCCGGTTCCCGAACCCTCCCTGCCCGATCCCGCGGGCGGGCCGGTGGCGTCGTCGCGACGCGACGCCCCGGCCCTTCGGAGTGCCGGCCGCAAGGGTCCCGCACGCCTGCCGCGCCGCGCGGCTGCGGGCAGGCGCTCGTTCACGGCGACGCTGCGCGCCCTCGACGAGCTCGCCGCGTCGGGGGCCCAGGTCTCGGTGCGCATCGACGACCTCGACGGGGGGTCGCAGGTGCTGGCGGGCGACGACTTCGTCACCCTGCCGGTCGGCGGGGTGGGGGTCGTGCCGCTGCTGATCGAGGTGGCCGCGGCCTTCGAGGAGGGGCGGATCGACCCGCTCGAGATCGTCGACCGCACCACGGTGCAGGGAGCGGCGCACGGCGGCGTGTGGCAGCACCTGAAGGCGCCGGCTCTGCCGCTGATCGACGTCGCGATGCTGGCGGCGTCGTCGGGCGACGCCCTCGCCGTCAACGCGCTGCTGCACCGGGTGGGACTCCACGCCGTGCGGGCGCGGATCGAGCTGCTGGGGCTGCGGCGCACGGCTCTGCTCGACCGCTACCGCGATGACCGGGGACCCGACGACGCCCCGCACCTGGCACTCTCGACCGCGCGCGAGATGGCGCACGTGTTCGCGGGGCTCGTGAACTCGACGGTCGTGTCGCCCGGCGTGAGCGCCCAGGTCGCGGAGTGGCTGAGCCTGAACCACGACCTCTCGCTCGTGGCATCCGCCACCGGCCTCGATCCCTTCGCGCACGAGAACGACCAGCATGGATTGCTGTTCGTGAACAAGACCGGTCGCGCAGCCGGTGTGCGCGCCGAGGCGGGAGTGCTCGGCGGCCCCCGGTCGGGGGTGGCCTACGCGCTGATCGTCAACTTCGACGACCTCACTGTCGCGCACCGTCTCCGCGCGCACGACGCGTTCCGCGTGCTCGGGGTCGAACTCATGGAGTACGTGTACTGACGTCGCGGTCGTCCGGCGGGTGTCCTTCGGGGACGTGGTCGAGCGTTCATACCGTACGGTCGCGACTGCACGCCAGCCGCGGCGGCGATGTCGTACCCCTTCGGTACAGTCCTCGAAACGCAGTCGGCGAGCCGGGGAGGAGCACCGATGGGCGCGATCGACCTCGCTCTCGTCGCGGTGGCGGCGGTCCTCGTGGCCTGCATCGTGGCGGGTCTCTGGCGCGGCGTGCGAGGGCCGACCGCCGAAGACCGCCTCACCGCCTTCGTGCTGCTCGGAACGAGCGGTGCCGCGCTCTTCATCGTGCTGGCGTCGGCACTCGACGTCCCGGCCCTTCGCGACGTCGCCATCACGGTCGTCGCGCTCGCCACGGTCGCGGTGGTCGTCTACACCAGGCGGCAGCCGCGATGATCGACGTGATCGTGTTCGCCCTTCTCGCCGTCGGCACCTTCTTCGTCGTCGTGGGCACGGTCGGGCTTGTCCGCTTCCCCGATCTGCCGACGCGTCTGCACGCGGTGGCGAAGGCCGACAACCTCGGCCTGGGATTCATCGTCGCCGCTCTCATCGTCGACGTGTCCACGCGGCCGGACGACGGCTCGCCCCTCGGCGTCGCCCTCAAACTCGTGCTCATCTGGCTGCTGGCGCTGCTCGGCACAGCCGCCAACTCGCACCTGCTCGCCGGTCACGCGCGGGCGAGGGAGCTCTCGGGAGCGAAGACCCCGCGGGCCCCGAGTCCGACGGTCGCCGACTCGGCGGATGAGGGCCCGGATGCCGGGAGCCCGAGGGCGCGCCCGGAGCGCCGTCGGCACGGGGCCGAGGTCGACGAGTGAGCGGTCTCGACATCCTCGACGTGGTCACCGTCGGGGCGGTGGTGGTGACCGCCCTCGTCGCCGTGCTCGCACCGAAGCGGGCCGCGGGGACCACCGCGTTCCTCGTCTTCGGCATCCTGCTGGCGGTGCTGTGGGGCCGTGTCGACGCACCCGACGTCGCGATCGCCGAAGCGGCACTGGGCGGTGGCATCGCCGGGGCGCTCCTCGTCGACGCCCTCGAGCGCCGCACCCCCGCTCCAGCGGGGAGCGGCGACGGCAGGCGCGCCCTGCTGGGGGTCGCGCTGGGCGGGGCGTCCGCCGTGGCGCTCGTCATCGTCGTGCGACAACTTCCGCGTGTGCCCGCTCCGCTCGCCGCGGACGCGTTCGCGCAGCTCGATCGCACCGGGGTGAGCAACCCGGTCACGGCGGTGCTCTTGAACTACCGCAGCCTCGACACCCTGCTCGAGATCGCCGTGCTGGTCACCGCCGTCATCGCGGTGGGCGCGGTGGCCCGCGAGCGCGTGCGTCCCGTGCGCGAGGCGGAGCCCGTGCGCCGAGCCCTGGCGCTGGTGCTCGTACCGGTGCTGCTCGTCCTGGCGCTGTGGATCCTCGTCGCCGGCTCCCGTCAGCCCGGCGGGGCCTTCCAGGCCGGCGCCCTGGGGGCGGCGGCCCTGGTGATCGCCCACCTCTGCGGCATCCCGTACTCCACCCCGCGGGGGCGCGGGGCTCTGGCCGTCGCGGGCGGGGGCGTACTCGCCTTCGTGCTGCTCGGTGCGTTCGGGCTCGCGGCGACCGGCACGTGGCTCGGTCTCGACCCGTCCTGGGCGGGCGCGGCGATCCTCGCGATCGAGGCCGTGCTCTCGGTGTCGATCGCCGTCGCGCTGGCCGGGATCTTCCTCGCGGCCGGTGCGGTCGACGTCGAGCGCGGCGAGGTGTCGGCGACGCGGGTCGCCTCTGCACGCGAGGGAGCACCCCGATGACCACCCTCCAGCTCTTCCTCGCGGCGGGGGTCGCGATCTTCGCCGTCGGAATCTCCGTCCACCTCCTGGTCCGCGACCTCATACGGCGCATCGTCACGCTGAACGTCGCGTCCGGCGGTGTCATGCTCGTCTTCCTGGCGCTGGCCGACCGTCGCCCCGACGGCGTCGCCCCCGACCCCGTGCCCCAAGCCCTCGTGCTCACCGGGATCGTCGTCATGGCCGCCATCACCGGTCTCGCCCTGGCGTTGGCCCGTCGCATCGAGAAGACGGATGCCGAGAACGAGACGCCCGCGGGGGAGGGAAGCTCGTGAGTGCTCTTCTTCCCCTCGTCGTCCTCGTGCCGTTGGTCGGGGCGATGATCGCGGCCGTCGTCCCCGCTCGCGTCCGTCCGACGCTCATCATCGTCGCCACCGCGGCCGTCGGCGCGGTGATCGTGGCGATCGGTGAGGAGGTGGCATCCACGGGATCGGTGCGCACCGAACTCGCCGGCTGGGCGCCGCCGCTCGGGATCGCGCTGGTGGCCGACGGGCCGTCGGTGGCGATGCTCGCCCTCGGGACGCTCGTCGTGCTCGCGGTCACGATCGTCGGCGCGCTGGATGACCGCCTGATCGGCTCGCCCGCTTTCTGGCCCCTCGTCGGCATCGCTCTCACGGCGGTCAACGGCGTGTTCGTGGCGGGCGACCTGTTCAGCATCTACGTGCTGCTCGAACTGCTCACCCTCGCGGCCGTCGGGCTGGTCGCCCTCGGCGGCCGGAAGGCGACCGCCCCGGCGCTGCGCTACCTCTTCGTCGCGGTGACCGGATCGCTCTTCTACCTGCTCGCGGTCGCCCTCGTGTACGGCCAGACCGGAGCGCTCGACCTCGCAACGGTCGCCCAGCGCATGCCCGACGGGGCCACGGCCGGCGCTGTCATCGCCCTCGTCGCCGTCGGCATGGCCGCCAAGACGGCCCTGTTCCCGCTGCATTCCTGGCTCCCCGTGGCGCACCCCGCCGCACCCGCCGCGGTGAGCGCGCTGCTGTCGGCCCTGGTCATCAAGGCCTCGCTGTTCGTGCTCTGGCGGGTGTTCTCGCAGCTCGGGCCCGCCACGGGTCTCACCCCGGTCCTGGCGACCGCGCTCGCGGCGGCCGGAGCGGCGGCCGTGGTGTGGGGCGGCATCCTGGCGTTGCGACGCGACCGTCTCAAGACCGTCATCGCGTACTCGACCGTCGCGCAGGTCGGCTACCTGGTGCTCATGCTCCCCCTGCTCGGCTCGACCGTCGGGGCCGACGCGGCCTGGAGCGGGGGCATCGTGCTCGCGGTCGCGCACGGGCTCGCCAAAGCGGCGATGTTCCTCGCGGCGGGTTCGCTCGTCATCGCCTACGGCGACGACCGACTCGACGGCCTGCACGGCGCGCTGTCGCGCATGCCGCTGACCGTCGCCACGATCGGGGTCGCGGGCGTGAGCCTGGCCGGCCTCCCCCCGGCGCTCGGCTTCGTGGGCAAGTGGCAGGTGCTGCAGGGCGCGCTCGCCGAGGGCGCCTGGTGGTGGGTCGCCGTGCTCCTGGTGGGGGGCCTGCTCACCTTCGCCTACACCGGGCGCATGATCGCCGCGATGTTCAACATGCCCGGCGAGGACCCGCCGCCGCCGCACGAGACGCCCCGGCGTGGGCTGGCGGCTGTGCCCTTCGCGCTGGCCGCGGTCTCGCTGGTCCTCGGGCTGTTCCCCGGGCCCCTCGTCGACCTGCTGGTCGACACGCTGCCGGCGGGGGGAGGGTCGTGACCGTCATCCCCAGCGCCATCCCCGTGGTCCTCATCCTCACCTCGCTCGTCCCCGCCCTGCTGACCTTCGCGGTACCCGAAGACAAGAGGTGGATCCGCACCACCCTCAACCTCGGCGGGGCGATCGCCAAGGTCGTCCTGGTGGCCGTGCTCATCCCGTTCGTGCTGCAGGGCGAGCAGCTGCGCGCGGAGTTCGCCTGGATTCCCGGCCTACCGATCGTCTTCGTCACCGACGCGTTCTCGTTGTTCTTCGTCGCCCTGTCGGCGGGTCTGTGGCTCGCGACGACCGTCTACGCGATCGGCTACCTCGAGGGCGCACCCAACCGCAGCCGCTTCTTCGGGTTCTTCAGCCTGTGCGTGACCGCGACGACCGGGATCGCCCTCGCCGAGAACCTCGTCACCTTCCTCATCTTCTTCGAACTGCTGACCCTGGTGACCTACCCGCTCGTGGCCCACCGCGGCACGGCCGAGGCTCTGCGCGGTGCGCGCACCTATCTCGGCTACACGCTCGTGGGCGGCGTCGTCCTGCTTCTCGGCGTTGCGTGGCTGACCCTCGAGGTGGGTCCGGTCGAGTTCCAGCCCGGTGGCATCCCGGACGTCGTCGAGTTCGCGCAACGCGACCCGGTCGCCGCCACGATCATCGGAGCACTGCTGCTCACCGGCGTCGGGGTGAAGGCCGCGCTGTTCCCCCTGCACGGGTGGCTGCCGGTGGCGATGGTCGCGCCGGCCCCGGTCAGTGCCCTCCTCCACGCCGTCGCCGTGGTCAAGGCCGGAGCGTTCGGCATCATCCGCATCGTCGAGGACACCTTCGGCCTGCAGACCGCCGCCGACCTGGGCCTGCTCACGGTGCTGGCAGCCGTGGCATCCGTCACCATCGTCTACGGATCGGTGCGCGCACTCGCGCAGGACGACCTGAAGAAACGTCTCGCCTACTCGACCGTGTCGCAGGTGGCCTACATCGCGCTCGGCGCAGCGCTGCTCGCCCCGCTCGCCACCGCCGGCGCCATCGCGCACATGGTCAACCAGGGCTTCATGAAGATCACGCTGTTCTTCTGCGCGGGTCTGTACGCCGAAGAACTGGGGTTGTCGAAGATCAGCCAGCTGGCCGGCGTCGGGCGACGGATGCCGCTGACCACTGCCGCCTTCACCGTCGCCGCGCTCGGCATGATCGGGCTCCCCCCTCTCGCCGGGTTCGTGTCGAAGTGGGCGCTGGGGGTCGGCGGCCTCGAGGCCGACCAGCCGTGGGTGGTCGCCGTGCTGCTGACGAGCACGATGCTGAACGCGGCGTACTTCCTGCCAGTGATCATCGCGATGTGGACCAAGGCCCCCGTGAAGGAGGCGGCAGAGGGTGCGGCGCCCGACATCACCGAGCCGGTCGACGAAGACGAGCTGAGCGGAGAAGGCGCCGGAGGAGAGCGGGTCCGTCGACTCGAGGCGCCCGCCGCACTGCTCCTACCCGCCCTGGCGACCGCGGTGGTCGTGGTGGGGCTCGGGGTCGCGGCCGGGTGGGAGTACTCGCCCTGGTCGATCGCCAAGATCATCGCGGACGGAGCGTGGCCGTGATCTGGATCCCCGCATTCCTCCTCCCGCTCGCCGTGGCCGTGGTGATCGGTGCACTCAGCCGCCTCGGCGGGCTGCGCTCCCACCGGGCACGCGCGTGGGTCGTGCGCCTGTCGTGGCTCGCGGTCGTTCCCGCCGGTGTCGCCGCGCTCGTGGATCCGGGCGGTGTGCACACGGTCGGGTGGATGCTGCTGGGAACGACGATCTCCGTCGACGGCATCGCCCGCCCGCTCGTCATGATGGCCGTGGCGCTGTACGGGCTGGCTCTGTCGTTCGTCGTGCGCGGCAAGAGCGACCGCACGCACGTGCTGACGGCGTTCCTGCTGTTGTGCTTCACCGGCAATGTCGCCGTGTTCATCGCCGCCGACCTGGTGACGTTCTACCTCGCGTTCGCGGCCATGAGCTTCCTCGGCTGGGCGATCGTCGTGCACGACCGCTCCGACGGCGCGCGGCGGGCCGGGGCGATCTACCTCGTGCTCACCGTGCTCGGAGAGTGCGCGGTGCTCGCGGCGTTGATGATCCTCGCGTCCGAGGGGGTGATGAAGGTGGCCGAGGCCCCCGCCGCGGTCGCCGCCTCGCCGTGGCGCGACGCGTTGATCGCCCTGCTGCTCCTCGGTTTCGGCGTGAAGGCGGGCACGGTGCCGCTGCACGTCTGGCTTCCCCTCGCCCACCCCGCGGCCCCCAGCCCCGCGAGCGCCGTGCTGTCGGGTGCGATGCTCAAGGCCGGCATCGTGGGGTGGCTGCGCTTCCTTCCGCTCGGCGAGGGCTCCGAGCCGGCGTGGGGCGGGGTCTTCCTCGCACTCGGACTGGTCGGCGGCCTGCTCGCGGTACCCGTCGGTGTGCTGCACGACAATCCCAAGGTCGTACTCGCCTACAGCAGCATCAGTCAGATGGGATTCCTCACCGCGGTGATCGGGGCCGCCCTTCTCGCTCCGGATCTCGCACCGGCGTGCGTCGCCGCGGTGGTCGTCTACAGCGTGTCGCACGGTCTCGTGAAGGGCGCGCTCTTCCTCGGGGTGCAAGCGTGGGATGCCGAGCGCCTGCCGCGCGTGATCGTGCTGGCCGCGCTCGCCGTGGCATCCCTCGCGCTCGTCGGCGTGCCGTTCACGAGCGGGTTCGTTGCGAAGTACGCCGCGAAGGAGGCGGTGGGCGACGTGCTCGTGCCCGCCCTGCCGGTCGCCGTCGCCGACGTGCTGCCGTGGTTCGGGGTGGGATCGACCCTGCTCCTCGTGCGCTTCTTCGTCGTCCTGCTGCGTCGTCCGCGGCACGTCCACCGCACGGCCGTGACGCGCGATGTGGCCTGGGTGGCCGTGTCGGTGGCGGCGGTGGTACCGGTGGCCCTTCTCGCCCGGGCGTGGGCGCCTCCCGTCTCGATGCCCGACTGGCTCTCGCCCTCGACGATGTGGGGCCAGACCTGGCCGCTGCTGCTCGGCCTCGTGATCGCCGGGGCGGCCGCGGTGATCGCTCGCAGGGCCCCCGGTTCGCGCGTGCTGCACCCGCGCGGCGACGTCGTCCCTCCCGGCGACATCGTGGTGGTCGAGGAGCGTGCGGCGCGCGCGCTCGGTCGCGGCTTGGCGTGGGCGTCAGGTTCCCTCGGCCGCACGCGCGACGCGCTGCTGGCGGCCGCGGGTCGGAGCCCGACCCCTTGGCCCGCCCTGGAACGCGTGCAGGCTTCCGTGGGTACCTGGGTGGGCTCGGGGCTGGTGCTGGTCGTCCTGCTCGCCGCGGCGCTGTGGCTCACCGTCGGTATCGGAGGTGCTCCGTGATCGCCTCGCTGCTCGTACGCCTGTGTGCGGTCGCTCTGCTGTGGCTGGCGGCGACCGAGGCCGCCGCCTCCGCCCTGGTGTACGGCCTGGCGACCGTACCCGTCGTGGTGGCGGTCACCTACGTGCTCCTCCCGAGGCGGCGGACCGCACGCCGCGGGGATCACCGGGGTCTGGCGGGGCGGCGGGTACGCGGCATCCTGATCATCCTGGGGATCGCCGGGTGGGTGCTCTGGCGCTCGGTGGTCGGGGGCGTCGACGTCGCGCGTCGCGCGCTGCACCTCCCGCGCGCCGACATCGATCCGCGCTGGAGCGAGTACGAGACGCGTCTGCGGTCGGGGCCGGCCCGCGTCGCCCTCGCCCTCGTGATGAACCTCATGCCGGGCAGCCTCTCGGCACGCCTGGACGGCGCCCGGCTCGAGGTTCACGTGATCGATCCCTCGCTCGACGTGCACTCCTCGATCGCCGCGCTCGAGGAGCGGCTCGCCCGTGTGGAGGAGGCGTTCGCCTGAGGCGGTCGTTCCGTCCCCGCGCACTCCGTGATCGCCGCGCTCGAGGAGCGACTGGCCCGTGCGGTGATCGCCGCGCTCGAGGAGCGGTTGGCCCGCACCGTGATCGCCGCGCTCGAGGAGCGACTGGCCCGCGTCGTGATCGCCGCGCTCGAGGAGCGGCTCGCCCGTGCGAAGGAGGGGTCGCCGCGCCGGTGGCGAGCACGGTGCGCCGCGGCGAGGCGTTCGTGGAGGCGGGACATCCCGCCATCGTGGCGCGCGGCAGGGGAACCGCCGCACGGGTTTTCGGGGCGGTGGAATGGTGCCCCAACCGGGTCGAGAACGCAATCCCTCGTCAGGGCACCGCCGCACTGGGACGCTGGCAGCCTCGACACGAAAGGTGCGACGCCATGTCCGATTCCTCTTCCCCCACCAGCGACCCGTTCGCGAACGCCGACGGCCCCGAGGGTCACTCGATCACCGACTGGACCGACCTTGGCCGCGAGATGTGGTCGTACCTGACCGGTCGCGGCGCCGCCGTGAACTATTCCTTCGTCGACATGACCGTCGAGGTGCCGCGCGACATCGGCCCCGACGCCCCGCGCGCGACGTGGAAACTGAACGGCACCCTGCGCGTGACCACGAGCGACGACACCGCGGCCGGGTCCGACCCGCACCGCGGCAACTGAGGGACGGCGCCATCATGGTGCGCCTCGACATCGACCTCGCTTTCTCGGAGCACGAGGAGGGGGCGGATGCCGACACCCCGCCCTTCGAGGGCACGATCACGGCCGCAGGATCCGAGGTGCGCATCGTCGTCAGCGACCCCGCCCGGTTGCCGGGCAATGGCCGGCGCACGCTCACCGAGCTGTCCACGGTCGCTGACGCCCTGGCATCCCGAGGCATCTCCGTGAGACTGGAGGGTCCCGATGGGCCGATCCTCCACCTCGGTGACGTGAAGAAGAGCGTTCTGCAGCGGGCGATCACGGGTTCGCGCCATATCCGGCTGGGGTCGGTCGGGGCTGTCGCGCCGCTGTTGACGCGACGCAACAGGGGGCAGGCGCTGACCTTCCCCATCCCGCCGGAGACACCGTTCCCGCTGGTGCCGACGGTCAATCGCACCGTGCGTCGACGCATCACCACCACGCATTACACCCCGGGCTCGGGGCGTCCACGACTCATCTTCGCCGTGGGGGACGCGACCTGGGACGGAGCGCGCCCCCGCGAGTTCGACCTGCTGCCGACCAAGACGGTCATCGGATCCGGCGAAGAAGCCGACCTGAAGCTCCCGGGCCTCGCGCCCGTGCACGCCGAGATCCGGCACGAGGGCGATGACGAGTACGTGCTGTACGGCTTCGACGTGGTCGGCGGCGGTGGGGCACGCGAGCAGGGTCCGGGCCGGGGAGGCGGCGGTCGGATCCTCCGCACCGGCGCCCGTATCGAGCTCGGCGACTGGCGTCTGGCGTTCTTCCGTGCCGAGTTCGCCGATCACGGTCGTCCGTACGGTGGCCGCATCGGCGGCGAGCTCTCACGTCAGCGCCGGCAGCCGCCGCGCGGCGGCGGCGGTCCCCTCAGTCGCGCGAGCGACCCCGACTGACGCGGCGCCGGGCGGGTCGGGTGCGTGGCGCTCGGTCGGCCCGGCGGCCTGCGGTCGGGGTTCTCCGTGGCCGTGGCCGCGACCGTGCGCGTCGTGTGCGCGTTCGTCCGAGATCGCGCGCGTTCGCCGAGACCGCCTCTCGGCGCGTCGCCGCGTGAGACGCGACCATGGACGCCGAGCATCCGTTCGCCGAGGACGCACTCGTTCGCGGTCGATCGCCTGCGGTTTCGGCAAACGCCTGCGGTTTCGGTGCCGGGTGCCGGGCGACGGGTGCCGTTCGCGCCCCTCGGCGCGTCGCCGCGTGAGACGCGACCCTGGGCGCTGAGACCGCATCCGTTCGCCGAGGACGCACTCCTTCGCGGTCGAATGCCTGCGGTTTCGGCAAACGACTGCGGTTTCGGTGCCGGGTGCCGGGTGCCGGGCGACGGGTGCCGTTCGCGCCCCTCGGCGCGTCGCCGCGTGAGACGCGACCCTGGGCGCTGAGACCGCATCCATTCGCCGAAGACGCACTCCTTCGCGGTCGAACGCCTGCGGTTTCGGCAAACGCGTGCGGTTTCGACGCCGGATGCCGGATGCCGGATGCCGGAGGCTGGAGGCCGGACGCCGGCCCAGCGCGCCAGCCGGCCGGGGCGAGGCCGGGGTCAGAAGACGATCGTGTGGTTCCCGTCGCGCAGCACGCGGTCTTCGGCGTGCCACAGCACGGCGCGCGCGAGCACCTGGCGCTCGACGTCGGCGCCGCGGCGGGCGAGCTCGGCGGCCGAGTCGGCGTGGGTCACGCGCACGGTGTCCTGCTCGATGATGGGGCCCTCGTCGAGGTCGCTCGTCACGTAGTGCGAGGTCGCCCCGATGAGCTTCACGCCGCGCTCCTTCGCCTTCTTGTACGGCTCGGCGCCGATGAAGGCCGGCAGGAACGAGTGGTGGATGTTGATGACCGGAACACCGATCTTGTCGAGGAAGTCGGGCGAGAGGATCTGCATGTATCGCGCCAGCACGATGAAGTCGACGTTGCCCACGAGCAGCTCGAGGATGCGGGCCTCGGATGCCGACTTGTCGGGCCCGGGCGTCGACGGCACGTGGAAGAACGGAACGCCGAACGATCGCACGTCGTCGGCCGAAGTGGTGTGGTTCGACACGACCATCGAGATGCTGACGGGCAGATCGCCGCGACGGTGGCGCCACAGCAGGTCGAGGAGGCAGTGGTCCTGCTTCGACGAGAGGATCGCCATGCGCTTCGGCGTCGACAGGTCGGTGAGGTTCCATTCGAGTTCGAAGCCGTCGCCGAGGGTCTTGGCGAGGTCGGCCTCGATCTCGGGGAAGGCGGCCGCCAGGTCGGGACGGTGGAACACCACGCGCTGGAAGTACGCGCCCCCGCGCAGCTGGTCGGAGTACTGGTCGAAGGCGACGACGTTGCCGCCCTGGCGCGCGATCAGGGCCGAGACTGCGGCGATGATGCCGGGGGTGTCCTTGCCATGCACGATGAGGCAGGCGTGATCGGGCTGCAGGTGGGGGCTCGCGGAGACCATCGGACCATTCTGCCGTGCCCGGATGACGCCGCCGACCACGCACCTCACGCGGTGGCCTCCCGCGGCGCGCGGGCGGCGCGAGGGCGCCGCAAGCGTGCAGTGAGGTGCGGGATCGTGGGACTCGCGGCCGTGCGCTCGGTGGGGCGACCTGCGGGGCGCGAAATGTGCACCGGGGCGGTCGGCGCGCGCCCCGCTGCACATTTCCGGCCCCGGCGCCCGACCTCGGCGCCCGACCCCGGCGCCTGCGACTCGTCCGCCGGCGCCGGCGACTCCGCCCCGAGGCCGCTATGTCGGTGGTCCCGTTAGCCTGGAACACGTGACCAGCACCCTCCGCCTCGACCGGCCGGGCTGGCGCACCTGGACGCTGTGGATCGTCGGCGTGCTCGCGTACGTCGTGTCCATCATCAACCGCACGTCGCTCTCGGCCGTCGGTGTGGATGCCGCGGTGCGCTTCGACGCCGACGCCTCGGCCCTGTCGATGTTCGCCGTCATCCAGCTCTTCGTCTACGGCGCGATGCAGATCCCGGTGGGGCTCCTGCTCGACCGGTTCGGGGCGCGGCCGATGATCGCGATCGGCATGCTGCTGATGGCGGCGGGGCAGCTCGTCATGGCCTCCGCGGATGCCGTGGGGATCGGCATCCTGGCCCGTGTGCTGATCGGCGCGGGCGACGCCGCGATCTTCCCCAGCGTGCTGCGCGTGATCGCGACGTGGTTCCCCGCGCAGCGGGCGCCGCTGCTCGTGCAGATGACGGGCATCATCGGCCAGTTCGGTCAGATCATCGCGGTGGTGCCGCTGGCGGCCCTCCTGCACGCGACGAGCTGGAGCGTCGCCTTCGGCAGCGTCGCGGGCCTCGGCGTGCTCTTCGCGGTGCTCACCTACGTCATCATCCGCAACCGTCCGCCCGAGCGCCGCGCCGACCCGGTCGACACGTCGGTCGACACGCAGACCGGCGCGATCCGTGTCGTGCGGTCGGCGCCCGATCTGCGCCAGGGCTTCCGTGAGTCGTGGGCGCACCCGGGCACGCGCCTGGGCTTCTGGTCGCACTTCGCGACGCCCTTCGCGGGGACGGCTTTCATGCTGCTGTGGGGCTTCCCCTTCCTCACCGCGGGTGAGGGGCTGGAGCCGGCGACCGCGTCGCTCGTGATGACCTCGCTCGTGCTGTTCAGCATCCTGAGCGGTCCGGTCATCGGGGCGCTGTCGAGCCGGCATCCGACGCGCCGTTCACGCTGGCTGGTGCTGCCGACGGTCGTCTTCCAGGCGGTCGTCTGGATCGTCGTCATCGCGTGGCCGGGGCCGGCACCGGTGTGGCTGCTGGTCGTGCTGATGTTCGCGTTGTCGACCGGCGGTCCGGCGTCCATGATCGCGTTCGATCACGCCCGCACCTTCACCCCCAGTCATCGCCTCAGCACGGCGACCGGCATCGTCAACGGCGGAGGCTTCCTCGCCGCACTCCTGGCCATCCTCTTCATCGGTATCGCCATGGACGTCCAGGGGGCGGGCATGCCCGACACCTACACGCTGGATGCGTTCCGCCTCGCGTTCCTCACGCAGGTTCCCCTGTGGGTCGTCGGCGGGATCGCCATCGTCATCGAGCGCGGCCGCACCATCCGGCACGTGGGTGGCGCGCTTCCCCGCTGACCTCCGGCGCTGTATCGACCCGGTCGAGGGTGTGCGCGGGTCGGTTCGACAGACCTCCTGCGCCGTTCTGCCGTCGCCGCCCGGCCGTCGGGGCGGGTATCCGGCTTAGCCTCCGAGATTTGCATGAGGTCAGCCGGATGCATGGCTTTCGGGCTTACTTCGTGCGAATCGCTGAGCGTACGGCACGGGATGCCGGATGCGGGATGCCGGATGCCAGACTCCGGCCCCGGACTTCACCTCAGCGATCTGCATGAGGTCAGCCAGTTGACCGGCTTCCGGGCTGACCTCGTGCGAATCGCTGAGCGCGCGGCGCCACACCCCGGACCCCGGCCCCGGCATCCCCGGCCCCCACCTCCGCCGTCTGCACGACGTCGGCGGGCTCGCGCGCCCCTGGGTCAATCGTGCGCGCACAGCCGGGGATGCGGAGTCCGGCACCGGGGGATCGCGCGCGCGGTCAGCCGCCGGTCACCCGCTGCCAGAGGTCCACGACCAGCGGAACGACGTCGGACGCGCGGTCGGCGGAGCCGACGGCCACGGCGATCAGCGGGAACACCGTCACCGCCAAGGCGACGAGGACTGCGATGACCGCGAGTGTCCATGAGATCCACGGGCGTCGGCGCGTGACGGCCAGCAGCAGGGCGCCGGCGACGACCAGCAGGCCGAGGAGGGTCACACCGGTGACGCTGCCGAGGGGGAAGGGGACGAGCCCCGCCGTGCTCGCGGTCGTCGCGGCGAGGAAACTCACGAGCGGCAGATAGAGCGCCAGCGCGATGAGGGCCGCGAGAGCGGCGCCGACGCCGGTAGCGACGTACACGCCACGGGGTCGGCGCGCACGCGAGAAGGACACGCGCCTCACGAGAGCACCCCGGACAACGTCCCGCGGCGGTCGATGAGCCTGGGTGCCATGTCGTCGTCCTCTCCTCGGTGACGCGGTCGTTCGCCTGCACCAGTGAGACGCGCCACGGCGGCGAAACGTCACGGGCGAGAGGCACCTGCAGGAGAAGCCGGCGGTGCGAGACTCGACGCATGAACGCGATCGGCATCCGCACCCTGGACGACGTCGACGGCATCCACCAAGCCGCTCGCGTCCTCGACGAGGTGTGGGGCGAGCGCGGCACGATGCCGGCGAACATCCTGCGGGCCCTCGAGCACGCGGGCAACTACGTCGTCGGCCTCTTCGACGACGAACGGATGATCGGCGCGTCCGCGGCGTTCTTCGGCCCGCCCGCCGAGCGCTCGATGCATTCGCACATCACCGGCATCCTTCCCGGCCACCAGGGTCGCGGTCTCGGCCGTCAGCTGAAGGAGCATCAGCGCGCCTGGGCGCTCGAACGGGGCGTGGGGCACATCACCTGGACGTTCGACCCGCTGGTCGCCCGCAACGCCCACTTCAACCTCGCGGTGCTCGGCGCCCGCGCGACGGAGTACCTCGCGGACCACTACGGTGCGATGGCGGATGCGGTGAACCGCGGTGACGAGTCCGACCGGCTGATGGTGTCGTGGGCGCTCGCGCAGCCGCCCGCACCGAAGCCGACGGATGCCGAGATCATCGCCGTCGTGACCGTGCCGGATGACATCGAGGCTCTCCGCCGCAGCGATCCGACGGCCGCCGCCGACTGGCGCCGGCGCCTGCGCGACGATCTGGGCGGGCACCTGGCATCCGGACACCGCATCGGCGGGTTCGATCGCCGTGACTACGTGATCGTCGAGGCGGCTACGACGGATTCGGCAGCGGCGTCGGCGACGTGAGCCTGATGTACGAGGGCGCCGCATCGGCTCGCCCCTCCGCGGTCACTGCTCGCTGATCGGCACGTCTTTCTCCGCCGCCGGGTCTCCCGGGCCGGGTCCCGGACGCACCGCGGCGTCGTCGCGCACGTCGATGCGCGTGACGCCGTCGTGCTCACTCACGTCGAAGCGCGGGGCCGCGTCTTCTTCGGTCGCCTTCGGGGCACTCGTCAGCTGGTCGTGACGGTTCTCTTCGAAGCTCTTGTCGTCGGTCATCGCGATCACTCCTCGCCGGCCGAACGCCAGGCGTCCGACTCCATGTGCGAGCCCGCCTGCGGGCCCATGTGCAGCATCCCGCCGTCGACGACCCAGCTCGCTCCGGTCACGTACGAGCCCGAGGGCGATGCGAGGAAGCGGATGACGGCGGCGATCTCCTCCGGCTTGCCGGGACGGCCGAGGGGGATGCCGGGGCGATGGATGCGATCGGCATCCTCGGCCGACATGTCGTTGATGGGGGTCGCGATCTCGCCGGGGGCGACCGCGTTCGCGGTGATCCCGTACTGGCCGAGCTCGAGGGCCATGGTCTTGATGAGCCCGCCGACGCCGTGCTTGGCGGCGACGTACGGTGCGGATCCGACGCGCGGCTGGTGCTCGTGCACGCTCGACACGACGATGAGCCGTCCGCCGTTGCCGGCCTTCACCATGCGGCGGGCCGCGGTGTGCAGGGCGAGGAACGCGCCGTCCAGGTTGAGCGAGATGTCGGTGCGCCAGGTGTCGAAGTCGAGGTCGAGGAACGATCCGCCGATACCGCCGCCGGCGTTGTTGACGAACACGTCGAGGCCGCCGAGCTCGTCGGCCATGGCGTTGACGGCATCCGGGACCGCGTCGAAATCGGTCGCGTCGAACTGCGCGACGGTCGCGCGCGACCCGCGGGCGCGCACCTCTTCGGCGACCTTCTCGGCGCCGTCCTTGTCGGAGTGGTAGGTGATCGCGACGTCGAGACCGGCGTCGGCGAGGGCGAGGGCGGTGGCCGCGCCGATCCCTGAGTCGGAGCCGGTGACGATCGCGTGGCGGGGGGTGAAGACGTCGCTCATTGTGCCGACGGTACGCGCGCGGCTTCCCGCCGCCCGCGGCCTTGCCACGGCCCGGCACGGACGTTACGGTCGCGGACCAGACCGGCACAACGCAGGAAAGTCGCCGTCATCCTCGCGACTCGGGCTGCGACCCGGGGTCGAAAGCGCGAAAGTTCCTGCGTTGTGCACGCTCCGCCCCACTACCCTGCCCCCATGCCCCTCACCCGCCCCGCCTCGCCCGTGACCCTGGATGCCGTGGAGCTCCGCGTCCTGCAGATACCCCTCGTGTCGCCTTTCACGACGTCGTTCGGCACAGAGACCGTGCGGGAGGTCATCGTCGTCACGGCGGAGACGTCCGACGGCCGTGGCTGGGGAGAAGTGGTCACGCAGGCGGAGCCGTCGTACTCGAGCGAGTACACGCAGGGCGCGTGGGACGTGCTCACGCGGTTCCTCGCCCCGGCCCTGCTTGATCGCCGCACCGTCGCGCCCGAGGAGGTCAGCGGCATCCTGGACCGGGTCGTCGGGCACCGCATGGCCAAGGCGGGTCTCGAACTCGCGGTCATCGACGCCGCCCTCCGCGCCGACGGCCGAAGCTTCGGGTCCTACCTCGGCGCCGAGAGAACCCGCGTGCCCTCGGGCGTCTCGGTCGGCATCCAGCGCGATCCCGCTGCCCTCGTCGACGCCGTCGGCGGCTACCTCGACGAGGGCTACGTGCGCATCAAGATCAAGATCAAGCCCGGTCGCGACATCGACGACACCGCCGCCGTGCGGGCGGCCTTCGGTGGCATTCCGCTGCAGGTCGACGCGAATTCGGCCTACACGCTCCAGGATGCCGACCTGCTCGCCGAGCTGGATCGCTTCGACCTGCTGCTGATCGAGCAACCCCTGCAGGAAGACGACCTGGTCGATCACGCGACCCTCGCGAAACGCCTGACCACCCCGGTGTGCCTCGACGAGTCGATCGTGTCCGACAAGGCCGCGGCGGATGCCCTGGCATTGGGGTCGGCGGCGATCCTCAACATCAAGGCGGGACGCGTCGGCGGATACCTCGAGGCCGTCGCGATCCACGACCGCGCGGTGGCCGCCGGCATCCCCGTGTGGTGCGGGGGCATGCTCGAGACGGGGATCGGACGCGCCGCCAACGCCGCCCTGGCCGCCCTCCCGGGCTTCACGCTGCCGGGCGACATCTCGGCATCCGCCCGCTTCTACGACCGCGACATCGTCACCGAACCCGCCGTGCTGGAGGACGGACACGTGCGCGTGCCCACCGGTGCGGGGCTGGGCGTCGAGATCGACGAGGCGGCGCTGGAGGCCTTCACCGTGCGCCGCGAGCGGATCACGCGGTGAGACGGACCGGGCGCGACGCCGGCGGACGACACGGCCTCGGCGAGACCGATCGCGACGACGTGCCGTGGGGTCGGCCGGCCGTGGACGGCATCCCGATCCCGCCGTTCGCGGATGGTGCGGCCCACCGCACCTACCTGCGGTCGCTGCAGACGTTCGTGCTGCTGCTCGACGCGGGCGACCCGCAGGCTGCGACCATCGCTCTCGCCGCCGCCCTCGAGGCCGAGCTTCCGCCGGCGGCGACCGAGGCTCCGCGGTTGTCGCCGCTGGCGGTCGGGGTGAGCCTGTCGACGTTCTTTCCGGCGCCCTGGACGCCCGGCGCGCTCGCGCTCGCCCTCGACGGGTCGGGCTATGGCACGCCCGTCCGCAGCCGGGGCGGCTGGTCGTGGGGCAGCGATCCCGACTACACGGCGACGCACCTGCGGCCGGGATGGCGGATCGAGCGCCGGGAGCGCGGGTCGCGCACGCACGCGACGCTGCCGGACGACGGCGACCTGGTGCTGCTGTGGATGGACATGTTCCGAGGCCGCTTCCCGTACCCGATCGCGCACCTGCCCGCCGGCTCCGTGCCCCCACCCGAGGCGCTCGCCGCGGCCGCCCGGGCGACCCTCGCCGCCCACTCCGTCAACGTCTCGATGCCCTACCTGCAGAACTGGCGGAAGGAACGCGACCGGGCGGGAGGGAACGGGCCGGGCGAGGCCGGGCCGCTTCGATAAACTGGATGCCGCGCACTCGCGCACGATCCCCACATCTTTGCGACCATTGGAGCCACCGTGGCCGAACAGTCCCGCCTCGATAAGGTCATCGCCCTCGCCCGCCATCGCGGGTTCGTGTTCCAGGCCGGTGAGATCTACGGCGGTTCGCGCTCGGCGTGGGACTACGGCCCCCTCGGCACGGAGCTGAAAGAGAACATCCGCCGCCAGTGGTGGCAGACGTTCGTGCGCGGTCGCGGCGACATGGTGGGCCTGGACTCCAGCATCATCCTGCCCAAGCGCGTGTGGGAGGCATCGGGCCACGTCGCCACCTTCACCGACCCGCTGGTGGAGTGCCTCAGCTGCCACAAGCGCTTCCGCGCCGACAACCTCATCGAAGACTTCGAGGCCCGCAAGAACCGCAAGGCCGAGAACGGTCTCGCCGACGTGCCGTGCCCCAACTGCGGCACCAAGGGCCAGTACACCGAGCCCAAGTCGTTCTCGGGCCTGGTCAAGACCTACCTCGGCGTCGTCGACGACGAGTCGGGCCTGCACTTCCTGCGCCCCGAGACCGCGCAGGGCATCTTCGTGAACTTCTCGAACGTGCTCACGGCATCCCGTCGCAAGCCCCCGTTCGGCGTCGGCCAGGTCGGCAAGGCGTTCCGCAACGAGATCACGCCCGGAAACTTCATCTTCCGCACGCGCGAGTTCGAGCAGATGGAGATCGAGTACTTCACCCCGCCCGCCGAGGCGAACGAGTGGTTCGAGCACTGGGTCGAGGCGTGCTGGAACTGGTTCATCGAGCTGGGCATCGACGCCGACAACATGAAGCGTTTCGATGTGCCCGAAGACGACCGCGCGCACTACTCCGCCGGCACGATCGACGTCGAGTACCGCTTCGGCTTCCCGGGCAAGGAGTGGGGCGAGCTCATGGGCGTCGCCAACCGCACCGACTACGACCTCAAGAGCCACTCCGAGGCGTCGGGTCAGTCGCTCACGTTCTTCGATCAGGCTTCGGGCGAGAAGTACACGCCCTACGTCATCGAGCCCTCGTTCGGACTGACCCGCGCGATGATGGCGTTCCTCGTCGACGCGTACCGCGAAGAAGAGGTGCCCAACGCCAAGGGCGGCACTGACACCCGCACGGTGCTCAAGCTGGACCCGCGCCTCGCGCCCGTCAAGGTCGCCGTGCTGCCGCTCTCGCGCAACGAGCGGCTGTCACCGCTGGCCCGCGAGGTCGCCGACACCCTGCGCGCGGCCGGCTGGAACATCGACTTCGACGACGCCGGCGCCATCGGCCGTCGCTACCGTCGCCAGGACGAGATCGGCACCCCGTTCTGCGTCACGGTCGACTTCGACTCCCTCGACGACAACGCCGTGACGGTCCGCGACCGCGACACGATGGGCCAGGAGCGCATCGGTCTCGACGCCCTGCACGCCTACCTCGCCGAGCGCCTGCGCGGAGCCTGACGCCCACGCACACGCGACCGGATGCCACGACCTCGGGGTCATGGCATCCGGTCGCCGTCGTTTCCGGCACCGCGCCGAGGACGGGCGGGCGCCGGTGCGTCGCCCGGTCGCGTCCCCTGCCACACTGATGCCGGGGGGAGCCATGAGAGCACGAACGACACCGCAGCCGGCCGCGCAGGATCCGGATGCCGAAGGACCGCCGCCTCGTCGCCGGCGACGCCGCCTGACGTGGGCCCTCGCCCTCGCCGCGGCCGTCGCCCTCGTCGTCGTCGCAGTGTTCTCGTTCACCCCGTGGCCCGCCGCGATGATCGTGCGCGCGGTCTTCGAGAAGAACGGCGCCGAGACGGTCGCCGAGATGCAGCGGCACGTGCCCGACACCCCGGTGCGCGCCGAGCTCGGCGTGCCCTACGGCTCGGGCGGCGACGACACGACCCTCGACCTGTTCACCACGGCCGCCGCGGGGGAGAGTCGCCCCGTCGTCGTCTGGATCCACGGCGGCGCCTGGGTGTCGGGGTCGTCGGCCAACGTCGATCCCTACTTGCGCATCCTCGCCGACAGCGGGTACACCGCGATCGGGTTGAACTACAGTCTCGGCCCCGAGCAGGTCTACCCCACCGCCGTGCGGCAGCTCAACGACGCGCTGGGCTACATCGACGCGAACGCCGACGATCTGGCGGCCGATGCGGACCGCATCGTTCTGGCCGGCGATTCGGCGGGGGCGCAGCTCGCCAGTCAGCTCGCCGCGCTCACCACCAACGCCGACTACGCCGAACTGCTCGACATCACCCCGGCGTTGAGGGCATCGCAGCTGGCCGGGGTGGTGTTGAACTGCGGTATCTACGACGTGCGGTCGATGGACGACCTGAACGGTCTCATCGGGTGGGGCTTCGGGTCATCGCTGTGGGCCTACACGGGGACGAAGGACTGGTCGGTCGAGAGCGCGGGCGCCACCATGTCGACGATCGACTTCGTGGCATCCGGATTTCCCCCGACCTTCATCAGCGGGGGCAACGGCGACGGTCTGACCTGGCTCCAGGGCATCCCGATGGCGCAAAGACTGCGGCAGCTCGACGTCGACGTGACCACGCTGTTCTGGCCCGCCGACCATAAGCCGGCGCTCCCGCACGAGTACCAGTTCCACCTCGACCGGCCCGAGGCGCAGCAGGCCCTGGCCGAGACGTTGACGTTCCTGGCGAAGGTCGCACCGCTGCCGGCGGAGTGAGGTCGGTCGGCGTGCCGATTCAGCCCAGGTGCACCGCGGTGCCGCCGCGGGCGGTGGCGGCCGCGTCGACCAGGCGGAGGCCGATGACGCCCTCGGGCTCCCAGGTGGTGAAGCAGTCGGTCGACCACCGGGCGTCGGCCGGCACCTCGGCGGCGCCGTAGACGCGGGTGAGCTCCGCGGGCGCGGGGACGAGACGCGGGCGCAGCACGGTCAGGACGACCCGGTCGATCATCACGACCTGGGCCGCAGCGCCGTCATCGAGCGGGCGGATCTCCACCGGGGTCGCCGCGAGTTCTTCGGGCGTGAGCACGGCGGAGACGGCCTCGGCCAGCGCCTCGATGTCGATCGGCTCGCGGGTGAACGCGACGCTACTGCGGGGCACGGTTCCTCCTCCGTCGGGTCAGGGGCGGTTCTTCGGCGTCGGGCGTCGCGGGCGGGGTGGCGTTGCCGGGCGCGGTGGCGTCGGGCGGGGTGGCGTTGCCGGGCACGGTGGCGCCGGGCGCGGTGGCGTTGCCGGGCGCGGTGGCGTCGGGCGGGGTGGCGTTGCCGGGCGCGGTGGCGTCGCCGCGCGGGGGCGCGGTGGTCGGCGCGGCGGGGAGCGTGACGTCCTCGACCTCGGGAACGACGGTGCCGGATGCGGCACCCGCCTCGGCGCCCTCTGCGGACCGAGCCGCGGCATCTCCGCCGGCCCCGGCGCCCGTCGTGGTCCCCGCGTCGACCGAGACGCCGGCATCGGTCGCTCCCAGGCCGGTGTCCGCCACAGCGACGGCGGTCGTGGCATCCATCGACGCGATGTCCCGGTCGGCCGGCTGGTCGTCGTGCGCCTCTTCGGCGACGAAGTTCGCCACCTGCACGAGGGTCGGACGGTCGCCGCGGCGGGCGAGTCGGCCGCGGCCGGCGATCATCGGTTCGGCGTAGAGCTTCGGCAGCAGCGCGCCCTCGGAGCGGTCGCCCGACATGATCAGCGCGGTGCCGCCGGTGTCGCGCACCCCCTGTAGCGCGAGGTCGAACATGGCGCGGGACGCGCCGGCAACCGGACGGCTCACCACCACGTTCAGCCGCAGGTCGCGCGCCGGCGCGAGGTACGGCAGCAGCGGGCGCAACGGCTCGGTGCCGCCGGCGGCCAGGATGTCGAAGTCGTCGGCGACGACGAGGATCCGCGGACCCGCGTCACGATCGCTCTGCCGCTTCTCGAGCTCGACGGCGATGGACTCCGCGAGCAGCCGTGCCTGCCGGCCCGACGAGGCGTGCCCGCCGAGATACGCGTCGGGGATCTCGGATGCCAGGTCTCCGCGGGCGTCCATCAGCGCGACGACGAGTTCCTCGGGGGAGTGCCGATCGATCGCGCCCTGCACGATCCCGCGCAGCACCGTCGTCTTGCCGCAGCGGCTGTCACCCAGCACGAGCAGATGCGGGTCGCGCGTGGCGAGGTCGAGGGCGACCGGCTGCATCGTGTCCTGGCGCAGGCCCAGGGGCACGGCATCCGGTTCATCGATCGCGTCGGGGAGGTCGGCGGGGTCCAGCACCTCGGGCAGCAGCCGGATGGGCGCCGCGCCCTGGCCGCCCCAGCGGGCCGCGCTCTCGCGCGCGAGCTGTTCGAGGGCTTCGCCGGTGTCCCCGTCGTCGACCTCTTCGAGCAGCGGCAGCGCGATCTGCGCGAAGAGCTTGGCATCCGTCAGCACGCGGCCCGGCTCGTCGGCGCGCAGGGTGGTCGACAGCTTCCGCGCGATCTGCGAATCGGCGGGGTCGTTGAGCTTGAGCTCGAGGCGCGTGCCGATGAGGCCCTGCAGGTTCATGCGCAGTTCGTTCCAGCGCGACAGGGCGACGACGACGTGGATGCCGAAACTCCCGCCGCGTTCGAGCAGCTGGCCGAGCGGCGCCTCGAGGTCTTCGAAATCCTGGCGAAGGGCCCCGAGACCATCGACGAGCAGCACGACGTCGGCGCTCGGCAGGTCGGGGAGGCGCCCGGCGGCGTGCTGGCGGCGCATGTCGGCGAGAGAGTCGAGACTCCGATCGCGGAACACGCGCTCGCGCGCGGCGAGCATGCCGGTCAGTTCTTCCAGCAGGCGTGTGAGCCGTTCACGGTTGCCGCGGGTGGCGACCCCGCCGACGTGCGGGAAGGGCTCGATGCGCGCGAGACCGCCGCCGGTGAGATCCATGCCGTAGATGCTGACCTGGCGCGGCGAGTGCGTGAACGCCAGCGACGCGGCGAGGGTGCGCAGGAACATGGAGCGGCCCGACTGGGGTGCGCCGGTGATCGAGACGTGTCCGCCCGAGCGCGTGAGATCCAGCATCCACGGCCCCTGCGTCTGCGTCGACGGATCGTCGAGCAGTCCCATCGGCGCACGGAGCGTGCCGGCGCCGTCGGCCTGCGGCAGCACGCCGCCCAGGGTCAGCACGGGGGGCAGCGGCGGGAGCCACACCGGCCGGGTGCGCGCGATACCGCGGGCGAGCTGCGACGTCGCGGCCTGGACGAGCGTGCGGCCGGTCGTCGGGGTCTCGGGCTCGGCGCTGTCGAGCTCCTCCTCGTCGGGCGTCTCGTCGGGTAGGTCGTAAGCGGGCAGAGCCAGGACGGGCGGGGCGTCGTCGTGGCGGGGACCCGAATCGACGGGGTCGGGAACGGCGCCTGAGACGTACCCGGCGCGGAAGCGCGTGTACACCGAGGTGTCGACCTTGAGGTAGCCGAAGCCCGGGATCGCCGGCAGGTGGAACGCGTCGGGGGTGTCGAGCACCACGGCCGACTCCGACTCCGAGAAGGTGCGGAGCCCGATGCGGTACGACAGGTAGGTGTCGAGGCCGCGCAGGCGACCGGCCTCGATGCGCTGGCTGGACAGCAGCAGGTGCACCCCGATCGAGCGGCCGATGCGCCCGATGGTCAGCAGCAGCTCCACGAAGTCGGGCTCGGCGGTGAGCAGCTCGCCGAACTCGTCGATGACGAGGAACAGGTGCGGCAGGGCGGGGAGTTCCGGGCGGTCGCGGCGCATCTGCCGGTAGTGACCGATGGATGCCGCGTTCCCGGCATCCTTCAACAGGCGCTGCCGACGCACGACCTCGCCCTGGATGCTGGCGCGGGCGCGCTCGGTGAGCTGGGGGTCGTCGGCGAGGTTGTCGATGATGCCGGCGACGTGCGGGAGCCGCGCGAACGGGGCGAAGGCCGCACCGCCCTTGTAGTCGACGAGGATCATGCTGAGGTCGTCGGGCGCGTGCGTCAGCGCGAGACCGAGGATGAGCGTACGCAGCAGCTCGCTCTTACCGGAGCCGGTGGCGCCGATGCAGATCCCGTGCGGGCCCATGCCGAGCTGCGCCGATTCCTTCAGGTCGAGCAGCACCGGCGCCCCGCGGTCGTCGACGCCGATCGGCACGCGCAGGAACTCCGCCGCGCTGCGGGTGCGCCAGACGGCCGTGGTGTCGATGGCGTCCACGTCGGAGACGCCGAGGAGTTGCGTCACGTCGGGGGCGAGGGCGGTTCCGGTGTCTTCGGCCGAGGTGCGACGCAGGCGCAGCCCCGCCAGGGGCCGAGCGACGATCTCGAGGGCTGCGGGAGTGAACGCGTCGATCCGGATGCCACCGACGGCGGCTTCGCCCGACCCCGGTGTCTCGATGGTGGCGACGCCGCCCTCGACGGTGACGCGGACGGCGACCGTCGTCGGTTCCTTGAGCCGGTCGTCGACGAGGTGCACGACCGTCACCCCGAGAGCCGCGAGGTCGAGCGCGGCATCGAGGCGGGGAACGGGGGATGCCGCGCGGTCGGCCTCATCGACGAAGATCACCAGGCGGCCGGGCTTCGTGCGCCGACCCGCGCGGCGCGACGCGGCGGCGGTGGCGACGCGGTCGCGCACCTCGTCGCGCAGCAGCGACAGCAGGTCGGGAAGGCTCGGCGCGATGCGGCGCGCGGTGACGGCACCGGTCGGCGGGCTGTCGCCCACGACGTGCGGGAGCAGGTCGAACCCGTGCCAGTCGCCCCGCTCGGCGGACGCGATCGCGGCGGCGACGTGCACGTCGTCGGGGGAGTGGAATGCGGCGATCTGCGCCGCGAGGGCACGGGCGACGCGCAGGGTGTCGCTGCGCGCGCCGACGAGAGAGACCTGTCCGCCGCGCTCGAGGTCGACCGTCGCCGGCATGCCCTGTGAGACCCCGGCCAGGCGCACCATGCGCTCGGCCGACTCGCGCATCACGGGGTCGAAGGGCTGCACGGGGTTCTGCTCGGGCGGCAGTGCGACGTCGACGGCCCGCAGGTCGCCGGTGCCGATGCGTGCGCGCAAGAAGTCGGCATCCCCTGGGCGTCGCTCCCAGCGGCGGGCCGGGTCGGCCGCGATCTCGACGAGCGTGCCGGGAGCGGGATGCAGCGCGAGCGCCCTGCTGCGTTGAGTGTCGGCCGTGCGGCGCACGTCATCGCGCGTCTCCTCGAGGTAGTCGAGGTAGCGCTCGCGCTGCACGCGGCGCTGGCGGGCGGCGTTGCCGCGCTGGGTGAGGGCCATACCGAGACCGCCGACGAGCGCGACCACGAGGATGACGGCGCCGACCACGACCATGATCGGGTTGTTGCGCAGCAGCACGATCATCGTGATCGACGAAAGGCTGCCGACGATCGGCAGCAGCGACTGCAGCGGGAATCCGGTGTTGCCCTCGCCGATCGGCGGCGGCGGAGCGAGGATCACATCGGGAGCGGGCTCGACCGCGTCGCTGATGCGGGCCGGACGGTGAACGATGCGGACGGTCATTCCGACCTCCCCGTCGCTCCCACCACGGCGGCGGCGAGTCGCACGACCGCGAGGTGGGTGGCCGATCGTCGCGCGCGCCCGCCCGCCGCGAGTCCCGCGTCGAACGGGATCGGCACCACCGTGTGATCGGCGCCGGTGGCGAAGGCGCGGGCCACCCCGTCGCCCTCCCGACCGTGGTCGACGAGAGCGAGCACGACCGACGGCGATTCCGGGAGTCCGCGCACCGCCCCGACGACCGAGCGGGCGTGTTCCGCCGCGGCGCGACGGGCGTCGCTCACGAGGCAGACGATGTCGCACAGCGCCGCGCACGCGGCCAGGTCGACGAGCGGATGCCGCGGACCGAAGTCGGTGATCGCGACGTCGAAGAAGCGGGCGATGGGAGCCGCTTCGCCGAGCCACGCGCCCACCGCGTCGTCGGCGTCGCGGGGCCGCAGCGCCACCACACCGTCCTGCTCGGACAGCCCGCTGAGGGCCTCGGCGGTCGTCCGGGCCGCGGCTCGGGTCTCATCGGGCGGTACGGGGGCTGCGGCGAGACGAGCGGCGAGTCCGGTGGCGCCGGTCGACACGTCCACGGCGAGCACCGGCTCGCTGCGCCGCCCTGCGATCGCCCGCGTGAGCTGATGCGCGACGGTGCTGGCGCCGGCGCCCGGGGTCAGCGACACCACGCCGACGCGGCGCGTCGTCGACAGACCGCCGCGGATCGCGGCATCCCACCCCGTCAACCGGATGCGTCCGTTCGCGCCGCTGCCGAACACCGCGGTCGACACCGCGCGCAGATCGAGCACGGTCACGACCCGCCGCCGAACATGCCGAGGAGGTCGGCATAGACGCCCAACGCTCCCACGAGCAGCGGAACCAATGACACCACGGCAAGCGTCTCGACGATGTTGCCGAGCCCCCGCAGCCGTGCCCGAACATGGGGGCGGGGGCGCACCAGCACCATCGTCGCGATGAGGGCCGCCGCGACGACCGCGGCACCGGCGCCGAGCCATCCGAGGCCGCCCGCCAACAGCACCGTCAGACCCGCTGCGGCGATCGCGCCCGCGGCCGCCCACAGCAGCCACCCCTGCCAGCGCAGGGGGAATGCGCGCGTGCGGAGCGCTGCGACGAGGAAGAACGCCGCCGCGAGCAGTTCGGACCAGATCGTGCCGGAGAACGCGAGGACGACGCCGGTGACCCCGAGAACGGATGCCACGGCCCCCACGCTCCACGTGAGCGCGGCGTACGTCTCGTCGATCGCGGCCAAGGCGCGGGGGCGAGCGGGCGGGGCGCCATCGGCGGCGCGTTGGTCGAGATCGGTGAGCCCGGCGACCGACAGCGCGACCCAGGGCAGAGGGCCGGTCGCGAACGCGGCGACGACACCGGCGATGGCCGCGGCGGCCACGGCATCCATCCCGCCGAGGAGCAGTCCCAGCAGCAGCGACGACAGAACGGCGCCCAGGGCTCCGCCGGCGGCGGCGCCGCGACGGCGGTGCGCGACGCCGGCGCCGAGGGTCGCCACGGTGGATGCGGTCGCGACGGCGGCGGCGATGCCCCCGATCGTGGCGGCGTCCGCCGCCAGGCCGTGGGATGCGAGGGCGGCCGCGGTCGCACTGCCAATGGGGAGCGACAGCCCCGCGGCGGCGGCGGAGACGCACGTCGACAGGCGGCGCAGCCCCCCGATGCCCAGGCCCGTGGCGACGGCCGCGAGCACGAGGGTCACCGCGAGCAGCGCGAACGCCGCGAGGGTCAGCGACGACCAGGGTGAGAGCCATCCCGCGACGGCGAAGGCTGCGGCGATCCCGATTCCCCCCGCGACGGCCCGAGCCCGGTCATCCCACCGGTCGGGACGGGCATCGTGCGCATCAGCGGCGGCGTCGGTCACATCGATGACCACGGGCGGAGGCGGTGCGGCGTCCAGGCGTACGAGGCGCACGAGGGTGCCGTCGACGAGATCCAGTTGGTGCGGCGTCAGCGCGATGTCGATCTGCTCGCCGTCGGGCGCGATGACGGCCAGTGGCCGCTCGACGGTACCGGCGGTCTCGCCGAGCAGGTCGAGAAGCCGGGGCAGGGCGGCGCCGACCGGCTCGCCGCTGGGGACGACGACCTCGGCCCGGCGCTCCGAGCCCGCGACGGTCAGACGGGTGTAGATGCTCACGGGGTGACGGCTCCGGTCGGGGTCTGGATCGAGGTGCTCGCTTGCGCGCGCTCGGTGAGCAGCTGAGAGACGAACGACACCCCTACGCACGCGGCGCAGGCGATCGCGGCGACCACGATCGAGCCCATCAGCCGCTTCATGTGGTCGTTGACGGTGCGCCGCTCCCCGATGTGGCCGTAGACGAGGGCGGCGCCCAGGCGCATGCGCTGGATCTTGGCCTGCTCGATGAGGACCGTGTCGCGCTGGTCGGGCATCAGCGGATTCCTTCCTGCGGGAGCAGCTGCGGGCGCACGCGAGGGACGACGTCGAGCATCTCGGGCATCAGCGGATTCCTTCCTGCGGGAGCAGCTGCGAGCGCACGCGAGGGACGACGTCGAGCATCTCGGGCATCAGCGAACTCCTCCGGGCGAGTCGAGCTGCGCGCGCACATGCGGGGCGACGGCGAGCAGATCGGCGAGACGCGCCGGGTCCAGCGTCGCCAGCACGTCGTTCAGCCGGGTCCATCCGCCGCCGTCGACCGAGCCGAGCGGAAGCAGCACGCCGGGAAGCCGGGGGCTGCCCACGATCGTGCCGCCGGCCTCCTCGATCCAGCGCTTCGCGTCGATGCCCAGGGCACGCACGCCCGGCGGGCCGATCAGCAGGGCGAGGGGCTCGGGATGCGGTGCCGCGGTCGCTCGTCGCGCGAGGTCGGGTGCGCCGATCGCGGCGAAAGCGACGCCGATGAGCGGAAGCCCCACCGTCGCCGCGCGCGCGAGCAGTTCGCGCGCCTCGGCGGTCGCCGCCGTTCCCGCCTCGCGCCCGACGCCCGGCACCGCGGCCCACACGCGCGTGGTCTCTTCGAGCCCCTCGCTGGTGCGCGCGGCGTGGATCGTCGCGATGACGGCGCGTTCGCCGCCGCCGACGGCGATCCAGTGGCTGTCGAGCGGGATGCGACGCCGCGACCGCTCGGTGAGGTCATCGCGATCCCAGGGCGCGAGCAGAGGTTCGACGCCGCCCCACGCGGCGGGCTCGGCGTCGGTGAACAGCGCGACCGCCGCCTCGGCGACCCCGCCCAGGCGCAGCGGCCGGGTCACGCGGTGACGCGTCGACACCGTCGCCACCACCTGCAGAGTGGATGCCACCTGCGCACGCAAGAAGAAGGGGTGCACGGTCTCGGGCGTCGGGGCTCCGACGGTGAGCGCGTCGGCGGGAGCATCGAGGCGCACGCCCGTGCGGGCGTCGTAGAAGCCGTCGTCGCGGGTTCGGACGGCCCAATGCCCCTGCACCGCCGACAGCACCTGGGCCAGCGGTTGCGTCATGCGCGAGTGTTCGCCGGAGACGACAAGGGGACGAAGCCCCTGGGTCGCCGTCGTGTGCAGCCAGTCGCTCATCGCGGTGGTCAGGGCGATGATCGGCGCGCGCGTCTCGGTGCCGGCCCAGCCGGGGCCGGCGGCGTCGAGGAGGGGATGGTCGACGGTGGTCATGCGGCATCTCGAACGGTCAGGGTGCGATCGCCGATCTCGAGGACGACACCGGTGGGCACGGGGGTGCGCTGGTGGGGGAGGAGGGGAGTGGAGGAGCCGTCGCCGCGCACGAAGGTGCCGTTGGTCGACCCGAGGTCGGTCACCCATACCTGCCGGCCGTCCCATTCGAGGCGCACGTGCGACTTCGACAGCGTGCGCGACATGTCGGCCCAGCGGTACACCTCGGCGGGCGCGTCGGCCGGGGCGGAGGGGGCGCGCCCCAGGATGAGGGCGGTTTCGAGGGGCAGGCGCTCTCCCGAGTCGAGCATGAGTGTCGGAACCATCCCCCGCCGGGCCCGGCCGGGGGCTGCGGGCGCTGCCTCCGGGAACTCGAACGGCGCGATCGCCGGGGCGAACGGGTCGCGCCCGCGGCGCAGGTCGAACATGGCGAGCTTGCCGGATGCCAGGGCCCACAGCGCCGAGCCGCCCGCGGCGGCGCCGGTCGTGCGACGGACGATGCGGGCGTCGACCGTGGCCGAGCCGAGGGTGCGGCCCGCGCGCCCGAGCAGCCAGACGCTCACGGCGAGCAGGCCGACCGCGACGATGATGAGAAGCCATCCGACGGCAGGCGGGCCCGTCACGACGACGACGACTCCGGCGGCGATGAGGGCGGCCGGCATGACGATGTCGAGCGCCACGGCGCCGGCGATCTTGCCGGCGCGAGCGTGCTCGCTGTTGACGAAGGGGTCGACGTCGGCCAGGTGTGGTGTCTCCTGCATGCTCGTCATCGGTGCCTCCTCGACCTTCCACCCTATGCGGGTCGCTGCGGCGCTGCCGAGACGATGCACCCGTTGCGTGGATAACTCGTCGCGCGGCGGAATCGCGCGATCATCAGCGCGCCTCCTGCTCATCGTCGGCGGAGGCGGGGATGAGCGTTGTCGCGGTCTGACGGTAGCCGTCGAGGGCGTCGAGCGCGACGACGAACGAGACCCCGCCATTGCCGCCGCGGTCGTCGTGCACCTCCGCGCCGGGGAGCGTGATGAGCGTGTTCCACTCCGGGCTGCTGTAGGTGTACAGCACGGCGAGGTATCCGCCGTCGGAACGGGGGAGGGGAGCGTAGGCGCGGACCATGTCGTGGGTCCAGGTCGAGACGAGCGGGATCCAGTGGCCCTCGTAGACCGCCTCGGAGTCAACCTGTTCGGCGCGCAGAATGGCGTCGGATGGCACCTTGCGGTGTCCTACGCCCTCGTGGTCGTAGAGAAACACCTCGGACGGCAATTCGCCCACCTCGATTCGCCGAGTCGGCGCGAACCACCCGGCGGGCGTCAGCACCCACGTCCCGGTGCTGCGGATCATGTCATGCATGTCACTCATCCTGATCTCCGAGCAGGCGGTCGATCTACGCGTCCACATCCACGCGCCGCGCCCCCGTAGACCGCGAGGATCTCTTGCTGACCGTCGTCGACGATTCGCCAGAGTTCGGCGCCGGGATAGTAGCGGGTGATCGACATGTTCCACACTGGGACGACCTCGTAGTCGTGGGGGAAAGGGGCCACTTCGCTCAACGAGGCGCTGCGGTCGACGTGAAGGGAACGTATTCTCGTGCGCGCACCATCTCCTCGAACTCTGCCGCCTCAGCGGCTGTGACCTCTTCGAGGTCGGATTCGAGTGAGAACGCGAAAGAGTTGTGGATCTGCCGCCGAGCGTCGGCTCGCCATTCGCCCACATCCTTGAGGACCTCGTCGACGATCACTCCGTCGATCGTGCGCCGTCTGTAGAGTGCGATCGGGATGGGAGAGGCGCCCTCGCCGCCGTACCGCACGAAGTAGCGGGGGGCGTCCTGGCCAGACTCAATCCCCAACCACCGGAGGCGGAAGAACCAGCGGGAGGCGAGAGCGTCGATCGCAGCGGACGACAGGGTTGGTCGTGAGGCCGCCAGCCGACTCTTGTAAGCGGTGGCCCCTCCGTCGGAGCGGGTGCTGAGATCCGAGATGGTCAGATCGTCGGACGCCGTGATCGCATCGTAGACACGGGCGAGCAGCGGGGTCGCGTCAACCGAATGCCCGGCACCCGCGACAGCCCCGGCCCCGGCCGCGCCGCGTTCCGCGGCCCTCGCTTCGCGATTGTTCGCGTGCCAGGCGGCCACGCTGTTGAGCGAGCGCAGTCGGGAGAGGAGGTTCTCCAGGGCGGGCTCTTCCGACGAGAACTCGCGGCGTCCGACGGGAGTTGCGCGCTCGTCCGTCGCGAAGACGACCCACCCGTCGGGGGTTCGCTGGACTGCGACGACGTCGGTCTCGTTCGTCGCGTTCTCGAAGCAGCGGAATCCGCTCAGCCCCTCGCTCCGGATGGCAGTGAGGATTTCTTCGCGTGTCAGCGTCACTGACGGACGTCCTTGATCCACCCGAGCCCCTCCATCATGTCGGTGCTCTCGTCTGTGCGCCGACGCGCACCTGGGACCACTCCGTGGACGGCTGCTGGACATACGAGGTGAGTTCCACCTGGTCGCCGCGGACATCCGCGGCGAACTCGGTCCCGCCGTGGACCACGCGTGCCGAAGAAACGACTGGACTGGTGCCATTCCTTGACCGGCGACCTGCGAGTAGCCGCGTTCACGGACGAGCTGAGACATTTCGGGGTGCAGGCGCTTCTGCCGAACGGCCTTCATGGGCTCCCCATTGCGTGTCGTGTCGATTCGACGTGCACGTCGTCCACTTCACTCGGTTGCACCAACGTCGACCACCCGTCGTTCTGGTTGCCGTCGAGTCCCGCGGCGAGAGCCTCGTCCGGCGTGGTGCCGGCGTACCAGACCCTGACCATTCCGCGGCGGAGGCCTCTCTTGATTCGCTCGCCCACCGTGACGGGCACACCGTGCCAGGTGCCGGTGACCTCCTGCGTGTAGCGAGCGGAGATCACCCGCCACGGGAGTTCCACCCACTGATCCTGGGGGTCGTCGTTCATCTCGATCGCGTCGGGGAAAGCCTCGCGGGTGGGCGCGTCGTCCGTGAGGAGGCGGACGTCCTCGTCACCACCGGAATGCCGCGAGTAGCGCTTCCCGCGGTACTCGAACTGCGTCTCGCTCACGGGAATTGTCGACGACATCCGTCACCCCACCGGTATTTACGCGCCGGCGCGAAGCACCGCGAAGAGTCGTTCAGTGCCATCATCCAGGATTTCCCCCATCGACCGCCTGCACCCACGTTCCGATGCTGCGGATCATGCGCGCACGTCGCTCATGCTGAGCCACGCGGTTGCGCGGGGACGGCGAGGGCGTGTCCGTCGATCTGGCGAGCATCGGGCGGCGGAGTCATGAGCTGGGCGGTCGCCACCCGAAACGCGCCGCACGATCCAACGCGACGGGACCGAGCGCCCGCGCATGTGCGACAACGTCCAGCAGGACCTCGTCACGGGGGACCGTTTGTTCGGACGCGGGGATCGACTCGCCCAAGACCTGCAGGCTCAGACCCGACACGCTGCGGCGAGGGCCCAGGGGGATGAGGGTGGTCCCTGGAAGGAATGCGACTTCCCCGTCAGCCGGAGCGGCGGACAGAGGTGCCACGTCCCGGCCCGTGGCGCTGAAGATGACGATGGCGCCGCCGGCGAAGTTTCCCGTCGCCAAGCGGATATCCCGGGTGGTGGGGAGGACCGCGTCCAGGGGGATCGGGTCAGTGATCTCTCGCCCGAAACCCCTCCAGCACAGTCCCCTGTACAAGGGGAGCGCCGCGAGGGCCTCAGCCAGTCCCGAAGGAGCGCTCATTGTTCGATCACCATGTTCCTCGACATGCTACTCACGGCATCCTTGACGCTGTCGTCGCCGAGGTCCTCAGCTTGTCCGCCTCGGCGCGCCAGGGATTCTGACGAGGCCGCAAGATGGGGGCCGGGTCGGGAGAGGCTCTGGGCGATGTAACGCAGCCCGGTGAAGAACTCGCCCTCCTCGACGTGCACGATTCGGCGGGGCGCCACAGCCGAGTCCAAGGCTGAAGTCCACGCGCCACCCCACGTTCGGTGTGCCCATTCGCTGAGGACGACGGCGGCTGCGGGGCGCCACAGAATGGTGGAGAGTTGGCCCGCGTCGCTCTGCACCCGCACTTCGGCGATGTCGAGGGTCACATCGATCCCGGTGGCGCCGCCTACGCGGAAGTGAAGGTCCGCGACGGTGCTCACGTCCGTCACGGAGGCGACGAACTGAAGGAACGCGGACGCGGTGCGGGCCCAGCGATCCTTGGCATCGTGGGAGTGGCCGCCCAGCATCTTCTCGATGCCTACGGAGCCACGCGTCCTCGCCACGTGCCGCTCGAGTCGTGCCCACAGTTCCGCTTGATCAGGAACGACAAAACCGTTCACTCTCTTACCTCCCTGAGGTGGATGCGCCAGACGCCGTTCGCGTCTTCGAACTTGCTGAGGACGTCGAAGGTGGTGCTGCGTTGGTAGAGCAGTTCAGCCTCGGTCGCATAACGCGAGAGGGGCGACACCGACGACGGCGTCACGCCGTCGATCGTGAAGACACCCGGCGTCTTGCCCTCGCTCAGAGCCTGGAACGCGAAATCACGCGCAACGAGTGGATCGGTCGTCGTACTCATGAATGACAGATCGCTCCACTGCTGCCCGGTGTGGAACTGGTCGAGGAACTGCGGCGTCATGGTGACGCCGCGGAAGAAGTAGTGCCCAGGGGTCGCCTCGGCCGGGAGGTTCGCGATGCCCTGCGTCAGGTCAGAGATCCTGCTCTCGAGGATGTCCACGTCCGCGGGAGCATCCCCGTAAGCGCGTAAGTAGGGGTTGATCGCGTCGTACCCCTCATCCGTCGTGTACCAGTAGATCGCCTTCGCCTGGTCGGGCGTGAGCGCCGGGTAGGCATCCGAAACAGCGGCCGCCCATTCGTCCATCCGTGAAGGATCGACGGCTCCGGATGACATGCGGAACTCGTCGTTGATGGCTTCGAGCCGGTCGAGGGGGAGTGCGGGAGCATCCGCGCCCGTGTGTGGCGGTGGCGCGTCGAGACCGGTATGCGGCGGTACGCGCTCGCCGACTCGTGCTTCGTCGCCGCCCGGGCCTTCTCCGTGGTCGCCGTGGCCCGCGTCAGTGCCATCGTCTACGCGCCCGACGCCCAGGAGCCCGTCGTCGTCGCGACCCCCGCCCCCGCTTACGCCGCCGGTGTCGGAATGGCCGTATCCTCCACCGGCGCCGGATCCGCTCGCACCACCGTCGCCTGCGTGGCCGCTGCCCGCGCCACTGTCCGTGGACGGCTCGCGCACGACCGTCGACTCGCCCGATCCGCTCGTCTCCGTCCGGACGGGGGCATCCTCGACGATCGAGTTCACCGGACCGGGCACCGCCTCCCCGCGCACCCCGCCGGCCGCGACGAGCTCGGGCTCGCGTACGGGCGCCGTAACACCGGCATCCACTCCGCCGTCGGTGCGCACGGGCGCGTCCGTACGCACGGGCACATCGCCGCCGCGCACGCCGTCGAAAGCGCCGGCGGGCATCTCGATGCGGCCGGAGGGGATCTCAGCGGTCGGCGGGAACTCGTACACGGGCACGCCGTCGTCGATGCGGGCCGTGACGGTCCCCAGATCCACGCCCGCACCGTCGAGTGCGTTGAGCGACGACGTCGCGTCATCGGCGACGAAGGGCATGTCGGGGGTGTTGAGGTGGAAGCCGTCGGTGGCGTTCGACCCGAGGCGTCCGATGAGGCCGTCGAGGCTGTGAAGACCCGCGCCTCCCAGACGCACAGCCCCGTTCATCGCGAGCGCCGCCGGGTCGACGAAGTCGACGACCTTCGCCATCTTCGACACGACGGAGGCCGCGGTCGATGCGGTCTTGACGCCCGCGACCGCGGCGCCGCCGACGGGGATGAGGGCAGTGCCGACGTTGAAAACCGACTCGCCGAGGGCGGTGCCGGGGTCGTCCTGCCATTTGTCCCAGGCGATGAGCGCCTTGCCGGTGTTGATCGCTGCCTCATCGGCCTGCGCCTTGAAATCGCGCACTTCTTGAGGGAGGAATCCGTCCATGCCCATCGACTGCATCAGGGAGTCCGACTGGAAGATGGGCGCGAGGATGCCGGTGTTCGCGGCGCCTGCGAAGAGGAGCATTCCGAGATTGCCCCAGGCCGCCCCGTAGGCGTCGCCGGAGAAGAAATCCCCCGTTTCGGGGTTGTAGCCGAGCACGAGCGTGCCGAGCCCGGTGATCGTGCCCCAGACGCCCCCGACCGCGATGCCCTCCCACAGGAAGTCCTTGAACACGAAGTTCACGGTCGCCTCGCCGCAGCCTTCGGTGCGTTCGACCTCGGCGCCCCAGGGCATCTCGGTGCCCTCGGGGATCTCGGCGATGCCGTAGCCGAGGGAATCGTCCTCGGACTGGGCGGCGCGAAGCGGAGCCGCTCCGTACAGCGCGCGGATGCGGTTCGCGCAGGCGCGCTCGGCCTCCCACAGCTTGACCTGCTGCGCGTTCACAGCCGCCAGCAACTCGTTGTTGCGGTCGACGTGCTCCTGGGACTCGTGCCACTCCTTGGTGACCGTGCGGTACTTGTCGGGCGTGGTGGCCGCTGTCGACGTCGTCGTCGACGATCCCCACGACCCCTGGTAGGTCGGCGCCGCGGTCGCTCCGCCGTAGGGCGACTGTGCCGCCGACCACGCGGGGTTGATCTCGCGCACCTGCACGCCACCCTGGATCGAGTCGACGAAGGCTTTCGCCTCGACGCGCAGCGCGTCGAGTTTGGCCTTGATCGGGCGGACGTCGTTCGCGAACGCGATGAGCGCGGCCGACACCTCGGCGAGGTTGTCACCGGCCTGGGTGGCCTGCGAGCTCACCGGGGCCATGAGCCCGAGCAGGGTGGGAGATTCCGGTGCCTCGTAGACACCGGCCATGCCCTGCCATTTCAGGTTGACGTTCGAGCCGTGCTCCGTCACCTGGCCGGAGAGGGTCCCGATCGTGCGGGCGTTCTCTTCGATGGCGTCCGGCTGGATGTCGCCGCCCGGGATCTTCTCGTAGTCGATGGGACTCGGCATCACATCATCCCGTTCGCAAGAGCGGGCGGATAGACGGTCGCGACGGCGGCCGATTGCGCGGTGGCCGCCATCTCCATGTCGCCGGCGACGTACGCCTCGGTGGCGGAGACGACGCCTTGGGCGGCGGCGCCGATCCGGGTGCTCATGCCCTGGATGCGCGGTCCCTCTTCCTGCTCGAAGTACGCCTGCACCGCCTCGGAGATCGCACCCGACTGCGTGGCCGTCACCGCTCCCTCGAGAGCGGGCGTCAGCGCGTTCAACGCCGTGCCGAGCGCCTCGGCGTCGACATTGACCTCTTGCAGCACGGATACGACACCCGACGGCTGGATACGCCACCCTGTCATCGCCCGATCCCCTTCACTTCTCTGATGTGCGGACGCCCCTCACCCCGGACGTCGCGCTGACGACGCCGGGCGCGCGGACGGCGCCCGGCGTCGTGCGGCTGTGTCAGCCGATCGATTCCACCGCCGCGCGAGCCTTGCCCAGCGCGGTCTGGGCCGATTCGTCGTTGCGCTCGAGTGAGGAACGCAGCGTCTGGATGATGCCGCGCACCTCGGCGGCGGCGTTCTTCCAGCGCAGTTCCTTGGCGCGGTAGTCCTCCGACACCCCGTCGGCGGAGTAGTCGGCCATGGCCGCCTGCACGTCGCGATCGCGCTGATCGATGAGCGACTCCAGCAGGGCGGCGACGCGGTTGAAGTTGTCTTGTGCGTTCTGCGAGGCCGCGATCGAGTAGTCGCGACGGTCTCCTTGGTTCACCATGATTCAGTCCTTTCCGGCGATCAGCGGGCGCCGAAGCGGGCGGCGTCGAACGACGACCCTGCTTCCAGGCCGGTGGTCTGGTCGACCATGGACGACTCGCCCTCCTGGAAGGAGCGATCCATGCTCGAGATGCCGCCGAGCACGCCATCGAGGGCGAGCTTCAGCTCGGACGAGATCGCGTCGGTGCGCGACTTGAACCGGTCGAACGCGGCGCGACCCGCGCCCTGGAACTGCCCTTCGAGCGGCTCGGCCGCCTCGAACAGTTGGCGCACCAGCAGGGACAGCTCATCACTCGACCCCGAGGTTGCCTTCGTCAGCACACCCAGAGTGTCGGAACCCATTGCGAACTTCACGAGCCCACCCTTCGATCGTGAACAACTTGCAGCGAACTCGACGACTCTAACCAGCGCTGCGAGGCGACGAAGCGAATATGAGAGAACTCTCCTTTTTCCCCGCCCTGGGGAGGAGGGCTCAGTCGCCCGCCTTCGCGGCGGCCTTCGCGGCACGCTTGTGTTCGCGCACCTTGGTCAGCGATTCCGGGCTGACGATGTCGGCGACCGAGCGGAACGACCTCTCCTCGCCGTAGGGGGCCGACGCCTCCCGCCAGCCGGCGCCGTCGTAACCGCGCTGCTTGCCGAGCAGGGCCAGGAAGATCTTCGCCTTCTGCTCGCCAAAGCCGGGCAACGCCTTCAGACGCTTCAACACGGTCGCACCGTCGGGGTCGTCACGGGTCCAGATGTTCGCGGCATCCCCGTCCCAATCCTGCTCGACCGCGGCGCACAGGGATTGGACGCGCTTGGCCATGGATCCCGGGAAGCGATGTACCGCGGGTGACTGCGAGAACGCGGCGGCGAAGTCGTCGGGGTCGTCGTGGGCGATGGTGGCGGCATCCATCGATCCGGTGCGCTCCTGGATCTTCAGGGGACCCGCGAACGCCGTCTCCATCGCGACCTGCTGGTCGAGCAGCATCCCGATCAGCAGCGCGAGCGGATTGCTCGACAACAGGTCGTCGGCGGCGGGGTCGTCGGTGATGCGCAGGCTCATGCCCCCATTCTCCCGCCGGGGAGGAGGGCGCGGAAGGCAGTGTCGTGCGCGGGGGTTCTGCAGCGTCAAGACGGCGTCCCGCTGACAGATCGATTGCAGCCTGCGCGCGAGATGTCAGCGGGATGCCGTCTCGACCGCACGCGCGACCGCCGCGGACGCGCAACCGCCGCAGCCGCGGGCGGCGCCTCGCGGGCGTTCCGTCCGGCGCACCCGGGCCGTCAGTCTCGCTGGGCGATCCACTTCTCGGCGAAGGGCACGGCATCCATCGTGGAGAGATCGCGGGTGATCTCGTTGAGCTGGTCGGTGAAGGCGTCGACGTCTCCCGACGGCAGGCGCCTCACCTTCGACCCGTCGATGCGACGGATCACGACCTCGCTCACCGATGGCGCGTTGCTGCCGGCGTCGAGGAGACCGAGCACGAACGTCGCGGCCCAGCGCAGCCCGTTGCGGGCGCGGTCTTCGCCCGCGACGGTGTAGACCTCGGATGCCGGCGTGCTCATGGCATCCATCCTGCCCGAGCTGTGGCCCGGCGCGACTGGTCGATCCCCGATGCTTCGCGGCGAGAAGAGGTGGTGGGGCGGGGTAAGGTCCGCCGCTGGTCACCGGGCCGGCGGCGGTGAGGTGGGGAGGAGATCCGGGGACGGGAGGATGGATGCCGGGGGTGCGGTCCTCCGCTCCCGGGATCTCCTCCGCTCGGCGCGGCGACGGCTGCTCGTCCGCGTGCGCGGTGCACGCGCGACGGGCGGAGATTCGGCAGGGGGAGGATGGATGCCGGGGGTGCGGTCCTCCGCTCCCGGGATCTCCTCCGCTCGGCGCGGCGACGGCTGCTCGTCCGCGTTCGCGGAGCACGCGCGACAGGCGGAGACTCGGCAGGGGGAGGATGAATGCCGGGGGTGCGGTCCTCCGTTCCCGGGATCTTCTCCGCTCGGCGCGGGTGTGAGGCTCCGCCGGATACGCACCCGACGGTGGCGGCCAACCGACGGCCGCTGCGCGGTCAGCCCGCGTCGGCGATGCCGCCCTCGACGCGAGCGCCGGGGGCGAGGGAGGGGTCGGTGACCTCAATGCCGAACAGCGCCGACAGTGCGTCGACGTAGTCGTCGGCGCGGCCGGCCTCGGCGAGCACGTGCGCCCGCGTCGTGGGGGTGTGCAGCAGCACGCCGACGAGGTGGCGGAGGGCCTGCTCGGTCTGTCCGCCCTCGTCGCCGCGGGCACGCACGCGCGCGACCTCGGCGTCGAGCACGCCGAAGACGTGGGCGCGGAGCGCGACGACCGCGGGGGTGATGTTCTTGCGCTCGCCGACCGAGGTGAAGCGGCGGGCGGCGTCGCGCACGAGGTCGCGCGCGGTATCCGTCGCCTGCAGTTCTTCGAGCGGGGCGTGCAGGCGGATGGTCTCGAGGTCGAGCAGGTCGACGCCCCTGACGGTGGCGACGTCGGGGTCGACGTTGCGGGGCAGGCCCAGATCGATCACGAGTCGGCGCGCGGTGTGGTCGACGGGGCAGGTGCCGGTGGAGGTGTCGACGGCCGTCTCGTACGCGCCACGACCGGCGGCGAACGTCGCCGCGCTCAACACGTGGTGCTCGGCGGTGGTGCAGGTGATGACGAGATCGGCGTGCGCGACCGCGGTGGGGAACGTCTCGGCCGACACGGCGCGCAGGCCGTGCTTGAGGGCGAACTTGGTCGCCCGGCCCGACGGGGAGTGCACCGAGATGTCTTCGGCGCCCTGGTCGCGGAGCGCGGCGACCGTGGCGGCGGCGTACGCGCCGGTTCCCACGAGCAGCACGCGCTGCGTCGACCAATCGGCGATGCGGCTGTCGGCGAGTTCGAGGCCGAGGCGCACGAGCGAGCGGCCGGCGCGGCCGATGGCGGTGGAGTTCTTCACTCCGCGCTGCGCCTCGGACGCCCGCTGGAACAGCCGCTCCAGCTCGGCCGAGGTGGTTCCGAGATTGCGCGACTCGGTGAGCGCGCGGCGCACCTGGCCGGCGATCTCGCCCTCGCCGACGACGACGGATTCGAGGCCGGATGCCACCGAGAACAGGTGTTCGGCCACCTCGTTGCCGCCGAGCACGGTGTAGCCGCCCTCGAGCTCGCTGGCGGGGACGCCGGTGGCGGCCTCGATCGCGGCGAGCGTGGCTTCGATGCCGAGGGCGACGGCGGCGGTGACCGGCTCGTCCATGTCGACGTACGCCTCGAAACGGTTGCAGGTCGCGACGACCACCGCGCCCTGCACGCACTCGTCGTGGGCGGCGATCAGCGGGGCGACGGGTGTGCGGGGTGCGCTGAGCCGCTCGAGGAGCTCGAAGGACGCGGTCTTGTGACTCGCGCTGACGCACAACAACACGCCATCATTCTACGCCCGGGTCCGGCGGGGTATTCCTGGCGGCCTCTCGACGTCAAGGCATCCCCTTCGCGTCCCGGGGGTGAATGGGAGGATGGATGCCATGGCCTCCCTCGATGCACCCCTCCTCCGCGCCCTCCGTGGCGACCGCCCCGAGCGGCAGCCGGTGTGGTTCATGCGGCAGGCCGGGCGCTCGTTGCCGGAGTACCGCGAGCTCCGTGTGGGCACGCGCATGCTCGACGCGTGCCTCACCCCCGACCTCGCAGCCGAGATCACTCTGCAGCCGATCCGCCGTCACGACGTGGACGCCGCCATCTTCTTCAGTGACATCGTCGTGCCGCTGCGTCTCGCGGGCGTCGACGTGGTCATCGAGCCCGGACGCGGCCCGGTGTTCGCCGATCCGGTGCGCACCGTCGCCGATGTCGAGCGGATCACGGCGATCGACCCCGCGGATGTGGCCGCGGCGGCCGAGCCGGTGCGCGAGGCGGCCCGGCGGGTGGTCGCGGAGTTGAGCGATTCGGTGCCCCTCATCGGCTTCGCCGGAGCGCCCTTCACCCTGGCCGCGTACCTCGTCGAGGGCGGTCCGTCGAAGGAGCACCTGCGCGCCCGGGGCATGATGCACGCCGATCCCGCGTCGTGGCACCGTCTGGCCGGCTGGCTTGCGAAGGTGTCGCGCGCCTTCCTCGACGCCCAGATCGACGGCGGTGCCCAGGCCGTGCAGCTCTTCGATTCGTGGGCGGGGTCGCTCTCGCCCGCCACGTTCCGTGAGTTCATCGCTCCGCACTCGCACGAGGCGCTCGAGGGTATCGAAGTCCCTCGCATCCACTTCGGCGTCGGAACCGGCGCCTTCCTCGACGACATGCGCCTCAGTGGCCTTGCCGACGCGGTCGGTGTCGACTGGCGGATGCCGCTCGATGAGGCGGCATCCCTCGTGGGGCCCGATGTGACCCTGCAGGGCAACATCGACCCGGCGCTCCTCGGTGCGCCGTGGCCGGTGCTCGAAGCCCATGTCGACGACGTGCTGGCGCGCGGCCGCGCGGCGCGCGCGCACGTGCTGAACCTCGGCCACGGCGTGCCGCCCGACACCGATCCCGAGGTGCTCACGCGCATCGTCGCGCACGCGCACGGGGGGACCCGCGCAGACTCGCACGGAGAAGACGCGTGAACGACGCCCTCGACCGCTTGGTCCAGCACGCGCACGAGACGCGAGTGATCGTGATCGGCGGCGGTGTCTCGGGCCTCGTCGCCGCGCGCGAGTGCGCCAAGGTGGGGCTGCAGGTCACCGTGCTCGAGGCATCCGGCGGGTTCGGCGGCGTTCTTCGCTCGGCCGAGGTGGGCGGGGTGACCCTCGACGTCGGGGCCGAGAGCTACGCGACCCGCGGCGGCGTCGTGCGCGATCTGCTCATCGAGCTCGATCTCGGCGATCAGATCGTGTCGCCGAACCCGGCGGGGGCATGGGTGGCGGGGGTCCCGGGCGTCGGGGCCGCGCCGCTGCCGAAGGGTGGGGTGCTCGGCATCCCCGACAATCCCTTCGCCCCCGACGTGCGGCGCATCATCGGCTGGGCGGGCGCGTGGCGCGCCTACGTCGATCGGGTGCGCCCGCCGCTGACCATCGGGCACGCGCACAGCCTCGGCAGGCTCGTGCGCTCACGCCTGGGCTCTCGGGTGCTCGACCGTCTGGTCGCCCCCGTCACCAGCGGCGTCTACTCCGCGCGCCCCGACGACATCGACGTGGACCTGGCCGCTCCGGGTCTGAACGCCGCACTCACCCGCACCGGTTCGCTGACGGGCGCCGTCGCCGAGCTGCGCGCGCGTCGGTCGGGAGCACGAGCCGCCGACGCGCCGGCCTCCGACGTGCCGGTGCCGGCGGGGAAGGGCCCGGCCCCCGGCGGAGCGGTCGAGGGCATCGCGGGCGGGATGTCGCGCCTCGTCGACGCGCTCGTCGCCGACCTCCGTGAGAACTTCGTCGATCTGCGCACCGGCGTCTCCGCCGAAAGCCTCTCCCACACCGATGGCGTGTGGTCGGTGACGACCTCGGTCGACGACGAGCCGCTCGCCGCGCGAGCCGTCATCGTGGCCCTGCCCGAGGGGCCCGCGCGAGCGCTGCTGGCCCCCGTGGTCCCCGGTCTCGAGATCGCCGACCCGATCGCCCCGATCGTGGAGGTGGTGACCCTGGTGGTGAATGCCCCGGCGCTCGATCTCGCTCCCCGCGGGACCGGGGTGCTCACGGTCCCCGGCAGTCACACCGCCAAGGCCCTCACCCACTCGAGCGCGAAGTGGGACTGGGTGCGGGATGCCACCGAGCCCGGCGTCCACGTGGTGCGGGTGTCTTTCGGTGCGCAGGGCGAAGAGCCGGCCACCGCGGCGCTCGACGACGATGCCGCGGCACGCCTCGCGCTGTCGGAGGCGGCGGCTCTGCTCGGCGTCGAGCTGTCGGCATCCGCTCTCATCGCCGCGCACCGTTCGCGCTACGTGCAGTCGCAGCCCGCCGCGGCGATCGGCCGCGCCGCCGTCACCGCGGCAGCGCGCGGGGCGATCCGAGCCGTCTCGGGTCTCGGCGCCATGGGAGCCTGGATCTCGGGCACCGGGCTGGCGCAGGTGATCCCCGACGCGCGCGACGAAGCGGATCGCGTTCGCAGCGCCGCGCTCTGGCAGAGCTGACGGTCGGCGTGACTCGTCGATGTGGGACGTGCTGTCAAGGGCGGATGCCGGAGACGGCATACATGACTACTGTGAGACTCGACCAGCACTCGATCGAGCGTGAGGAGACCCCATGAGGGGCAAAGCAGCACTCGTCGTCGGACTCGTGGCGGGCTACGTGCTCGGAGCACGCGCCGGCCGCCAGCGTTACGAGCAGATCAAGGAGCAGGCCGAGAAGGTCTGGGAGCAGCCCGCCGTACAGGGACAGGTCGAGAAAGTGAAGGCGCTCGGCGTCTCCGCTCTCAAGTCCGTTCCGGGTGTGGTGTGGAAGGGAGCGAAGTCGGTCACCGGCGCCGCCAGCCAGTCCGGCACCGTCCAGGAGCGCGCCGAGCGCGCGGCCCGCGCCGCGAAGCGGTCGGCATCCGAGGTCGCCGACGTGGTCGAAGATTCCGTCGACGACGCCAAGCAGGCCGAGAAGACGGCCACCGCGCGAGCGAAGGCGGCCAAGAGCGGCTCCGACGCGTCGGGAAGCTGACCCGCATGACCACTCCTCGCGGATTCCGCGACCGCTCGGACGACAGCCTCTTCACGCTGCTCGGCGACATCCCCGAATTGGTGCGCAACCTCGTCATCGCCGAGATCAACGGAGCGAAAGCGTGGGCGCAGCGCACGGCGAAGGATGCCGGGATCGGCGCCGGCTGGTTCGTCGGCGCCCTGATCGTGCTGTTCTGGGCCGTTCCGGTCTTCTTCGCCTTCGTCATCGCGGGGCTGTCTTCGTGGTGGCCCGTCTGGCTGTCCGCCCTCGTCGTCTTCGGTGTGATGGTCGTCATCACCGCGATCCTCGCGCTGCTGGGCTACCTGCGGTTCAAGAAGCTCGCGAACCGGGAGAACCCGGGCAAGGCCATCGCCGAGGACGTCCGCATCGTCAAGGAGGCCCGTGATGAGTATTGATCGTCCCGTTCCCGTGCCCCGCACCGCGGTGCCGCTGGGCATCGCCGACCCGGTCGAGTCAGCCCGCGCCGAATTGAAGGCCGCGCTGGCGGCGATCGAAGTCAAGGCGAACGTGCCGCGTCGCGCGAGTGATGCGGTCGACCGCACGGTCAGCGAAGTGCGCGCCAAGGCTCAGCAGAACCCGTCCGTGGCCGCCGCGGCGGTGGCGGGTGTCGCCGCGCTCGTCGGCCTCGCTGTGTGGGGGATCGTCCGCGCCTACACGCGGTAGGCACCCGCCCACGCGCCAGAAGAGCTTCCCGCGGGGAGGACGCCCTCGCGGGGGCGTCCTCCCCGTTTCTGTGGCGAGGCCCGTCGGATGCCAAGCGGGCGGGGGACTGACCCGGCTCGCGGACGCGGCGGGCCCGAGCCGGCTGGCGGAGGGTCTGACCCGTCTTGCGGCGGATCCGACCCGGCTTGCGGCGGGGCGGGCGCGGGGTGTGCGCGATCCGGCGCAAGTCCGGCCGCCGGTCGTGCGCGGAGGGTTATGCGCTCCGTCTCGACCGTCGAGTCCGGACGAAGACGATCAGAATCGCGCCGAGGGCGAGTAGGGCGATGGTGACTCCGACTCCTCGCCAGGGGTCCACGCCGATCCCGGAGTTCGCCAGGGCCGTCCGATCCGACGCACCGGTCGACCGTGTCGCCGTGTCGTGCGCGGAGGGGCCCGACGCGGACGACCATATGGTGCCGACCGGTCCCGCGCCGACCGGTCCCGCGCCGACCGGTCCCGCGCCGGACGGGTCCGGGACGGCGCCCGGACCGGGGGTGGCTCCCGAACCGCCCGGCGTTCCCACGCCGACGCTGGGGAAGTCGAAGCGATCGTCCACGCGGACGGCGGCGACGGTCGCGCTGCGCACCTCCGTCTCGTTCGCCACCTCGGCAGTGCGGGCGGTGAAGGAGCAGCGGAAGGTGATCCGCCCCGACTCGCCGGCGGTGCCGCCCGTGTTCCATCCCGCCTCCGTCACGAGGGCGAGCAGATCGAGATGCGTACCGAACGGGACCACCTTGGTGAAGGGCTTCCCGGTGCGCGACCACGCTGTCCATGCCACATCGCTGTACTGCATCGCCGAGGACGTGCTCCAGGCGGGGGCGACGCATACAGCGGTTCCACCGGCCGCCCGGTCGACGGTGACGTCGGTAGTGGCGACGGGACCGCTCAGGCTCGGGTTGGGGACGTGCGACGTGATCCACGCTTCCAGGGCGGGCCCGCACCGGGTCTTCGCGCCCCAGGTGGTGAGGGCGCAGTCCGGGACGGGAGCGCTCGGCCAGAGTGTCCGGGTGACGGCGGGGTCCCCTTCGTAATGCTCCCCGTTGGCCGCGTCGATCGCGGCGAGCCAGGAGGGAGCCCCCTGGCTGAACGATTCGCCGCGAGTGGCGTACATCAGGTCGATGATGGTCGCGCATTCCTCGTCGATGTTCGGCTGGCCGCGGCACTCGCGTTTCCTGTCGACCATCACCATGCTGTCGATGTCGGGGTTCACGGGCGTGACGCGGTACGCGTTCTGCACGGACATGGCCCCCTCGATCGAGAGCCGGTTCACCCACCACGACCCCACCGACTCGTGACATACGGCGCCGTCCTGTGTCGCGACGAAGCACTTGACGCTCATCTTCGCGTCGTCCAGCACGCGCGGCGCGAAGTCGACATTCATCCACAGTCGCGAGTGCGGGAACGACAGGCCCGTGCCCCGGGACCACTCCGGTATCGGACTCCGCCACATCGGGAAGTCGTGACTGGCCGCCTCGTTCGGCATCCAGACGGTCGCATCCGACTTCACCGTGAAGGCGTGCGAGGCATCGGTGCCCGCGGGCGCCGGAGCCACGGCATCCTTCATGGTCGTGAGAATGTCCAGCGGGGCGAAGGGGGCCACACCGGAGTTCTGCCATCCGCTCCCCGACCGCCAGCGCATGGCCTCTTCCCGTGTCGTGGTCTGCACTGTCGGGTGCGTCGCGCGGTAGCCGTTGCTCAGGTCGGACCACTGCTGTGATCCCGCGGGGACGAATCCGTCGATCCCGTAGGCCGAGACGGCGCCGGCGGTCGTCGACCAGGTCCCGGTCGTCCACGCCGCCGGGAAGGTCGAGGGATCCCTCGCCCACACCCGGGATGCCACCCCCACCGGCGTTCCGGCCGAGGGGAGGGGATCGTCGGCTGAGGTCCCGGCTGCCCGGGGTGCGGTGGATTGGTAGGACAGGCCGGTCACATCCGTGCCCATGCTCATCACGACGTTCGCGTCGCTGATCGGCACCCCCACCTCGCGCCACTCGGCCGCGAACCCGTTGTAGATGGTCTTCGCCAGCGTCAGGCCGCCGTCGCACGTGGCTCTCGCCATCGCCGGGCCGTTCGTCTTCGCCAGGGCGCACACCCTCGCGGAATCCTCGACGCTGAGGGGGCCGTGGGCGGTGACGTAGTCCCTGCTGACCCGCATAAGGGATGCCTGCTGGTGGAGGTAGGTGCCCTGCGCGACGGCGGTCTGCCAGAACGAGACGAGCTTCTGCAGAGGGTCGTAGTAGTCGCGATCGTCGAGCCACGCGCCGTGAGCGGTCGCCGGCATCCCGCTCAGTGCCGCTGCGGAGGTGTTCCCGATCTTCCAGTCGTTGAGATAAGCCCGTCCGCAGCTCTGGATGATGCCCGCGACGCCGCCGGTCGTACCCATGTCCGAATGCACGCTGCGGAGGGATTCCGCGAAGGCGCTGTGGTCCGGAAGGATGGCCTCGCTCTCGCCCGTCGTGTACGCGATGAAGGAGTTGATCGCGACCTTCAGGTCGTCCTCGCCGGCCGTGCCTAGGCGCACCTCGTCGATCTTGTCGACGACATTCGCGTAGGCGTCGTTCGCGGCAGCCAGCTTGGTCAGGTAGTCGCGCGGTCGGCTGGCCTGCACGGCGCAGGTGCCGGTGAGGACGTCCTGGCCGACCGTGGCGATCTCCGCCTCGATCGTCACGAGCGAATTCTGCACCTGATCGATCTTGTGCTCGATGTCGTCGAGCTGCTTCAGGCGTTCCAGCACGTCGCCGATCGACGGAGCGGACGATCCGCCGAAGATCGCCGAGATCAACGGGGAGGCGATCGAGAGAGCGGTGTTCCACGGTCCGGTCTTGAGGCCGAACAGTCCCTCGGCCCATCCGAGTCCGGTCTGCATGCTCGCGATCCAGCTCTGCGCGTCGTCCTCCCACGCGGCCTGCGCGGGCGCGGGGGCCGCTGCCACGTTCCCGGCGACGATGACCGCGCCCGCGAGGACGGCAGCCGGGTACTTCAGGAAGCGGCGGGATCGTCCGGGGGTGCGCGAGCGGAGCATGGGGCCTCGAATCATTTCGGGTCGTCGCGCGGGGGCGCAGTTCACTGTGGCAGGCGGGGGAGGTCGGCGCCACCGGAACCTGCGCGGGGAGCGACTCGACCGGCCCGGGCAGCCGCCGACACCTCGACACGCTCAGGAGTCCGCTGCGGGTCACGGTTCAGAGACGAACAGGCCCTGCAACAGGTCTTCGAAGTACTCCGGGGTCACGGCGATGGGGCCGGCGTACGCGTGATCGAAGCCGGCGATGGCGTACAGCAGCAGGGCGACGAAGAGCGCCAGCATGCCCGACATCAGCAGGTGCACGCGGAGGTTCCGCACCTCGATCAAGCCGATGAGGATGGCGTTCAACACCGCACCGACGGCCAGCACGATCCACAGCACACTGGGCAGTGCAAGGTGGGTCAGCGCGATGCGCTCCCGGCGGTTCTCCACCAGCATGTGGAACTGGTCGAGCGACTGCTGCACGTACAAGATTTCGGCGGGCGACGTGGGCTGCACGGCGGCGATCGCCTGCTGCATCGCCGTGATGTTGGCATCCGTCTCGGCGGGGATCTGCAGCTGCCGCTGCAACGGCCAGTCCAGATCGATGACGTCGCGCGTGTACAGGGTGATCTGCTGCTGCAGCTGCGTGGACTCCGGCTCCGGCAGGAGGGCTGCGGTGCGGTAGAGAGCGGCGAGCGTCGAGGACTCCTCGAGCACCACCCCGTCGACCTCGGTGAAGTTGCCGTAGGCGGCCGCGGCGATGAGCGCCAGGGTCACGCCGTAGAAGACGCCGTAGGCGCCGACCGCATAGCTGAGCACGCGATCCCATTCCTCGCCCTGCGGCGCGACCCGGAAGACCCACTTGCGCAGGATCAGCAGGATCGCGCACGAACCGCCGACCACGACCGCGATGAAGATCGGCAGGCCCACGGACAGCGGCAGGTCGTAGAGCCACATGGCGCACCCCTTTGCGATGGCATCCCCCGACGCCGTCGTCGCACAGTACCAATGGCCGGTGTCGCCCCGCACCTGTCAGTCGTCCACCGGTGAGTCAACCGGTTTGGCCCGCCGCCGTGGCGAGACGAAACTAGGAGGCATGTCCCACGACAGCTCTCCTTCCGTGTACACGCTGTGGGCGGTCTTCCGCCGCGACCCCGAGAACCCGGTCACCGCGAGCGAGGCGACCGAACTCGCCGACCTGGTCTCGCTCGTCGAGGCCGACGGCGTCACGGTCCGCGGCTTCTACGACGTCAGCGGCCTGCGCGCCGATGCCGACCTCATGGTCTGGCTGCACGGCGAAGACCCGCAGGCTCTCCAGCGCGACCTGCGGCGGCTGCGCCGTACCGAACTGCTGAAGAACCTCCTGCCCACCTGGAACGCCATGGGCGTCCACCGCGACGCGGAGTTCAACCGCTCGCACGTGCCGGGGTTCCTCCGCGGCATCGAGGCGCAGCAGTGGCTGTGCCTCTACCCGTTCGTGCGCAGCTACGAGTGGTACCTGCTGCCCGAGGAGGAGCGGCGCGAGATGCTCATCGAGCACGGCAAGAAGGGCTCGCAGTACCGCGGCGTCATCGCCAACACCGTGGCATCCTTCGCCCTCGGCGACTACGAGTGGCTGCTGCCCATGGAAGCCGACGTGCTCACCGACCTCGTCGACATGATGCGCGACCTGCGATACACCGAAGCCCGCCGGCACGTCCGCGAGGAGGTGCCGTTCTACACCGGCCGTCTCGTCACCCTCGACGAGATCCCCGAGATCCTGCAGTGAGCGCTCCCCTGCGGCTCGGCACGCGTCGGAGCGCCCTCGCGATGACGCAGTCGCAGACGGTCGCCGACGCCGTGGCTGCGGTGTCGGGGCGCGCGGTGGAGCTGGTCCCGATCGTGTCGGAGGGAGACGTCAATCGCGCCTCGCTGTCGCAACTGGGCGGACGCGGGGTGTTCGCGAACGGTCTGCGCGAGGCGCTCGCCGCCGACCGGTGCGACTTCCTGGTGCACTCGTTGAAAGACCTGCCGACCGTGCAGCCCGAGGGCCTGGTGATCGCGGCGACTCCCGCGCGGGAGGACGCCCGCGACGTCGTCGTCACGCGCGACGGCACGCCGCTCGGTTCGCTGGCCCCGGGAGCCCGCGTCGGAACGGGGTCGCCCCGCCGCGTCGCGCAGGCGCTGCGACACAACCCGCGGCTCGACATCCGTGACATCCGCGGCAACGTCGATTCGCGTCTCGCGCGGGTGCGCGACGGAGACCTGGATGCCGTGATCCTGGCCGCCGCGGGCATCTCGCGCCTCGGCGGCGACCTCGGCGGACTCTTCGCCGAAGAGCTGGGGCTGAGCGAGTGGCCGACCGCTCCGGGGCAGGGCTCGCTGGCCGTCGAGACCCGCACCGACATCGACCCCGAGGTGCGCGCCGCCCTCGCCCGGCTCGACGATGAGGACACCCGCGTCGCCGTCACGGCGGAGCGCACGGTGCTCTCGGCACTGGATGCCGGATGCAGCGCCCCGGTGGGCACGCACGCCGCGATCGCCGACGGTGACCTGCGGCTGCGCGCCATCGTTTACGCGCTCGACGGGTCGCACCGGATCGGTATCGATCGAACGGTGCGTCTCGGCACGGGGTATGCTCGGGAACCTGGCAGTGGCAATGGAGCGGATGCTGCCGACGACGGGGGACCCATCACGCGGGCAACGCGTATGGGCCGAGAAGCCGCGCGTCGGCTGCTCGAACGCGGGGCGGCCGACCTGGTACCACGAGAGTCGACCACATGAATGAAGGCCACCGGCATACGCCGAACCCCACGACGGGCAGCGTGCCCAAACCGCTCGCCGGCCGGCGCGTCCTCGTGCCGCGCGGCGGGCCCTGGGGCGACAGTGTCGCTGCGCGCCTGCGACAGGTCGGAGCTGTTCCGGTCATCGCGCCGCTGATCAACTTCGCCCCTACGAACGATCAGGCCACCCTCGATCAGGCCCTCGCAGATCTCGCCGCGGGTGCATTCGACTGGCTCACCCTCACCAGCGCCACCACCGTCGACGTGCTCTACGCCTACAAGGCGGTCATCCCCGCGCAGACGCGGGTCGCCGTCGTGGGTGAGACCACGGCCGCAGCGATGCAGACGGTCGGCTACCGCGTCGACCTCGTGCCCGAGCGCGACAACTCCGCTCAGGGCATGGCCGAGCAGATGATCGACCTCGAATCCGAGCCGCGCACGGTGCTCACCCTGCGCAGCGAGATCGCCAAGCCCGTCCTCACACGCCTGCTCATCGAGGCAGGCCACGATGTGCGCAGCGTGGTGGCGTACCGGACCGTCGGCGTGCCCGCGTCGGAGAAGATCGCGGGCGACGTGCACTCGGGCCGCATCAACGCCATCCTCGTCACCAGCGGCTCGGTCGCCGAACAGGTCGTCGAGCAGTTCCCCGACATCCCGGCCTCCACCGTCATCGCCGCCATCGGACCGCGCACCGCCAAAGACGCCAAGCGCGCCGGGCTCAGTGTCGACGTCGTCGCCGAGCGGCAGACCGTCGACGCGCTCATCGAGGCGGTCGCGCGGTTCCCCGTCCCCACCGAATCGACCCCGTGAGTTTTCCCGAGCACCGCCCGCGGCGTCTGCGTCGCACCCCGGCCGTCCGACGCCTGGCCCGCGAGACGCACCTCGTGCCCTCGCAGCTCGTGCTGCCGATGTTCGTGCGCGAAGGTATCGCCGAGCCGAGCCCCATCGGCTCGATGCCGGGGATCGTGCAGCATTCCCTCGACTCGCTCCGCCGCGCCGTCGCCGAGGCCGCCGAGGAGCGCGTCGGGGGGGTCATGCTGTTCGGTGTGCCCGAGACCCGCGACGCGGTGGGCTCCGGCGCCGACGACCCGAACGGCATCCTGAACCGCGCCACCGAGGCGGTCGTGGCCGAGGTCGGTGACGCGGTGGTCGTGCAGACCGATCTGTGCCTCGACGAGTTCACCGATCACGGGCACTGCGGCGTCCTGCGTGCCGACGGGGCGGTCGACAACGATGCGACCCTCGAGCGCTACACCGCGATGGGTCTCGCGCAGGCGCGCGCGGGCTCGGCAATGCTCGGTCTGTCGGGCATGATGGACGGCCAGGTCGGCGCCGTACGCGAGGCGCTGGATGCCGAGGGCATCACCGACACGCTGATCCTGGCGTATTCGGCGAAGTACGCCGGGGCGTTCTACGGCCCCTTCCGCGAGGCCGTCGACTCGCAGCTGAAGGGTGACCGTCGCTCGTACCAGCTCGATCCCGGCAATGGCCGCGAGGGCGTCCGCGAGGCGTTGCTCGATGTCGAAGAGGGCGCCGACGTGGTCATGGTCAAGCCGGCGTTGCCGTACCTCGACGTGCTCGCCGACGTGAAAGCCTCGGTCGACGTGCCCGTGTGGGCCTACCAGGTGTCGGGGGAGTACGCGATGGTCGAGGCCGCCGCCGCCCACGGCTGGATCGACCGCCGCGGCGCGATCCTCGAAAGCCTGCTCGGGATCCGTCGCGCCGGCGCCGACGCGATCCTGACCTACTGGGCTGTCGAGGCCGCCCGCTGGCTGCGCGCCGAGCTTTAGCCTCTCTCCTCGCGCGAGTCGCCAAGATGTGTCGCTTCGCTGTCCGCGGAAGCGACCGATCTTGGCGACTCGCGCGCGTGCAGTGGGGAAAATAGACATATGACAGACCTCAACGACCAGTGGTTCGCCCGTGCCAAGGACGTTATCCCGGGCGGGGTGAACTCGCCCGTGCGCGCGTACGGCTCCGTGGGCGGAACGCCGCGGTTCGTGCAGTCGGCGTCCGGCGCCCGGATCACGGATGCCGCGGGGCGGGAGTACGTCGACCTCGTCGCGTCATGGGGTCCGGCATTGCTCGGTCACGCGCATCCCGAGGTGGTCGAGGCGGTGCGGGCTGCGGCATCCCGGGGTCTGTCGTTCGGTGCGCCCACGGGGGCCGAGGTGGAGCTGGCCGACCTCATCGCGCATCGCGTGCAGGTGGGTGAGCTGAAGCCCATCGAGAAGGTGCGCCTGGTCTCGACCGGCACCGAGGCCACGATGACGGCCATCCGTCTGGCTCGCGGCGTCACGGGCCGCGACCTGCTCATCAAGTTCGCCGGGCACTACCACGGGCACTCCGACGGGCTGCTGGCCGCCGCCGGCTCCGGCGTCGCCACGCTCGCCCTCCCCGGCTCGGCGGGCGTTCCCGCCCCCATCGCCGCGCAGACGCTCGTGCTGCCCTACAACGACCTCGACGCGGTGCGCGAGGTGTTCGCGGTGCACGGCGAGAACATCGCCGCGATCATCGTAGAGGCGGCCTCGGCCAACATGGGCGTCGTACCGCCGCTGCCCGGCTTCAACGCCGCGCTCGCCGACATCGCGCACGGCCACGGCGCCCTGCTCATCATGGATGAGGTGCTCACCGGCTTCCGCGTGCACTCCGCCGGTTTCTGGGGTTTGCAGGCCTCGCGGGGCGAGACGTACCTGCCCGACATCCTCACCTACGGCAAGGTCGTCGGCGGGGGGATGCCGCTGGCGGCGCTCGCGGGCCGCGCCGAGATCATGGACCACCTCGCGCCGCTCGGCCCGGTGTACCAGGCGGGAACGCTGTCGGGGAACCCGCTGTCGGTCGCCGCGGGCCTGGCGACGCTGCGCTTGGCGACCCCCGAGGTCTACGCGGCCGTGGACGCCGCCGCCACCCGTGTCGCCGATGCGCTCGACGCCGCGCTGACGGCCGAGGGGGTCGTGCACGCCGTTCCGCGCGCGGGGTCGCTCTTCGGTGTCGCCTTCCTGCCCGAAGTACCGCTCGACTACGCCACGGCGCTCACGCAGCAGTCCTACCGCTACGCGTCGTTCTTCCATTCGATGCTGGATGCCGGTGTCTCGCTGCCCCCGAGCGTGTTCGAGGCGTGGTTCCTCACCGCCGCGCACGACGATGCCGCGCTCGAGCACGTTCTCGGCGCGCTGCCGGGCGCCGCCAAGGCCGCGGCGGAGGCGCTGGATCCGACGCTGCTCGCGCAGTAGCGCCGCGACGCGGGCGAAGGCGGGCGAGCCGGGCCGGGTGCGAGACTGGAGGGATGCGTCCTTCTCAGCCCCGTGTCGTCGTGCTCGCCGGTGGAGTCGGGGGAGCGAAGTTCACGCTCGGCGTGCGGGCGGCGCTCCGTCGGGTGGGCGTGCCCGAGGCCACCGTCGTGGTCAACACCGGCGACGATCTCTGGCTCTCGGGCGTGCGGCTGCAGCCCGACGTCGACTCGATCACCTACGCGCTGGCGGGGCAGAACGACACCGTGCGCGGATGGGGTCGCGCGGGCGACACCGAGCGCGTCAACGAGGAGCTACAGGCATGGGGCGCCGGCTGGCCCTGGTTCACCCTGGGCGACCTCGACCTCGGCACCCACCTGGCGCGCACCGGGTGGCTGCGCGAGGGTCTCACCCCCACCCAGGTGCTCGCCCGCATGGCGGACCGGTGGCCGCTCGGCATCCGTCTGTTGCCCATGACCGACACCGAGGTCGACACGCACGTGCTGCTCGAGGACGGGGGGCGCCTGCACTTCCAGGAGTGGTGGACGCGGCACCGCGCGAAGCTCGTCCCGCGCGCGTTCGAGAACCCCGGAATCGCGGATGCCGTGCCGGCTCCGGGAGTGACGGATGCCATCGCGACGGCCGACGTGGTGCTGCTCGCACCGTCGAACCCCGTCGTCTCGATCGGGCCGATTCTCGCGGTTCCCGGAATCCGCGAGGCGTTGCGGGCGACCTCGGCCCGGGTCGTCGGGGTCTCGCCGATCATCGGCGGGCGCGTCGTGCGGGGGATGGCCGATGTGTGCCTGACCGCGATCGGCGTGGAGACGACCGCCGCCGCGGTGGCGCAGCATTACGCGGCGCGGTCAACAGGCGGTGTGTTGGACGCGTGGCTGCTCGCGGAGGAGGACGCGGATGCCGCGCCCGAGGTGGAGGCTGCGGGGATCCGTGCCGTGGTCGCGCCGCTGTGGATGCGCGACGAGGAGACGTCGGCGGCGATCGCGGAGGCGGCGCTCGGCGCCTGAGCGCGCTCGGCCGCACATCCGCGGGATGCTCGCATCTGGGTGGCCGTGATCTGCGAGGAAGCGGCGATTCTGCGGGTATCGCGTGCGGCGGGGGAGCGTCCCGGTCAGGCCGCGGCGGCGGCGAGTACCGCGGACGTCCGCGGGCCGACGCCCAGGGCCACGGCCTCCGACAGCTGCGCGGCGGTATCGACGTCGCGGCGGAGCGTCGAGTCGCGCTCGACGGCGAGGACGGTGCAGCCGAGGAGGCGGTGGCGACCGGCGGAGTCCTCACCGAACGCTGAGACCCACACCGCCCCCGCACGGGCGGTGACGAGGGTCGAGCCGGAGGCCTCGGCATCCGGAACCAGACCCCGCTCGACGGATGCCGCGAGCTCCAGCGCGAGGTCGAGATCGGCGGCGCGCAGGGCGGGGAGGTCGCCGAGCAGCGCGGCGCGCGGAGTGTCCTGGCCGGCCGCAGCGGCGCCCAGTGCGATGGCGGCGTCGAGGCCGCGGGTGTCGCCCTCGGGGATCACGTCGATGTTGCGCGCGCGACGCAGCTCCGCCCGAACACCCGCGTCGTCGGTGACGACGATGACCCGGGCGACAAGGGCGGCCGCGGCGGCCGCGGCGATGGTGTCGAGGGCGATGGCGCGCGCGAGGGCCTCGCGATCGGTCCCGACATCGCTCAAGCGCGACTTGCCCACGGCGGCAGGTTTGACCGGGATGATGATCGTCCATCCGGCAGCGTCAGGGGTGTTCATCGCTTCCATTGTGCGCCGAACCCGCGACATCGCCGGGTGGGCGCTCAGGCGAAGCGCGCGCGCAGGCGGGGCAGGATCTCTTCGCCGTACATGCGGAGGAACTCCTCCTGGTCGTGTCCGGGGTCGTGGAACACGAGGTGGCGGAAGCCCAGATCTACGTAGCGGGCGATGCGCTCGACGTGCTCGTCAGGGTCGGTCGAGACGATGAACCGCGATGCCACCCGCTCGATGGGAAGTTCGGCGGCGAGGCGCTGCATCTCGAGGGGGTCGTGCACGCTCATCTTCTCGTCGGCGCTGAGAGCGAGCGGTGCCCAGAAGCGGGTGTTCTCGAGAGCGGTGTCATGGTCGGGGTGGTACGACACCTTCACCTCCATGAGCGTGTCGACGTCGTCGCGCGTGCGCCCGGCCTTCGACAGGCCGTCGTCGAGCGCGGGGAGGAGCGTGTCGGTATAGAGGGAGGGATCCTTGCCGCTCGTGGTGATGTACCCCTCGGCGATGCGTCCGGCCAAGCGTGTGGCGGCGGGGCCGGAGGCTCCGATGTAGATCGGCACCTTCTGCGCGGGGCGGTCGTAGATGGTGGCATCCTTCACCGAGTAATAGGTGCCCTCGTAGGTGACCCGCTCGCCCGACCACAGCTCGTTGATGATCGTGATCGCCTCTTTGAGACGCTGGAAGCGCTCGGGCGGCTCGGGCCACTCGAGGCCGAGGGTGACCTCGTTGAGGGCCTCGCCGGTGCCGACGCCGAGCACCACCCGACCCGGGTACATCACGCCGAGGGTCGCGAACACCTGCGCAATCACCCCGGGGTGGTACCGGAACGTGGGGGTCAGCACGCTCGTGCCGATGATCACGCGCTCGGTCCGGGCGCCCAGGGCACCGAGCCAGGGGAGGGCGTTGGGGGCGTGCCCGCCGTCGTGCATCCAGGGCTGCAGGTGGTCGGAGAGGAAGACGGAGTCGAAGCCCATCTTTTCTGCCAGCACGCCGAAGTCGAGCAGCTCGTTCGGGCCGAACTGCTCGCTCGAGGCCTTGTATCCGAAACGCAAGGGAACGGTCATCGGTTTCTCCTAGGCATGGGGGTGGAGGGGTGGGGGGCTTCGACGGGCTCAGTCGCCACGGCGGTGGGTGCGGGCTCGAACTCCGACCCGTCCGCGCCCGCCAGTCGCTCGTGGAACGCCCGTACGGTGCCGGGCCACAGCAGGGTCAGTCGTCCTGAGCGGTCGTCGACGTACCAGTTGCGGCACCCGCCGGTCAGCCACGGGGTGGATGCCGCGGCCGCGGCGATCTCGTCGGTGTAGGCCGCCTCGGCCTCGGGCCGCACGCGCAGCACGGGTTCGGGGCGGCGGTCGCGCTCGCAGAGCGCGCGCACGACGTACGCGGACTGCTCCTCGGCCATGAGGACGGCGGAGTTGTGGCCGAGGCTCGCGTTCGGGCCGTTCAGGACGAACAGATTGGGGAAGCCGGCCACCACCGTCGAGCCGAACGACGTCATGCCCCGCGACCAGTGCGCGGCGAGCGTCGCGTCCTCACCGCGGACGAGGTCGGCGTAGGGCTGCTGCGTCGAGGCGAACCCGGTCGCAAGCACGAGGACGTCCGCGTCGTGGATGCGCCCGCTCGCGGCGGTCAGCGTCGAGCCGTCGATCGCGGCCAGAGCCGTGGGCTCGAGGGTCACGGCATCCGAGGCCACAGCCGGATAGAAGGCGTCCGACAGCAGCACGCGCTTGCAGCCGAAGGCGTAGTCGGGGGTGAGGGCTGCGCGCAGCTCCGGATCGGCGACCTGCGCGTGCAGGTGTTCGAGGGCCACGGCTCGAGCGGCGGCGGATGCCGCGGCGTCACCCGAGCGTGAGGCGAAACGCTGCTCGCCCTCGGCGTAGAGGTCGGCGCGCAGTCGGGCGAGTGCGCCCGGGTTCGCGGCGAGGTGCTCTCGGTCGGCGTCGGCGATGTCGCCGCCCCCACGGGGGACGATCCACGCGGGCGTGCGCTGGAACAGCGTCACGTGGGCGCCGCGACGGGCGAGCTCGGGCACGAGCTGCACGGCGCTGGCTCCGGTGCCGACGACCGCGACGCGCTGGCCGGTGAGATCGACGTCGTGGTCCCAGCGCGCGGTGTGGAAGATCGGGCCGTCGAAGGATTCCAGGCCCGGGACGCCGGGGACATGCGGCTCGGTGAGGCGTCCGCACGCCAGCACGAGCGAGCGGGCGACGACGGGCGCAGCCCCCGTGTCGATGCGCCAGACCGCGTCGTCGGCATCCCATTCGGCTCCGAGGAGGGGCGTTCGCAGCCGCAGCCGATCGCCGAGGCCCTCGCGGGCGGCGACGCCGCGGAGGTATGACTGGATCTCGCTGCCCGATGCGAAGGTGCGCGACCAGCCGGCGTTCGGGTGGGCCGCCAGGCTGTACAGGTGCGCGGGCACGTCGCACGCGACGCCCGGGTAGGTGTTGTCGCGCCAGGTGCCCCCGACGTCGTCGGCGCGTTCGAGAACGACGATGTCGTCGCGTCCGGCCCGGCGCAAGGCGCCGGACATGGCGAGTCCGGCGAAGCCGGCACCGACGATCGCAACGTCGATGATCCTCATGCCCGGGGCCCGCCGGCGGACGGGGGGAACCGGGTTCCCCCGCTGGTCACGACGTACGGGGTGGTGACCCGGTAGTCGGTGGTGCGCAGCCGGAACGGTCGCATCAGGCTGCGCGCGATGCGCTCGGCCGCGGCGACCGGAAGCTCCAGGCCCTGCTCGATGCCCGCGTCGGGAAGGACCCGCCCGTCGTACAGGGTGCCGCCGAGGTCGTCGCCGCCCGAGCGCAGCAGCACGCCGGCAGTCTCGCGTCCGACGCGCGTCCACGGGATCTGCACGTGCGAGATGCTGCCCGAGAGCATGAGCCGCGACACGGCGACCATTGCGCGGTGCTCGTCGATCGGCGCCCGACCCGCCACGAGGGGCACGTCGCCGCCGGGGAGGGGGATGGGCACGAACTCGGCGAAGCCGCGGGTGTCGGCCTGGATGTCGCGCAGGCGCCGCACGTGCGCGACGCGCTCCTCGGCGGTCTCGACGTGACCGTAGAACAGCACCGAGGTCGAGCGGAAGCCGGCGCGGTGGGCCGCCGTGATGGCCTCGACCCACCGGTCGACCTCGAGGTCGCCCGGGGCGACGAGGGCGCGCACACGCTCGCTGAGGACCTTCACACCCGTCCCCGGCACGGTGTCGACGCCCGCCTCGCGCATCGCCGCGAGAGCTCCGCCGAGCCCGAGGCCCCCGCGCTCGGCGAGATCGCGGACGTCGAGGGGGCGGTAGGCGTGCACGTGGATGCCGGGAGCCCCGCGCTTCACGGCCCGCACGAGGTCGAGATACCCGACGGGGTCTTCGTCACCGCGGAGCGCACCCTGGATGCAGATCTCGGTGGCGCCGAGCGCTGCGGCATCCGCGGCGATGGCGGTGGCGTCGTCGAGGTCGAACTCGCCCGGGGCGGTGCGGCCTGCGCGGCGGAATCCCGTCGAGGTGAGGTTGCGGTTCTGCACGAGCGTGATCGGCTCGCCGACGGTGTAGCGGCGCGCGTTGTCGGCGACGGCGGTGAGGTCGTCGAGCTCGGAGCCGGTGGCCCGCAGCAGGCGCACCCAGTCGGCGTCGTCGAGGGCGAGGGGGGCGGATGCCGCCTGTTCGGCGAGGCGCCGGACGCCGGGATCGGCGCCGGGTGCCGGGTCCGCTCCTGCGGAGGGGGGTCTCGCGGCGGTGCGCGCCGCGCGGTGAGCGGAGGAGTTTCCGGGAGCGGAGGATGCGGTGGGGGCGTGGGGTCCTCCCGTCGCGGGATCTCCTCCCGCCGCCGGGCTTGCTGCCGCGCCGGAACCCGTTCGCGGGGTGAGAGCTCCTCCGCCCGCGGGGTCTGCTCCCGCGCCGGCCCTCGCGGCAGGTTCTGCGCCCGCCGCGGGACCGCCGGCACCGATCGGTGTCACGTCGGCCGCGAGACCATCGGCATCCGCCAGGGCCCGCAGGGCGGTGTGCAGGGCCGGGTCGATCCACTGGTCGGCATCCCGGACGAACTCGGGATGCGCGGTCAGCCGCTCGCGCAGCACGAACCCGCTGGCGGCCGTGTGGACGGCGAGGTCGTCGATCTGCGGCCAGGGACGCTCCGGATTGACGTGGTCGGCGGTGAGGGGAGACACCCCGCCCCAGTCGTCGGCGCCGGCCTCGATCAGCAGGCTCAGCTCGCGCGGGTCGGACAGATTGGGCGGCACCTGGATACGCATGTCGGGGCCGAACACCAACCGCGCGACGGCGACCGCGGCGAGATAGTCGCGCATGTCGGCATCCGGTACGCCCTGCATGGCAGTGCGGGGCTTCGCGCGGAAGTTCTGCACGATCACCTCCTGCACGTGCCCGTGGCGGTCATCGAGGTCGCGAAGGGCGACGAGCGACTCGGCGCGGTCGCGCACCGTCTCACCGATGCCGACGAGGATGCCGGTGGTGAACGGGATGCCGGCGGCCCCGGCGTCGTCGATCACCTTCAGCCGCAGCGCGGGGTCTTTGTCGGGCGAGCCGAAGTGGACCTGGCCGGGCTCTTCGTACAGTCGCCTCGACGTCGTCTCGAGCATCATTCCCATCGACGGCGAGACCGGGCGGAGCGCGGCGAGCTCGTCGGGGTGCATCACCCCGGGGTTGGCATGTACGAGCATGCCCGTCTCGGCGGTGATGAGCCAGGCGATGAAGGCGACGTACTCGATGGTGGAGGCCCAGCCGTGCGCGTCGAGCCAGGCGCGCGCCTCGGGCCAGCGCTCCTCGGGGCGGTCGCCGAGGGTGAGCAGCGCCTCTTTGCAGCCGAGCGCCTGCCCCTGTCGGACGACGGCGAGCACCTGCTCGGGGTTCATGTACGCGGGCTTGCGCAGCAGGTCGAGCTGGCCGGGGGTGTCGACGAAGACGCAGTAGTGGCAGCGGTCGCGGCACAGGGTCGTGAGCGGCACGAACACCTTGCGCGAGTAGGTGATGACGCGCGGACGATCGGCGCGGGCGAGCCCGTCGTCGCGCAGGGAGGATGCCGCGGGAAGAAGCAGCTCAAGAGGAGCGAGGAGCAGCTCTTCGGTCTCATCGACGTCAGGTCGGTGGCCCGCCGCGACGCGCGACAAGAGGTCGTCGATCAAGGTGCCCCGGGCCGGTGCGACTCGCGGCGCAGCGCTGCCCGTACTCATCGCTCCAGGCTATCCCCCGCCCCCGACATCGGGGCCGGTGTCGGATCGTCCGGGTGTGGCGGCTCAGCCGAGAGCGTCGCGAGACCAGTCGATGTGACGAGCACGGGGCGCTTCGCGGAGATTCTCGCGTTCTCGGGGCGGCCCCTGTTCTCGCGCTTCGCCGTCCGCGGGGGTCGCCGGTGCCTCGCCCACCGTCGCAGACGATCGTTGCGCTCTCGTGAGGTGCGACGCCGGTGAGCACCCGCGCGCGCTGGCAGGATGGATGCCATGGTGACCCTGCTGCTCGATTCGACGCAGCTCGAGGTCGTGCTCTCGCCGACCGAGCGGGCGATGTCCTTCCGGAGATCGAACATCGTCGTCCCGCGTGAGCACATCGAGCGCGTGCAGCTCACCGACGACGCGTGGACGTGGTTGCGCGGCGTCCCCAACCCCGGGATCAACCTGCCCGTCGCCGTCGGCATGGGCACGTGGAAGTCGGCGGGCGGCAACGACTTCGTCGTCATCCGTGGGCGCAAGCCCAGCGTGGTGGTCGACCTCGCCGGGCACGACGAGTTCGAGCGACTCGTGCTCACCACCAAGCACGGCGTTGCGCTGCTCAAGGCGCTGCGGCTCGACGTGGCATCCGAACCCGAGAACGTCGCCGACATCGTCGCCTGACGCGCGCAGGCGGGCGACGGTTGACGCTCCCTGTGTTTCGGGCGGCGGTTTCTCCGTCATTCGCACGGGGTCAGCTCGGATGCCGGGGTGTCGGCTGAGGTGGTGCGAATCGCGGAGGTTGCGACGACGCCCCACCCCGCGGGTCGGCATGCGGTGAGGAGGCCCGCGCTCAGCTCGTGAACTGCACCACGGTGTCCCACGCGAGCTTCACGATCAGGATCGACAGCGTCACGAGGAACACGATCCGCACGAACCCGCTGCCCCGGCGCGTGGCCATGTGCGCTCCGATGAAGCCGCCGGTGATGTTCATCACGGCCATCGCCAGTCCCAGCACCAGCAGGATCTCGCCGTGCACGCCGTACACCGCGAGGGCGGCGAGGTTCGTGGTGAGGTTGGCGATCTTGGCGTTCGCGCTGGCCTGCAGGAAGCCGTAGCCGAGCACGCCGACGATGAGGATCACGAAGAACGACCCCGTGCCCGGACCCAGGATGCCGTCGTAGAACCCGACGAGCAGCCCGATCGCCGCCGCACGCCAGGCGATGGCGGACGTGCGGTCGTGGCGCGGGGTGTGCTCGAGGCCCATTGTGGGCTTGAACAGCGTGTAGAGCGCGACGGCGATCACCGCGACCAGCACGATCGGGGTGAGCACCTCGCGGGGAACGTAGCGCGAGAGGGCCGCGCCGACGGTCGACCCCGCGTAAGCCCCGGCGACGAGGGGGATCAGCAGCACGAGCTGCACGCGGACCCGGCGCAGATAGACCCAGCTGGCCGACAGCGTGCCGAAGAACGACGACAGCTTGTTCGTGCCGAGGATGAACGGCGTCGCCACGTCTTTCGGCACGGCGATGACGAGCGCGGGCAGTTGGATGAGCCCGCCGCCGCCGACGACCGCGTCGACCCAGCCAGCGACCCCCGCGGCCAGGAGCAGCAGGACCAGGGATGCCACCGACACCGGCAGCCACTCCGCGATCACCGGTCCATCGAGCACGGTTGATTCTCACCGCTGGGCGGTGAGCGACCAAATGACGGCCGGCGGGGCGGTCGCGCGCGGCGTGCGGGGGCCCGGACCCTTCGACACGCTCAGGGTCCTCGGCGTGCAGGGGGCCGAGCCTGTCGAAGCCGCCGGTGGGTGGGGCGGGTGGCTCAGTCGATGTCGCGACGCCAGGTCGTCAGCAGCCCGATGACGACGAGCACCACGGCGTACGCGAGCAGGACGAGCCCGCCCGCCCACCACTCCAGGGCGTCACCCCCGGCGCTGCCCATGGCGCCGAAGATCGTCTGTCCGACGAGGGCGTCGCTCGCGGCGCTCGGGAACCACTTCACGACGCCGGCGAAGCCCTCGACCAGGCCTCCGGCGGTGCGCACGATCGGCTCGATGAAGAGCGTGACGGCGAGCACGATCACGATCGCGGCGACCTGGTTGCGCACGACGGTGCCGACGCCGATGCCGACGAGGGCCCAGAGCGCGAAGGCGAGCAGCATCCGTCCGACCAGTTCCCACGTGTCGGCGGAGCCGAGTTCTGTGTCGATGCCGAAGATGCTCAGCACCCCGGCCCCGGCGGCGAGGGAGGCGGCCGACCCCAGGATGCCGTACAGCAGTCCCACCACGATGCCGACGACGAACTTGCCCACGAGTACCACTCCGCGGCGCGGGGTGGCGAGGAACGTCGGCGTCAGCGTCTTGTGGCGGAACTCCGTGGTGACCATCAGCGTGCCCACGAGGAGGGGGAAGACGTAGCCGACGGCCGTCGCCGAGCTGTAGACCAGAGCCGGGATGCCGTCGGTGGAGATCGCCGGACCGGTGGATCCCGTCAGCCGGCCGGAGGCCACCCCGCCGAACACCAGGGCGAGGACGCCGGAAGTGAAGGCGACGTAGGCGATGAGGACGATGCCGAGCACCCACCACCCGGCGGTGGTGAACTGCTTGGTGTACTCGGACCGGGTCGCGGCGACGAGGCTCATCGCGGTGCCTCCGTCTCGTCGGGGGCGGCTGAGGGCACGATGTCGATGACCCCCGTCGAGGCGACGGAGTACGAGGGGCGAAGGCCGTCCTCGGCCGCGGATCCGGCGGGGCGTGCCGACCGGGGCGGGGGTATCACCGCGACCAGGGCCGCGGAGGGACGAGCGTCGTCGCCGAGATCCTTGGATGCCGTCGACTCGGGCCCGACGATCGGCGCGGGTGCGAGAGCCTCGGCATCCGGAACCCGCCCGGCATCCGGAACGGGATCGTGAAGCGCGGCCGGTGCCGCCGCGGGGAGCCCCTCGGGCGTCGCGTCGGACACGGGAGCGGGCACCGCCCCGGCGCTCGCGTGCACGCGCACGCCGCTGACGAGTTCGAGGAAGATGTCCTCCAGGCTCGCGCCGCGGCTCTGCAGGTTCGACAGCGCGATGCCCGCTCCGGCGGCGAGGGCGCCGATCTCGACCGGTTCGTGGTGGCGGATCGTGAAGCCGTTGCGCAGCAGCTGATGGTCGATGCCGCGATCCTCCAGCAGGCGCGAGAGCGCGGCGCGGTCGGGGGAGTCCACGACGGTGGCGTACTCATCGGGATCGGCGAGGTCTTCGATGCCGCCCTGGAACACCAGGCGCCCGCGCGAGATGACCAGCAGCGCGTCGACGGTCTGCTGCACCTCGGCGAGCAGGTGCGAGGAGATGAGCACCGTGCGGCCCTCTTCGGCGAGGTGACGCAGGAGCGAGCGCATCCACCGGATGCCCTCGGGGTCGAGTCCGTTGGACGGCTCGTCGAGGACGAGGACGCCCGGGTCGCCCAGGAGAGCGGTCGCGAGTCCCAGGCGTTGACGCATGCCCAGGGAGAAACCGCCGACGCGCCGTCCCGCGGCGTCGGCGAGGCCCACCAGTCCCAGCACCTCGTCGATGCGGGTGGTCGGCAGCGACGCAGCGCGCGCGTACACCTTGAGGTGGTTCGCGGCCGAGCGACCGGGGTGGAAGCTGGATGCCTCGAGGGCGGCGCCCACTGTCTGCAGCGGCGACGCGAGGTCCGCGTAGCGCTTTCCGCCGATCGTCGCGGTGCCGGAGGTGGGGCGGACGAGCCCGAGCAGCATCCGCAGCGAGGTGGTCTTGCCCGCGCCGTTCGGGCCGAGGAAGCCCGTGACCTGCCCGGGTTCTATGCGGGCGGTCAGGCCGTCGACGGCAGAGATCGCCCCGAATCGCTTGGTGAGGCCGGCCAGTTCAAGCACCTGTCCGTCGGGCATGGGGCCCCTTTCCTTCGGCAGACGTTCCGCCCATCTTCCCCGATCCGGGGCGGAAAACGTATCCGCCCGAAGGCGGAGACGCGCCGGAGGGCGTGTGTAACGTGGCACCGTGCACGCAGAGCGAACCGAGAACGACAGCGTCCTGGTCGGCGGCCGCGGTGGCCTCGGCCACCTGACGCTCAACCGTCCGTCGGCGATCAACGCGCTCGACATCGACATGATCCGCACGTTGCACGTCACCCTCGACCGCTGGGAACGCGATACCGACGTCGACGTCATCCTGCTCGACGGGGCGGGCGATCGTGGATTCTGCGCGGGCGGCGACGTGCGGGCGCTGCACGGGATGGTCGTCGACGGTCGGACCGACGAGATCCACGCCTTCTTCCGCGAGGAGTACGCCCTCGACCACCGCATTGCGACGTCGAAGAAGCCGGTCGTCGCCATCGCCGACGGCGTGTGCATGGGCGGGGGCATCGGCCTGGCGGGTCACGCGGCGATCCGCATCGTGACCGAGCGCTCGCGTCTGGCCATGCCCGAGACGCGCATCGGCTTCACCCCGGACGTGGGCGGATCGTGGCTGCTGGGCCGTGCTCCCGGCCGACTCGGCGAGTACCTCGCCCTGACGGGCGGGACGATGGATGCCGCCGACGCGCTGTACGCCGGCTTCGCCGACCACATGGTTCCGACCGCGCACCTCGAGGCGCTGTACGAGGCGCTGGAGAATCGTGCCGACCCGTCGAGCCCCACCGAGCTGGTGCTGCTGTTCGACGAGACGCCGGAGCCCTCGCGCTTCGAGGACGCCCGGGAATGGATCGACGACGCATTCTCGGCCGTCGACGTTCCCGGCATCCTGGATCGTCTGCGCTCGCGCCCCGAGCCCGAAGCGCAGGAGGCGGCCGAGGTCCTGGCGATTTCGGCACCGACCGCGCTGGCCGTGACGCTCGAAGCGGTCCGGCGGGCGCGCGAGCTGCCGTCGCTCCGGGCCGCGCTCGCGCAGGAGTACGGTCTCGTGCTGTGGTTCGCGTCGACGCAGCCGGACCTCGTCGAGGGCATCCGCGCTCAGGTCGTCGACAAGGACCGCTCGCCCTCCTGGTCGCCGGCGCGCCTGGAGGATCTGCCCGCCGATCGGGTCGCCCAGGCATTCGCCTACGAGCCCACCCCCGCGTTGTGGTGACGAGCACATGACTTCGTCGCGGCGCCGCTGGTCGATCGGTCGAGCCCTCGACGGGTTCTTCTTCGTCTTCGCCGGTGTCGCCGCGATCTGGCTGGCTTACCTCAGCTTCACCCAGTCGTTCTCGCTCGGCTGGGGCGGTGTGCTCATGGCGGTCGCATTCTGGGCGCTGCTGGCCTATCTCGCGCTGCCGCGCCTGCACCGCATCCTCACGGCGATCTACGTTCCCGACTACTTCATGGGACGCACCCGCACCTCCGACGGCCTGCTCGGCGACCCGGTCAATCTCGCGCTGCAGGGTCCTCGCGAGAACATCGAGGCCGTGATGGCGGCGTCGGGGTGGATTCCTGCCGATCCGGTGAGCCTTCGTTCGTCGTGGCGCATCATCGTGTCGACCCTCCGCCGCCGCAGCTACCCGCGCGCCCCCGTGAGCCCGCTGTACCTCTTCGGACGGATGCAGGATCTCGCCTACCAACAGGAGGTGGCAGGTTCTCCCGCCCAGCGTCACCACGTGCGACTGTGGAAGTGTCCCGACGGCTGGCTGCTGCCCGGGGGACGCCGGGTCGATTGGCTCGCCGCGGGCACGTTCGACCGGGCGGTGGGGCTGTCGCTGTTCACCCTCCAGGTAACGCACCGCATCGACGCCGACACCGACATCGAACGCGACCACATCGTCGCCAGCGTCCGGGCGGTGTCCGGCGTCGAGGTCGACGTCATCCGCGACTTCGCCACGGGCTACCACTCGCGAAACGGCGGGGGCGACAGCATCAGCACGGACGGCGACCTGCCGATCATCGACGTGAGCGCGGTGCGTCTTCCCGCACGCACGGGGGTGTCAGCGTCGTGAGCGGAGAGCGGCTTCCCGAGAAGCGCGCGGCGTTCGAGCCGCCCTTGGACCCGACGGCGGCGGATCCGGCGATGCGTCGGCCGGTCTCCATCGTCACCGGAAGCGTGCTCGTGCTGCTGCGCGCGGCGGCGGGGGCGTTGTGGGCGGCAGGTGTGGCGTTCTCCCTCCCGCCGTGGCTGCGCGAGATCGCGGGCGCGGCGAGCGGGAACGCGGACGAGCCGCTCGATCTGAGCGTGTCCGACCTGGGCGTGGGTACGGCGGCCTTTCTCGGCGTGGTCGCCGTCATCTGCGCGGTGCAGGTGGTGTTCGGCATCCGGATCTTCTTCGGGGGCAATCTCGCGCGGGTGCTGGTGATGGTGATCTCGGTGGCGTCGATCAGCGCCAGTTTCGTGGGGTGGTGGGAGTACGGGCAGGTGATCACCGTGCGGACGACCCTGATCACGCTGAGCCTGGACATCCTCGTGCTGCTCGCCCTGTCGAGCCGGGATTCGGCAGCGTACGCCCGGCGGAGGGAAGGGCGGAGGGGGCGCGGGAGACGTCGGCGGAGTCGTCGAGGGGATGCCGCGGGAGCGGCGTGAGAGCACGCGCGCCCGCATGGTCGGGCCGCGCACAGCCGCGGCGGGTTAGCCTGAGAGGCGCCGCGCGCCCGGGCGGCAGAACGGATGACGCACGTGTTCGACAGCCCCATGTCGTCTTCGGCATACGAGGTGCTCCGCGTCGCGGCCGACGTCGACGACGAGGGTCTGCGCCGCGCCTACCGCGTGCGCCTGCGCGAGACGCACCCCGACACCGGCGGCGACGCCGCCCTGTTCGTGCAGGTGCAGCGCGCGTGGGAGCTCGTCGGGACGCCCGATGCCCGCAGCGCCTACGACCGGGGTCGCGGAACGACCACCGGTGAATGGGGCGGCGCGTCACCGGCATCCGCCCCCTCTCGTCCCGCCGACACCCGTCCGCGCGCGCGGGCGTACGGTCAGCCCGGCGGGTGGCGTCGCGAGCGCTACCTCGGGCTGATCCGCGAGTGGGTCGGGCGCGGCGTCGACATCGCCGACCCGTACGATCCCGCGCTGGTGCGCTCGGCGCCGCCGGAGATCCGGCACATCCTCGCCGACGCGCTCGCCGAGGAGGAGACCGCGCGACTCGTGTCCGAGCTCGGCATGGGCTACACGGTGTGGCACGACGTGTTCGCCGACCGCGACGGACGCGACCCCGAGCAGAAGCTGGACCACCTCGTGCTCGGCCCCAGTGGGCTCTACGCCCTGCTCAGCGAGGACTTCGGCGGCCCGGTCGGGGTGCGTCGAGGTGAGATCACGGGACCGAACGTCATCGGCTCGCCCGTGACCGAGCTGGTGTCGCGCGCTCGCGTGATCGCCCGTGCCGCGGGTGTGCGCTTCAGCGGGGCGATGGTCGTGCTGCCCGACGACGACGTGCTCGACGCCGTCACCGAGCTCGGCAAGGTGCGCGGTACCCCCGTCGCGCTGGTCACCCGCAGCGCGCTGACCACGCTGCTGCGTCGCGGCATCCCGGGGGCGCGCGAGGTCGGCGGAACCGAGCTGTTCGACATCCGCACGCGACTGCAGCAGCGGGTGCGGCACGTCTGACGGTTCCCGCGCCGAGGCATCGGTGCTTATGGTGGGGCTATGAGTACCGACGAGACCCCGGATGCCTCGGCATCCGACGACATGAAGCGCAAGTTCAAGGAAGCGCTCGAGAAGAAGAACGGACAGCATCGGTCGGGTCAAGCGCACCTCGACGGAAACTCCGCGGTGCAGGGCACGCACGGAGCCGTCACCAAGCGCGAGTTCCGTCGCAAGAGCGGCTAACCCCCTCCCCCCCTCCCCGCCCCCCGCGTGAGTCGCCAAGATGTGTCGCTACGCCGCGTTCGAAGCGACGAATCGTGGCGACTCGCGCGGGGGTCACGCTCGGCGCAGCGGGGCCTCGAAGAAAGCCAGCTCCAGGGCCATCGAGCGGGTGTAGGCCGCGGCCATCGCGGCGCGGGTGGTGGGGGATGCCGTGACCGCCGCGGCATCCACGATCTTCGACGCCTCGGCCGATGACGCCGCGAACGCCTCATCGCCGTACGCGGTGAGCCAGTCGGCGTACGGATGGTCGGCGGCGAACGTGCCGCGCCACCGGGCCCCGATGTCGGTGTAGAGCACGAAGCAGGGGAGGATCGCGGCCAGCAGCACCGCGTACGAGCCGGTCGTCGATGCCGCGTGCAGATGGTCGGTGTAGGCGAGCGTGGAGCTCGCCGGCGCAAGGCCCGCCGGATCCACGTGCGACTGGTGCAGCGCCGCTTCCTCCTCGAGGCACGACACCGACGCCGCGGCCCAGAAACGCTGTTCGTCGACGGTGGGCGCGAGCGCCGCGGCGCGCGCGAGCACGCGGGCGTACTCGCGCAGGTACAGCAGGTCCTGACCGAGGTACCAGTCGAAGGCGTCCCGGTCGAGATCCCCGGATGCCAGCCCCCGCACGAATGCGCAGGCGTCGACGTCGGCACGGGTCGGTGCGGCGGCGTCCCAGTGCGCGGCGCTCCAGGAGCGGCCCAGCTCGATGTGCGGGCGGAGCTCGTGCAGGTGGTCGATGGGGCCGTTGCCGAGGCCGACGTGCAGGGCCTCGGCGTTCTCGAGCGCGCCGGTGAGCCAGCGCTTCGCGCGGGTCAGCGCTTCGGGCCACGACAGACCGTGCGCGGCGAGGGTCGCCATCGCCGACGAGAGCGAGCAGCCGGTTCCGTGGGTGTGGCGCGTGGCGACGCGGCGGCCGGGCACCGGGTGTACGTCGGCGGCGTCGACGATGGCATCCGGGCTCTGGTCGCCGTCGAGGTGCCCGCCTTTGAGCAGCACGGCGGTGCCGGCGCGCGTGGCGAGGGTGCGGGCCTGCGCGACGGCGTCGTCCCACGTGGTCGCCACGGGTCCGCCCACCAGCACCGCGAGCTCGGGCAGGTTCGGGGTGACCAGGTCGGCGCGGAGGCAGAGGGCGCGCACGGCCTCTTCGGCGTCGGCGTCGAGGAGGCGGTCGCCGCTGGTCGCGATCATCACCGGATCGAGCACGACGATCGCGGGGCGCACCTCGGCGAGCCAGGCATCGACGGTGGTGACGACCTCGGCCGAGCCGAGCATGCCGATCTTCACCGCGTCGATGTCGACGTCGTCGCTGACCGCGCGCAGTTGCGCGTCGAGGAACGCCGTCGGTGGCACGTGCACTTCACGGACGCCGAGGGTGTTCTGCGCCACGAGCGCGGTCACCGCCGCCATGCCGTAGCCGCCGAAGGCCGCGATCGACTTCAGGTCGGCCTGGATTCCCGCGCCGCCGGTGGGGTCGGTGCCGGCGATGCTCAAGACGCGGGGGCTCGCGGGACGACCGTCGACCGTTGCGGCGCTCACGCGACGTCTCCCCACGCGGCGCGCAGGTCTCGGACGACCGGGGCCGGATCGTCGGCGGCACACACCGCCGAGACGACGGCGACGCCCGCCGCGCCCGCCGCCCGCAGACCCGCGACGTCGGTGACGTCGATCCCGCCGATCGCCACGCACGGCAGATCCGTGGATGCCGCGAGCTCCGCGAACCCGTCGATACCGAGCGGGCGCGGATGGTCGGGCTTCGTGGCGGTGGCGCGGATGACGCCCACGCCGAGGTAATCGAGGGTACCCTCCGGCAGAGCCGTGGCTGCCGCGAAGTGGGCCGGGGTGTTCGCGGTCCATCCCACGACGGCGTCGGCGCCGAGCAGGGTCCGCGCGGCGTCGACGGGCAGGTCGCTCTGGCCGAGGTGGATGCCGTCGACCCGGGCGCCGCGGTCGCGTGCCGCGAGCACGATGTCGAGGCGGTCGTCGACGATGAATGCGCATCGCCCCGCGACCACGTCGGCGAGGTCGAGGGTGCGGGCGAAGAGTTCGGCGCCGGTCGCGAGCTTGTCGCGCAGTTGCACGACGGTGACGCCCGCGGCGACGGCCCGATCGACGATGTCGCGCAGGCGATCGAAGGGGACCCGGTGGTCGGTGACGAGGTGGAGGGAGAGGTCGGTCATCGCTTACGCCCCGGCCTCTGCGCCGGACGCGGTCTGCACGTGCACCCGGCCTTCGAGGTCTTCTGGGCGGATGACGGAGAGCTCGTCGAGGAAGGCGACGGCGAATGACCCCGGACCGGCTGATCCGGATGCCGCCCGCTCCGACGCCACGGCCCACACCGCGCTCGCCGCGATCGCCGCCTCGAACGGCTCGGCCACGGCGGCGAAGGCCGCCATCGCGGCGCCGAGTGCGCAGCCGCCGCCGGTGACCTTGGTCAGCAGCGCGCTTCCCCCGGGCACGCGGACCGTGCGCTCGGCATCCACGATGAGGTCCACCTCGCCCGAGACGGCGACGGTGCCGCCGGTGCGCACGGCTAGGGAGCGGGCGGCGTCGAGGGCGTCGTCGGCCGCGTCGGTCGCGTCGACGCCGCGTCCGCCGGCGCCGGCTCCGGCCAGGGCGAGGATCTCCGACGCGTTGCCGCGGATGATCGCCGGGCGCGCCTTGAGGAGCTCGTGGGCCAAGGCCGTGCGTATCGGAAGAGCACCCACGGCCACGGGGTCGAGCACCCAGGGCGTGCCGACGGAGACGGCCTCGCGGGCGGCGTCCCGCTGTTCGGCGGTCGGCGTTCCGAGGTTGACGAGCACGCCGCCGGCGATTCCGGCGAACATTCCCGCCTCGCCCGGGATGTCGCACATCGCCGGGGCGGCGCCGAGGGCGAGAAGCGCGTTCGCGGTGAAGTTGGTCACCACCGCGTTGGTGATGCACTGCGTGAGGGGAGCGGTTTCGCGCAGGCGCGCGAGCGCCGTGGCGGGGTCGGCTTCCCACGCCGGTGCGGGGGTGGACGGAGACGACGACGTGCGAACGACCATTCGCGACATCCCTTCGCTAGTACGAGCTAGATCAGGTTCAACGGGTGTTCTCTCAGCCCTCGTGGGCACCCCGTGTCACTGCGGGTGACGCTAGCACGACCGGCGCGGGCGTCGCGGCGCGTGCGGCGCGGGGAGCGGGCGGCGCGGGGACGGGCGGCAGGGGACGGGCGGCAGGGGACGGGCGGCAGGGGAGCGGGCGGCATGGGGGCGGGCGGCGCGCGCTGTGACTGGTGGTGCGGGGATGCGCAGCGCGCCGGCGGGCGGCGAGAGGGGGCGCGAGCGTCGCGGTGCGTGACACAACGCTGGAGCAATGAGTCGCGGCACCGGGCCGCGCGCGGTTCGGTCGTGCGTCAGAACCGCGCGGAGAAGCCGCCGTCGGTGTGGAGGAGCTGGCCGCTGATCCAGCGGCCCTCGTCGGAGAGCAGGAACGCGGTGATGCCGGCGATGTCGCGGGGTGTGCCGAACCGGCCGAGGGGGTGGTATCCGGCGAGGGCGTCGCGGGTCTCGGCATCCATCCACCCGGTGTCGATCGGGCCGGGATTGACGACGTTCGCCGAGATTCTCCGGGGCCCGAGTTCGCGTGCCGCCGAGATCACGATGCGATCGAGCGCCGCCTTCGACGCACCATATGGGAGGTTCCCGGTGGTGTGGTCGCTCGTGAAGGCGACGATCGCCCCTCCGGTTTTGTCGACCTGCCGGGCGAACGCGGCGATCGTCAGCAGGGTCGATCGGGCGTTGACCGCGACGTGGCGGTCGAAGCTCTCGGCGGTGGTGTCGAGGATGCCGGACTCGACACCGTGGGCGTGGCTGAGCACGAGGGCCTGAAGGGGGCCACGTTCGCTCGATACACGTTCGATGAGCTCTGTCGGCGCCGTGGGGCTGGCGAGGTCGCACGGGTAGTCGCCGGAGTCGAGTTCGCTGGTTACGACGTCCCAGCCGTCTTGTTCGAGGCGGGGGACGATGCCGGCGGCGATGCTGTTCGCGCGTGCGGCGCCGGTGACCAGGACGAGAGGCATGCAACGAGGGTACGGGTGTGTGCGGTTCAGGGGCGGCTGAGGTGCATGAGTCCCTCCGGGTTCGGGAGGATCTCGAATCCGACCTTCTCGTACAGGCCATGCGTATCGACGGTCGACAGGAGCACTCGTTTGAGGTTCAGAGGGCGCAGTACGGCGACGACCGATTCGGTGAGAAGCAGTCCGATCCCGCGGCCGCGTGCGGCGGGGGTGACGTACACGTCGCACACCCACGCGAACGTCGCGTGGTCGGTGACGACACGGGCGTATCCGACGAGCGTTCCGTCGGCATCCACCGCCCCGAAGTTGAGCGACGCGCGGGCGGCCTGATCGACGGTCTCGCGGCTCCGCCCGATCGCCCAGAACGCGTCCTCCGACAGCCATCGGTGCACGACGTCGAAGTCGATCTCGGCGGGGTCCGTGGTCACACGCGGGGATGCCATGTGCTCACCGTAGCGAGCCGTGTGCGGACGACCGATGAGCGCCTCAGCGACGCGGAGCGCGGGCATGGCGTGGCGCGGGCGAGATTGGTGAGGGAATGCGCGGGAAAGAGTCAGAAGGGTGCGGTGCCTTCGTCGGGGTCGGGTGGGGGTGGGTCGTCGGGGAGGAAGCGGGCGGCGGGGGAGTAGGGGAGGGGTTCGTCGGTGTAGGTGCGGCCGGTGGGGCTGGTCCAGTGGAGGACGCCTGCGGGGAGTTGTTTCACTTTCCAGCGGGTGAATTGTTTCTGGGTGTGGTGGCGTTGGCAGAGGTGGGCGAGGTTGGTGACGGTGGTTGTGCCGCCGAGGGCGTGGTCGTGGGTGTGGTCGACTTCGCAGCGGGTGGCGGGGGTGGTGCAGCCAGGCCACCGGCAGTGGCGGTCGCGGGCGCGGAGGAACCGGTCGATCGCGGTGGTGCGGTGGTAGGTGTCGGTGTGCAGGACCGCTCCGGTGACGGGGTGGGTGATGACCCGGTCCCAGGGGAGGGTGGTCGTCTCGGTGAGGGTGCGGGCGGTGTCGGCGTCGAGGGGGCCGTGGCCGACGAGTTCGGCGGGGTCGGTGTTTTCGTTCTCCGGAGCGAGCATGGTCAGCGCGGGGACGATGACCTGGATGCGGGCGCGGATGGTGCCGAGGGTGCCGGGGCCGTCGTCGGTGCGGGTGGGGTCCGCGGTGGGGGCGGCGGTGAGGAGCAGGTCGGTGAGGATGTCGGCGCGGAGGTGGGCGGTGGTGCGTTCGTCGGTGGCCGATTCTGGTGAGGAGCCGCGGGCGTCGATGATCGCTCGACTCTGTTGGGTGAGGCGGTCGTAGATGCCGACGGCGAGGACGGTGGGGAGGGTCGCCACGAGGTCGGACATGCCGTCGACGCCGGGGACGATGCGTACGCAGCGGGTGTCGCGGCCGCGGTGGTGGCGTTCGGTGAGAGTGGTGGGGTGGAGGCGTTCGGCGAGCATCGCCAGGCGGGAGCGTAACCGGCCGGGGCTGAGGCCGTCGGCGGTGGTCACGGCGAGCAGGTCGAACTCCGCGCGCGCCTCGACCGGCAGCGGGGCCCCGATGTCGAGGATCGCCTGCACGTGGGTGCGGGTGATCGCTGCCGCCTCCCATGCGGCGAGGGTGTGGGGGTAGTCGTCGACGAGGGTCATCGCCCGCCCTATCTGGGTCTGCGCGGTGCGGTCGGAGAGGTTCTCGGCGGCGGCGAGTTCGGAGGCGACCTCCCGTAGCGCCAGCTCCGATGCCCGGGCGGTGGTGCGCTGGTCTGCCATCACGTCGAGGGCGAGATGCCCGGCTTCCGCCAGGGCACGGGTGCGCGCGACCTCGGCGGCAGCGAGCGCTGCACCCGCGGAGAGCACGTCCTCGAGCACCGCGGTGAGGGGTCGCGACGGGCGGGGTGGGGCAGGTGGGGGAGGGTCCGGCGGGGGCGCCGGGACCATGTCGATGTGCATGTGTGCATGCTAGCGACGACCTCCGACATCGGACGGGGCGGAGGGGACGTCCGGGGGATGAGTTCACGGCTGCGTCGGCTGGGGAGAAGGGGCGCCCCGCGCGGTGTGAACGGCGAGCGCGATCGAGATGGCATCGGCTCTCGTCAGGCGTTCCGAACTGCGGGCGCCTGTCCGTCGGGCGGCGTTCCGAGGGTCCAGCGCCCTAGGCGAGTTCAGTCGCTGCGCTGTGACGCGTGGCGGCCACGACAACAGGCGACGGTGCCTCGTCGGCGGGATTCGGTGACTCCTGTAGGAGCGGCCGCCTCTGTGTCGGGTGGGCATGGTGGCGTCGACAAGCTCAGCCACCTCGTGCTCGACAGTCCGAGGCGTGCTGCCGCCGATGCGGGCTCAGCCCCCACCCAGCGCGGCCCGCACGAGCGCGACCGCGTCGGCGGGGGTGACGCCCAGCTGTCGGACCGTGTCCGCATACGCCTGAGCCGCCTGCGCCGCGCGCGACGAGGCCGCGTCGCCACCCCGGACGATAGTGCCGGCGCGACCGCGGGTCTCGACGTACCCGGCCTCCTCGAGCTCCTTGTAGGCCCGGGCGACGGTGTTCGCGGCGAGTCCGAGATCGGTCGCCAACGCGCGCACGGGCGGAAGGCGCGTCCCGGCGACGAGCGAGCCGTCATCGATGGCGGCGATGACCTGCGCCCGCACCTGCTCGAACGGCGGCGTGGCCGACGCGGCATCCAGCGAGAAGTCCATGGTCAGTCGTTCAGGCCGAAGAGGTCGAGCGGGTGCGTGAGACGCCACCAGGGGCTGGGCGGTTCGATCTCACCGGCCAGACGCGCGTCGACCGTGTCGGCATCAACCGGACCCGTCGTGGTGAAGGTGCCCACCGTCGAGCCCGGCTCCGTCGCCTCGCCGAGGTCGAAGCTGGCCGAGGTCTTCGCGGCACCGCCGTTCCAGAGCACCACCGTGGCGTCGGCGGCGGTGACGATGTCGATGTCGTCGCTCCACAGTGTCTCGACCTTGCCGATGACGGTGCCCGCGGTCACCGAGGGGGTCGGTTGCAACTCCTGCTCGAGACGTGCGAACAGGTCGCGCGTGGCTTGGTTCCGCGTGTCGGGCCCGGGCTGGCCGAGCACCGCGGCGTACGCGCGGATCGTGGCGTCTCCGACGGTGATGTCTTTGGCGGTCAGCAGGTTCCACGCGTCGAGGGTGCCGGTCTTGATCCCGACGATTCCCGGATCGGCGAGCAGCGCGTTGCCGTTCCTGAACGTGCCCGCGCCGGGCAGCGTCAACTCGGGCGTGCGCACGATCTCAGCGATCACGGGGTTGGCGAGGGCCCGCTCGGCGAGCGCGATCAGAGCGGCCGGAGTGGCGGTGTTGCCCTCCTCGATCCCGGTGGGATTGACGATCGTGATGCCCTGGATGCCCCGCTCGACGAGGTACTGATTGGCGGCGGTCGAGAACTCGGCATCCGTGCCGAAGAGATCGGATGCCAGGCGCTGGGCGTAGTTGTTCGCGGAGGCGATCAGCATGCCCTGGAGCATCTGCAGCTCGGTGAGGCTGCCGTCGACGGGCACGTCGAGCGAGGACTCTCCGCGGGCGCGGTACTGCCAGTAGTCGGCGCTGTCGGCCTGGATGAACGCGTACGACGGTCCCTGCTCGCCGGGCGCGAGGGGCAGCCGGTCGAGCACCACGAGGGCCGTGACGACCTTGGTGATGCTCGCGATCGACTCGGGCGCCGTCGCCGTCGTCGACAGCGTCTCGGCGACGCCGTCTATCGCGATGGCCGCTTCACCCTCGGCCGGCCAGGCGGGCGCTGCGGCGGGGGCCGCGGCGGGCTGGACACCGACCGCGCGGGTGTTCGGCTCGACCGCGTTGAGCGGCCACAGTAGCGTCGCCGCCGCGTACACGCCGAGGATCAGCACGATGAGCACGGGCGGGATCACCGTCGCCGGGCGGAAGATGCGGCGCCGGCGCCCGGCGAGCAGATCCGCGGGGCGCGAGGCGGCGCCCGAGCCGGCAGCGGGAGCGAGACGCCGATCGCCGGCGTCTTCCGGATCGAGCCACGTCAGCGCGCCGATCAAGACGGGAGCGCCGGATGCCACAGGAGCAGGGGATGCCGCGGGGGCACCGGACGCGGCGGGGGCGGCGGATGCCGCGGCAGCAGGGGACGCCGCGCGGACTGCAGATGCCGCGGGGGCGTCGGATGCCGCGGGGTCACCGGATGCCGCGGGGGCTGCGGACGCCGCGATGGCTTGCGGTGCCGTGAGAGCAGGGGATGTCGCGGGAGCAGGGGGCGTCGCGCCTGTGGCGGGAGTCTCGGTCATCGCGCCTGTGGGGGCGGGAGCTGCGGCATCCCTCGTCGACACCGTCGGATCCGATTCATCGGCGCCCGATGCGGCGAAACCGGGGGTCTCCGCGTCTCCGCGGCGGCGCTGGTCGCGTCGCGTCGCCGGGGTCTGCTCGTGCACCCGCCCACGCTACCCCGCGCATCCCCCTATACTCGTCACGTCAACCACGGGAGTCCGGTGAGCCGGGCTGAGAGGAAGCGATCCACGCTTCGACCGTCGAACCTGATCCGGATCATGCCGGCGCAGGGAGGAGCACCTCATGCACACGTCCACGTCTGCGCGCACGGCCCCGGCCGTCGCATCCGCGAGCCGCTTCCAGTGGCGGGTCGTCGACATCGTCGTCGCCGCCGTCCTCGGCGTCGCGATCGGCCTGGTCTTCTGGGGCTGGAACACCGTCGGCGGCCTGTGGTTCGTCGCGATGGACGGTCTGACCCCCGGCCTCGGCGGCCTCGCGGTCGGCATCTGGCTGATCGGCGGCGTCATCGGCGGGCTCGTCATCCGCAAGCCCGGTGCGGCGCTGCTGGTCGAGCTGATCGCGGCCGTCGTCTCCGCTCTGATCGGCAACGTGTGGGGTGTCACCACGATCTTCTCGGGCCTCGCTCAAGGCCTCGGCGCCGAGTTGATCTTCCTCGCCTTCCTCTACCTGCGGTTCACGCTGCCCGTTGCGATGCTCGCGGGCGCCGGCGCCGGTATCGGCGCGTGGGTGCTCGAACTCTTCCTGTCGGCGAACATCGCCAAGACCGTCGAGTTCAACCTCATCTACCTCGGCTCGCTCATCGTGTCGGGTGCCCTGCTCGCGGGCCTCGTCGGCTGGCTGCTGGTGCGCGCCCTCGCCGCGACCGGGGCGCTCAGCCGCTTCGCCGTGGGTCGGGACGCACGCCGCGACGTCTGATGACGGGCCCCGCGCTCGTCGACGTCGAGGGCTGGGGCTGGCGCTACGCCGGCCGCAAGCTCCCCGCCACGCGTGACGTCGACCTGTCGATCGCGCCCGGCGAGCGCGTCCTCCTCCTCGGCGCCTCCGGTGCGGGCAAATCGACCCTGCTCGCGGGCCTCGCCGGGCTCCTCGGGGGCAGCGACGAAGGCGAGCGAACCGGCCGCATCCTGGTGGACGGCCAGGCGCCCGAAGCCCAGCGGGGGCGGATCGGTCTCGTCCTGCAGGACCCCGAGTCGGGGATCGTGCTGTCGAAGGTCGGCGACGATGTCGCCTTCGGCTGCGAGAACCTCGGCGTGCCCGCGGCCGAGATCCCCGCGCGCGTGGCGGAGGCCGTGGCATCCGTGGGTCTGACCGTGCCCCTCGATCGCCCCACGAAGGCGCTGTCGGGCGGCCAGAAGCAGCGTCTCGCCCTCGCCGGCGTGCTCGCGATGCGACCGGGGCTCCTGCTGCTCGACGAACCCACCGCCAACCTCGACCCCGAGGGCGTCGCCGAGGTGCGCGCGGCCGTCGAGCACGTCGTCCGCACCGACGGCACGACCCTCGTGCTGATCGAACACCGCACCGATGTGTGGGTCGATCTCATGACCCGCGTCGTGGTGCTCGCACCGGGAGGCGGCGTACTGGCCGACGGACCGCCCGCGCGCGTGTTCGCCGAGCACGGTGAGACGCTCGCCGCCGCGGGCGTGTGGGTGCCGGGGCGCCCCGTCGACCTGCCGGTTCTCGCTCCCGTCGACACGATGGATGCCGTGCTGTCGGCGCGGGAGTTGTCGATCGGGCGCGAGAAGCGCGCGGTCGTGGCATCCGGGCTCGAGGTCGCCATCCCCCGCGCCGCCGGAACCGTGGTGTCGGGACCCAACGGCGCCGGAAAGTCGACGCTCGCGCTCACTCTGGCGGGACTGCTGCCGGAGCTGGCGGGTGAGGTCGTCGCGGCGTCCGGCCTCGCCGCCCGCGGCATCCGTCGCCCCGCGCGCTGGCGCTCGACGGAGCTGCTGACGCGCATCGGCACGGTGTTCCAGGAGCCCGAGCACCAGTTCCTCGCCCCGACCCTGCGCGACGAGCTCGCCGTGGGTCCGCGGGCTCTCCGGATGCCGGCGGCCCAGGTCGACGCGATCGTCGACGAGCTGCTCCACCGGTTGGATCTGGCATCCCTCGCCCTCGCCAACCCCTTCACCCTGTCGGGCGGGCAGAAGCGGCGGCTGTCGGTGGCGACGGTCCTCGCCGCCTCGCCGGAGGTGATCGTGCTCGACGAACCCACGTTCGGGCAGGACCGCCGCGGGTGGAGCGAGCTCGTCGGCCTGCTGCAGCGTGAGATCGCGCGCGGACGCACGGTCGTCGCCGTCACGCACGACGCCGACGTGGTGCGGCACCTGGGACAGCATCGGATCGAGCTCGGGTCTCCGGCCGTCGCCGGCGGAGGTGCGGCGTGAGCGGCTCGACGTCTGTCCACGCCCGGCCGGTCTGGCTCGACGCGGTGAACCCCGTCGCCAAGGTCGCGGTGGTCATCGTGCTCGCGGTACCGCTGCTGGTGTCGATCGACGCGGTGAGCGCGGCCACGGCCATCGTGCTCGAGCTGCTGTGCGTGCCGCTCACGGGCGTCGCCTTCGGTGTGGTGCTGAAGCGCCTGCTGCCCGTGCTGATCTTCGCGCCCGTCGCCGGGATCAGCATGCTGCTGTACGCCCGCCCGGGCGGGACCGTCTACGGCAGCTTCCTCTTCGCCACGATCAGCGACAACTCGATCTCGCTGTCGGTCGCGGTGCTGCTGCGCGTGGTCGCCCTGGCACTGCCGATTATCCTGCTGTTCGCGCGCACCGACCCCACCGAACTCGCCGACGCGCTCGCGCAGGTGGCGAAGCTGCCGAGCCGCTTCGTGCTCGGCGTGCTGGCCGGCGCCCGCACCGTCGGACTCTTCGTCGACGACTGGCGCACGATGACCCTCGCGCGCCGCGCGCGCGGCCTCGGCGACCGGGGGGCCGTGCGTCGCTTCTTCTCGATGGCGTTCGTGCTGCTGGTGTTCGCCGTGCGCCGTGGCACGAAGCTCGCCACCGCCATGGAAGCCCGCGGTTTCGGCTCGGGCATTCAGCGCACGTGGGCGCGCCCGTCGATGCTGTCGGCTCGGGATGCCGTGGCCGTGGGCGGCGCGGTGCTGCTCATGGCCGTGGCGCTGGGGGCGGCGGTGGTGACGGGGGCGTTCCGCGTGGTCGGGTCGTGAGGCGGGTCGGTTTCGCTGCCGCTCTCGGTTGGGTGTCCAGAAGACCCGGGCGATCTATCGAGACGTTCGGGTGTTCTGGACACTCAGGCACGCTGACGCCCCCACCCGCGCCGCGCGGCAACGAGCGCGCCGCCGCGAGGTCCCGGCATCCGGGCGCGGAGGGCGGCGGCTATGTCGCGTTCCACAGCTCCCGGTAGAAGGCCAGGCGGGTGGCATCCGGGGCCACGCCGTAGGCGTCGACCAGGGCGTCGTGCCATCCGGGGCCGTAGTTCCACTCGGTCGACATCGCCGCGACCGCGATGTCGGCCCACCGATCGGCGACGCCGAGAGCGCCGAGGTCGACGTGCGCGGTCCACTCGCCGTCGTCGCCGATGAGGGTGTTGGGGGCGCAGGCGTCGCCGTGGCACACGACGAGCCGGTCGATCGGCGGTGCGTGGCGACGATCATCGGGAACGCGGATGCCGCGGACGGCGGCGTTCGCGACGCGGTCGGCCACGCTCCACGAGAACGGGCACCGCTCGACCGGCAGCGCGTCGTGCAGGGCGCGCAGGCCGCGTCCGAGCGCGCGCACCGCCCGCGCCGGTTCAGTGACCCAGCGGGGATCGACGGCTGACAGGCCCGCGACGCCGGAGCTCAGGAGCCACTCGTGCGTGGCATCCCGACCCTCGTCGAGCACATCCGGCACCGGTGTGAAGGGCGCAGCCCACCGCAGGCGCTCGGCCTCGGCGCGCATCGACGTCTCGCCGTTTCGCGGCCCCCACTTCACGTACCGGATGCCGTCGGCGTCCGTCGCGCGGAACGTCAGGCCACCGAGGTCGTTCCGCCAGACCGGCTCGAGCGTCGCGCCGCCCGCGAGCGTGCGCACGCGGTCGGGGACGGGCTCGCTCGCGGCGGGAATGCTCACGGTCCGATCATCGCGCACGCGCGACGCGGGGTCACGGGGCACGTTTCAGCGATCATCGATCCGGTCGAGAGTCCAGGACAGCCGGACGAGTGCCCGGGGCTTCCTGGTGTCGTGGGCACTCAAGCGACGCATCCGGCCAGGCGGTCGTGCAGTGGGATCCCCCGCGGACGCCCGCGCCTCAGAACACGTACTCGAAGCACAGCGAGCGCGGCATCGTCTCGATGTACGGCTCGTACACCGGGATCGGGGTGAAGCCGGCGGTGGCGTACAGGTGCAGGGATTCGGGCTGCATCCGACCGCTCTGCAGGATGACACGGGACGCGCCGCCACGGCGTGCGAGGTCGACGACCTCGGCGGTGAGCGCACGGCCGACGCCCCGCCGGCGCGCGGCGGCGAGGACGACGAGACGCTTGAGCTCCCACTCGTCGCCGAGGCGGCGGACGATCACGTGCCCGAGCGGGGTGTCGTCGGCATCCACCGCCAACAGCGTCGCGGCCACCTGCTCGGCGTGCACGGCAAGAGCTGCTTCGCGCTTCGCGGCGACACCGGGGGCGTCGTCGCCATCGGTGTCGCGATAACGCTCGTCGAGATCGGCGTCGAGGATGCCGCGCAGGGCGACCGCGCGCGGATCATCGACCTGCACCCGCTCGATGCGGAACTCCTGCTCGCTCACTCGACGAGCCTACGTGCGGCAGTGATCCACCCGGCGGCGGGTCGAGCGGCCCGCGCCGTGACCGCCCGCCGCGAGAGCCTCCCGTCTCAGGTGCGCCCTCACGTGGTGAGCGCCCCCGGCGGACACGGGGCACAATTGCACGGGGGGTGTCATGGGGCTGTCGCTCGTTCTGTTGGCGATCAGCGTCGCGGTCGCGACGACGGTGCTCTTCGTCGCGCTGCCACGCGTGGGTACCCCCGGATCGATGCTCCTCTTTCTGCGATTCGCCGCGGTGTCGGGCGTGTGCGCCGTCGGTTCGAGCGCGATGTACGTCATTTACGGCGCGGGTGGCGGCCCGCTGAGTCTGGTCATGGGCGACGTGGCGATGGTCCTCTCCCCGGCTCTGATGTTCGTGGCCCTCAGCGTGCTCGACGGTCGAGGGGTCGCGCGGTCGTCGTTCACGGCCGGGGGACTGGCCGCGGCTGTGGCCGTGGTCTCGGCGACGGTGCCGCTCCCGGGGTCGCTCGCCGTCAAGGCGCTCGCCCTGGCGATCGCGTGCGGGGCGACCGCGTGGACGGCCTTCCGCTCGAGCGGGCCGGCTCGCGGCCCGCTTCGCCTCATCGCCTGGACCAACGCGGTGTTCGCGGTCTACTGCGTCGCGCGTGTGGTGACGGGAGCCGTCGCGGGCTGGGAGTCCGCGGTGTACCTCGCCGCCTTCTCGATCGCCCCGGCGACGATGCTCGGGGCGCTGTCCGTGCTCCTCACCGGGGCCGCCGTCCTGCTGACCGGGGCCGCCGTCGTGCGCTTGCGTTTCGGTCGGCGCCGAACCGAGCGTCCGGAACGCCGTCCGGCGGGCACGGCCGTCGTCATCGGCGACTGGGACCTGGCATCCACGGCCTACGGCCCCGAGGGCGTGCGTGCCCTCGTCGCGGAGCTTCGCGCTGCCGCGGCTGACGTCGATCCGGGCGCCGCCGAGGTTCCGCGCGGGGCCGCGCTCTCGGTGCCGAACGCGGAGTCCGTGGTCGGGAATCGGCTCGCGGCGGCCTACGCGTGGCAGCCGGAACAGGTCGCCCTGCTGGTCGACGGCGCCGCCACCGGGCCCGTGCGCACTCATCCCGATCGTCGACGGGGACGACGCCGTCGACCCTCCGCGCGACCCTGAGTCTCGACTAGGGTGGGACTCGGTTTCAGCTTCGAAGGAGAACGCATGGATATCTCGGGAGCCTCCGCCCTCGTGACGGGAGGGGCGTCGGGCCTCGGTCTCGCCTCCGCCCGCCGGCTCGCCGCGGCCGGAGCGCACGTCACCATCGTCGACCTCCCCTCCTCGTCGGGCGCGGTGATCGCCGCGGAGTTCGGCGGCTCGTTCGAGGCCGCCGACGTGACCGATGCCGACCAGATCGCGGCCGCCGCCGCCCGGGCCGCTGAGGCGGGTCCCCTGCGGGTGGTCGTGAACTGCGCCGGCATCGCCCCGCCCGCGAAGGTGCTCGACCGCGACGGTACGCCCTCATCTCTGCAGGATTTCGAGCGGGTGGTGCGTGTCAACCTCATCGGCACGTACAACGTGATCGCGCAGACCTCCGCGGTCATGGCCCAGACCGATCCGACCGAGGGCGGTGATCGCGGCGTCATCGTCAACACCGCCAGCGTCGCGGCCTTCGACGGGCAGATCGGCCAGCCCGCGTACGCGGCGAGCAAAGGCGGCGTGCACGCGATGACGCTGCCGATCGCACGCGAGCTGGCGCGCCACGGCATCCGGGTCGTCACCATCGCCCCCGGCATCATGGAGACGCCGATGCTGAAGGGCCTGCCGCAGGCGGCGCAGGACTCGCTCGGCCAGCAGGTTCCCTATCCCTCTCGCCTCGGCGCTCCCGACGAGTACGCGCGCCTCGTGCTCGCGATCGTCGACAACGGCTACCTCAACGGCGAGACCATACGCCTCGACGGTGCGATCCGGATGGCCCCGAAATGACCGACGGCATCCTGCTCCGCGTGGAGAACGGGCTCGCGCGCGTCACGTTCGACCGCCCCGCCTCGCTCAACGCGATGGACTTCCCGATGGCCGCGCGCTGGCGCTCCCTCGCCCACCAGGTGACCTCGGACTCGTCGGTGGGTGCGGTGATCCTGGATGCCAACGGCCCCGCGTTCTGCGCGGGCGGTGACGTGGTCGCGATGTCGACGGCCGGCTCGTCGGGCCGCGAGGTCACCGAGACGGCTGAGGCGATCCACGATGGCATCCGCACCTTCGCCGAGGCTCCGCTGCCCATGGTCGCCGCCGTCCAGGGTGCGGTCGCGGGTGGAGGGCTCGGCTTGATGCTCACCGCCGACTACATCGTCGCCAGCGACAACGCCCGCTTCGTCAGCCGCTACGCCAACATCGGCCTCACCCCCGACCTCGGCGTCTCCACGCTGCTGCCCGCGGCGATCGGCCAGCGGCGGGCTCTGCAGCTGCTGCTGCAGGATCGGATGCTGTCGGCCGCTGAGGCGCGGGACTGGGGTCTGGTCGCCGAGGTCGTGGCATCCGGGGATCTGTCGGCCCGGGTGGAGGAAATCGCGCGGTTCTGGCTCGACGGGGCCACGGCGGCCTTCGGGCAGGCGACGCGGCTCGTGCGGGTCGGTGCCGGGCGCACGTTCGCCGAGAATCTCGCGGACGAGGCCGCCACGATCGGCGCCGCCTTCGACACCCCCGAGGCGCGGGCGCGGGTCGCCGCGTTCGCCGCCGCCTCCGCGAAAGGACGCTCATGAGCACGTCACCTTCGTCTCGCGCTTCGCTGGCTGGAAAGACCATCCTCATGTCGGGCGGAAGCCGCGGCATCGGCCTCGCGATCGCGCTCCGCGCGGCCCGCGACGGCGCCAACATCGCGATGCTCGCCAAGACCGACACCCCGCATCCGAAGCTCGAGGGCACGGTGCACACCGCCGCCGAGGCGATCCGCGCGGTGGGTGGTCGAGCCCTGCCCATCGTCGGCGACGTGCGCGACGAGGCATCGATCACCGAGGCCGTGTTGCGGACGGTGGGAGAGTTCGGCGGCATCGACATCGTCGTCAACAACGCCAGTGTGATCGATCTGTCGGGCTCGCTGGAGCTCGCGTCGAAGAAGTACGACCTCATGCAGGACGTCAACGTGCGGGGCACCTTCCTGCTCTCCCGGGCGGCCGTGCCGCAGCTTCGCGACGCGGCGAACCCGCACATCCTGTCGCTGTCGCCGCCGCTGAACGTCACGCCTCGTTGGCTCGGCGCGCACACGGGGTACAGCCTCGCGAAGTTCGGCATGACGATGGCTACCCTGGGCCTGGCCGAGGAGTTCGCCTCGGACGGCATCGCGGCGAACACCCTCTGGCCGCGGACGACGATCGCGACTGCGGCGGTGCAGAACGTCATCGGCGGAGACCGGCTCATGCGCGTGTCGCGGACGCCCGAGATCTACGCGGATGCGGCGTACGAGGTGTTGTGCGCTCCCTCGCGCGAGCTGAGCGGACAGACGCTGATCGTCGAGGACGTGCTGCTCGCCGCCGGGGTGACGGACTTCGCGGGCTACGCCGCCGTGCCGGGCACGCCGGATGAGGCGATGTACCCCGACATCTTCCTGGACTGACGCGGCGTTCCGGCCCGTTCGGCGGGCGGCGGGGACCTGCGGTGGGCGTGGGGTCGCGGCGTTCGGCGGTGGGGCGGGGCTGCGGCGTTCGGCGGTGGTGCGGGGGTGGGGCTGAGGCGTCCTGTGCTGGGTCCGGGGTTGTGGCGTCCTGCGTCGGCGCGGGGGCCCGCGGTCGGCATCCGTAAACGCGATTCGTGCGCGTAAACGCTACGTCAGCGCGTTTATCGACACGGATCGCGTCTATCGGCGGAGGGGGCCGCCCGAACGACCAGCCCACGGGCGAGTCCGACGCGCGAGGTGCGCGGTGCCGGTGCCGCGGTGGCAGGTGCCGGCGATGGTTGCACGGCCCTCGGCGGGCGAGGGGTTGCGGGGGCCCGCCGCGTCCATAAACGTGATTCGTGCGCATAAACGCTCCGTCACCGTGTTTCTGCGCACGAATCGCGTCTATCGGCGGAGGGGGCCGCCCGAACGACCAGCCCACGGGCGAGTCCGACGCGCGAGGTGCGCGGTGCCGGTGCCGCGGTGGCAGGTGCCGGCGATGGTTGCACGGCCCTCGGCGGGCGAGGGGTTGCGGGGGCCCGGCGCGTCCATAAACGCGATTCGTGCGCGTAAACGCTCCTTGACCGTGTTTCTGCGCACGAATCGCGTTTATCGAGGAGCGGATGCCGAGCGGGCGGCGCCGCGCAGAGGTGGCGTGCCGGGTCTGGGCGCCGGGGCCGACGACGCCGGAGCCGGGGCCCGACGGTGCCCACGCCGGGGCCCGACGTGGCGCGCGCCGCCGGGCCGACGGGTCGCTCAGGCGCTCAGGTCCACCGTCGTGCCGAGCCCCTGCGCGCGGGCGGCGCGGATGAAGACATCGGCGACGGCGACATCTTGCGCGCCGATCCCGACCGAGTCGAACAGCGTGATCTCCTCCGCGGCCCGCCGGCCGCGTGCACGACCGGCGACGACCTCACCGATCGTGCCGACGATGTCCGCTTCGGAGATCGCCCCCTCGGCGATGGCGCGCAACAGGTCGCCCGACTTCGTGCGCGCCGTCGCCCGATCGTCGACCCAGATCGATGCGCGGGCCATGGCCGCGCCGTCGACTTCCCGCTCGTCGGCGCGCGGACGTGCTCCGACGACGTTGAGGTGCTGCCCCGGCTGCAGCCACGCGCCCTCGATGATGGCCTCCACCGACGGGGTCAGCGTGCACACCACGTCGGCCTCCTCCACCACCTCTCGAGGGGATGCCGCAACGTCGATCGCGGTGGGCCACCCCTCGCGGCGCAGGTCGGCGACGAGCCCCTCGGCGCGCTCGCGAGTGCGTGACCACACCTTGACGCGGTCGAAGGGGCGCACGTCGCGCAGCGCCAGGGCGTGCTCACGGGCCAGTGCGCCGGCGCCGATCAGACCCAGGGTCCGGCTGTCGGGACGGGCCAGCGTTCGGGTAGCCACGGCGCTGGCGGCGGCGGTGCGTACCCGGGTCGGCACCGCGCCGTGCAGCAGCGCGACCGGCGACCCGTCGACGCGATCGACGACGAGGATCATCGAGCGCTGGGTCGGCAGCCGGCGCCCCGCATTGTCGGGCACGTCGGCCAGGAGCTTGACCCCCGCGAGGTCGGACGCCTCGGACACCGCCGACATCAGGATGAAGCGGGTGGAGTCCGCGGGCGTCGACATCGAGGTCGGGCCGGGCTGGTCGGCGCGGCCCTCGGCGATCTCGGCGAACCCCCGGGAGACAGCGTCGGCGATGGCCCCGCGGTCGACGAGACCCTCCAACTGGGGTGTGCTGAGCAGCAGCATCAGGCGCGACTCCCGTCCGTCAGCTCGAGGGCGTCGGCGACGACGGCACCGCGGAAGAGCACGGTGCGGTCGCTCAGGCGGTCCATGACGGCCGCCGTCACGGTGTCGCCGGCGACCAGCACGAGGTCGGCGGGGTCGCCGACTCCGACGCCGGGGCGTTCGGCACCATGAGCCGGCATGGCCGCCCTGCCCATCACCGCGCGACCTCCCACCGTGGCGATCGCCACGCAGTGCTCGATGTCGTCATCACGGCGGAAACCGTTGGTGAACGCCAGCTGCCAGGTGCGGTCGAGCATGTCGGTGTTGCCGTAGGGCGACCAGTAGTCTCGCTGGCCGTCCTGCCCGAGACCCAGTGCGATGCCGTACTCGTCGAGCAGACGCGTGGGCAGCGGCGTCTGCGGCGCCACGGTAGCCATCGAGATGCCGAGGTCGAGGAACTGCTCCAGCAGCGCCCGCAGCTCCGCCTCGGGGAGGCGCCCCAGGCCGTACCCGTGCGAGATCGTGACGCGACCGCGCATGTCGAGGGCGCGGGTGCGCTCGACGATCAACTCGGCGGAGAACTTCGCGAGCTGATCCGGTTCGTGCAGGTGGATGTCGACGGGGGCGCCGTAACGCTCAGCGATGTCGAAGACGGCGTCGAGGTGCCGCACCGGGTCGCGGTCCAGGGCGCACGGGTCGATTCCCCCGACCACATCGGCACCGCGGGCCATCGCCCGATCGAGCACCTCGATCGATCCCGCCTCGCGCAGCAGACCCGCCTGCGGGAACGCGATGATCTCGACCTCGCACCGGTCGAGGTTGGCTTCGCGCGCCGCGAGCACGGCATCTAATCTCTCGAGATCCGCGTCGACGTCGACCTGGGCGTAGGTGCGCACCTGGGTCGTACCGCGCGCGATCGCGCTCTCGAGCGTCGTCGCCACGCGGTGCTCCATGCTCCGCTCGGCGTGGCGCCAGTTGTCGCGATCGTTCAGCATCATCCCCCACACCCCCGGCACACCCGTGTGCGGCCGGAAGGGCAGACCGATGCGCGTCGAGTCGAGGTGCACGTGCACGTCGGCGAACGACGGCAGCAGGATGCGACCCCGGCCCGACACCGTCTCGGCTGACGCGTCGATCGGTTCCGTGCCCGCCGGATGGAAGCCGGTGATCAGGCCGTCCGCGAGGGAGACGTCGGAGAGGGGGCCGCCCCAGGGGCGGACGTCGGTGAGGACGGTGGAGGTCATTCGAAGCTCGTTCCGGTGAAGTCGTACAGTCCGTCGGCGCGCGGGGTCCAGCGCAGTCCGCTGACCGCCGCGAAGTTGTTGAACGGCACGTACAGCGGCACGAAGTATCCCTGCGTGTTGCTGTAGTCCAGCAGCTTCGCGAACACCTCCTGACGCGCGTCGCCCTCGACACCGCGCTGCTCGGCGGCCCAGGCGGCGGTGGCGGGGTCCTGCGCGTAGTTGTTGTTGCCGGCCGTCTCGTAGAAGTCGGTGAGGGGCAGGTCGCCGTCGAGCGTGGAGGGGGCCCAGGTGTTGAGGTAGACGCCCTGCATCTCGCGGCCGCGCACCTTCAGCGTGTGGCTCTGCTGGTCGGCGCCGCGCATGTCGACGGCGATCCCGACGGCCTGCAGGTAGCCCTGGATGCTCTGGGCCACCTCGCTCGAGAGCGGGATGCGACCGTCGGTGGCGTAGTCGAAGGGGATCGGCGTGCCGTCGTAGGCGGCCTCGGCCAGCAGGGCTCGCGCGCCGTCGGGGTCGTAGGCGATGGGCTCGACGGAGTCGGAGAACCCCTCCACCGCGGGCGCGATCATGGCCTTCGCGGGCTCGGCGAGTCCCGACAGCAGCGAGTCGACGATCGCCTGGGTGTCGACGGCCTTGGCGACCGCCTCGCGCACCCGCACGTCCTGCAGGGGACCGGCGGTGGAGTTGACGCCGAGGAAGACGACCCCGTTCGAGGCGGCCGAGAAGGTCTGGGCCGACGGCGCGGCCTGCACCGACGACACCTGCGTCGGGCCGATCTGGGCGACGTCGAGGCTGCCCGAGAGCACGCCGTTCGCGCGCGATTCGGTGGATGACACCGGCTGCAGTGAGATCTCCTCGATGGCCGGGGCCGGACCCCAGTAGTCGTCGTTGCGCTTCAGGTCGTACGACACGCCCGTGGTGATGCTGTCGAAGACGTAGGGCCCCGATCCGATCGGCTCACGGGCGTAGGCGTCGGCCCCCATCTCCTGGTAGGTGTCGGCGGGCACGATCGAGATGAGCGAGGTGTTGCGGGGGAAGGCCGAGAAGGGCTGCTTGAGCGTGAAGCGCACGGTCGCGGCATCCACCGCCTCGACGCTGTCGAGGGAGGAAAGGTAGGCGTAGTTCTCGCCGCTCGGGTCACCGAGGATCGTCTCGTACGTGAAGACCACGTCGTCGGCGTCGATGGCCTCGCCGTTGCTCGCGGTCACCTCGGGGGTGAGCGTGAACTCCCACTGGGTGAGGTCGTCGTTCGCCTTCCAGTCCGTCGCGAGCTTCGGCTCGAGGGTGCCGTCGGCGGCGATCTTCACCAGCTGATCGTGGGTGTGGAAGAAGACCGACAGCACCACCAGCGCTCCGGATCGGATCGGGTCCATGGAGCTCGGGTCGGTGGGGAGGGCCGCGGTCAGGCTCGTGCGGGCGGTGTCACCGGAGCCAGCGGGGGAGTCGAATCCGCCGGCGCATCCGGCGAGGATCACGCTGCCGAGGGTGAGGGCTGCGGCGCCTGCGAGGGCGCGGCGGGCTGTCGAGCGGGTCATGAGAGGGCCTTTCGGGTGGGCGAGTCGGAGAGCGTGGTCGAGGTGGGGAGGGTGGGCGAGAGGGCGGGATCGGGGGAGGCGGAACGGGTGGGCGGGTCGGAGAGGAGGTGCGGGATGGCGTTGAGCAGGGTGCGGGTATACGGATGCCGGGGCTCGGCGAACACGCGCTCGGTCGGGCCCTCCTCGACGATGCGTCCGGACTGCATCACGACGACGCGGTCCGCGATGCCGCGGACGACACCGAGGTCGTGCGAGACGAAGAGGTAGGCGAGCCGTTGCTCGCGCTGCAGCCCGCCCAGCAGATCGAGCACCTGCGCCTGGATCGAGACGTCGAGTGCCGAGACGGGCTCGTCGAGCAGCACGATCGCGGGATCGAGGGCGAGCGCGCGGGCGATACCGACCCGCTGGCGCTGACCGCCAGACAGGCGGGTGGGGAGACGGTCGTCGAACGAGCTGTCGAGGCCGACACCGTCGAGCAGCGTCCGCACGCGCGCCGAGGTGAATGCCCGGCGGATCTTCAGCGGTTCGCCCACGGAGCGGGCGACGCTCATGCGCGGGTCCAGCGCCGACGACGGGTCTTGGAACACCACCTGGGCGCGCGAGCGCAGCTCGGCACTGCGCCCGGCGATGTCGGGCGAGGCGGTGCGCCCCTCGAAGCGGATGGTGCCCGCGCTCGCCGGGGTGAGGCCCAAGATCGCGCGCAGCAGCGACGACTTGCCGCATCCGGACTCTCCGACGACGGCGACCGTCTCGCCGGCGCGGATGCGCAGCGACACGCCGTCGACCGCCCGGGTGCGGCGGCCACGCCGACCGGGGTACTCCACGACGAGGTCGGTCACGTCGAGGGCGGGCTCCTCGGCGGTCTCGACGAGCACCGGGCGATCCGCCCCGGTCCTGGTCGACGGCGCCGCCGCGAGGAGTCGACGCGTGTACTCGTGTGCGGGGGCCGACAGCACCGCGCGGGTCTCGCCGCTCTCGACGACCCGTCCCGACCGCATCACGACGAGGTCGTCGGTGTGCTGGGCCACGAGGCCCAGGTCGTGGCTGATGAGGGCCAACGCCGACCCGGTGCGCTCGCGCACCTCGTCCAGCAGCGCCATGACCTGCGCCTGGACCGTCACGTCCAGAGCGGTCGTGGGCTCGTCGGCGATGAGCAGCAGCGGGTCGTTGGCGATGGCCATGGCGATGACCGCGCGCTGGCGCATGCCGCCCGACCACTGGTGAGGCCGCGACGCCGCGCGTTCGGCGGCGTCTCGCACCCCGACCGACCGCAACAGCTCGACCGCGCGCCGACGGGCGGCGGTGCGCGAGGTGGCGGGGGAGTGGGCCCTGACCGCGGCGGCGACCTGTGCCCCCACGGAACGCAACGGGTTCAGCGCCGACATCGGGTCTTGGAACACCATCCCGGTGACCCGCCCGCGCATGCTGCGCAGGTCGCGCTCGCCCATCGAGGTGACATCGCGGCCGTCGATGCGGACGCTCCCGGAGGCGACTCGCACGCCCGGAGGCAGCAGGCCGAGGGCGGCGAGCATCGTCAGGCTCTTGCCGGAACCGGACTCCCCGACGACCCCGAGGGCTGCTGAGGGGGCGACCTCGAACGAGACGTCGTGCACGACGGTGCGGGGAGCGTCGTCGGTCGTGGCATCCAGACGCAGGTTCTCCACGGACAGGACGGGACGGGTCATCGGCGGACTCCCTTGCGCAGGAAGGCGCCACGCGCCTCGGCGGTGAACTGCTGGCTCAGGAACTGCACCCCGCCCACGGCGAGGAACATCGCGGCGCCGGGGAGGATCACCAGCCAGGGGTCGGTGGCCAGATACTTCTGACCGTCGAAGATCATCGCGCCCCAGCTGGGCGTGGGCGGCTGCACACCGAGACCGAGGTATTCCAGGGACGCCTCGATGAGCACGATGGTGGCGACGTCGGTCGCCGCGATGATGAGGGTGTGCGGCCAGACGTTCGGCAGCACATGTCGGGTGAGCGACCAGAACCGATCGGCGCCCTGCGTGCGCGGTGCGACCACGAAGTCCTGCGCCCGAAGGGCCGCGGCGACGTTGCGCGTCACCCGGGCGTAGCCCACCCACCAGGTGCAGCCGACGACGAGGATCGTGAGCCCTGCGCTGGGCGGTACGACGGCGCAGACGGCGATGAGCAGCAGCACGACGGGCATCGCCAGCACGGTGTTCGACAGCACTGACAGGGCGGACTCGATCCGCCCTCCGAAGAAGCCGGCCAGGATGCCGACGGTCGTGCCGATCACCGCGTTGAGGCACACGATGGCCACCGTGATGCCGAGGGTGACGGCGGAGGCGAGGGCGATCCTGCTGAACAGGTCGCGACCGAGCGGGTCGGTGCCGAGCGGGTGCGCCGGGTCGACGAAGGGCGGGAGCAGGGCGCGCGACAGATCCTGCCCGAACGGGTCGAAGCCGGGCAGAACGGGACGCAGCGCGGTCGCGCCGATCACGACGGCGAGCATCGCGACGCCGACGACGGCCGAGGGGCGCAGGCGCCGACGACGGGGGCGAGGGGGCGGGGCCGAGGTCGCGGCCTCGGGGAGCGGGGGCAGGGCGACGGTAGTCATGAGGTGGCCGTTCGGGGGTCGATGCGGGCGACGAGCAGGTCGACGAGGGTGTTGACGACGACGAAGGCGACGGCGACGAAGAGGAGCCCCGCCTGGACGATCGGGAAGTCGCGCTGACTCACGGCGGCGGTCAGCAGGCTTCCGAGCCCGGGCCAGGCGAACACCACCTCGACCACGACGGTTCCGCCGAGCAGACCGCCGAGGTTGAGACCCGCCATGCCGAGGACCGGCGGCAGGGCATTGGGGAGCATCTGGGTGAAGAGGATCTTCGGTCGCGACTGGCCGATGGCGAAGGCCGTGCGGACGTAGTCCTGCTCGGCCTGATCGCTCAGCGCGGCGTCGAGCAGGCGGAGATACATCACGAACTGGCCGGTGGCGAGGGTCACGACCGGGAGCACGAGGCTCGCGGGACTCGTGCGGCCCAGCGACGGCAGCAGGCCGAGCGAGACGGAGAAGATCAGCACGAGCAGCAGGGCGAAGAAGAAGTCGGGGACGGCCTGTCGCGTGGCGCCGAGCCAGCCGACGATCGCGCGGAGGATCCGACTGCCGCTGAGGTGGATGACGACGGCGGCCACGAGGGCGAGGGCGAAGCCCGCCAGGAACGCCCAGAAGGCGAGTTCGACCGTGGCGGGGAGGCGCTCCCAGACGAGTCCGAGGGCGGACTCGTGCAGGCGGTACGAGTCGCCGAGGTCGCCGACGACCACCCCGCGGAGGAAGTCGAGGTACTGCACGAGCACCGGGCGGTCGAAGCCGAGGCTGGCGTTGAGCGCGTCGACGTCGGCGCTGCTGGCGTTGTCGGGGAGCAGGAGTGCGCCGGGGGCGCCGGTGAGGCGACCGAGGACGAAGCCGATCGTGACCACGAGGAAGACCGTGGCGCCGGCCAGGGCGAGGCGGCGGAGGAGGAAGGCGAGCACGGAGGCGACGCTACGGCGCGCAACGGGTATACCAAGTCGATGTAACGAACACGCAATGTGATTCTTACGTCGGCGTCATTTTGGAGTACCAGGAGTGCGCGAAAGAGCCCTCGAAGGGCTGGAAATGCGCGCATGGAATACCAAACAGCGGTTTCCGCCCACGTCCGGCCCCTGACAGGATGGAGGCGTGGACGACGACATCGACGCGACCGGCCGGCGCATCGCGCACATCCTGCGCGAACGCATCATCACCGGCGAGATCGACATGGGGCACCGGCTCGGCGAGCGCGACATCGCCGAGGAGCTCGGCGTCTCGCGGGTCCCCGTCAGGGAGGCGCTGCACGTGCTCGAGGCCGAGGGGTTCGTGTCGTCAGCGCATCGCCGTGCCGCCGTCGTGCACCGTTTCACCGTCGACGACGCCAAGGAGCTCTTCGACATGCGCATGCACCTCGAGCCGTACGCTGCGGCGCTCGCCGCGGAGCGCGCCGCGGCCGGCGCCGACACCGCGGCGCTCCGGGCCGCGCTCGACGTGGCGCACGTCGCCTCGGTCGCTGCGGCGTCGGCATCGTCGCGCAACTCCGACCTTCACGACGAGATCTTCGCCCTCGCCGGTCACGCGCTGCTCTCGCGCATGAGCGGTCTGCTCACGGGCCGCACCCGGTGGCTCTTCCGCCTCACGCCCGAACGCGACACCGTCGGTCGGTGGGACGAGCACGCCGAGATGGTGGAGGCGATCGTGGGTGGGCACGTGTCGCTGGCTCAGACGCTCGCCGCCGCGCACGTCGAGAGGGCCCGGGTGGAGTCGATGCCCGGCTTGGCCGAGCGCCTTCCGCCCGTCGAGCGGCCCCCGCGTCGCCGCCGAGCGCGCAGCGTCGCCGCCGAGGCGTGACCGTGCCGCGCGTCGATAAACGCGATTCCTGCGCATAAACGCTGCCTCACCGTGTTTCTGCGCAGGAATCGCGTTTATGCATGGGGGTCACCGCGCCGCGACCGCCCCCACACGAGGCCCGAGCGCCGGCGCCGCGCCCGCCGCATCGCCGCGAACGCGTGACCCCGCCGGGACGTCAGATCAGGCCCAGCTCCGCGAACGCATTGTGCACGCCGTCCTCCAGGACCGCGGTCGTCACACGGCCGGCGAGGCGCTGCAGCTCCGGCTCGGCGTTGCCCATCGCGACGGGCGTGCCGACGACCTCGAACATCTCGACGTCGTTCCAGCTGTCGCCGATGCCGATGGCATCCGTCGCCGACAGTCCCAGCATCTCGAGCACCTCGGTGATGGCGGAGCCCTTGGTCACACCGGCCTGACCGATCTCGCCGTTCGACCCGCCGGGCAGGGGCATCGACCCCGGGATGACGTGGAACTCCGCGCCGAGCTCGGCAGCGGCATGGGCGACCGTGTCGGGGGAGGGGCTGACGAACACGGCCTTCGCGACGCGGTCGTGGTCGACGTCGGCCACGGCGCGCAGGTCGCGCCGCCGGTGGTCGATGTCGGACGGCAGACCGAGGGCCTCGAGCTCGGCGGCCCGGTGCGCGTGGCGCTCGCGCAGGAACGCCTCCATCGTCTCGGCCATTCCGGGCGAGGCGTGCACGGCGTCGTGCGTCTGCAGGAAGTAGTGGATGCCGTGGGCGCGGAAGTACCGTTCGAGGGCCTCGACGTCGGCACGCGGCAGGGGACGCTCGATGAGGGTCTCGCCCCTGCGGGTGGCGTAGGCGCCGCCGTTCGAGATCGCCCCGTCGAAGCCGATGGCCACGACGTCGGGATGGATGTCGGCCTCGGCCCGGCCCGTGCACAGCCACACGAGGTGGCCGTTGGCGCGGGCCTGTCGGATGGCGTCGACCGTGGACGGCGCGATCACCGAGCCGTGCTCGAGGATCGTGCCGTCGACGTCGAGGAAGGCGATACGGGTCATGTGCACTCCAAAGGGTCGGCCCCGGGCCCCGAAGGACCCGGGGCCGACCCGGACGGGGATCAGCGGGTGAGGGACGCGCCGTTGGATCGGATGACGTCGGCGTACCAGCCGAACGACTTCTTCCGGTAGCGATCGAGCGTTCCGGAGCCGTCGTCGTTTCTGTCGACGTAGATGAAACCGTATCGCTTGCTCAGCTGGGCGGTGCTGGCGCTGACGATGTCGATGCAGCCCCACGAGGTGTAACCGAGCACCTCGACGCCGTCATCCAGTGCCTCGCCGACCTGCACGAGGTGGTCGTTGAGATAGGCGATGCGGTAGTCGTCGACCACGGTCTTCTCGCCGTCGACCTCGACGAGCTGGTCGCGCGCGCCCAGGCCGTTCTCGACGATGAACAGCGGCTTCTGCCACCGGTCCCAGAACTGGTTCAGCACCAGTCGCAGTCCCACGGGGTCGATCTGCCAGCCCCACTCGCTCGCTTCGAGCGTGGGGTTGGCGATGCCGCCCATGATGTTGCCCTCGCCCTCGGCGCGCTTCGCGGGGTCGGCGGTCTCGGCGATCGACATGTAGTAGCTGAACGAGACGAAGTCGACCGTGTTGGTCAGGTCGTCGCGGTCGGCGTCGGTGATCTCGAGCTCGATGCCCTTTTCGCGCAGCGTCCGCAGGAAGTACCCGGGGTAGGCGCCGCGCGTGTGCACGTCGCCGTAGACGAGGTTGCCGTGGTCGGCATCCATCACTGCGCGCGCGTCGTCGGGCGACGGGGTCAGCGGGTAGATCGGCATCGACAGCACCATGCAACCGACCTTGGCCTCGGGGGCGACCTCACGGGCGATCCGGGTGGCGCGGGCGGATGCCACGAGCTCGTGGTGCATCGCCTGGTAGAGCTGCTGCTCGGGCACGCCGCCCTCGGGGATCGGGATGCCGCCGCTCATGAACGGCGCGTGCAGCAGGGAGTTGATCTCGTTGAATGTCAGCCAGTACCTCACCCGGGAGCCGTACCGCTCGAAGAGCGTGCGGGCGTAGCGCTCGTAGAAGCCGATCAGCTCGCGGTTCGTCCAGCCGCCGTACGCCTCCGCAAGGTGCAGCGGGGTCTCGTAGTGCGAGATCGTCACGAGCGGCTCGATGCCGTGCTTCTCGAGCTCGTCGAGCACGCGGTCGTAGAACGCCAGGCCCTCCTCGTTCGGCTCCGCGTCGTCGCCGTTCGGGAAGATGCGGCTCCACGCGATCGAGAAGCGGTAGACGCCGAAGCCCATCTCGGCGAACAGGGCGATGTCCTCCGCGTAGCGGTTGTAGTGGTCGATGCCGACGAGCTTGAGGTTGTCGGGCGTGGGGCGGTCGCTGCGGGGACCCGAGATGCCTCGGGGCATCACGTCCTGGACCGACAGGCCCTTGCCGCCCTGGTCGTACGCGCCCTCGATCTGATTCGCGGCGGTCGCGCCGCCCCAGAGGAAGCCGTCGGGGAAAGGGGTGTTCGTCATTGTTCGTGTCTCCGGGGGATCAGCGGGCGGTGGTGAGGGAGTCGACCGAGACGGCGCGGAACAGCGTCTCGCCGTGCGAGAGGGGTCCGGATGCCACGTCGGCGATGTCGGGGTACAGGTCGCCGTTGGTGACGATGACCGGGGTGATCAGGTCGTATCCGGCCTTCTCGATGGCGGCGCCGTCGAACTCCACGAGGAGGTCGCCCGCTTTGACCTCGGTGCCGGACTGCACCTTCAGCGTGAAGTGGCTGCCGCCGAGCTTGACGGTGTCCAGGCCCACGTGGATGAGCAGTTCGACGCCGTCCGTGCCCCGCAGTCCGATCGCGTGACCGGTGGGGAAGGCGGCGACGACCGTGCCGTCGAAGGGGGCGTAGACCGCGCCCGACGTGGGCCGGATGGCGACGCCCTTGCCGAGGGAACCGTCGGCGAAGGCGGCATCCGGAACCTCGCTGAGGGCGACGACGGTGCCGTCGACGGGGTTTCGCACCACGGTGTCGGTGGCGACGGCCGTCGTCGCTGTGGCGGTGGCATCCACGGGGTCCTTGAAGCCGATGAGGACCACCAGCAGGAACGGCACGATGATCGCGACCGCGAGACCGATGCCGAGCATGACCATGTTGCCGTTGCCGAGCAGCGCCGGCAGAGCGAGACCGGAGGGGACGACGAACGCCTTCGAGAAGACCCCGCCCATCGCGATGAGCGCGCCACCCAGGGCGCCGCCGACGATGCCGAAGGCGAAGGGGCGCTTCAGGGGCAGGTTGATGCCGTAGATCGCGGGCTCGGTGATGCCGGCGAGGAAGCCGGACAGGGTGGCGGGTGCGGCGAGCGAGCGCAGGTTCTTGTTGCGGGTGCGCACGAGGACCCCCGCGACGGCGGCCGACTGAGCCAGCACGGCGGCGAAGACCGGACCGAGGAGGAAGATCATGCCGGTGGTCTGGTACTCGAGCTGGAACAGCGGCACGAGGCCCCAGTGCAGGCCGAAGATCACGAAGACCTGCCAGAGGCCGCCCATGATGGCGCCGCCCAGCCAGGGGAGGGTCTGGAAGACCCAGCCGATGCCCGCGGCGAGACCTCCGCCGATGAGGCTGGAGAGGGGACCGATCGCGAGGAACACCAGCGGCACGGCCACCAGCACGACGATCATCGGGGTGAGGAAGCGGCGAACGGCGCCCGGCAGCACCTTCAGCAGGAAGCGCTCGGCGTGGCTCTGCAGCCACACGATGATGATCACCGGGATGACGCTGGAGACGTAGCTGACCATCGTCACCGGGATGCCGAAGAACGTGATGTCGGGCTGACCGTTGAGCGCGACGATCGAGGGGTAGACCAGGGCCGCGGCGATGGCGAACGAGGTGAACTCCGACGCCTTGAAGTACCGCGCCGCGGTGATCGACAGCGCGATCGGCAGGAAGTTGATCAGCGCGTCGGAGAGGGCGTTGAGGATCGTGTAGGTGGTGGTCGTGGCATCCAGCCAGCCGAAGGTGACGGCCGCGGCGAGGAACGCCTTCAGCAGACCCGTGCCGGCCAGCGCCCAAAGGATCGGCGTGAAGATCGACGAGATCATCTTGATGAAGCGGTTGAAGAGAGTGCCCTTGGGGCCGTCGTCTGCGCCGTCGGTGCCCGCGCCTCCGAGCTTCGTCTGCGCCTGGATCGCGGCGTAGACGTCGGGAACGTCGTTGCCGATCACGACCTGGTACTGCCCGCCCGCCTGCGCGGTGGTGATGACGCCGGGTGTCGCGCGGAGCGCTGTGGCATCCGCCTTGCTCTCGTCCTTCAGGACGAATCGGAGCCTCGTGGCACAGTGCACCATCGAGGCGATGTTGCTTTCTCCGCCGACGCCGGTCAGTACCGCCGTCGCCGTCTTCGCGTGATCCACCATCGGAATCCGCCTGCCTTTCGCCGCTTCGGTGCGGCCTGTTCGAATGTTCTGTGGCGACGACCCCGGGTGTTTTCGGGCAATAAAAAAGACCCGAATCCGTTCATCGCTCGTCAGCGATGTGGATTCAGGTCTTGCCCGCTCGCGCGGTAACAATCCGGAAATCGTCGGCAGGAGTGAACCTGCGTCGGCGACTATAGCACCGGTGCGTCGGGTCCGCCAGAGGTGTCTGCGCGACCCAGGCTCGTCGCGAGGCGCTCGACGTGCACCGTGAGGTACAGCACCTCCTCGTCGGTCAGGGTCGACCCGGTCGCCGCGAGCACGTAGGCCTTCACGGCCTCGGCGATACCGAACGCACGGGGGTAGCGGTGCTTCGCGAACTCGAAGAACGACGAGTCTCCGCTGGTGAGCATCGCGCGGTTCACGAGACGTTGCAGAAGAAAACGCACGTGCAGGATGAACCGCGCGTAGTCGGGGCTGTCGGTGTCGAGCGTGACGCCGAGGCCGGTCTCGACCGTGCGGGCGACGTGCTGCACCCGGCGGAAGAGCAGCGCCGCCGTGCCGTTGGGCTCGTCGCGGGTGGCGTTGAGCAGGTGCATCGTGAGGAACACGCCCTCCTCGGGTGGGAGTTCTCGATCGAGGGATGCCGCGATCGACGACGCCATCCGCTCGGCGACGCGGGACTCGTCGGGGTGCAGGATGCGCAGCTCCGGCATCGAGGTGCCGGGGATGCGGATGCCCTGGTCGAGGCGCTCGATGACGTAGTTCACGTGGTCGATCACGGCCAGCGGAAGGCGGCGCCCGAGGTCGCGCCCGAGATCGCGCTCGGCCTCGTCGACCGCGCGGAGCACCGCCTGCACGAGCGTGTACGGCGCGTCGGTCAGGAGCTTGCGGGCGTGCGCGGTGTCGGTCGCCTGGTCGAGCACGAACGTCTTCTCGATCTTCGCGGTGTCGACGCGGCCCTCGTGCTTGAGCTGGAAGCCGATGCCCCGGCCCATCAGCACGCGCTCGCGGCCGTCGGCGTCGATCGCCACGACGACGTTGTTGTTCAGCAGCTTCTGCACGCCGCCGGGCGGGAGGGAGGCGTCACCGGCACCGGGCATGGATGCAGTGTAGGGCGGGGGCGTGGCGCGTGAGTCGCCAGAATTCGTCGCTCGACCCCGCCCTGGGGCGACAATTCTTGGCGACTCACGCGGTGGCGCAGCGCCCAGGCGCGGCGCAGACGCGCCGGGTACCCTGGAAAACATGACTGACCAGCCCCCCGTGCGCTCCACCACGCCCCGGCAGGCGCGCCCCGAGGGGGCCCCGGCCGACACCGCCGTCCGCGAGACGCGGCCGAAAGACACCGGCATCCGTCAGGTGCGGCCGAAGACGGCGCCCGCGGCCTCCGCCGCACGTCAGGTGCGGCCGGCAACAGAGGGCTGGCAGCAGGCCAAGGACGAGACCGGTCGTCCGCTGCTGCAGTTCGCCAGCCCCAAGCGCGGCAAGCCCCCCGTGCACCTCGCCGACCTCACGCCCGTCGAACGCGTGGCGAAGGCGAAGGAGCTCGGTCTTCCCGGCTTCCGCGCCAAGCAGCTCGAGAAGCACTACTTCACGCACTACACCTCCGACCCGGCCGACATGACCGACCTGCCGGCATCCGGTCGCGACGAGCTCGTCGCGGGAATGCTGCCGCCGCTGCTCACCGAGGTGCGCCGGCTCGAGACCGATCGCGGCGACACCATCAAGTTCCTCTGGAAGCTGCACGACGGTGCGCTCGTGGAGTCGGTGCTCATGCGCTACCCCGGCCGCATCACGCTGTGCGTGTCGAGCCAGGCCGGGTGCGGCATGAACTGCCCCTTCTGCGCGACGGGTCAGGCGGGCCTGACCCGCAACATGTCGGCGGCCGAGATCATCGAGCAGATCGTGCGGGCCAACGCCCTCATCGCCGCAGGCGGGCTGGGCGGCAAGAAGAGCACCGACCACTCGCTCGATCGCGTGTCGAACATCGTCTTCATGGGCATGGGTGAGCCGCTGGCCAACTACAACCGCGTCATGCAAGCGGTGCGCGTCATGGTCGACAAGGACCACGGGCTCGGCATGAGCGCCCGCGGCATCACGGTGTCGACCGTGGGGCTCGTCCCCGCGATCAAGAAGCTCGCCGACGAAGACATCCCGGTGACCTTCGCCCTGTCGCTGCACGCGCCGGACGACCACCTGCGAGACGAGCTCATCCCGGTGAACTCGAAGTGGAAGGTCGACGAGGCCCTGGATGCCGCGCGCTCCTACTTCGACAAGACCGGGCGCCGCGTCTCGATCGAATACGCCCTGATCAAAGACATGAACGACCACGCGTGGCGCGCCGACCTGCTGGCCGAGAAGCTCAACGCCCGCGGTCGCGGCTGGGTGCACGTGAACCCCATCCCGCTGAACCCGACTCCGGGCTCGATCTGGACGGCATCCGAGGTTCCCGTGCAGAACGAGTTCGTGCGGCGCCTCAACGACGCCGGCATCCCGACGACCCTGCGCGACACCCGCGGCAAGGAGATCGACGGGGCGTGCGGCCAGCTCGTGGCGACCGAAGACGACGAGGTCGCCGCCGCCGCGACGCCCGTCGGCTGACTTTCGCGGCGGGTTCGCCGGTTCTCGCACGGCGCGTGCGACAGGATGGGCGCGATGCGCACCCTCCTCACACCTCGCCTGTTGCTGTCGGCCGCCGTCGCAGCGGTCCTCTGGATCGTCACCGCCGGTGTCCGCGACGCCCTCCTGCAGATCCCGAGCGGGATCGCCCAATTGGCGAGCGTCCTGCCGCAGCTCGTGCCGACGACGCTGACCGCCTATCAAGCCGGGGGCGGAGGGATCGTCGCAACGGCCGTGGGCGGTGTCGTGCTGGGCGTGGTCTTCATCGGCCTCGCCGTGGTGCTGCGACGCCGGGACGCGGGCGTCGTCGTCCCGTGGTTCGCGTTGGTTGCAGCCGGCGCCCTGGTGGGGCTGGCGTTCGACCTCGGCGCCGGGTGGTCGTGGATCGTCTCGTTCGGGCCGCGAGGACTGCTCACGAGCGGATTCGGTGTCGCGACCGCGGCGGGTGCGCTGTGGGGCCTCGCGGCGGGTTGGATTCCCGCGCTCATCGCCCGCGTTCCGTCCGCCGAGTCGGCGCCGTCGCGCACGCCCGTCTGGCCGCTGCCCGTCGCCGCCGCCGCTCTCGTGGGCGTCGTCGTCGCGGGCGCGGTGACGGATGCCGGTCGCAACGCGTCGATCGAGGCCGAGGTCGCCGCACAGCAGGAGATCGACGCCGCCTCCTCCTTCGGGGCGCTCCCCGATCCGGATGCGCCGGGCGTCGCCGTACCCGAGACGGCCGAGGCTGTGCTCCCCGACGACCCGCAGTGGTGCACCGAGGAAAGGGCCACCGTTCTGAAAGGGGAGCCCGATGCCGCGACGGGGCACCGGGGCCTGCCCATCCAGCTCCTGAACTTCTCCGAAGAGCCCTGCGTGATCGAGGGATACCCGGACATCGCCTTCGGCGATCAGAACGGACACCTCCTCGACGTCACCATCGAGCACGGCGGATCGTTCATGGCACAGGATCCCGGCCCTCAGCGCATCGAGGTCCCCGCGGGCGGGTATGCCGTGACGATCCTCGGCTGGGATGCGGCCTCTCCGCACGGTGCCCTGGTGACCAACACGGTCTGGGCCGCGCAGACGGCGGGCATGGTGCGCGGCTCGTGGCCGATCGAACTCGACATCGTCGAGGGATCGACCGTCGCGGTCACCGCGTGGACGGTGGACGTCGACCCGACCAGCCCGGGCTGAGCGGTTCCAACTCCCGCGGGCTCTCCGTCCGGGCCGCTCGCCGCCTCGCGACGGCGGGAGGCGGCGACCGTTCACCGAGGGGCGGATGCCGCCGTCGCCGACTCGTCGTTCCTGTTCCGGCCGCGCGCCCCCCAGACTGAGCACATGAGGGAAACCGTCGTGCGGGTCGACGACCTGCGCAAGACCTACCGCGGGGGCCTCGAGGCTCTGCGCGGGGTGAGCTTCGACATCCACCGCGGCGAGACGTTCGCGCTGCTCGGACCCAACGGCGCCGGCAAGAGCACCGTCATCGAGATCCTCGAGGGCTATCGCGATCGCACGAGCGGCGACGTGAGCGTGCTCGGCGTCGACCCGCACCGCGGTGGCCTCGACTGGAAGGCGCGCCTCGGCATCGTGCTGCAGAACACCGGCGAGGTGCCGACGGCGAGCGTGCGAGAGCTGCTCGCGCACTTCGCGTCGTTCTACCCGCGGCCGCGCGACGTCGACGAGGTGATCGAAGCCGTGGGCCTGAGCGAGAAGGCCAAGGTCTCCGTCCGCAAGCTCTCGGGCGGCCAGCGTCGCCGCGTCGACGTCGCGCTCGGCATCATCGGGCGCCCCGAGCTGCTGTTCCTCGACGAGCCGACCACCGGCTTCGACCCCGAGGTGCGGAGGCAGTTCTGGGATCTCATCCGCGACCTGCAGAGCGAGGGCACCACGATCCTGCTCACCACCCACTATCTCGACGAGGCCGCCGAGCTCGCGGAGCGCGCAGCGATCATCGTCGGCGGGCAGATGGCATCCGTCGGTCGTATCGACGAGCTCGGTGGGCCCGATGCCCGTGTGCCGCTCGTGCGGTGGCGCGAGGGTGGGGTGACGCGCGAGGAGCGCACCGACGACCCGGGAGCATTGGTTTCCGCCCTGTACGCCCGAGGCGGCGAACCCGAGCGGCTCGAGGTCGTGCGCCCGAGCCTCGAGGACGTGTACCTCTCGTTCCTCGGCGACGAAGCGCGGCGGTCCACGGCCGGAGACCTCGCGTGAGCCGGGTGCTGCGGCTGGGCGCCGCGCGCGTCGCGTTCGAGGTGCGCGCGTACTTCCGGCAGGGCGACTCGGTCTTCTTCACGTTCCTCTTCCCGGTCATGATTCTGCTGATCTTCGCCGTCGCCTTCGACGCGCAGACCTTCGGTCCCCCCGGCGACGAGGTGGATGCCGCGCAGTTCTACCTCCCCGCCATGCTCGCCGCGGGTGTGCTGCTGTCGGGGCTGCAGAACATGTCGATCGACATCGCGATGGAGCGCAGCGACGGCACGCTCAAGCGCCTCGGTGGAACCCCGCTGAGTCCGGTGTCGTACTTCATCGGCAAGCTCGGCCAGGTGCTGGTGACGGGCTTCCTGCAGTCGGTGCTGCTGATCGTGGTCGCGGCGGTGTTCTTCGGCGTTCCGTTGCCGACCGAGCCGGAACGGTGGCTGACATTCGCGTGGGTGTTCCTGTTGGGCGTCACCACGTGTGCGATCCTCGGCATCGGGCTGTCGGCGCTTCCGCGCACCGGCCGCAGCGCCACGGGCGTCGTCATCCCGATCGTGCTGCTGCTGCAGTTCATCTCGGGCGTCTACATCAACTTCGCCGCCCTGCCGGAGTGGCTGCAGAACGTCGCGAGCGTCTTCCCGCTGAAGTGGCTCGCGCAGGGCTTCCGGTCGGTGTTTTTGCCCGAGAGTTTCGCAGCGGCTGAGCCGTCGGGCTCGTGGGACCACCCGCTCATCCTGCTGGTGACCCTGCTCTGGCTGGTGGTCGGGCTCGCCCTGGTGCGGGTGACGTTCCGGTGGATCCGTAAGGACGCCTGACGCGTCGCGCCGCGCATACGTGCCCAGCGCGTCCGCGTGTCCAGTGCATCCGGGTGCCTAGTGCATCCGGGTGCCTAGTGCATCCGCGTGCCTCGTACGTCCGCGCGCTTAGTGCATCCGGGTGCCTAGTGCGTCCGCGCGCTTAGTGCATCCGGGTGCCTAGTGCGTCCGCGTGCCTAGTGCGTCCGCGTGCGAGGCGGCTGCGTGCGGGCGGCCCCGCACGATTCCCCACGCATAAACGCATTCGGTGCCCATAAACACGCTCTCCTCGCGTTCATGTGCGCGGATCGTGTCTATGCGTGAGGGCGGGGGGATGCCGCGACGTTCACGCGGGGTGAGCGCTAGCGGTTCGCGAGGAACGCGATTCGCTGGCAGAAACGCGTTCTCTCGGCGTTTGTGCGCACGAATCGCGTTTCTCGATGGAGGGGGAGGGATGCCGCGGCCCCGGTGTCGGAGGGCGGGGATAGCGTGGAGGGATGGTTGGTTATCGCTACCTCGGAAACAGTGGATTCAAGATCTCGGAGATCACCCTCGGCAACTGGGTGACCCACGGGTCGCAGGTCGGTGACGACGCCGCGATCAAGACCGTGCATGCCGCCCTCGACGCGGGCATCACCACGTTCGACACCGCCGACACGTACGCCAACACGGCGGCCGAGACGGTGCTCGGCACGGCCCTCGAGGGTCAGCGGCGCGAGTCGCTCGAGATCTTCACGAAGGTGTACTTCCCCACCGGTCCCATGGGGCCCAACGACACCGGGCTCAGTCGCAAGCACATCATGGACTCCATCAACGGGTCGCTGAAGCGCCTGGGCACCGACTACGTCGACCTCTACCAGGCACATCGATTCGACTACGAGACGCCGCTGGAGGAGACCTTCCAGGCGTTCGCCGACGTCGTGCGCCAGGGCAAGGCGCTCTACATCGGCGTGTCCGAGTGGACCGCCGAACAGCTGCGCGAGGGGCATGCGCTCGCGAAGCAGCTCGGCATCCAGCTCATCTCGAACCAGCCGCAGTACTCCATGCTGTGGCGCGTGATCGAGGGCAAGGTCGTGCCGACCAGCGAAGAGCTGGGCATCTCGCAGATCGTCTGGTCGCCGATGGCTCAGGGCGTGCTGAGCGGCAAATATCTTCCCGGTCAGCCGGTGCCCGAGGGTTCGCGCGCCACCGACGAGAAGAGCGGCGCCACGTTCATCAAGCGGTTCCTGCGCGACGAGACGCTCGAGGCCGTGCAGCGGCTCAAGCCCATCGCCGACGAGGCCGGACTCGGCATGCCGCAGCTCGCGATCGCGTGGGTGCTGCAGAACCCCAACATCGCGGCCGCCCTCGTCGGGGCCTCGCGCCCGGAGCAGCTCGCCGACACCGTGAAGGCGTCGGGAGTGACCCTGGATGCCGACACCCTCGCCGCGATCGACGCGGCCCTGGGCGACGAGGTGTTCTCCGACGCCGAGAACACGTACGAGGTCTCGCCGAAGCAGCGTCTGGTCTGACACACGGGAGGCGGCGGGTCGGGCGTTCGCGTCCGGCCCGCCGCCGCGTGTGGGCGCGGCTGCCGGGTGCGGGGTGCGGAGTGCCGGGTGCGGCGTGCCGGGTGTGCCGGGTGCGGCGTGCCGGGTTTGCCGGTGCCGGGTGCCGGGTGTGCCGGGTGCCGGGTGCGGCGTGCCGGGTTTGCCGGGTGTGCGGGGTGCCGGGTGTGCGGGGGAGACGGGCGGGTGCGCGGCGCGCCGGGTGTGCCGGGTGCCGGGTGCGGGGTGCCGGGCGGGTGCGCGGCGAGCTAGCCCGCGCGGGGGCGGTATGCGCCGCGGCGACCGGGGGTGGGTGGGTCTTGCGGGCGTGTGCGGGTCAGGCTCTGCGCGGCGAGATGACCCGAGTTTGGCGAGGTCACGCGGCTTTCGTCGCGATCGCGGGTCATCTCGTGAAAGGAGCGTGATCTCGGGGGAGGAACCGGGCCGCGGGTGGGGACGTGGCCGCGGGCCGCGGGCGGCGCGCCGGGGGCGGTGGCCGTGGGCCGGGCGCCGTCGTCGCGGGCCGCGGGCCGCGTCCCGCGGGCGGTGGCCGTGGGCCGTGGCCGCGTGCTGTGAGCGTCGCCGTGGGCCGTGGGCCGTGGGCCGTGGTCGTAGCCGTGGCGGTAGCCGCGGGCCGCGCGCCGTGGGCGGTGGCCGTGGGCCGTGGCCGCGTGCCTCGACTCCCGGTGCCGCGGACAACGAGACCGCATCGGATTGTCGAGACCGCATGCGATTGTCCTCAAACGGATGCGGCCTCGGCGAACGACTGCGGTTTCGACGGCGCAAACGTCCGGCCGGGCCGCGCGCCCGACGATGACGTCCGGCCGGGCCGCGCGCCCGGCGCTGACGTGCGGCCGGGCCGTGCGCCCGGCGCTGATGTCCGGCCGGGCCGTGCGCCCGGCGCTGGGCGGCGCCTCAGGCGGCGCTCAGGAGAGAGCAGGAATCGCGTCGTACCCTGTGCGAATGTCCTTTTCCGCTCACCGGCCGGGCCGCTTCGGCTCCGATGGCCGCATCGAGTTCACGACGGACGAGGAACGCGAGCAGTATCTCGACGACATCCTCGCCGCGCAGAACTCCGCCGCGCCGCATTCGGCCGATCCTGCCACCGCCCGGCAGGAGCACGCCTCCGAGCCGTGGGACGCACCGCCCGCCGACGACGAGCCGCGCGATCCGTTCGCCGACGACGAGACCCTTCGCCTCGACCGCGAGCCGGCCGGGTCTCCCACCGACAGCGATCCGTTCGTCGACGACGAGACCCGTCGTCTCGATCGCGAGCTGACCGCGCCGCCCGCCGACAGCGACCCAACCGCCGACGACGAGACCCTTCGCCTCGATCGCGACCTGACCGAGCCGCCCGCTGCCGACGAAACCCGCGAGCACGCATTCGACCCTTCCGTGCGCGATGACGACCCGTCCGACGACGCGGTCCCGCGGCCTCGCCCGCTGGTCGCGCCCGCGGCATCCGAGCCCCGCCAGCCGCGTCTGCGCCGCCACGATCCGCGTCGGCCGCGCCTCTCGCTGATCCGGCGGATGGCAGTGCTCGGGGGAGCGGACAACGACGTGCTCGACGAGGTGCCCGAAGAGGTGCCGCGCTTCGTGCAAATGTTCCTCGTGCTCGGGGGCACGGCCCTCGTCTCGGCGCTGTCGATGATGTTCGCGCTGATGACCGGCGTGCGCGTCAGCATCCTGCTGGCGATCCCGCTCGCCATCGTGTGGGGCCTCATCATCTTCAACCTCGACCGCTTCCTGACCTCGACGATGCGCTCGACCAAGAACGTCTTCCGTCTGCTCGGCCTCGCCCTCCCGCGGGTGATCATGGCTGCGCTCATCGGCATCGTGGTGGCCGAGCCCCTCGTGCTGCAGGTGTTCCAGAACGACATCGTGCGCGAGGTCAACTCCACGAACGTCACCCAGGCTCTGACGGACCAGGATGCCGTGACCAGCGGTCCCGAGAAGCAGGCACTCGACGCCGCGAGCGCGCAGGTGTCGGCGCTCGAGAATCAGGCCGCCACCGGCGCGGTGACGGGCACCTCCTCGACCTCGGCGGAGTCGGCAGCCGCGCAGCAGACGGTCGACCAGCTCACCCAGCAGCTGGCGGCGCAGCAGACCGTGATCGACCAAGCGCGTGCGGTGTACCAGTGCGAACTGACCGGCCAGGGCGCCGGGACCGTCCCCGGGTGCACCGGTGTCGCCGGAGACGGCGCGAGCTCGGATGCCGCACAGGCGCAGCTCGCCCAGGCGCAGGCGGCGTACGACTCGCTGTCGACGCAGCTGCAGCAGGCGCAGTCCACGCTCGCGGCCGCCAACACCGCGGGCACCGAGGCTGCGGCATCCTCCGCAGAGTCCAACAAGCAGCAGGCGCAGGATCAGCTTCCCGCCGCCCGGGCCCAGTACGAAGCGGCGCTCGCGGCGTACAACGCGCGCGCCGAGTCGGTCGCTGACGGCAACGCGGGGGCGGTCGGCCTGCTGAGCCAGATCACGGCGCTCGAACGCCTGTCGGACCGTGAGCCGGTGCTGCGCTGGGCGCACTACCTCATCGCGGCGCTGTTCTTCATGATCGAACTGCTCCCGGTGATCGTGAAGGTGCTGACCAGTTTCGGCGGTCCGTCGTTGTACGAGAAGGCCGAGAAGATGCGCGGCCAGATCGCCCTCGACCGGGTGTCCGCCCGCACCTACCGCAAGCGCGCCGACATCATCGCCGACGAAGCCAACCGTGTACCGGCGGCGGTGACGTGATGGTCGCCTGGAGCGCGGGACTGCTGCTGTACCGGATCGCCCCCGCGCCCCAGGTGCTCATCGCGCACATGGGCGGCCCGTTCTGGGCCAAGAAGGACGCGGCGGCCTGGTCGATCCCCAAGGGGGAGTTCGACCCCGACGCGGAGGGTGCTCTGGATGCCGCCCGGCGCGAGTTCCGGGAGGAGCTCGGGGTGGAACCGCCCACCGTGGAGTGGGCCGAGCTCGGTACTTTCGCGTACTCGAGCGGCAAGAAGGTCGTGGTGTTCGTCGGCGACGGCGCCGGATTCTCGGCATCCGGGTTCACGTACGGCACCTTCGAGCTGGAGTGGCCGCCCCGTTCCGGCAAGACGGCGTCGTTCCCCGAGGTCGACCGCGCCGAGTGGATGGGTCTGGATGCCGCCCGCGAGGCCCTCGTGAAGGGTCAGCGCCCGGCGATCGACGCGCTGGAGGAGGCGCTGCGGGAGCTGCCCCGCGACTGACTGCCGCGCCCTGTTCCGTGGTTCGGCGGTTCCGCGTGGTTCGGTGTCCAGTACATCCGGATGTTCCGGGATCTCGTCCGGGTGTCGTGGACACCGACGGGCTTCGCGCCGATGCACGGGCCCCGAGTGCGAGGCCCCGGGTCCGGCGGCGCGGGGCGCCCGACGCCGGAGCACCGCGGGACCCCATAAGGCTCCCGCGGCGCCACGTGCTCACGGGCGCAGCAGCACCTTGCCGACGCGGGTCGAGTCGCTCGCGGTGACCGCGTCGACGATGTCGTCGAGGCCGAAGGTGGCGGCGACGGGGAGGGTCACGGTGCCGTCGGCGAGGTAGCGCGACAGTTCGCCGAAGAGGGCGCCGCGGGTGTCGGCATCCATCGTCTTGCTGACGACGCTGCCCCAGAAGCCCTTCACGGTCGCCTGGCGGAAGATGATGTCGCCGGCCGAGAGCTCGAGCTTTCCCGCTCCCATAGAGCCGAAGATCACGAGGGTACCGTTCTCGGACAGCAACGAGAGCACGTCGTTGCTGGCCGAACCGCCGACCGAGTCGACGCCCGCCACGATGCGGGCACCGTCGGCGAGGGCGAGGGCCTTGTCACGCCAGTCGTCGGCGTCCGTCGACACGACGTTGTCGATGCCCTGCTCGGCGAGCTCGGCGACGGCGCTGTGGCGGCGCACGAGACCGATGACGTGGATGCCGCGGGCCTTGGCGATCTGCGCGACCATGCGGCCGACGGCGCCGTTGGCGGTGTTCTGCACGATCCAGTCGCCGGACTTGAGGTCGAGCGAGTGCAGCAGGCTGATGGCGCTGAAGGGCATCGACACCAGCTGCGAGGCCACCTCGTCGGACAGACCCTCAGCCACGGGGATCAGGCCCGCGGCCTTGGCGACGACCTGCTCGGCCCAGACGCCGAAGGTGCCGCCGGTCGCGACGCGCTGACCGACGGTCAGACCCTCGACGCCCTGGCCGAGCTCCTCGATGATGCCCACGGCCTCGGTGCCGGCGCGGGCGGGCAGCTCGGGTGTGAAGCCATAGGTGCCGCGGATGGTCCACAGATCGTGGTTGTGGATGGGCGAGAGGATGACGCGCAGGCGCACCTCACCGGGGCCGGGCGTCGGGTTCTCGACCTCTTCGGCGCCGAGGACGTCGGCCGGTTCGCCGAACTCGTGGTGGATGACTGCGCGCATGGAACGCCTCCTGTGGTTATTTTGTAACGACTGGTCTAATATAGACCCGGGGTCGGCGATCGTAACCGTGAGGACCCTGAGCCCGTCGAAGGGCCTGGTGGCTTCGACAGGCTCAGCCACCTCGGTTCTGCCACGGAGGACGGTGGCTTCGACAGGCTCAGCGACCTCGGTTCTGCCAAGGAGGACGGTGGCTTAGACAGGCTCAGCCACCTCGGTTCTGCCGCGGAGGACGGTGGCGCCGATAGGTTCAGCCACCTCGGTCTGCCACGAAGGACCCTGAGCTCGTCGAAAGGTCCGGGCGCTACGCGAGACCACGAGAGGAAGAGATCATGGGCAGGACGCCGAGCTTCGAGCGCTCCGCCGTCGTCGACGCCGCGCGCGACGTCTTCTGGCAGCGCGGATACGCCGAGGCGGGCATCGCCGAGCTCGAGGAGGCGACGGGGCTCACCCGCTCCAGCCTCTACAACGCCTTCGGCAGCAAGCGCGGACTGTTCGACGCGGTGCTGGCCGCCTACCTCGACGACGTCGTGCGCACGCGCCTGCGGCCGCTCGGCGGGGGAGACCCCGGCGCCCTCGAGGCGTACGTCGACGACATGCGCGCAGCGATCGAGGCCGACGCCCCGCGCGCCCGGCTCGGGTGCCTGCTGCTGAACGCCGGTTCGTCCCCGCTGGCGTCCGACGACGCCGAGGTCCGCGCCCTCGTCTCGGGCTATGCGGCCGAGATGCGCGCGGCCATCCGCTCCGCCGTCGCCGACCGCCGACCCGATCTGAGCTCGGATGCCGTGGGCGCGCTCGCCGCGGTCTGCGCCTCGCTGGTGGTGGCCGGTCTCACCCTCGCGCGCGCCGATCGTGACGCTTCGCTGGCGACGTTGGCATCCATCCCGACGACGCTGGAGTCGTGGGGGCGAGCCTGATGCACGCACGTGAGGCGCCGGTTTCGGCCGTCTGGTAGGCCTCCGAAGCGGCGGATCCGGTCACCTCACACTCGTTTTGTATACGAAGGCCGTCACCAGGATGCGGAAGATGCCCATTCGTGTCAGTGAATGCATACACTGGTGGGGTGATGGCGAGGGAGCGGCGTGCGAGCCGGTGAGCGCGCGTACGCGACCCTCCTCGATGAGATTCAGACGGGCGCGCTGCCCCCGGGAACCGTCCTCGGCGAGGTCGAGCAGTCGACGCGCCTCGGCGTCAGCCGCACCCCCCTGCGCGAGGCACTTCGCCGCCTGGCATCCGATGGGCTCGTCGTCCAGGCCTCACCGCGCGCCACCGTGGTCGCGGGCATCGACGCCGACGACATCCGCGACCTGTTCGAACTGCGCCAGGCCCTCGAGACGCAAGCCGCGCGCGGCGCCGCGCAGCGCGGCGATCGGCGGGCGTTCGAGGAGCTGGCCGAGCAGTTCGCCGCGGTCGATCTCGCGGATGCCGACGCGTACTACGCCCTCATCTCGCGCTTCGACGCGGCGCTCGACACCGCCGTCGACAACGCCTACCTCTCTTCGGCCCTGCGCGGCGTGCGCACCCACCTCGTGCGGGTGCGGCGCATGGCCCGCTTCAACCCCCTTCGCCTCTCGGCCTCCGCCGGGGAGCATGGATTGATCGCGCGAGCGATCGGCGCCGGCGACCCCGAACTCGCCGCCCACGCCACCCACGTGCATCTGCACAACGCCCTGACCACCATCCTCGAAGCCCTCACGGAGGACCCCTCATGACGATCACCCACCACGTGCGCGTGCACCGCAGCGACGAGAACCTCGCCCGCGAGGGACAGCTCGCCTGGGCCCTCGCCCGGGTCGCGGTCGACCCGGTGAGCGTCGACGACGATGTGGTCGACATGATCGTCAACCGCCTCATCGACAACGCCGCCGTCGCCGCGGCATCCCTCACCCGTCAGCCCGTGAGCGCGGCTCGCCAGCAGGCGCTCGATCACGCCGTCTCGATCGGCGGACCCGGTGCGACCGTGTTCGGCTGCCTGCTCGAGCGGCGCACGAGCCCCGAGTGGGCGGCCTGGGCGAACGGCGTGGCCGTGCGCGAGCTCGACTACCATGACACTTTCCTCGCGGCGGACTACTCGCACCCGGGCGACAACATCCCGCCCGTGCTCGCGGTGGCCCAGCACACCGGCCGCGACGGTGCAGCGCTCGTGCGCGCGCTCGCGACGGCCTACGAGATCCAGATCGACCTCGTGCGCGCCATCTCGCTGCACACGCACAAGATCGACCACGTCGCCCACCTGGGCCCCGCGGCGGCGGCGGGTATCGGCACCCTGCTCGACCTCGACCAGGAGACCATCTACCAGGCCATCGGCCAGGCGCTTCACACCACCACCGCGACGCGGCAGTCGCGCAAGGGCGAGATCTCCACGTGGAAGGCTCACGCCCCCGCCTTCGCGGGGAAGATGGCGATCGAGGCCGTCGACCGCGCGATGCGCGGCGAGACCAGCCCCTCGCCGATCTACGAGGGCGAGGACGGTGTCATCGCCTGGATGCTCGACGGCCCCGACGCCTCGTACGATGTGCCGCTGCCCGCAGACGGCGAGAGCAAGCGCGGCATCCTCGACTCGTACACGAAGGAGCACTCGGCCGAATACCAGGCGCAGGCGTGGATCGACCTCGCCCGTCGCCTGGGCACGGAGCGCCCGGACCTCCGCGACCCCGCGAACGTGGCATCCATCGTCCTGCACACCAGCCACCACACGCACTACGTGATCGGTTCGGGCGCGAACGACCCGCAGAAGTACGACCCCACCGCCTCGCGCGAGACGCTCGACCACTCGATCCCCTTCATCTTCGCGGTCGCGCTGCAGGATGGCGCGTGGCACCACGTCGACTCCTACGCACCCGAGCGGGCCGGCCGCGCCGACACCGTCGCCCTGTGGCACAAGGTCACCACGGCCGAGGATGCCGAGTGGACGCGTCGCTACCACTCCGAGGACCCGAACGAGAAGGCCTTCGGCGGACGCGTCGTGATCACGCTGACCGACGGGTCGACGGTGGAGGACGAGATCGCCGTCGCCGATGCCCACCCGCTCGGCGCCCGCCCGTTCGCCCGCGAGGACTACGTGCGCAAGTTCCGCATCCTGGCCGAGCCCGTGCTGCTGCCCGAGGAGATCGAGCGCTTCCTCGAGCTCGTGCAGCGCCTGCCCGAGCTGTCGGCCGCCGAGGTCATGCAGCTCTCGATCGTGGCCAAGCCCGGCGTGCTGGCCCTGGCGCCCGCGCCGAAGGGGTTGTTCTGATGCGCGGGGGCGGGTGCGCCCCCGTCCGGCCCGAGCCGCCGGTGCGGGAGCTGTCCCCGGCGAACACAACGCAGGAGATCCGGGGGGCTTTCGCCCGAATGTCGGACACTGCCCCGGCCTCGCTCGCCTTCTTCCTGCGTTGTGTCACGCAGGGAGTGTGGGCCTGATGCCGCTGCCTCGGATGCGCCCGTCGCCCGGTGACAGCCGTGACGGGAGCACAACGCAGGAGTTTTCGACGACCCGAGGCTCGACTCTCGCGGAATCTCGGCTCCCCGTAGCGGCCGTGACCGGAAAACTCCTGCGTTATGCCGCGGCACGGCGAGGCGCGGCCACGGCAGAGAGAGGAACGAACTGATGCTGTACGCCCAGACCACACCGCAGCAGAAGCGCCGCGCGCTGCGCGAGAAGCTGGCATCCGGAGAACTCGTGCGGATGCCGGGAGCCTTCAACCCGCTGTCGGCCCGGCTCATCGAGCGGAAGGGCTTCGACGGCGTCTACATCTCGGGCGCGGTCATCTCGGCCGATCTCGGCCTGCCCGACATCGGCCTGACGACGTTGACCGAGGTCGCCGGGCGGGGCCAGCAGATCGCGCGCATGACGGAGCTGCCGGCGATCATCGACGCCGACACCGGCTTCGGCGAGCCGATGAACGTCGCCCGCACGATCCAGACGCTGGAAGACGCGGGCCTCGCCGGCACGCACATCGAGGACCAGGTCAACCCGAAGCGCTGCGGCCACCTCGACGGCAAGAGCGTCGTGGATGCCGACACCGCGATCAAGCGCATCCGCGCGGCCGTCGATGCCCGCCGCGACCCCGACTTCCTCATCATGGCGCGCACCGACGTGCGCGCGGTGGAGGGACTGGATGCCGCGATCGACCGCGCCAAAGCCCTGGTCGACGCCGGCGCCGACGCGATCTTCCCCGAGGCGATGCGCGATCTCGGCGAGTTCGAGGCGATGCGCACCGCGCTGGATGTGCCGATCCTGGCGAACATGACCGAGTTCGGCAAGAGCGAGCTGTTCTCCACCGCCCAGCTACAGGATGCCGGGGTCAACCTCGTCATCTGGCCGGTGTCGCTGCTGCGACTCGCGATGGGAGCCGCCGGCCGGGGCCTCGACGCCTTGGCATCCGAGGGCCACCTCCGCGAGCAGCTCGGCGAGATGCAGCACCGCGCCGACCTCTACGACCTGATCGACTACGAGGGCTACACCCGCTTCGACGCCGACGTGTTCGACTTCACCGTCGAGCGCTGAGCCCCCCATGTCCCACTTCTCGCGGACCTCGTCCCACTTTTCGCCGGTTGGAGGGCTTCTGACCGGCGAGAAGTGGGACATGTTCCGCCGCGCTGCAGCTCTGAATCCGGCAGCATGAACACCGAGCACGACTCGAGGGAGAGACGATGACCGACATCAAGAAGGGCCTCGCCGGCGTCACGGTCGACGAGACCGCCGTCAGCAAGGTGAACCCCGAAACCAACAGCCTGCTCTACCGCGGATACCCCGTGCAGGAGCTCGCCGCCACCCAGCCGTTCGAGGCGGTGGCATACCTGCTGTGGAAGGGCGAGCTTCCGGATGCCGCACAGCTCGCCGCCCTGCGCCGCACCGAGCGCGAGCACCGCGGGCTGGCCGACGACGTCCGCGCTGCGATCGACCTGCTGCCGACCTCGGCCCACCCGATGGACGAGGTGCGCACGGCCGTGAGCGTCATCGGCGCGCGCGAGAGCGCGGGCATCGCGAACGTGATGGATGCCGTGGGCACCCCCGAACAGAACCTGGAGCGCTCCGTCCGCCTGTGGGCGCAGCTGCCCGCCGTCGTCGCCTACGGCCAGCGCCGCCGTCGGGGCCAGGAACTGATCGACCCCCGCGACGACCTGGACTACGCGGCGAACTTCCTCTGGATGACGTTCGGTGAAGAGGCCGACCCGGTGGTCGTCGACGCGTTCAATCGCTCCATGACCCTGTACGCGGAGCACTCCTTCAACGCCTCCACCTTCACCGCCCGCGTGATCGCCTCGACGCTCAGCGACCTCTACTCGGCGGTGGTGGGCGCGATCGGCGCCCTGAAGGGGCCTCTCCACGGCGGGGCGAACGAGGCCGTGCTGCACGTGTTCACCGAGATCGGTTCGGCCGAGAACGTCGGCCCGTGGCTCGACGCCGCCCTCGCCGAGAAGCGCAAGATCATGGGCTTCGGCCACCGCGTGTACAAGCGCGGCGACTCGCGCGTGCCTACGATGAAGGCCGCTCTCGACACCCTGGTGGAGCACTACGACCGCCCCGATGTCGCCGCCCTCTACGACGCGCTCGAGGCGCAGTTCGTCGAGCGCAAGGGCATTTACCCGAACCTCGACTACCCCTCGGGTCCGGCCTACGACCTGATGGGCTTCGACACCCTCACCTTCACCCCGCTCTTCGTCGCCGCGCGCGTCACGGGCTGGACGGCGCACATCCGCGAGCAGCAGGCGTCGAACGCCCTGATCCGTCCGCTGTCGGAGTACGTCGGTCCCGACGAGCGGCACGTCGAGGGGTACGTTCCAGATGCCGCCGACGTCGAGGCCCAGGAGCGCCCCGAGGAGGCGGCGGGCTGATGTCGACGCCCAGGATCGTCCTCGTCTCGGGGGCGCGCACGCCCATCGGATCATTCGGTGGTGCCCTCTCGGGCGTCGACGCCCACGAACTCGGGGCGGTCGCGGTCACCGAGGCGCTGCGCCGCGCCGGCGTCCCCGCCGCAGACGTCGACGAGGTCGTCATGGGCTGCATCGCCCAGAACGGTCCCGACGCCTACAACGCCCGGCGCGTCGCGCTCGCCGCCGGGCTCCCCACCCGCGTCCCCGCCTACACGGTGAACCGCCTCTGCGGCTCGGGTCTGCAGGCCATCTGGTCGGCCGCCCAGGAGCTGCGCTGGGGCGGCATCGACGTCGCTGTCGCGGGCGGCGACGAGAGCATGTCGCGCACGCCCTTCCTCGACTACGGCGCCCGCGGTAACAGCCGACTCGGCGACCGGACGCTCCTCGACGGCACGCTGGCGATCCTCACCGACCCGTTCAGCGGCCGGCACATGGGGACGACGGCCGAGGTCGTGGCATCCAGATACGGGGTGTCTCGCGAGCAGCAGGATGCCTTCGCCGTCGAGAGCCAGCGTCGGGCCGCGACGGATGCCGCGCGCGCGGCCTTCGCGGAGGAGATCGTGCCCGTGATCACCGGCGGGAAGCGCCCGGTCGAGGTGTCTGTCGACGAGCACCCGCGCCCGGGAACGACGATGGAGGCCCTCGCGGGTCTGCGCCCGGCGTTCGAGAAGGACGGCTCGGTCACCGCCGGAAACTCCTCGGGCATCAACGACGGCGCCGCCGCAACCGTGCTGATGCGCGAGGACGACGTGCGCGAGCGCGGCCTCACCGGCCTGGTGACCCTGGAGGCCGTGACCACCGCCGGTGTCGACCCCGAGATCATGGGCTACGCGCCGGTCCTCGCTCTGCAGCGACTCTGGGACCAGACGGGTCTGAGCCCCGCCGACATCGACGTGATCGAGCTGAACGAGGCGTTCGCCGCGCAGGCGGTGGCGGTCATCCGCGACACGGGGCTCGATCCCGAGAAGGTCAACCCGTACGGTGGCGCGATCGCCCTCGGCCATCCTGTCGGCGCAACGGGGGCGATCCTGACCGTGCGCGCCTCTCTCGACCTGCAGCGCCGCGACCTCGAGTACGCGGTCGTGACGATGTGCATCGGCGGCGGCCAGGCGCTCGCCGCGCTGCTGCGGCGGTACTGACGTCGCGTGAGGGGTCATTTTCTGTCGCTTGCGCTCGCTCCAGGTGACGAAAAATGACCCCTCACGCGACGAGGGTTCGATGCCCGCCGGGGCCGCGATACTGGGCGCATGAGCATTCATCTCCTCGGCGGCGGGCGCGACACCTCGCGCTGCGGTGACCTGTTGCGTCCGTTCGTCCGCGAAGCCCGCGCGCGTGCGGGTGGCCGCGCTCCCCTGATCGCGCTGCTGCTCGTGCTCGAGTCCTACGATGTCCCGACCCTCGAACGCTTCGTCGACGTGCTCTGTGCGGCGGGGGCGGACGCGGAGGAGATCCGCATCGAGGCGGTCATCGAGGGAGAGTTCTTCGACGACTCGGTGGTCGAGGTCGATGCGATGTTCGTCAGCGGGGGCCTCACCCCCGCGTACCTGAACGCCTTCGCGAACATTCGGGATGCCGTTCGCTCGCGCGTGGCGGAGGGGATGCCGTACGCCGGCTTCTCGGCCGGTTCGGCGGTCGCGGCGGGATCAGCGCTCGTCGGCGGGTATCGAGTGGGCGGTATCGAGGTCGTGTCAGAGGACGCGGGGGAGGAGCTCGGCGAGGTCGCCGTGCGCGACGGCCTCGGACTCGTGCCGTTCGCCGTCGACGTGCACGCCGCGCAGTGGGGGACCCTGTCGCGTCTCGTCGCCGCGATCGACGCGGGACTCGTGACCGAGGGCGTCGCGATCGACGAGCACACCGCGCTGATTGTGGATGCCGAGGGCGCAGAGACCGTGCACGGCACCGGTCAGGTGTGGAAGGCGGAGGCGGCGGCATCCGGGGTGCTGGTCCGCGTGCGGCGGGCCTGACGTCCGCGGGACTTCGACAGGCTCAGCTGTCGGAGGCGTGACGCGTCGCCCATCCGGCGAGGCCCCTGCCCGGTGAAGGGGCCTCGCCCCCTGGTCACCACCTGTGGGAGGTCCCTGAGCTTGTCGAAGGGCCGCGCCTCGCGGTCCCCATCTGTGGGAGGTCCCTGAGCTTGTCGAAGGGCCCGCGCCTCGCAGTCCTCACCCTGCGGACGGCCCTGAGCCCGTCGAGTGAACCGCCCCCGCGCGAACGGCAACGGCCCACACCCGAAGGTGAGGGCCGTTCCGGTGAGAGGCGTCAGACGCGGCGGCGACGAAGCGCGGCGGCGAGACCGCCCGCGACCACGAGGAACCCGCCCGCGAGGGCGATGCCCCACGGCAGCTCGGCGCCGGTCTTCGCCAGCGCGCCCTTGCCGTCCGCCGCGCTCGGGCTGGCCGACGGCGAAGCGCTCGGCGTGCCCGTCGGCGTCGCCGTCGGGGTGGGCGTGGCCGTCGGGGTCGGGGTGGGCGTCGGCGTCACCGTGCCCTCGTCGACCGGGCTCGAGCCGAGCAGGTACGCGCGGCCGAGCGGTGACGGAGCGACCGTCCCCTTCTCGGTGAAGTAGTCCACGGTCGCCTGCAGGTCGATCTGCCCCGAATCGGCTCTGCCCGTGCCCTGCGCGAAGGTGGTGAAGTTGTCACCGCCCGCGGCGAGGAACGAGTTGGTCACCACGCGGTACGACGCGGCAGGGTCGACCGCGACGCCGTTCAGGGCGATCGACGAGATGCGCGATCCCGTGGCGGCGTTGGGGTCGTACGCGAAGGTGAAGCCCTTCGAGACGCCCAGCGCGAGCACCGGTCGCGAGGCGGTCGCGGGCTGCCACTGCTGCTCCAGCACGCTCTTCAGTTGCGCTCCGGTGAGCGAGACCGTCACGAGCGTGTTGCCGAAGGGCTGCACGTTCGCGGCCTCGCGGTAGGAGACCGAGCCGTTGTCGGTGCCGTAGAGCAGATCGGCGCGAAGGCCGCCGGGGTTCATGAACGCGATCTGCGCGTCCTGCCCGTTGAACGAGGGGTTCTCGCTCGTGGCCCACAGGTAGACGTCGGCGACGGTGTTGCCGAGCGTGGAGTACGAACCGCGGTCTTCGCCGCCCGAGGCGTTCTTGGCACGGGTGATGTCGGTCGTGATCTTGCCGACCTCGACCTGGCCCTTCACATCGGCGGTGGCTTTCGCCTTCGCCACGATCTCGGCCGTCGCCGCCTGCGGGTAGGCGATGTACTGGCCCACCGTGCTGTCGTACAGCGAGCGCACCCCGGGCGTGATCGAGACGAGGTCGCCGGCGGCATCCAGGTCGACGTCGAGCGTGCCGAGGTTGGTGCCGTACTGCCCGGCCTGGATGACCGGGCGACCGCCGATGGTGCACGCGTACTTCTGGTGCGTGTGCGCCGAGACGATCGCGTCGACGTCGCCCGACACACCCCGGACGAGGTCGCCGTAGTCTCCGGACTCGACCGCGATCTTCGTGCAGTCGGTGCCCTCCGAGCCCTCGTGGGCGAGCAGAACGACGATGTCGGCGCCGGCGGCGCGGGCGTTCTTCGCCTCGCGGTTGGCCGCTTCGACCTGGTCGCCGAACTCGATCTCGGTGATCTTCGACGGGTCGACCATGCCGGCCGTCTGGCGTGTGACCGTACCGACGAAGGCGACCTTGGTGCCGTTGACGTCCTTGATCGTGTAGGGCTTGAGGGCGGGGGTCTTGGTGCCCTTCTCGTACACGTTCGCTCCGAGCGCGAAGTCGCTGAAGGCGTCGGCCTTCGGGTCGTTCTCGTAGCCGGGGATCACTCGCGTGGTGAGGTCGGCGAAGCCGCGGTCGAACTCGTGGTTGCCCACGGCGCTGACGTCGAGGGTCGCGGCGCGCAGCGCGTCGATGGTGGGGTTGTCCTCGTCGATGAACGACTCGAACGCGCTCGCGCCGATGTTGTCACCGGCCGAGACGAAGAGCGTGTCCGGATTCTGCTGGCGGTACTTCTCCGCCGCTCCCGCGACCACCGCCGCGCCCGCGACGCCGCCGGTCTCCTGCAACAGGCGGCCGTGGAAGTCGTTGATGGTGAGGATCTGCAGATCGGGCGTCTTCGGCTGCGTCGGGCGCACCTCGAAGACCGTGGTGGTGCCCGAGACCTCATTGCCCGTGATCAGCAGCGGCACGCCGGTGGGCGAGCGCAGCGACGAGACGAAAGTGATGCCCTCGGGTCCGAGGTCGCCGGCCGCAGCGGTCTTCACATCGGCCGACGCGTCGCGGTTGTTCACGTACGTGACGTAGGCGGGCTTCTTCGGGTCGGTGATGTCGTAGACCATCACACCGCCCGCGCGCTCGAGGCCGATGAAGGCGTAGGGACGCCCGTCGACCACGCCGACGGTGACGTTCTCGGGCTCCGGGCCTTTGTCGTCGCTGCGGTCGTCGACGGTGTTGTTGTCGTTCGAGACGTTGAACAGCTGAGGAGCGACCTCCTTCAGCTTCTGCTCGAACTGGTCGCCCGAGTCGAAGACGAGGGTTCCCTTGGTGTCCCAGATCGAGAACGAGCGCGCGCCGTAGGCGTAGAGCTCGCTGTAGCAGCCGTCGGCGGTGAGGCCGAGGTCGGTCACGACCTTCAGGCGGCCGAGATCGGTGTCGGCGGCGCGGCCGGCGAGAGGCGAGGTCGCGCAGACGGGCGCGAGTCCGTCGGCGCCGAGGTCCTTCACGCGGGCCTCATCGGTGAAGGTCCCCCATTCGCGTCCGTCGCCCTCGTTGGCGGTGACGAGGTAGGTGGCGGCCTTGCCGTCGACGCTCGCCGAGTACGAGGCGACGCCGTCGGGCATGTACAGGCCCTTCAGACCCGGCACGGTGCGGATGTTCGCGCCGTCCTTGTCGCTGGGGTCGAGTCCGACGGCGCCCCAGTCCTTGTAGCCCAGGGGCAGGATGCCGGTGACCTCCGCCTTCGCGAGGTCCACCGTCGCGAGGGCGTTCGCCTCCTGCAGGGTGACATAGGCCACGGTCCCGTCGACCGTGATGTACTCCGGCTCGAGGTTGCGCGAGACGCGGTTGCTCGAGAGGGTGGTCGGGTCTTGACCTGGGGCTGCGACGTCGGGCCCGAAGACGCGGACCTTCGCGTCGAGGGTCTTGGTGCCGCCCGCCTCGAACGCGCCGAAGCCGGCGGTCTTGACCGCGCTCTGCGCGGGTGCCGCGACGCTCGTGCTCAGGGCGACCACGCTGACCGAGCCCTCGGGGTCGACGACGAAGTCTTTGTCCGGTTCGCCTTCGTTGGCGACGACGGCGTAGGCGCCGTCTTTCGAGAACGTCACCATGTCGGGAAGGGCGCCCACGGTGACCTCGCCGAGCGCGGCGCTCGCGGCATCCGTCTTGCCGGCGTCGAAGAACACGAGGTGGCCGGGGTCGGTCTTGGTCTGCGCCTCGAAGGCGATGACGCCGAGACCGTCGTCGCGCACGGCGACGGAGTTGGCGACACCGGTCGAGGCGATGTCGAAGAGCGGGACGGGCTTCGTGGGGTCGCTGTTGTCGAGCACCGAGACGGTGCCGGCCTCGGCGTTGACGACGAAGAGGCGGTCGCGCCAGGCCTGCACGATCTCGGCGGCCGATTTCTTGTAGACGCCGGTGTCGTACGAGCCCACGGGCGTGACGGCGAGGGCCGCGCCCGGGGCGCTGTTCGAGACGGGCTGGGGGACGATCGCGGCGGATGCCGCGGTGGCGCTGGACAGGGCGAGCGCGCACACCGCCGCGGTCGTCGCGGTGAACGCGGCGGCGCGGCGCAGGAAGGTCGAAGGCATGGCTGTGTCCTCGGATTCGGGTGGGGATGCGATCGGCGCGGGGTGGCGCGATCCTGTGGATCCTGCCTGGACGGCGTGACACGCGGGTGAACGGGGGGGGAACGGGGCGCCGGCTCGCCCCGTTCCCCGGTCGTTGCGAGGGGTCGCGGTCCCGGCGCGGCATCCGCGTCGTCCCGGGCTCCGGTCGCTCGAGAAACCCTTTCGCGTGGAAGAGGCGCCTCGTCGCAGCGTTCCCCGCACGGCAGGGCGTTTTCGGTGCTCGCGTCGCGTGAGGTGTGTTCGCTACCCCTATCAATTACTAGGACGTCCAGGTAATCTGGAGTTCGCGACGACGCCGTCGCCCTCACGAAGGAGAGCCGCATGGACGCCACCCCTGCCCCCGCGCTCGACGCCCCGTCCGCCGCGACCCTGTCGGCCGACGAGCGCGCCGCCATCCTCGACGCCGTGCGCGACTTCGCCGCGACCGAGCTCGCCCCGCACACCCTCGAATGGGATGCCGAGAAGCACTTCCCCCGCGACGTCCTCCGTCGCGCGGGCGAACTGGGTCTCGGCGGCGTCTACGTCAACGACGACGTCGGCGGCGCCGGGCTGACGCGGGCCGACGCGGTCGCCGTCTTCGAGGAGCTCGCCTACGGTGACCCCACCGTGGCCGCGTACATCACGATCCACAACATGGTGGCGTGGATGATCGACGCTTACGGCACCGAGGCGCAGCGCCGGACGTGGCTCCCGGGACTCGTCGCCATGGACGACCTCGGCGCGTACTGCCTGACCGAGCCCGGCGCGGGGTCGGATGCCGCGGCCATCACCACGTCGGCGATCCGCCACGGCGACACGTACGTGCTCACGGGCGTGAAGCAGTTCATCTCGGGTGCCGGCGAGGCATCCGTCTACGTCGTCATGGCCCGCACGGGCGAGCCGGGGGCGCGCGGGATCAGCGCGTTCCTCGTCCCCTCCGACGCCGAGGGACTGTCGTTCGGACCCCTCGAGAAGAAGATGGGCTGGAACGCGCAGCCGACCCGGGCGGTCGTGCTCGACGAGGTGCGGGTGCCGGCCGAGAACCTGCTCGGTGGCGAGGGACGCGGCTTCTCGATCGCCATGACCGCCCTCAACGGCGGGCGGCTCAACATCGCCACGTGCTCGCTCGGGGGAGCCCGCTGGGCTCTCGAGCGCGCCGTCGCGTACGTGCACGAACGCTTCACCTTCGGCGAGGCGCTCGCCGAGAAGCAGTCCGTCGTCTTCGCCGTGGCGGACATGGCCACCGAGCTCGAGGCCGCGCGGCTGCTCGTGCGGGACGCGGCTCTGGCCCTCGACGTCGGGGCTCCCGACACCGCGACCCGCTGCGCGATGGCCAAGCGCTTCGCGACCGACGTCGGCTTCCGCGTCGCGAACGAGTCGCTGCAGCTGCACGGCGGGTACGGCTACCTGCAGGATTACGGCATCGAGAAGGTCGTGCGCGATCTGCGGGTGCACCAGATCCTCGAGGGCACGAACGAGATCATGCGACTGATCGTCGGTCGGAGTGTTCTGGCGGCGTGAGCGGGTTCGGGGCGGGTTTCGCGCTTCGGGGCGGACGCTTTCCGCCCCGAACGGCCGATAGCGCCCCGAACCGGCCGGGTCCGCGATCAGTGCGGGGGCCGCGGCGGGACCGGTGGGAACCCCCTCGATCGATGTCGGGGGTGCGTGCGAGCATGCGGGGGCGGGAATGTCCGCACCGACGACCACATCCGAGACGACGGGAGTCACCATGACCGACCAGGATGCCGAGTATCAGACCATCCGCGTCGACCGGCGCGGCCGCGTCGGGTGGATCACGCTCGACCGGCCCGAGGCGCTGAACGCGCTCGACACGCAGACCATGCGCGAGGTGGTCGCGGCAGCCGAGACCTTCGACGCCGACCGGGGTGTCGGTGCCATCGTCGTCACGGGCAGTGAGAAGGCGTTCGCCGCCGGCGCCGACATCAAAGAGATGGAGCAGATGTCGGGTCTCGACATGACGTTGACCGACCATTTCGGCCCCTGGGTGCGCTTCGCCGCGGTGCGTACTCCGGTGATCGCGGCCGTCTCCGGGTACGCGCTCGGGGGTGGATGCGAGCTGGCGCTCATGTGCGACGTGATCCTCGCGTCCGACCGCGCGAAATTCGGGCAGCCCGAGGTGCAGCTGGGCGTCATCCCCGGCATGGGGGGCACGCAGCGCCTCGTTCGCGCGCTCGGGTACTACAAGGCCGCGGAGCTCGTGCTGACCGGTCGCATGATCGACGCCACCGAGGCCGAACGTGCCGGGCTCGTGTCGCGCGTGGTCCCGGCCGCCGAGCTGCTCGAGGAGGCCGAGTCCGTCGCGCGCACGATCGCCGAGAAGCCCTTGCCGGCCCTGTACGCGGCGAAGGCCGCGCTCGACGTGGCGCTGGAGTCGACCCTCGCCGAGGGCGTGCGTTTCGAACGGCAGGCTTTCTCTTCTCTCTTCGACACCGCCGACCAGAAAGAGGGGATGGCGGCGTTCCGCGAGAAGCGGGCACCGTCGTTCACGCACCGATGAGCGGCGCCGTGCGGTGGCATCTCGTGGCGGGCGGCGACGCCCGACGCGTGACGCTGCCGTGCGGGTGGGGCCGCGCTCCCGGCAGCGCTCGGCGGGCGGCACGGCTGAGCGGGTCTCCCCGCGCCCCCGGCGGCGGCAGCGCTCGACGGGCGGCGCGGCTGAGCGGGTCGAGCCGCGTGTCGGCGGGTGGAAGGGCTCGGCGGGGTCAGAGCGGGTCGGGCACGGGCGCGGGATCGGCGAAGTCGCCCGCTCCCTTGCGGAACCGCGCGATGATCCGCACGAGCGCCGTCGCGTCGACGTCATCCAGCCCCAGGTCGGCGAACACCGTGTTCAGCGCGTCGGTGGCCTCGTCGACGCGTCGCCGCCCGGAGTCGCTCAGCACGAGCAACGCAGCCCGGCCGTCGGTGGGGTGCGGTTCGCGAGAGATCAGGCCATCACGGGTCAGGCGGTCGACGGTGTTCGTGACGCTCGTCGGATGCACCTGCAGCCGCGCGATGGCGCTGGCCATCGGCATCCGGCCCTCGCGGGTGAACGCCAGCAACCGAAGCATCTCGAAGCGCGAGAACGTCAGGTCGAAGGGGCGCAACGCCCGGTCGATGGATGCCATGAGCAGCTGGTGCGCCCGGATCACCGACGTCACGACGGTCATGCCGTCGGCGGCGGAGTCCCACCCGTGCGCCAGCCACTGTCGTTTGGCCTCGGCGATCGGGTCGACCGGCAGTCGTCGCGTCATCGTTCCCCCTCCCGTTTCACGGTACCGCTCGCGCGCGTCCCGCGCGGGGTGGTGGCGCGCGCTGCGCGAGGACCCCGTCCGGCCGTCGACAGGCCCGTCGATCGAGCGGTCCCGGCCGCCGCGGACCCGGAAGCGGTGGCGGCGTTCACGCGAGCCGCTGCACCTGCCGAACCAACGGCGCCGCACCGACGCGGTACGAGACGCCCACCCCTCTCGTCGCGGCGGCGGGGCCGTGGCATCCCCATTCCTCTCCGCGCCGCGGCGGCGGCGCCCCGGCATCCTCCCCCGAAGAAGGTGACGCGTCGATGAAGATCGTGGTCCTGATCAAAGAAGTGCCCGACACGTGGGGTGAGCGCCGTCTCGACCTCGAGACCGGGCTGTCCGACCGCTCCGGCGCGTCACCGGTGCTCGACGAGATCGACGAACGCGCCGTCGAGGCTGCCCTCGCCTACGCCGACGCGCACCCCGGCACCGAGGTCGAGGTCGTGGCGATGGCGCCCGCGTCGTCGACGGCGACGATCCGCAAAGCGCTCGCGATGGGCGCGACCTCGGCCCTCCACATCGTCGACGACGCCCTGCGCGGGGCCGACCTGCTGCTGACGGCCGAGGTCCTGGCGGCTGCGGTCAAGCGTGCGGGATTCGACGTCGTCATCGCGGGCAACCTCTCCACCGACGGCGGCGGGGGAGTGATCCCGGCGATGGTGGCCGAGGTGCTCGGCATCCCGCAGCTCACCGGACTGTCCGCTCTCGAACTGTCCGACAGCGCGGTGTCCGGTGACCGCGTGAGCGACGCGGGCACGATGCGGGTGACCGGCGACCTTCCCGCCGTCGTCTCGATCTCCGAGGCGCTGCCCGAGGGGCGGTTCACGACGTTCAAGGGGATCATGGCGGCGAAGAAGAAGCCGTACGAGACCATGGATGCCGCTGCCCTGGGCATCGAGCCCGACGATCCCACTGTCGCCCGCTACATCATGCTGTCGGTCGCCGAACGGCCCCCACGGGCGGCGGGCACGAAGATCGTCGACGAGGGCGACGCCGGCGAGAAGCTCGCCGCGTTCCTCCTGGCCGAGGGGGTGCTCTGATGGGCGTCGCGCTCGTCCTGATCGAGGTGCTGCCGAGCGGCGCGCTCGCGGCGACGGCCCCGGGCCTGTTGGCCGCCGCGGCGCGCGTGGGCGAACCGGTCGCGGTGATCGTCGGCCCCGCCGACGCGCTTTCCGGGGCCGCCGCCGAGGCAGCGGGTCTCGGCGCCGTCCGAGTGTTGACGACCGAGACGGTGCCCGATGCCCTGACGATCCCCGTCGTCGATGCGCTCGCCGCGGCCGTCGACCGGGAGCGTCCCGACCTGGTGCTCGCCTCGAACGCCGTCGAATCGCGCGACGCGCTCGCCCGTCTGGCCGCGCGCCGTCGGCTGCCGCTCGCCACCGACGTCGTGGGGGTCGACCGCGACGAGCTCGGCGTGGTGGCGCACCACTCCGTCCTCGGCGGGGCGTTCACCGTCGACGGCGCTCCCACCTTCGGCACCCTCCTGGCCACCCTGCGTCCGGGAGCGGTCGATGCGCGTCTGGAGTCACGGCCCCTGGTCGTCGACAGCCTCGAGGTCGTGGCATCCGAGGTCCGGGCTGCGCGCATCGACGGCTTCTCCGAAACCGTCGCGCCCTCGTCGCGTCCCGAACTGCGGGGCGCAGCCGCGGTCGTCGCGGGTGGGCGGGGCGTCGGCTCGCGCGAGGACTTCGCCCTCGTCGAGCAGCTCGCCGATGTGCTGGGCGCTGCGGTGGGAGCGTCTCGTGCGGCGGTCGACGCCGGGTACGTGCCGGCCGCCGCGCAGGTGGGGCAGACCGGGGTGTCGGTGTCGCCGCGCCTGTACGTCGCGCTCGGCATATCGGGGGCGATCCAGCACCGCGCGGGCATGCAGACGGCGGGCATCATCGTCGCAATCGACAAGAATCCCGACGCGCCGATATTCGACATCGCCGATTTCGGTATCGTCGGAGATCTGTTCACCGTTGTCCCGCAACTCATCAGCGCGCTCGAGGCCCACAAGAACTAGATGGCGTCCACACCCCGCACCCCGCGTCGCGGGCTGCCGCGCGTCCCCGGCGGGGAGCCCTGGCCGCCCGCGGCCTCCGACGCGCCCGGGGCCTCCGACGTGCCCGGGGCCTCTGACGCGCCCGGGGCTTCTGGCGTGGCCGGGGCTGCCGACGCGCCCGGGGCCTCTGACGTGCCCGGGGTTGTCGAGGTGCCCGGGGCCTCCGACGTGCCCGGGGCTTCTCGCGTGCCCGGGGTTGTCGACCGGTCCGGGGTTGTCGACGCGGACGCGTTCGACGGCCCGTCGGTGGCTGCTGGAACGCCCCTCAGCGCGGGCTCCGACGCGAGTGGCCGCGAGGCGGCGCCGAGCTCGGCACGGTCTTCGCAGAATGGCGCGGATCTCGCAGATATCGCGCGGGATGCTGCGAGCATCGGGCCCTTCTCCGAGGATGCGCCGGGGGATGCCACGGACTCGACCCCGCTGCTCGGCGCCGCGCCGCATCCGGTCGACGGTTCGCACCCGGGTCCCGCCCCCCATCTGGTCGCCGCGCGCGGCACCGACGCCGCTCCCACGGTGACGTCGGTGCGCCGTGGTCTGCCGCGCGAGCCGGGCGGTGAGCCGTGGCCGCCGGCGCCCTCGGCCGTCGCGGCTCCGGTCTCCGGTGTGCAGGCGCGGGCTGCCGCGTCCTCGGCCGTCGCGGATTCAGACGACGGCGACCGGACGGAGGGATCCGCTGATTCTGTTGCGGTGACGGCCGCGCGCGGTGACGCGGATGCTCCGGCGCCCGGCCCCGTTGCCGCGGAGGGCCCCGGCCACCCGGACGTCGACCACCCCCGCCGCGGCCTCCCACGCGAGGTCGGCGGTGAGCCCTGGCCGCCTGCGCCCGAGTCCAGAGCCGTTTCCCCCCGCCCGGCCGCGGCCGTCGATGCTCCGGCGCTCGGGGGTGCGGCCGCCGCCGCTTCGGCGCTCGGGGGTGCGGCATCCGGTTCGTCTCGCGCCGTCGGCGCTCCGGCGCCCGGGGGTGCGGCATCCGGTTCGTCTGGTGTCGTCGATGCTTCGGCGCCTGGGGGTGCGGCATCCGGCTCCGAACCGACCTCGGCTGATCCTCTGGCCGGGGCATCCACTTCCCTGGGGGAGGCGTCTCCGACCGCGCCGATCGAGGCGGCACGGTCCGAACCCGCGTCTGAGCACGTTTCCACCGCCCCGCGCGCGCCGCTGACGGTGCGGCGGACCGTGTGGCCGGGGGCCGCGGCCTCCGCCGCGCGTCCCGCGAGGACGGACCCGAAGCGCATCGGCCCCTACACCCCGCTGCAGTGGCTCGGCTCCACCGCGGTGCTCGGCGTCTTCGCCCTCGCTCTCGCGGGCATCACGGTGCTGGTGGCGCGGTTCCTTCTCGCGCTCGGCCCGGGTCAGGAGTTCCTCGCCGCCTACCCGGGCGAGTACCACCTGCCCGATTCCGCGCCGGTCGGCATCCCCGCGTGGCTCAATTGGTCGCACTTCCTCAACAGTTTCTTCCTGCTGTTCATCATCCGCACGGGGTGGCAGGTGCGGACCGAGAAGCGTCCCGCGGCCTTCTGGTCGCCGCGCAAGAACAAGCGTCGACGTATCAGCCTGACCCTGTGGTTCCACCAGGCGATCGACATCCTCTGGATCGCCAACGGCGTGATCTTCGTCGTGCTGCTGTTTGTCACGGGGCAGTGGATGCGGATCGTGCCGACCTCCTGGGAGGTCTTCCCCAACGCGCTGTCGGCGGCGCTGCAGTACGTCTCGCTCGACTGGCCCACCGAGAACGGGTGGGTGAACTACAACAGCCTGCAGCAACTGTCGTACTTCGCCATCACCTTCCTGGCCGCCCCCCTCGCCATCGTGAGCGGCGTGCGACTGTCGGGCGTGTGGCCCAAGGATGCCGAGAGGCTCAACCGGCTGTACCCGGTCGAGTGGGCGCGGAAGGTGCACTTCCCGGTCATGCTGTTCTTCGTCGCGTTCATCGTCGTGCACGTCGCGCTCGTGCTCGCGACCGGCGCCCTGCGCAACCTGAACCACATGTACGCCGCCCGCGGCTCGGTCGACCCCGCCGCCTTCACCAGCGACCCGACCGGTCTGCTGATCTTCGCGGCATCCCTGCTGGTGATGGCCGTCGGCTGGGCGGCCGCGCGTCCCCGCGTGCTCGTGCCGATCGCCCGCCTCTTCGGCGACGTCAAGCAGCGCTGACCCGCCCGCCGGCCCGCGTCCGGCTCGGCCCGGCTCACGGGGTGGGTGCCGAGACCGTACGCGATCGCCGAGGACGCACGTGTTTGTCGACGAACGGGTGCGTCTTCGGCGATTGGCTGCGGTTTCGCCGGGGCCGGCCCGCGCCCCGCGCCGCCCGCCGCCGCCGGCCGCGCTCGGGCACTGCGCGGGTGGGGGTGCCGAGACCGCACGCGATCGCCGAGGACGCACGTGTTTGTCGACGAACGGGTGCGTCTTCGACGATCGACTGCGGTCTCGCCATGGCCGCCCCTCGCCCGTCCCCGCTGTCGCCCCGGTCCGCGCCGCCCGCCGCTCGCCGCCGCCGCGAGGTACCGCCGACCAGCGCCCGCGCCCGCGCCTGCCGTCGGCCCGCGCCCGCCGCCTGCCGCCGCGCGGTCGGCCCTCAGACGCGGCGACGTGCCTGCAGGCCGGCGGTGATCAGCTCGAGGCCGAAGGCGAAGTCGTCGCTCGCAAGCCCCGCCGCGCCGATGTCGGCGACGCCGTCTTCGCCCGCATCGTGGAGCGCCGCCCCCGCACTCTCTTCGCGCACTCCGACGCTGTCGTAGTGCAGGCGCTGCTGCTCGTGCCAGACGAAGCCGAGCACGTAGTGCAGCACCGTCGTCGCGCTGCGGCGCGCGGTGTCGGCGTCGAATCCGTCCGCCGCGACCGCGGCTGTCAGCCGGTCGTGCGCGAGAGAGGAGCCGAGGCCGAGAGCGAGGGTGCTCGACACCACTTCGGCGCTGTCGCGGTACGTCAGGAGCGCCTCGCGCAGCGCGCCGGCCTCGGTCCGAAGGTCCACCGCGGTACCGGATGCCATGCGCGAGACGATCCGGTCCGACAGCTCAGCGAGCAGCGTCTGCTTGTTGGGGAAGTGCCAGTACAGCGCGCTGGGCTGCACCTCGAGGGCCGTCGCGAGGCGTCGCATCGTGAGGTCGGGGAGGCCGTGATCGTCGAGGATCCGCAGGGCGGTGCGGGCGACGTCGTCGGCGGAGTGTCCACGAGGAGCCATGGTGTGAGTATAGTGAACGGCGTTCAGGTGAACAGTGTTCAGGAAGGACCGTCATGCGCACAGCCGACGCCACCGATCTCGCCCGCATCGCCGTCTTCGCCGCGCTCATCGCGGTCCTCGGGCTCCCCGGCAGTTTCCCCGTGTTCGGCGGAGTGCCGATCACGGCGCAGACCCTCGGCGTCATGCTGGCCGGAGCGGTCCTCGGCCCCTGGTTCGGTGCGCTGTCGGTCACCGTGCTGCTCGCGCTGGCGGCGGTGGGACTGCCGGTCCTCGCCGGCGGCCGAGGGGGGATCGGCGTCTTCCTCGGACCCACCGCGGGTTACGCCCTGGGCTGGATTCTCGGGGCTGTCGTGATCGGGCTCATCGTGCACGCGGGCGGACGTCGTCCCGTCGTCTGGCGCACCGCGCTGGCGATGCTGGCCGGCGGGATCGGTGCGATCTACGCTCTCGGCATCCCGGTCCAGAGTCTCGTCACGCGTCTGCCGCTCGCCGAGACGGCTCTCACCAGCCTCGTCTTCGTGCCCGGTGATCTGCTGAAGGCGGCGGTCGCCACGCTCGTCGTGACGACCCTCGTCAGGGCGTATCCGCGCGGTTTTCGTCGTGAGTGGCGCGCACCCGCCACGGGGCGGCGGTTGGCCGAGGTCGCGGTCGACGCGTGATCCGGTGTGCGGGCGTCGGTGCACGCCTGGGGCAGCGCGAGGTGCTCCGGGGCGTCACCCTCGACCTGGACGCGCGCACGATCGCGGTCATCGGCGACAACGGCTCGGGCAAGTCGACCTTCGCTCGACTGGTGGCCGGCCTCGTCCGCCCGTCGTCCGGCGACCTGCGGGTGCTCGGACTCGACCCGCAGCGGGATGCCGCTGAGCTCCGCCGCCGCGTGGCGCTCGTGCTGAGCAACCCCGACGCTCAGATCGTCATGCCGACCGTCGCCGACGACGTCGCCCTGTCGCTGAGAGCGGAGCGTCTGCCGCGCGAGGTGCGCGATCGCCGCGTCGCCGCCGCGCTCGGACGCCTCGGGCTCGGGGAACTCGCCGACCGTCCCTCGCACGATCTCTCGGGCGGGCAGAAGCAGCTCCTCGCGCTGTGCGGCGCCTTCGTCCGCGCGCCGCACCTGGTGGTCGCCGACGAACCCACCGCGTACCTCGATGCGCGCAACGCCCGCCTCGTCGCCGACCACCTCCTCGCCGACACCGGACACGCGCTGCTCGTCGTCACCCACGACCTCGCTCTGGCGCGGCGCTGCGAGGGGGCCGTGCTCTTCGCCGAGGGGCGGGTCGCGGCATCCGGAGCCTCCGACGAGGTCGTCGATGCCTATGCGGAGGCCGTGGCGTGTTGAGCCTGTACCGCCCCGGCGGCGGGTGGATGTACCGGATGCCGGCGGGCCCGAAGCTCGCGTGCCTGGCCCTCGTGGCGCTGGTCCTCGCGGCGCTGCCGTCGACGTGGGCGACAGTGCCCGTCGCGGTGGGCGCGTCGATCGTTCTGTACGCGGGGAGCAGTATGGGCGTGCTCGCCGGGGTCCGACACTACGGATGCCACGCCTGGGCGCTCCGCTGGGTCATCGTCGTCACGGCGGTCGGGCAGCTGCTGTTCCTCGGTGCGGAGGCCGCCGCCGCCAACACGGCGAGGGTCGCCGCCGCTCTGCTCGTGGCGGCACTCGTTCCGCTGACGACCCCCGTCGCGGCGATGCTCGACGCCCTCGAGCGCGGTCTGCAGCCGTTGCGTCGGGTCGGTGCCGATCCGGAGCGCATCGCGCTGCTGTGGACGATCGCCCTGACCACGATCCCGGTGCTGTCGAAGCTGGCCGCCGATGTTCGCGATGCCCAGCGCGCGCGGGGCCTGCGGCCCTCCCTCGCGCGCGGCGCGCTGCCGTTCCTGGTGGTGACCCTGCGTCACGCCGACGACCTCGGCGACGCCCTCGACGCCCGCGGCATCCGCTGATTCGATCGGTCGCGGGGCTTGCGGGGCCGAAGGGGCGGGACGTCGAGAACCGGTAGGGCGCGAATCATGAACGTGTCGAAGTGCGGCACGGCGAACGCGGCATAACCGTGCTCGGGTTATCCGCTTGAGGACGCTTCATCCGAAATGGATGAAACGACGTAAAGCAGATAACGCGTCAGCCGCGCGCCGCACGCCCCGCCGCGAAACCGTCCGCGTACGCCTCGTCGGCCCCCTGGCGGAACATGTCCCGCTCGGGGTCGCGCACGATGGATCGGGCCCCGGGCAGGTCGAGGTCGCCGACCAGGTCTCCGCGGCCGCGCACGATCGCGACGGGGCGGCACGACGCCTTGCCCTTGACGAGGTCGGTCGCGGCGGCGAGCTCGTCGGCCACGCACGGCAGGGTCACCACGAGGGGTCGGCCCTCGGCATCCGTCGTTCCGCGGAGATCCTCGAAGACGTGGATGCCGGCCGCCCCGATCGCGTGGTCGGTCTGGCCCTCGCGCCACGCGCGCCCGAGCGTGTCGGTGATGAGCACGCCGACGCGGGCGACGGCGCGCAGCCCCTCGGCGAGACGCCGCGCCGACGCGTCGGGGTCGACGGGCAGCAACAGGACGGTGCCTTCGGGGGTGTTGCTCGCGTCCACACCGGCCGCGGCCGAAACGATGCCGAGCGGGTTCTCGACGATGCGCGTGACGTGCCCGGTGGGGGAGGTGCGCGATGCCACCAGGCGCACGGTCTCGCGCGTGATGGCATCCTCACGGTCGGACGCCCGGATGATGCGGCCCTCGGCCTTCGAGACGATCTTGCTGGTGACGACGACGATGTCGCCGTCCCGCAGGGGATCGGTCGACGCGTCGAGGATCACCCCGACCAGGTCGTCCCCCGGGGTGATCTCACGGATGCCGTCGACGGCCCAGACCTGCAGCACGTCAGCGGACGAATCGGACCTCGGTGAGCTCTTCGCCGAGGAAGGGCTCCGTGTGCGAGGCGCCATCGAGCGCGAAACCGTTGCGCACGTAGAAGCGGTGGGCGCGCGGGTTGTCGTCGGCGACCCAGAGGTACAGGCCCTCCCCGTCTTCAACCGCGGCGTCGAACAGCTGCTGGCCGATGCCGGTGCCGTGGTGCGCGTCGAGCAGGTAGATGAAGTACAGCTCGCGCTCGCGCGGAGCGTCGTCGTCGCGGGCGGGGCCCGAGCCGACGAAGCCGACGATCTCGCCGTCGACGAGCGCGGCGTGCATGCGGTAGTCGTCGCCCTGGGAGGCCCAGTGGGTCCACAGCTCGGCCATGCGTCGGGGGGAGACGGCCTCGAGGGCCGCCTTGCTGATCAGGTGGTCGTACGTCTCGTGCCAGCAGGTGGCGTGCACGCGGCCCAGGGCCTCGGCATCCACGTCGCGCACCGGACGGACGACGATGTCGGTTCGGATTTCCGCAGTCATGGCGCGACTCTACGCGCGGGATCCGTTCGGGTGAAATCCGTCGCGGGGTCCCCGGCGATGCGCTAGTGGCGGCGTCGGGAGGTGTCGACTCCGGATGCCGAGACGCGCCGCGCCCACCGGAACCGCCGGGTGTCCGGAACGCGTCGTCGAGGGCCGCCACCGGCGGCGTTTTCCGGACATCCGACACCCGTGCGCGCGCCCACCGACGCGTTTCACGGCACCCGCGATCCGGGGAGTTGTCGATCGGAGACAACGCAATGGCCGATCCGTGGTCGGATCGCTACGCTCGCCCCTCGTGAACGTCCTCTGGCGCACCCTCCTCGTGCTCTTCCGTGCCCGCCGCCGCCTGCGCCGCGAGGGGCCGATCGCCCCTGACACGGTCGCCCGTCTGCGTCTGCGGGTGCTGCCCACCGACATCGACGTGCTCCGTCATCTCAACAACGGCCGGTACCTCTCGCTGTTCGACCTCGGGCGGTGGGACCTGCTGACGCGCTCGGGACTCGTCTCGGCGATGACGAAGAAGGGCTGGTACGCCGTCGTCGCGGCCGAGACCATCACCTTCCGTCGTTCCCTCGAGCTGTGGCAGCGGTTCGAGCTCGAGACGCGCCTCATCGGCCACGACGACCGCGCGGTGTATCTCGAGCACCGCGCACTCGTGGGCGACGAGATCTACGCCCGCGCGATCATCCGCGCGCGGATCCTGCGCCGCGCCGGCGGGACGGTGCCCCATGACGAGCTGTTCGCCGCGGTGGGGCGCCCCGAGGGGCTGCCCGACATCGAGCCGTGGGTGCACGAGTGGGCGGCGGGGTCGGCCCTGCCCTCGACGAGGCGCCCGGCCCCCAGCGTCTGGGAGTGACCGGGCGCGGGTGCCCGGACGCCCGCCGCCGGTCGCCTCGTGCGAGGGCCCGCGACGACACGCGCGCCGGCCGCGGTCAGACCCCGAAGCGCGCGTCGAGCCACGCCACCTGCCGCATCCAGTGGCGGTGTCCGCCGCCCTCGTGCCCGTTGTAGGGGTACTCCTCGATCGCGGCATCGTCGGATGCCACCGCGTGGAACGCCGCGAACACCCCCGACGGCAGCACGATGTCATCCATCAGCGCGACCGAGAAGTAGGCCGGCACCCGGATGCGGCGCGCGAGGACCGCGCCGTCGACGTGCGACAGCGTGTGCAGCACCCGGTCGGCCTCGTCGCGATGCACCGAGAGGAAGCGCGTGATCTCGGTGAACGGCGCCGAGGGTGTGCGCACGATGGCGTTCGGGAAGTCGCAGAGGAACGGGACGTCGGGCATGACCGCCGCGACGGCATCGCCCGACAGGGCGGCGGTGGCGATCGCGAGGCCCCCACCCTGGCTCACGCCGGTTACGGCGACCCGATCGGCATCCACGCCCGGCATGGCCCGCACCTCGTCGACCAGGCGGACGGCGTCGGTGTAGAGCCGGCGGTAGTAGTACTCGCGGGGATCCAGGATGCCGCGCGTCATGACGCCGGGGTAGGCGGCGGCCGAGCCGTGGTGGTCGGGCGTGGCGCCCAGGCTCCACGCCGATCCCTGGCCGCGCGTATCCATCACGACGTGCACGTATCCGGCGGCGGCCCAGTTCAGACGCTCGCCGGGGAGCCCCCGTCCCCCGCCGTAGCCGACGTACTCGATGACGGCGGGGAGCACCTCGTCGCCGTGGGGACGCGTCACCCACCCGCGGATCTCGTCACCGCCGAAGCCGGTGAAGGTGAGGTCGGACACGCTCAGCGATCGCACGGGCGCCGCGACCGGCGCGAGTCGGGTCGGACCCGCCGCGTCGCGCGCTGCGGTGAGCGTGTCCGTCCAGAACGCGTCGAGTCCGGCGGGCTCGGCGAGATCGGGGCGGTACGCGCGCAGCAGGTCGGGGGGCATGTCGGTGAAGGTCACGGCCATGGACACCGACAGTAGTGGGCGAGCGGGAGGCGATGTCCGGCGGCGCGCGGCCGACCGGGACGCCGCGCCGTCGTGGCTCAGTCGACCGGACGTGCCGACTCGTCCGACGAGCGGGCGGGCGGGAACGAGGGCGTCACCGGCCCCGCTCGTCGGAGTCGCGTCGCGCGACCTCGCCGTGGAGCCCCTCGAGCTCCGCGGTGAACTCCTCGAAGGGGCCGCGCGCGACGATTCCCGGAGCGACGTCGTGCAGCGCGAGGGGGCGGACCGGCGACGGGGCCGCACCCCACGACGACCGCCACCGGGTCAGCTGCGCGGTCGAGCCGGCGAAGACGATGGGCCCGAGTCCCGCCCACGCGTGAGCGGCGGCGCACATCGCGCAGTGCTCGCCGGAGGTGTAGACCGTCATCGACGCCCGTTCGACCGCGGAGTACCGCGCGACCGCCCAGTGCACGAGGGCGATCTCCGGGTGCGCGGTGGGGTCCCCGCTCCCGACCCGGTTGCGATCCTCCCGGAGAACGCGTCCGTCCCCGTCGACGAGCAGGGATCCGAAGGCCTCGTCGCCGGCATCGACCGCCTCCCTCGCCAGCTCCAGGCAGCGGGTGAGCGCCTCGACATCGTTCATGGTCTCCTCTTCTCCGCCGTCTCCGGCTGGTCGCGTTCCCCTCGTCACCGCGCGGGGAAGTCGCCGTCGCGTCAGTCGGACGCCGCGAGGTCGCGGGCACGGGCGACGCCGTCGGCGATCGCCTCCGCCGCCGCCGGGTCCCACGTGCGGTCGACGACGAGCGAGCGCACGTCGCGGACGCCGATGGTGCGCAGGAAGAACTCCACGAACGCGATCTGGTGGTCGAAGACGGACCCGGGAGTGGGGCCGTCCTCGCCGTAGTACTGGCCGCGCACGAACACGACGTCGGCCCGGGCCACGTCGACCGCGGGTCCGAAGTGCACGCCGTCGTAGGTGAAGAGCAGGTTGCGCTGGGCGGCGAGGTCGATGAGCTGCTTCAGCTTGTACGGAATCGACCAGTTCCACATCGGCACGCCGAGCACGATGCGGTCGGCCTCGCGGAAGCGGCGCGCGAGCGACTCGATCGACGTCCACGCCCGGGCCTCCGCGGCATCCAGTTCCTCGCCGTCGACCCACTTGTACTTCGCCTCGATGACGCGCCCGTCGAACTCCGGGAGATCCTCGTTCCACACGTCGAGCGTGTCGACCTCGAGATCCGGATGCCGTTCGCGCAACGCCTGGATCAGCGCGGAGGTCACGGTGACCGACGCCCCGTCGTGCCGGGGGGAGGAGATGATGTGAAGAACACGCATGTGGTCAGTCTCGCGGGGCCGCAGCGCCGATCAGCTGCTCTTGACGCCGGCGCCCGCAGCACGAAGCCGCGCCGGACGGTCGTCCGGACGCGGCTTCGTGGGGGCGATCACCCGCAGCGGGCTGCGGTGTAGGGCAGCGAGACCGTGTCGGTCCCAGCATTTCCGTTCACGGTGGCCGTGGCATCCACGGTCACCGTGCCCTCGGGGATGGACGCCTGACGGGTGCTGAAGGTCGCCGACGACGTCTTGCCCGCCGCGATCGCCCCGAAGGCCTTCGAGCCGTACGGGCCCTTCGCCGTGACCGTCACCGGGAAGCCCTCGGCGTTTCGCACCGTGACCACCTGGGTCACTTTGCCCGCGATGCAGCGGGAGCTGACGGTGCCGGTGACCTCGAGACCGGTCGGTGCCGTGACGACGACGGTGGTCGTGACGCGACGGTTGTCGGGCGCGACTTCTTCGGCGCTCTCCATGTCGAAGATCGGCAAGCCGTCCGCGGCGAAGTGCACCCGGCGCACGAACATGTCGCGGCCGCTGAGGTTGTTGTTGTCGGTGCGGGCGTGGAAGACGTACAGCAGGTTGTCGTCCTCGTCCTGCGACCACATGCCGTGGCCCGTACCCAGCTGCCACGAGCCGTTGAAGACGCCCGACTTCTGGATGGGGTAGTTCAGCTTGGTCCACGCGCTCGGCGAGGTCAGGTCGACGCTCTTGCCGGCGGTGGCCAGGGCGAGCCCGGTCGTGTAGGTATCGCCGACCGTCGAGCCGGAGTAGATCATGTACAGCTTGCCGTCGCGCGCGTAGACGTTCGGTCCCTCGGCGATGACGTTGTCCCAGGCGTACTCGGGCGAGAGGATGCGCACCGGCTCCGAGGTCAGACGGGTCGGGTTGGCCGGGTCCATCTTGGCGATGAACAGGGCGCCGAGCTGCTGCCACACGTAGTACGACTGCCCCGAGTCCTCGACGTACGTCATGTCGAGCGAGATCGTCTGGACGGGGTTGAGGATGCCGCCGCCGGCGCGGAGCACCTTCTGCGCCTTGGTCCAGTTGGCCGGCACCGCCGGGTCGAGGTCGCGACCCTGCGCGTCCTTCTTGAGCTGGATGATGCTGGCCTGGCCGGTGAACATGTCGGGGCGACCGTTCGCGCCGTCGTAGCAGGGCATGAACAGGATCGACAGCTTGCCGCCGATGACGTGGTACTCCGGAGCCCAGAAGCATCCGGTCATCGCCCGGCCCTCGGCGTCGGTGTCACCGCGACGCAGGAGGTCGACCTCGACGTTGCGTCCGGCGCGGATCGCCTCGTCGGACAGATCCTCGATGGAGTTCGCCACGCGGATCGGCATGTGGGCGCCGCCCTGCGGGTCGATGTTGCCGCCGTAGATGTCCTCGGTCGCGATCATGAGGAACTTCTGCTGACCGTTCCAGTCGTAGCGGAACACCGAGGGATCGGCGCGCTCGTCGGCGAACGGCGTCGCATACTCCGGCTGCTTGACCGTGCCGCTCACCTCGTAGGTGCCGGGCTTCGAGGTGTCGACCGCGGCGAGGGATGCCGCATCCCACGTCACCGGGCGGGTGGCCGTCGAGCCGTCCGAGTACGACAGTTCGACGCGCTTGGCCAGCGCGGCGGCGTCGAGCGTCGCGCCCTGGGCGATCTCGACTCGGGCGGGAGCCGTGACGCCGGTGTTGGCGACGCGTCCGAAGCGCACCTCGAGCGCCGCGAGGGTGTCGGCGTCGACCGGAACGGTGTTGCCCGAGTCGAAGTTCGCCACCTCGGCCTCGTCGACGCCGGCGGTCGCCGTGATCTCGCCGCGGCGCACCTCGCCGCGGGTGGAGGCGTCGCCCAGATCGGCGAAGGAGGTGTACATCGCGGCTCCGGCGTCGGAGGTCCACGAGAGCACGTACCGATCCGCGGCGGAGTCGTAGACGGCCGCCGGGTCATTCACTCCGGAGGTGACACCGAGGTTGAGCATGCCCACCTCGTCGTAGCTGCGCAGGTCGGCGCTGCGGGCGAAGAGCACGCTCGAGGTCTGCGTGCCGTCGGCACCGCCGCCCCGCGCGGTGCGGGTGGCCACGACGCCGTATCCGCCGTCCTCCAGGGTGAACAGGTGCGGGTCGCGGAGGCTCCGGATGTCGCCATCGCGCGGACCGTTCGCCGGCACGGGAACGGCGGTCTTGGGGAAGAAGATGCCGTAGTTCTCGTTGAGCGGTCGCCACGCGTCGTCGTCGCTGACGGCGAGGTGCATGCTGAGCGCGACGTCGGCGTTGTTCGCCTCGGTGACCGCCGTGGGAACCCGGTTGTAGGCGAGCAGCTGCTCGGTCGAGTCGGTCGGGAGCACCGTGACGGCGAAGGTGCGATCGGCGGTCGCGCCGGTTGCGGTGTCGGTCACGCGCACGGTGATCGATCCGTCGGCGCCCGTGACGACGCCGCCGGTGACGACGACCCCGCCGTCGGTCGAGGTGACGGCGACGGTGGTGCCCTCGGGGGCGGCGGGAAGCGTCGTCCCCGACTCGAGCACGCCGGGGATGACGAAACGACCGGCGAGACGGGCCGCGCGCTGGGCGGCGGTCTCGGTCGACGCGTTCACGGTCACGGTGATGGTCCGGGTCGCGGTGACGCCGCGGACGGCCGCGGTCGCCGTCAGCTGCGCGCTGCCGCCCGGTTGACCGGCGACGGGAGCGCTCACCGTCCCATCGGACGCCACGAGGGCGGGGTTGCTCGAGGTCCAGGTCACACGACCGCCCGCCGTGGGCAGGTCGATGTCGGTCGAGGTGGAGATGTCCTTCAGCGCGAGACCGTCCAGGATCGCCTGGGCACGCGCCCGCAGCTCGGTCGCGTGGGTGTCGGCGTCGGCCTGGGAGACGGCCGCGACCTCCGGTGCCGAGAGCACGCGGTCGTAGACGCGGAAGGCCGAGATCGCTCCCTGGAAGAGCGGGTCGGGCCAGGGGGCGCGGCCGATGGTGTTCAGCGACTGGTCGCGCACGTCGGCGGGGGTGCGATCGATCGCGGCGTCCGCGACGCGGACCCCGTCGAGGTAGAGCGATGCCCGCCCGGCCGCACCGTCGACGACGGAGGCGACGTTGACCCACTGGTCGGCGGTGACACCGCAGGACTGCGCGCCGACGAGGCGTTCGACGCCGGCGGACTTCACGCCGACGAGCGGTGTCCGGTTCGAGCCGCAGTTCAGCGAGGCGAAGAAATACTCGGTCGCGGCCGACTCGTTGCCGACGTTCCAGAGGAAGTGGAACGTGTTCAGCATCGACGCGGACGCCTTGACCTCGGCGACGACCGTGGCCGACCGATCGCCCGCGAGGATGTCGTCGGGCAGCTCGACCCAGTTCCCCGTCGAGGTCTTCGCTCCGCCGCGCATGGTCAGCCCGCCGGCGGTCCAGTCGGAGCTCTGCACGTTGCGGACGGTCGCGGGGCCGAACAACGATCCCGCCGCGGAGTTGGGGACGGTGGCGCCGGACGGCTGGCGGAAATCGTACGCGGCGACGAGACCGTCGTCGGGGACGGCGGCGAGTGCGGGCTGTGCAGTGATGAAGGTCGCTGCCCCCACCGCCAATGCGGTGAGGAAGGCGAGACGTCGTCGGGTTCTCACGGGTACCGGCTCCTTTGCTCGGGGTGATCGCGCACCCCGCCGAGCCGTGCGCTCGTCGACGCCGATGCTGCAGGCGGAGGGGGTGGGGTGCCCGCGGCTGATGTTAGCGGACACATTCGGAGGCTGTCCATCGTCTCGGCCCGCTTACGCAATCGCGGGTGCGCCGCGCACGATCACGCGCTCGGCGACGACGGCGGCCCCGGACGGACTCGGTCCGGCGCCGGCCTCCGATGCCCACGACGAAGCCCCGACCGCTTCGCGCGGCCGGGGCTCCCGGGTACCGAGGGGCTCAGCTGGTGAGCAGTCGCAGGTTATATGTCTGCAGGATCTCGTTCACGGGCTGGAAGTACGTCGTGCCTCCCACGGTGCAGTCGCCCGAGCCGCCCGAGGTCACACCCTGCGCCTGGTTGCCGGCGAGCAGCGAGCCGCCCGAGTCACCGGGCTCGGCGCAGACGCTCGTGCGGATGAGGCCCGAGACCGAGCCCTCCGCGTACCGCACGGTGGAGTTGAAGCCCTGGATCTGCCCGCAGTACCAGCCGGTGGTGGAGCCCGAACGGCACACGGTCGCGCCCACGGCGGCCTGCGTCGAGCCCTTCACCGCGACGGCGCCGCCGGAGTAGTCCATGACCTGCCCGACCGGGGTGTGGTTGGGCGTGGCCACCCAGGCGTAGTCGTTACCGGGGAACGACGAACCGCGGAACGTGCCGTAGTTCGTGCTGTCGCCCGTGACGCCGCAGTGGCCGGCGGTGACGAAGCCGCCCTGCACGGCGAAGCCGACGGAGCATCGGCCGGCGTTGTTGATGAGGTACGACATGCCGCCACGGATCGTGGCGAACGTCTCGGGCGCCTCGACGCCGGTCTGCAGGCGCACGGCGTCGGCCGGCGCGCCGAGCGAGGCGACGAAGTCGGTCGCGGACTGCTCGCCTCCGGCCACGACGTCGACGACGACGTCGTTCGCCTCGACGTCGATCCACCACGAGGGGATCGCATCGGGGACCGGGCTCGCCGCGATCTGCGCGGTGATCGCCTCGAGCTCGGTGAGAGAGTACTCAGCGGCGACGGGCACGGCGCCGGCGTCGACGGCGGAGTCGAGAGCGGCGTCGGTGGTCGCCGCGGCGTACACCGTGCGCGTCGACTCGTCGAGCCACGTGCCGGCGAAGGCATCACCGGTGGCCGCGGCGATGTCGTCGGTGGTCCCGGCGGCGTCGGCCTGGAAACGCAGGACGTCCTGCGCGCCCGAGACGTCGGTGCCGAGATCGGCCGCCATCGCCTCGAGCAACTGCGCGTCGACACCGTCGACGGCCGCGTCGGGGGATGACGTGGGGGTCTGCGCCAGCGCGGGGGCGGTGGCGGCGGTGGTCAGGAACAGGCCGAGGGCAGCAGCGCCGACGACCGTCTTCGAGAAACGGTTCACGTGGAGTGACCTTCCATCCAGGGGGGATAAATGGTGGGGTACCCGGGTCTATGCAAACACGGCGGAGCCGAAAAGCGAAGAAGTTCCGGCAAATTGATGGTCACCGTCCAAAAATTGTCGGCCATTCGGGGGACAACGCCCGTCGCCTCCCGTCGAACCCGATCCCCGGGTTGCGCGGCGGGCCGCCGGGACGGCACGCGCGCGGTGCTTAGGCTGACGGGCATGAGCACGAATGACCCGCCCGCCACCGGTCCAGCGCTCTCTCTCGACCTCGCGTCGCGCGCCGCCGCCGCGGCTCGCACCTTCCGTCCCCGGACGGAGGCCCCCTCGTCCCCGCGGCGTGGCATCCTTCCCACCGATCCGGATGCCGCGACTTTCATCGCCCGGGTGAGTGACGGCGTCGTCCGCCCCGAGAGCGTGACCGCGGCGGCTGCGGCGCTGCACCGCCTGGGGGCGGACATCCCCTCGACGCTGCCGTGGTTCGTGCGCGGGGCCCTGCAGATCGGCGCTGCCGTCGCGCCGGTCCTGCCGACGCCGGCCGTGCCGATTGCGCGACGCACGCTGCGCGACCTGCTCGGTCAGCTCGCCCTCGACGCCCGTCCTGATCGGCTCGCCGCCGAGCTCACCGCCGCAGCCGAGAGCGGCACCGACGTCGACGTGCGACTGATCGGTCCCGCGGTGCTCGGCGAGACGGGCGCCCGTCGCCGCCTCGACGACATCCGGGCCCTCGTCTCGCGAGACGACGTGGCTCGTGTCTCGTTCGCCCTCTCCGACGTCATCGCGCGGCGGAACCGGTGGGCGTTCGCCGCCGACGTGGAGCACGCCGCCGAGCGGGTGCTCCCGGTGTTCCTGGCCGCCGAGGCGGCGGGGACGCACGTGACGCTCGTCGCCTCCGGTCGCGATGACCTGGACGCCACCGTCGCGGTGCTCACCCGCGTGCTGGAGGAGCCTCGATTGGGCGCCGCCCGCGCCGGTATCGCCCTGCCGATCGGTGTGGCCGAGACGCTCGAGACCGTCCGCGAGCTGGCCGCGTGGGCCAGGGTGCGGGTCGCGCAGGACGGTTCGCGCGTCACTCTCCGCCTCAGCGACGAGGTGATCGACACCGCAGACGTGGTGGACGCCGCTCATCACGGGTGGGCTCCTCCCGCGGTCACGGCCCGCGACGAGGTCGACGCGGCGCTCGTGCGGACCGTCCGCGAGGCCGTCACGTCGCGTGGGGCCGAGGGGCTGAGCCTCGAGGTCGCCACCGCCGACCCCCAGCGAGCCGCGCTCGCCCTGGCGCTCGCCGAAGAGGCGGATGCCGCCCTGCTCCTGGTGCTTCCGAGGGCGACGCCCTGGGCTCCCGACGCCGAGTACGTCGTCGCTACGGCCGCTGTGCACCCCGATGACCTGGATGGCGTCGCCGGGCGTCTCGCGGCGGAGTACGCCTCCGCGGTCGCAGCGGCTCCCGCCCTCCCCCTCGCGAAGCCCGCCCTTCCCCTCGCGACGCCCGACCGGGTCGCCGCGGCGGAAGACGACGGGGGATCAGCCGACGTCGACGTCGACGTCGACGCCGACGCGGACATCGACGCGGACGCCGTCGTCGATGCTGACGACGACCTCGACGAGCACGCCGACGCCGACGACCGGAAGCCTCCCGAGACCCTGGCCGTGTCGGCGCGGGTGCGTCTCGCCCTCGCCGCCGCCGACGCGTCGACCCCGGCCGTCCGCGGGTCGCAGCGTGGCGGCGCCGACGAACCGTCGATCCTGCGCGAACGCACGACCGACGACGCGGCCGAGCCCGGCCTCACGCAGGCGGTGCTCGGCATCGCGCGCGAGGCCGCGGCATCCGGTGACACGTCGTCGCTGGGCCCCGACGTGCAGCAGATGCTGTTCGGCGGCCAGGCCTTCGTCGACACCGCGGTGTTCGCGGCCCGCGAGAGCGCCGAGGTCGCGGGGGGAGCGCCGGGTTTCCGCAACGTCGCCGACACCGACCCCACGGTCGCGGACGACCGCGCGTGGGCGGCCGACGTGCTGACGCGGGTGGCGGCGTCGACGGCCGGCGTCGCGACGGCGGCAGCGGGGCGCATCGACGACGAGGCGGGGCTCGATGCCGCGGTGCAGCGTGTGCGCGCCGCCGCCGAACCCTGGGGCGCGTTGGCGGCGGCCGACCGCGCAGCCGTCCTGCAGAGCGCGGCGCGGACTCTCGCTGCGCGGCGCGCCGAGCTCATCGAGGTGCTCGCGGCGGAGGGTGGGGCGCTGCTCTCCGAGGCCGACGCGGAGGTGAGCCAGGCGGTGGATGCCGCCGCGTACTACGCCGCCACCGCGAGGGAGCTCGACCGGGTGCCGGGGGCCGTCTTCGTCCCCGACCGGGTGAGCGTCGTCGCACCGCGCTGGAACGCCCCGGTGGGCCTGTGCGCTGCCGAGACCCTCGCGGCCCTCGCCGCGGGCTCCGGCGTGCTGCTGACACCGTCTCCCCGCGCACGGCGCGCCGGAGCCGTCGTCGCCGAGGCGCTGTGGGCGGCGGGTGTCCCGCGCGATCTGCTCGCCTTCGTGGACCTGAACGAGGAGGCCTCAGGACGCGCGCTCGTCGTGCACCCCGGCGTCGACCGCGTGCTGCTCGCGGGGGCCCGGGCCACCGCTGAACGCTTCGCCGCGTGGCAGCCGGCGCGGAAGATGCAGGCGCTGACCGCCGGCCGCAACGCCGCGATCGTGGCACCCTCGGCCGACCTCGACGCGGCCGTCGCCGACATCGTTGCCGGCGCTTTCGCACGGGCCGGGCAGGCCGCCACGGCGGTCTCGCTCGTCATCCTCGTGGGCGCGGTCGGCCGGTCGACGGCGTTCCTCGACCAGCTCGCCGACGCCGTCGCGTCGCTGCGCGTCGGACCCGCCGACGACCCGCTGTCGGACATCGGTCCCCTCGTGGAAGAACCCGCGGGGGAGGTGCGCCGTGCCCTCACCGTGCTCGGCGAGGGGGAGCGCTGGCTCATCGAGCCCCGCGAACTCGATCTGGGCGCCGACACCGCCGGGCGGTTCTGGTCGCCGGGCGTGCGCACGGGGGTCACCGCCGGCTCGCACCTCACCCGGGCCGCGGTCGCGGCGCCCGTACTCGGCATCCTGCACGCGCCCACCCTCACCCGGGCCATCGAGCTGCAGAACGCCGTCGGCTCCGGCTTCGTGGCGGGGCTGCACACCCGCGACGTCGACGACCTCGACCTGTGGCTCGACACGGCCGACGCCGCCGTGCTGCGCGTCAACCGGCCGTCGACGGGCGGAGTCGTGCAGCGCGAGCCGCTCGGCGGCTGGGGCGAGGCGTCGGTCGGCGCCGGCGCGATGTCGGGTGGCCCGAACCGCCTCGTCACCCTCGGATCGTGGCGGCCCTCGTCGGGTGGGGCGTCGTCGTCGACGCTGCACCTCCGCGGCCTCGACAGCCGCATCACGGCGCTCATCGAGGCGGCTCAGCCGACCCTGTCGTATGAGGCGTTCGACTGGCTGCGCCGGGGCGCGCTCTCGGACGCGGTCGCGTGGGACCGCGAGTTCGGTCGGGTCACCGACGTGTCGCACCTCGGTGTGGAGCGCAACCTGCGGCGGTACCGCCCGGCCGACGTCGCGGTGCGGGCGACCGGAGACGCCGCCTGGCAGGCGGTGCTGCGCGTGCTCGTCGCGGCCGTGCGCTCGGGTTCGACATTCACGCTCAGCACCCCGGTGGGACTCCCGGCCGCGGTGCGTCATCTGCTCGGCGAGACGAGCATCGCCGTCTCGGTCGAGACCGACGCCGAGTGGCTGGAGCGCCTCGCGGGCGGCATCCCGGATGCCGTCGACGGCGACGCCGTGGTCACCCCCGCGCGTCCGCGGCGCGTGCGTCTGGTGGGTCCGGCCGAGACGCTCTCGACGCTGCGCGCCGCGGTCTCCGAGACCGTGGGCGCGGAGGTGACGACGACGGTGTGGGCCGACGAGGTCACCACGGCCGGTCGCCTCGAGCTCCTGCCCTTCCTGCGCGAGCAGGCGGTGTCGATCTCCGCCCACCGCCAGGGTCGTCCCGACCCCTGGTCCGCCGCCGTCATCTGACGCGGGTCCGCCCGGGGATGGGCGGCCGGTGGCGCCGGTTCCGCGACCCGGCGCGAGGCGCCCGGTGACGCCGGTTCCGCGACCCGGCGCGAGGCGCCCGGTGACGCCGGTTCCGCGGACACCGCGCCGCGCCGATGCGGACGCTGCTCGTTGCCGTTGCCGTTGCCGTTGCCGTTGCCGTTGCCGTTGCCGTTGCCGACGCCGACGCCGACGCTGCTCGTCGCCGACGCCGCGCCTCGGTCAGTGCGCGACGGCTTTCTGCGAGAGCGCGGCGATCTCCTCCTCGGTCCACCCGTGGTCGATACGCAGGGTGTCCTTCAGGGCCGCCCCCACCTCGGCGCGCGAGAGTCCCGCCCCCGCCATGACGGCGACCGCGCCGGTGTCGACCGCGGCGGCGGCTTCGCGGACGTCATCGACCAGTTCGCGGAACCGCGGGAGCCGCCCACCGTCGGCGGGGCGCCGGTCGGGGACGAGCACCAGCACGGCGGACGAGCTCGCGGCGCTGCTGAGGGCCTCGCGACGGAGGGTGATCCAGAACGCCGAGACGGCGCCGGTGACCACGAGCACGACGACCACGCCCACCGCCACGGCGCCCGCCTCGGTGAAGATCCCGGTCGGCGCGGCGGACTCTCCCTCCGCGGCGATCAGTGCCGTCGCGCGCGCCGCGCAATACAGGGCGAAGACGGCCAGGGCTGCGGAGAGCACGCGGATCGGCGTCCGGCGTGCCTCGGGTGAGCTCGCCGCCGCCACGGCCCCGCACGCACCGATCACCGCGAAGGCCGACTGTCGCACGAGGACGGTCGCGTCGACCGGCAGGAGGAAGGATGCCGCGGCCACGCCGACGACGCACAGCGCGGCGACGATCGCGCACCACCGGTTCACCGTGCTTGGCGCGAGGGCGCGGAAGGCGAACGGGAGCATCGTGGGCCCGAGAACCATCAGGACGTTCGCGGCGGCGAACGCCGAGGGGCCGCCGCCGTTGACCCACACGAGGAACATCGCCGAAGCGCTGACCTCGACGACCCCGGCGATGGCGGCGTACTCCAACGACGAGCCGGCGGGCCCCTCACGGCCGACCAGCAGGAGGCCGACCAAGAGCAGCGTGCCCGTCGCGACGAGACACACCACGGACAGCGCCATCACGGGTATCACCACGCGTCGTTCCTCCTCCACCGTGCCCGCCCGCCCTCGACGGTATTGCGGGGGACGTCTGCGGGCAAGCGCGGCGAGCCCTGACCGGTTGCACGCCCCGCCCCTGGCATCCGGACTCGGACCCCGCGGGAGGCCCGGCTCCCCGGCATCCGGACTCGACGCGACACGCGCAACGCCCGCCCCGCGGCATCCGGTCGGATCCGGCGGGACGGGCGTTCGGGAGGCCGTGCGTGTCAGGCGAGCTGCGCGCGCCGCTCGGCGAGCTGGTCGAACGTCGCGAACGACTCCGCGATGGGGCTACCGGTGAAGTGGCCCACCCAGCCGTCGTCGTCGTGGAAGAAGCGCACGCTGACGTAGTGGGGCGTGGTGCCCATGTCGAACCAGTGCGTCGTGTTGGCCGGCACCGAGATGAGGTCGCCCGCCTCGCAGTACACCGCGTGCACCTTCTCGTTCGCGTGCAGGTAGAACACGCCCGCGCCCTTGGCGAAGTAGCGGTCCTCGTCGTCGTCGTGCGCGTGCTCCGACAGGAACTTCTCACGGAACGGCGTCTTGACGTCGTCGTAGTCGGACTGGGCGGGGTCGAGGGCGACGACGTCGACGAGCGTGTAGCCCTCGCGGTCCTTCACCTCGCCGATCTCGTCGGCGTACAGCGCGAGCACCTCGTCCTGCGAGGCGCCGGCGGCGACGTCCTTGACCTCCCAGCGCGAGAAGCGGGCGCCGAGCTCGGCGAGAGCTTCGCGGATCTCGCTCTCCTCGGTGGTCTCGAGCACGGGCGTGCTCGGGTCGGTCGCTTTCCAGACGGTCAGCAGGGTCATGGCCGCTCCTTTCGTTGGGGGTGGGGAAGAAGGATGCCGCAGCTCAGCGCGTCGCGACGGCGAAGCGCAAGAGCCACTCGGTGATCTCGAGGTGGCGACGGGCCGCGGCCACATCGGCACCCCAGGCGTACATGCCGTGGTTCGCGACGATCAGGGCGGGGACCTCGGGCACGTCGGCGGTGGCGGGGCGGTAAACCTCGTCGAACCAGCCGGCTTCGACCGTCATGTCCTGGTGGTTGCGGATCACGGGGATCGTCACGGTCTCGTCGTCGGCGAGGTGGCCAATGCCCTTGAGCATCTCCATGTCGCGGATCTCGACGCCGCCCGGCCACCGGTGCCCCGCGACGACGGCGTCGAAGGCGTGCACATGGAACACGGCGTTCGCGCCGGTGCGGGCGGCGATGTGGGCGTGCAGCCCCGACTCGGCCGACGGGGGACGGGGGTCGTCGGCGTCGATGGCGTGGCCGGCGGCGTCGATGAGCACGACGTCGGCGTCGGTGAGCAGGGACTTCTCGAGTCCCGAGGCGGTGACGGCGAGCACGAGCGGGTCGCGGTCGACGACGACCGAGAGGTTGCCCGAGGTGCCGCGCATCCAGCCGTAGCCCGAGAAGCGCGAGGCCTCGGCCGCCAGGGCCGCCCCGGCGGCCTGCACGCGGACGGCGGCGGGGAGCGTCATCGGGAGACCTCGATCTCGTCGAAGGATGCCACGGCGTCGGCGGCGAAGTCGGCTCCGGCCCAGGGTTCGCCCGCGCGGTCGAGGGCGACGACCTGCCAGCCCGCGGCGAGGGCGGCGGTGACCTCGTCGGGGTGGTCGGTGAGGAACACGGCGCGCCCGGGCGCGACGTCGAGGGCGGCGGCGATCCTGTCGAACGACGCGCTCTCCTTCTTCGGGCCGGCCTTGACGGTGTCGAAGAAGTCCTCGACGAGCGGGGTGAGATCGCCCTGCGGGGCGTGGCGGAACCACGGCACCTGCGAGGCCACCGACCCCGAGGAGTACACCGCGAGACGGATGCCGTCCTGGTGCCACGTGCGCAGGCGCGGGGGGACGTCGTCGAAGAACTGCGAGTGGATCTCGCCGGCCGCGAAGCCCTCGGCCCAGATGATGCCCTGCAGGGTCTTCAGCGGCGTCGACTTCACGTCGGCGGCCATGAGGCCGCGGAGCGCTTCGGCGATCTCGGCGTCCGAGGCGTCGGCATCCAGTCCCGTCTCGGCGAGGGCGTCGGCGCGGGCTGCGCGCACGGTGTCGTCGTCGCGCCCGAGTACCTCGTCGAGGCGGGGACGTGCGTAGTCGTAGAGGTCGCCGAGGATGAAACCGGCGGCCGAGGTGGTGCCCTCGATGTCGAGCACGACGACGTCGGCGGTGGCGGAGACGGTCATGAGTTCACTTTCGTGTCGAAGAAGGATGCCACGGCGGCGGCCGCGAGACGCGAGTGCTCGACGACGACGTCGTCCGACGCCCCGGCGATGTGCGGGGTGAGGGTGACGTTCGGCAGACGCAGCAGCTCGTCGTCGCTCGCGAGGGGCTCGTGATCGAACACGTCGAAGCCGGCGCCCGCGATGCGCTGCTCGCGGAGCACGTCGAGCAACGCGTCGTGGTCGACGAGCGCGGCGCGCCCGGCGTTGACGAGGTACGCGTCGGGGCGCAGCAGCGCGAGCTCTCGTGCCCCGATGAGCCCGGTGGTCTCGGGGGTGAGCGGCACGTGCAGGGTCACGATGTCGCTCGAGGCGAGCAGTTCGTCGAGCCCGAGGTGCTCGACGTCGTCGCCGAGCGCGCCGGGGGGGAGGAAGGGGTCGTAGACGGCGATGCGCATGCCGAAGCCCTGCGCCCGCCGCACGACGCGTCGGCCGACGGCGCCGCCACCGACGACGCCCAGCCGCCGGCCCGACAGGCCGATGCCGCGGAAGCGCGCATAGGGCTCGAACACGTCGTCGCCGCTCCAGTGACCTTCGCGCAGCCACGCGGAGGCCGCGGGCACGTGACGCACCGTCGCGAGAAGCAGCGCGAGGGTGAAGTCGGCGGTGACGTCGGCGTTGCGGCCCGGGGTGGTGCGCACCTCGACACCGCGGGCGGCGCACGCGGCGAGGTCCACGTTGGCGGGGTTCGCTCGACACGCGACCACCAGGGTGAGACGCGGAGCGGCCGCCAGCGCGGCGTCGTCGATGCGGTCGAGCTCGGCGATCACGACGTCGGCCTCGGCGAGGACTGCGGCGAACCCGGGGTCGGCGGCGGCGCGGGCCCCGAGCGACTGTCCGGTCTCGGCCTCGGATGCCGTGACGACCTCGCCCGGGAGGTCGGCGGCGATGCGCGGGTCGAAGGGGGCGGTGATGACGGTGCGGGTCACGCGGAAGTCCTCTCGGGGGCGGGGGCGTCGGGGGCGGGGTCATCGAGGTGCGCCGCGGCCGCGCCGGCGCCGGCGCGTTCGAGGCCGGCGCGGTCGGCGTCCGCGTCCGCGTCGCCCGGAGCCGCGCCGCCCGGAGCGACGTCGACCCGCGCCGCGTCGACCGGAGCCGCGGCGGGGTGAGACCCGTCGACATCCGTCGTCAGGCGACCGAGCGCGCGCAGCGCGGGCCACTCCGGTCGCAGCGCCGCCCGCACGCGGGCGAACACCCCGCGCGCCGCAACGAGCGCGGGCGAGGGGCGCGGCGCGAACTCGACGCTGTCGGCCGGGAACACCCGCACCGCAGCCTCGAGATCGACCGCGAGACCGGCGGCGACGAGGGCGACGGTCGCCGCTCCCCGCGCGCCGACCTCGGGATCGGCCGTGCGCACGATCGTGCGTCCCGACACGTCGGCCAGCAGCTGGCACAGCAGGTCGCTACGCGCGCCACCGCCGCACACGGGCACGCGCTCTCCGGCGTCGAGCAGGTCGAGGCACTCGGCGACCGAGAACGCCAGACCCTCGAACACGCTGCGCAGCAGCTGAGCCGGGGTGGTGGTCACGTTCATGCCGACCCAGGATGCCGAGGCCGCGGCATCCACGAAGGGGGCGCGCTCGCCGCTGGGCGAGCCGTACGGCAGGTAGACCACGCCGCCGCTGCCGTCGGGCGCGGTGCGCGCGAGGCGCTCGAGGTCGTTCCAGCCGCGGTCGGACAGACCCAGGGTGTCGCGCACCCAGTCGAGGTTCGGCGTACCCACCATCGACGACAGGGCCTCGAGCACCTGGCTGCCCCGGCCGGTGGGGATGAGGATGCCGATCCCGCTGTCGGCCGCGGCGCGGTCGACGCGGTTGACGGCCACGGTGGCGGTCGTGCCGAGCACGACCCAGCCGTCCTGGTCGGCGAGGGCCCCCAGGCCCACGGGGCAGGCGGCGGAGTCGACGAGCCCGACGGCGACGGGCACACCGGCGCGCAGCCCCAGCTCGGTGGCGGCGGCGTCGGTGAGGACGCCCGCGCGGTCGTGCGGAGCGCGTACGGGCGGGAGCAGGTGCGCGAAGCGGCGGTGACCGAGCGCGTCGATCATGTCGTCGGAGTAGGCGAGGGTCGACGGGTCCAGGTAGGTGCGCGAGGCCTCGGAGGGGTCGGTCGCGATCTCGCCGGTGAGGCGGTGGCGCACCACGTCCTTGCAGTTGAGGTGGTGCGCGGCGCGGGCGAGGACGTCGGGCTCGGTCTCGGCGAAGCCGTCGAGCAGCACCGGAAGCGTCCCCGGGAAGCTCGCCGAGCCGGTGGCGGCGATCACCGCGGCATCCCGCCCGTCGCGCTGCCAGGCGGTCACCCGGTCGGCGCCGCGCCCGTCGAGCCACAGGGCGGCGGGGCGCACGGGGCGTCCGGCCGCGTCGACGAGCCACGCGCCGTCGCCCTGGCCGGTCACACCGATCGCCACGACGTCGGGCTGCGCGCTGCGCGCCTGCGACAGGGCCTGACGCACGGCGCCGACGACGGCCTCCCACACGAGGTCGATCTCGCTCTCGGCGCCGCCGTCGGGCGTGCGCACGACCGTCACCGCGCGGTGCCCGGCGGCGAGCGTCTCGCCCTCGAGCGAGTAGAGCACGGCCTTGACCGCGGTGGTGCCGGCGTCGATACCGAGGACGGCCGAGATCACGACGTGCCCCCCGGAACGGGCTTCGGCGCGGGCCTGCGCTCCGCCGCCGCCCGCGCCCGCTGCGCGACCGTGTACGCCAGCACGAGCGCGACCAGCAGCACGACACCCTGCACCGCCGCCTTGACGTTGAAGTCGAGGCCGAGCAGGTCGAGGCCGTTCGCGAGCACGCCGAGGAACAGCACACCCACGACCGTACCGGGCACGTTGGGCCGCGAGCGCGGGTGCATCGAGGCGCCGATGAACACCGCCGCGATGGCGTCCAGCAGATAGCTGAACCCGGCGAGCGGGGTGTACAGGCGCAGGGACGCGCTCAACAGGATGCCGCCGGCCGCGCACAGCACCCCCGCGCCGATGTACACGAGCACGCGGATGCGGCGGGTGCGCAGCCCCGCGACCACGGCGGCACGGTCCTGCAGACCCATCGCCTGGATGCGGACGCCGGTCGGTGTGCGGTGCAGCAGGACGCCGATGCCCACGGCTGCGACGGCGGCGATGAGCACCGGGATGCCGATGCCGAGCACGTCACCCGAGCCGAGGAACGTGAAGCCCTCCGGAGCCGCACGGAAGCTGACGCTCGCGCCGCCGTTGGTGCCGATCTGCTGGGCGCTGCGCCCGATGAAGAAGGTGCCGAGGGTGGCGAGGAAGGGCGTGACGCCGAGGCCCACGATGAGGAAGGCGTTGAGTGCGCCGATGAGCGCGCCGCCGAGGAGCCCGAGCAGGACGGCCGCGGGCCACGGCATCCCGAACGACATCATCGACACGACCGCGAACCATGCGCCGAAGTCGACGGCGACCGCGGCCGAGAGATCGATGCCGCCCGACGACACCACCAGCGTGAGGGCGAGGGCCACCAGCACCAGGATCGCGACGCCGTCGAGCACGTTCAGCAGATTGCTCGGGCGGAGGAACGCCTCGCTGGCGAACGAGAAGAACACGATGAGCAGGACGAACGCGGCGACGAAGCCGTACCGGGTGACGGTCGCGGCGGCGGAACCCGCGACGCCCGACCAGCGGGTGCGGGGGGCGGTGGTCGTCACGCGCGGGCCTCCTCGTTCGTGCGGGCGGCCGCGGCGGCGACCACGAGCAGGATGAGCACGCCCTTGAAGCCGTCGACCCACGCGTTGGCGACGCGCGAGAGGATCAGGCCGTTCGACAGCAGGGCGACGAAGAGCGCGCCCAGCACCGAGCCGAAGACGGTGACCGTGCCGCGACGGGTGAAGGCCGCGCCGAGGAACGTCGCCAGCACCATGTCGACCATGAGGCGTTCGTCGATCCCCGGGCTGCTGCCCGAACCGCGGGCGATGAGCAGCAGGGCGCTGAGGCCCGCGACCACGCCGGCGATGACGAACGTCGACATGATGTAGCGCCGGGTCGGGATGCCGGCGAAAGTCGCGGCATCCCGGTTCCCGCCGACGGCCTGCAGGCGCCGGCCGTACGGGGTGCGCGCCATGACGAATACCAGCACCCCCGCGACGACGAGCATGAGCACGGCGGCGAGGGGGATGCCGGCGATGCGGGTGTCGCGCACCGCCACGATGAGCGGGTCGGTGACGTCGATGCGGCGGTTGCCGCTGACCACGCGCGTGATGCCGACGACGGCGACGTACACGGCAAGGGTGGCGAGGATCGACGACAGCCCCACCCAGCCCACGAGCACCGCGTTGAGCAGCCCGAAGACGGTGGTGACGAGGATGCCGAGGGCGAACGCGACCGCGAAGGGGGTGCCGTAGGTCGTGAGCTGATCGCTGACGATCGCGGTGGCCAGAGCCGCGGTGGCGGGGATCGACAGGTCGATTCCGCCGACCACGACGTCGTCGCCACCGCCGATGACGACGATGGCGAGGCCCATCGCCACGAGGGCGACGGGCGCGGCCTGCGTGAGGCTCGCGGTCACGTTGGCGACGCCGAGGAACCCCTTCGCCGTCACCGCCAGGTACACGGTCATCGCGAGTACGACGAGTAGGGGGCCGCGTCGGGCCAGCAGGCTGCGCACGCGGGGGGCGAGAGCTGCGCGCTCCGCGGTGAGGGTGCTCACGCGGCATCCCCTTCGATCGGTTCGGGGGCTGTTCCGTCGGCGGGGGAGCCGGCGGCGCTCCCGGTGACGAGGGCGCTGAGGTGTTCCAGGGTCAGGCCGTCGGTCGACACCTCGTGCGCGACCCGGCCGCGCTCGAGCACGACGATGCGGCCCGTGAGCCCGAGCACCTCGGCGGGGTCGGTCGAGACGACGACGACCGCGGTACCGGATGCCGCGAGCTCGTCGAGCAGTCGGTAGATCTCCTGCTTCGCACCGATGTCGACGCCGACGGTGGGCTCGTCGAGGACGACGACCCGGGCGCCGGCCGCGAGGCTCCGGCCCAGCACGACCTTCTGCTGGTTGCCGCCGCTGAGCAGGCGCGTCTGCACGCTCGTGTCGCGAGGGCGGATGTCGAGGCGTGCCGACAGGTCCCCGGCTCGGGCGCGGGATGCCGCCTGGTCGAGCAGCCCCGCACGGGTGCTCTGGGCCAGCGTCGACAGGGTCAGATTGCGCTGGGTGGAGAAGTCGAGCACGACACCGTCGTGTCGGCGGTCGCGCGGGACGAGGACGACGCCGGCCTCGAGGGCGGCGGCCGGGCTCGACGGCCGGAACCGGCGGCCCGCGAGCGACAGCTCTCCCGCGTGGCGGTGCAGGCCCACGAGGGCCTCGGCGAGCTCGGACGCGCCCGAGCCCAGCAGGCCCGTCACGCCGAGGATCTCACCGGGACGCACGTCGAGGTCGATGCCGTGCACGATCGTGCCGACGCGCAGGCCGCGGGCGCTGAGCACCGGTTCGGCCGTCGCGGCGGCACGGCGGGCGGGGTAGAGGTCGTCGATCTCGCGCCCGATCATCAGGCGGATCATCTCGCGGCCGCTGTCGGCGTCGACCGCGTCGAGGCGGCCCACGTCGAGTCCGCCGCGCAGCACCGTCACGCGGTCGCAGATCCGCGTGACCTCACCGAGGTAGTGCGAGATGTAGAGGCTCGAAATGCCGCGATCGCGGAGCCGCGCGATGATCCCGAGCAACTGCTCGGCCTCGGCGCTGGCGAGCGGAGCGGTCGGCTCGTCGAAGACGATGAGGCGCGCGTTGTCGTCGACCAGCGCGCGGGCCACCTGCACGAGCTTGCGCTCGGCGGGACCGAGGTCGCGCACGAGACGGGCGGGTGAGAGGCGGATGCCGAGCACCTCGTGCAACACCTCGGCCACACGCGCCTTCATCGCGCGCCCGCGCAGCACGCCGCCCGCGCTCTGCTCGTTGCCGAGCCAGACGTTCTCGGCGACCGTCATGTCGGGCACGAGCTGCAGTTCCTGGTGCACGAAGCGGATGCCGGCCGCGTGGGCATCGGCGGGAGTCAGCCGCCCGGCATCCGTCTCTCCGATGACGACAGAGCCGCCGTCGCGCTCGTAGATGCCGGCGAGGATCTTGATGAGCGTGGACTTGCCCGCGCCGTTCTCGCCCACGAGGCCGTGCACCTCGCCCGCGCGCACATCGATCGAGGCGCCCCGGAGAGCCGGGACGCCCGCGAACGCCTTCGTGACGCCGGTCATGCGGAGCACCGGCGTCACGAAGGGGGAGGAACTTTGTGTCACTGGGTGTAACCCAGCTCCTTCGCGACCTTCGTCGCCTCTTCGGGACCGGCGACCGGGATGGTGTCGACGTAGCTGACCTTCTCGACCTCTTCGCCCAGGAAGTACTTGCCCACGTTGCCGGCCGAGATGGTGGCGATCTTGCGGGGGAGCTGGGCGATGTTGCCGACGAACGGGCTGTTCGGCTCGCTCATGATCTCGAGGGTGTCGGGGCCGGCGTCGAACGCCGTGACCTTCACGTCGGTGCGTCCGGAGTCCTCGATGGCCTGCACCACGCCGATGGCCGGCTGGTCCCAGCACGCCACGTGGATGCCCTGGATGGTTCCGGCCGGGTACTTCTCGAGCAGCGCGAGCGTCTGCTGACGCGCGTCGTCGGGGGCGTTGGCGAACTGCTCGGCGAGCTCGGGCTCGATGAGCTTGACGCCCGGGTAGTCGGTGGAGAGCTCGTTCTTCCACGCGTCGTAGCGCTCGCCGCAGAACGACAGGCTCGCCCCGAACGCGTTGAACACGGCGACGTTGCCCTGGCCGCCGAGGGCGTCGCCGGTGATCTTGCCGAGGGCGGTGCCGCCCACCTCGTTGTCGGACTGCGCGTTGTTGACGGCCCACTCCGAGGCGTGGTCCACACCGAAGACGGGGATGCCGGCGTCGTGCAGCTGCTGCAGCTTGGGGTCAACCGAGGCGTCACCGAGGATCGTGATGACGGCGTCGACGTTCTGCGCGAGGAAGATGTCGTGGTTCTGGGCGTGCAGGGTGTTGTCGCGGTTGCCGTCGGTGGTGAGCACGGTGCCGCCGAGCTTCTCGACCTCGTCGACCGCACCCTGGAAGGCCTCGCGGTCCCAGAAGTGCTGGGTGCCGACGACGGCGATGCCGATGGTCTTGCCGGCGAGCGGCTGGCTGGCGTCGACGCCGTCGCCGTTCGGGGCCGAGGCGTCGGACGAGACGGTGCTGCAGCCGGCGAGGGCGAGGCCCGCTGCGACGACGATCGCCGGGAGGGCGAAGAGGGACTTTCTCACGGTGGGCTCCTGTGGGGCCGGTGGGCGCGCGCGTCGGGGCGGGCGTCGCCGCGGATGCTGTGTGGGTACCGCCGGGCGGCGGTGGTTTCAGAGTAGGGAGTGCCTGAGACAACGTTCGACCCGGTCGTCACACGATGACATGAAAGTGATTCGCCCCGGCCGCTCAGTAGGATTCGCCCGTTCCCCCGACCCGAGGAGACCCATGCCCGCACTCACCCGTCGCGTCGTCACCGCCGGACTCCACGTCGCCGACGTGCTCGGCCGTCACGTGGAGGCCATCCCGCCCGGTCAGGGCCTGGCGCTGCTCGAGGAGATCCGCCTGACCGTGGCCGGCACCGCCGCGGCCACCGCCGTCGACCTCGCCCGTCTGGGCGTGCGGGTGGCGACGGTGGGCGCGGTCGGCGAGGACGCGCTGGGCGTGTTCCTGCGCTCGACCATGGCGGGAGAGGGCGTCGACGTCATGGGGCTGGCCGTGCGGACCGAGCGCCCCACCTCGGCGACCATGCTGCCGATCCGCCGTGACGGGAGTCGACCGGCCCTGCACGTCATCGGGTCGAACGCCGCGATCCGGGCCGACGACCTGGCATCCATCGATCTCAGCGACGTCGCGGTGCTCCACCTGGGCGGAACGTGTCTGCTGCCGGGCATCGACGGAGCGCCGAGCGTCGAGCTGCTGCGCCGCGCGCGAGACGCCGGCGTCGTGACGACGATGGACTTCATCCCGACCGGGTCACCGGCCGACCGCGACGCGGTGCTCCCGTGCTTGCCGTTCGTCGACTACCTCTTCCCGAGCGAGGAGGATGCGCTGTCGTTCGCCGGCGCGTCCACCCTCGACGAGGCCATCGCCTTCTACCTGGATGCCGGCGTCTCGACGCTCGTCATCACCCGCGGCGCGGCGGGCGTGAGCATCAGCACCCGCGCCTCGCGCGATATGCGGCTGCCGGCATATGCCGTCGACGTCGTCGACACGACGGGCTGCGGCGACGCCTTCAGTGCGGGCTTCATCTGGGGGCTGATGGATGGCGCGGACGCGAGCGAGGCCGCCGAGCGGGGCCTCGCCTGCGGCAGCCTCGTCGCCACGGGCCTCGGCTCCGACGCGGGCCTGAACTCCGCGGCCGACGTGGCCCGCCTGCGGGCGGAGGGCGTGCGCGGCGCCGTGTGAACCGGCATCCGGGGTTCGTGCCCGTGTGGGTGGCGGCCGCGAGGCGGCGTGCGGGTCAGCGCCGTGCGCAAAGTCGGCGATCTGCGCAACGTCAGTCCGCCGGGGCCGGATGCCGCTGAGCTCGCGCGGATCGCGGAGGCTGCGCGCGCAGGGACCCGCCGAGCCGAGGGGCATCGCGGAGGTTGTGCACACGCGGGGCCGCTGTTGGCGCGCCCTCGCACGCGCGTGCGAGAATGGCCACGGCGTGCTCGGACCGACCTTTCCCCGCACGGCGCCTCGGCGCCGACGGGTTCGAAGGGCCACCGGGCCCCAGGACAGCGTCCGCCGCACCTTTCCCCGAGGAGCACAGATGTCCGCTACCCCTATCGCCACCGCCGCCGACGCCACCTCCACCGAGCGCGTGCAGCAGCACCGCCGGTACCTGATGTGCCGGCCCGAGCACTTCACGGTGAGCTACAGCATCAACCCGTGGATGGAGCCCTCGCGCCCCACCGATACGAGCCTCGCCCTGCAGCAGTGGCAGTCGCTCTACGACACGTATAAGGAGCTCGGCCACGAGATCGAGCTCATCGAGCACGTCGAGGGTTTGCCCGATATGGTCTACACGGCCAACGGCGGGTTCGTCATCGACGGCGTCGCCTACGGCCCCAAGTTCCGCTTCCGTGAGCGCGCCGCGGAGGCGCCCGCGTTCATCGACTGGTTCGCCGCCAACGGCTTCGAGGTCGCCGAGCCGGTCGAGGTCAACGAGGGCGAGGGCGACTTCCTGCTCGTGGGCAACACGATCCTCGCCGGCACGGGCTTCCGCTCCACCGGAGACAGTCACCGCGAGGTGGGCGAGGTCTTCTCGCGCGAGGTTGTGTCGCTGACGCTGACCGACCCGCGGTTCTACCACCTCGACACCGCGATCGCCGTGCTCGATCCCGTCGAAGGCCCCGGCGGCGTCGACAAGGCGAACATCGCCTACCTGCCGAACGCGTTCGACGAGCGGAGCCAGGCGATCCTGCGCGAGCGGTACCCGGATGCCATCCGCGTGTCCGACAGCGACGGCGCCGTCTTCGGGCTCAACTCGGCCAGCGACGGCAAGAACGTCATCATCTCCCCGCGGGCTGTGGGCTTCGAGGCGCAGCTGCGCGAGCGCGGCTACACCCCGGTCATGGTCGACCTGTCGGAACTGCTCCTCGGCGGCGGCGGCATCAAGTGCTGCACGCTGGAGCTGCGAGGCGGTGCCCGATGAGCACGACTCTCGACGACCTCGGTGCGCGTCTCATCGCCGACGAGGGCGCACACCTCGCCCATAACTACCACCCGCTCCCCGTCGTCGTCTCGCGGGCCGAGGGCGTGTGGGTCACCGACGTCGAGGGCAAGCGCTACCTCGACCTGCTGTCGGCGTACTCGGCGCTGAACTTCGGTCACGGCCACCCCGCGATCCTGGCGGCCGCGCGCGAGCAGCTCGAGCGTCTCACCCTCACGAGCCGCGCGTACCACAACGACCGTCTCGGCCCCTTCGCCACCGCGCTCGCGCAGCTGTGCGGCAAAGACCTCGTGCTCCCGATGAACACCGGCGCCGAGGCCGTCGAGACCGGCATCAAGGTCGCCCGCGCCTGGGGGTACCGAAGGAAGGGCATCGCCCCGGATGCCGCGACGATCATCGTGGCGAACGGCAACTTCCACGGCCGCACCACCACGATCGTCGGATTCAGCGACGACCCGGTCGCCCACGACGACTTCGGTCCCTACGCGCCCGGCTTCGTGCACGTGCCCTACGGCGACGCGGATGCCATCGCCGCGGCGATCGACGAGAACACCGCCGCGGTGCTCATCGAACCCATCCAGGGCGAGGCCGGCGTCGTGCTGCCGCCGGAGGGGTTCCTCCGCCGCGTCCGCGAGATCTGCACCGACCGCAACGTGCTGTTCATCGCCGACGAGATCCAGTCCGGTCTCGGTCGCGTAGGCGAGACGTTCGCGTGCGATCGCGAGGGCGTCGTTCCCGACGTGTACCTCCTCGGCAAGGCGTTGGGCGGCGGCATCCTCCCCCTGTCGGCGGTCGTCGCGAACGAGGACGTGCTCGGCGTCATCCGCGCCGGTGAGCACGGTTCGACGTTCGGTGGCAACCCGCTGGCCGCGGCGGTGGGCCTGCGCGTCGTCGAGATGCTGGCATCCGGTGAATTCCAGACGCGCGCGAAAGCGCTCGGCGGGCACCTCGAGCCGGCCCTCCGGGCCCTGATCGGTCAGGGCGTGACCGGTGTGCGCATCGCGGGTCTGTGGGCGGGCGTCGACATCGACCCCGCCTACGGCACCGGCCGCGAGGTCGCCGAGAAGCTGCTCACCCGCGGAGTGCTCGTGAAGGACACGCACGGGCAGACGATCCGCATCGCGCCGCCCCTGACGATCCGCGCCACCGAGCTCGACTGGGCGGTGGAGCAGCTCCGGCACGTGCTCTCGCTCTGACCCGCCGCCACACGCGTGAGGCGCCAAGAATTGTCGCTTCGGAGTCCGTTCGAGCGACAAATCCTGGCGCCTCACGCGCGTTAGGCGACCGTCACCGTGAGCTCGTCCCAGCCGGTCGCGCCGTCGGGGGCGGGCGGCGCCGGCACGTCGGTCTGCGTCTGTCCGTCGGTCGAGATCGCGCGGGAGCGCACGGTGTGCGATCCGCTCGTCGCGTCCCAGGGCAGGCTCCACTGCACCCATGTGTCGGTCGAGATGGCGGCCGCGAGGGTCGCGGGCTGCCACGCGCCGTCGTCGATCTGCACGTCGACCCCGGACACCCCGACGTGGGTCTGCCAGGCGACGCCCGCGATCACCGCGGTGCCGGCCTCGACGCGGGCCCCGGCCCGGGGCACGTCGATGCGCGACTGCAGCTTCACGGGGCCGCGTTCCGACCAGCCGCGCGAGGTCCAGTACCCCTCGGCCCGGTCGTAGCGGGTGACCTCGAGTTCGGTGACCCACTTGGTGGCCGAGACGTAGCCGTACAGGCCGGGCACGACCATCCGCACCGGGAACCCGTGCTCGATCGGCAGGGGCTCGCCGTTCATGCCGATGGCCAAGAGGGCATCGCGGTCGTCGGTGAGTGCTTCGAGGGGGGCGGATGCTGTGAACCCGTCGATCGAGCGCGAGAGCACCATGTCGGCTTCGGCGGTGGGCTTCGCGCGTGCGAGGACGTCGCGCAGGGGCACGCCGAGCCAGCGGGCCGTGCCGATGAGCGAGCCGCCCACCTCGTTGGACACGCACACGAGGGTGGCGACCGTCTCTTTCGGAGCGAGGTCGATCAGGTCGTCCCAGCGCAGCACGACCTCCTGTTCGACGAGTCCGTGCACGCGCAGGGTCCACGTCGCCGGGTCGACCTGGGGCACGATGAGGGCGGTGTCGATGCGGTAGAAGTCGGCAGACGGCGTGATGACGGGGCTGAGTCCGTCGATGCCGAGCTCCGCGGCGGCCGGCACCTCCGTCGTGCTCGACGGGGCGGGCAGGCGCAGCGCCGCGCGCACGGCGCTCACCGCGCGGGCGCCGGAGTTCAGCGCGAACGAGCCGGCGGCGGCCAGCGCCCCGGCTGCGATCGCGATGCCCGACAGGGCGAGCACGCCGCGGCGGGTCAGGCCCTCGTCGGCCGCGAGACCGGAGCGCGGCCCTCGACGCAGGCGCCCGATGAGCCATGCCGTGACCCCCGAGGCCGCGCCGGCCGCGACGATCGAGGGGACGGGCGACAGCATGCCCGCGTCGGAGCGGGTCAGCGCCACGACCGCCCCCACGACACCCAGCGCGCCGAGGACGACGCGGCCCCACGGGGGCCGGTGCCACTCGAGCACTCCGGCAGCCCCCGCCACCGCGAGCAGCAGCACAGCGATACCGACCAGCAGCGCGGCCTTGTCGCCGGTGCCGAAGAGGCTGATGGCGAGGTTCTTCGCCCACGCGGGGGCGATGTCGATCATTCCACCGCCGATCACCGCGAAAGGGCTCGCGGAGGGCGCGACGATCGCGGCGGCGAGCTCGCCGAGCCCGGCGCCGAGGACGGTGGCCCCGACGGCGGCGACGGCGGCCGGGAGGTCGCGAGCGAGGGAGATCGAGCGGGTCACGAACGGAGCCTAAGGACGCCGGAGCCCGCCGGAGTCGTCCCCGTCGGAACTCACAGCCAACCGGCATCCCCGCACCCGGACGAGGCGCGTCCCGAGGCGCGGATCATGACGGTCGTCCCGCCTCATCGGCGGCGCGGAACCTCTCCACAGCGGCATCCGGTTCGCATCGCATCGCACGCGAGTAGCGTGCAGTCATGCGCGAGACCCTTCGGTCCCTCCGCCGGCCCGCGGTGGGCGGGGCGCCGGCGTTCGATCTGACGTACGTGCGATCCGGGCCTCGCGGGGCGACGCCGGTGGTCGTCATCCCGGGCGGCCCGGGCCTCGCCTCGGTCCTGCCCTACCGGGGCCTGCGGCGGTGGGCGGCGCGGGGCGGGCTCGACCTGGTGATGGTCGAGCACCGCGGCATCGGTCGATCGCGGAAGGACCTCGACGGCCGCCCCCTCCCACCCGACGCCATGCGGATCAGCGCCGTCCTCGACGACCTCGTCGCGGTGCTCGACGCGGAGGGCATCGACCGTGCGGTCGTGGTCGGGTCGTCGTACGGCAGCTACCTGGCCATGGCGTTCGGGGCGCGGCATCCGGAGCGCGTGGCATCCATGCTGCTCGACTCGGCTCTGCAGTCCACCCGTGACGTCGGTCTCGAACGGCAGCGCCTGCGAGAGCTGTTCTGGGATGCCGACGACGACATGGCCCGTGGCGTGAAGCGCCTGATGGTCGCCGGTGTCGCCCCGCGCGTCGTGCTCGACATCGTGCGCGCCGCGTACGAGCTGGGCGGAGCCGACCTGGTGCTGCCTCTTCTGCGCCACCGGCCGGGCCTCGCGTGGAAGGCTCTGGGGGCGTACGCCACCCGCGACGGCGGTCTGCCGCGGATCCCCGGCATCTACGAGTTCGACCTCGTCGGCACCATCGCTTTCCGCGAACTGGGGTACGCCGGCCTCCCTGACGGTCGCCCCCTCGATCCCGCGCTGACCTACCTCCCGCTCGCGCCGCTGTTCCCGCCGTTCGATCGCGAGCCGTACGACCTCGTGGAGGCGGTGCACGCGTTCGGCTTTCCGCTCGTGGTGCTCTCGGGCGACCGCGACCTGCGCACCCCGCCCGCGATCGCCGAGCGCGTGGCGTCATCGGCTCCGGATGCCACCCTCGTCCGCATCCGCAACGGTCACAGCGCCCTCGACACTCACCCGATGGCACTGCTGAACGCGACGCGACGACTGGTGCGGGGGCAGCAGACGCTGCTGTCAGGCGACGAGGCGGCCCTCGACCGTCTGCCGCGGAAGGGACTGTCCGCGGCGTTCCCCGCACTGCTTCTTCGCGTCGCCCATCTCGACGCCCTGCTGCGGCGCCGCGTGCTCCCGCGCTGAGAGCGCCGCGTGCTCCCGCGCTGAGAGCGCCGCGTGCTCCCGCGCTGAGACGGAGGGAATCGGCGCTGTCGCGGACGGACGGCGGTGTCAAGGATCTGCACGAAACACCCACGCGCGCGGATGCTAGCGAAGTGACTGACGGCGACCATCCCGCGTTCCCCCTGCTCGTGCCCGACCGAACCCCCGGCCTCGGCGACGTCCGCGACGCCCTGGGGAAGGCGGATGCCGTGGACGGTTTCGGCACCGATGTCGCCGCCACGCTCGACTGGGCCGCCGGCGTCAGCCGCCCGGGTTCGGTCGCGGCGACGTGGGAACTCCTCGCCTCGGTGGCCGCCCGCGATGTCGCCGCCGCCCGGGTGCTCGAGCCGCACCTCGACGCGCTGGCCATCCTCGACGAGGCCGCGACCGCGGGGTTCGTCGTTGATCTCGACACGAACGGAACGTGGGGCGTCTTCGCCGCCGAAGGACCCGGAACGCGGCTCGAGGCGCGACAGGATGCCGGCACCTGGACGCTCCGGGGCACCAAGCCGTGGTGCTCGCTCGCCGCCGACCTCGATCACGCGCTCGTCACGGCCTGGGTCGACGATGAACGACGCCAGCTCTTCGCAATCGATCTGGGCGACCCGGCGGTGACCGCGCGGTCGGGACCGTGGCGCTCCCGAGGGCTCGAACGGATCGTGAGCGCCCCGATCGATGTCGACGACGCCCGCGCCGTCCCGGTGGGGGATGCCGGGTGGTACCTGCGCCGACCCGGCTTCGCCCACGGCGGGGTGGGGGTCGCGGCGTGCTGGTGGGGCGGGGCGGTCCCGCTGCACGCGGCCCTGCGCGACGCCGCTCGAGCGGACCGTGCCGACCAGCTCGCGCGGACCCATCTCGGTCGTGCCGATACGGCGCTCTGGGCCGCTCGGGCCGCCCTCGTCGAGACCGCGACGATCTTCGACGCCGGGGGTTCGGCATCCGAGGGGCTGCGGGCCGCCCGCGCGCGGGCCTTCGTGGCCGAGGCGGTCGAGACGACGATCGCCGAGGCCGCGCGCGCTCTCGGACCGCTTCCCCTCGTGGCGGACGAGGCGCACGCGCGACGCGTGGCCGACCTCCAGGTGTACGTGCGGCAGCATCACGCCGAACGCGATCTCGCGAAGATCGGCGGCGACGTCGCACGGGGGGACGGCGCATGGTGAGCTTCGACCACCGCGAGCCCGGTACCGACGAGGGCGTGTGGTCGGATGCGCTCCGGCGCGACCTCCCGCCGCTCGACCTCGACGTCGATCGGCTGATCGTGGTCGCCGCGCACCCGGACGACGAGAGCCTGGGCGCGGCAGGACTGCTCGCCACGGCCGCCGCCCGCGGCATCGCGATCGATCTCCTCGTGGTGACCGACGGCGAGGGCTCGCACCCCGAGTCGGCCACCCACACCCCCGCGACCCTCGGGCTGCTGCGCCGTCGTGAGCTGCTCGTGGCCGCGGCCATCCTGGGCCTCACCGTCGATCCGGTCTTCCTCGGCCTTCCCGACGGCGGCACCGATGAGTATCGGGATGCCATCGCGGCGGCGCTCGGCGAGGCCCTCGACCGCGCGGGTTCCGACCGCGTCCTCGTGCTGTCGCCCTGGCGCGGTGACGGGCACCGCGACCATCGCGTGGTCGGCGAGATCGTCGAGGAGGTGTGCGCGGCCCGCGGCGTGCGCTCGCGCGCGTTCCCGATCTGGCTGTGGCACTGGGGCGGTCCCGCCGACGTGCCCTGGGATCGAGTGGAGCGTGTGGAGCTCGACCCCGCAGTGCGTGAGGCCAAGACCCGGGCTCTCGACGCGCACGCGAGTCAGATCCTGTCCTTGTCGCTCGCGCCGGGCGACGAGCCGGTGGTGCACGCCCGCATGCGCGCGCATTTCGAGCGGGATGCCGAGCTGTTCCTGGCGCCGGAGCGCGCCGCCGCGGCGACCGACACCGCACCGCGTCCCTCCGTCGACCAGGCGTACTTCGACGACATGTACGCCCGTCACGACGACCCGTGGGGCTTCGACTCGCGCTGGTACGAGGAGCGCAAGCGCGCTGCCCTCTTGGCCGCCCTGCCCCGCCGTCGCTACCGGTCGACGTTCGAGGCGGGGTGCTCGACGGGGGCGCTCACCGTCCATCTGGCCGACCGGAGCGATCGGGTGCTCGCCGTCGACCTCGCCGCCGCCGCCCTCGAGCGCGCCCGTCGACGCCTCGAGGATCGCGCCGCCGTCGAGCTGCGTCGTGGAACCCTCCCGGGCGACTGGCCAGACGGCGAGTTCGACCTCGTCGTGTTGTCGGAGGTCGCGTACTACTGGGCCGGTGCCGACCTGGATCGCGGCCTCACCGCAGCCGTCGCCTCGCTGAGCGCCGACGGCCACCTGGTCGCCTGCCACTGGCGGCATCCGGTCGCCGAGTACCCGCGCAGCGGCGACGACGTCCACGAGGCGCTCGCCGCCCGCCCGGACCTGATCCGTCTCGTGCGGCACGAGGAGCAGGACTTCGTGCTCGAGGTGTTCGCGCGTCCGGGAGCGCGGTCGGTGGCGGCCGAGGCCGGTCTCGTCCCGTGAGGGCGGTGGCCGTGGTCATCCCGGCGCACGACGAAGAGGTTCTGATCGAGCGGTGCCTGTCCGCGGTGGTGCGGGCGGTGGCGCACGCGCGGGAACGCGACCCCGATCTCGTCGCGACGGTCGTCGTCGTCCTCGACGCGTGCACCGACGGCACCGCTGCACGGGTGCGACGGTGGCCCGTCGAGGCTGTCGAGATCAGCGTGCGCCGTGTCGGTGCGGCCCGACGGGTCGGCGTCGCGCACGCCCTGTCCGCGCTTGTGACGAGCTCGCACGACACCTGGATCGCGATGACGGATGCCGACACGGTCGTGCCCCTCGAATGGATCACCCATCAGCTCGACCTCGCGGAGGCCGGTGCCGACCTCGTCCTCGGAACCGTCCGCCCCGATTTCGCCGACCTCAGCGCGCGTCACGCCGATTACTGGCGAGCGACGCACCACCGCGGTCGACCGCCCGGCAACGTCCACGGCGCGAACCTCGGGGTGCGCGCGAGCACGTACACCGAGGCCGGCGGCATCCCGGATATCCCCGAGCACGAGGACGTCGCCCTCGTCCGCGCCGTCCGGGCCATCGGGGCGCGAGAGCGCGTGAGCGACGAGCACGAGGTCGAGACCTCGGGACGACTCGTCGGTCGGACGCCCGCCGGATACGCGGGATTCCTCGCGCGCGTGCACGCGTGGATCGACGCCCCGCCCCTGGCCGCACCGGGGGCATGACGCACGGACCGGGGGTTCGTCAACCACCTCGATCAGGCGGCACGTCGGGCGGACACTGGTCGCCCCCGGAGCGAGAGGTACGACCATGAAGGCACTGACCTGGCAGGGCAAGCGCAACGTGAGCGTCGAGGAGGTCCCCGACCCCGAGATCCTGGAACCGACTGACGCGATCGTCAAGATCACCTCGACCGCGATCTGCGGCTCCGACCTGCATCTGTACGAGTTGTTCGGCCCGTTCATCGACAAGGGCGACGTGCTCGGGCACGAGCCGATGGGTGTCGTCGTCGAGGTGGGCTCAGCCGTGGCGAACCTCGCGGTGGGCGATCGCATCGTCGTGCCGTTCAACATCTCGTGCGGGCACTGCTTCATGTGTCGCCGCGGCCTGCAGTCGCAGTGCGAGACCACCCAGGTGCGGGAGTACGGCAGCGGGGCTGCGCTGTTCGGCTACACCAAGCTCTACGGGCAGGTGCCCGGCGGACAGGCCGAGTATCTGCGGGTCCCGCTGGCCGACTACAACCACATCCGCGTCGGTGAGGATCTTCCCGACGACCGCTACCTCTTCCTCAGCGACATCGTCCCCACGGCCTGGCAGGGCGTGAAGTACGCGAACGTGCCCGAGGGCGGCACCCTCGCGGTGATGGGCCTCGGCCCCGTGGGACAGTTCGCCGCCCGCATCGGCGTGCATCTCGGCTACCGCGTGCTCGCGATCGAGCCCGAGGCCGATCGCCGCGCGATGGCCGAACGCCACGGCGTGCTGACCTACGACCTCACCGACACGGTGGTCGACGAACTCCTCGACCTCACCGAGGGCCGCGGGGCCGACTCCGTGGTGGATGCCGTGGGCATGGAGGCCCATGGCAACGGCGGCGTCAAGCTGGCGCAGAATGCGATCGGGCTGCTCCCCGACGCCCTCGCGCAGAAGCTCATGGACAAGGCCGGCCTCGACCGCCTCGCCGCCGTCTACTCCTCGATCGACCTCGTGCGCCGCGGGGGCACCGTCTCGCTCAGCGGCGTGTACGCCGGCGAAGCCGACGTGCTGCCGATGAAGACGATGTTCGACAAGCAGATCGCCTTCCGCATGGGCCAGTGCAACGTCAAGCGCTGGGTCGATGACCTGCTCCCGCTCGTCGAAGACCCCGCCGACCCCCTGGGCGTGATGGATCTGGTGACCCACCACGCCCCGCTCGACGACGCCCCCGGCCTCTACGAGACGTTCCAGAAGAAGGAGGACGGCTGCATCAAGGTGGTGCTGCGCCCCGGCACCTGACCCCACCCCGCGCGCGCGGGGTGCGCGTGAGGGGTCATTTTCTGTCGCCTAACGTGCGTCCCGGCGACAGTTTCTGGCGACTCACGCTTCCCGCCCCCGGCTCGCCCCGCGCCGGGTACGAGCGCGTGAGGAGCCAGATTTTGTCGCCGTGGGAGTGCCCCAGGCGACAGATATTGGCGACTCGCGCGCGGGGACGGCGAGGAGAGGGGGGATGCCGTGCGTCAGGCGCGACCGGCGTGCACGGCCTCGAGGGCGGCGGCATCCGCGTCGCTCATGCCCTCGATGGGTTCGCCGTTCCACACGATGTCGTCGCCGAGGGCCGCGAGCACTTCCTTGCGGTCCCCGTGCGAGATCTTCGCGCCGTGCACGATCGTGGCCGGGCTCCACAGCATCGCGGCGTCGTCCCACCACCCCGCGCCGACGTCGCGCACGTGCAGCAGGTCGTGCAGGGTCTTCGGCAGGTGCGCCAGCGGTTCGGTGAACGCGTCCGCGATGACGGCGAGCGTGATCTGCCGCTGGGTGCCGGGGATGGCGACGACGGGCTCGGCGAGCTCACCGCCGATCGCCTTCGACACGTCGTCGGCCTCGAGCAGGATGATGCCGTTGGTGGGGCGCGGGTTGCACTCGATGATCTTGTAGTCGGGTGCGGCTTCGCTGCCGTGGTCGACGAAGTCGAAGGAGATCTGCCCCGTGAAGCCGGGATCGAGCGCGTCGACGAGCTGCTGCGTGTAGCGCAGGGTGTCGGTGCTGTCGACCGCCACGAAGGCGATCGCGGTGGAGTGGGCCCACTGCTCGGCGGCCTTGTAGGTCGTGTGCGCCTGCACCGTGCCGTCGACGACGACGCTGTACGTGCACACCATCGGTCCGTCGACGAACGGCTGCACGAGCCACGGCTGCTCCGCGGTCGGGACGCAGTCCTCCACCGGCACCTTGCCCGCGAGCGGGCCGGTGTTCGTCAACAGCCCCACGCCGCCGCGCGAGAACGCCGCGCGGGCGAAGTACCGGGGGAACGACTCGATCGCGGCGCGCAGTTCGTCGGGGGAGGTCACCACGACCGTCTCGGGGATGGGCACCCCCGCGTCCTGCGCGAGACGCTGGAAGCTCGCCTTGTCGTGCAGACGCGCGAGGTCGCCGAAGCTGCCGGCGTACAGGCGGACACCCTCGGGGAGGTCGGCCGCGCGGGCGGCGAGGTAGAACACCTCCTCGAACGTGGGGATGACGACGTCGATCTCGTGCTGCTCGACGTAGGCGTTCACCGCGGCGATGAAGGCGTCGGTCTCGAAGCGCGGCGACGGCGTCGTCAGGTGTCCGGCGAGGAAACGGGAGTGGTTGCCGACCGCTCCGTCGTACGTGTCGCTGGCGAAGACGGTGTGCCCGACGCTGCCGAGCTTGCGGATCAGATCGAGAGCGAACGTGTTGCGGGAACTGGTGACGAGCACGCGCATGAAGGCACCCTTGGTCGTGGCGGCGGACGTTGGCGTCACTCTATCCACACCCGGGATCGCCGCCCGGGAAACGTGTCGGCAACACGGTGCTGAGTAGAGTCTTGGCATGGGTGACCTGTTCGACGGTTACGGCTCCACGCTGGCGCCGCGCAAGACCGCATCCGGCGTCCCGGCGTACGACGAGATGTTCGGTGCCCCGGCCACGGCCGGCGACTCCGCTCCGTCTCGTGAGGCGTACCGGGAGCTGTACCAAGCGCTGGCGCAGATGACCCAGGAGGAGCTGCGCGGCCGCACCGAGTCCCTGGCGAGTTCGTATCTGGCGCAGGGCGTCACGTTCGACTTCGCGGGCGAGGAGCGACCCTTCCCGCTGGATGCCGTGCCCCGGGTCATCGCGTACGACGAGTGGTCGCGGATCGAAGCGGGCGTGAAGCAGCGCGTCCGCGCGCTGGAGGCATTCCTCGACGACGCCTACGGCAACCAGCACTGCGTGCGCGACGGCATCCTGCCCGCCGGTCTCATCTCGTCGTCGCAGTACTTCTACCGTCAAGCGGCCGGCATCCGCAGTGCCAACGGCGTGCGCATCCAGGTGTCGGGCATCGACCTCATCCGCGACGAGCACGGCGAGATGCGCGTGCTCGAAGACAACGTGCGCGTGCCCTCGGGCGTCTCGTACGTCATCTCCAACCGCAGGGTCATGGCGCAGACCCTGCCCGAGCTGTTCGTGTCGATGCGGGTGCGCCCCGTGGGCGATTACCCCAACAAGCTCCTCGCCGCGCTCCGCGCGTCGGCCCCGCCCGGGATCGACGACCCGAACATCGTCGTGCTCACCCCGGGCGTCTACAACTCGGCGTACTTCGAGCACACCTTGCTCGCGCGCCTCATGGGCGTCGAGCTCGTCGAGGGCCGTGACCTGCTGAGCATCGGCGGCAAGGTGTTCATGCGCACCACCCGCGGCCCGCAGCGCGTCGACGTCATCTACCGCCGCGTCGACGACGACTTCCTCGACCCGCTGCAGTTCCGCGCCGACTCGATGCTGGGCGCCCCGGGCCTCATGCTGGCCGCGCGGCTCGGCAACGTCACGATCGCCAACGCCGTCGGCAACGGCGTGGCCGACGACAAGCTGCTCTACACCTACGTGCCCGAGCTGATCCGGTACTACCTCGCCGAGGAGCCGATCCTGAAGAACGTCGACACCTGGCGGCTCGAAGACCCGGGCGCTCTCGAGGAGGTGCTCGACCGCCTGCCGGAACTGGTGGTGAAGCCCGTCGACGGCTCCGGCGGGAAGGGACTCGTCGTGGGCCCCGATGCCTCGCCCGCCGAGCTCGACGCGCTGCGCAAGCGGCTGAAGGCCGATCCGCGCGGCTGGATCGCCCAGCCGGTGGTGATGCTCTCGACCATCCCGACGTTGGTGGAGGACGGGATGCGACCGCGTCACGCGGACCTGCGTCCGTTCGCCGTGAACGACGGCGACGACATCTGGGTGCTGCCCGGCGGCCTCACCCGCGTCGCCCTCCCCGAGGGGCAGCTCGTGGTGAACTCCAGCCAGGGTGGCGGGTCGAAGGACACGTGGGTCGTCGGCGGTTCCGCTCCCTCGCACGTCGAGTACGGCCAGGGCAACGGCGTATCGGGACTGGTGGCCGATCAGGCGGCGGTGACCGAGGCGATCCCGATCATCTACGACGGTCAGCCCGCGCCGGCGACCTCGCCCCGCGACCAGAGGCCCGGCCGCGACCAGCAGGAGCAGCAGCAGCAGGACGCCGGTGTGCAGCACGGCCCGCAGGCGGAGCAGCAGCAGCAGGCGCGGGAGCTGGTTCGTGACCCGTCGACAGACTCGGGGTCCTCGGTCGCACCCGCGGGTGACGAACGGGAGCAGGCGCCATGCTGAGCCGCATCGCAGACTATTCGACAAGCTCAGGGCCCTTCGGCAAGCTCAGGGACCGAGAGGCGTTCTCATGCTGAGCCGCATTGCAGAGAGCCTGTTCTGGATCGGGCGCTACATCGAGCGCAGCGACGGGACGGCGCGCATCCTCGACGTGCACCTCCAACTGCTGCTCGAAGACCCCTGGATCGACGAGGACACCGCGTGTCGTTCGCTGCTGAGCGTGATGGGCTCGCCCTGGCCGGAGAACATCGACACCGTGCGCCGCGACGACGTGCTCGCCCGTCTCGCCGTCGACCGGATGAACCCGTCGAGCATCGCGTACTCGCTCACCGCGGCGCGCGAGAATGCCCGCCGCGCACGCGAGATCGTCTCCACCGAGCTCTGGGAGACCCTCAACACCACGAATTCCCGGATGCCGCGACGGTTGCAGACCGAGAAGGTGCACGAGTTCTTCCAGTGGACGCGCGAGCGTGCGGCCCTGGCCATCGGCATCGTCGACTCGTCCACCAACCGCGACGAGGCGTGGCAGTTCTTCACTCTCGGTCGCAGCATCGAGCGCACCGACATGACGGCGCGCCTTCTCGCCACCCGGTCGCTGACCGAGGTGTCGGGTCCGTCGTGGACGACGATCCTGCGCTCGTGCGGGGCGTACGAGGCGTACCTCCGCACGTACCGGGGGATGCCGAGCGCCCGCAACGCCGCCGAGTTCCTGCTGCTCGACCGCCTGTTCCCCCGCTCGATCATCTTCTCGATCCAGCGGGCCGAGGACTGCATGAGCGCCATCGATCCGCGCGCCGACCGCGTGGGGCACTCCAACACCGTGCTGCGCGCGCTCGGGCAGATCCGCAACGACCTCGAGTACCGCCCGGTGAGCGAGATCCTCTCCGAGCTGCCCGAGCACATGCAGCGCGTGCAGACAGTCACGCGAGAGGCGTCGGAGGCCATCCGCTCGCGGTTCTTCCCGACGCAGGCCGAGCCGAGCTGGATCGGGGAGATCTCGTGACCCGCAGGCAACCTCCGCGATCGTCGGCGCCGATGGCCCCGCGTCGGACGAAAGGGATGACGCGATGAAACGACTGCGCATCGAGCACCAGACCGGCTTCGTGTACCCGGGCGACGTCTCGGCGTCGTACAACGAGGCGCGCATGCTGCCGCACTCGACCGAGAGCCAGTTCGTGCTGAGCTCGTCGCTCGACATCGAGCCGTCGACCTCGGTCAATCAGTACGTCGATTATTTCGGAACGCGCGTCGCGGCCTTCGACGTGCTGTCGCCGCACTCGTCGCTGATGATCACGGCGCGCTCCCTCATCGAGGTGCGCCCGCGTCCGATCGAGCACACCGACATCACGTGGGAGCAGCTGGCCGCGGAGGCCGGGCGCTCGATCTCGACCGTGGAGCAGCTCACGCAGACACGACGTACGACGCCGCATCCCGAGGTCGCCGAGCTGGCACGGTCGATCGCCGCTCAGCACGATCGTCCGGGCCCGGCCGCGCACGCCATCGCCGAGGCCGTCGGTGACGCCATCGACTACATGCAGGGCGTCACGGGGGTGACCTCGACGGCGGTCGATGCGTGGGAGGCGCGCAAGGGCGTTTGTCAGGACATCGCCCACATCGCGATCGGGGCGCTCCGCGAGGTCGGTATCCCGGCCCGCTACGTCTCTGGCTACCTGCACCCGAAGCCCTCCGCCGAGGTCGGCGAAGCGGTGACGGGGGAGTCCCACGCGTGGGTGGAATGGTTCGCGGGCGACTGGCAGGGTTTCGACCCCACGAACAACATCGAGATCGGCGACCGTCACGTGCTCGTGGGCCGCGGACGCGACTACAACGACGTGCCGCCGCTGCGCGGCGTGTACGCGGGCCCCGGGCGCAGCAACCTCAAGGTCAAGGTCACGATCACGCGCGAGACGTGACCTCCCCGCATCCCGGGGCGTGGCGAGCTCAGGCGCTCGCCGCGCGACCCATCTGCCGCTGCACGTCGCGGTGCAGATCGACGAGGCTGCTCGAAGCGCCACGCTCGTGGCGGCGGGCCCACTCGTCGAGGGTCGTCCGCATCTCGAGGCCGGCGAGACCGAGCGCGGCACGGACGTCGAGCTCGGAGCAGCCGAGGCGATCGGCGATCTCGGGGATGAACCGGTCGGACGACGTCGCTTCGCGGCGGATCGCGGCGCCCAGGAGAGCGGGTTCGTGCGCGATGAGCCGGCGCACGCGCAGGAAGCGTTCGCGGGCCTGAGGGTCGGCATCCAATTTCTCGAGCTCCCGGCCGAAGACCGCGCGCAGCGCCGTCGTCAGGGCGGCGATGTCGTCGCCGGGTTCGCCGACGCCGGCGAGGGCCTCGATGAATCGGGTGTCGTCGACGAAGACGGCGTCTTCTTTCGTGCGGGCGAGACGGAAGAAGGTGCGCGGCGAGACCCCGGCGCGAGCGGCGATCTCGTCCACCGTCGTGCCGCTGACTCCCTTCTGCTCGAAGAGGTCGAGGGCGGCGGCGCAGATCTCGACCGAGGTCTCTCGGCGGCGGCGGTCGCGCAGGCCCTCGACGGGGGCTACGGGAGTGCTCATATCGGATACAGTAGTCCATGTCTTATTGGCAGTAACTGCCAACTTGTCTTTCACTGCTCAGATTGGACCGCCATGGTCGCCACCGGAACCGTCCCCACCGCCGCTCCGCCCGGAAAAGCCGCCGTCCGCCCCGGGGCGGTCATCGCCCTGCTCGTGGTCGCCGCGTTCGTCGTCATCCTGAACGAGACGATCATGGGCGTCGCCCTCCCCGAGCTCATGCGCGAGCTCGACATCACCGCCGCCACCGCCCAGTGGCTCACCACGGCATTCCTGCTGACGATGGCCGTCGTCATCCCCGCAACCGGCTTCCTCATCCAGCGCTTCCCGCTGCGGACGCTGTTCTTCACCGCGATGGGGTTGTTCACCCTCGGCACCGTGATCGCGGCGATCGCCCCCGGGTTCGGCGTGCTGCTGCTCGGTCGCATCGTGCAGGCCTCGGGCACCGCCATTATGATTCCGCTGCTGTTCACCACCGTGCTGAACGTCGTGCCCGCCCACCGCCGCGGTCGCATGATGGGCCTCATCTCGATCGTGATCTCCGTCGCTCCCGCGGTCGGTCCCACGGTGTCGGGCCTGATCCTGTCGGTGTTCCCCTGGCGCGCCATGTTTATCGTCATGGTGCCGATCGCGTTGGTCGCGATCGCCCTCGGTGCGCGGTGGGTGCAGAACCTCACCGACACGCGTCGGGTGACTCTCGACGTCCTCTCGGTCGTGCTCTCGGCGCTGGCCTTCGGCGGCATCATCTTCGGCCTGTCGAGCATCGGCGAGGCCGCCGGCGGTCACGAGATCGTGCCCGTGTGGATTCCGCTGGTCGTGGGGGCCGTCGCGCTCGCCGCGTTCGTCGTGCGCCAGCTGCGCTTGGGGTCGACCGATCGGGTGCTGCTGAACCTCGCCGTCTTCCGCCACTCGGCCTTCACCATCGCGGTGATCCTCGTCGTGGTGGCCATGACGACCCTGTTCGGCGTGCTGATCCTGCTGCCGCTGTACCTGCAGAACGTCCTCGGCCTCGGCACCCTGCCGACGGGCTTGATGCTGCTGCCCGGTGGGCTGCTCATGGGCCTCATGGCGCCGATCGTCGGCAACCTGTTCGATCGCTTCGGCGCGCGCCCGCTCGTGCTGCCTGGCGCGATCGTCGCGAGCATCGCGCTGTGGGGCTTCTCGACGCTGTCGGTCACCACGCCCATCGGGTTCGTCATCGCGGTGCACTGCGTCCTGAGCCTCGGACTGGCGTTCATGTTCACCCCGCTGATGACCTCGGCGCTCGGTTCGCTCCCGCGCGAGCTCTACCCGCACGGCTCGGCGATCGTCTCGACCGTGCAGCAGCTGGCCGGGGCGGCGGGCACCGCGGTGTTCGTCACGCTGATGACGGTGGGATCGGCGGCGGCCGTCGCCGATCAGGGCGCGTCGGTGGTGGATGCCACGGCCACCGGCATCCACTCCGCCTTCTTCGTCGCGGCGTGCCTCTCGCTCGCGGTGATCGTGCTCGCGGCGTTCGTGCGGACGCCGAAGCAGGTCGAGGGCGCCGAGGCGATGCCGGCGCACTGAGCGGCTGCCGGTTCGGTCGGAAGACGCCTCTCCCTCGGGCGGTGGGGCCCGGGGTCGCCGTCGGTTCCGCCCTGCGGCGGGAGGGGCGTCGCCGTCGGCTCCGCCCTGCGGTGGGCGGGTGGGTTGCCGCCGGTTCCGCCCTGCCGCGGGAGGGGCGTCGCCGCCGGTTCCGCCTTGCGGCGGGCGGATGGGTTGCCGCCGGTCCCGCCCCGCGGCGGGAGGGTGGTTCGCTGCCGATCCCGCCCCGCGGCGGGAGGAGATTCGGCCACCGGAGGACGCCAGAGGGGCCAGGAGTCCTCCCGCCCCGGAATATCCTCCCTTCGCGGCAGGTGGTGTCGACCCCGCGTGCCGAGGAGAGCCCCGCTGCTATCCGCTCGACTCCCGCACCACGAGTTCGGGTCGGAAACGCACCTGCCGCTGCGCCGGGTCGAGCGCGCCGTCGAGCTGTCGCAGCAGCAGATCCACCGCGGTCGAACCCAGCGCCTCGGCCGGTTGGCGCACCGAGGTCAGCGGGACGACGGCGGCGGCAGCGAAGTCGATGTCGTCGTAGCCGACGAGAGCGATGTCCTCGGGGACGCGGACGTCGCCCCGCATCGTCAGGGCCTGCAGCACCCCGACGGCCAGCAGGTCGTTCGCGGCGAACACGGCATCCGGCCGGTCGTGCCGCGAGCGCACGCGCTCGCCGGCCGCGCGGCCGGCGAGAACCGTCATGGCGTCCGTCTCGACGATCTCGAGACCGGCGCCGTCGGCTTCGGCGACCGCCCGGCGTGCGCCGGTGAGACGGTCGGCGACCTGACGCGTCGTCAGCGGACCGCCGACGAACGCGATGCGACGGCGGCCTGCCGTGAGCAGGTGCGCGACGGCGAGGTATCCGCCCTCGACGTCGTCGACCGAGACCGCGGACACCTCCGCCGCGGCGGCTCGCTCATCGACGAGGACCACCGGGATGCCGGCGGCCGCCAGGCGTTCGACCACGTCGCCGTCGGCGTCGGCGGGGGTCAACAGCACCCCGGCGACCCGCTGCTCACGGAACTGGTCGAGGTAGAGCCGCTCCCGCTCGCCGTCGGCACCGCTGGACCCGAGCAGCACGACGTACCCGTCCTCGGCGGCCCGGGCCTCGGCACCACGTGCGACGGCCGCGAAGAAGGGATTGCCGACGTCGAGGACGATCAACGCGATGCTGCGACTGCGGCCGGCGCGCAGCTGGCGGGCGGCATCGTTGCGCACGTATCCGAGAGTCGCGATGGCCGCCCGCACGCGTTCGACGGCGGCCTCGGACACCGTCTCGCGGCCGTTGAGCACGTTGGAGACGGTTCCCACCGAGACCCCCGCGTGAGCCGCGACGTCTTTGATCTTCACCACCATCGACGACCGTGCCTCTCCCCGGGGATGCGATGACGATATCGCAGGTAGTCGGGGGATCCGGGTCCCGCCGGCGTGCTGCGCGCGAGGCGCTGCGCGCGGGGGTTCGCCGATCCTGATCGTCCTGTTGCGTGTCGACAGGCGCGGCCGTAGCATGAGATGAAACGATTCATTCTCGAAGGAGAGACCCCGACCATGTCCGCACAGACGACCCGTGTCTGCTTCGAGCTGCGCATCCGGCCCGAGCGGGTGGACGACTACATCGCGAGCCACTCACCGGTGCGCGCCGAGATGCTCGACGAGATCGCCGCCGCCGGGCGACGCAACTACTCGCTGTTCCTCGGCGAGGGTGGCCGCTTGGTCGGCTACTACGAGACGGACGACGACGCAGCCGCCGGGGCGTACCTCGCCGCTTCACCGATCGCGGCCGCCTGGGAGGCCGAGATGGCGCCCTACTTCCTCGGTCTCGACGGCCGACCCGACCAGGCCGCCACCGCCCTCACCGAGGTCTTCCACCTCGCCGACCAGCTCGCGAACGCGGGAAGGACCCCCTCATGACCGCCCTCCGCCCCGAGATCCTTTCGACCCTCGAGGGTCAGGCGATCGAGCTGCCCTCCTGGGCGTTCGGCAACTCCGGCACGCGCTTCCGCGTGTTCGCCACCGCCGGTACGCCGCGCGACCCGTTCGAGAAGATCGCGGATGCCGCGGAGGTCAACCGTCTCACCGCGCTCGCTCCGGCGGTCGCGCTGCACATCCCGTGGGACCTCGTCGACGACTTCGGTGCCCTGCGCCGCCACGCCGAAGACCTGGGCGTGAGCCTCGGCACGATCAACTCCAACACCTTCCAGGACGAGGACTACAAGTTCGGCGCCCTGACCCACCACGACGACGCCATCCGTCGCAAGGCCATCGACCACCACCTCGCCTGCATCGACGTGATGGATGCCACGGGCTCCCGCGACCTGAAGATCTGGCTCGCTGAGGGGTCGAACTACCCCGGACAGAACGACATGCGCGGCCGTCAGGACCGCCTGCA
>NZ_JALGRP010000005.1 GCF_022815605.1 Microbacterium sp. VKM Ac-2923 | reverse complement strand
TCGAGGACCGGCGCGGGCACCGTCTCGGCGGCGATCGCCGCGGACGCGGGAGCGAGGAGCGCTCCCAGGCACGCGGCGGCGAGAGAAACGGCGACGACGCGGCGGGCAAGGCGCGGGCGTCCATCTTTGACGGACGGGTAGTCAGACAACATGGGTGTCCCTTCGGGAGACGGTCGTCGGCGACGCGTGTTCCCCGGGTTCGGCGTCGAAGCCCGGTGCGAGAAGTTGTGGTGAGTCCGCTCAGGCTAGCGAAGAATGTTCCCGCTAACAACACGCGCAGCAGTATGCGGAGCGGTCGGACGTTCCGCCCCGCGTAGCCACCCGACCTCCGGGATCGGCGCACGTCGCGACGGACTTCTGCCTCGACGGCGGTCCGGCGCATCGCACGGGCGGCGGGCGGCCGCGATCGTCAGGCGGCCCAGACCGGAGGGTGGGGGAGAGCGCCGCGGCGGCGCTCGAGTTGCGCACCGAGCGACAGAAGCGTCGCCTCACCCCCCGGCCGACCGATGAGTTGAACCGAGACGGGGTGCCCCTCGGCATCCGTCGTCACCGGCAGCGTGAGCGCCGGCAGTCCGGCGACGTTGACGAAGCTCGAGTACGGGGCGTACTCCACCTGCATGGCGAACGTGCGTTCGGGGCTGTGCCCCGCGTACGCGCCCACCCGCTGCGGCACCTGAGCGAGCGCCGGGGTGAGCACCGCGTCGAAGCGCGAGAAGTCTTCGATCGTGCGGCGCTCGAAGGCCCGGGCCGAGGCGAGCCCGCCGAGCAGATCGAGCGAGGAGAGCCGGCGCCCCTCGCGCACGAGCCACGCGGTCAGCGGCTCGACGAGCGGCATGTCGTCGTCGCTCAGGGGGATGCGCGCGGCGCTCGCGCGCCAGAGCACGTGGAAGAGCGACGCGTAGCCGACGGGATGCCAATCGGCATCCGTGACGTCGTGCCCCGCGTCGCTCAGCCAGGCGGCGGCCGTCTCGAAGGCGGTGCGCGCGTCGGGATGAAGCACGATGTCCTCGTCGTCGTCCCAGGGCGACACGGTGGTGACCCCGACGCGCAGATCGCCCGGGGGGCGACGGGCGGCGTCGACGAACGGCCCCGACCCGGGTGCGGCGGTGGCGTAACGGAACGGTGCGAGCTCGACGAGCGCGTCGAGCAGCAGGCCGGCGTCCTCTGCGGAACGCGTGATCGGACCGGTGACCGACAACCCGTCGGGGGAGTCGAACCCCGAACCGATCGACAACCGCCCGCGGGAGGGTTTCAGGCCCACCACCCCGACGGTGGCCGAGGGGATGCGGATCGACCCCCCGCCGTCGGACCCTACCGCGCCCGGCAAGAAGCCGGCCGCGACCGCGACGGCGGCGCCGCCGCTCGACCCGCCCGCCCCGGCCGAGGGGCGCCAGGGATCGCGGGCCGGCGCATGGATGAGCGGTTCGGTGAAGCCGGTGAGTCCGAACTCCGACGTACTCGTCTTGCCGACGTTCACCGTCCCCGCGGCATCAAGAGCGCGGGCGAGAGGATCGGATGCCGTCGGCACGTGATCCACGCGAGCACGCGAGCCGTAGCGGGTGGGCACGCCTTCGCGGGCGACGAGGTCTTTGTCCGCCAGGGGGACACCCCACAACGCCGCGGCGGTGGGTCGCTCCAACCGTGCCGCCCGCTGCAGCGCGGCGCTCGCTGTCACCTCGGCGAAGGCGCCGAGGTCGTCCAGCCGCTGGATGCGATCGACGTAGTGCGCGGCCAGCTCGGCGGGGGAGAGGTCGCCCGCACGCAGTGCCTCGGTCTGGGCGACGAGCGACAGGTCGTGCAGACGGGCCATGAGTCGAGACTACGGCGACAGCCCGACGCTGGTGCGGAGCGGCGCAGGGCTCCTCCCACCCGGGGACCGCGGGGCCGCCCGGACGGCCGCCGCGGTGGCGAGGGTCGTCCGGACGGCGGGGCGAGCGTCAGATCCAGTACTCGGGCGTGGTCAGGAGGGCGCGGGTGTCCTCGCCGCTCCGCCGCGTCCGTGCTTTCGCCGGCACACCCACGAGCACGCTGTCGGCGGGTGCGTCACGCGTGACGACGGCGTTCGCGCCGACCACGGTTCCGGCGCCCAAGGTGATGGGCCCGAGGATCTTCGCCCCGGCACCGATGGCCACTCCGTCATGCAGGGTGGGATGCCGCTTACCCCCCTCGCGCTGTCGCCCCCCGAGGGTCACCCCGTGGTAGAGCATCACGTCGTCGCCGACCTCGGCCGTCTCGCCGACGACGACGCCCATGCCGTGGTCGATGAAGAATCGGCGTCCGATCGTCGCCCCCGGGTGGATCTCGACACCGGTGAGCCAGCGGGTTGTCTGGGACAGGGCCCGCGCCGGAAAGCGCAGGCCCCGTCTCCACAGGCGGTTCGCGATGCGGTACGACCAGACGGCGTGGAGCCCCGGATACAGCAGGGCGATCTCAAGTCCGCCGCGCGCCGCGGGGTCGCGGAGTTTAGCGGAGGCGATGTCTTCGCGGATGCGGGAGAGGGCCCCCACCGTCAGTCTTCGCGCAGGTGCTCGTACAGGGCGGTCGAAAGGTAGCGCTCGCCGTACGAGGGGATGATCACGACGATGTTCTTGCCCGCGGCCTCGGGGCGACGGGCGACCTCGAGCGCCGCCCAGATGGCCGCACCCGACGACATGCCGACGAGGATGCCGTCCTTGGCAGCCGTCTCGCGGGCGAGACGAATGGCGTCGTCGAACTCGACGTCGATGACCTCGTCGAGGATGTCGCGATCGAGGATCTCGGGGACGAAGTTCGGGCCGATGCCCTGGATCTTGTGGGGGCCGGGGTGACCCTTGGTGAGGATCGGGGAGTCGGCGGGCTCGACGGCCACGATCTGCACGCCGGGGACGCGCTCCTTGAGCACCTGACCGACACCGGTGATGGTGCCGCCCGTCCCGATGCCGGCCACGAAGTAGTCGACCTTCCCGTCGGTGTCGCGCAGGATCTCTTCGGCGGTCGTGCGGCGGTGGATCGCCGGGTTGGCCTCGTTCTCGAACTGACGGGCCCAGACGGCGCCCGGGGTTTCGGCGACGATGCGCTTGGCCTCGTCGACTGCGAGGAGCATGCCCTTGGTGGGGTCGGTGAGCACCAGCTCGGCTCCGAAGGCCTTGAGCAGGATGCGTCGCTCCTTCGACATCGAGGCGGGCATCGTCAGGATGACCTTGTAGCCGCGCGCCGCGCCCACCATCGCCAGGGCGATGCCGGTGTTCCCGCTCGTGGACTCGACGATGGTGCCACCGGGCTTCAACTCGCCCGATGCCTCGGCAGCGTCGACGATGGCGATTCCCAGACGGTCCTTCACGCTGGAGGCCGGGTTGTAGAACTCCAGCTTCAGCAGGATCTGCGCCTCGGTCCCCTCGGCGACGCGATTCAGCCGCACGAGGGGAGTGTCGCCGAACGCGGAGGTGATGTCGGGATGAATGCCGGGCATGGGGCGCCTTTCGCCGTCGGTCAGAACGCGATCATCTTAGGCGAGGGGTTCGAGGCCGATTCTTGTATGACGCCGCGCTACTAAGCTGGGGTTCCGTCATGCCCCAGACGTCCTCGCCCTCGCCCGTTCCCGCCCTCGTTGCAACCGTTGTGCGCGACGCCGCTCGACGATTCGCCACAGCGGGCGTGCCAGAGGCCCAGGTCGACGCCGAGTTGCTCGTCGCCCACGTTCTCGCAACCTCGCGCGGAGGAGTACAGGCCGCAGCCGTCCGCGGAGACCGGATGCCGGAAGATGCAGCCGCAGCCCTGGCGTCGCTGATCGACCGGCGCTGCGCGCGGGAGCCGCTGCAGCATCTCACCGGGGTCGCGCCGTTCCGCTCGCTCGAACTGGCCGTCGGCCCGGGCGTTTTCGTGCCTCGACCCGAGACCGAGATGGTGGCCCAGCTCTCGATCGATGCGCTGCGCGCCATGGCATCCGCCTCTCCGATCGCGGTGGACCTCGGAACCGGGAGCGGGGCGATCGCCCTCGCGATGGCGACGGAGGTTCCGCACGCGCGCGTGTTCGCCGCCGAGAACTCGGTCGACGCCTTCATCTGGACCACGCTGAATCACCGCCGTGTGGGCGCGGAGAACCTCACCCTCGCCTTCGCCGATCTCGCGGTCGCCTTCGCCGAGCTCGACGGCACCGTTTCCGTGGTGGCGTCCAATCCGCCCTACGTCCCTGATGATGCGATCCCGCGCGATCCCGAGGTGCGTCTCTACGACCCGCCGGCGGCACTGTACGGCGGACCCGACGGATTGGATGCCGTGCGCCGGCTGAGCCTCGTCGGCCTGCGCCTCGCGCACCCCGGCGGGGCCATCGTCCTCGAGCACGGCGAGTGGCAGGGCGCGGCGATCCGCGACATCCTGACCGACGACGGGTGGCGATCGGCCGCCACCCACACCGATCTCACGATGCGCGATCGCGCAACGACCGCTGTCCGTCCCTGACCGCGCGCTCCGCGTCGCCCGGCTAGACTGACGCGCGACATGTCACCCGTCTACGACTGCCGTGACGAGTCGCAGCTGCTGTCCGGGATGCGCCATGCGCGTCAGGCCATCGGCCGAGGCGAACTCGTCGTGCTCCCCACCGACACCGTCTACGGAATCGCCGCCGACGCGTTCAATGCGCGCGCCGTCGCGGGACTCCTCGAGGCCAAGGGGCGGGGTCGCCAGCACCCACCGCCCGTGCTCGTTCCCGGCGTGGGTACCCTCCGTGCCCTCGTCGCCGAGGTGCCGCCCGCCGTCGACGATCTCGTCCGCGAGTTCTGGCCGGGCGGGTTGACGATCATCCTTCCCGCTCAGCCCTCGCTGTCGTGGGACCTCGGCGACACGCACGGCACGGTGGCGGTGCGCATGCCCGCGCAGAAGCTGACGCTCGAGCTGTTGGAGGAGACGGGACCCCTTGCCGTCTCCAGCGCGAACCTCACCGGGATGCCGGCAGCCGTCGACATCGACTCCGCTCGCGACATGCTGCGCGACAGCGTCGCCGCCTATCTCGACGCCGGTCCCAGCGAGACGGGTGTGGCATCGACAATCGTGGACGCCACGACCCTGGTCGGGGGCGCCGAGCCTCAGGTGCGCGTCCTGCGCGAGGGCGCCGTCTCGCGCGAGCGTCTGCGCGAGGTACTCGGCGATCTGCTCGAGCCCGATCCCGTCGACGACGCCGTCGCCCCCGCAGCGTCTTCGGTCGACCCGACGCCGGATGCCGAGGCGCCGGGTCCGTGACCCAGTATCTCCTCATCATCCTGTTCACGGCGGCGGTCACGCTCGCGCTGTCGTGGGTGGTGTGGAAGGTCGCCCTGCGGTTCAAGCTCTATCCCGGCATCCGGGACCGCGACGTCCACCAGACACCCACGCCCCGTCTGGGTGGTGTGGCGATGTTCCTCGGCGTCGTGGGGGCCTTCGCGCTGTCGAGCCAGAACCCCTACTTCGCCATCCTGTGGGCCGATCCGGTCCCCGTGCTCTCCCTGCTGGGGGCCGTCCTCCTCATCGTGCTCATCGGCGTCGCAGACGACCTCTGGGACTTGGACTGGATGATCAAGCTCGGAGCCCAGTTCGTCGCCGCCGGGATCATCGCGTGGTTCGGACAGCTGCAGATCCTCTCACTGCCCATCGGGGCGCTGACGGTCGGATCGAGCTGGGTGAGCTTCCTGCTCACCGTGTTCGCGCTCGTGGTGGTGATGAACGCCGTCAACTTCATCGACGGTCTGAACGGCCTCGTCGCGGGTGTCTGCCTGATCGCGAACGGCGTGTTCTTCGCGTACTCATACCTGCTGGTCCGCGATACCGGCGCGAGCACCTACTTCAATCTGGCCTCATTCATCGCCGCCGTCCTCGTCGGCGCGTGCCTCGGGTTCCTCCCGATGAACTGGACACCCGCGAAGCTCTTCATGGGCGACGCGGGCGCGCTCATGCTGGGACTGCTCATGGCGAGTTCCGCGATCGCCATCACCGGCCAGCTCGATCCGGCCGTCCTCGACCCCGAGAAGATCGGTCGATCCCAGCTGCTGGGTGCCTTCATCCCGATCCTGCTGCCGGTCGTGATCGTGCTGCTGCCGCTGCTCGACTTCGGCCTGGCCGTCCTGCGGCGTCAGTGGGCCGGACGGTCGCCCTTCTCGCCCGACCGCAAGCACCTGCATCACCGGATGCTCGACATGGGCCATACCGACCGCGACGCCGTGCTCATCTTCTACAGCTGGACCGCTGTGGTCAGTCTGGCGTTCCTGCTGATGTACATCGGCACGCAGCAGAGCTGGCCCGGCGACTACGTGATCGGCGTCGTCTTCGGCCTCGCCGGCGTGGCCGCCTGCGCCGTTCTGACCCTCCTTCCCTCTCAGCGCCGGCTGCGGCGGTTGTCCCGTCGCACCCGACCCACCCCACCGGAGACCCCCTCATGAGCCCTACCGCCCCCGAATCCCGCCGCCCCCTGTCGAGTACCCCGGTCCTGCGCACCGCCCTGGTCTGGGGCGGCATCGTGACCGCGGTGCTGCTGATCGTGGGAGCCGTCGTGGGCTTCGCCGTCGCGGGAGCGCCCGGCCTCGGCAGTGCTCTGGCGGGTGTCGCCGTGAGCGCGATGTTCTTGGCCGTGACCGCGATCAGCATCCTGATCGCGAACCGGTGGTACGGCGACCCCCTCTACGTGCCCATCTTCTTCGGCATCGTGCTCGGGGGGTGGCTGCTCAAGCTCGTCCTGTTCATCGTGGCCATCGCCGTGCTCCGAGGACAGGACTGGGTCGACCTGGTCGTGTTCTACGTCGCGCTCGTCGTCAGCGTCCTCGCCTCGTTGGCGGTCGACGTGGTCGTGCTCATGCGCATGCGCATCCCCAGTGCCAGCGACGTGACGCTGCCCACCGACCCCGACGCCGGTGATCGGCGAGCGTGAGGTGGGCGCGCCCGTATCGCACCGCGGAGAACGCCGTTGCGCGTTACTCCGGTCGCGAGAGGATCGGCCGGCCCGACACGTGGATGGGCCGGGAGTTTGATAGGGTGACATACGTACCCACCCGCGATCGGAACTCTTTTCCAGGTCTTCTCATCGGGTACCATCACCGACCATCGTCGCAACGGTTCACACCGATGCCCCGAAGCTGGAGCCAGCGCTGACTACTCAAGCTGCGACCCTGATCACGAACTTCGCGTCCGCGGGTGCGGAGTTCCACCCGCCGTCCATTTCAGAGTTCTTCCCCGACGCGGTGCTGTTCGAGGGCACGATCTTCGCGATCACGCGCATCAACCTCACGCAGATGCTGGCGACCCTCGCGCTCGTCCTCTTCCTCGTGCTGGGCACGCGGCGCATGAAGATCGTCCCCGGTCGCTTCCAGAGCGTCGCCGAGATGGGCCTCGACTTCGTCCGCGTCAACATCGCCGAAGACATCCTGGGCAAGAAGGACGGGCGTCGCTTCCTGCCCATCCTCACCACGATCTTCTTCATGGTGCTGTTCATGAACATCACGGGTGTCATCCCGTTCCTGAACATCGCCGGCACCAGCGTCATCGCGGTTCCCATGCTGCTGGCGATCGTGGCATACGTCACCTTCATCTACGCCGGCATCAAGAAGAGCCCGGGAGGGTTCTTCAAGAACGCGCTGCTGCCCTCGGGCGTGCCGTGGCCGCTGTACATCATCATCGTCCCGCTCGAGTTCCTCTCGACGTTCATCATCCGCCCCGTCACGCTGACGCTGCGTCTGCTGATGAACATGGTCGTCGGTCACCTCATGCTGGTGCTGTTCTTCTCGGCGACGCAGTTCTTCGTCGTCGGGCTCGGCGGCTGGTGGACGGCGCTCGGCGCCGGATCCCTGGCCTTCGGTCTCGCCTTCACCCTGTTCGAAATCTTCGTCGCCTTCCTCCAGGCGTACGTCTTCGCGATCCTCACCGCGGTCTACATCCAGCTCGCGGTCGCAGAAGAGCACTGAGCGGCCCGGCGCACGCCGAGCCACCCAACGAAAGGAAAAAACCCGTGGACGCAACTACGGTTCTCGCCCAGGTCACCGGTAACGTCGCCACGATCGGCTACGGCCTCGCCGCCATCGGCCCCGCCATCGGCGTGGGCATCGTCGTCGGCAAGACGATCGAGGGTGTCGCCCGTCAGCCCGAACTCGCGGGCCGCCTCCAGGTCCTGATGTTCATCGGTATCGCCTTCACCGAGGCGCTCGCCTTCATCGGTATCGCGACCGGCTTCATCTTCACCTGATCCGGCCGCTCTCGACTCACTGTAAGGAGACAGGATGCTGAACGCTCTTGTCACACTCGCCGCGGAGCCCGCGGGCGAGGAAGCGCAGAACCCGCTCCTGCCTGCCGCGTACGACATCCTCTGGTCGTTCGTGTGCTTCGTCATCATCGCCGTCGTGGTGTGGCGTGTGGCTCTGCCGCGCATGGCGAAGCTGCTCGACGAGCGCAGTGCTGCCATCGAGGGCAACATCGCCAAGGCCGACGAGGCCCAGCGACAGGCCGAGGCCGCCCTCGAGGAGTACACCGCCCAGCTCGCCGAAGCGCGCAAGCAGGCCGGCGAGATCCGTGAGGGCGCGACGCAGGACGGTCGCAAGATCGTCGCCGAGGCCAAAGAGGCGGCTGCCACCGAGGCAGCACGCATCACCGCCAGCGCGCACGCGCAGATCGAGGCCGAGCGTCAGACGGCCCTCGTGCAGCTGCGTTCGGAGGTCGGTACCCTTGCGGTCGACCTCGCGGGCAACGTCATCGGCGAGACGCTGACCGACGACGCGCGTGCGAACGCCGTGGTCGACCGCTTCCTCGCCGAGCTCGAGGCCTCCGAGAAGGCGGCCAAGTAATGGGCAGCGCGACCACTCAGGCCCGAACCGCGACGACGGAGGCGCTGGCCTCCACGTCCGGCGTCGATCTCGACGTCGCGCGCGAGCTGTTCGCGGCCGTCGCCGCCGTGAGCGGCTCGGCGCAGCTGAGCGGCGCGCTGTCCGACTCGTCGGTGCCGCCCGCCGTCCGTGCGGGGCTCGTCTCGGCGGTCTTCGGTCCGTCGTACCAGCCGACAACGGTTGCACTGCTCTCCAGCGCGGCCCAGCAGCGCTGGTCGAACTCCGGTCAGTTCATCGAGGGGCTCGAAGAGCTCGCGGTGCAGGCGACCTCGGTCGCCGAGCCGGCCGACATCGAGGCGGAGCTGTTCGCCTTCTCGCGAACGGTCGCCTCGAACGGCGAGCTCGAGCTCGCGCTGGGCGGTCGCCTCGGCGGCGCCACGGCGAAGGGCGACCTCGTCTCGAAGCTGCTCGATGGACGCACGAGCGCCGGTACCGCGCTCATCGTCTCGTCGCTGGTGAAGCACGCCCGCGGTCGCCGGGTGCGTGCCCTGCTGCGCCGGGCCGAGCGCATCGTCTCCGACCAGCGTTCGCGCATCGTCGCGACCGTGTACGCCGCCGCCCCGCTGAGCGACGACCAGCAGGCCCGCCTGCAGAACTCCCTCAGCGCGCGATACGGCTCAGCGGTCACGCTGAACACCGTGATCGACCCGACGGTGCTCGGCGGACTGCGCGTGCAAGTCGCCGATGACGTCATCGACGCGAGCGTGTCCGCACGTCTCGCCGATCTCCGCCAGCGGATCGCCGGCTAAAGACTTTCCGCCCGAGCGGGCGTGGATCTGGGGGCCAAGTGCCCCACGAACGAAGGAAGACAATGGCAGATCTCTCTATCAGCCCCGACGTCATTCGTGACGCGCTGAAAGACTTCGTCACCGCCTACGAGCCCAACGGCGCTGCGGCGACCGAGGTCGGCGCCGTCGTCGACGCGGCCGATGGCATCGCGCACGTCGAGGGCCTTCCCGGCGTGATGGCCAACGAGCTCATCCGCTTCGCGAACGGCACGCTGGGCCTGGCTCAGAACCTCGACGAGAACGAGATCGGTGTCGTCGTGCTCGGCGAGTTCTCCGGCATCGAAGAGGGTCAGAGCGTCACCCGTACGGGTGAGGTGCTCTCGGTCGGCGTCGGTGACGGCTACCTGGGTCGCGTCGTCGACCCGCTCGGAAACCCGATCGACGGTCTCGGCGAGATCGCGACCGAGGGTCGTCGTGCGCTCGAGCTCCAGGCGCCCGGCGTCATGCAGCGCAAGAGCGTGCACGAGCCGCTGCAGACGGGCATCAAGGCCATCGACGCGATGATCCCGGTCGGACGCGGACAGCGTCAGCTGATCATCGGCGACCGCCAGACCGGTAAGACGGCGATCGCGATCGACACGATCATCAACCAGCGCGCGAACTGGGAGTCCGGCGATGTCGACAAGCAGGTGCGCTGCATCTACGTCGCCATCGGTCAGAAGGGTTCCACCATCGCCTCGGTGAAGGGTGCCCTCGAAGACGCCGGCGCGATGGAGTACACCACCATCGTCGCGGCCCCGGCCTCCGACCCCGCCGGCTTCAAGTACCTCGCCCCCTACACCGGTTCGGCCATCGGCCAGCACTGGATGTATGGCGGCAAGCACGTCCTGATCATCTTCGACGACCTCTCGAAGCAGGCCGAGGCGTACCGCGCCGTGTCGCTGCTGCTCCGCCGCCCGCCGGGCCGCGAGGCGTACCCCGGTGACGTCTTCTACCTGCACTCGCGTCTGCTCGAGCGTTGCGCGAAGCTGTCCGACGAGCTCGGTGCCGGCTCGATGACGGGTCTCCCCATCATCGAGACCAAGGCCAACGACGTCTCGGCGTACATCCCGACCAACGTGATCTCGATCACCGACGGCCAGATCTTCCTGCAGTCCGACCTGTTCAACGCCAACCAGCGCCCCGCGGTCGACGTGGGTATCTCGGTCTCGCGCGTGGGTGGCGACGCCCAGGTGAAGTCCATCAAGAAGGTCTCGGGCACGCTGAAGCTCGAGTTGGCCCAGTACCGCTCGCTCGAAGCGTTCGCCATGTTCGCGAGCGACCTCGACGCGGCGTCGCGTCGTCAGCTGGCCCGTGGTGCGCGTCTGACCGAGTTGCTCAAGCAGCCGCAGTACTCGCCCTACCCGGTCGAGGAGCAGGTCGTCTCGATCTGGGCGGGCACGAACGGAAAGCTCGACACCGTCGAGGTCTCCGACGTGCTCCGCTTCGAGCGCGAACTCCTCGACTACCTCCGTCGCAACTCGACGGTGCTCGACACCCTGCGCGAGACCAACGCGCTCGGCGACGACACCCTCGCCGAGCTCGAGAAGCACGTCGATGCCTTCTCGAAGGAGTTCCAGCCCGGCAAGGACCAGAGCGTCGTCGGCGCCGAGAAGGTCGACGCCGCCGGGGCGGAAGACGTCAACCAGGAGCGGATCGTCAAAGGCCGTCGCTGAGTAGCGACGACACGAGAACGGAATCATGGGCGCACAACTGCGGGTCTACAAGCAGAAGATCTCTTCTGCTCAGACGACCAAGAAGATCACGAAGGCGATGGAGCTCATCGCGGCCTCTCGCATCCAGAAGGCGATGGCGCGTGTGCGCGCGGCGTCGCCTTTCGCGAAGGCCGTGACGAACGCCGTCTCCGCCGTGGCGACGTACTCGTCGGTCGATCACCCGCTGACGACCGAGCGCGAGAACATCCGCCGATCGGCCGTGGTCATCTTCACGTCCGATCGCGGTCTCGCCGGCGCGTTCAACTCGCAGATCCTCCGCGAGGGTCTCGAGCTGTCGGAGCTGCTGCGGTCGCAGGGCAAAGAGGTCGTCTACTACCTGGTCGGGCGCAAGGCCGTCGGATACTTCCAGTTCCGTCGCATGCCGAGCGTCGCGCAGTGGGTGGGCGACACCGACACGCCGCAGTTCTCGACGGCGGAAGCCATCTCGGATGCCGTCCTCGAGGCGTACCGCGCCGGCAGTGAGAACGACGGCGTCGATGAGATCCACCTCGTGTACAACCGTTTCGTCAGCATGATGACCCAGTCGCCGGAATCGGTGCGACTCCTTCCCCTCGAAGTCATCGAGGCGGACGAAGCGCCGGCCCAGTCCGAGGTCTACCCGCTGTACGAGTTCGAGCCCGACGCCGAGACCGTGCTCGACGCGCTTCTGCCGACGTACGTGCAGAGCCGCATCTTCAATGCCCTCCTGCAGTCGTCGGCCGCGAAGCATGCCGCGACCCAGAAGGCCATGAAGTCGGCCAGCGACAACGCCGACAAGCTCATCACCGACTACACCCGCCTGCGCAACAACGCGCGTCAGGCGGAGATCACGCAGCAGATCGCCGAGATCGTCGGCGGCGCCGATGCCCTGGCATCCGGCAAGTAAGTTCCCAAGGAGAGAAGAAGCCATGAGCCTCACCGCCGAGAAGACCGACGCGGCCGTCGTCGGACGCGTCGCGCGCGTCACCGGCCCGGTCGTCGACATCGAGTTCCCGCATGACGCGATCCCCGAGATCTACAATGCGCTGAAGACCACGATCACCATCGGTGACCAGTCGACCGAGATCACCCTCGAGGTCGCCCAGCACCTCGGTGACGACCTCGTCCGCGCCATCTCGCTCAAGCCCACCGACGGCATGGTCCGCGGTCAGGAAGTGCGCGACACCCGCGGCCCCATCTCGGTGCCCGTCGGAGACGTGACCAAGGGCAAGGTGTTCGACGTCACCGGTGAGGTGCTCAACGGCGTCCCCGGTGAGACCATCGAGGTCACCGAGCGCTGGGGTATCCACCGCAAGGCGCCGAGCTTCGACCAGCTCGAATCCAAGACCGAGATGTTCGAGACCGGCATCAAGTCGATCGACCTCCTGACCCCCTACGTGCAGGGTGGGAAGATCGGTCTGTTCGGTGGCGCCGGTGTCGGCAAGACCGTCCTCATCCAGGAGATGATCCAGCGCGTCGCGCAGGACCACGGTGGTGTGTCGGTATTCGCCGGTGTCGGTGAGCGCACCCGTGAGGGCAATGACCTCATCGCCGAGATGGAAGAGGCGGGTGTCTTCGACAAGACCGCACTCGTGTTCGGCCAGATGGACGAGCCGCCGGGAACGCGACTGCGCGTCGCCCTGTCGGCCCTGACGATGGCGGAGTACTTCCGCGACGTGCAGAAGCAGGACGTGCTGTTGTTCATCGACAACATCTTCCGCTTCACGCAGGCCGGCTCGGAGGTCTCGACGCTGCTGGGTCGCATGCCCTCGGCCGTGGGTTACCAGCCCAACCTCGCCGACGAGATGGGTGTGCTCCAGGAGCGCATCACCTCGACGCGTGGCCACTCGATCACGTCGCTCCAGGCCATCTACGTGCCCGCCGATGACTACACCGACCCGGCCCCGGCAACGACGTTCGCGCACCTCGATGCGACGACCGAGCTCTCACGTGAGATCGCCTCGAAGGGTCTGTACCCGGCCATCGACCCGCTGACCTCGACGAGCCGTATCCTCGACCCCCGCTACATCGGTGCCGACCACTACCGCGTCGCCACCAACGTGAAGCAGATCCTCCAGAAGAACAAGGAACTGCAGGAGATCATCGCGATCCTGGGTGTCGACGAGCTCTCCGAGGAAGACAAGATCGTCGTCTCGCGCGCGCGTCGCATTCAGCAGTTCCTCTCGCAGAACACCTACATGGCGAAGAAGTTCACCGGCGTCGAGGGCTCCACGGTCCCGATCAAGGAGACCATCGAGTCGTTCGACGCGATCGTCAAGGGCGACTTCGACCACGTCGCCGAGCAGGCGTTCTTCAACGTCGGTGGCATCGCCGACGTCGAGGCCAAGTGGGCGCAGATCCAGAAGGAGAACGGCTGACATGCCGCTGCGCGTGAGCCTGGTCTCGGCCGACGCCGAGGTGTGGACGGGAGAGGCCTCTCTCGTCGTGGCCAAGACCGTCGAGGGCGAGATCGGCTTCATGCAGGGGCACGAACCGGTGCTTGCGATCCTCGCCCAGGGCGAGGTGCGCATTACCCGCACCGACGGTTCCAAGATCCTCGCCAACGCGGCGGACGGTTTCCTCTCCATGGCGAGCGACGAGCTCACCATCGTCGCGGGAAACGCTTCGCTTGTCTCCTGACACCGCTTCATCCGACGCGCGTCGCCCGGTCATCCGGGCGGCGCGCGTCGCGTTTTCCGGAGTTCCCATGCTGGTCCTGCTTCCTCCGTCCGAAACCAAGCGCCCGGGTGGCGAGGGCGCCGCGCTCGATATCGGCGGGCTGACCTTCTCGTCGCTTCGCGCGCCGCGCGAGGCTGTCACGAACGCGCTGGTGGCGTTGTCGGGCGACGAGGAGACCGCCGCTCGAGTGCTCAAGCTGAGCCCGAAGCGTCGGCACGAGATCGCCGACAACGCGGCCCTGCGCACCGCCCCGACGACGCCCGCCGTCGACCGGTACACCGGCGTGCTCTATGACGCCTTGGACGCCTCGTCTCTCGACGCCACGGCCCGGGCTTGGCTCGGCGCCCACGTGGCGATCCACTCGGCGCCGTTCGGGCCCGTCGGGGCGCTCGACCCCATCCCGGCCTACCGGCTGGCAGCGGGGACATCGCTTCCCGGCGTGCCGGCATTGCGTCGCGTCTGGGCGGACGCCGCGCGCGCCGCCTTCGAGGCGGTCGCCCCCGGTTTCATCCTCGATCTCCGCTCCGAGGCGTACGCGGCCCTCGGCCCTGTGCCCTCGAGCGTCCCGTCCGCGTATGTCCGTGTCGTGACGGAGGCCGAGGGGGGAGCGGTGCGCGCGCTCAACCACTTCAACAAGCATGCGAAGGGCGCTTTCGTGCGCGCGCTCGCGACGCAGCGGCCGGCTGTCGAGGACGTCGTCGACCTGCGCGCCTGGGCGCTGTCGTCCGGCTGGCGGATCGTCGACGGCCGGAACGGCGAGATCGCCCTCGTGATGTGACGGGAAGACCTGCTTACAGGTTCTTCTCAGCTTCGCTAGCATGTGATCGCACGGGGCGCACGGACGCTTCGTCGCGCACTCGCCTGGAAAGGAATCCACATGAGTGGTTCGTCTTACACGTACGACGATGGGAGCGGGCTCGCGGCCCTCGCCTTCTTGATCGTCCTGCTGCCCATCCTGCTCATCAGCATCTTCGCCGGCTACATCATTTCGTCGTTCTTCCTGATGAAGATCTTCGAGAAGGCCGGCGTTCAGGGCAAATGGCGCGCCTGGGTGCCGATCTACAACACGCTGGTCGCTGCCAAGCTCGGCGATGTCTCGCCCTGGGCCTACCTCATCGTGGTCGTCGGCTCGAGCGTGCTGAGCAACATCCCGGTGATCGGATTCGTCTTCGGCCTCGTGGCCGTCGCCGCGAGCGTCCTCGTCGCGTGGCGGATCGGTCTGAAGTTCGGTAAGGACTGGCCGCTTCTGCTGCTGTGGCTCATCCCCGGTCTCGGAACCCTGATCTGGCTCGGCATCCTCGCCTTCGGGTCCGCGCGCTGGAACCCGGCCATCGCTCCCGCGCCGTGGGCCACGACCATCGCCGCAGACAAGACCGTGTGGGACGGCATCCCCGTGCAGCCGGGTCAGCAGGCCACCGGTTCCGGCTACGGAGGGCCCGGTTACGGCGGCCCCGCCGCGCCTCCCGCGGCCGGTCCGACGGCGCCGCCCGCGTCGGGCACCACGCCCCCGCCGCCCGCCCCGCCGCAGTACTGACCACGACGGGGCCTCCCGCACACCGGGAGGCCTCGTCGTCCACGGGTGCGGGGACGAACCCGCGTCGTCTCCGGGGGTTAGCGTGGGGGGATGACATCCTCACTGCTGCCCGTTCGTCCGGTGGGTCGGTCCGGACTCCGGGTGTCCGCCGTCGGCCTCGGGTGCAATAACTTCGGTCGCGCCGGCACTTTCACCGAGACCCTCGACGGCACCCGGGAGGTGCTGAACGCCGCCATCGAGGCGGGAGTGACATTCCTGGACACCGCCGACGTCTACGGCAAGACCTTCGGTCTGTCCGAGACGCTGATGGGTGAGGCGCTCCAGGGGCGTCGTGACGAGGTGGTCCTCGCGACCAAGTTCGGCCATGCCGATCTCGCGCCCTCGCTCCCGGGCGGATCCAAGGCGTCGCGCTCGCACGTGCGTCGTGCTGTCGAGGGCTCCCTCCGGCGCCTGCGTACGGACTGGATCGATCTCTACCAGTTGCACACGCCGGACCCGTCCACGCCCATCGACGAAACCCTGGATGCCCTCGACGACCTCGTCCGCGCGGGCAAAGTGCGCTACGTGGGGCATTCCAACTTCGCCGGCTGGCAGATCGCCGAGGCCGACGCCGCCGCCGCGGGCGTCCGGTTCGTCTCCGCCCAGAACCAGTACAGCCTTCTCGCCCGCGCCGTCGAGCGCGAAGTGCTGCCGGCAGTCGAGCATTTCGGACTCGGCTTCCTGCCGTTCTTCCCGCTGCACAACGGACTGCTGACGGGCAAGTTCTCCCGCGAGGGAGGGCCGGACGACAGCCGGATCATGCGGCAGCGCCCACACCTGTGGCACGACGCTCCGTGGGACGCGCTCGAGCATTACCGCGGCTTCTGCGAGGAGCGCGGGATCAGCATGCTCGAGGCCACGTTCGGGTGGTTCCTGGCCAATCCGCTCGTGTCGAGCGTGATCGCCGGGGCGACGAGCGCCGACCAGGTGCGGGCCAACGCCGCCGCCGCCACAGCGTGGACACCGAGCGCCGCGGACCTCGCCGAGATCGACGGCATCCTGGGCTGTCCTCCCGATCCGGCGGCGGGCTGAGAGTGCGCACCCGATGGCGGCTCGTCGAGCCGTTCGCAGGTGGCGTGCGGGCGTCTACTAAGATGACAGGGCCGTGCGCTTTCGCCGGCGACGTCGTCGGCCAACCGGAGGATCTTTCGTGCCCGAGGTGACCACTCACACGCGGAGCGTTCCGCTGGGTCAGATGACGCTGGACCTGTCGTGGGCCGCCGGCACCGACACCGGCCGCCGTCGCGAGGTCAACCAGGATGCGGTCCTCGCCGAGTACCCCCTCTTCGTCGTGGCCGACGGGATGGGCGGACACCTCGGCGGCGAGATCGCCAGCGCCAGCACCGTCGACCGTCTCCGCGCCGTCGTCGACAGTGGCGCTGTCTCGACCAAGAACATCGAAAAAGCGCTGTCGCGCGCGGTGAAAGACATCACCGCGCACCCCGAGACGACCGACGAGGGCACGGGGACGACGCTCACCGGCGTCTACCTCGAGACCCACACCGAAGAACCGCACTGGGTCACGCTGAACATCGGCGACTCGCGGGTATACGTGCTGCGCGACGGAGAGATCGTGCAGGTCACCACCGATCATTCCGTCGTGCAGGAGCTGATCGCCGCTGGCCGCCTCAGCCCCGAAGAGGCCGAGAACCACCCGTACGGAAACGTGATCACCCGTGCCGTCGGGCCGAGCGACAGTGTCAAGCCCGACTACCTGCGTCTCGACGTGCTCGACGGCGACCGCTTCGTGATCTGCTCGGACGGTCTCACGAAAGAGCTCACCGACTTCGGCATCCGCCACTTCCTCGAGGCCAACGCCGACCCGGCTGCAGCCGTCAAGGCCATGATGGCCGCGGCGCTCGAGAATGGCGGCCGCGACAACATCACCATCGTGATCCTCGACGTCGTCCGCCGCGACGCCTGACGCAGCCGTACTGCCCGAACTCCGCGCTTGACCGCGGTGGGCCGGGGAACCTACGTTCAGCACATGACCGTCGCACCCGAACGCACGGCCGGTAAGGGCCTGGCCACCGGCACGCTGGGACTGTGGGGCTCGACCGTGATCGGCCTGGCATCCACCGCGCCGGTGTACTCGCTCGTCGCCACCCTTGGTTTCGTCGTCCTCGCCGTGGGCGCCTCGGCCCCCATCGCCTTCATCATCGCCTTCATCCCGATGCTGTTCATCGCCTTCGCCTACCGCGAGTTGAACAACGAGGTGCCCGACTGCGGCACGACGTTCACGTGGAGCACCAAGGCGTTCGGTCCGTGGATCGGGTGGATGGGCGGGTGGGGCGTCGCCGTCGCCGGGATGGTGGTGCTGGCGAACCTGTCGCAGATCGCGGGCATCTACCTCTGGTCCGTGATCGGCGACGGATCCCTCGCGGAGAACGTGCCGCTGGTCACGGCCACGGGGGTCGCGTTCATCGCGGCGATGACCTACGTGAGCTACCGCGGGGTGGAGATCGGCGAGCGGATCCAGAACGTCCTGCTCGCGGTGCAGTACCTGGTGCTCGTGTTGTTCGTGGTGCTCGCGCTGTGGAGGTTCTTCGACGGCACGGCGCCCAACCCGACCCCGTTCGACATCGCGTGGTTCAACCCCTTCGGGTTCAGTGACTGGAGCGGTTTCACCGAGGCGGTGCTGCTGGCCCTGTTCATCTACTGGGGCTGGGACACCTGTCTGGCCCTCAATGAGGAGACGAAGGACCCCAAACGCATCCCCGGTCGGGCGGCTCTGCTCACGACCGTGATCCTCCTCGGCACCTACGTCACGGTGACCGTCGCGGCCATGATGTACGCCGGGGTGGGCGAGGACGGCACGGGCCTGGCAAACCCCGAGAACGCCGACGACGTGTTCCTCGCGCTGAAGGATGATCTGTTCGGGCCCTTCGGGTGGGTGCTCATCGTCGCGGTGCTCATCTCGGCGGTGTCGTCGACGCAGACGACCATCCTTCCCACCGCACGCGGAACGCTCTCGATGGCGGCGTACAAGGCATTGCCCCGTCGTTTCCAGACAGTGCACCCCCGCTTCCGGACGCCCGCGTTCTCGACCCTGGTGATGGGGATCGTCGCGAGCGTCTACTACGTGGGAATGACGATCATCAGCGACAACATCCTGCAAGACTCGATCCTGTCGCTCGGTCTCGCGATCGCCTTCTACTATGCGATGACCGGGTACGCCTGCGTCTGGTACTACCGTCGTGAGTTGTTCGACTCCGCGAGAAACCTCGTCACGCGGGGCGTCCTGCCTCTTCTGGGAGCCCTCATGCTCACGTTCGCCTTCGTACAATCGGCGATCGACATGTACGACACCGGCTACGGCGACTCCGAGTTGCTCGGAATCGGGGGGACCTTCGTCATGGGTATCGGAGCGCTCGCCGTCGGTGTCCTGCTCATGCTGATCTGGTTCGCGTTCCCCGGGTCGAAGCCCTTCTTCCGCGGCGAGAGCCTCAACCGCGACACCGCGGTGCTCGTGCCCGACGAGCCGATCGCCTACCCCCGATCGGTGGACGGCGGCATCTGAGAGTCGGGCCGTCGCCCTCAGACGGCGGAACGGATGGCGCCGACCTCGTGGCCGCCGCCGAGCACTGACAGGGACAGATACGCGGCGACGTCGGCGACGGCCTCGGGCGCGAGCGCTCCGACGCGCTCCAGGAGACGCAGCGCAACGACGTGACCCGCGCGGTTCGAGCCGTCGAGCATCTTCAGCGCCACGGTCGTGCCGTCGGGCGCCGTCATGACCTGCACGCCCTCGGCGCCCATCTTGCTGAAGACGCCGAGACGCTCGATGACGACCGTGTCGGGTCGACCCGGGCCGTCGATGGTCCACGGGTGCTCGCGCACGGCGCGTACGAGGGTGCCGGCGCTGCGGTGCAACGCGAAGGGCGAGCGCTCCGACGATGTGGCGATGCGCTGGATGGCACGAGCCAGCCCCACAAGGCTCATCGCGTAGACCGGGGCGCCGCAGCCGTCGATCGCGGTGGTGGTGATCCGCTCACCGACCAGGCGTTCGATCACCTCGCGGATGTGCACCTGCAGGGGGTGCTGCGCGTCGAGGTACCCCTCGGTGGCCCACCCGTTCGCGACGCAGGTGAGCAGCATGGCGGCGTGCTTTCCCGAGCAGTTCATGCGCAGCGGCGAGGGTGCGCCATGGTCGCGCACGAGCTCGTCGCGCGACGCGGTGTCGGTCGGCCACGCGGCGGGGCAACCCAGGTCGTCCTCGGTCAGTCCGCCCGATTGCAGGATGCCGCGGGCCACCTCGGCGTGCCGATCGGTGCCGCAGTGACTGGCCATCGAGATCGCGAGGCGCTCGTCGGCCAGCTCGACCCCGGCCGACAGGCACGCGAGAGCCTGGAGGGGCTTCATGCTCGAACGGGGGAGGAACGCGGCGGTCGCGTCGCCGAGGGTGAGCTTCTCCGCCCCGTCCGGGGCGAGCACCACCGCGACACCGTGGTGCCGTGATTCGATGAAACCGTTGCGGTCGACGACGGCGAGCTCGGCGAAAGCGGGGGGCGTGGGCATCCCTCCATGGTATCTCGGCGGCCTCCTCGGGCATCCGTGGCGTCCCGGGCGAGCCCGGGTGGACGGAGCGGCCCGATCAGGGGACGGAGCGGCCCGATCCGGTGGTGGGGGCGCCAGACTGGGGGCATGAACGGAGAGCATCACTACCGCTTGCGCTCGACCTGGACCGGCGACCGGGGGAGCGGCACCAGCGGCTACCGCGACTACGACCGCGCCGTCACCCTCGAGGTCGACGGGAAGCCCGCCATCGCGGCATCCGCCGACAAACCCTTCCGGGGCGACCCCGCCAAGTGGAACCCCGAGGAGTTGCTGCTCGCGGCCCTCAGCGAGTGTCACCTGTTGTCCTACCTACACGCGTGCACCACGACCGGCGTCGTCGTCACCGCGTACGAGGACGACGCGACCGGCACGATGCAGGAGGACGGCAACAGCGGGGGAGCGTTCACCGAGGTGATGCTGCGCCCCCGCGTGCGGGTCGCGGACGAGTCGATGGTGGATGCCGCCCGCGCGGCGCATCGACAGGCGCGCGAGTGGTGCTTCATCGCGAACTCGGTGAACTTCCCCGTGCGACACGAGCCGGAGATCACTGTCGGCTGAGCGTGAGTCTTATCACGCCATTTGCTAGCTAAACCTTGCATTCTGGACGTAATCTGGCAGGTATAGCTAGCAAAGAAGGTGCGACATGGTTCTTCGTCGGTCGGTGAAGCGCGAGCGAGAACTCCGGCAGTTCGGTGCTCATCTCCGTCTGTGGCGGAAAGTCAACGGGTGGAGTGCCAGCCTTCTCGCCGAGCGCGCCTCCGTGACGCGGGAGACGCTGAAGAACCTGGAGGAGGGGACGGGGGCCGTGCGAGTGGACAGCCTCTTCGCGGTTCTCGGCGCGTTGGGAATCGCCGACACCGTCGTCCGCGCTGCAGATCCGCACAACAGCGACGCGGCGCGTGCCCGCATCGACGGGATCATCTCCGCGGGAGGGCGGCTGTGACCGGAGGGGTCGAGGTCCACCTCGACGAGGACTCGGCGCTCCGCTTGGTCGGTATCCTCCGGCCCTCCTATCAGGGCGCGGCGCTGGCGTCGTCATCCTTCGAGTACGACGCGTCGTATCTGACATCGGGGTACGCGCTGTCACCCGACCTTCCGCTGAAACCGGGTCGTCTGTGGTCGCCGGACTCCACCACTTTGTTCGGCGCGTTCGCGGACGCGTCTCCTGACGAGTGGGGTCAGCGAATCCTTCATGCCGCGCGAGAGCGGGCGGCCAGGGCGAGCGGCGAGCGGTTGCCGCGTATCAGCGAGTTCGACTACCTGCTCGGCGTCTCGGATGCCACTCGCCTGGGCGCGCTGCGCCTGCGGCCCGTCGGCTCGGAAGAGTGGCTCTCGTCCGTCGACGGCGCTGCCGACATACACGAGCTGCATCGGATTCTCGCGGCCTCCCGGCGATACGAGGCACACGAGGCCACGGACGAGGACATCGCGTACCTGAACGGCGTCGCCACCAGTCCCGGGGGTGCGCGTCCGAAGGCCAACGTGATGCTCGACGGGGGGCGGCTCGGCTTGGCCAAGCTTCCCCATTCGAAGGACGGTGACATCGACGTCGAACGATGGGAGGCGGTTGCGCTGCACCTCGCCGCGGAGGCGGGGATGCGCGTTCCCCCGTTCTCGATCGCGGCGGGTGAGGGCCGCAAGGCGGTGCTGTTGCTCGAACGATTCGACCGCGGCGCCGACGGGGCCCGGAGGGGATACATGTCGGCCGCGTCAGCGATGCAGCTCGGCACTCATCGCACCGGCACCGATCTGTCGTACCTCGACCTCGCCGACAGCCTCAGCGAACTGGTTGCGTCCCCGCGGACGGAGTTGCACGAACTCTTCCGACGGATCGCCCTGACCATCTTCGTGAACAACGTCGACGACCATTGGCGGAATCACGGATTCCTGCGATCGGAACGAGGGTGGTTGTTGTCTCCGCTGTTCGATGTGAATCCCAGCGTGCAGCGCGGGCTCGTCCAGTCCCGGCTGATCAGTGACCGCTCCGTTCCAGGCGAGCGCGACATCGGGGAGCTCCTCGATGCGGCGGACGCCTTCGAACTGCGCCGGCCGGATGCCGCCCGAATGCTGGCGTCGATCGCCGCCGTCGTGGACAGATGGGAAGACGTGGCTCACGGGTTCGGAATCCCGGATGCCGAGATTCAGGCGATGTGGCCGGCTTTCGACCCGACGGACCGAGAGCGCGCTCGCGCCTACGCTGCCGCGTCCGACGGGAGCTGAAGGAGCGAACCCACTGTGAGACCGGGCACTCCTCGCAGGTCCGGTCCCTCGACACGCTCAGGGACCTGGGCGCGGCGCCGCAGGTGTCGGGGATCTGCGCCTCCTCCGTGGCATCCGGGATCCGACGGTGCTGAATGCGCGGATCGCCGAGTGCGAGGAAGCCCCGCCCGGGAAAGGGAGAACCCCGCCGGCGGAGGCCGACGGGGTTCTTCGGAGCGCGAGGTCAGCGCACGTCGTCGTCGACCCAGTCCATCGACTTGGTGACGGCCTTCTTCCACAAGCGCAGTTCGCGATCGCGCTCGTCGCCGTCCATGTTGGGCTCCCAGCGCTTGTCTTCCTGCCAGTTGGCGCGAAGATCGTCGAGGTTGTCCCAGAACCCCACGGCGAGACCCGCGGCGTAGGCGGCGCCGAGGGCGGTGGTCTCCGCGACGACGGGACGCACGACCGGCACGCCGAGGATGTCGGCCTGGAACTGCATGAGCTCGTCGTTGGCGGTCATGCCGCCGTCGACCTTGAGCTCGGTGAGGTCCACGCCCGAGTCGGCGTTGACGGCCTCGAGCACCTCGCGGGTCTGGAAGGCCGTGGCCTCGAGGGCGGCGCGGGCGATGTGGCCCTTGTTGACGAAGCGCGTCATGCCGACGATCGCGCCGCGGGCGTCGGGGCGCCAATACGGCGCGAACAGCCCCGAGAACGCCGGGACGAAGTACACCCCGCCGTTGTCGTCGACGGTGCGGGCGAGGGCTTCCACCTCGGGGGCCGAGGAGATGATGCCGAGCTGGTCGCGCAGCCACTGGATGAGCGAGCCGGTGACGGCGATCGATCCCTCGAGCGCGTAGTGCGCGGGCTCGTCCCCGAGCTTGTACCCGAGGGTGGTCAGCAGGCCGTTCTTCGAGCGGACGATCTCCTCACCCGTTTGGAAGATGAGGAAGTTACCGGTGCCGTAGGTGTTCTTGCTCTCGCCCGGGTCGTAGGCGGCCTGACCGAAGGTCGCGGCCTGCTGGTCGCCCAGGATGCCGGCGATCGGCGTCTCCCGCAGCAACGACGACGACTCGACCGCGCCGTACACCTCGGAGGAGGAGCGGATCTCGGGCATCATCGAGCGGGGCACCCCGAAGTCGGCGAGGATGTCGTCGCGCCAGGCGAGGGTCTCGAGGTCCATGAACAGCGTGCGGCTGGCGTTGGTGACGTCGGTCGCGTGCACACCGCCGTCGATGCCGCCGGTCAGGTTCCACAGCACCCAGGAGTCGGTGGTGCCGAAGACGAGGTCGCCGGAATCCGCCTTCTCGCGGGCGCCGTCGACGTTCTCGAGGATCCAGACGATCTTCGTGCCTGAGAAGTAGGTGGCCAGGGGCAGACCCACGATGCTCTTGTAGCGCTCGGGGTCGCCGTCGGCGAGACGGTCGACGATCGACTGCGTGCGGGTGTCCTGCCAGACGATGGCGTTGTAGACGGGCTTGCCGGTGTTCTTGTCCCAGACCACCGCGGTCTCGCGCTGGTTGGTGATTCCGACGGCGGCGATGTCGTGGCGGGTGATGTCGGCACGGCTGAGGGCCAGGCCGATCACTTCCTGGGTGTTGCGCCAGATCTCGAGGGGGTCGTGCTCGACCCACCCTGCGCGCGGGAAGATCTGCTCGTGCTCCTTCTGTCCGACGGAGACGACGCTCCCGGACTTGTCGAAGATCATCGCGCGCGTCGAGGTCGTGCCTTGGTCGATGGCGAGGACGTAGTCGGCCATGGAGGACTCCTTTGTCTTGTTCAGTGGAAGAGGTGAAGGATGGGCGGGGCGGGGGCGTCGGCTGACACCCCCGCGGGAGTGTTATGCGCCGAGACCGAGCAGCACGGGCGCCAGCAGGCCCGCGAGCAGACCACCGACGAGGGGGCCGGCCACGGGGACCCAGGCGTAGCCCCAGTCGCTGCCGCCCTTGCCCTTGATGGGGAGGATGGCGTGGGCGATGCGGGGACCGAGGTCACGAGCCGGGTTGATGGCGTACCCGGTGGGGCCGCCGAGCGAGGCGCCGATGCCGACCACGAGCAGAGCCACGGGAACGGCTGCGAGACCGCCGATACCGCCCGGGACGCCGATGTCGGCCACGCCGTAGTCGCTGAAGCCGAAGATCACGAAGACCAGGACGAAGGTCGCGATGACCTCGGTGAGGAAGTTGAAGCCGTAGGAGCGGATCGCGGGCCCGGTCGAGAAGACGCCGAGCTTGGCGGCGGGATCGGGCTCGTCATCGAAGTGCTGCTTGTACGAGGCCCACGCCAGCACGGCACCGATTATCGCGCCGACCATCTGCGCGGCGACGGCCACGAGGAACTGGACGAAGGCGATCTTGCCGGCTACGAGGAGGCCGATCGAGACGGCGGGGTTGAGCTGTGCGCCCGAGTAGGCGGAGACGATGACACCGGCGAAGACCGCCAGGCCCCATCCCCAGTTGACCATCAGCGTGCCGCCGGCATTGCCCTTGGTCTTGGCCAGGGCCACGTTCGCGACCACGCCGCAACCCAACAGGATGAGCATCGCGGTGCCGACCACCTCTGAGAGGAAGTACAGCCCCAAGTTGACTTCTTGCATGTCGTCATCGACCTTTCTTCGGTCACCCGGACAACTTCGGCGCGGGTGATGTTATGCGGCTCAGTGGTCTGAACCTACGACCGGGGTGCGGGCGCGCAACAGACGGCGCGCCCGCACGTTCTCTCAGATTCGAGCGACTCCGGCCTGGGCGAGGTCCACGCGGTGCGATGCACGGAGGATCTCGGTGGTGCGGGAGACCTCCTCGTCGACCCGATCGGCGTCCCAGCCGAGCGGAGCCGCGATCGTCTCGGCGACCTCGCGCAGGGTGCGATCGGTCATTCCGCCGACGAAAGCGAGGTGCGTGCGGCGCAGCAGCACGTCGATCAGGTGCACGACCTGCTCGTTCTCGGCGATCCAGGCGAGCTCTTCGCGGTAGTAACCGGGAGCATCGGGGATCGGCGTCGGCTCGGTCGGCAGAGCGGCGAGGATCACGTCGGCCCGGGTGCCGTAGCGCTCGAGCATGGCATCCACGAGATCGGCGGGATGCGCATTCGTGCGCGCGGAGACCCAACGACGGCGCTGCTCGGGAGTGGCCGGGAAGCCCGCGCCGCCGCCGATCGGCAGGCTCTGCGTGCTGACACGGTGCGGACGGCGCAGCTTCTGCAGCGTCTTCATGCTGAGGTGTTCGGCGAGGGCGCGGAAGGTGGTCCATTTGCCGCCGACGAGGCTCATCGCCGGTACGCCCGCGATCTCGTCCTCGACGATCCGGTAGTCGCGCGACACGAAGCCGGGCGCGGTGTCGTCGTGACGGGGGAGCGGACGGATGCCGGAGAACGTGTAGACGATCTGGGAGCGGTCCACCTCGACCGTGGGGAACACGTGCCCGATCAGGTCGAAGAAGTAGGCGATTTCGTCGTCGGTGCACACCACGGGCTTCGCCGGGTCGGCATCGATGTCGGTCGTTCCCACGAGGACGCGGCCCTTCAGCGGGTAGATCAGCACGATGCGACCGTCGGAGTGCTCGAAGAAGATCTCGCGACCACCGGTCGCGGCGAGCAACTCGGGGTTGTCGAGCACGATGTGCGAGCCCTTGGTCCCGCCCATGAACCGGGTCGGGACACCCATCGCCGTGTTGGCGAGGTCGGTCCAGGGGCCGGCCGTGTTGAGCACGACCTTCGCCGTGACGCTGAACTCCTCGCCCGAGACCTCGTCGCGCACGCGGACGCCGTTGGCGTCGGCGCCGACGGCCGAGACGTAGTTGACCGCCTGTGCGCGTCCCCCGCCGGCTTCGATGCCGTCGCGCAGCACGTCGAGGGCGATGCGCTCCGGGTCGTGCATCGACGCGTCGAAGTAAGTGGCCGTGTAGGCGAGGTCGGGGTTGAGCTTCGGAAGGGCCTGGAGCGACTTCTTCTTGCCGAGGAAGGTGTGACGCGGAACCGATCCGCCGTCGCGCGAGAACGTGTCGTACATGATCAGGCCGACCTTGATCAGCAGCGCACCGCGCTCGTTCGGCTTGCCGCGCCCGTGGGTGACGAGCAGGCGGAAGGGAGCGGAGAGGATGCCGGAGAAGGTCTTGTAGATCGGGATCGTCGTCTCGAGCGGCTTGACGTAGTGGGGGGCGGTCTTGAGCAGATCGTTGCGCTCGGTGACGGCCTCTTTGACGAGGCGGAACTCGCCGTTCTCGAGGTAGCGGATGCCGCCGTGCACCATGTGGCTGGACGCCGACGACGCCCCGGAGACGAAGTCGCCGCGTTCGACGAGGGCGACCCGGACGCCCTGCAGGGCGAGGTCGCGAAGAGTGGCGAGGCCGTTGATGCCCCCGCCGATGATCAGGACGTCGAGGGCTTCGGCGTCGCGGAGCGCCTGCACATCGGCGCGGAGCGGAGTAGCGGGGGACGACATGTCGACTGCGACCTTTCGTTGTGGATACAGACGAGGATGCGCCCCTCTGCACGTTGTTGCAAGCCCCTTGAACAAACGTGCAGAATGGGGATTATGGAGGCGAAGCGACCATGACGACTCAAGCGGAGGAGCGCTCCCGCGACGCGTTGCGCGCCGCGCAGCTCTACTACATGCAGGACCTGACGATGGATGCCATCGCGCACGAGATGCGCGTCTCGCGCTCATCCGTCTCGCGTCTTCTGCAGCACGCCCGCGACGTAGGGCTGGTCACCATCTCGATCAGTCCGCCGGATGACGCGCGCGGTCAGATGGCCCAGCGAATCGCCGACCGCTTCGGCATCACGGCGCACGTGGTCCCCACCCCTGCGCGCACCTCCGAGGCCGAGCGACTGGAGCGCACGGCGCTCACCGCGGCGCGCATCCTCGCCGAGCGCGTCGAGTCGTCGATGACGGTCGGGGTGGCCTGGGGGTCGACGCTGTCCGCCGTGGCCCGGCACGTGCCGCTCAAAGACGTGCACGATACCCATATCGTGCAGATGAACGGCGCCGCGAACGTGCGCACTTCCGGCATCCCGTACGCGGGGGAGATCCTGTCGAAGTTCGGCACCGCGTGGTCGTCGTCGGTGCACCAATTCCCGGTGCCCGCCCTCTTCGACGACCCGCGCACCAAGCAGGCGATGTGGCGGGAGCGCTCGGTGCGGTCGGTGCTGGAGATCCAGCAGCGGGTGGGGCTGTTCGTCTTCGGACTGGGTTCCCCCCACGCCGACGTTCCGTCGCACGTGTACAGCGGTGACTACTTCGACGAGCGCGACCGTGCGGTCATCGAGCGGGAGGGCATCGTCGGCGACTGCGCGACGGTGTTCTACCGGGCCGACGGGTCGAGCGACATCCCCGAACTCAACGCCCGCTCCAGTGGGCCCGACCTCGACACCGTCCGCCGCATCCCACGGCGTTTCTGCGTGGTGTCGAGCCTGTCGAAGCTCGACGGACTGCGCGGGGCGCTCGCCGCCGGGCTCATCACCGAACTCGTGGTGGAGGAGGCCCTCGCGCGGCGCCTCCTCAGCATCACCCGCTGACGTCGGCGACCGGCCGGGGCACCGGCCTCGGCGACCGAGCCGGGCATCGACGCAGCGCGCGGCGGCCGACGACCGCGACCGGCCTGTGGGGCCGCGGGGACGGTGTCTCCCGGCGCGGTGGGATCGCGTTCGCGGCGTTGCGGACGCTCAGCGCTCTCCGAAGCCGTCGTCGATGAGAGTGCGCAGCTCATCCAGCGCCGCCGTCGCCTCGGGGCCGCTCGCGCTCACCCGCACGCGGGAGCCCTGACGCACGCCGAGCGCCATGAGAGCGAGCAGACTGCGCGCCGACACGATGTCGGAGCCCGCCGTCAGATCGACGAGGCGCACGTCGGCGTCGTGACGCGACGCGGCCTTGACGAACGTCGCCGCGGGCCGGGCGTGCAGGCCGGACGGGTTGGTGATGACGGCGTCGAAGGACTGCTCACCGCTACCGGACGCTGCGCCGGCGCCTTCTTCCGTGGGGGACGCCGGGACGTCGGTGTGACCGAGCTGACGCCGTTTGGCGTCGCCCGCGCTCCCCACCTCGGCCGCGACGGCGTCGAGATCGGCTCCGCCGGCGGCGGTGACGACGGCGGCGACCAGTCCCTCCACGAACGGCGCGGGGCTCAGCCGCACACGCTCGGGCGCCGAGACGAACTCGAGCGCCGTCTCGGCGCTGAGAAGCGCTGAGCCGAGGTCCATGATCACCAGCACGCCGTCCCCGGAGTCGGCCGCATCGATCGCCGACGCGATCGCCACGGCATCCGTGCCGAGATCGTCGTCGGGTCCGCCGGCGGCCACCTGCACCACCGGCGGTTGCGCGCCGCCCATCTCCAGAGCGAGTTCGACCGCCGCCTCGGCCAGGGCGCGGCTGTGCGAGACGGCGACGATGCCGATCACTCGGTACCCGCCAGCGTGTCGCGCAGGGCTTCGAGGAGCAGAGTCGCCGAGGTGGCCCCCGGATCGAGGTGCCCGGCGCTGCGCTCGCCGAGGTAGCTCGCACGCCCCTTGCGGGCGACCAGCGGTTCGGTCGCGTCGCGGCCGCGCGCGGCGGCCTCCGCGGCAGCGCGGGCGGCCTCGACCGGGGCCGCGCCGGCGCCCACCGCGGCGTCCCACGCGTCGACGGCCGGCGCGAGGGCGTCGATCATGGTCTTGTCGCCGAGCTCGGCCTTGCCGCGGGCGATGACGCCGTGGACCCCCGCGCGGAGGGCGGCGCCGAGCGAGGCGGCATCCAGGTCGTCGGACGACAGGGCCGGGCCCATGCGCAGGAACAGCGTCCCGTACAGGGGCCCGCTGGCGCCGCCGACCGACGAGACGAGGGTCATGCCGACGGTCTTGAACAGCTCGGGTGCGCTCGCCGGGGCCGGATCCAGCTTGGCCACCACCGCATCGAGCCCGCGCGCCATGTTCGAACCGTGGTCGGCGTCGCCGATCTCGGAGTCCAGCCGCGTCAACTCATCCCGGTGCTGGTGCACGGCATCGCGGAACGCGTGGATCCAGGCGACGAGGTCGTCCGTCGAGACGGCGCCGCTCATGCGCCCCACCGCAGGCCCGGGGTCACGACCGGTGCATCCCACAGGCGCAGCATCTCGGCATCGGCTTTCACCACCGTGAGCGAGGCCCCGGCCATATCGAGGCTGGTGATGTAGTCGCCCACGAGCACCCGCTCCACCTCGACGCCGGCCTGCGCCAGCAGGGGCGCGATCTCGCCGTACAGCAGGTACTGCTCGATCAGGGGCGTGCCGCCGAGGCCCGACAGCAGCACGATGGCCGGTCCCACCGGCTCGCCGAAGTCGTGCACGATCGGGTCGACCATGAGCGCGGCGATCTCCTGGGCGGATGCCAGCTTCACGCGCGACCGCCCCGGTTCGCCGTGGATGCCGACCCCGACCTCCATCTCGTCGTCGGGGAGCTCGAACGTCGGCCGCCCCGCCGCGGGGACGGTGCAACTGGTGAGCGCCACACCCATCGAGCGGCCCGCCGCGGACACGCGCCGCGCCAACGCGGCCACCGCCGCCAGGTCGGCGCCTTCCTCGGCTAGAGCGCCCGCGATCTTCTCGAGGATGACGGTGGTGCCGGTGCCGCGGCGACCGGCCGTCCAGGTGGAGTCCTGCACGGCGACGTCGTCGGCGACGACGACCGACTCGACCTGGACGCCCTCGTCGGCGGCGAGCTCGGCCGCCATCTCGAAGTTCAGGACGTCCCCGGTGTAGTTCTTCACGATGTGCAGCACTCCGGCTCCGGAATCCACGGCCTGGGTCGCCGCGAGCACCTGATCGGGGGTCGGGGAGGTGAACACCTCACCCGCGGCCGCGGCGTCGAGCATGCCGCGTCCGACGAAGCCGCCGTGCAGCGGTTCGTGTCCGGAGCCTCCGCCCGACACCAGGGCGACCTTGCCGGCGCGCGTCGGTTCCGCGCGGGAGATGACGCGGTTCGCGGCATCCACTCTCAGCTCGGGATAGGCGGCCTCGATGCCCCGCAGGGCCTCGGCCAGCACGTTCTCCGGGTCGTTCACGAACTTCTTCACGGTGCCTCCTCGTCGTGGCGTCGACGGCGCGGGCCGTCGCACTCCTGACGATGCTCGTCGCCCGGCGTCGCGTCAAGGGTGCGCGGCGGCGTCAGAGGCGCTCGTGGGGGAGGACCTGCTTGATGCGTTCGATCGGGTTCTGCGCGGGGGCTTCGTTGTACGCGCCGGCGAGTTCTTGCTCGCTGAGCGCATGGATGGCCGCCATGATCTCGTCGGTGGCGCCGCGGCGGGCGCGGCCGGACGATGCGGGGCCGTGCGGGGACAGATCGAGAGGCGTTCCGAAGCGCACCGTGATCCGCGGTTTCGTCGCCGGGAACTTGGCGCCGACCGGCATGACGGCGTCGGTGCCGATGAGGCCCACGGGCACGACGGGAGCGCCGGTCTGCAGCGCGAGGAAGGCGACGCCGGTGCGACCCTTGTACAGGCGGCCGTCGAGCGAGCGCGTGCCCTCGGGATAGAGAGCCACCGCCCGGCCGTCCTCGAGCAGGGCCCGCTGCTGGTCGAGGGCGTCCAGGGCCTTCTGGCCCGCCCCGCGCTCGACCCCGATGGCGCCGATCGCGGTGAAGAACTGCCGCGACGCCCACTTGTCGAAGTACGCAGCCTTGGCCATGAAGTGCACGGGTCGAGGCGCGGCGACAGGGATGGCGATCGAATCGATGAACGACAGGTGGTTGCTGGCGAAGATCACGGGGCCGGTACGCGGAACGTTCTCGCGGCCCTCCACGCGCGGTCGGTAGACGGCGCGGGCGAGGGGCGCGATCAGGGAGCGCCCGAGGAGGTAAGTGGCGCCCATCTGCTGCGGCCGTGCTGCGGGGGGGTCGGCGGGCAGGTCGGAACTCACCCGACGAGATTACTCGCCGCCGCATACCCGCGCGCGCATGGGGACTCCCAGCCTCGGCAAAGCGGAATGCGCCAAGATGGAGTCTTCCCCACCCCCTTCGAGAGGTCTGCTGTGCGCTTCCGCCCGATCGCTTCCCTGTCCGTCGCCGCCGTCGCCGCGTTGCTGCTGGCGGGGTGCTCCGGCTCGCCCGACCAGGCGCAGACCCCGGATGCCGCGACGCAGACGCCCGACGGCCAGTGCCAGAGCCCGCTCGCAGACGCCCCCGCGCCCGACGGACTCACGGTCTCGGGAGAGTTCCAGTCGGCGGTCGACGTCACCCTTCCCGACGCCTACGCCCCCGCCGATCTGCAGCGCACCACGCTGATCGAGGGATCCGGCGAGCAGGTGCAGGCCGGTGACGTGCTGAAGGCCACCTTCACCCTCATCGACGCGGCCAGCGGTGAGGTCCAGCTGCGGTCGATGGAGTCGGCTCCCGACGGCATGGACACGCTCATCTCGCCGCAGCAGATCTTCGGTGCCTCGCTGCAGTGCGCGACGATCGGCTCGCGGACGGTGTCTTCGTTCCCGGCCGGCGCCCTCGGTGAGGGATCGCCCGCCTTCGTGCTCGTCGCGGACGCCATCGAAGAACTGCCCACGCGCGCCGAAGGCGCCGAGGTGGCTCCCGTCGACGGCATGCCCACCGTGACCCTCGCCGACGACGGCGCCCCCACCATCACGGTGCCCAGCTCCCCGGTGCCGAGCGAGACGCGCGTCGAGAACCTCATCAAGGGCGACGGTGACGTCGTGCAGCCGGGCGACACCGTGATCGTGCAGTACACCGGAGTCCTCTACGACGGCGGCACGGTCTTCGACTCGAGCTGGGACGCCGGCACGCCCGCTCAGTTCTCGACGACGGGCGTGGTGCCCGGGTTCCAGAAGGCCCTGGAGGGCCAGACGGTCGGATCGCAGGTCGTCGCGGTGATCCCTGCCGCCGACGGATACGGCGACAAAGAGACCGGCACGATCCCGGCCAACTCCGCGCTCGTCTTCGTCGTCGACATCCTCGGCGTGCAGCACGCCCCCGAAGCCGCTCAGTAGGCTGACGGCATGCGCCGCGTCCTCATCCTCGGTTCCACCGGTTCGATCGGGACGCAGGCGCTCGACGTCATCCGTGCCAACCCCGACCGCTTCGACGTGGTCGGTCTGGCCGCCGGCTCCGACCGCGCGGGGGTCGAGGCGCAGGCCGAGGCGTTCCGGGTGGAGCATGTTGCCCTCGGCGCCGTCGAGGCGGAACAGCTGGTGCGAGACGTCGAGGTAGACGTGGTGCTCAATGGCATCACCGGCTCGGTGGGACTCGGTCCCACCATCGCCGCGCTCGAGGAGGGGCGCACGCTCGCCCTCGCCAACAAGGAGTCGTTGATCGTCGGCGGCGATCTCGTCACCGCGCTCGCCGCGCCCGGTCAGATCGTGCCCGTCGACTCCGAGCACTCGGCGATCGCGCAGGCCCTGCGTTCCGGTGAGGCCCATGAGGTGCGGCGGCTGGTGCTCACGGCATCCGGGGGTCCATTCCGAGGACGCACCCGCGAACAGCTCGTCGACGTTACCCCCGCCGAAGCGCTCGCCCACCCCACCTGGGACATGGGCCGTGTCGTCACGACCAATTCGGCCACCCTGGTGAACAAGGGCCTCGAGGTCATCGAAGCGCACCTGCTGTTCGACGTCGCCTACGACCGCATCGATGTCACGGTGCATCCGCAGTCGATCGTGCACTCCATGGTGGAGTTCGTGGACGGGTCGACCATCGCGCAGGCGTCACCGCCCGACATGCGCCTTCCCATCTCCCTCGGCCTCGACTGGCCGCACCGCATCGGCGGCGTGGGCGCCCCGCTCGACTGGACGCGCGCGTCGCAGTGGACGTTCGAGCCGCTCGACGAGGAGGCCTTCGGCTCGGTCGCCCTCGCGAAGCGGGTGGGACGCGCGGGGGCGACGTTCCCCGCGGTGTTCAACGCCGCCAACGAGCAGGCCGTCGACGCGTTCCACGAGGGGCGCCTGGGCTTCCTCGACATCGTCGAGCTCATCGAGCGCGTCGTCGACCGTCACGAACCGCCTACCGCCCTCAGCCGTGAATCGCTCGCCGACGCGGAGGCCTGGGCACGGCGCACGGCCGACGGGATCATCGCCGCGCGCTGAGTACGGGCGTGGCCCGTCGGCCGGTCGCCCGGGACACAACGCAGGAGTTTCGGAGGCGGGGTCGGCTGGTGATCACCTCGGCGCAGCGCGGTGACGTGTTCTCCTGCGTTGTGTCCCGCACCGCGGCGCGGGCGACCGGGCGTGCGGTGGTCGGTCGGCGAGTAGTCCTGCGGCTGCGCTGGCGGGCCAGGGCTGAACATAACGCAGGAGGTCCGTCGGTTGGAGCCGGTCGGGCCGCACATCGGCGCGGTGGTGCGGCGAATCTCCTGCGTTGTGTCGCGGCAATCCGCGCGGATGAGGCGGGTGCGCCTCAGGCGGGGAAGTCGACCGGGCGCTCGGGGTCGGACGACGGCGTGCGGTCGCCCGGATACGGCACCGGCCACTGGGGATCGGGCACGGGCCATCCGGCCGCGCGCAGCGCGCGCCGCGAGAGCTCACGTGCCGAGTAGGGGGTTCGGACGCCGCGGATGTCGCGGTAGTCCTGGTGCCCGGGCCCCGCCCAGAGGATCGCGTCACCCTCGCCGACGAGCTTCACCGCTTCGAGGATGGCGCGCTCGGGCGGAGTGAACTCGTGGATCTCGGCGTCGGGTCGGGCGCGGCGCGCGCCCTCGACGAGGACCGCGCGGATCGCATCCGGGTCCTCGTGCCGGGGATGGTGGTCGGTGACGAGGAGGACATCGCTGCCCATGACGGCGGTGCGGCCCATGTCGTGGCGCTTGGTGGCGTCGCGGTCGCCGTCGGCGCCGAAAACCATCACCACTTTTCCGGGGGTCACCCGGCGGACCGCGGCCAACGTCTTCTCGAACGCGTCGGGGGAGTGGCCGAAGTCGATGTAGACGGCGGGGCCGTCGGGACCGGACACGAGCTGCGTGCGTCCGGGAAGAGAAGCGTCGATCCGGCCGCCGTCGAGCGCTCCGACGAGGCGTTCCCACGCGTAGCCGCTCTCGAGCAGCATGACGATGGCGAGGCCGGCATTGGCGGCCATGTGACGACCGATCACCGGCACGACGGTCGTCAGACGGCGCCCGTCGCGGGAGCGGAGCGTGAACTCGGTGCCCTCCTGACGCTCGTCGACGATGTCGACGGTCCAGTCGGTCTCGACCGCGTGGTCTTCGGCGATCGCCGGGGTGACGATCGTGACGACCGGGATCTCCGCCCGCGTAGCGATCTCAATGCCCGATGCGGAGTCGAGGCACACCACGCCACGGCGTGAACGATCGGGACGGAACAGCGGGAGTTTCGCCTCGAAGTACTCGCGCATGTCGGCGTAGTCGTCGAGGTGATCGTGGGTGAGGTTGGTGAAGCCCGCGACGTCGAAGACGAGCCCGTCGACGCGATGGCGGGTGAGGGCCTGGGCGCTCACCTCGACCGCGACGGCCTCGACACCCCGCTCGCGCATGAGCGCGAGCAGTGCATGGAACTCGGATGCCTCGGGAGTGGTCAGACGCGACACGATCACGTCGCCGGCGATGTGCCGCTCGGCCGTCGAGGACAGACCCGTCACGACGCCGAGCTGGCCGAGGATGCCCTCGAGCAGGTGCGACACGCTCGTCTTGCCGTTCGTGCCGGTCGTGGCCAAGAGCTGGGGCAGGTCGTCGTCGACACCGGTGCCGTACACCCACGCCGACAGGTCGCCCAGCGACGCGCGAGGGTCGTCGACGACGACGATGGGAAGACCCGCGGATGCCGCGATCGCGGCGCCGGCGTCGTCGGTGATCACCGCGACTGCCCCGCGCTCGGCGGCCGTGGCGGCGTACTCGGCGCCGTGCCGATTGACGCCGCGGATGGCGACGAACGCTTCACCCGCGCGAAGGTCGGCGGTGGCGAGGGTGATGCCGGTGAGCGTCGTCCCCTCCACATCGCCGATGCTGCGAACGCCGAAGCGTCGGGCCAGTTCCGCGAGATCGCGGCGGGGCGGTCGCTCCGGCCGGAGCACGGGCGGGAGGTTCGAGGGCGCGTCGGTCGGCATCGCATCCATTGTCTCATCCGGCGCCGCACAGACCTCGCATCGGCGCCGCACAGTCGCCGCATCGACGCCGCACGGGCCGTTCGAAGCCGAGCGGCGGTAGGGTCGCCGGGTGACCGCGATCGCCTTCCTCATCGGCGTGCTCGTGCTCGTGATCGGCTTGGCCGTCTCGATCGCCCTGCACGAGGTCGGGCATCTGCTGCCCGCCAAACTCTTCGGCGTCCGCGTCGGCCAGTACATGATCGGCTTCGGACCCACTCTGTGGTCCAAGCGCATCGGGGAGACGGAGTACGGCTTCAAGCTGCTTCCGCTCGGCGGATTCATCTCCATGGCCGGCATGTACCCGCCGGCGCCCGAGGGGGAGGAGCCGTCCCGGAGGCGGTCGCGATTCTTCGCCACGATGGTGCAGGATGCGCGCGACGCCAACGCCGAGACCCTCATCGCCGCCGATGATCGCGTGTTCTACAAGCTGCCGGTCTACAAGCGCGTGATCGTGATGCTCGGCGGTCCCGTGATGAACCTGCTGCTGGCGTTCCTGCTCTCGGCCATCGCCGTCAGCGGCATCGGTGTGGCAACGGCCACCACCACGGTCGCCTCGGTGTCGCAATGCGTGATCCCCGCGAGCGAGGAGCGCACGGACTGCACGGCCGCCGACCCCGTGGCCCCCGCCGCCGCCGCCGGCATCCTGCCGGGCGATGTCGTGGTCTCGGTCGACGGCACGCCCGTGTCGACGTTCGCCGAGGCCGCCGCGATCATCCGGGACGCCCCGGGCCGCGCCCTCCCCGTCGTGATCGAGCGTGACGGGGCCCGCCAGACCGTCACCGTGACCCCGGCGCGGACCGATCGCGCCGTCACCGACGACCAGGGCCGACCGGTGATCGACGCCGCGGGCGTCGCCGAGTACGAGAGCGTGGGGTTCGCCGGGCTCCTCGCGCAGCAGGCCCTCGAGCCGCAGCCGATCTGGGTCGGCCCCGAGGCGACGATCCAGCAGGTCGGCGCGGTCGCGCAGATCATGACGCAACTGCCGGTGCGCATCTACGACACCGCCGCCGACCTCGTCACCGGTCAGCCGCGCGACCCGAACGGACCCCTGAGCGTCGTGGGCGCGGGCCGTCTGGCGGGCGAGTTCGCCGCGGTCGACGCCCCCATCCTGGCGCGCGTGCAGTCGATCATCGGTCTGCTCGCCGCGCTGAACATCGCGCTGTTCGTCTTCAACCTCATCCCGTTGCTGCCCCTGGACGGCGGACACGTCGTGGTGGCGCTGTGGGACGGCCTCAAGCGCTGGTTCGCGCGCCTGCGCGGCAAGGTCGCACGGCCCGTGGATGCCACCAAGCTCGTGCCCGTGACCTTCGTCGTCGTCGTGCTGCTGATCGGCATGGGCGGCATCCTCTTCCTCGCCGACGTCTTCAACCCGGTGCAGCTGCTCTAGAGATGGCGGCCGGTCCGCAACCCCGACGCGTAACCTCTCGACCCGTCGGCCCATCGGACCGGTGCGTCGGCCTTCTTCCCCTCCAGGATCTCGCGTCCTGTCACACGTGATGTCAGGGCGGATTCGCCCGGGAGCGGCATGGCGCAGGGACACGACGCAGGAGGCCGGGGCCCGGAGGTCGATGGCGGGTGCGAGTCGCTGCCGCCGCGGCGGAATCCCCTGCGTTGTGTCACGCGGCGGGGCCGCGGAGGCAGCGTGACGGAGTGTCAGAGCGCGTGCGCGATGAGGCGCTCGAGCGTGCGCATCCCGTCGCGCGACAGGATCGACTCGAGGTGTCCCTGCACACTGGCGAAGTCCCGCCCCCGCATCGCGTAGACGTCACCCGTTTCGGGGTCGGCCGCGACCTCGGCGGGCAGGTCGATGCGGCCCTGCGGAACCGGGAGGGAGGCCCCCGTCGGCTCCGCGCTCACGGTGATCGACTCGAGGAAGATCCCACGCTGAGTCGTCCCCGGCGCAACGCGCGCGGTGAACGTGTTGTAGAACCCGATCGACGCGTCCTCGCCGAACAGGTGGACGCTCTTCTGCAGACCCTGGTGCGGCTGCGCGAGCGGCTCGAGGTCGATGCCGAGTTGGTCGGCGAGGATCTGGTGGCTCAGACACACGGCCAGCAGCGGCGAACGGCTATACAGACGGCGTGAGACGACACGGCGCATCGCGCTCATGCGCGGGCTGTCGTCGCGCGGGTCGCCGGGACCGGGGCCCGAGACGACGAGATCGGCGGCGTCGATCTCGGCATCCGTCACCTCCGACCAGTGCACGATGCGGGTGTCGAGTCCGAGGTGGCGCAGCTGGTGCGCGAGCATCGTGGTGAAGCGGTCCTCGGCATCCACGACGAGAGCCGTGCGGCCGGCGAAGGGACCGGAGCCGTCGGGGTCCTGCGGATTCATCCAGAACGGCGCGAGGCGGTCGTTGCGGGAGGCCAGCAGTTCGGCGATCGCGGGATCCTCGCCCAGCGGGCGGCGCGGCGCGACCGGGGCGTCGGGATCGGCGGCGGCGGGGGCAGCGGGCGCGGCGTCGCGGGGGATCGCCCCGATGGCTCCGAGCACACCCGCGGCCTTGCCGTGCGTCTCGCCCACTTCGCCGTACGGGTCGGAGTGGCGGACGAGGGTCGCCCCCACCGGCACGCGCAGGCGTCCGTCGACCAGGTAGGCCGTGCGGATGAGGATGGGCGCGTCGAGGTCGTGCGTGGGGCCCTCGGTTGCACCGTTCGGGGTGAACAGCGCCGCGACGCCGGAGTAGTAGCCACGCGGCGTGGACTCGTGGCGGGCGATCACCGTGCACGCGTTCTGCATGGGCGAGCCGGTCACGGTGGGCGCGAACATCGTCTCGCGCAGGATGTCGCGCGGGTCCAGATCGCTGCGCCCGCGCAGCATGTACTCCGTGTGGGTGAGGCGCGACATCTCCTTGAGGTGGGGACCGGTGATGCGGCCACCGTCGCTGCAGACGGCGCTCATCATCTTCAGCTCCTCGTCGACGACCATGAAGAGCTCCTCTGTCTCTTTCCTCGAGCGCAGGAACTCCGCGAGCGTGTCGGCGGTGGCGCCGCCCGCGGGGTGGCGGAACGTGCCCGAGATGGGGTTCATCGTGACGATGCCGTCTTTGGCGCTCACGTGCGCCTCGGGGCTCGCCCCGACCGCGATGTGCCCGTCGGTGACGACCGCGAACGTCCAGTACGCGCCCTTCTCGTGCTCGAGGAGCGCCCGGAACCACGTCAGGGCCGCGATGCGCGGGTCGGCGTCGACCCCGGCGACGAAGTCGCGCCGGATGACGAAGTTCGCGCCCTCGCCGCGGCCGATCTCCTCGGCGATCACCCGGCGGACGATGTCGGCGTACTCCTCGTCGGCGATGTCGAACCCCGCACCCGCGAGCGCGATCGGAGCGGCGGGAAGGGACGCCACGGCCTCGGCGCGGGGCAGCGAGACCCGCTCGTCGATGACGAGGCAGCGCAGCGGCGCGGCGTCGTCGTGGCAGACGAAACCGCGTTCGCGGACCTGGCGGTACGGCACGAGGGCGAGGATCTCGCGCGCGACGCCCGCGGCATCTGTCAGCGGGATGTCGGCGAGCAGGTCGACGTCGACGACGTCACCGGTGAGCACCTCGACGGTGGCGCCGTCGCGGGCGATCAACGCGAAGGGGGCGGTGCCGTCGGCGAGGTCGCGGAGCAGAGAGGAGGGGTCGGGCCCAGTCATCGAGAGTCTTTCCGTCTGGTGAGGGAGGGTCCACAGCGGCCGCCGAAAACACGAAGACCGCCCGGGTTCCCCAGGGGGAGGGCGGTCTGTTGCATGCGTGCACACCGCCTAGACGGTGGGCCACCAGGGTGTGTACGCGCGCATGGCGCCGAACCTACCACAGGGCGTCTTCAGCCTCCGTCCGGGGCCTGAGGCGTAGGCTGAACGGCGTGCCTGCAGTGAACATCGGGATGCCCCGCGTGCCGGAGGTCCTCGCGCCTCGTCGCAAGACTCGTCAGATCAAGGTCGGCAAGGTGCTCGTCGGCGGTGACGCGCCGGTCAGCGTGCAGTCCATGTGCACGACGCCGACCACCAACATCAACGCCACGCTGCAGCAGATCGCCGAACTCACGGCATCCGGATGCGAGATCGTGCGCGTGGCGGTGCCCTCGCAGGACGACGCCGATGTGCTGCACATCATCGCCAAGAAGAGTCAGATCCCGGTGATCGCCGACATCCACTTCCAGCCGAAGTACGTCTTCCAGGCGATCGACGCCGGCTGCGGCGCGGTGCGGGTGAACCCGGGCAACATCCGCAAGTTCGACGACCAGGTCGGCGCGATCGCGAAGGCGGCCAAGGCCGCGAACGTGTCGCTGCGCATCGGCGTCAACGCCGGGTCCCTCGACCGCCGCCTGCTCGAGAAGTACGGCAAGGCCACGCCCGAGGCGCTCGTGGAGAGCGCCGTGTGGGAGGCCTCGCTGTTCGAAGAGCACGACTTCCACGACTTCAAGATCTCGGTCAAGCACAACGACCCGATCGTCATGGTGAAGGCCTACCGCCTGCTCGCCGAGCGGGGCGACTGGCCCCTGCACCTCGGTGTGACCGAGGCGGGCCCCGCATTCCAGGGCACGATCAAGAGCGCCACGGCCTTCGGCATCCTGCTCTCCGAGGGCATCGGCGACACCATCCGCGTCTCGCTGTCGGCACCGCCGGCCGAGGAGGTCAAGGTCGGCCACCAGATCCTGCAGTCGCTGAACCTGCGCGAGCGCAAGCTCGAGATCGTCTCGTGCCCCTCGTGCGGCCGCGCGCAGGTCGACGTCTACACGCTCGCGGACGACGTGACCGAGGGCCTTAAGGACATGACCGTGCCGCTCCGCGTCGCGGTCATGGGCTGCGTCGTCAACGGCCCCGGTGAGGCGCGCGACGCCGACCTGGGCGTCGCCTCCGGCAACGGCAAGGGCCAGATCTTCGTCAAGGGCGAGGTCGTCAAGACCGTTCCCGAGTCGGAGATCGTGCAGACGCTCATCGCCGAGGCGAACCGCCTCGCCGCCGAGATGGGCCCCGACGCCGCCACCGGCACCGCGCAGGTCATCACGGCCTGAGTCGGCTCTCGCCCGGCCGCCGCGCGCAACGGCGTCGCTGGCGCGCTGCAGGGTTCCGCTAGCGTCGGGATTCTCATGACCGAGAATCCCGCCGCCCCTCTCACCCGCCCGCTCATCGCCGGGGTCGTCACCGCCCTCGTCGGATTCACCAGCACCTTCGCGGTCGTGCTGACCGGCCTGCGGGCCGTCGGTGCCACGCCGGAACAGGCGGCGAGCGGTCTGCTCGCCATCACGCTGGTCGTCGGCCTCGGCTGCATCCTGCTCGCTGGGCGCTATCGCATCCCGATCACCGTCGCGTGGTCGACGCCGGGCGTCGCGTTGCTCGCGGCGACGGGCTCGGTCGACGGGGGCTGGCCGGCGGTCGTGGGCGGGTTCCTCGTGTCGGCGGCGCTCATCCTGTGCACGGCGCTCTTCCCCCCTCTCGGTGCCCTCATCGCCCGTATCCCTCCTTCCATCGCCCAGGCGATGCTCGCGGGGGTGCTGCTCCCGCTGTGCGTGGCGCCGTTCGTCGGTGTCGTCGACGACCCGTGGGGCGTCGCGCCGGTGCTGATCGTCTGGCTCGTGGCATCCCGACTCCTGCCGCGCTGGGCGGTGCCGCTGGCCTTCGTCGCGGCGATCGTCGTGGTGGCGGTCGAACTCGCGCGCACGGGAGCGCAGCTGGATGCCGCAACCCTCCTGCCCCGACTGGAGTTCACCGCGCCGACTCTCACGATCGGCTCCGTCGTCGGCATCGCCCTGCCGTTGTTCATCGTGACGATGGCGTCGCAGAACGTCCCGGGTGTCGCCGTGATGCGCAGCCTCGGCTACACGATCCCGTGGCGCCCGGCGATGCTCGTCACCGGGCTCGGATCGGCGACGGCGGCCGGCTTCGGCGGGCACGCCATGAACCTCGGTGCCATCAGCGCCGCCATCGCGGCGGGGCCGGATTCGCACCCCGAACCGAAGCGGCGGTGGGTGGCAGGCGTGTCCGCTGGTGGGACGTACCTCGTGCTCGGGGTGCTGTCGGCCGCGTTCGCCGCGATCGTGCTCGTGGCCCCGGCGGGCGTGATCCCGGCCGTCGCGGGTGTCGCGCTGTTCGGCGCGTTCGGTTCCGCCGTGCAGCAGGCGATCGACGACCCCGGCGAGCGGGTGCCGGCGGTGGTGACGTTCCTCGTCGCGGCATCCGGGATCGCGGTGTTCGGGGTGAGCGCCGCCTTCTGGGCGCTCGTGGCGGGTCTCGTGGTGCGTACCGTGCTGCACGTCGGGCGGCGCGCGGGCTGACCCCGAGGGCGTCTTCGGCCGTCGTTCAGTGCAGCGCGCCGCCGGGTGTCGAGGCGTCGGTCCGCACGTCGAGCGCCGTGCGCACGGCGACCTCGAGCGCTCGCGCGATGTCGGCCAGCGGCAGCGCGGGTGCGCCGGCCGGGGCGTCCTCGCGCGCGTACGGGACGTGGACGAACCCGGCGCGCACGCCGGGTGCGGCGGCATCGAGGGCGGTGAACATGACGTGGTTGCAGACGAAGGTTCCGGCCGAGTGCGACACCGCGGCGGGGATGCCGTCGTCGTTCAGGGCGGCGGCGATGGCCTTGACGGGGAGCGTGGTGAAGTAGGCGGCGGGGCCGTCCGCGACCACCGGGCGGTCGACGGGGTGATCGCCGGCGTTGTCGGGGATGCGGGCGTCGGCGAGGTTGATCGCCACCTTCTCCGGGGTGACCTGCGCACGCCCTCCGGCCAGACCCGCGGCGATCACGACGTCGGGGCGATGCTCGTCCATGAGTCGTCTGAGCCGCTCCGCAGCCGATGCGAAGACCACCGGCAGCACCTCCACGACCAGTCGTTCGACGCCCGACCACCGCTCCGCGACGAGTCGCACGGCGTCTCCCGAGGGGTTGGTCGCGTCGCCCGCGAACGGCTCGAATCCGGTGAGGAGGACGGTGGTCACCGACCCAGGCTATGTCGCGATCCGGACTCCGTCGCGGGGAGAGCGGGCAATGCCCGGGCGAGAGGAGCCGTTACCGACCCGTGACCCGATACACCCGGACGCGGGAACCGATCGGCAGATCGCGGACACTACACAGTGTGGATCACGACGACGCCGGGCTGTGGGACCGGGTACGCCAAGGCGACGAGCTCGCTCTCGCCACCCTGTTCGACCGGCACGAGATGCGGCTGTTCCGTCACGCCTCCCGGCTGCTGACCCATCGGGAGGATGCGAAGGATGCCGTGACGGTCGCGTTCTTCGAGCTGTGGCGCAAGCGGGCGACGGTGCGTCTGGTCGATGGGTCGCCGTTACCGTGGCTGCTCACGGCGGTGGCGCACTGCGCTCGGAATCTCGAGCGTTCGAGCCGGCGGTATCGGGCGCTGCTCGATCGGGCGCCGGTCGCCACAGCGACGACCGCGGCCGCCGCCCACGACGACAGCGGGGTGCTGTCGGCTCTGAAACGTCTGCCGGAGCGAGAGCAGGCGGTGGTGGTGCTGTCGGTGCTGGAGGGGTACCCGGAGCGGGAGATCGCTCAGGCTCTCGGCATCCCGGCCGGAACGGTGAAATCGCGGCTGGTCCGCGCCAAGGCGAGATTGCGCGATGAGCTCGCGCTGGAAGGGGTTCGGGCATGAACGACGAACTGACGCCCGCCGAGCGCGCCGCCCTGCGCGCCCGCATCGTGGGCGGCGCCCACGACATCAAGCCGGTCGGCGCGCATCGGGGCGCGTGGATCGCCGGCTCCGTGGCGACGGCTCTGGTCGTCGCCATCGCCGGGGGAGTGGCGGTGACGTCGACGCTGAGCGCGCCGCCCGTCGCGACGACGCCGTCGCCGAGCGCGACCGCGACCGCCGAACCCACGCCGACTCTCGCGCCCACCAGGACCCCGACGTCCTCGCCCACCTCGACTCCGACTGCACCGGCCGTCGCTTTCGGCGGCGACTGCTCCGCGGTGCTCAACGACGCAGCGGCATCGGCCCTCGTGGGTGCGGACGTCCGGCTGGCCCCCGGCCTGCCGGTGTGGGACAGCGACGTTCTCGGCGGGATCTCGTGCCAGTGGCGCGCCGAGGCCCCGGAGGACTGGCGGGCGCTGAACATCACCGTCCTTCCGTGGTCGGTCGTTCCGGAGCAGGTGCGGGCTCGCGTGGATGGTGTTCCCGCGTGCGAGGGCGGCGGACCGTGCGACTATTCGCAACGGTTCGGCAACACGTGGGTCGTCGCCGATGCCGATGATTCCGCGGTCGCCGTGCGCGCGGTGGCGGAGGTGGGATCGAGGCCCGCCGCTTCGGCGGTGCGCGAGCGGCCCCTCCGAGCCGACGCCTGGAGGCTCGAGGACTGCCGGGAGCAGATCGGTGATGCGGTGGGCACGACACTCGGACGCGACGACCTCGGGCCTCTCGGGACGGACAGCGTGCCCCAGGGTCAGGTCTGGGACGTCCTCGAGGCCCGAGGTGCGGCGGCCTGGTGTTCTTTCGCACCCACGTCATACGACGAGTCACTGCCTCCGTTCCTCCGCATCAGCATCGGAGCGGGGGAGGTGTCGGACGCGGGCGAGATCGAGCGCCTCGGCGGCGTGCCGGTCACGGTGACGGGAGCCCGGACGGCGTGGTGGCTCGCCCATGCCGACGGCACCGGGGGGAGCGTGCGCGCGGACGCGTCCGGCGGGGTCCTCGAGGTCGACGTGACCAACCTGAGCGAGGAGCGGGCGCGCGAGGTCGCGGCGGCCATCATCGCCGCGCTGGGCTGAGTCCGTGGCATCCTCTGCGCCCTTCTGCGCGGCCTAGACTCGACTCTCGTGGTCACCCGTCTGTCGAACTTCTTCCTCCGCACGCTCCGCGAAGACCCCTCGGATGCCGAGGTCACGAGCCACCGCCTGCTCGTGCGCGCCGGATACATCCGCCGCAACGCTCCGGGCATCTTCGCCTGGTTGCCGCTCGGTCTGAGGGTCAAGGCCAAGATCGAGACGGTCGTGCGCGAGGAGATGGCGAACGCCGGAGCCTTCGAGGTGCACTTCCCGGCGCTGCTGCCGCGTGAGCCCTACGAGGTCACCGGCCGCTGGGAGGAGTACGGCGATGCGCTGTTCCGCCTGCAGGACCGCAAGGGCGCCGACTACCTCCTCGCGCCCACGCACGAGGAGATGTTCACCCTGCTGGTGAAGGACCTCTACTCGTCGTACAAGGACCTCCCGCTGACGCTGTACCAGATCCAGGACAAGTACCGCGACGAGGCGCGCCCCCGTGCCGGCCTCCTGCGCGGCCGCGAGTTCACGATGAAGGACGCCTATTCGTTCGACGCGACGGATGCCGGTCTCGACGCCTCGTACCAGGCGCAGCGCGACGCCTACGAGCGCATCTTCACGCGCCTCGGCCTCGAGTACGTCATCGTCGCCGCCGACGCGGGAGCCATGGGCGGATCGAAGTCCGAGGAGTTCTTGCACCCGACCCCCATCGGCGAGGACACCTTCGTCCGCTCCGCCGGCGGCTATGCGGCCAACGTCGAGGCGTTCACGACCGTCGCCCCCGAGGCGCTTCCGATCGAGGGGCAGCCGGATGCCGAGATCTTCGACTCGCCGAACACCCCGACGATCGCGACCCTCGTCGACCACTCCAACGCGCACCTCGCCGCCCCGGCTCCCGGCATCGCCGGCCCTGCCACCGCGGAGGCCACCGCGTGGACCGCGGCCCACACGCTCAAGAACGTCGTGCTGGCGCTCACCCACCTCGACGGCGCGCGCGAACTGGTCGTCGTCGGCCTTCCCGGAGACCGAGACGTCGACGACAAGCGCGTCGAGGTCGCCTTCGCCCCGGCGGAGGTCGAGCCCGCCACCGACGCGGACTTCGCCAAGAACCCGCTGCTGGTCAAGGGCTACATCGGCCCGTGGTCGCCCACTGGACCCGTGCTCGGCGAGGAATCCGCGACAAAGATCCGCTACGTGCTCGACCCCCGCGTCGTCGACGGCACCGCGTGGATCACCGGCGCGAACATCGACCAGAAGCACGTGCACTCCCTCGTCGCCGGCCGCGACTTCGTCGGCGACGGCTTCGTCGAGGTCGCCACGGTCCGACCCGGCGACCCGGCCCCCGACGGCTCGGGACCGGTGGAGCTCGCTCGCGGAATGGAGATCGGCCACGTCTTCCAGCTCGGTCGCAAATACGCCGAGGCGCTCGGGCTCAAGGTGCTCGACGAGAACGGCAAGCTCGCGACCGTCACCATGGGCTCGTACGGCATCGGCGTCACCCGCATCCTCGCGATCATCGCCGAGCTCAACAACGACGCCAAGGGGCTGATCTGGCCGGCCTCGGTCGCGCCGTTCGACGTGCACGTGGTGGCGACGGGACGGGATGCCGTCGCGTTCGATCTCGCCGCGTCGGTGTCGGCCCAGCTCGAGACCGCCGGCCTCGACGTGCTCTACGACGACCGCCCCAAGGTTTCGCCCGGTGTGAAGTTCGGCGACGCCGAGCTGGTCGGCATCCCGCGCATCCTCATCGTGGGCCGCGGCGCCGCCGACGGACAGGTCGAGCTGTGGGACCGCCGCACCGGGGAGCGCGAGACGCTCTCCGTCGACGACGCCCTGGCCGCCCTCACCCGCTGAGCTCCGCACCGAACGGCATCCGACCGCTGATCTCTCCGCGAGTCGGCGTCTCGCTGACGAGTCGGTCGCAGCCTGCAACCGATATGTCGGCGAGATGCCGTCTCGCGGTCAAGAGCCGCGGGAAGGGGCGGGCATCTCGATAGCGTGGATGCCATGATCGCCGCTCCCCGCCTGTCGCTGTCCGACGGTTCCACGATTCCGCAGCTCGGCGTCGGTACGTACAAGGTGCCCGCCGAGGTCACCGCGGGCCTGGTCGAGGGAGCGCTTGCCGCGGGCTACCGTCACGTGGACACGGCCGCGCTCTACGGCAACGAGAGGGAGGTCGGCGAGGGGCTGCGCGCGTCGGGTCTCGAGCGCGACGACGTGTTCGTCACCACCAAGGTCTGGAACGACGACCACGGGTTCGATGAGACGCTGCGCGCGTTCGACGCCAGCGCCGCGAAGCTGGGCCTCGACCGCGTCGACCTGTACCTCATCCACTGGCCGATTCCGAGCGCCGACCGCTACGTCGACACCTGGCGGGCGCTCCAGCGTCTGCAGCAGGACGGCAGGGCGACCTCGATCGGTGTGAGCAACTTCTCGATCCCGCTCCTCGAACGCCTGCGCGACGAGACCGGGGTCCTCCCCACTGTGAACCAGGTCGAGCTGCACCCCCGCTTCCCCCAGAACGCCCTCGTCGACTGGGATGCCGCGAACGGCGTCGTGACAGAGTCCTGGGCGCCGCTGGCGCGTGGCGGACTGCTGCAGGAGCCCCTGCTCGCGCACATCGCCGAGCGATACGGCAAGACCCCGGCTCAGGTCGTCGTGCGGTGGCACCTCGATCGCGGTCTCGTGGTGTTCCCGAAGTCGGTGTCGCTCGAGCGCATCCGCGAGAACGGCGACGTGTTCGATTTCACCCTCGATACCGAGGACCATGCCCTCATCGCCACGCTCGAGACGGGCGAGCGCACCGGACGCGACCCCGACCTCGACTGAGGAGGGCCGCCGCCGGCTGCCTCTCCTGCACAGTGCTTTGGGCCGGTCTCATGGGCGGCTCGGACACAACGCAGAAGATTCGCCGGCCATCGCCCGGAACGTGGACGTCGCGTACGGCGAGGACCCCGGGAGGTCCTGCGTCGTGTCCCGGCCCCGCGCGGGCGGAGGCTAGGCGTCGAGACGCGCGTAGCGCGCCCGGAACACGGTGAAGACACCGTAGGCGAGGAAACCCGCGCCGACGAGCACGGCCAGGAATGGACCCGCGGGCAAGGAGATGAGCGCCGAGACCGCGCCGTCGAGGCCGCCCGCGGTGTCGGGTTCGATCCTGACGGCGGCGATCACCAGCAACACGCCGACGATCGCCAGAGCGACCCCCTTCGCGAGGAAGCCCACGACGCCCAGAGCGCTCAGCACGTGACCCGCGGCACCGGGCGGCAACGACACCTTGGTGTGGAACGACCGCCGCGCCCCCATCCAGAGGAACCCGATTCCCACCCCCGCCACGGCGAGTCCTGCGGCTCCCAGCACCAGCCCGCCGATCGGGAGGGTGAGCACGAGCCCGCTGGCGTCCTCGGCGGCCTGCTCGGCGCGCGGACGGGCCCCCAGAGCGACGGATGCCGAGATCAGCCCGATCACGACGAACACGATGCCCTGCGGAGCCTCGGCCGCGATCCGCGCGAGTCGCCTCCGTCCCGACAGTCGGCGCGGGACGACGGCCTGCAGCAGGTGCCAGCAGCCGAGGGCCACCAGGCCCACCGCCAGGGCCCCGAGCGCCACGGCCCCGAGCGGGAGTGCGGCCAGAGCGCGGAAGGCCCCCGTCTGGTCGGCGTCTTCCGCGGCGCCGAAGCCGACGGCGAGCACCAGCCCGCCGACGAGCAGGTGCAGGATGCCATTGGCGACGTATCCGGCGCGGGCGGCGAGGCGGAACGCGGGATTGGCCTCGGCATCGCGCGCGGCGGAACGGGCGGAGGGCGGCATTCCGGCACCGTATTGCCTCTTCCCGGACCGCGACACCCGGGCGCGCGCATCGGGCGCGATCTTGTGGGGTTCCTGGCAGGAATGCGGCACGGGGGTGAAGATCGTGTGTCGTTGCCGTTGCCGTCTTGGCACTGCGGTGCGCGACTCATTACGGTCGGAAGGTGCCCGAGAACACCTCAGAGCTGCGTCCCACCCATCCGCTGGCCCTTGCGCCCGTCGTCGCCCCCGCGGCATCCGTCGACGGCTTCGCGAAACAGTTCCTGCAGAACCTGAATTTCGACCAGGGCGTCACGCTGTCGAACTCCGACGTCAACGACCAGTACCTCGCTCTGGCGTTGACGGTGCGCGACTACCTCATGGCGCGGTGGTTCGACGACCGCGCCCAGCAGAAGTCGCAGCAGGCCAAGACCGTCTGCTACCTCTCCGCGGAGTATCTGCTGGGCCGCCAGCTCGACAACAACCTCCTCGCCTCGCGCCTGACAGACATCGCCACCGAGGCGCTCGCGCAGTGCGGGATCGACATCGACGACCTGCGCCAGGTCGAGATCGAGCCCGGGCTCGGCAACGGTGGACTCGGACGTCTGGCCGCCTGCTTCATCGACTCCCTCGCGACCATGAGCGTGCCGACGATCGGCTACGGCATCCGCTACGAGTACGGCATCTTCCGCCAGGCATTCGCCGACGGGCAGCAGATCGAGCAGCCCGACGCGTGGCTGCGCATGGGCTCGCCGTGGGACTTCGCCCACCCCGAGGCCGCGCAGACCATCTCGTTCGCCGGTACCACCGAGACCTACGACGACGACGGTGTCGAACGCACGCGCTGGGTTCCGGAGTGGAACGTGCTCGCGGTGCCCTACAACATGATGGTTCCCGGCTACCACAACGGCCGGGTGAACACCCTCCGGCTGTGGCGCGCGGTGGCCACCAACGCCTTCGACCTGCACACCTTCAACTCCGGCGACTACGTCCAGTCGGTGCGCGCGCAGACCTTCGCCGAGAACATCTCGAAGGTGCTCTACCCCGAGGACTCCACCCCGCAGGGCAAGGAGCTGCGCCTGCAGCAGCAGTACTTCTTCGTCGCTGCCTCCATCGCTGACTTCATCGACAACGTCCTGCCGGCCGACTTCGACATCGAGAACCTCCCCGAGCGCGTCATCTTCCAGCTCAACGACACGCACCCCGTCATCGGCGTGCCCGAGCTCATGCGCGTGCTCGTCGACGAGAAGAAGCTCGACTGGGATGCCGCCTGGGCCATCACGCAGAAGTGCTTCGCGTACACGTGCCACACGCTGCTGCCCGAGGCGTTGGAGGTGTGGTCGGTCGACCTCCTCGGCCGTCTGCTTCCGCGCCACCTCGAGATCATCTACCGCATCAACGACGAGTTCCTCCTCGAGGTGCGCGAGCGCTTCGGCGACGACGAGATGCTCATCCGCAACATGTCGATCATCGGCGAGCACCCGTCCCGCTCCGTGCGCATGGCGTACCTCGCCACGGTCGCCGGCTCCAAGGTCAACGGCGTCGCCGAGCTGCACTCCCAGCTGCTGCGCGACAACGTGCTGAAGGACTTCGCCGAGATGTGGCCTGACAAGTTCACCAACGTCACCAACGGCGTCACGCCGCGCCGATTCCTCCGCCTGGCCAACCCCGACCTCTCGGCGTTGATCACCGAGGCGCTCGGAGCGGGGTGGACCGTCGACCTCGAACGTCTGCGCGGCCTCGAGGCCCTCGCCGACGACGTCGACTTCCGAGAGCGCTTCGCCGCGGTCAAGGCCTCGAACAAGCGGCGCCTGAGTCACGTGCTGGAGGCGCGGGGCGAGACCCCGCTCGACGACGGCCACATGCTCGACGTGATGATCAAGCGCCTCCACGAGTACAAGCGCCAGACGCTGAAGGTGCTGCACATCGTCAGCACCTACGAGGGCATCGTGTCGGGCCGTCTCGACGTGGATGCCGTGCAGCCGCGCACGTTCCTGTTCGGTGCCAAGGCCGCCCCCGGTTACGGAATGGCCAAGCGCATCATCCACCTGATCAACGCCGTCGGCGAGGTCGTGAGCGCCGACGATCGGGTGAAGGGCAAGCTCAAGGTCCTCTACCCGGCCAACTACAACGTCACCCTCGCCGAGAGCATCATCCCCGCCGCCGACCTGTCGGAGCAGATCTCGCTCGCGGGCAAGGAGGCGTCGGGTACCGGCAACATGAAGCTCGCCCTGAACGGTGCCCTGACCATCGGCACCGACGACGGCGCGAACGTCGAGATCCGCCGTCTCGTCGGCGACGACAACTTCTTCCTCTTCGGCATGAGCGAGCCCGAGGTCGAGGCCCTGTGGGCCGAGGGCTATCGGCCCGCCGATTTCTACCAGGCGGACGACGAGCTGCGTCGCGCCATCGACCTCATCGCGTCGGGCGCGTTCTCGGACGGTGACCGGACGGTGTTCGAGCCGCTCGTGTCGAACCTCCTCTACGACGACCGGTTCATGGCGCTCGCCGACTTCCGGTCCTACCTCGACGCTCAGGACCGGGTCGACGTCGCCTACGCCGACCAGGACACCTGGGTGCGCTCCGCGATCCTCAACGTCGCGCGCAGCGGGTACTTCTCCTCCGACCGGGCGATGCGCGACTACCTCGACCGCATCTGGCACGCCACGCCGGTCAGCTGACCACGGTCCGGATGCCGCGGCCCCCGTGCCGCGGCATCCGCTCGGCGCGGATGCACACCGCCGGAAGACCGGACCACTCCCCGGCCGCGGAGGTGCACGATCCCGGTGCGGCCGCCGTTCGCGCCGGAGACGATCCCGGCGTTGTGGCCGCCGCTGGCAGGAAGGCGTCGGAGGGTGGCCGTCGGGCATCTGCCCCGGCGGTCGGTGGTGCGCGAGAGTGGGACTTCATCGACCCCGGAGGCCCCGTGCAGATCGCCGACATCCCCGTTCCCGACACGCTCGCCGCCCGCGGCGCCCTGGCGCTGGCCGAGCAGTACCAGTCACCCGCGATCACCGCCCACGCTCTGCGCTCGTGGCTCTGGGCGGAGGCGTTCGCCCTCGTGGACGGCGTGTCGGGGATCGACCACGAGCTGCTGTACGTCGGCGCGATCCTGCACGACATCGGCACGGTCAGCGAGTTCGACAACCACACCCTCTCGTACGAGCACGCCGGCGGTCACGTCGGCATCGCCGTGACGGCCGGCGCGGGGTGGCCCCACGAGCGGCGTGAGCGTGTCCTCGAGGTGATCGTGCGACACAACTGGCCGAGCGTCGACCCGGCGATGGATGCCGAGGGCTACCTGCTCGAGACGGCGACCGCCCTCGACATCTCGGGCGCGCGCCCCGACGCGCTGCCCGCGTCGTTCCTGGCCGAGGTGATGGCCGCGCACCCGCGTGGGGCTCTCGCCGCGGAGTTCGGTGCGTGCGTCGTCGACCAGGCCGCGCGAAAGCCCGATACCGCGGCGCGCCGCCTGGTCGAGGGGGGAGTGGTCGCCAAGCTCGCGGCGAACCCGCTCGAGGGAATCAGCCGCGCCCTGACCGTGCAGAACTCCTGACTTTCGGGCCACCCGCGGGAGCGAACAGCGTGCTGCCGCAGAGGCTGGGCGCGGCGAGCGTCGTTTCTCCGGAGTTGTGCACGGCCCGGTCGCTCGCCGATCCCGGGTCGCGGCGGCCGCACCCGGGAAACCGCTGTGCAAGAACGACTGCGGCGCCGGCCGGGTCGCCAGGCCCGTGGCATCCCGGGTATCGTAGGGGGGTTGTCGGCGCCGGTCGCGTCGACGAGAGCTGAATAACGGAGGGCCTTGTGGACATCGATCTCGCACTTCTCAAGACGATCGAACGCGAGAAGGAGATCCCCTTCGACGAACTCGCGCGCATCATCGAGCAGGCGATCCTGACCGCTTACGCCAAGCACATCTCGCCCACCGGTGAGATCCCCGCCGGTGCGCGCGTCGAGCTCGATCGCAAGACCGGCCACGTCGGCGTGTTCACGCCCGTGACCGACGACGAGGACATCGTCATCGGCGAAGAGGAGCAGTCCTCCGATGACTTCGGCCGCATCGCCGCCTTCGCGGCCAAACAGGTCATCAGCCAGCGTCTGCGCGACATCGCCGACGACGCGGTGCTCGGGGAGTTCCGCGGCAAAGAGGGCGACATCGTGGCCGGCGTCGTTCAGCAGGGGCCGAACCCGCGCATGGTGCACGTCGACCTCGGCACCGTCGAGGCGATCCTGCCCCCCGAGGAGCAGGTGCCCGGTGAGACCTACACGCACGGCTCTCGTCTGCGCGTGTACGTCACCTCCGTCTCGAAGGGCAACAAGGGGCCGCAGATCACCGTCTCGCGTACGCACCCGGGTCTCGTCCGCAAGCTCTTCGCGCTCGAGGTGCCCGAGATCGCCGCGGGGCTCGTCGAGATCGTCTCGCTCGCGCGCGAGGCCGGACATCGCTCCAAGATCGCCGTCAAGGCGAACGACCCGACGGTCAACGCCAAGGGAGCCTGCATCGGCGAGCTCGGCCGTCGCGTGCGCGCGGTCACCGAAGAACTCGCGGGCGAGAAGATCGACATCATCGACTACGACGCCGAGCTGCCCCGCTTCGTCGCCAACGCTCTGTCGCCGGCGAAGGTGACCTCGTCGTTCGTCCTCGACGCCTCGACCAAGGCCGTGCGCGCTCTGGTCCCCGACTACCAGCTGTCGCTCGCCATCGGCAAGGAGGGCCAGAACGCCCGTCTCGCCGCCAAGCTCACGGGCGCCAAGATCGACATCCAGCCCGACAGCATCCTCGAAGACAACTGAGCGTCCGTCGCTGCAGCGACGGCGAGGTGTACGATGGAACCAGTACGAACGTGCGTCGGATGCCGCGCACGCGCCCCCCGATCCTCGCTTCTGCGGGTGGTCGCCGACGGAACGGCCCTCGTCTTTGACGAGCGGGCGGTCCTCCCGGGCCGGGGAGCGTGGGTGCACGAGACGGACGCGTGCGTGAGGAAAGCTCTCACGCGTCGCGCCTTCGTACGAGCATTGCGTGTGTCAGGCCCGCTTGACACGCAGACCTTCGAATCACACCTCCAGCGAAAAGGCTGAACGGCTATGGACACGAAGTGAACGGCTCGAAATGAGACCCGTCCGCAACTAGCGGTCTGCCCTGTCCGGGGTAGGCCCTCAGACAGGAGAATTGTGGCAAAACCACGCGTGCACGAGATCGCTTCCGAGCTCGGCGTCGACAGCAAGGTCGCGCTTGCGAAGCTGAAGGAGCTCGGCGAATTCGTCAAGAGCCCCTCATCCACCATCGAGCCCCCCGTGGCTCGTAAGCTCCGCGCCGCTCTCGCGGCCGAGAGCTCCTCGGGATCCTCCGATGCCAGCTCCGCCGCGCCTGCGGCGCGCCCGGCATCCGGCGCCCGTCCCGGCCCCGCCCGTCCCGCCGCGGCCCCCGGCGCCCGTCCCTCGGGACCCACCCCCGGACCGGCGAAGCCCGCCGCTCCGGCGGCACCCGCCGCTGCCGCCGTCCCGGCTGCTCCGGCTCCCGCGCCGTCGACCCCGGCTCCCGCCGCACCCGCGGCGAAGCCCGCCGCCGAGCCCGCGGCTCCGGCGGCGACCCCGTCGTCGCCGCCGAGCCCCGGCTCCACGCCGCCGAAGCCCGGCCCCAGTGCGCCCCCGCGTCCCGGTGGCGCCCGCCCCGGTAACAATCCGTTCGCCTCGGCGCAGGGCATGGGCCAGCGGGCCTCCGGCCCCCGTCCCGGTAACAATCCGTTCGCCTCGGCGCAGGGCATGGGCCAGCGCCCGACCCCGGGCAACATCCCGCGTCCGCAGGCCCCGCGTCCCGGTGCCCCGCGTCCCGGCGCTCCGCGCCCCGGCGGTGCCGGTCGTCCCGGTGGCGCCGGTCGTCCCGGCGGCGCTCCGTTCCAGCAGCGTCCTGGCGGCCCCGGTCGTCCCGGCGGTGCCGGTGGCGGCTTCCAGCGTCCCGGCGGCGCCCCCGGTGCTCCCGGTGGCGGCGGTTTCGCCGGTCGCCCCGGTGGCGGTGGCGGTCGTGGCCGTGGCCCCGGCGGTGGTACCGCAGGTGCTTTCGGTAAGGGTGGCGGCAAGTCCAAGCAGCGCAAGTCGCGTCGGGCGAAGCGGCAGGAATTCGAGATGCGGTCGGCGCCGGTCGTCGGCGGCGTCAACGTCTCGAAGGGCAACGGCGAGATCATCCGCCTGCGTCGCGGGGCGTCGATCTCCGACTTCGCCGACAAGCTCGAGGCCCTGCGCGGCTACAACGTGCAGCCCGGAACGCTCGTGACCATCCTGTTCAACCTGGGCGAGATGGCCACCGCGACCGAGTCGCTCGACGAGGCCACCTTCGAGGTGCTCGGCGCCGAGCTCGGCTACAAGATCCAGATGGTCTCGCCCGAGGACGAAGACAAAGAGCTCCTCGAGGGCTTCGGTCTCGACCTCGATGCCGAGCTCGAGGCCGAGAGCGAGGACGATCTCGAGATCCGTCCTCCCGTGGTCACCGTCATGGGCCACGTCGACCACGGTAAGACGCGACTGCTCGACGCCATCCGCCAGACCAACGTGGTCGCGGGCGAGGCCGGCGGCATCACGCAGCACATCGGCGCCTACCAGATCTGGACCGAGCACGAGGGCATCGAGCGCGCGATCACCTTCATCGACACCCCGGGTCACGAGGCGTTCACCGCCATGCGCGCCCGTGGTGCGCAGGTGACCGACATCGCGATCCTCGTGGTCGCGGCCGACGACGGCATCATGCCCCAGACGGTTGAGGCGTTGAACCACGCCCAGGCAGCGGGCGTGCCCATCGTGGTCGCGGTGAACAAGGTCGACAAGCCCGACGCCAACCCCGCCAAGGTTCGCCAGCAGCTCACCGAGTACGGTCTGGTCGCCGAGGAGTACGGCGGAGACGTCATGTTCGTCGACGTGTCGGCTCGCGAGAACCTCAACATCCAGGCTCTCCTGGATGCGGTTCTGCTCACCGCCGACGCCGGGCTCGACCTCACGGCCAACCCGAACAAGGCAGCCCGCGGTATCGCGATCGAAGCGAAGCTCGACAAGGGTCGCGGTTCGGTCGCCACGGTGCTCATCCAGTCGGGAACGCTGCGTGTCGGCGACGCGATCGTCGCGGGCACCGCGTACGGACGCGTCCGCGCGATGATGGACGAGAACGGCGATGCGGTCGACGAGGCCTACCCGTCGCGTCCCGTCTCGGTGCAGGGTCTGAACTCCGTGCCTCGCGCCGGTGACGTGTTCATCGTCGCCGAGGAAGACCGCACTGCACGTCAGATCGCCGAGAAGCGTGAAGCCGCTCAGCGCAACGCCCAGCTGGCCAAGGCCCGCAAGCGCATCTCGCTCGAGGACTTCACCCGCGCTCTCGAAGAGGGCAAGGTCGAGTCGCTCAACCTCATCATCAAGGGTGACGTCTCCGGTGCCGTCGAGGCGCTGGAGGAGTCGCTGCTCAAGATCGAGGTCGATGACAGCGTCCAGCTGCGCATCATCCACCGCGGTGTGGGTGCGATCACCGAGTCGGACATCAACCTGGCCACGATCGACAACGCGATCGTGATCGGCTTCAACGTCCGTCCCGACACGAAGGCCCGTGAGCGCGCCGCCCGCGAGGGCGTCGACGTGCGGTTCTACTCCGTCATCTACAACGCGATCGACGACGTCGAGCAGTCGCTCAAGGGCCTGCTCAAGCCGGAGTTCGAAGAGGTGCAGTCGGGTGTCGCCGAGATCCGCGAGGTGTTCCGCTCCTCGAAGTTCGGCAACATCGCCGGTGTCATCGTGCGATCGGGAACGATCACGCGAAACGCCAAGGCCCGCGTCATCCGCGACGGTGTCGTACTGGCCGACGGCCTGGCCATCGAGTCGCTGCGTCGCTTCAAGGACGACGTCACCGAGGTGCGTACGGACTTCGAGGCCGGTATCGGTCTCGGCAAGTTCAACGACATCCAGATCGGTGATGAGATCGAAACGACGGAACTCATCGAGAAGCCGCGAGGCTGATCGTCGAGCGGGAGTCGTGTCACCAGGCGCGGCTCCCGCTTCGGCCTGCGGGGTGTGCATCTCCGAGAGCAGAGCGGGGCCCCTACCCCGATGCTCTCGGAGATGCACACCCCTCCGGCCTACGCTGGTGCAGTTGCCCCGCGACGCGCCTCCCACTCGGCAATGAGCCGCGGGGCGCTCGACTCGCGGCGGTATGAAGACAAAGGAGAAGGTTGTGGCAGGGGAACGACAGGCTCGGGTGGCAGACCGTATCCGTGTGGTGCTGGCCGAACGGCTCGAGAAGGGGCTGCGCGACCCGCGGCTCGGATTCGTCACCATCACCGACGTGCGCGTCACCGGCGACCTCCAGCACGCGTCGGTGTTCTACACCGTCATGGGCGACGAGGCGCATCGCAACGACACCGCGGCGGCACTGAAGTCGGCGACCGGGTTGCTGCGCAGCGAGGTCGGCAAGAACCTCAACACGCGTCTCACCCCGTCGCTGGAGTTCATCCTAGACGCGATCCCCGAGAACGCCGACCACATCGCGGCGCTCCTGCGCGAAGCGCGCGAACGCGACGAGTCGGTGGCAGGTCTTGCGGCATCCGCTGCGTACGCCGGTGACGCCGACCCGTACGTGAAGCCGCGCGACGAAGACGAAGACCACGACGCCGCCGCGAGCGACGAGGACGACCTCGACGACTCCGAGGGCACCTCGCGCGCCTGAGGCGCTGCGCGCCACGGCCGGATGCCGCCCCGAACGGGTGGTGTCCGGCCGTTCGTCGTTCTCGCCGGGACGGTGGGTTTCAGATTCGGGCACCAGCGGCCCGTGTCATCCCTTCCGGCCGGTGTCGCGCGGCTGGTGCGGCGCGGCGGACGGCATGACGCAGGAGGGGGCGACCCGTGTCCCGCCTGTCGCGGCCTGCGGACACGGGTTTCCCCGCGGTGCGGGGACGGTCAGGATGCCGGGTGGCCCGGCGGGCGCAGATAGCCGTCGACCGCCTCGGCGAGACCGTCGGCCACGAGCGAGTCGATCGCCCGGTCGCGCTGGGCCGCATCCGGCCAGTCCGGCAGCACCGCGAACAGCGGGACAGGCGAGGGGGCGGCCTCGCGGAGGGCTTTCAACACCGCGCCGCGCGCCTGGCGGTCGCTGCCCTCGTACGTCGCCTGACGGCGCCGGCGATCCTCTGATTCGGGATAGCCGGCCGCGCGCCACGCGCACTGCGCGGCGAGCGGGCAGAGACCGCACTTCGGCGAGCGGGCGGTGCACACGATCGCGCCGAGTTCCATCGCCGCCGCGTTCACGACCGCGGACGCGGCGACATCGTCGGGGAGCTCGGCATCCATTCGCTCCAGGTCGCGACGGTGCGGGGGACCGGGCTGCGCTCGTCCCTCCACGGCACGGGCGAGGACGCGACGGGTATTGGTGTCGACGACGGGATGCCGATCCCCGTACGCGAAGACCGCCACCGCGCGCGCGGTGTAGTCGCCGATGCCGGTGAGGGCGAGCAGCGCGTCGACGTCGCGCGGGACCACGCCGTCGTGCCGATCGCGGATCTCGACCGCCGCCCGGTGCAGCCACAGCGCCCGGCGGGGATACCCGAGATTCGCCCACTGCGTGACCGCGTCACCCGGGGGCGAGGCGGCGAGGTCGGCGGGAGTCGGCCAGCGGGTGAGCCAGGCCTCGAGGTGCGGGACGACCCTCGCGACGGGGGTCTGCTGCAGCATGAATTCGCTCACGAGAGTTCCCCACGCGCCGAAGCCCTCGCGACGCCAGGGCAGGTCGCGCGCCGCATCGGTGTACCACTCGACGAGCGGGGCGGCGAGTCCTGGCATCCCTCCAGCCTAGGAGGCGACGGGCGGACCCGGCGGAGTGAGGGAGCCGCGGCGGGGACCTTGTTCTGCGTGCCGGCGTTCCCGCGGAGTGCGCGGGCCGGTGTCGGCGGTCGAAAGTAGGCTGGGAGCATGTCGTCGTCCGAGAACACCGCCCGTGATCTGCAGCGGAGCCTGGTCGCCCTGATGCGGCAGAACGCCCGCGCGGGGCGCGTCGTGGTCGCCGTCGACGCGCTCGACGCCGCGGAGGCGGGCGCCTTCGCCGATGCGTTCGCGGCGGCTGTCGACGAGGAGGGCACGGCGGTCTTCCGAGCGGCCCTCGCCGACGGGGCGCCGCGCGCCCGTGAGCGCCTGATCGCGCCCTTCCGAGCGGGCGAGTCGTTCGGGTCGGGCGAGGTCGCCCCTGCCGACGCGGTGCTCGTCGTCTCCGGACGCTTCCTCCACGCCTCCGAGGTGCGCGGACTCTGGAACTTCTCGATCTGGCTCGAGAGCAACCCGCCCATCGGCACGCCCCGTCCGGAACTGCCCGAGGCCGAGAAGCACTACCTCCGCACGGCGCGACCGAAAGCCGCGGCATCCGTCATCGTCGAGAACTCCGATCCCACCCACCCCGTCCAGGTGTTCGGGGACTTCTGCTGATGGTGCGTCCCGGCATCCTCCTGGTCGACAAGCCCGGAGGCATCACCAGCCACGACGTCGTGTCGCGCGCGCGGCGCGCCCTGGGCACCCGCAAGATCGGGCACGCGGGCACGCTCGACCCGATGGCGACCGGCCTGCTCGTGCTGGGCGTCGAGGGAGCGACCCGACTGCTCACCTTCATCGTCGGCGCCGACAAGACCTACGAGGCGACGATCCTTCTCGGCGTCTCGACCGACAGCGACGACGCCGACGGGGTCGAGACCTCGCGGGCGGAGGCCGCATCCGTCGCCGCCATCACCGACGGGTCCATCGCGGCCGGGATCGCCGCCCTCACCGGTGAGATCGAGCAGGTGCCCAGCACCGTCTCGGCCATCAAGGTCGCCGGGCGCCGAGCGTACGACCTCGCCCGCGCGGGCGAGGAGGTCCAGCTCACGGCGCGCCGCGTGACGGTCTCGCGCTTCGAGGTGCGCGAGGTGCGCCGGGGTGACGGCATCCTCGAGCTCGACGTCGTCGTCGACTGCACCAGCGGCACCTATATCCGCGCGCTCGCCCGTGACCTCGGCCGCACCCTCGGCGTCGGAGGGCATCTGACGATGCTGCGTCGTACGCGGATCGGCGCGTTCGAGGTCGGTGCCGCGGCATCCGTCGATGACATTGCCGAGGAACGTCTCGTGAACCCCGCGACCGCCGCGGCCACCGTGGTCGGCGCGCTGGCCGTCGGCGCCGACGAGGCGCGCGACCTGCGCCACGGCAAACGCATCGACGGCGGCGGTCGCCTGACCGGACCGATCGCCGCGGCGATCGACCCCCACGGCCGGTTGATCGGGATCGTCGAGAAGCGGGGCGCGCAGTTGAAGAGCGTCATGAACATGCCCGAGGAGGCCGTCCGATGATCCTCTGGTTCACTCTCGCGCAGGTCGGCGTCGCCGTGCTCGCCGGAACCGTCGCCATCGTCGCCGGTCTCATCGGCCGCCGGCCGGGCGACGTGACGGTCGGCTCGCTCGCGCTCATCGAGCTGCTGCTGATCGTGCAGATCGTGGTGGCGATCATCGCGCCGTTCACGGGCAACCCGCCCTCGGGTAGCCTGCTGGAGTTCTGGACCTACCTCGTCTCGGCTGCCCTCGTGCCGATCGCGGGCGCGGCCTGGGCGCTCCTCGAGCGCAGCCGCTGGAGCACGGTCGTCATGGGCGTCGCCGCCCTCGCCGTCGCCGTGATGGTGTGGCGCATGTACATCATCTGGACGGTGCAGCTCGCCTGAGCACGCCGAACCCGGTCCCTTCGACGCGCTCACGGACCTCGCGAGGGTGGTGGCTGAACCTGTCGAAGCCGTCGGGCGGCTCGTTCAGAGAGCTGGGCCGGGGCCAAGCCGCTCGGCACCGACCCGGGCCAACTAGAATCGTCGAGTCATGGCATCCACCACTCCCACCCGCTCCCGGGGGATGACCGGCATCGGCCGTGTCCTCGTCGTCGTCTACGGCATCATGGCGCTCGCCGCCACGGGCCGCTCCTTCGTCCAGATCGCGCGCGAGTTCGACGACGCCCCGCTGGCCTACTCGCTGTCCGCGCTCGCCGCGGTCGTCTACATCCTCGCGACCCTCGCCCTGGTCTTCTCGGCACGATCGGCCTGGTACCGCGTCGCGTGGATCGCCATCGGTTTCGAACTGATCGGGGTGCTCGTGGTGGGCACGCTCAGCATGGTCGACCCGGCGTTGTTCCAGCACCCCACGGTGTGGTCGGTCTACGGCTACGGGTACCTGTTCATCCCGCTCGTGCTGCCGTTCCTCGGCCTGTGGTGGTTGATGCGCCACCGCCGGACGACGACATGATCGTGTTCCGCGACCCGGCGGACGTCCCCGCGGGTTTCGGGCCGTCGGTCGTGGCGATCGGCAAATTCGACGGCGTCCACACCGGTCACCGCGCGGTCATCGACCGAGCCCGCGTCGACGCATCCGACGGCGCCCGGGTCGTGGCCGTCACCTTCGACCGCAACCCTCTCAGCGTGCTGATGCCCGAGCGTTGCCCCCCCGACGTCATCGGTCCGCACCAGAAGCTCGATCTGCTCGACCGTGCGGGTGTGGATGCCACCCTGTTGCTGACCTTCGACGAGGAGTTGGCCTCGATCGAGGCGGAGGAGTTCGTCCGCCGCATCATCGTCGACGCCCTCGAGGCGCGGACGGTGCTGGTCGGGCGCGATTTCCGTTTCGGCGCACGGGGAGCGGGCGACCCGGCCCTGCTCGAGCGCATGGGGGCGGAGCACGGTTTCCGCGTCGATGTGGTCGACGACGTGCGCGCCGTGCACGCCGATCGTCGCGTGTCGTCGACGTGGATCCGCGAGGCACTCACCGCCGGCGATGTGGCCACCGCGGCACGCCTGCTCGGGCGGGCCCCGTCCGTGTGGGGCGAGGTGGTGCACGGTCTCAAGCGCGGGCGCGAGCTCGGATACCCGACGGCGAACCTGTCATCCGACCTCGAGGGCTTCGTGCCCGCAGACGGCGTCTACGCCGGGTGGCTCATCGACGTCGACGGTGCCCGCCGCATCAGCTACCCTGCGGCGATCAGCGTCGGAACCAATCCCACGTTCGACGACGTGCACTCCCGGCAGGTCGAGGCGTACGTGCTGGATGAGACGGGGCTCGACCTCTACGGTCATGACGTCGAGGTGCGCTTCGTCGAGCGCGTGCGCGGGATGACGGCCTTCGACGGCGTCGATTCGCTGCTCGTCCAGATGGCCGACGACGTCGAGCGGACGCGCGTCATCCTGCGCTGATCCCTCGCGATAGGGGCGCGGCGCGGCATCCCGTCCCGCTCACGACGCAGGATCCGGTCCACGGATCGGCTGCATCCGACTCCGCGTGCCCTGGTGAGCCGCGACGCACGGCGCACGTCAGACCGGACGTGACAGCCGATTGCGGATGCCCAAGAACGACGCGAGTCCGCCGAGCACCATGAGCGCCGCGGTGACGATCGCTGCGCGGTGGAACCCGTCGAGGTCGAGCGAACCGCCGACGACCGCCGAGACCGCCGCGATCGCGAGGAGACCGGCGACGCGGGAGACGGCGTTATTCACGGCCGACGCGATGCCCGACCGTTCGCTCTCGATCGCGCCGAGGACGGCCGCCGTGAGGGGTGACACGGTCGCGGTCAGCCCGAGACCGAAGACGATGATGCCGGGAAGCACCTGCGTCCAATAGTCGAAATCGTCGCCGACGCTCAACAGCAGGATCGACCCGACCGCCATGACGAGCGGCCCGACGGTCATGAACAGACGGGGACCGTAGCGCCCGGCGAGGGCACCCATGCGCGAACTCAACAGGATCATCAGGATCGTGCTCGGAAGCGAGGCGAGTCCGGCGAGGGTCGCCGAAAGTCCCGCGCCCTGTTGCAGGTAGACGCTCACGACGAAGCCGTTCAATGACAGCGCGGCGTACAGGAACACGGTGGCGAGGTTGCCGGCCCAGAAGTTGCGGGCACGGAACAGATCGAGCGGCATCATCGGGTCACGCGCCAGGCGCTGGCGCACGAGGAAGCCGAGGAACGCGGCGGCACCGACGAGTCCCGGTATCCAGATCACGGGGGAGGCCCACCCGAGGTTCGGCTGCTCGATCAGCGCGAAGACGACGCCGCCGAGCCCCGCAGCGCACAGCACCGCCCCGACGATATCGACGCGGGCGCCGGGGCGGCGGTGATCGCGGTGACCGAGGCGCGCGAGGAGCCACATGGTCACCGCGATAGGCGCGACGTTCACGAGGAAGACCAGGCGCCACGAGAGCGTGTCGACGAAGACACCGCCGATGAGGGGACCGGCGATCATCGCGACGGTCGTGGCCCCGGTCCAGATGCCGATCGCGCGGGCCTGTGCGGGTCCGCGGAAGGTCGAGGTGATCAGTGCGAGGGAACTGGGCACCAGCAATGCGCCCGTGACGCCCTGCAGTGCCCGCGCCACGATGAGGAACTCGGCGGTGGGGGCCGCGGCGATCGCGAGCGAGGTGACGCCGAATCCGATGAGGCCCACCCGCAGCACGACGACGCGTCCGAAGACGTCACTGAGCGAGCCCGCGACGAGGATGAACGCTCCGAGGGTGACGAGGTAGGCGTCGACGACCCACTGCTGGGTGGACAGACCTCCGCCAAGTTCTCCGGAGATGGCGGGGAGGGCGACGTTGACGACGGTGCCGTCGAGGAACGACACGAACGAGGCGAGCACGGCGATGGCGAGTACGGTGCGCTGTTCGCGCGTCATCGTCTCGGCCACCGCTCCAGAGTAGGCTCGCGCGGCCGCGGCGGGGCGGGGGTGGCGTTCCCGGCGTCGGCGGTGGCGTGGGTGCGGAGAGGCGCCGTGCCGGGCCCACCGCGCGGCACGGTGATCGGTGCGCGGACATGACGCGGGAGACGCCGTGGTCGCCCCGCGGGAAGACGCGGCGCGACGGGGTACAGATCGGCGTCGTCCTGCGTCGTGTCCGCTCAGGCCCGACGGAATACCCCCAGGGGGTATCCTGTTGGGAACGAGGTGACCGAAGGAGGAGCCATGCGCGAGAACACGGATGCCACAGCCCCCACCGTCGAGGCGGTGATCGATATCCAGGGCATGACCTGCGCGAGCTGCGTCGCCCGGGTCGAAAAACGTCTCGGACGTGTCGATGGCGTCGAAGCCGCGGTCAACCTCGCCACCGAGACCGCGCGGGTCCGCTACCCCGCCGACCTCGACACCGCCGCGTTGGTCGATGCGGTGCGCGCCGCCGGCTACGACGCCACCGTCCGCCCGCGTGCCGCCACTCGCACAGCAGGTGCTCCGGCATCCGCTCCGGCCGTCACGACGGATGTTCCCGGCGCGCGGCCGCAGGGTCGTACGGATGCCGACGCCCCGATGCCCGCGCCCGTCGCGATCCCCGCTCCCGGCGGCGAGATCGACGCCGTGACCGGTCGCGGCCTCGAGGCGACCGAGGGTCTGCCGTCCGGTGCCACGCCCGTGGCGGCTCACCGGCCCGGCGAGGCGAACCACGTTTACGGGGCGCACGACGTGCACGAGCCCGCCGACGCCCACGGCGCACACGCGCACGACACCGCCGACGCACCCGGTGCGACGCCACTGCGGGTGCGGCTGTGGGTGTCGCTCGCGCTGGCGGTACCGGTCGTCGCGCTCGGGATGATCCCCGCCTGGCAGTTCCCCGGCTGGCAGTGGGTGTCGCTCGTTCTGACGACGCCCATCGTGCTGTGGGGTGGGTGGCCCTTCCACCGTGCGACCCTGCGCAATGCGCGTCACGGCGCCGCGACCATGGACACGCTCATCACGCTCGGGACGTTCGCGGCCTTCCTCTGGAGCGTGTGGGCGCTGGTGTTCGGCAGTGCGGGACGCATCGGCATCCGGCACGAGGTCATGCTGTTCGGGCCGGTTCACGACGCCACCTCCGTCGTCTACTTCGAGGTCGCGGCCGCCGTCACCGTCTTCCTCTTGCTGGGGCGTGTGATCGAGCAACGTTCGACGCGTCGTGCCGGAGCGGCGTTGCGCGCTCTCCTCGATATCGGCGCGCGTGAGGCCGAGCTCGCCGACGGACGCCGCATCGACATCGATTCGCTCGCGGTGGGCGACGACTTCGTCGTGCGTCCCGGTGCCACCGTCGCCACCGACGGCGTCGTGCTCGACGGGCGCGCATCGGTCGACGAGAGCATGCTGACGGGCGAATCCATCCCGGTCGATGTCGGTCCGGGATCCACCGTGACGGGAGGAACGATCGCTTCGGGCGGCCGTCTCGTCGTGCGAGCCACCGGCGTAGGCGAGCAGACGCGCCTGGCCCGCATCGCCCGCCTGGTCGAGGACGCGCAGCTCGGCAAGAGCCGCGTGCAGCGCCTGGCCGACCGCATCTCGGGCGTTTTCGTCCCCGTCGTCATCGTGCTGGCGGTGCTCACGCTGGTCGCGTGGATCCTCGCGGGGCAGCCGATTGCGGCCGGCTTCACCGCTGCCGTGGCGGTGCTCATCATCGCGTGCCCGTGCGCCCTGGGGCTCGCAACTCCCATCGCGATCCTCGTGGGCACCGGCCGCGGCGCGCAGCTCGGCATCCTCGTCACCGGTCCCGCGGCCCTGGAGTCGGCCGAGCGCATCGACACGATCGTGCTCGACAAGACCGGCACGCTCACGGCTGGACGCATGAGCGTCACGTCCGTGACCGTCGACGAGGATCAGGATGCCGCAGACGCGCTCCGCCGCATCGCCGCGGTAGAGCGCGGATCGGAGCACCCCGTGGCGCACGCCATCGTCGCCGCGGCGGGGGAGGGGGCGGTCGCCGCCGACCTCGAGGCGCTGCCGGGGCGTGGCATCACCGGCGTCGTCGACGGTGTGCGCGTCTTCGCGGGTCGCCCCGCGCTCGCCGACGACCTCGGCGCTCCGCTTTCACGGGTGCTGCGCGCCGCCGTCGCCGACGGCGAGCAGCGCGGCACCGTGATCGTGGCCGGGTGGCCCGACGAACGGGGTGCGATGCGTGCGCGGGCTGTGATCGAGGTGGCAGACACGGTGCGTCCCGAGAGCGCCGCGGCCGTCGCCGAGCTGCGCGCCCTGGGCCTGGAGCCCGTGCTGCTCACCGGCGACAACCCGCACGTCGCCGCATCGGTCGCCGCTGAACTCGGCATCGACCGGGTGCGCGCGGGGGTGCTGCCCGAGGGGAAGGTCGACGAGATCGCCGCCCTTCGAGCCGAGGGACGCACCGTGGCGATGGTCGGCGACGGGGTCAACGATGCCGCCGCCCTCGCCTCCGCGGATCTCGGGATCGCCATGGGCGGGGGGACGGATGCCGCCCTGCATGCGAGTGATGTGGCGCTCATGCGCGACGACCCGCGCGGGATCGTCACCGCCGTACGGCTCAGCCGCCGCACGATGCGGGTGATCCGCGGCAACCTCTTCTGGGCCTTCGCCTACAACGTCGCAGCCCTGCCGCTCGCGGCGCTGGGGCTGCTGAATCCGATGCTCGCGGGTGCGGCGATGGCGTTCTCGAGCGTCTTCGTCGTGCTGAACAGCCTGCGCCTGCGGCGCGCGGTGTGATGCCCGCGCCGGCCGACGCTTCGCGAATCGATCCGTGCGCGTCACGCGCGGAAGCCGTGGGGACCGCTAGAATGGTTGCGACCCCGACTTCCGCGCTCTCGCGAGCCATTCCGGCGTAGACGCGCTGCGGGTCGCCGACACCGCTTCTTCGGCGGCGGTTCGAGCGGCGCATCTCCGGGGTCACTGATCCACCGGCGTTCGCCGGACGCTCCGGACTGTCATCCGGACGACACGCTCAGGAGGAGCATGCCGACCACGGCAACCGCCGCCCGTAGCTCGACCCAGCGGCGCAGAAAGACCACGTCATCCCGACGCGACGACGAAGCCCCCGTCATCCCGATCCTCGCGCGCAAGGTGCGCGAGGTCGAGGCGAAGGCGCAGCGCGGCAAGCTCGGGCCCACCAACCGCGTCAAGTTCCAGGTCATCGCCTTCCTCGTGCGCGAAGAGCGCGCCCGGGTCAAGGCCGACACCGAGATCACGGACGCCGCCCGCGCCGAGCTGCTGAAGCGCCTCGACGGGGTCGCGACGATCCTGGCCAAGACCGCCGCGCGCGACACGTCGCTCATCCAGTTGCTCGAGGTCGACCAGGCGGCATCGCCCGTCGCTCGTCGCATGCGCCGTGACTGGCTGCTCGAGGCCGGCGCCGAACTGCCGGCCGACGAGCTCATCATCACCGACAACGCGCCCAAGATCACCCCGGTCGTACCCGCGGCGCTCGCCGAGAAGCAGGTCGTCCCGGCCTCCATCGAGGCGCGCCAGATGGCGAACCCCTTCCTCGCTCCCGACCTCACCCCCCGCTCGACCGGAGACGCCCCGCGCCGCCGTCTCGACGGCTGGGAGCTCATGGGCCCGCTCTACAAGGCGTTCGAGATGGGCGCGGGCGGCTCGGCCGCCAGCATGGAGCTCCCGCCCGTCCCCGAGTTCGATCGGCTGTCGCCGCGCGGGCTCGAGGTCATGCCGCACCAGTCGCGCTTCCTCGAGTCCGTCCGCACCGGTCACCGGTCGTTCCTGCTCGCCGACGAGCCCGGCCTCGGTAAGACCGCCGAGTCGGTGCTCGCCGCCAGCGTCGCGGACGCCTACCCGCTGCTGGTCGTGGTGCCCAACGTCGTCAAGATGAACTGGGCCCGCGAGGTGCAGCGTTGGACGCCGCAGCGCCGTGCGACCGTCATCTCGGGCGGTGGCGCCGACATCGACGCCTTCGCCGATATCTTCATCGTCAACTACGAGATCCTCGACCGCCACTTGTCGTGGTTGTCGTCGATCGGGCTCAAGGGCGTCGTCGTCGACGAGGCGCACTTCATCAAGAACCTCACGTCGCAGCGCTCGCAGAACGTGCTGGCCCTGGCATCCCGTGTCCGTCAGCAGACGCGCGATCCGTTGATGTTGGCGCTCACCGGTACCCCGCTGATCAACGATGTCGAGGACTTCGACGCGATCTGGCGCTTCCTGGGCTGGACCAACGGCGAGAAGCCCGGTTCCGAGCTGATGGAGAAGCTGGACGCCACCGGCCTGACGCCCGCCGACAAGGCGTTCTACCCGGAGGCGCGCGAGGCTGTCATCTCAATGGGCATCGTGCGACGCAAGAAAAAGGACGTGGCGGCCGACCTGCCCGACAAGCTCGTGGCCGACCTCCCCGTCGAGCTGGACGACGAATTCGGTCGGTCGATCCGTCAGGCCGAGCGCGAACTCGGCGCCCGGCTCGCGGCGAAGTACCGCCGCATCATCGAGGCGCGCGGCGACCGGGGTCTCGCCGCCGGCGCGATCGACGAGGACATCGTGCGCCTCGTCGCCCACGGTGAGCTCGAAGAGAGCAAAGCCGCGGGTTCGGGTAGCGAGAACGTCTTCACCATGGTCCGTCGCATCGGTCAGGCCAAGGCGCACCTCGCCGCCGACTACGCCGTGCAGCTGCAGCGTTCCGTCGGCAAGGTCGTGTTCTTCGCCAAGCACATCGACGTGATGGATGCCGCCGAGGCCCACTTCAAGGCCTCCGGCCTGAAGTCCGTGTCGGTGCGCGGCGAGCAGACCTCGACCGCCCGCCAGGCCGCCATCGACGCATTCAACAGCGACCCCGGCGTGGGTATCGCCGTGTGCTCGTTGACCGCTGCCGGTGTCGGTCTGAACATGCAGGCGGCCTCCAACGTGGTGCTCGCCGAGCTGTCGTGGACCGCTGCCGAGCAGACGCAGGCGATCGACCGCGTGCACCGCATCGGTCAGGGTGAACCCGTGACGGCGTGGCGCATCATCGCCGCGCACACGATCGACACCAAGATCGCCGAGCTCATCGACTCGAAAGAGGGTCTCGCCCAGCGTGCCCTCGACGGTCAGGCGATCGAACCCGGCTCCAGCGACTCGGTGCAGCTGTCGGCCCTCATGCACCTGCTGCGGCAGGCGCTCGGCAAGGCCTGACACCGCACACGCGACGCCCCGCGGCTTCGGCTGCGGGGCGTTCGCGCGGTGTCGGCGGGCGCGGTGTCGGCGGGCGCCGCGTCGGCAGGCGCAGTGGGTGCCCGCGTCGCCGCGTACGCCCGGGCGATGCGCGGACGGGCATGACAGCGGGCGGGGGCGGTTCGCGGCCCGTGCGCGCGGTGTCGCGCGAAGCAGGGACGGCCGGGCACCGGCGGCTAGGGTCGTGCCATGTCCCTGGTCCCCGGTTCGCTCCTCGCGGGACCCCGCGGGCGGCGACTGTGCGGCGAGATCCTGTGGGGCGGCCGGGATCGTCGCGACGCTCTCGGCGGCGTGAACGTGTTCCCGAGGGGATCCCGGCACCTGCTGGCCCATCCTGGCGCGATCGCCGGGCCCGTTCCGGGGGCGTCGACGTTCGACGAGGCGGATGTCGCGACCGCGGCCGCCGCGCTGCGCCGCATCGCGCCGCCGGATCTCACCGACGCCGTCCTCGAGGCGGCGCTTGCCGTGACGGTCGATCTGGCCGCGTACTGGCAACCGCCGCACGGGGAAGACATCCTGCTCGCGACCGACGAGATGCGTCCCGTCCTGGAGCCCGTGGCGCGGGCGATCGCGGAGTCACCCCTCACCGCGTGGTGGTCGAGCCCGGTCGATCGGCTGACCCCCGCATCGGTGGGCTGGGAGCATCCGGCGGAACCCGAGGGGAATCCCGTCGGCATCTTGTCCCGGTGGCGCGCCGACATGGATGCCGACGAGCGGCGCTTCGCCCGGGAGTTCGCCGGTCGGGACGTATCGGGCACATGGTGGTCGACGCCGCCCTTCGCTCTGCCGCGCACGACTCGCGTCCGCGGGGCGGGCGGGCCCGTGGGTCTCACCCTCGTCGAGGACTCCTTGGGGTGGACGACAGCTCGTGTCCAGCCGGTGACACCCCCGGTGGGCGAGGTCCTCGAGATCGACGGTCCCGACGCCTGGGCGGCGTTGTGTCGACGGCATCCGGTCTCCGTCAGCGCGAGTCGTCGCCACGTCTGGGAGATGACGACGGGGAGGAGCGGCGCGTGGGTTCAGCCCGATTGGGCGTCGGTGGCGCGTGAGGCCGTGGGCGTGCATCTCAGCGTCGCGGGCTACCTGTCGACGGCGGGGCGCGTGGTCGATGTGGGCGAGCGGGAAGCCAGCGTGTTGGCGGGCTGGGGACCCGACGAGACGTTCTGGTTCGACACCGTGGCACCCTCTGGACCGGCGGAGGACTGGGCGGCCCGCACGGGCGCCGATGGACGTCGCTGGCACCGGGCGTGACGGTGGGACCGGCCCCGATCCTCACCTCGCTTCGCGCCGTGTGGCACCGGTCCCGTTCGCGGCTATAGGGTCGAAGACGGCAACGGCGCCGCTCCCTCACCCGAATCACAGCGAGGACTCCAGCCAATGAAGATCGGCATCCTGACTAGCGGCGGCGACTGCCCCGGGCTCAACGCGGTCATCCGCGGTGTCGTGCTCAAGGGGACGACGAACTACGACATCGAGTTCGTCGGCATCCGCGACGGCTGGCGCGGCGTCGTCGACGCCGACTTCTTCCCCCTCACGCGTCACGAGGTGAAGGGCCTGTCCAAGGTCGGCGGCACCATCCTCGGCACCAGCCGCACCAACCCGTACGAGGGTGCGCGCGGCGGCGCCGAGAACATCTCGAAGACGATGTACGGGCACCGTCTCGACGGAATCCTGGCCATCGGAGGCGAGGGAACCCTCGCCGCGGCCGACCGCCTGTCGAAGGACGGCATCAACGTTCTCGGCGTGCCGAAGACGATCGACAACGATCTGCGTGCCACCGACTACTCGTTCGGCTTCGACACGGCCGTCAACATCGCCACGGATGCCATGGACCGTCTGCGCACCACCGGGGACTCGCACCAGCGGTGCATGGTGGCCGAGGTCATGGGTCGCCACGTGGGGTGGATCGCGCTGCACGCCGGGATCGCCGCGGGCGCGCACGTCATCTGCATCCCCGAGGTGCCCATGTCGATCGACGAGATCGTCGAGCAGGTCACGCGCGCCCACGACCGCGGTCGCGCGCCCCTGGTCGTCGTCTCCGAGGGCTTCAAGCTCACCGGCATGGACGAAGCGTTCAGCGACAAGGGCCTCGACGCCTTCAACCGCCCGCGCCTCGGCGGCATCGGCGAGTTGCTCGCTCCCGAGATCGAGCGCCTGACCGGCATCGAGACGCGCTCCACCGTGCTCGGACACATCCAGCGCGGCGGGTCGCCGTCCGCTTTCGACCGCGTGCTCGCGACGCGCCTGGGCCTCCACGCCGCCGACGCTCTGCACGAGGGCGCCTGGGGTCAGATGGTCGCCATGCGGGGCACCGACATCGTGCGCGTGCCCTTCGCCGACGCCCTCGGCGAGCTGAACAGCGTGCCCCTGTACCGCTACGAAGAGGCCGCCGCGCTGTTCGGCTGAACCTGCTCCGGCCGACCCCCCGTCCCGCTTGCGCGGGGTGGGGCGCCGCCGCGCGCGAGCGTCCGCGACGGGCCCGTTCGTGGGCATGAGATCGGTCGAGGACAGGACGCGGCCCGGAGGTGGCGTCCTGTTCCGGAACGATCTCCTGTGCTGAGCAGGGCGGGCACTTTGCGCTGATCGGTGCAGGTGCAGGTGCAGGTGCAGGTGCAGGTGCAGGTGCCTGCGGGTGCCGCTTCGCCGCGCTGCCCGGCTGCTGGACCGCCGCTCCGCTGTGCCTGCGCGCTGTCGGGCGCCCTTGCCGTGCCGACGCGCCGTCACGCTGCCTCGCCCTACCGCCGCGCAGCCTTCGGCTGCCGCGCAGCCCTTCCCTCTAGCGGGGGGCCGGGGGGAGGTGCAGCCCCTGCGCCATGGCTATCCGGATGCGATCGAGCACGGCCTCGGGGTCGAGCAGGACGTGCGCGTAATCGAACCGCAGCACGGTGTACCACCGCAGCACGAGCCGTGCGTCCTGCTCGAGATCGCGACGCCGGTCTGCGGGGGTGCGATGAAACGCGAACCCGTCGAGTTGGACGACGAGTCGTTCGCCGATGAGCCCGTCGACCCGACGACCGTCGATCCGCACCTGCTGACGCATCGCGATCGCGGCGGCGGTCAGGAGCGCGCGGAAGTGACTCTCGAGACCCGAGTCAGACAGGGCCCCGGCGACGCGGGCGACCTCGGCGGCGCGGGGGGAGCGCCAGACGACGCGGGCCAGGACCTCTGCGTCGACGATGCGATGTCGAAGTGCCGATTCCCCGACGGCGAGCGCATCCGCCGGTGGCAGACAGGATGCGACGTGAAACAACACATTGACGATGTGCTCGTCGGGCTGGATGTTCGCGAGGGGCACGGGGCCGATTGCGCGGTGCAGCTTCACGTGGGTGGGATCGAGGCGTGAAGCCGTCGGCGGCACCCAGATATGGATGTCGTCGGCCGGCGGTACCCAGAGACCCCGTTCCGCCGCGGCGCTCACACACGTGAGCCGACCGCCGCGGGTGGCGGCCGCCCGACGGGGCGGCGGGCATTCCGGGTGGACCAGCCACGAGCGGCGTATTCGATCGATCCTCCCGTCGCGCACCGCGGTCACCATCGCGTGCGGGGTGAATCCCGCCGCGCGCGCGGTGCGGGTGTGTACGGCGCCGCCTCGACGACGGAGGAACTCGACCAGGGCGTCACTCATCCCCCGAGGATGCCCTGGGCCGTTCCGGCCCGGGCGCCTACCGGGGGCCTACGGTGGACGGATCCGGATGCCAGGAGGTCGGGGAGGAGCCGCGGGCCCGTGCGCGAAAACAGGGAATCGTCCGAGAACCCGACTGCGCGAGCCGCATCGCTCCTGTTCTCGAACGATCCCCTGTTCTCACTTGCTCGGCGCCTCCGCCAGTCCCAGCACGTCCAACAGCCACGCCAGCTCGAAGGCGCGCTCCCGCCAGGCGTTGTAGCGGCCGCTGACGCCGCCGTGGCCCGCGACCATCTCGCACTTCAGCAGGGCGTCGGCGCCGACCTCGCGCAGGCGCGCGACCCACTTCGCCGGCTCGACATACAGCACGCGGGTGTCGTTCAGCGAGGTGACGGCGAGGATGCGGGGGTACTCCGCGTCGGCACGGACGTTCTCGTACGGCGAGTACGACTTCATGTAGGCGTAGACGTCGGCGTCGTGCAGCGGGTCGCCCCACTCGTCCCACTCGATCACCGTCAGGGGGAGCGAGGGGTCGAGGATCGTCGTCAACGCGTCGACGAAGGGCACGTCGGCGAGGATGCCGGCGAACATCTCGGGAGCGAGGTTCGCCACGGCGCCCATGAGCAGCCCGCCGGCGCTGCCGCCCTCGGCGACGATGCGGTCGGGTGTCGTGTAGCCCTCGGACACCAGATGGCGCGCCGCAGCGACGAAGTCGGTGAAGGTGTTGCGCTTGGCGAGCAGCTTGCCGTCTTCGTACCACTGGCGACCCATCTCGCCGCCGCCTCGCACGTGCGCCACGGCGAAGACGACGCCCCGATCGAGCAGCGAGAGTCGCGCCACCGAGAAGCCGGGGTCGATGGAGTGCTCGTACGAGCCGTACCCGTACAGGTGCACCGGGCGCGGCGCGGCACCCGGCTCGCCGAACGACCGCTTCCACACCAGCGACACGGGCACACGCGTGCCGTCGTCGGCGTCGGCCCATACGCGCGCCTGGCCGTAGTCGGCGGGGTCGTAGCCGCCGAGCACGGGCTGGCGCTTGCGCAGAAGCAGCTGGCCCGACGCGATGTCGTAGTCGTACACCGTGCCCGGGGTGACGAAGGAGCCGTAGCCGAGTCGCAGCAGCGGCGGTGCCCACTCGTTGTTGACGCTTTCGCCGGCGCTGTACAGGGGTTCGTCGAAGGTGAGTTCGGTCACGTCTCCGTCTGCGTACGACAGCAGACCGAGACGCTCGAGTCCTTCGCGGCGATAGCCCACGACACCCCAGTCGCGGAACGTGTCGACGCCGAGCAGTCGGCGGCCGGCGCGATGAGCGATGACGATCTCGCGCGGGCCCTGGGGGTCGGATGCCGAGACCTTGACCAGCTCGAAGTCGAGGGCGTCGTCGTTATGCAGGACGTAGAGAACGTCTTGGTCGTCGACGATGGCGTGCGACGACGAGTACTCGACGCCCTCGCGCCGCGGCCAGATGGAACGCGGTTGCCGACGCAGGTCGTCGGCGTCGACGAGCAGTTCTTCCGAGGTGATGGAGGAGCCGACCTGGATCAGCAGGTAGCGTTCGCTGCGGGTGAAGCCCGCCCCCACCCAGTAACGCTCGTCGGGCTCGTGGAAGAGCTGCGTGTCCGTGTCGACGGGGGTTCCGATCTCGTGGAGCCAGACCGTGTCGGGGCGCCAGGCGTCGTCGACCGTCGTATAGACGATGAAGCGTCCGTCGGGTGAGAAAACGGCGCCCGCGAAGGTCCCGGGGATCTCATCGACGAGGTTCTCACCTGTGGTGAGATCGCGCACCCGCACGGTATAGCGTTCGTCGCCGGCGATGTCGACGCCGTACAGCAACCGCGTTCCGTCGATTGAGACGCTGAAGCTGCCGAGCGAGAAGAACTCGTTGCCCTTCGCTTCGATGTTGCCGTCGAGCAGCACCTGCTCCCCGGGCACCGATACGTCGGGAGACAGTTCGGGCGGCGTCCAGTCGTCGGGGGAGTCCAGGGGAGCCCGGCACTGGATGCCGTACTGCGCCCCCGCCACCGTGCGACCGTAGTACCACCAGTCGCCGCGGCGGGCGGGCACGGACAGGTCGGTCTCGAGGGTCCGGCCCTTGATCTCGCCGAAGATGGCTTCGCGGAGGGGCGCGAGGTGGGCGGTGCGCGCGGACGTGTAGGCGTTCTCCGCTTCGAGATGGGCCACGACCTCGCCGTCGTCCTTCGCGCGGAGCCACTCGTACGGGTCCTCGAACGTGTCGCCGTGGTGGGTGCGCGCTGCGGGGCGGCGGTCGGTGACGGGCGGGGTCGGCTGCTGCGGGTGGTCGGTCACCGTTCCACGGTAGTCGGCCGTGCCGACATCGGCTCGGGAGGACGCTCCGGAAGCCGCGCCGCCCGCGTTTGACCAGCGCGCGCGCCGGTGAAAGGATGACGACGCGACCTCGGTGAACGAGTGTCGAACTCCAGGTGAACTCTTCGTTCGTCGCGCCGATCCCGTCGGCATCCCCTCTTCCTTCTCACGGAAAGCGAACGGTGGAGAGCGCAGCCCTCATCATCGTGCTGGTCATCGCGCTGGCACTGTTCTTCGATTTCACCAACGGTTTCCACGACACCGCGAACGCGATGGCCACACCCATCGCGACCGGTGCGCTGAAGCCCAAGGTGGCGGTCCTGCTGGCCGCCTGCCTCAACCTGGTCGGCGCGTTCCTGTCGACCGAGGTCGCCAAGACGATCTCGGGCGGCATGATCCGCGAGGATCAGTTGAGCCCCGACATCTTCCCGCCGATCATCTTCGCCGGTCTCATCGGCGCGATCACCTGGAACATGTTGACCTGGCTGCTGGGGCTGCCCTCGAGTTCTTCGCACGCGCTGTTCGGCGGCCTCATCGGGGCGACGCTGGTGGGCGTGGGCGCGAGTGCGATCGACACGGGAGTCGTCCTCAGCAAGGTCATCCTCCCGGCGCTGATCGCTCCGCTGACGGCGGGGATCATCGCCTTCACCGTCACGAAGATCGCCTACGGCGTCACCCGTCGCTACGACATGAAGGCCGATGGCCGCGACGGCTTCCGGTGGGGGCAGATCTTCACCTCGTCGCTGGTGGCCCTGGCGCACGGCACGAACGACGCGCAGAAGACGATGGGTGTGATCACCCTCGCCCTCATCACCGTCGGGTGGCAGTCCAGCGCGAACCCCGACCCGCAGCTGTGGGTCATCTTCGCCTGCGCCATCACCATCGCGCTCGGTACGTACATGGGGGGCTGGCGAATCATCCGCACCCTCGGCAAGGGCCTCACCGACGTCAAGCCCGCCCAGGGTTTCTCGGCCGAGTCCTCGACGGCCGCGACGATCCTGGCATCCAGTGCCCTCGGGTTCGCGCTCTCGACGACGCAGGTCGCCTCGGGGTCCGTGATCGGCTCGGGCCTGGGGCGCCGCGGTTCGACCGTGCGTTGGAACACCGTCGGCCGCATCATGATCGGCTGGGTGCTGACGCTGCCCGCGGCCGGTGCGGTGGGTGCCGCGGCCGCGTTGATCGTGGTCTGGCTCGGCGGCTGGGGCGTCGCCGTCGACGCGGTGATCGCCGTCGTCATCATCCTGGGACTGTTCCTGCGCTCGCGTCGCGATTCGGTCACGTCGGCGAACGCCATGAGCGAGGTCGCCGACTCGGGGGCCGCGGTCAAGGTTCCCCGCAAGCCCGGTCCGACGCGCCACCGCCGTCGTCTCGACCGCGACAAGGTCGGAAAGGACGCCTGATGGGGATCAACTGGGAGGCGTTCCTCCAGGTCTTCGTCGCGGCGCTCCTGGGCGCATCGATCGTGGTCACCTTCTATGCACTGGGTCTGCGTCTGCTCGTGCGCGGCGGGCGTCCGCCGCTGGTCGCACCGGCGGAGTTCACGGATGCCATCACCGTGCTCAGCGACAAGCAGCGTCGTCGCGCCGAGCGGGCGGTCGCGAAAGCCGCCCAGAAGAACCCTCTGAGCGACGGGCAGAAGCGCCTGTCGGTCGTGGGCGCATACGTCTGCTTCGCGGTGTGCGCGGCGGCGGTGCTGGGCGCGCTGCTGCTGATCCTGCTGAATCACTGACCCACGACCCCCGACCGAGCGGATGCCGTTCGCGACGGCATCGTCCTCGACCACGCGTCCGGCGCTCGTCGGCCATCGGCCATCGCCGCAGGATCGCGGGCACACCGCGGAGCACGATGTCGGAGCCCCCTCCTAGGCTGGACGCATGGCATCCGTGCAGCTCGGTCAGCACGCGCCCGCCGCGCGCGTGATCCTCCACCTCAGCGACACTCATCTGTTGGGCGCCGACCGCCTTCTGGGAAACCGATACGACACCGCGCAGCACCTGCGCCGTACTCTCGCCGCGGCCGAGGCGACCGGCGTGCGTCCCGATGCCGTGGTCTTCACGGGCGATCTGACCGACCTCGGCGAACCCGAGGCGTACCGCGCCCTTCGCGCCGAAGTGGAGCCCTGGGCCGCGCGGCTCGATGCGCCGGTGATCTGGGTGGCGGGAAACCACGACGAGCGCCCCGCCCTGCGCCGCGAGCTGCTCGACGGCGAGGCGACCGAGGCGCCGGTGACGGGGGTGTGGGACCTCGGCGGCCTGCGCCTCATCGCCCTCGACTCCACCGTGCCCGGCTGGCATCACGGAGACGTCGACGCCGAGCAGCTCGCTTGGCTGCGCGCCGAGCTCGCCCAACCCGCACCCCTCGGGACGATCCTCGCTCTCCACCACCCGCCCCTGCCGACGCACATCCCGTTCTTCGACGTCCTCGAGCTCCGCGACCAGCCCGGCCTTGCCGACGTCGTCCGGGGCAGCGATGTGCGATCGATCCTCGCGGGGCACCTGCACTACTCCACCTCGGGCACCTTCGCGGGGGTCCCCGTGAGCGTGGCGGCGGCCTCGTGTTACACGATGGATCTCGCGCGACCCGCCGACGAGGTCAACGGCATGGATGCCGGGAGGTCCTTCCACCTCGTCCACGTCTGGGAGCACACGATCACCCACGCCGTCGTCCCCGTCGTCGATGCGGAGGCGACGGGGCACTTCACCCCCGAGTGGACGCGGCGTATGGCGGCATTGAGCCCCGAGGAACGGCTCGAGGCCTTCTCGCGCAAACGGTGAACGCGGGCAATAGACGAGCCGGACAACGCGGATGTCCCGGCAGGCCGCCGCGGCCACATCCGTGCGGTGGGGCGGTCGTTAGGCTCGTCGCATCCCTGCTCGCCGTGACACCCACAAGGACGTACCCATGGCTTTGGACGCGATGACGCGCACCCGTACCGAAACCGATTCCCTGGGATCCCTCGAGATCCCCGCCGACGCGTACTGGGGGATCCACACCGCCCGCGCGCTGGAGAACTTCCCGATCGCCAAGCGCCCCATCTCGGTCTACCCGGATCTGGTGCGCGCCCTCGCGATGGTCAAGCAGGCGTCCGCCCGCGCCAACGCCGAGATCGGCGTGCTCGACAGCGCCAAGGCCGACCTCATCGACCGCGCCGCCCAGCGCGTCATCGACGGCGAGTTCCATGACGAGTTCACCGTCGGCGTCATCCAGGGCGGGGCCGGCACCTCGACCAACATGAACGCCAACGAGGTCATCACCAACGTCGCCCTCGAGATGGCGGGGCGCGAGAAGGGCGACTACGCCTTCCTCTCGCCGATCGACGACACCAACCGCAGCCAGTCGACCAACGACGTCTACCCGACGGCGATCAAGATCGGGCTCGCGCTGGTGCTGCAGAGCTTGCTCGAGGAGCTCGCGCTGCTGCGGCAGTCGTTCCTGTCGAAGTCGGAGGAGTTCCACGACGTCCTCAAGGTCGGGCGCACCCAGCTCCAGGATGCCGTGCCGATGACGCTCGGGCAAGAGTTCCACGGCTTCGCCACCACGCTCGGCGAGGACTATAGCCGTCTCACCGAGAACGCGTACCTCATGTACGAGATCAACATGGGCGCCACCGCCATCGGCACCGGGATCACCGCCCACGCGGGCTACGGGGGAGCGGTGCTGCGGCACCTGCGCGAGATCACCGGCCTCGACCTCGAGACGGCCGCCGACCTCGTCGAGTCGACGAGCGACACGGGCGCCTTCATGTCGTTCTCGTCGTCGCTCAAGCGCAACGCCGTGAAGCTGTCGAAGATTTGCAACGACCTGCGTCTGCTCTCCAGCGGTCCCCAGGCCGGCCTCGGCGAGATCAACCTGCCGCCGCGGCAGGCGGGTTCCAGCATCATGCCGGGCAAGGTCAACCCCGTGATCCCCGAGGTCGTGAACCAGGTCGCCTTCTCGGTCGTCGGGGCCGACATGACGGTGACGATGGCGGTCGAGGGCGGGCAGCTGCAGCTCAACGCCTTCGAGCCGGTCATCGCCCACTCGATCTACCAGTCGATCACCTGGATGCGCCAGGCGATGTGGACGCTGCGGGTGAACTGCGTCGACGGCATCACCGCCAACCGCGAGCGTCTGGGTGCGATGGTCGGCTCCTCGGTCGGCGTCGTGACGGCGTTGACGCCCTTCATCGGCTACGCCGCGTCGGCGGCGCTGGCCAAGACCGCGTTGCTGACGCACCGCAACGTCGCCGACCTCGTGGTGGAGGCGGGCCTGATGACGCGCGATGAGGTCACGAAGCAGCTTTCACCGGCGAGGCTTTCGGGCCTGCAGACGGCGACCGCCGCGATCCCCGTCATCCGCTCCGCCGACAGCGTCGTCGAGGAGTGACCCGCTGAGACGTGCGGGGGCCAGGGACGGGTCGTCCCGGGCCCTCGTCCGCGGATGCCGTCTCAGTCGAGGATGCGGCAGTGCGTCGTCAGCTCGCCGATGCCGTCGATCCCGACGGTCACCGTCGAGCGGTCGCGGAGGAAGATCTGCGGGTCGCGCGAGTAGCCGGCGCCGCCCGGGCTGCCGGTCGAGATGAGGGTCCCCGGCAGCAGCGTCACCGACTCCGACAGCTTGTGGACGAGGGTCGCCACCGATCGCACCATCTGGCCGGTGCTGGCATCTTGGACGGTGTGTCCGTCGACGACCGTCCAGATGTGCAGATCCTGCGGATCTGGGATCTCGTCGGCGGTGACGACGAACGGACCCGTGGGGGTGAACCCGTCGAACGACTTGCACCGCGACCACTGCGCCTCGGAGAACTGGATGTTGCGGGCGGTGATGTCGTTGACCACCGTGTACCCCCACACGTGCTGCAGGGCGTCGGCTTCGGCGATGTCGCGGCCGGGGCGGCCGATGATGACGCCGAGTTCGGCTTCGTAGTCGACGGCCTCGCTCAGCGTGCGCGGCCACGACGTCGTCGCATCGTGCGCGGTGAGGGAGTTGGGCCAGAGGACGAAGACCGTGGGGCCCGCGTCGGTCTTGAGCCCCAGTTCCCCCGAGTGGGCGGCGTAGTTCAGCCCGACCGCGAGGATCGACGGGGGAGCGAGCACGGCCGAGGCGTACCGGACGCCGTGGACCGGATGCCGTGACCCGTCCGTCGCCGCCTCGCGCACGCGGTCGAGCAGGGCATCGCCGCCGGCGATGAGCCGCTCGAGGGTCGTGGGCGCGCCCTCGAAGAGCTCGTCGACGAAGACGAACTCCTCGCCGTGGACCGAGATGAGACGGGGGGCTTCGGCCCCTTCCTGGGACTGGGCGTGGGCGAAGCGCATACGTCCACGCTACCCGGACGGCCGCGCGGTCGGGGAGCTCGCAAGCCCCGGATGCCGTGTCGGACGTCGCACCTATGCTGTGCGCATGAGTTCCCCCTCGCCGTTCGCCCGACCCGGATCGGGCGAACCCACCCGCATCTCGACCGCGCCCCCGGCGGCCCCCTCCGCCGCACCCCCGCGGTCACGGCGCGGCGGCGTGGCGCTGTGGGTGGTCGCTGTGCTCCTCGTCCCCCTCCTGGCTCTGCTCGTGCGGTACTTCACCGGATTCCTCGGCACGGCGGCATCCTTCATCGGTCTGGTCCTCGCGGCCATCCCGTTCGTCATCGTCTGGTTCGCGGTCCGCTCCATCGACCGCTGGGAGCCCGAGCCGCGCCGGCTGCTGATCTTCGCGGTGGCGTGGGGGGCCATCGCCTCGGTGGTCATCGCCCTCGGAGTGGACCTGCTGGTGACGTTCGTGACCGGGGGACTCCCGCCCGCCGTCGGCTCGGTCGTGCAGGCGCCGATCGTCGAAGAGGTCGCGAAGGGGCTCGGCGTGCTGCTGATCTTCGTCTTCGCGCGGCGCGCGTTCGACGGGCCCGTCGACGGCATCGTCTACGGAGCGCTCATCGGCGCCGGATTCGCCCTCACCGAGAACGTGCAGTACTTCGCCATCAGCTACCTCGAGGGGGGCCCCGCGCAGGTGGCGAGCACTTTCTTCCTGCGGGCGGTGCTCTCGCCGTTCGCTCACGTGATGTTCACCAGCCTGACGGGCTTCGCGCTCGGTCTCGCCGCCCGGCGTGGTCTGGGCACCGCGGCGGCGCTGCGGTACGGCATCCCGGGTGTCATCGGTGCAATCGTCCTGCACGGGCTGTGGAACGGTTCCGCCACGTTCTTCGACTTCTTCGAGCTGTACGCGGCCCTGCAGGTGCCGCTTTTCGTGCTGTTCATCCTCGGCATCCTGGCGCTGCGGCGCGAAGAGACGCGGCTGACCCGTGCCCGCCTGGGCGAGTACTCCGCGGCCGGCTGGTTCACCGCGCAGGAGGTCGACATGCTCGCCACCGGCCCCGGACGCCGATCGGCCGTCGCGTGGGCGCGTACCCTCCCGGGCGACCGCTCGGCGGTGATGAAGACGTTCATCGTGGATGCCACGGCGCTCGCCGCCGCCCGGCAGCGGTCGCTGTCGGGCCGCGACCCGAACGCGCCGGCCACCGAGCGCTACCTGTTGGAGCGCACGATGGCCGCGCGGGCGGCGCTGCTGTCGGCGTAGGACGACGCGCGCCCTGCCCGGGCCTCAGCGGGGCGCCCGTGCTCGGGGCTCCGGTGCCCCGCCGACCGTGCCCGTCGCCCGCTGGCCGTGCCGTCGCCCGCTGGCCGTGCCGTCGCCCGCTGCCCTCGCCCCGCTGTCCGTTGTCCGAGCACGCAGCTCGTGCGCATCGGACGGACTGGTGGCCCGCTGCCCTCGCCCGCTGCCCGGGGGCGGGTCTTGACACCGCGCCGGCGCGGGAGCACCATCGAGGTAGGCCAACTCAGCGCCCGGTAGACACGCAGGCATCGCCGCGGCACCGGGCGCTGAGTCTTTCCCCAGCCGATGTCCCGGGCTTCTCGCAAGCCCCCGGCGTGCTTGGATGGAGTCATGACTGATCGCACCAAGCCGGAGTTCGACGCTCCCAGCGGCCCTGCCCCCTCCGACCTCGTCATCCGCGACATCACCGTCGGCGACGGCGACGAGGCGAAGCCCGGCGACACCGTCACCGTGCACTACGCCGGTGTCGAGTACGAGTCGGGCGAAGAGTTCGATTCCTCCTGGGGTCGTGGCGAGAGCATCCAGTTCCCGCTCCGCGGCCTCATCCAGGGCTGGCAGGACGGCATCCCGGGCATGAAGGTCGGCGGACGCCGCGAGCTCGTCATCCCGCCGCACCTGGCATACGGACCCGCCGGTGGGCACTTCCTCGGCGGGAAGACCCTCATCTTCATCATCGACCTCATCAAGGTTGGCTGACCGGGCGTTCTTCACCGGACGTTCACGAACCCGAGGGGGCTGCGGCCTCCTCGGGTTCGTCGTTTCACTCGACCGTGGAATACATTCGCCTGAATGGGAGTTGAACCCCGGCAGGACGCCGACGCGGCTCCCCAGACCTCTAGGAGTGACATGACCGACACCACCACCCTCGACATCCCCGGCTACAAGGCGGGCACCTGGGTTCTCGACCCCGCCCACAGCGAGGTCACCTTCTCGGTGCGCCACATGATGATCTCGAAGGTCCGCGGCACCTTCGGTATGAAGAGCGCGACGATCGTCGCCCCCGAGAACCCCCTCGAGGCCACCGTCGAGGCCTCCGTCGACGTCACCTCGGTCGACACCAAGGACGAGGGCCGCGACCAGCACCTGCGCTCGGCCGAATTCTTCGACACCGAGACCTACCCGACCATGGACTTCCGCTCCACCGGCGTCCGCCTCGAAGACGGCGACTTCCTCGTCGACGGTGACCTGACCATCCGCGGCATCACCAAGCCCGCGACCTTCGCCCTCGACTTCGGGGGCTTCGGCACCGATCCGTGGGGCAACTACAAGGCCGGCGCCACCGCCAAGACGGTCGTGAACCGTGAAGATTTCGGTCTCACCTGGAATGCCGCCCTCGAGACCGGTGGCGTGCTCGTCGGCAAGGACGTCACCATCGAGCTCGACCTTCAGCTCGCGCTCCAGGCGTGATCCCCCCGCAGCGGTCGCTGCGGACGTGATCCCATGAGGGCCTCGGATGCCATGGCATCCGGGGCCCTCGTCGTGTTTCGAGGGGAGTCGGCGACCAGGGGGCGCCACGCGGGCACGCGCTGGTGTCGCGGTGCTGCGGGCCGTGGGTCGCGCCGCTCGGACGGGTCGCCACGCGCGCACGCGCCGGTGTCGCGGTGCGTGCGGGCCGCGGGTCGCGCCGCTCGGACGGACCGCCGCGCCCACGCGCGCGGCGTTGCGGAACCCCCCGTGCCGGCTCGTCCGCTCAGACGGGGGTGCGCCGCGGGATCCGCAGTCTCTGCTGCACCAGCAGGATGCCGACGAACACGACCGCGGCGCCGACCGGTTCGTTCCACGAGATGCGCTCGCCGAGCACGAGGACGCCGAGTGCCACGCCGACGACCGGCGTGATGTACGTGACGGTGGACGCGCGCGTCGGACCCCACGCGCGCAGCACGTTCTGGTTCCAGATGTACGCCAGGCCGGTGCCGAGCACGCCCAGCGTGACGATGCTCGCGACCACCGGAGGGGTGAGGTTCATCGGTTCGGCCAAGATCACCGGCGACAGCAGCACCATGATCGCCGCCGCGGGACCGATGTAGCCGAAGGCCAGGGCGATGCCCGAGAGCCCGGTGTCGCTCAGGAACCGCCGCACGTACGCGAGGCTGAATCCGTAGCAGGCGGTGGCGCCGAGGAGGGCGAGCTGGGCAACGGTGCTGTCGCCGACGTCGGTCACCGCTCCGGGCGCGATGATCACGACGACACCGGCGATGCCGATGGCGATGCCGACCAGCTGGCCGGGCTTGAGGCGTTCGACGCGGAACGCCGCCCAGGCCATGATGGCCGTCATGATCGGGGTCGTCGCGTTGAAAATGCTCGCCAAACCGGACGACACGTGCTGCTCGGCCCAGGCGAACAGCAGGAACGGCACGGCGCAGAACGTCACGGCCAGCACGCAGAGGTGCCCCCAGACCCGCCGGCTCCGCGGGAGCCGTTCGCGGCGGATCGCGACGATCGCACCGAGGGCCAGGGCGCCGAAGAGGAGGCGACCGCCGGCGACCTGTGGCGGTGTCATGCCGGTGAGGGCGACCGCGATGAAGAGGAAGCTCGAGCCCCAGACGATCCCGGCGAGGACGAACTGGACAGCGATCGAGACGGGGGAGGGAGAGGGACCGGATGCCACGTTCCCGACCCTAGGCCCGCGCACCGACATCGCACCGTCCGGGCGAGTGCGACGGCCGGAATCCGCCGACGATCGGCAGTCAGACCCTGCGGCGGTCGCGGTGCGGGGCGGCGGCCTCGGGCGGGCGGAAGCGCGCCGCGGAGAGGGCGGAGCGGGGGGAGCAGCGTCAGGGCTGCGGATCACGTGCGTCGTACTGCCGGAACCGGGGCGAGAGGCGTACGAGAGTGCCCACGAGGGCCAGGATCACGAGGCCGCCGAGCAGGGGCGGCACCCAGAGGGCCGCGATGGTCGCGAGGGTGCCGGCGTACAGGGCACCCACGCGCGGACCGCCGGCCACCACCACGATGAAGATGCCCTGGAGACGGCCGCGCATGGCATCCGGAACCGCCGCCTGCATCATGGTCGACCGGTAGATGGCGCTGACGTTGTCGGCGGCGCCGGAGACCGAAAGGGCGATGGCTGCCAGGACGATCAGGGCGACGGCGGCGTGCGACTCGTCGACGACCTCGGGGCGGAGCCAGCCCGACGCGGCGGCGAGCAGCACGAGCCCGAAGGCGCCGATTGACAGACCATAGACCTGGATCGCCCTCTCGATGCCGAGCCCCTGGCGGCGGACGCGGCCGATGGGTCCGGAGAACAGGCTCGACAGGAAGGCACCCGCGGCGACCGCCGCCGTGAGCACGCCCGTGGTGATCGCACCGCCGCCGAGGAGGACCGCGCCGATCGCGGGGAACAGGGCCACCGGCTGGCCGAAGGTCATCGCGATGATGTCGAGCACGTACTGCAGGCGGATGTTGGGTGCGCGGCGCAGGAACCGCACGCCGTCGCGCAGCGACTCCAGGCCGGGGCGCACCACCTCGCCTTCCGGACGGAGCTTCGGCAGCGACCACAGGCCGAGGAACAGCGACGTCATGAGCAGCACGTCGAGGGAGTAGGTCCACGCGTAGCCGGCGACGGCGACGAGCACCCCCGCGAGCGCGGGACCGGCCATCACCATGATGCCGAAGGTGACCCCCTGCAGCGCGGCGGCGGCCGGCAGCAGATCGCGGGGGAGGAGGCGCGGAGTGATCGCCGACTTGGTGGCCATGACGATCGAGTTGGCTGCGGAATTCACCACGCTGAGGACGAAGAGCCACCCCACTGTCTCGAGCCCGGTCCACGCCAACACCGCGAGCAGTGCGGTCGAGGCGAAGGTGACCACGGCCGCGAGCAGGGCCACCGTGCGGCGGTCGAACGCGTCGGCGAGCATGCCGCCGTACAGGCCCGCCGCGATCATCGGCAGGAGTCCCGCGACCGCGATCATCGACACCGCGAGAGTGCTCTGGGTCAACTCGAACACGTGCAGCATGACCGCGACCACGGTGAGCTGGCCGCCGAGCCCGGCCAGCGTGGACCCGATCCACAGGCGGGCGAATGCGGGGGAGGTCGTGAGGGGGCGTAGATCGATGAACGCGCTCTGGCGCACGCTCACGCGTCGACCTCCACGCGTTTCACGCGGGACGTGTGCCCCCGCAGGATCTCGACATCGCGCGGCCGCACGTCGAAGTGGGCGGCGAGCGCTTCGACGACCCCGCTGTTGGCGGCACCGTCGACGGCGCGTTCGCGCACGCGGACCACGAGGCCCTGGGCGGTGTCTTCGACCAGGGGACCGCGTCGGTCGCCGGGCTTGACGCGGACGGTGAACTGCACGGATCGAGGCTACGCCAGCCCTCCGACACCTGGCGCGGCCGGGATGCTGCAGCGGTTCGGCTGCGGCATCCGCATGCGGTAGACTCATGCGGTTGCCGTTTGATCGGCCGCGGATAAAGAGAGCCCACGCATCAGGCGTCGGGCGCCGCGCAATGAGAGAAAGGGGATCCCATCTATGCCGCTCGAGTCTGACGCCAAGAAGGCGATCATCGAAGAGTACGCGACGCACCCCGGTGACACCGGATCCCCCGAGGTGCAGGTCGCGATGCTGACGCAGCGCATCAAGGACCTCACCGAGCACCTCAAGGAGCACAAGCACGACCACCACTCGCGTCGTGGTCTGTTCTTGATGGTGGGTCAGCGCCGTCGTCTGCTCGGCTACCTCCAGGACATCGACATCGCGCGTTACCGCTCGCTGATCGAGCGCCTGGGTCTCCGTCGCTAAGCGCGACCCCCGCGTATATCGCTTTCTCGAAGGCCGCCCCACGGTGTGGGGCGGCCTTCGTCGTTCCCGGATGCCGTGACGCCCGCGCGCACGCGGTCGCACCCGTGCGGCGAATGCGGGACCGCCACGCATAAACGCGGATCGGGCCCATCAACACGGTGCCGCAGCGTTTACACGCACGATCCGTGTTTATGGATGAAATTCGCGGCGGTGTCGGGCGCCGTCCTCAATGGATGCCGGTGCGCGGCAAACCCCGAACAGACACTGCCCGGCTCGCGAGCGGTGTGACTGGCGAGCCCGCGGGATAGGGATGCCGCGCGGCTGGCGGGCAGGATCAGGATGCCGCGCGGGTGGCGTGCAGGATCAGGATGCCGCGCGGGCGGCGGGCGGGATCAGGATGCCGCGCGGGCGGCGACCAGGTCGGGGTGCCAGCGCTCGGCCACGTCGGGGTGGGCGCGGAGGCGAGACTTGAGCGCGTTCTCGCCGTAGGTGGCGTGGATGGGATTGGTCGGGTCCTCTTCCACGCCGCGGGCTTCGGCCGCGAGCTCGACCGGCAGCTCGATGATGGGCAGGCGCGCATCGAGCGCGGGGTTGAAGAAGAACGGCACCGAGATGCGCTCGTCGGGGAAGCGCGGCGAGATCACGCGGTGGTTGGTCGCGCGCAGGTAGCCCTGCGTGGCGTACTCGAGCAGCTCGCCGATGTTCACCACGAAGGCGCCCGACACCGGGGGAGCGTCCACCCACTCGCCGTCGCGCTCCACTTGCAGCCCGCCCTTGCCGGGCTCGACCCAGAGCAGCGTCAAGACCCCGGAGTCCTTGTGCGCGCCCACCCCTTGCTGCGGCGTCGGGTCGTCCTTACCGGGGTAGCGGACGATCTTGATGAGGGTCTGCGGGTCGCCGAAGTGGCGGTCGAAGTACTGCTCCTCGGCGCCGAGGGCGAGCGCCCACGCGCGCAGCAGCTTGCGGGCGACGCCGGTGAGGTGGTCGTGCCACTCGGTGACGACCTCCTTCAGCTCCGGCTGTGCGGCGGGCCAGAGGTTCGGTCCGATCAGACGGTTGTAGCCCGGGCCGTCGGGGTCCCGGATCGCGTCGCGCTCGGGACCGATGTCGATCTGCTCGCGCCAGTCGACGCGGCCCTGCGTGCGCTCGCCGCCGACGCGCGTGTAGCCGCGGAAGTGCGGGCTGGTGACGTTCTCGATCGCGAGTTTCTCGGCATCCGGGAGGGCGAAGAAATCCTTGGCCACCCGTAACAGGTTCGTCTCGAGCTCGGCGCTGACGCCGGTGCCGGTCAGGTAGAAGAAGCCGACGTCGTGGGTGGCCGCGCGCAGCTCATCGCGGAAGCGGGCGGCGGCATCCGGACCCTGGTCGAGCAGGGAGAGGTCGAGAACGGGGAGATTCAGGTCGGGCATGCGACGAGGCTAGGTCGCTCCCGCCGCGGGCGCGCGGAATGTTGCCGACCGTTACCGTCTCGGTCGCCCGGGCGGCGCGCGTCGCCGGATGGCCGCCGGGCTCCGACCCTCCCCGCTGATGCGGCACCGGGAGGGGCGGAGCGACGGCGCGCCGGAGATCGGAGGTGCGCGAAACGGCGAACATGCGTAATCTGTCACAGTCAGGTGAGGCTGTCCTTACCCGATCCGCAGCGTCGCGGCTCCCCTGAACCCGAAAGTCGGATCACCGCCCGTGCTCGCCAGTTTCTTCGCCACCTTCCTCATCGGCCTCCGCGAAGGCCTCGAAGCCGCGCTCGTCGTCGGCATCCTCGTGGCCTACCTCACCCGCGTCGGGCGTCGCGATGCCCTGCCGAAGCTCTGGACGGGCGTCGGGCTCGCGGTGGCCCTCGCTCTCGGCGTCGGAGCGGTCTTCACCTTCGGGGCGTACATGCTCACGTTCGAGGCGCAGGAGCTTCTCGGTGGGGGGATGTCGCTTCTTGCCGTGGCCATGGTCACCTGGATGATCTTCTGGATGCAGAAGGCCGGCCGCTCGCTCAAAGCCGGTCTCGAGGGCGGCGTCGACAGGGCGCTCCGGGGCGGTGTGTGGGCGCTGGTCGCGATCGGCTTCGTCTCGGTCGCGCGCGAGGGGGTCGAGACCACGCTGTTCCTGTGGGCGATGGTGCAGTCCTTCCAGGATCGGTCGGAAGCCCTCCTCGGAGCCGTGGTGGGTCTCGGCATCGCCGTCGTGCTCGGCTGGCTCATCGCTCGCGGGATGCTGCGGCTCAATCTGGGCCGCTTCTTCACCTGGAGCGGGGGATTCCTCGTCGTCGTGGCCGCGGGAGTGTTGGCGTACGCGATCCACGATCTGCAGGAAGCGGGCGCCCTCCCCGGCCCGTTCGGCGGCGCGGCCCCGCTCGACCCCGTCACCGGGGGCGTCGCCACCGGCTGGGCCGGCTTCCCCTTCGGGTGGGCGTTCGACGTGTCCGCACAGATCGCCCCGTCCGGGCCCCTCGCGGCGTTGCTGCAGGCGACCGTCGGCTTCATGCCCGCGATGACCTGGCTGCAGGTGATCGCCTGGGTGCTCTACGTCGCGATCGTCGTGCCGCTGTTCGTCCGCGGGGTGCGCGCGAACCGCCGCCCGCGCCCGGCGGTGCCGATCGACGATGCCGTGGCATCGGCGTCCGAAGACGCCTCGACGCCTCCGTCCGCCGCGGTGTCGCCCGCCGTGTCCCCGCACGCGTCGGGCAGCGTCGCGCCCCCGAACCCCGCCGCCCCCGCGGACGCTCGCCCCTCCGGCGTCACCGCCGCCCCGTAGACCCCGGTTCCCGCGCGCACCCGACGCCGCGGCATCCATCCTCCATCCGAACGGAGCATCATGACCTCGACTCGCCTCCTCGCGGCCACGGCCGTGGCCGGCGCCGCCGCCCTCATCCTCACGGGCTGCGTCGCGAAGACCGACGCCGCCTCCTCCGGGGCGCTCACCGTCACCTCGACCGCCGACGGGTGCGCCGTCTCGGCCGCGTCGGCGCCGAGCGGCACCCTCGCCTTCGACGTGAGCAACAAGAGCGACCAGACCACGGAGTTCTACCTGCTGGCATCCGACGGCCTGCGCATCGTGGGTGAGGTCGAGAACATTGCTCCGGGCGCCTCGCGCAGCCTCACCGTCGTGGCGCAGCCCGGCGAGTACTACACCCTCTGCAAGCCCGGCATGATCGGCGACGGCGTGGGCCGGGCGAGCTTCTCGGTCAGCGGTGACGCGGTCGCGGTCTCGGGTCCGGATGCCGAGCAGAAGCAGCAGGCCGTCGACCTGTACGCCGCCTTCGTGAAAGACCAGGTCGGGCAGCTGATCCCGGCCGTGCAGACGTTCGCCGCGGCTTACGCCTCCAGCGACGACGCCGCGGCGCGCGAGCAGTTCCCGCGGGTACGCGCCTCCTACGAGCGAATCGAGCCCATCGCCGAGGCGCTCGGCGACCTCGACCCCCGCATCGACTACCGCGAGGTCGACGCGGTGGCCGAGGGATTGGCCTGGACCGGGTTCCACCGCATCGAGAAAGACCTGTGGGTCCCGGCGCAGGACGCGCTGAACGCCGACGGCGAGACGTCCGCCTGGAAGGACTGGGCGCCCTCGACCCCCGCGGAGCGCGCGACGTACGGCGACAAGCTCATCGCCGACACGCAAGAGCTGTACGACTACGTGCACTCCGACGCGTTCACCGAGGCGCTGGACGCGCAGGGCGTCGCGGGGATCTCGAACGGCGCGATCGCGCTGCTCGACGAGGTCGCCACCGGCAAGATCAGCGGCGAAGAGGACTGGTGGTCGGGAACCGACCTGTACGACTTCGCCGCCAACGTCGAGGGTTCCAAGATGGCGTTCTCCCTCGTCCGCGATTTCGCGGAGTCGCAGGGTGACAAGGGCGCCGAACTCGTGTCGCGCATCGACGCCGGGTACACGGACCTCGAGGCGGCGCTCGCCGCGCACGGCTCGGCCGACGCCGGGTTCGTGCCCTACGCGCAGCTCACCGAGGCCGACAAGCGCCAGTTCACCGACCTCATCAACGCGCTCGCCGAGCCGCTGTCGCAGCTGACCGTCACCATCCTGGAGTGAGCGTGAGCGACCAAGAGCAGACCACCGCTGCCGCCGGACCCTCGGGTCCGGCGGCAGCCGCGGGTCCGGATGGCACGGGTTCGGGCGCCGAGCCCGAAGCGGGCGTCTCGCGTCGCGGTCTAATCGGCCTCGCGCTCGGGGCGAGTGCGACGAGCCTCGTCGTCGGCGCAGGCGCAGGTCTCGTCGGTGGCGCCGCGTACGGCCAGGATCAGGCGCGGCATGCCATGGATGCCGTGGCCCCGGCATCCGGCGTCCACCAGGTCGGGATCACCACCCCGGTGCAGGAACATCTGCACTTCGCGGCGTACGACATGATGGCGCGCACCACCCGCGACGACCTCGCCGAGCTGCTCGCGGACTGGACGTACGCGGCGACGCGCATGATGCAGGGGCTCGACGTGAGCGCGACCGGCGCCGTCGGCGGCTCGCCCGAGGCGCCGCCGGACGACACGGGCGAAGCGCTCGGGCTACCGGCGAGCAACCTCACCATCACGTTCGGGTTCGGCCCGTCGCTGTTCGACTCCCGGTTCGGCCTCGAGGGGCAGAAGCCCGCGGGTCTCGAGCGACTGCCGGCGTTCCTGAACGACGATCTGGACCCGCTGCGCTCCGACGGCGACCTGTGCATCCAGGCCTGCGCCGACGATCCGCAGGTCGCCGTGCACGCGATCCGCAATCTCAGCCGCATCGCCTTCGGTCGCGCGACGATCCGGTGGTCGCAGCTCGGCTTCGGACGCACGTCCAAGACCACGGCCGCGCAGGCGACGCCCCGCAATCTGTTCGGCTTCAAGGACGGAACGGCCAACATCCTCGCCGATGACGAGGCCGCCCTCGACGAGAACGTGTGGGTCTCGGCATCCGAGGGTCCGGCGTGGCTCGCGGGCGGGTCGTACCTGGTGGCGCGGCGCATCGCGATGCTCATCGAGACGTGGGATCGCACGCGGCTGGCCGAGCAGGACCGGGTGGTCGGCCGCGACAAGGCGCAGGGGGCGCCGCTGTCGGGTGGCGACGAGTTCGCCGCTCCCGACTTCGCGGCGGCCGGTCCCGACGGAACGCCGGCGATCGATGCGCGCAGCCACGTGCGCCTCGCGCATCCCGACATGAACGGCGGCATCCGGATCCTCCGCCGGGGCTTCAACTTCGTCGACGGCACCACCGACCTCGGGCGGTTGAACGCGGGGTTGTTCTTCCTGTCGTTCCAGAAGAACCCCGATCGATTCGTCGCCCTTCAGCGATCGCTGTCGACGGATGCCCTGGGCGAATACATCCGCCACGTCGGGTCGGGGCTGTGGGCGGTGCCGCCGGCTCCCGCGGCGGGGGCATCGGTGGGCGCCGGGCTGCTCGGCGCCTGACGCGTCTGCGGGCGCCGGTCCCGTCGACGGGCTCAGGGACCTCCGTTGCACCGTGGCGAGGGGCTCGGGGTTCGTCAGGAGGCTGAGCCTGTCGAAGCCTCCGGGTGTGCGCGGAATAAACGTCGGCGCCCCGCGTTCCACCATGTATATTCAGATGCATACAAACGGAGGGCGCATCATGAGCGAGACGAACACCTGGCCCGGCATGCAGTTCGGCGTCATGACGGTCAGCGACATCACCCAGGACCCGACCACGGGGAAGACCCCCAGCGAAGCGCAGCGCATCAAGGACACGCTCACGATCGCCCGGCACACCGAGGAGGTGGGCCTCGATGTCTTCGCCCTCGGCGAGCACCACAACCCGCCGTTCTGGTCGTCTTCGCCCACGACGACGTTGGCGTACATCGCCGCGCAGACCGAGCGGCTCATCCTCACGACCTCGACGACCCTCATCACCACGAATGACCCGGTGAAGATCGCCGAGGACTTCGCGATGCTGCAGCACGTGTCGGGCGGTCGCGCCGACCTCATGCTCGGCCGCGGCAACACCGGGCCGGTGTACCCCTGGTTCGGCAAAGACATCCGCCAGGGACTGCCCTTGACCATCGAGAACTACGATCTGCTGCACAAGCTCTGGCGTGAGGACGTCGTGGACTGGGAGGGGAAGTTCCGCACTCCGCTGCAGGGCTTCACCTCGACCCCGCGTCCGCTCGACGGGGTGCCCCCGTTCGTGTGGCACGGCTCGATCCGCACGCCCGAGATCGCCGAGCAGGCTGCGTACTACGGCAACGGCTTCTTCGCCAACAACATCTTCTGGCCCAAGGAGCACTACCAGCGCCTCATCACGCTGTACCGCGAGCGCTACGCCCACTACGGCCACGGCACGCCGCAGCAGGCGATCGTCGGCCTCGGGGGCCAGGTGTTCATGCGCGCCAACTCCCAGGACGCGGTGCGGGAGTTCCGCCCGTACTTCGACAACGCCCCCGTCTACGGCCACGGCCCGAGCCTCGAGGACTTCAGCGAGATGACTCCGCTGACCGTCGGCTCGCCGCAGCAGGTCATCGACCGCTACGCGGCGATGCGCGAGACCTTCGGCGACTACCAGCGTCAGCTGTTCCTCATCGACCACGCGGGTCTCCCCACCAAGACGGTGCTCGAGCAGCTCGACATCCTGGGCTCCGAGGTCGTGCCGGTGCTGCGCAAGGAGCTGCAGAAGAACCGCCCGGCCGAGGTGCCCGACGCGCCCACGCACGCCAACCGCATCGAGAAGATCTACGCCGGGGCTGCCCCCCGTCAGGCCGTTCCCGGGGCGAACCGCGGAGACAACCTCACCGCCGGAAGTCCGTACCAGGATGCCGCGAAGGCCGGCAGCGCCTTCGGTACCGCCGCGACTAAGGTCGGTGCCTGAGATGGCCGCCCGCCGCATCGCCGTGGTCACCGCGGGGCTCTCGACGCCCTCGTCGACGCGCATGCTGGGTGACCGTCTCGTGCACGCGGCGCTCGCCGAGCTGCGCGAGCGCGGGATCGATGCCACCAGCGACGTGTTCGAGCTGCGCGACTACGCCCACGACCTGACCGACAACCTGCTCACCGGCTTCGCCCCGCCCGCTCTGGAGCAGATGATCAACACGGTCGTCTCCGCCGACGGCATCATCGCGGTCACGCCGATCTTCTCCACGAGCTACTCCGGCCTGTTCAAGTCGTTCATCGACGTGCTCGACCCGCAGGCCCTGAACGGCACGCCCGTGCTGATCGGCGCGAACGCCGGTACCGCCCGCCACTCGCTCGCGATCGACTACGCCATCCGGCCGCTCTTCACGTACCTGCACGCCAACCCCGTGCCGACCGGTGTCTTCGCGGCATCCAGCGACTGGGGATCGAACGCCGACGAGGTCGCCCCTCTCGGCTCGCGCGTCGATCGCGGCGCTCGCGAGCTGGCGGATGCCATCGCCGCACGCCAGCCCGTCCGCGACGCGGACCCCTTCGACCCGTCGTCGTACCTCGGCGAGGGCCGATCGTTCGGTCACCTGCTGGGCGGTCTGTCGGGGGAGTGACCCCGGTGAAGCCCCGTCGTCCGTTCGGGTGGCGGGGCTTCGCCGTGCCGGGGTCATGCATGGGGGGCTTGCTGCGCGCACGGCTGGGGGTGTGCGCGGCGCGGTCTCAGGCTCCGGGATTCGCGCACTGTCAGTGGCATCCGTGATCCGCGGGCTGAGGGTGTGCGTATCGCTGAGGTTGTGCGGGTGTGCGTGGGGTGGGCATCGGCTCCGGATGTGCGTGATGTCCGCGGCAGTCGCGGTTCTCGGGGACGAGGATGTGCCTGCCCCCGAGGTCGTGCGCACGGCTGAGGGCGGGCAGCACGTCACGACCCCTGACCGAGCCGTCAGCGGTGGCGGGATGACGGCCCTAGGGTGGGGCCGACGAGAGGACGCCGGATGGATGCCGCGCAGTGGGACGAGCGATACCGAGCAGCGCCCGGGGGAGTGTGGGCCGCTGAACCTCCCGCCGTCGCGCAACAGATCACGGCGGCGCTCCGGCCGGGGACCGCGATCGACGTCGCGACCGGCGATGGACGCACCGCGGCGTGGCTCGCAGGCCGCGGGTGGACGTGTACCGGCGTCGACTTCTCGGCGGAGGCGCTCGCGCTCGCCGCGGCACGCCCGGGCGGGGATGCCGTGACCTGGGTCCACGGCGATGTGCACGAGTGGGAGCCCGCGGCACCCGTGGACCTGGTGGTGTCGTGTTACCTGCACCTGCCCGACAGCACGGCGGCCGTCGCGCGGATGACGGAGTGGGTGGCTCCGGGCGGTGCGCTCGTGGTGATCGGCCACGACGTCGACAACATCGCCGCCGGGGGACACGGGCCGTCGGACCCCACGATCCTGTACACCCCGGATCTGCTGCGCAGCGCCCTCGACGACCGGTTCCACATCGCCCGCTGTGAGCGCATCACGCGCACGAGCGCCGACGCCGAGCTGCGCGGCGGGCACGCCGCCGCGGCGGTCGACACGCTGCTGTACGCGGTGCGCGTGGCCTGACGAACCTCGACCTCAGCCGGCGCGACGGTCAGCCGCGACGACCGCGCCAGAACGGCTTGCGTCGGTCACTCACCACGTACCCGATCCCGACGACGAGCAGAAGCGCGAAGACGACGGCGATCGAACCGATGATCTCTGCGGGCGGAGCCTGGGTCGGGTCGAGGAACGGGTAGGGGTAGTTGCTGGGCTTCGGGGCGAATCCGGTGAAGCGGGGATCGAAGAAGGCACCCCGGACCATCGTGTACACGAGCCACAGCGCCGGCCAGCCGAGAAACGCGAGGTCGCGGCGCCGGAAACCCTGCCGCGGTTCGATCACCACGTAACCCACAACGGTCAGCAGAGGCGACAGGTGATGGAACACCTGGTTGTACACGGATGCCAGACCCGTCAGGTGCACGGACCGTGCGAGGAACAGCGCGTACACGATGCCCGTCACCGTGATGCCCACCAGTGCCGACAGCCGGAGCAGCCTCCACCACAACGCACCGGAGGGCTGGGGCCCAAGGCAGAGGATCGCGGAGGTCACGAGCACCAAGACGTTCGACTGGATGGTGAAGTAGCTGAACGTGTTGGCGAGACTGCGTCCCTCCGACGCCGTGAGGATGCACTGAGCGATGAGGGTGACGGTGAGCCCGACCGCCATGACGCCGAAGAAGACGCGGACCGTCCACTGCCGGTGCCCGCTCATCACGGGTAACCGGTCGTCGAGATATCGGGGGCTGCTCACGCGCTCATGCTAGGGCGCAGGTCTTGTCTCGGTACAGGCGCGCGTGTCGAGGATCACACGCGCCGTCTCGTCGAGGCCCGCGAGCGGTGTCGTCGCCGAGGGTAGCGGGGCCTACCCCGCGTCTCCCGGACTCTCACAGCACGATGTCGTCGACGCTCTCCAGCTCGCGGGCGACGACCGGACGGAGCCCGCGGCGCACGAACGTGTCGGCCACCGCGAGCGGACCGACGTCGATGCCCGCCTCGGCAGCGATGTCGGCGACGGGGACCTGGAACGTCCGGAACGCGCCCAGTCGGGGCACCGTGAGACCCTGCCGCGTGTCGACGAGAGCGGTCTGGTCGAGGACGAAGCCGGCGGCCGCGAGTGCGTCGCCCTCACGCCAGGCCGCGATCTTCCAGAATCGCAGCGGCACACGGATGCCGCGGTACGGCGGGTCGGCCTCGTCGAGCACCGGTGCGGTGAACACCGCGACGCGCTGGTCGGTCGTCTCGGCGTACGCCAGCACATGGTCTTCGAGCCCGAGCCACAGCTCTTTCGACTGGTTGAACCCGGCTGCCTGCGGTGCGGCATTGGTGTAGAAGAACGTCGCCTCGGTGGCATCCTGAGCCTCGGATGCCGAGCCCCAGCCCGGATCGCGACGGCGCACGAGGTGCCCGCGATCGAGGTCGTTGCGGCTGTAGACCTCGGGTCCGGCCTGGGCGTCGTCCTCCACCCGCGGGTCGAGGCGCCACTCGCCCGTACGCGGCTGATCGCGCAGCGTCGCGCCGTCGATGACGACGGCGGTGACGGCGGCGAAGCGGCGCTCCTCGTCGAGCAGCACCGAGAACCGCGGGTAGTCGAGCCGCGTCGTGGGCCGGTCGGGCGCGGGAAGGGGGAGGGGGATGCCGAGGAAGTCGGAGTCGTAGCCGTCGCTCATGCCTCCATCGTGCCCGGGACCTCCGACATCGCGACAGACTGAACCGATGGAGCAGCACGTGAAGACCCGGTCGGACGCACCCGCGGGCTTCTTCGCCGTCGAAGCGGCGGGCTTGCGATGGCTCGCTGAGGCCCGGGGGGGCGCGCGTCGCCCGGGTGCTCGACGTCGGCGACGACCGGATCGCCCTGGAGCGGATCGACGACGCGCGACCCACCGCGGTGGCCGCCGACGCCTTCGGCGCCGCTCTCACCGCCACTCACGCCGCCGGGGCCGCCGCCTTCGGATCCCCGCCGCCGGGGTGGGCGGGCGATATCTTCATCGGCCGTCGGCCGCAGCCCGCGCGACCGACGGCGACGTGGGGGGCGTTCTACGCCGTTCAGCGCGTCGAGCCGTTCCTGCCGATCGCGCTCGCGGCCGGAAGCCTCTCGGCATCCGGGGCCGACCTCGTCCGACGCGCCTGCGCGCTCGTCGCGGGCGGCGCGTTCGATGACGACGAACCGCCCGCCCGCGTGCACGGCGACCTGTGGGCGGGCAACGTCCTGTGGTCGGCCGAGGGGGTGGTGCTCATCGACCCCGCCGCCCACGGCGGGCACCGCGAGACCGATCTGGCCATGCTGTCGCTCTTCGGCTGCCCGTTCCTCGAGCGCATCCTCGCCGCCTACGACCGCGCCCGACCGCTGCGCGACGGGTGGCGCGACCGCGTGCCGCTGCACCAGCTGCACCCGCTCGCCGTGCACGCCGCCGGTCATGGACCGTCGTACGGTCGGGCGCTCGTCGACGCCGCCGAGCGGACGCTCGCGCTCGCGTAGGGCGTCGGGCTTCGGCATCCGGGATCACCTCGATCTCGGGCGCGAGACGCGTCGGGTGTGCGATCCGCCGGGTCGCGGCATCCGGAATCTCGCAGTTCTGCACGTTCCTCGCACCCGGTCGCCGGATTTCTGCGAGCCTCGAGCACATCTGCGAGAAACCCGTGAGCGTAAGCGTCAGCCGACACCGCATCGTGGCCGCCGACCCCGCTCCGCCCGCGTCAGCGCCGAGCCGCCTCCCGACGCTTCGCCCGCCGGGCGAGCACGAGATCGATAGCGACGCCGATGCCCACGGCCACGACGATCGATACGACGACCGCCACCACGGGCCCTCCCGGCACCACCGCCGCAACGATCGCCCCGATGACGGCCTGGTACGCCGCCCACGCGAGCGCCGCCACCGCGGCGACGCCGAGGTAGCGGCCCGGATTCACCCGTGCCGCTCCCGCCGCGAGGTTCACAGCGAGCCGCGCGAACGGCACGAAGCGCGCCGTGAAGAGCACGACAGCGGCGTTGCGCTCCAGCCGCGCCCGCGCCCACTCGAGCGCTGCGCCCACGCGGGGCCCGCGCATCCACGCCCAGCGTTCGACGCCGACCGTTCGTCCCACCAGATAGCAGCACGCGTCGCCCGCGAAGGCCGCGGCGGCCGCCACGAGGATCACGGATGCCAAGGGGAAGGTCGCGTGCGACACGGCCAACGTCCCGAACGCGGTCACCGCCGCCTCACCCGGGATGACGACCAGGAACGCGTCGGCGAACACGAGCGCGGCCATCCCGGGCAGGGCCCAGGGGCTCGCGGCGATCGCCTGCAGCCACGCGTCGACACCGTCCATCCGGTCACTCTCCGCCGCTGATCGAGACGCCCCGCCGACCGAGCGGTGTCGCCCGGCGGAGCATCCGGTGAACATCGCGAACGTCGGTCCCCTTCGCGTTCCGCCGGGACCCGCGAGGTCCCACTCTGGTGTCGTGAGAGTCGCGCTGCTGGCCGAATCCTTCCTCCCGCACATGAACGGGGTCACCGGTTCCGTGCTCCACGTGCTGCGCCATCTCGCTGAGGCGGGGCACGAGACGCTGGTCATCGCCCCGAGGGCGGGCGACGTCACCGCCGACCTGCACGGGGCCCGCACCGAGTTGCTGCGATCCGTTCCGCTGCCGTCGTACCCGGAGGTGCGCGTGGTATTCGCCCGCGCGGCACGCCTGGGCACGCTGCTGCGCGACTTCGACCCCGACGTCGTGCACCTGGCATCCCCGTTCGTGCTCGGATGGCAGGGACTCGCCGCCGCCGACGCGTTGAAGATCCCTTCGGTCGCGATCTACCAGACCGATGTGGTCGCCTACGCGCAGAAGTACGGGGTGCCCCACGCCACCGCCCTCGTCGCGGGTCACGTCGCACGCCTGCACCGTCGTGCGACCCTCACCCTCGCGCCCTCGTCGGCCTCGACCCGACAGCTGTCCGACCTCGGTGTGGACCGCATCCGCCGCTGGGGCAGGGGAGTGGATGCCGTGCGCTTCGCCCCCGAGCACCGTGACGACGCCTGGCGGGCCGAGGTCGCCCCGAACGGCGAACGCATCGTCGGGTACGTCGGACGACTGGCGCCGGAGAAGCAGGTCGACGATCTGCGCGCGCTCGCCGACCTTCCCGACACCCGGTTGGTCATCGTCGGCGACGGCCCCTCGCGCCCGGCGCTCGAGCGGGCGATCCCGGATGCCGTCTTCACCGGCCACCTGTCGGGCGACGCGCTCGCGCGGGCCATGGCGGGCTTCGACGTCTTCGTGCACCCGGGCGAGAGCGAGACGTTCGGGCAGACCATCCAGGAGGCCCTCGCCAGCGGCGTCCCGGTGGTCGCGACAGGCGTCGGCGGGCCGCTCGACCTCGTTCGCTCGAGCGTCGACGGATGGCTCTACAAGCCGGGCGATCTCGACGACCTGCGCGCCCGCGTCGCCGACCTCGTGGGCGACGAGTCCAAGCGGCGAGCCTTCGCCCGTGCCGCCCGCGACGCGGTGCAGGGGCGCACGTGGGAGGCCCTCACCCGCGACCTCGTGGGGCACTACGAGGATGCCGTGACCCTGCGCCGCATCGACGACAGCCTGCTGTTGCGCGGGGGTCCACGGCCGGCGGCGCCCGCGGCATCCCGTACCCGGGGACGCTGGACGCGCTACGTCGCCCTGGGCGACTCGCTCACCGAGGGGTTGTGCGACACCTCGCGCATGCCGGCGGGGCAGTTCCGCGGGTGGGCCGACCGGCTCGCCGAACTGCTCGCGCACACGAGCGAGGCGGGCCCCTTCCGCTACGCCAACCTCGCGGTGCGCAGCCGCCGGGTGCGCCACCTGATCGACGACCAGATCCCCGAGGCTCTCGCGCTGGAGCCCGACCTCGTGTCGATCCTGATCGGCGCGAACGACCTGCTGACCCCGGTGCTGACGATGCCGGCCATCGTCGCCGAGGTCGAGTCGGCCGTCCGGGCGGTGCGACGGACCGGGGCGGATGTGCTGCTGGTGACGACGTTCCTGCCGCGCCGACCCGCTGCCCGTCTCTTCGCGCGTCGCTTCGCCGCCTACAACGTGGAGCTGCGTCGCATCGCCCAGGAGCAGGGGGCGATCCTGCTCGATCTGGAGGCCGTCGCCGACCTGGGCGACCTGCCCCTGTGGGCCGACGACCTTGTGCACCTGAGGTCGTCGGGACATCGCCTGGTCGCCTACCGGGCGGCGGAGGCGCTCGGGGTGCCCGACGCCCGCGCCCTGCTCGATCTCGACGAGGCGCTCCACGCCGACACCGACGACGCGCCGGTCGGCAGCTGGCTCACTCGCGACGCGCTCCCGTGGGTATGGCGCCGGATGCGCGGTCGCACCGCGGGTGACGGCATCCGGTCCAAGCACACCGGCTACGTCGAGCTGCCCACGCGCGGCGATCGGGAGCGGGTCCGCACGACCTGACACGGGCCCGCACGGACGCCGAGCCTGTCCACGGGTCCGGTGGCTTCGACGGGCTCAGCCACCTCGTGCGGGGGTCCCCTGAGCCTGTCGAAGGGTCCGGCGGCTTCGTCGGGCTCAGCCGCCTGGCATGGGAGGTCCCCAAGCGTGCCGACGGGTTCGGCGCCGCGTCGTGCGGAAGGTGCCTGAGCCTGTCGAAGGGTCCGGGGCGGCCCCTCAGTACCAGCCGGTCCGCTCGGAGTGATCCCACGCTCCGCACGGGCTCCCGTACCGCGCGTCGATGTACGACAGGCCCCACGAGATCTGCGTCGCGCCGTTCGTGCGCCAGTCGAGACCGGCGGATGCCATCTTCTCGCCGGGCAATGCCTGCGGGATTCCGTAGGCACCGCTCCAGGGGTTCTCGGCCTGCACGCGCCACCCTGACTCGCGGTTCCAGAGCGAGTTCAGGCAGGAGAACTGGTCATCGCCCCAGCCGTAGCCGCCGATCTGTCCACGCGCGTTGGCGCGGGCTTCGTCGGGGGTCATGATCGAGGTCGACGGCGGCGGCGTCGATCCGCCGCCCGAGCCGGACCCGCTACCGGAGCCGGACCCGCTGCCGGAGCCAGTCCCGCTACCGGAGCCGGACCCGCTGCCGGAGCCGGTCCCGCCGCCCGAGCCGGATCCGCCGCCGGAGCCGGAGCCCCCGCTCGAACCTGACCCGCCGCCCGAGCCCGAACCGCTCCCGGCCGAGCCGCCGGAGGTCGATCCTCTGCTCGCGCCGGACCCGCCGCCCGTCGCACCGCCGGGTGCGGCCGCATCCTGCTGGGCCTTCTCCCGCTCGCGGGCCGCCTTCTCGGCGGCCGCCGTCGATGCGCGCAGCGTCGCGAGCTGCGCATAGAGGTCGTCGAGGCGCGCCTGCGCTGCGGCGACGCTCGCCGATTCGGCATCCGCCTCGACCTGGGCGGCATCGGCGGTGACCCGGGCCTCGTCGGCGAGTCGCGTGGCCTCCGAACGCGCCTGATCCGCCTGATCGCTCAGCGACGCGGCGATGTCGGCCGCGCTGCGCGCCTGACGTGCCGTGCGCGCGGTGAGGGTTGCGACGCGGTCCAGGATGCCGAGACGTTCGAGCAGAGAGTCGGGATCGGCGTCGGTGAGCACTTGGCTGACGAGGGGGCCGGCGCCCACGGTGCGGTACAGGCGGGCGGCGCTGGCTCCGGCCCGCTCGCTCTTGTCCGAGAGGTCGGTCGCGGCGGCGGCACTCCGAAGGGCGAGGGCGTCGGCCCGCGCCGCAGTCGACTCGGCCAGAGCGCGGGTGCGCTCCGCGGCCGCCGACGCGTCGAGGGCGCGGCGCGAGGCCTGCACGGCCGCGGCCTCCGCGGCGTCCAGCTGCTGCTTCACCCGGGCGACGGCGGTCTCGTCGACGGCCGCGAGGGGCGCGGCCGCCCGCGTCGTCGTGGTGGTGGCACTCGCCGGGGTGGGAAGGAGGGCCGCCACGACCGCGGCGCACACGAGGAGCGTGTGACTGCTGCGACGGATGCGACCCATGAGGTCACGCTAGAGCACGCGCCCCCGGATGCCCAGCCCGCGAGGTGCCGTCGCTGATAGGGTTGTCGGGATGCCGTCTTGGCATCCGCTCAATTACATATGAGCTCACGGAGCAGGCCGGCAGACGCTGGTCCCCTGTGGTGGACTCCCCGTCGTGATCGCCGGGTGGTCGTCTACTGGTGGCCAGTCGCCGGGACTTCCGGGCCGACCCGTCGGCGCGCCCTTTCTGCCTGTTCCTGCTCCTTCGCATGTCAGCTCGCCTCCCACACGGGGCGGCGAGCCTAAACAAAGAAGGAGGGACCTCTTGGAAGGTCCAGAAATCACCGCCGCTGAAGCCGTTCTCGACAACGGCCGTTTCGGCACCCGCACCATCCGCTTCGAGACCGGTCGCCTCGCTCAGCAGGCCCAGGGCGCCGTCGCCGCCTACCTCGACGAAGAGACCATGCTTCTCTCGGCCACCAGCGCCGGCAAGCACCCGCGTGAAGGCTTCGACTTCTTCCCGCTGACCGTCGACGTCGAGGAGCGCTCGTACGCCGCGGGCAAGATCCCCGGGTCGTTCTTCCGCCGCGAGGGTCGCCCCTCAACCGAGGCCATCCTCGTGTGCCGCCTCATCGACCGCCCGCTGCGTCCGTCGTTCGTCGACGGCCTCCGCAACGAGGTGCAGATCGTCGTCACCGTGCTCTCCATCGCCCCCGGCGAGTTCTACGACGCCCTCGCCATCAACGCGGCGTCGCTGTCGACCCAGATCTCGGGTCTGCCCTTCTCGGGCCCCATCGCGGGTGTGCGTCTGGCCCTCATCCCGGGCCACGGCGAGAACGGCGACCAGTGGGTCGCGTTCCCGACCGTCACGCAGCTCGAGACGGCCGTCTTCGATCTCATCGTCGCGGGCCGCGTGCTCGACGACGGCGACGTCGCCATCATGATGGTGGAGGCCGAGGCCACCGAGGGCAGCTGGAACATGATCAAGGGCGGCGCGACCAAGCCCAACGAGCAGGTCGTCGCCGAGGGTCTCGAAGCGGCCAAGCCGTTCCTGCGTCAGCTCGTCGACGCGCAGAACGAGGTCGCGCGCACCGCGGCCAAGGAGATCCAGTCGTTCCCCGTCTTCCCGGCGTACAGCCAGCAGACGTACGACTTCGTCGCCGGTCGCGCCTACGACCGCCTCGTGCCGGTGTACCAGATCGCCGACAAGCAGGAGCGTCAGAACGCCGATGACGAGGTCAAGTCCTCGGTCAAGGAGCAGCTGCTCGCCGCCGTCGAGTCGGGCGAACTGCCCGCCGTTGCGACGCTCGAGTTCAACGCCGCCTACAAGTCGGTCACCAAGACGATCGTCCGCGGCCGCATCCTCGCCGAGGGTGTCCGCATGGACGGCCGCGGCCTGGCCGACATCCGTCCGCTCGACGCCGAGGTGCAGGTCATCCCGCGCGTGCACGGGTCGGCGATCTTCCAGCGCGGCGAGACCCAGATCCTGGGTGTCACCACGCTGAACATGCTCAAGATGGAGCAGCAGATCGACTCGCTGTCGCCGATCACGAGCAAGCGCTACCTGCACCACTACAACTTCCCGCCGTACTCGACCGGTGAGACCGGTCGCGTGGGCAGCCCGAAGCGTCGCGAGATCGGCCACGGCTTCCTCGCCGAGCGCGCGCTCGTGCCGGTGCTCCCCAGCCGCGAGGAGTTCCCCTACGCGATCCGTCAGGTGTCCGAAGCCCTCGGCTCCAACGGCTCGACGTCGATGGGCTCGGTCTGCGCCTCGACGCTGTCGCTGCTGAACGCGGGTGTGCCGCTGCGCGCCCCCGTCGCCGGTATCGCCATGGGCCTGGTCACCGACGAGGTCGACGGTCAGACGCGCTACGCCGCGCTGACCGACATCCTCGGCGCCGAGGACGCCCTGGGCGACATGGACTTCAAGGTCGCGGGGACGAGCGAATTCATCACCGCGATCCAGCTCGACACCAAGCTCGACGGCATCCCGTCGTCGGTGCTGGCCGCAGCCCTCACCCAGGCCAAGGAGGCTCGCCTGACGATCCTCAACGTCCTGAACGCCGCGATCGACGCGCCCGACGAGATGGCGCCCACCGCGCCCCGCGTCATCAGCGTGCAGATCCCGGTCGACAAGATCGGTGAGCTCATCGGCCCGAAGGGCAAGACGATCAACTCGATCCAGGACGAGACCGGCGCCCAGATCTCCATCGAGGACGACGGCACCGTCTACATCGGCGCGACCGACGGCCCGTCGGCCGAGGCCGCCCGCGCGCAGGTGAACGCGATCGCCAACCCGACCAACCCCGAGGTGGGCGAGCAGTTCCTGGGCACGGTCGTCAAGATCGCGACCTTCGGTGCGTTCGTCTCGCTGCTCCCCGGCAAGGACGGCCTGCTGCACGTCAGCGAGGTCCGCAAGCTCGCCGGTGGCAAGCGCGTCGAGAACGTCGAGGACGTGCTCTCGGTGGGTCGCAAGATCCTCGTGCGCATCACGAAGATCGACGACCGCGGCAAGCTGTCGCTCGAGCCCGTCGTCGACGAGGAGGCCACCACCCCCGAGCCGGCCGACACGCAGAGCTCGGCCGCCGCGAGCGAGGGCCCCGAGGCTCCCGCCGAAGGCTGATCCTCACGTCTTCGGATGCCCGTCCCGCGTCATGCGGGGCGGGCATCCGTCGTGTGACGCGTGTGACGGATGAGAACGAAGTGACGACGCCGCGCGCAAGCGTTACTGAAAGTTTATCGGCGAGCCGGGTGAAAGGTCAGCCGTCTGCGGGGGAACGCATAATCTCGAAGTACGTCGGGGGGCGTGCTGATACGGCGTCTGCCGTACCGTCGCCCGGCATCTGAGAGGACCTCATGAGCGGCTCGGGCGTCGAGAAGACGGCCACGCCGCGCCTGCGCCGCGACCGCTCCGCGCACCCGTCCACTCCCATCACCCTGCAGGGTCCGGGGCTCGGTTCTCATGTGCGGGTCCCCCTGGGAGAGACCGGTTTCGAGGTCTTCCCGCTCTTCCTCGGCGGCGGCGAATTCGGCTGGAACGTCGACTCCGGGGCGAGCCACGAGATCCTGGACGCGTACGCCGAGCTCGGCGGCAACGCCCTGCACACGGCCGACAGTTACGCGGCCGGCCGCAGTGAATTCATCATCGGCGAGTGGATGCGCACCCGCCGCGTGCGCGACGACACCGTGCTGACCGTACGCGTCGGCGGCCACCCCGACCACCCCGGTCTCGACTCGGTCAACCTCGTCCGCGCCGTCGAGGCATCGCTCACGCGCCTCGGAACCGACCGCATCGACGTGCTCTCGCTCGACGCCGTCAGTGGGGGCCGCGGCATGCTCGAAGACACCCTGGCCACCAGCGAATGGCTGGTGGAGTCGGGCAAGGTCCGCGCGATCGGTGCCCACGGCTACACCGCGGCGCAGCTCGTGGAGGCGCGCATCCTGTCGTCGGCCGGATACCCGCGCATCACCGTGCTCGATGTGCCCTACAACGTGCTGCGCCGGGCGGAGTTCGACGGCGACGTGCGCCTGATCGCCTCCGCGCAGAACATGGCCGTGACTCCCTCGCATCCCCTCGCCCACGGTTTCCTCGCCGGCGAGATGCGCACGCGCGGCCAGTCCACGAAGTCCGTGCGCGGCTCCCAGGTCGCCGCGAACCTGAACCGTCGCGGATCGCGCGTCCTCCGTGCCCTCGACGCGGTCGGGAACGAACTGGGCATCCCGGATGCCGCCGTCGCGGTGGCCTGGCTCCTCGCTCAGAAGATCGTCACCGCGCCCATCGTGAATGCGTTCGCCCCGCGCCATGTCGTGGAATGCATGCGCGCCGTCGGTGTGCGTCTCAGTCGGGCCCAGCTGTCGGATATCGCGCGCGCCGCCGAGTGACGTCCCGTCCGCGCGGGCGTGACGTAGGCTGGAACGACCGGCCGGGGGACGGCAGATCGACAACGGGGTGGGCTGACGTGACGCACTACATCTACCTGGTGCGCCATGGCGAGCACCAGGATGCCGAGCATGGACTCACCGACGGCCCTTTGTCGCCGCGCGGTCAGCGCCAGGCGGCTCTCCTCGCCGATCGCCTGTCGGGACTTCCCCTCGACGCGGTGTGGCACTCGCCGCTCGAGCGTGCCGCTCAGACGGCGCGTGCCGTAGCGGACCGGCTGCCGGCGGTGTCGCCGGTGTCGTCGGCGCTGCTGTTCGACTGCGTTCCCACGGGGATGACGCCCGAGACGCCCGCCGCCTACGAGCCGTTCTTCGGGTCGGTCACCGAGGCCGAGGTCGACGCGGGTCGCGCGCAGATGGCCGATGCGACGGCGGAGTTCCTCGCTCGCAAGGCCGGCGAAGTGCACGAACTCGTCATCACCCACAACTTCGTCATCTCGTGGTTCGTGCGCGAGGTGCTCCAGGCACCCGACTGGCGCTGGATGACGATCAACCAGGCCTACTGCGGACTCACCGTCATCGCGCAGAAGAAGGGCCGCCCCTGGACTCTGCTCTCGCACAACGATCTCGCGCACCTGCCGGTCGAACTCCGCACCGGCCTGGTCGACCCGCTTCCCGTCTGAGCGGTCGGATCGCCGAGCGCGTCGGTGGCCGGAAGGCGGGCGGCGCGTCTGTGGACAACGCGGGCCGCGGCGCGCGCTGCCGCTTAGGGTGGAACGCATGACGACACGCGTGGCCATCGTGGGCGGAACCGGCAAGTTGGGCGGGGTGATCCGTCAGGTCATCGAGGCTGAAGAGGGGTACGAGGTCACCGCGGTGCTCGGCTCGCGCTCCGATTTCGCCGACCTCGACGGCGCCGACCTCGTCGTCGACGCGTCGACTCCGGCGGTGTCGATCGACGTCGTGCGCGCCGCGATCGAACGCGGCATCAACGTCCTCGTCGGCACATCCGGATGGTCGAACGAACGAATCGCGCTCGTGCGTCCCCTGGTGGAAGCCAGCGGTACGGGTGCGGTGTTCATCCCGAACTTCTCCCTGGGGTCGGTGATCGGGAGCGCACTCGCCGCCGCCGCGGCCCCCTTCTTCCCCTCGATCGAGATCATCGAGGCGCACCGCGAGACGAAGATCGATTCGCCGAGCGGCACCGCCGTGCGAACTGCCGAGCTCATCGCCGCCGCGCGTGCTGACGTCGGACCCGTGGAGTCCCCCCACGTCGACCAGCGTGCTCGCGGTCAGCGTGTCGCATCCGTTCCCATCCACTCGCTGCGGCGACCGGGTGTCGTCGCCCGCCAGGAGACGGTGCTCTCGGGTGCGGGGGAGTCGCTGACGATCGTGCATGACACCGTCGACCCTGCCTCGGCGTACGCCCCCGGCATCCGTATCGCCCTGGCTGCGGCGCGGGAGGCGCGGGGCGTCGTGATCGGTCTCGACAGCTTCATCGACATCGGAGTGCATACGAGTCCGGAGACGCCGGAGACGCCCGTCGCCGACGGCGACGTGTCGGGCCAGGTCGCCGGCGCCACCAGCGCATGAGGGTTCGCGTCGCCGTCGCCCTGATGACGGTGCTGCTGCTGCTGTACGTCGTGCTGGCGGGGCAGCGGGCGTTCGTGCTGCTCACCAGCGGCGAGCCGGTCGCCATCGTGATGGGGGTGGCGCTGCTCGCGCTGCCGCTGCTGGCGCTGTGGGCGATCGGACGAGAGCTGTGGTTCGGCGTCCGCGCGCAGCAGCTCGGGGAGAGGCTGGACGCCGAGGGGGGTCTTCCCGACGAAGACCTGCCGGTGCGCCCGAGCGGTCGCATCGAACGTGAGGACGGAGACGCCCTGTTCCCGCGCTATCGCGCCGACGTCGAGGCGCATCCCGACGATTGGCGCGTCCGGTACCGTCTCGCGCTGGCGTACGACGCGGCGGGCGACCGTCGCCGCGCACGTGCGGCCGTCCGTGCGGCGATCAGCCTCGAGAGCGCCGAGCGTCGCGGGGGCTGATTCCCGAGCCAGGATCGCGCGCCGGGTCAGGGTGCGCAGCGGGGCTGTGCGGCCCCTGCAGAACTGTCGCGGGTCCGTCGGAGGCCTGTGCCGCACGATTGCATGCCCGGGGCTGCATTGCAGCGCGCCCGGGCCGCACTGCGGCGCGCCCGGCGCGCGACGGCAAGCCCGGCCTCGGCTCGTGCCGCGCTACTCCGCGGCAGGGGCGGGAACGGCGGAGGCCACAGCCTCTTCGACCGTGCGGTGCGTGAAGGCGAACCCGCTGTCTTCCAGGGCGGAGGGACGCACGTCGGCGTCCGATGTCAGCAGAGCCTCCGTCGCGTCGGCGCCCAGCGCGAGCTTGACGCCCCAGACGGGGGCACGCAGCACGTAGGGGCGATTCATCCGCCGCGCGAGCGCGAAACCGAGGTCGTTCGCCGTCGCCCGCGTGGGACCGGTCAGGTTCACGGGGCCGGCGAGGTCGGAGTCGATGACGTGACGGATGGCCCGCACCTCGTCGTCGAGGGTGATCCACGGCCACACCTGGGTGCCGCGTCCGATCGGACCGGAGACGCCGAGCTTCGTCAGAAGCAGGAGGGGCTTCAGCACACCCCGTTCGTGCACGACGGGCGCCGTGCGCAACAGGGCGACACGGGCGCGATCGCCCGCGGAACGCGCGGCCTCCTCCCAGTCGACGCAGATGTCGACGAGGAAACCCTCGCCGCGCGGAGAGGTCTCGGTGAGGACCGTGCCGGGCTGGGAGCCGTAGTACCCCGTCGCGCTGGCGTTGACCAGGGCGGGAGCGTCGTCGCCGAGCGCCCGCATCGCGGTCGCCAGCGTGCGGGTCGGCGTGATTCGCGACCACAGCAGCGTGCTCTTGTACGACGGCGTCCAGGGGAAGCGGCCGATCGAGGCGCCGTTGAGGCAGACCACCGCGTCGGCGCCGGCGATGACGTCGGGGTCGAGCGGAGCGGCGTCCTGCAGCCACTGCACCTCGTGCGGGCTCTGCGGAGCGTGGCGCACCAGTGAGGTGACCTGGACTCCGTCGCCGCGCAACGAGTCGACGAGGGCGGAGCCGATGAGGCCCGACGCGCCGGCGATGACGACGCGTCGGGCGGGGGTCTCAGGCAAGCGTGGCCTCGAGGGTGATGTCGATGCCCGAGAGCGCCTGCGAGACCGGGCAGTTGGCCTTGGCGTCGGCGGCGATCTTCTGGAACGTCTCGTCGTCGAGGTCGGGCACGACCGCGTTGACGTTGAGGTGGCTGCCGGTGATGCCGGTGCCGGGCTTGAAGGTGATCGATGCGGTCGTGTCGACGGACTCCGGCGGCGTCCCGTTGTCGGCGAGGGCGTTCGACAGCGCCATGCTGAAGCACGCCGAGTGGGCACCGGCGAGCAGTTCTTCGGGCGTGGTGACCGAGCTCGATCCCTCGCTCCGCGCCTTCCAGTTCACGTCGAACGTGCCGATGCCCGAGGAGGTGAAGGTGACCTCACCCGATCCCTCGAACAGGCTGCCCTTCCAGGCGGTGGCTGCTTCGCTCGTGACGGCCATGGGAACCTCCGTGATCTCATGCGGTCCCGATGACCGCGACGCGGCCAGCCTAATGAGGGTCACCGGGGCGAGGCGGGCCTTGACAGTCTGCGTCGAGGGAAGGCTCAGGCGGCGACCGGACCACGTCGTCCGACGAGGCCCGCACGCTGGAGCACGAGGTACAGCTGGCATCCGAGGCACAGACCGAACACGGCGTTCAGGAACGCGGCGACGAAGGCCATCGCGGCCGCGATCGGCAGCGACCACGGGACTCCGGCCAGATGCAGCAGCAGGCCGAGCACGGTCACGAAGAGGCCGACGCCCTGCGCGAAGCGCGGCGGACGCGGGTCTTCGAACTCGGTCGGGGGCGACAGGCGCGGCTGGATCACCCGTCGGTACAGGACGCCCCACGGGGCGGTTCGGGGCGAGGCGACCCCCCAGACGAAGAGCAGGGCGACGACGAGCAGCAGGAGGAATCCGGGGTCGGTCGTTCGCGCGAGCAGGGGAAGGGCCGACACGGCCCACGCGTCCGGGGCCAGCGTCGCTCCCGAGGACGGCTGGACGGCGATGAACCCGGCCGAGACGCGCTGCGTCGAGATCCCGATGAGGCTCAGCACCGTCGCGACCAGCAGCAGGACGGCGGTGATGGATGCCGCGAAGCGGGGGCCGCGGGCGTCGATGCGCGAGACGTCAGGCATGGGTGTCCTCCGTGAGCAGTCGGTCGAGCTCGAGTTCGATGACGGCGCGGCCGGGGGTCCCGCCGAACCGCGTGCGGATCGATCCCCGTCGGTCGAGGACGAGGGTGGTGGGTGTCTGCAGGACGCGGAAGCGCTGCGCGAGGTCCGGGCGGTGGGTGAGGTCCACGTCGAGATGGCGCACGCCGCCGCGCGAGTCGGCGATCGCGGAGAGCAGGCGGTGCACCCCCGGGCAGCGCGAGCACATCTCCGTGCTGAACTGCAGCAGGGTGGCCTGCTCGCCGAGCGCGTCCGCACCGAGGCTCCGGGGGTCCACGACCTCGGTCGAAGAGACCGCTCGCGCGCGGCCCTGCCGGCGGCGCAGGGTCAGGCCGACGACGACCGTCAGGGCGACGAGTACGCCGGCCGTGACGAGCGAGGGAGTCAGATCCACGACACGCAACGCTAATGCCCGTGGACGGGCCGGGGGTCGATGAGTCTCCGCATGACGCCGAGCGCGGGGTCTCCGCGGCGGCGGCGCACCGGCATCCCTCCTCCCCAGCCGGAGTCCGTCCCCGGTGCCGTGCGCGGACCCTCCTCGCGGCACTCACGCGGGTATCGTGAACGCGTGACAGCCGACATCCTGACCCCGTATGAAGACCTGCTCCGCGACGTACTCGCGACGGGCGTGCACAAGTCCGATCGCACGGGCACCGGCACGACCAGCGTGTTCGGCCGGCAGATCCGCTTCGATCTCGCGGACGGCTTTCCGCTGATCACGACCAAGCGCGTGCACCTGAAGTCGATCGTGTACGAACTCCTGTGGTTCCTGCGGGGCGAGTCCAACGTGTCCTGGCTGAAAGACAACGGGGTCAAGATCTGGGACGAGTGGGCCGACGCCGAGGGCGAGCTCGGGCCGGTGTACGGCGTCCAGTGGCGGTCGTGGCCGACCGCCGACGGCGGGACGATCGACCAGATCGCCCAGGTGATCGAGCAGATCCGTCGCGATCCCGACTCGCGGCGGCTCATCGTGTCGGCGTGGAATCCGGCCGACATCCCCGACATGGCGCTCGCCCCGTGCCATGCGCTCTTCCAGTTCTACGTGGCCGACGGCAAGCTGTCGTGCCAGCTCTACCAGCGCAGCGCCGACATGTTCCTCGGCGTGCCCTTCAACATCGCCTCGTACGCGCTGCTCACCCTCATGGTGGCGCAGCAGACGGGCCTCGAACCCGGCGAGTTCGTGTGGACCGGCGGTGACTGCCACGTCTATGACAACCACCGCGAGCAGGTCGCCGAACAGCTCTCGCGAGAGCCCTACCCGTACCCCACGCTGCGCTTCGCCCGCACGCCGGCGTCGATCTTCGACTACCTCTACGACGACATCGTTGTCGAGGGATACCAGCACCATCCCGCCATCCACGGGGCCGTTGCGGTATGACCTCGCTGGGTCTGGTCTGGGCCGAGGCGCAGGGCGGCGTGATCGGCTCCGGGGGCGGGATGCCGTGGCACGTCCCCGAGGACATGGCGCACTTCCGCCAGGTGACCGGCACCGCCGATGTGGTGATGGGTCGACGCACGTGGGAATCGCTGCCGCCGCGGTTCCGCCCGCTCCCCGGCCGGCGCAACATCGTCGTCAGCCGCGCCGCCGACTGGACAGCCGCGGGTGCGGAGCGCGCGGGCTCGCTCGACGACGCCCTGGCGCTGGCCGCCGGCGAGCACACCTGGGTCATCGGCGGCGGAATGCTGTACGCCGCCGCCATCGCCCGGGCCGACGTGCTCGAGGTGACGCGCCTCGATCTCGAGGTCGACGGCGACACCGTCGCCCCATCGAAAGAGGGGTGGCGCCGGGTCGCCGCTGACCCCGACGACGGCTGGCACACCTCGCGCAGCGGCATCCGGTACCGGTTCGAGACGTACCGGCGAGAGGGATGACATGGCCCGCGCGGCGCTGATCACGGGAGCGAGTTCGGGATTGGGCGCCGAGTTCGCTCGGCAGCTCGCCGCGCGCGGCGCCGACCTGGTCCTCGTCGCCCGCGATCGCGCGGCCCTCGACGTCGTCGCCGCCGACGTGCGTGAGACGCACGGTCGGCGCGTCGAGGTGCTGGTCGCCGACCTGCTCGACGACGGGGAACTCGCGGCCGTCGAGAAGCGACTGCGCAGCGGTGACATCGACGTGCTCGTGAACAACGCCGGATTCGGTCTCGACCTGCGGTTCGAGCAGAACCCGATCGACGACGAGGTGCGCCACCTGCGCCTGCACGTCGAGGTGGCGATGCGCCTCACGCGCGCCGCGCTACCGGCGATGCTCGAGCGGGGGAGCGGGCGCATCGTCAACGTCGCCTCGGTCGCGGGTTTCGTGCCGCGCGGAACCTACGGTGCAGCGAAGGGCTGGCTCATCTCGTTCAGCCGCTGGGCCAACGTCGTCTACCGCCCGCGCGGCGTCACGGTCACGGCGGTGTGCCCCGGCTTCGTGCACACGAACTTCCATGAGCGTCTCGGCCTCGCCCCCGGCCACGAGGGCGTCGCGCCCGGACTGTGGCTCGACGCGGCCACCGTCGTGCGAGAGGGGCTGCGGGCCGCCGCGCGGGGGCGCTCGGTGAGCGTGCCGTCGTGGCGATACGCGCTGCTGGTGGCGGGTTCGCGCGTGCTTCCCGACCGCGTCGTGGTGCGGGCGGCCGCGCGCGGACGCTGACTCGCCCGTCGGGCCATCCCCAGCGGGATCGCCGGACGTGTCGTCCTGCGATGGCCCGCCCGCCGGGCCGTCCTCAGCGGAAGCGCCCCAGCCGGATACCCGCGAACGCCAGTGCCGCGATGGTCTCTCCGTCGGCGATCGTCCCGTCGGCGACGAGGTCGAGCGCCTCGGCGAAGGGCACCCACCGTACGGCGTCGATGCCCTCCTCGCGCTGCGAGGTCGCGGCATCCGTCGCCGTCAGACCCCGCGCGAGGAAGACGTGTTCGGGGGCGTCCGCGATCCCGTTGAGCGCATTCATCCGCCCGAGCAGTTCCCATTCGGAGGCCGTGATGCCGGTCTCTTCGAGCAGCTCCCGCTGCGCGGCCGCCAGAGGATCCTCCCCGTCCGACCCTCCGGCCGGAACCTCGACGGAGCGCCCGGTCGTGTAGCGGTCGAGCTCGATGAGGCAGACGCGGTTCTGTTCGTCGAGCGCGATCACGAAGACCGCGGGATGCTGCATCCGCACGACCCCGTAGATGCCGTCGCCGTGAGGACCGGTGACCTCGTCCTCGCGGACGTGGATCCAGCGGTTCTCGTAGACGGTGCGCGACGCTCGGGTGATCCAGGCCATGCCGCCACCCTAGGCGGCGGTGCCGTCACGGATTATTCACCCCCGAGCGGCGGCCCGCCGGGGATGGGGGGCGTCGAACCGATAACCTGGGACCATGACGCACTCCGCCAATCCCTTCGGTCAGGTGCTCGTCGCGCTCATCACCCCGATGACCGCCGACGGCGAAGTCGATTGGCCGGCCACCGAGAAGCACATCGACGACGTCGTCAGCGCCGGTGCCGACGGAATCGTCGTGACGGGCACGACGGGGGAGACCTCCACCCTCACCGACCCCGAGAAGCTGCGGTTGGTCGAGGTCGGCAAAGACGTCGCGGCGGGTCGCGCCAAGATCATCACGGGCGGCGGCTCGAACGAGACCGCGCACGCGATCGAGCTCTACAAGGCCAGCGAGAAGGCCGGGGCCGACGGCATCATGATCGTCACGCCGTACTACAACAAGCCGACGCAGGCCGGCATCCTCACGCACTTCCGCCTGGTCGCCGACGCGACCGATCTGCCGGTCATCCTCTACGACATCCCCGGCCGCACGGGCGTGCCGATCAAGTACGAGACGATTCTGCGCCTGGCCAAGCACCCGAACATCCTCGCCATCAAAGACGCCAAGGGCGACTTCAGCGAGGTCAGCCGCGTGCTCAACCAGACCGACCTGATGTATTTCTCGGGCGATGACGCCAACGTGCTCCCGCACCTCGCGATCGGCGCCTCGGGTCTCATCGGCGTGACCGCGAACATCGCTGCGGCTCCGTACCGCACGATCGTGGATGCCGTCAACGCGGGCGATCTGGCATCCGCCACCGCCGCGCACAAGGGCCTCGAACCGCTGGTGCGGGCAGTCATGACGCACGTGCCCGGCACCGTCGCGGCGAAGTACATCCTCCACGGGCTCGGACGGATTGGCAGCCCGCGCGTCCGCCTGCCCCTCGTCGGTCCGGAGGAGTGGGAGGCCGCCGTCATCGAAGACGAGCTCGCCCTCGTTAAAAACGTGGCCGGCGCCGACTTCTCGAACTTCCGCCCCGACCGCAACGCGGCCGCCGGTGGTGCCCTGCCGAAGGTGCACGGCACAACGCGATAGACATCGGCGTCCGCCGAACCGCGGCCAGGGACGCCACACCAAGGGATGCCACGCGGTGGCGTCCGAGGAGGCACTATGCCCACGACCGTTTACGATCCCCCCGCTCTCGCTCCGGGCACGCTCCGCGTGATCCCGCTCGGCGGCCTCGGCGAGGTCGGTCGCAACATGACCGTCTTCGAGTACGAGGGCAAGCTTCTCGTCGTCGACTGCGGCGTGCTGTTCCCCGAGGAGCACCAGCCCGGCGTCGACCTGATCCTGCCCGACTTCGAGCCCATCAAGCACCGCCTCGACGATGTCGTCGGCGTCGTGCTCACCCACGGGCACGAAGACCACATCGGTGCCGTTCCCTATCTGCTGAAGCTCAAGGGCGACATCCCCCTGATCGGTTCGGGCCTCACGCTCGCGCTCATCGAGGCGAAGCTCAAGGAGCACCGGATCCGCCCCTACACGCTCACGGTGAAAGAGGGGCAGCACGAGAAGGTCGGGCCCTTCGACCTCGAGTTCGTCGCGGTCAACCACTCGATCCCCGACGCGCTCGCCGTCGCCATCCGTACGCCCGCGGGCCTGGTGCTGGCCACCGGCGACTTCAAGATGGACCAGCTGCCGCTCGACGGCCGCATCACCGACCTGCGCGCCTTCGCGCGACTCGGCGAAGAGGGCGTCGACCTGTTCCTGGTGGACTCCACCAACGCGGACGTGCCCGGGTTCACGCCCACGGAGCGGGGCATCGGCCCGGTGCTCGACCAGGTGATCGCCAAGGCGCCGCGCCGCGTGGTGGTCGCGAGCTTCTCCAGCCATGTGCACCGCGTGCAGCAGGTGCTCGACGCCGCGCACGCGAACGGCCGGCGCGTGGCGCTGCTCGGTCGCAGCATGGTGCGCAATATGGGCATCGCCGCCGACCTCGGCTACCTCAACGTCCCCGAGGGGGTGCTGATCGACTACAAGAAGGCCCGCGACCTTCCCGACGACAAGATCGTCTACATGTCGACCGGTTCGCAGGGCGAGCCCATGGCGGTGCTCAGCCGCATGGCGAACCTCGATCACGCGATCGAGCCGGGCGAGGGCGACACGATCATCCTGGCATCCAGCCAGATCCCCGGGAACGAGAACGCGATCTACCGCGTGATCGACGGGCTGACCAAGCTCGGCGCCACGGTCGTGCACAAGGGCAACGCCAAGGTGCACGTGTCGGGTCACGCCGCCGCGGGTGAGCTGCTCTACTGCTACAACATCCTCAAGCCCAAGAACGTCCTGCCCGTGCACGGCGAGTACCGCCACCTCATGGCGAACGCCAAGCTCGCTCGCGAGACCGGCATCCCGGAGGAGAACACGATCCTCGGCGAGAACGGCACCGTGGTGGACCTCCGCGACGGCGTCGCCCGGGTGGTCGGCCAGGTCGACATCGGATTCGTCTACGTCGACGGCTCGTCGGTGGGGGAGATCACGGATGCCGACCTCAAGGACCGCCGCATCCTGGGCGAGGAGGGCTTCATCTCGGTGATCGTCGTCGTCGACTCGGCGACCGGGAAGATCATCTCGGGTCCGGAGATCCACGCGCGCGGGTTCGCCGAGGACGACAAGGTCTTCGACAGCGTCAAGCCGAAGATCGCGGCCGCTCTCGCCGAAGCGGCGAAGTCCGGCGTCCGCGACAACCACGCGCTTCAGCAGGTCGTGCGCCGCACCATCGGTCGCTGGGTCAATCAGTCGCTCCGTCGTCGGCCGATGATCGTGCCGATGGTCATCGAGGCCTGATCGGCATCGAGCGCCGCGGGTTCGCCCGCGGCGCTTCGTCGTCTCCGCGGCCGGCGGCCCGCGTCGGTGGTCGCTCCGTGCGGGCCGGGTGGTGCGAGGGTGCGGCTGCGTTGCGGACATGGCCGTTCTTCCGCGACCGTCGCTTGTCGCTATCATGCGGGCATGCCCGCTCTCCCGATCCGCGCGGCGCTCCGGTCTGACGGCGTGTTCCTGGCCGACATGGCCGTCGAGGCCGCCAATTGGCGTGCCGGCGCCGCACGTCCACGCCACGAGATCATCAGCAGCCCGGAGTACAGCAGGTACATCGCCGGCTGGCTTCGTCCCGGCGACGCCGGGTTCATCGCCGAGTCTCCCGGCGGCGAGCCGGTAGGCGCCGCGTGGTATCGCATGCTGCCCCGTGACGAGCCCGGTTTCGGGTGGGTCGGCACCGGTGTCCCCGAACTGATCATCGGCGTACGGCCGGTGTGGAGAGCCCACGGGATCGGCCGCGCCCTGCTGCGGCGGCTCGCCGACCACGCCCGCGGCGAGGGGTACGCGCGCATCAGCCTGAGCGTCGAGCGCGACAACTACGCGGTCTCGCTGTACCGGTCTGAGGGGTTCGCGGTCGTCCGCCGCGGGATCGGACGCGACGCCATGGTCAAGCGGCTGGGCTGAACCCCGCGTCGGTGCGAGCGAATGTCGGAGGTGCCGCCTACCGTGGAGGAATGGCTCGTACCTCGTCCCCGTCTGGCGGCCGCGCCCCCGCGAAGGGGTCAGCGCGGTCCAAGGCCCCCGCTCCCGCGCCCAAGCGCTACGTCGACGAGCCCGAGAAGCCCGCGGTAGCCGTTCGCGCCTGGATGGCGGTCGCCCACGGCGTCGGTGGCATGTTCCGCGCGTTCGGCCCCGAGACCCTCGAGCGCGATCAGCGTCGCGACGGATTTCCGTTCTTCCTCGTCGTGCTCGCCGTGATCGGGGCCGTTGTCGAGTGGTTCTTCATCGGTACGGATGCCGCGGCGATCATCAGCGCCTACAGCTTCGGCGCCCTCGTCGGGCGGGTGGCCTTCGTGCTGCCGGTGCTGTTGCTGCTTCTCGCGGGCTGGCTGTTCCGCCACCCCGCCTCGGTGCACGACAACGGACGGGTGGGCATCGGTTTCGGTCTGCTGGTCGTGACCCTGGCCGGTTTCCTCCACGTCGCGGGCGGTCGCCCCGTGCCCAACCAAGGCGGTCTTCCCGCTCTGAGCCCGGCGGGCGGCATCGCCGGGTGGATCGTCGGTGAGCCCCTCGCCCTCGTCCTCCAAGACGTGGGCGCCTACATCGCCCTGTCGCTGCTCGCCGTCCTCAGCGTGCTCATTCTGACGAAAACGCCTCCCAACCGCATCGGTCGACGGCTCGGCGAGCTGTACGCGTGGATGTTCGGGGTCGAACGCAGCGAGCGGCCGGATCCCGCGACCAAGGCGCTCCCGGTCGACGATGACGCCGACGCGCCCGGCGAGAAGTCTCTGCCCTGGTGGCGACGCAACAAGTCCGGGCGCGAGGAGGACCCCGATTCCACGCTCGGATCCGACGACCTCACCGAACTGTTGTCGCCGGGTACGCCGCAGGGCGGCTTCGAGTCCCCTGTCGTGGACCCCGAACCGGTCACCCCGCCCGTGTCGACGCCACCGCGGCCCCCGGCCCCTGACGCACTGACAGAGGTCTTCGACCCGCGCGTCCTCCAGGCGGCGGCATCCGGTCGAGGACTCCACGACGACTCGCCCCTCGACGAGGGGCTCGACGACGACGAGTTGCCCGGCATCTCCGGACTCGGCGGCGACAGCGCCGGCGCGCCGCCCTCGGCGACCTACCGTCTCCCGGCCGTGACCGCGCTGGCGAACGGCACGCCACCGAAGGCGCGTTCCGCCGCCAACGACGCCGTCGTCGCGGCGATCGAGAACGTCATGGAGCAGTTCAAGGTCGACGCGCGCGTGACCGGGTTCTCTCGCGGACCGACGGTCACGCAGTACGAGATCGAGGTCGGACCGGGCGTCAAGGTCGAGCGCATCACCGCGTTGACGAACAACATCGCCTACGCGGTCGCCTCGAACGAGGTGCGCATCCTCGCGCCGATCCCGGGCAAGAGCGCGATCGGCGTCGAGATCCCCAACGCGGATCGCGAGATCGTCACCCTCGGCGACATCCTCCGATCGGATGCCGCGTCCGCCTCGACCCACCCCATGACCATCGGCGTGGGCAAAGACGTCGGCGGCGGCTTCGTGGTGGCCAACCTCGCGAAGATGCCCCACCTGCTCGTCGCCGGTTCGACCGGTTCCGGCAAGTCCAGCTTCGTCAACTCGATGATCACGAGCCTGCTCATGCGCGCGAAGCCGGCAGACGTGCGCATGGTGCTCATCGACCCCAAGCGGGTCGAGCTCACGTCCTACGCCGGCGTCCCGCACCTCATCACTCCCATCATCACGAACCCGAAGAAAGCCGCCGAGGCGCTGCAGTGGGTCGTCAAAGAGATGGACATGCGCTACGACGACCTCGCGTCGTTCGGGTTCCGACACATCGATGACTTCAACCGAGCCGTCGTCGCGGGCGAGTTGAAGCTCCCCGCGGGGAGCGAGCGCGTGCTCAAGCCCTACCCGTACCTCCTCGTCGTGGTCGACGAGCTCGCCGATCTCATGATGGTCGCGCCGCGCGACGTCGAGGATTCGATCGTGCGCATCACCCAGCTCGCCCGTGCCAGCGGTATCCACCTTGTTCTGGCCACGCAGCGACCGTCGGTCGACGTCGTGACCGGACTCATCAAGGCCAACGTGCCCTCGCGCCTCGCCTTCGCGGTGACGAGCGTCACGGACTCTCGCGTCATCCTCGACCAGCCGGGCGCGGACCGCCTGATCGGCCAGGGTGACGGGCTGTTCCTCCCGATGGGGGCCTCGAAGGCGGTCCGCGTCCAGGGCGCGTGGGTGAGCGAGCAAGAGATCGAGAAGGTCGTCGCCCACGTCACCCAGCAAGCACGACCCGAGTACCGCTCCGACGTGCAGGTCGCGGCGGAGAAGAAAGAGATCGACGCCGACATCGGCGACGACCTCGAGTTGCTCCTCGCCGCCGCCGAACTCGTGGTGTCGACCCAGTTCGGGTCGACGTCGATGCTGCAGCGCAAGCTCCGCGTGGGGTTCGCGAAGGCCGGGCGTCTGATGGACCTTCTCGAGTCGAGAGAGATCGTCGGTCCCTCCGAGGGTTCCAAGGCCCGCGATGTCCTCGTGACGAACGAGCAGCTGCCGGCCGTGATGGCACGCCTGCGCGGCGACGAGGCCCCCGCGGCCCCCGTGGCGGCCGAGGCCGACGACCGCTACGGCGTCGACCCCATCGAAGCGCAGTACGACGGACTCCCGGTCGTCTCCGACGACGACGAGGGATCCGAAGACGCCTGGCACCTGACGGGACGTGACTGATGGCCGTTCATCCGCAGCTGCCCAATGCGATCACGGTCGCCCGCATCTTGTGCGCGCCGATCTTCTTGTGGCTCCTCCTGGCCGACGGGGGTGCGGGGGGCGGGCTGCGCTGGGCGGCCGCGGTGCTTTTCATCGTCGCCATCGCCACCGACGGCATCGATGGCTACATCGCGCGCCGGTACGACATCGTCAGCGATCTCGGCAAGCTCCTCGACCCGATCGCCGACAAGGCGCTCACGGGCGTCGCGTTCGTGGGCCTGTCGATCCTGGGTGAACTCGACTGGTGGGTGACGATCGTCGTCCTCGTGCGCGAGATCGGCATCACGGTCTATCGGTTCATCGTGGTCAACGACCACGTCCTCGCTGCGGCGTGGATGGGCAAGCTCAAGACCGTCTTCCAGGCCGTCGCCCTCTCCCTGGCGCTGCTGCCGCTGGCGAGTCTCTCGGATGCCGCGGCCTGGCAGGCCGGAGTCTGGTGGGTGAGCGTGATCACCATGACAGCCGCCGTGATCCTGACGATCGCGTCGGGGATCGACTATGTCGTCACCGAGGTGCGCGCGGCGCGCAAGGGTCGCCACGGCCGATGATCGACAGCATCCCCGAGGACTTCGACGAGACCGTCGTGCGCACTCCCCGAGAGAGCGCCGCACTGTTGCTCGAGCGTCTCGGCGAACTCGGGTGGACGATCGCCGTCGCCGAGTCGCTGACGGGTGGGCTCGTCGTCTCCACTCTCGTCGACATCCCGGGTGCGTCGCGTGCCGTGCGCGGGGGAGTGGTGGCGTACGCGACCGACGTGAAGCACGACCTGCTCGGCGTGGATGAGGCGCTCCTCGAGGCGCACGGCGCCGTCCATCCCCGTGTCGCGCGGCAGATGGCGCGCGGCGTGCGCGACGTGCTGGGGCGCAACGGCGTCGCCGCCGATGTGGGAATCGCGACGACAGGTGTCGCGGGTCCGGACGAGCAAGACGGACAGCCCGTGGGTACGGTGCACATCGCTGTGTCGACGCCGCTCGGCACGCGTGTCGACTCGCTGGTGATCGCCGGGGATCGCGAGCGCATACGCCGCGAGACGGCACATCTCGCCATCCGGCGCACCCTCGCGGCCCTCTGACCTCCGGCCGACCGACAGCGCCCCGGAAAGGCGGGAACAAATGATTGCACAACCCGGTTTGCTCCAGCGATTCCCATCCGGTGCACAGCGCGCGGCATTAGGGTGACCACAGACGGTGTTTACAGTTGTCCACTCGGACAACGACGGAATCAGCAGTGAGGAGGGCCCCTACATGATCCTGGTTCGTCAAGAGATCGGCGAAGTCCTGCGTGACCTCCGCCAGCAGAAGGGGCGCACCCTCCGCCAGGTCGCCAGCCGCGCGAGCGTCGCTCTCGGCTACCTCAGCGAGGTCGAGCGCGGTCAGAAGGAGGCCTCGAGCGAGATCCTCGCCTCGGTGGCCGAGGCGCTCGACGTGCCCATCTCGACCATCATGCGGCAGGTCGGCGATCGGCTCTCCGTGCTCGAAGGCCTGCAGACCTTCCCCGATGTCGTTCCCGACGAGCTCGTCGCCTCCGTCGAGCCCGAGTTGTCGTTGCGCTGACTCTCCGTGCATGCGTCGTAGCGAGTTCGATCGCGCCGTCGCCGACGAGTTCGGAGCGCGCGGTGGGTCCTTGTTGACCGATCTCGTCCTGGCGGCCGTAGGCGGCCGCACGGGTGCCGATGCGCTGGCAGCGGGTATCGAGCCGCGTGAGATCTGGCTGGCCCTGTGCGACGAGACCGACGTGCCCGAAAACCGTCGCTACGGGGTCGGCCGACGCGAGCCGCGTCGTTCCTGAGCGCTGGAGCGCGAGGGGGGTCGTGTCGACGCCCGTCTGCGCATTCGTACATAGTTTCCCGGCGTGTCATCGAAACTACGTTCGACCCGGGCGTAGGCTCCTACACAACAGGGAAAGTGGCGCAGTCCTCCCCAACGGGGCTGGCTTCGGACGTCAATGTCGGAGGCCCTCCCTAACGTGGAGAACGTCGAACGACACCTGAACGCCTTGTCGGGTACCCCCACCGTCGGTGGGAGGCGCGACAGCCTATAGGCGACCGGAACGCGAGCAGAAAGAAGACGTCATGCCCTCACCCGCAGAGCGCGAAAAAGCACTCGAGTCGGCCCTTGCACAGATCGACCGGCAGTTCGGAAAAGGCTCGGTCATGCGACTGGGTAGCGACGAACGAGCCCCGATCGAGACCATCCCGACCGGATCGATCGCCCTCGATGCCGCTCTCGGGATCGGCGGGCTCCCGCGCGGCCGCATCATCGAGATCTACGGCCCGGAGTCCTCGGGAAAGACAACGCTCACGCTGCACGCGATCGCCAATGCGCAGCGTGCCGGAGGGATCGCCGCCTTCATCGATGCGGAGCACGCGCTCGACCCCGAGTACGCCAAGAAGCTCGGGGTCGACATCGATGCCCTCCTCGTGTCGCAGCCCGACACCGGCGAGCAGGCGCTCGAGATCGCCGACATGCTGATCCGTTCCGGCGCCATCGACCTGGTCGTCATCGACTCCGTGGCAGCCCTCGTGCCCGAGGCCGAGATCAAGGGCGAAATGGGAGACTCGCATGTCGGTCTCCAGGCGCGACTGATGTCCCAGGCGCTGCGCAAGCTCACCGGCGGTCTGAACACCACCAAGACCACGGCCATCTTCATCAACCAGCTGCGCGAGAAGATCGGTGTCTTCTTCGGCTCTCCCGAAACCACCGCCGGCGGAAAGGCGCTGAAGTTCTACGCGTCGGTCCGTCTCGATATCCGCCGCATCGAGACCCTGAAAGACGGGACCGAGGCCGTGGGTAACCGCACTCGTGTGAAGGTCGTCAAGAACAAGATGGCTCCGCCCTTCAAGCAGGCCGAGTTCGACATCATCTACGGGATCGGCATCTCTCGTGAAGGCAGCCTGATCGACTTCGGCGTGGAGCATGGCATCGTGAAGAAGTCCGGCGCGTGGTACACCTACGACGGTGAGCAGCTCGGCCAGGGTAAAGAGAACGCCCGTAATTTCCTGATCAAGAACCCTGATGTCGCGGCAGAGATCGAGACGAAGATCAAGACGAAGCTCGGTATCGGTGCGGCCGCCGCGCCCGCCGTCCCCGCCGCCGGTTCCGCCGACGACGAGCTGGCTGCACGTCGACCGGCCTGATGACCGACGACGGTAACGGTTCGGGTCGTCGCTCGTTCCCAGGAACGGGCGACGACCACGAAGCCGGCGGAGCTCCGGAGGTGACAGGCGACAGTCAGCGGATCCTTCACGGACTCCCGCGATCAGCAGCGGGCGAGGATCTCGCGCCGGTCATCCCTTTGTTCGGGTCCCGCGGACGCTCTTCCGCCGAGCACCCGTCGACGGGTCGAGATAGCGCATTCGCTTCCGACGACGTTGCCGCTCACGCGGTCGTGTCCGCTGCGAAGCGCCCTCGGCTGCGGCCCCTGCGCAACATCGACGCCACCGTCGACGGCTCCCGGGGAGGCGATTCCGTCGGTGAGGCCGTTGCGATACCCGCTGACGGCCTCGATGAGGTCGCGGCGACGGAAGAGGCTCGGCAGAGCGCTGAGGCAGTGCTTCTGCGCAAGCTGCGGTCGCGGTCGTTGTCGATCTCCGAGGCGCGGGGCGTGGTTCGCGGTGTAGAGGGGGCGGACGACCTCCTCGTCGAGGAGATCATCGACCGTTTCGTCGACCTCGGCTATCTCGACGACGCGATCTTCGCCGAGCAGCTCGCGATGTCGGCCGTCGAGAAGCGGGGGGAGGGCCGTCGAGCCGTCGCCGAGACCTTGCGCAAGCGCGGCATCCCGCGAGACATCGCCGAGGTCGCCCTTGCGGCGCTCCCCGACGACGACGCCGAACGAGCGCTCGAGTTCGCACGGTCGAAGGTCCGCGGGGTCGAAGGGGTCGAGTACGAGGCGGCTCTCCGCCGTCTGGGCGGCCAGTTGGCCCGCCGAGGGTATCCCTCGTCGGTCGCCCTCACGGCGGCTCGTGCGGCACTGCAAGAGGCCGGTATCGGGCGATCGCGTTCTTTCGCGCGACCCGCGTCAGGGGTGCGTTTCTCGCCCGACGAGTGACGTGACAGGGGTCCCTGCACGTCTCGGGGAGGGATCCGTACGGGCTCCGTCCAGAATCCCGCGTCCGCGCCGACGGGGTGCTCCGCTCCACGCGCCCGCGAATCAGGGTGCCGGCCTCGTCCTGTCACGAACGACGCCCGATGCCACGAGGTGCCCCAGTTCCACCCGGGAGGCTGCACCCACTTTCGCGCGTGCTTGATAGATGTGCGACTCGACCGTCCGCACCGACAGGAACAGCCTCGCCGCGATCTCGCGGTTCGTGAGTCCCTCGTCGGCCATCAGCGCGATCTCGCGCTCTCGTGCGGTCAAATCGCCCGGCGGAACCCCGGGCTCCGGTGGGCGGGGGAGGTCGACCACGGCATCCGGGTGGGTCGCCGGAGGAGTCTCGCGCATCGACCAGAGAGCGTGCAGCCGCAGCTCGTCGACCGGTCGTCCGTTCTCCTCCGTCGAACGTGCCGCCGCGCGCCGGACGACCTCGGCGGCCAGGGGCAGGTCGGTGGTCGCGGCCAGCCGTGTGAGCTCGTCGACTTCGTCGCCGCTCGCCGCTCCCAGGGCGGTCAGCCGGAACAGGTCGCGGATGCGCAGGGCCGCGGCGGGGCGTCCCCGCGTCATCTCCGCCGTGGCGCGAGCCGCGACACGAGCGGCGTCGTGGCTGCCCTCCGCGGCGAAGAGCGTCGTCTGCACGTAGAGGCGGCTGCGTTGCAGGAGAGGCGCGTCCTGTTCCTCAAGGCGAGCGAGGATCGCGCGAGCCTCGTCGAGCCGGCCGGCGAGCGCGAGCTCGTCGGCCACCCCCAACTCGATCATCACGGCATCGGGGTCGGTGACCGCAGACGGCGTGCGCGACATCGCCGAGGTCAGCTCGCGGCGGGACTCGACCGCCCGGCCCGCCCCCGCGAAGGCGATCGCGGCTGCCGCTCCCGCGAGTGTCAGCTCCGCGCCTTCGCCCTCGCGCGCCGTCCTCGCCATCTCGCGCTCCAGACGGGCGTGCACGTCCGTCCCGTCGGCTCCGGCGATCTGATGACCGGCCAGCATGAACATCAGGGCGGTGAGGCGGTCCCGTGCCACGAGCCCGTCGGGAGACTGCCGCGCGTCGAGCGTCCGTTCGACCCCGCGATAGGAGACCTGCGCCTGACGCCAGCGCCCGGCGAACGCTTCGGCCGTGCCCGCCGACACGAGCGCGCGCAGGCGCATCGCGGGCGTTGCCCCCGAGTGTGCGACGGCGCGTCCCGCGGTCTCGGCGGCCGCGGTCCAGTCGAGGCACGCGCCCTCTCGCGCCGATTGGGCCAGAAGCTCCTCGACGAGGGAGTCGGCGAGGACATGGTCAGGCGCGGTCGCCCCGCGGTGGGTGGTGCCCTCGCCTCCCGGGAGGGAGCGGGGGTCGCGTCGACGCAGCCCGACATCGTCACCCTGGTCGGTGGTCCGGCCGTCGGCGGCGGCATCCGACTGCGTCCCGGACTCGGCCTCCGAGCGGAGAGGGGGGATCTCGGCCGCCCTGACGCCGCGAGCGGCGTATGCGGCGGCGTGCGCGGCGTCGCCGCGGCGGGTGGCCTCTCGGGCGGCGTCCAGGGCGATGCGCGAGCGCACCGCGGGGGAGTGCGCGGTCTCGCCCGAGAGGTCCGACCCGAGGCGGTGCCAGCGCTGGGCCACCGTGACGGCGACGGAAGGGCTCCACCACTCATCGGCCTCGGCGAGCATCCGCCGACCGGCGGCGGCGACAAGGGCGTCGATGCGGCTGGGGCCGAGTCGACGTTGAGCCTCCTGGGCGACGAGGTCGTTCGCGGTGAGGCGGCGTTCGGCTGAGGGATCGGCGTGGAGGAGCCCGCGCGCGACGAGTGACTGGATGCTGTCGGCGTCGAACAAGCGGGTCGCCGTGGCGGTCTCGAGATGGGGAAGGCGTCGGATGCCGGCGAGGCTCTCCAGGTCGGCCACCGGCATCTCGGCGACGTGTCGCTCGAGGGCGACGGCGAGCCGGCTGTGCGGGGGGATCGTCCGAAGCGCGTCGAGGGGGTCGCGACCGGCGTCGGCGTCGTTCGCGGCGTGCAGGACGAGGTGCCGGAGGAGGGCCCGTGACCCGTCGGCGCGCCACACCAGCCCGGCGCGTGTCGCGCTGTCGAGGACACCGGCCTCGGGGAAGGCGTCGAGGAGGCCGAACGCGTCTTCGTCGTTGAGCTCGGGAAGGTCGACGCGATGCGCCAGACCCTCCACCCAGAGGTTCCGTAGTCGACGGCGCGCCTCGTCCGCGTCGTCGGCGAATGCGAGATCCCGGGGGCGTGCGGTGCGGAAGGCGAGCACGGCGGTCAGGGTCCGGGATGCCACCGCGCGCGCGATCGCGTGAGCCGACGCGGCGTCGAGCAGCTCGATGTCGTCGACGATGAGCACTCCGTCCACGACGGCGTCGCCCTCCGACGAGTCGCGCATCGCGTCCACCGCCGGGTGCAGGGTCGCATCGAGTGCGCCGAAGGGGCGCGTCGACAATGCCGACGCGGGCCGAACGGTGATCGCCTCACCGCCGCGGCGTTCGACTTCCGCGCCGATGGCGCGCAGAAGGTGACTACGGCCGCTACCCCGGGGGCCCGCCACGAGCAGCGACCTCCCGCCGAGGACTCGCGCGGCCCAGGCCGCGGCATCCCCGTCCGCACCGGACCTGCTGGCCGGGCGCGGCGTCGTTCGGTCGCTGTCCATGCTCCCCCTTGGCACCCCGTAGTGCCGCGATACTGCTCACCGTATCGGCAACGGCGCGCGACGGTCCGTCCCGGGCGCGCACCCTTGTGCCCGAAACGCGCCACCGGACAGGCCGACCGGCCCGCGCACCCGTCGGGCGGGCCGCTTAGACTTGCACGCATCATGACCACCCCCGTTTCCACCCCGACGCTGATCGCGCCGTCCGCCGCCGCACAAAGCGCCCAGGGGCCGCGTACGTACGAAGTCAGAACGTTCGGATGCCAGATGAACGTGCACGATTCCGAGCGTCTCTCCGGTTCGCTCGAGAGCGCGGGGTACGTGCGCGCCGACACCGGCACCGAAGCCGACGTCATCGTCATCAACACTTGCGCCGTGCGCGACAACGCCGCCGGCAAGCTCTACGGAACCCTCGGTCATCTGAAATCGCGTAAGGACGCGCACGCGGGCATGCAGATCGCCGTCGGCGGGTGCCTGGCCCAGATGGACAAGGACGTCGTCCAGCAGAAGGCCCCGTGGGTCGACGTGGTGTTCGGCACCCACAACATGGGTTCGCTCCCGGGCATGCTCGAGCGCGCGCGCCACAACGGCGAGGCCGAGCTCGAGATCCTCGAGTCGCTCGAGATCTTCCCCTCGACCCTCCCGACCAAGAGGGACTCCGTGCACAGCGGGTGGGTGTCGATTTCGGTCGGATGCAACAACACGTGCACGTTCTGCATCGTCCCGAGCCTCCGCGGCAAGGAGAAGGACCGTCGGCCCGGCGACATCCTGAACGAGATCCGCTTGCTCGTCGACGACGGTGCCATCGAGGTGACGCTCCTCGGCCAGAACGTGAACTCGTACGGTGTGGAGTTCGGCGACCGCCTCGCGTTCGGCAAGCTGCTGCGCGCCGCGGGCGAGATCGATGGACTGGAGCGCATCCGCTTCACGAGTCCCCACCCCGCCGCTTTCACCGACGACGTCATCGCCGCGATGGCCGAGACCCCGGCGGTCATGCCGCAGCTGCACATGCCGCTGCAGTCCGGCTCCGACCGCATCCTGAAGGCAATGCGCCGCTCCTACCGCAGTGAGAAGTTCCTCGGCATCCTCGATCGCGTGCGCGACCGCATCCCGCACGCCGCGATCACGACCGACATCATCGTCGGTTTCCCCGGCGAGACCGAGGAGGACTTCCAGGAGACCCTGCGCGTCGTCGAAGCGTCGCGGTTCTCGAGCGCCTTCACGTTCCAGTACTCCATCCGCGAGGGCACTCCTGCCGCGACGATGCCCGACCAGGTGCCCAAGGCCGTCGTGCAAGAGCGCTACGAGCGTCTCGCGGCGCTGCAGGACCGCATCTCGACCGAAGAGAACCAGAAGCAGCTCGGGCGCACCCTCGAGGTGCTCGTGTCGGCGGGTGAGGGCAAGAAGGATGCCGCGACCCACCGCCTCACGGGGCGCGCCGAAGACAACCGGCTCGTCCACGTCGAGCTGCCCCCTGGCTCGCCCGTACCGCGTCCCGGCGACGTGGTGTCGGCGACGGTGACTCACGCCGCCCCCTTCCATCTGCTCGCCGATGCTCCGGACGGGGCACCCCTGCGCATCCGCCGCACGCTCGCCGGCGACGCCTGGGACCGCGCGCAGGCCGAGTCGTGCGGGGTTCCCGCGTCCGCGGGCGAGACCGGCGCACCGCGCGCGATCTCGCTGGGTCTTCCCACTCTCCGCGTCGGCGTGTGACCGAGCCGGTCCTCTGGGCGGTCGTCGGCGCGACGGGCACCGGCAAGACCGGACTCTCCCTCGATCTCGCCGACGCGCTGGCCGCTCGGGGTCGCCCGGCCGAGATCGTCAACGCCGACGCCATGCAGCTGTACCGCGGCATGGACATCGGCACGGCCAAGGTGCCGATCGCCGAGCGTCGCGGCATCCCCCATCATCTCTTCGACGCCCTCGACGTCACCCAGGAGGCCGCGGTCGCCTGGTATCAGGATGCCGCCCGCACGGCGATAGACGGGCTCCACCGCCGCGGGGCGGACGCGATCCTCGTCGGGGGGTCGGGGCTCTACGTCTCGAGCGTGCTCTGGGACTTCCGCTTCCCGCCGCGCGATGAGGCGCTCCGTGCGCGGCTCGAGGCGCAGCTCGAGAGCGAGGGTGCGGGCGCGCTCTACGCGCGGTTGCGCGAGGCCGACCCGGTCGCCGCCGAACGCATCGATGCGCGCAACGGCCGTCGCGTGGTGCGGGCGCTCGAGGTGCTCGCGCAGGGTTCTGCGACGCACGGGGGAGCGTTGCCGTCCACGCCGCTGTCGTGGCATCCGCGCACGCGCATCCTGGGCACGGCGATCGATCGCGACGAACTCGTCCCCCTGCTCGACGCCCGTGTGGAGCAGATGTGGGAGTCCGGTCTCGTCGAGGAGGCGGAGGCTCTCCGGGCGGAGGGCCTGGAAGACGGTGTCACCGCGGCGCGGGCGATCGGATACGCCCAAGCCTTGGCGCAGGTGCGCGGTGAGATGACGCGCGATGAAGCCGTCGCCGAGACCCAGGCGCTGACGCGGCGCTACGCCCGCCGCCAGGTGTCGTGGTTCCGTCGATATGACAGAACCCGGTGGCTCGATGCGCGCACCACGGACGCGCGCTCTCTGGCATCCGTCGAGGGGGCTCGTCCGTGAGCGTCTTCCGCGCAGAGCCCACGCGGCGAGAGGGTGCCGCCCTCGGCTGATCGAAGGACGCGGTCGCCGACGGCCGGAACGACGCCCTCGGCTCCCACCGCGGAGCGGATGCGGCGAGCCGCTCCCTAGACTGAACACATGGCGACTCTCCCGTTCACCAAGGGCCACGGCACCGGCAACGACTTCGTGGTGGTGGCCGATCCCGACGGAGAGCTCGATCTCTCCGACGCGCAGATCGCGGCCCTGTGCGACCGGCACTTCGGCATCGGCGCCGACGGGCTGCTACGGGTCGTGCACTCGACGGCGATCGTCGAGGGAGCGGATGCCGCGGCATCCGGTGCCGAGTGGTTCATGGACTACCGCAACGCCGACGGCTCGAAGGCCGAGATGTGCGGCAACGGCACGCGGGTGTTCGCGCGCTACCTCACCGACACCGGTCTGGCGTCGATCGATGAGGGACTGCGCATCGGCACGCGCGCCGGGGTCAAGACGCTCACGCGCAGCGACCGAGGCTTCGAGGTGGACCTCGGGGTGTTCGCGGTGGATGCCGCCGAGACCCTCGTCCGCGCGAAGGGACTGCCGGTGGCACGCCCCGGTGTCGGCATCGACGTGGGCAATCCGCACGTGGTGGTCGCCCTGTCGTCGGATGCCGAACTCGACGGCCTCGATCTGGCCTACCAGCCCGTGCTCGATCCGGCTCCTCGCCACGGGGCGAATGTGGAGTTCGTCGTCCCCGCCGACCCGCTCGTCCGCGAAGGCGTCGGAGCGATCCGTCTGCGCGTGTTCGAGCGCGGCGTCGGCGAGACGTTGAGCTGCGGCACCGGCGTCGCCGCAGCGGCCCTCGCCGTTCGGCACTGGGCGGGTGCGGCAGCCCCCGATCACTGGGTCGTCGACACACCGGGCGGCACCCTGGGCGTGCGGGTGTCGGGCGATCGGGCACTGCTGTCGGGGCCGGCGTCGCTGGTGTTCACCGGCGAGGTCGCGCTGGCCTGAGGTCCCGTCCTTCGCCGCACCGACCCCGCCCCCCGTCAGGCGACGATGTCGATGGGCTCGCTCAGCGGCGACCCGTGGCGGCGCACGCACAGCACGCGGAACCCGCGGCCCGTCGCGGCCCGGTGCACGCTGTAGCCGTCGGCGAAAGTTGCGGCGAGCCATCGCTGCAGCGAATCGGAACCGAGGTTGCGCTGAACGACGAACCACCCGTCGGAACGCTCCGTCATGCGCGGGATCCAGTGCTGCAGCATCCCGTGCAGTTCGTTCTTGCCCACGCGGATGGGCGGGTTGGAGCGGATGGTGCGAAACGACACCCCGTCGGGAACATCCTCGGGGCGTACGGCGTTGATGTTCGTGAGGCCGTGCGACTGCGCGTTGCGCCTCACGAGATCGAGAGCCCGTTCGTTGACGTCGACCGCCCAGACGGTCGCGTGCGGTGAAGCGAGCGCCAGTGACATCGAGATCGGACCCCACCCGCACCCCAGGTCGAGGAAGTGCCCACCGGCGGGAGGGGGAGGGGTGTTGGCGAGCAGCACCGAGGTTCCGGCATCCACATGGTCGGGGCTGAAGACGCCGCCCGCTGTGACCACCTCGAGTTCACGACCGGCGAGCGTCACGCTGATGCGGCGGAGCTGTTCGGGACTCGACGGCGACGCGCTGAAGTAGTGCTCGCTCCCCATCACGCCAGGATATCCGACCGACCCCTCGGGCGTCGGGACGGATAAAGTTCCAGAACACCGAGATACATCCACCGCGGCCAGGTCCGCGGCCGAAAGGAACACATGACCGAACAGACCACACCCCCGAGCATCGACGCGTCGCCGGTGGACCCGGTGGACCGCGTGCTCTCGCGCGCCGAAGCGCACCGCGGGGTCCGGGTCTTCGGCGCAGCGCAGGCGCTCCAAGACGCCACCACCGCGTACGGCGGCGACGCCGACGGCGACCAGTGGGACCGCGAGGAACGCGCCGCGCTCCGCCGCGTCGCCGGGCTCTCCACCGAGCTCGAAGACGTCACCGAGGTCGAATACCGCCAGCTGCGCCTCGAGAACGTCGTTCTCGTGGGCGTGCACCCGCAGGGGGAGCAGACGGATGCCGAGAACTCGCTGCGCGAGCTGTCGGCCCTGGCCGAGACGGCCGGCGCGGTCGTGCTCGACGGCGTGCTGCAGCGTCGACCCCATCCGGATCCCGCGACCTATGTCGGGCGCGGCAAGGCGGCCGAGCTGCGCGACATCGTCGCTGCTGTCGGCGCCGACACCGTGATCGCCGATACCGAGCTCGCGCCCAGCCAGCGGCGCGCGCTCGAAGACGTGGTGAAGGTGAAGGTGATCGACCGGACGACGGTCATCCTCGACATCTTCAGCCAGCACGCCAAGAGCCGCGAGGGCAAGGCGCAGGTCGAGCTGGCCCAGCTGGAGTACCTCCTGCCGCGCCTGCGCGGCTGGGGTGACTCGATGTCGCGCCAGGCCGGCGGACAGGTCGGTGCGGGCGGTGCGGGCATGGGCTCGCGCGGACCCGGTGAGACGAAGATCGAACTCGACCGTCGTCGCATCCGCACGAAGATGGCGCTGCTGCGCAAGCAGCTGCGCGACTTCGCCCCCGCTCGCGAGGCCAAGCGCGCCGACCGCAAGCGCCACACGATCCCCTCGGTCGCCATCGCCGGCTACACCAACGCGGGCAAGTCGAGCCTGCTGAACCGCCTCACGAGCGCGGGTGTGCTGGTCGAGAACGCCCTGTTCGCGACCCTGGATGCCACGGTCCGCCGCTCCGAGACGACCGACGGTCGCGTCTACACGCTCACCGACACGGTGGGCTTCGTGCGCAACCTCCCGCACCAGCTCGTCGAGGCGTTCCGGTCGACCCTGGAGGAGGTCGGCGACGCCGATGTCATCCTGCACGTCGTCGATGCCTCGCACCCCGACCCGGCCGCACAGCTGTTGACGGTGCGCGACGTGATGGGAGACGTGAACGCGAACTTCGGCCGGGAGATCGTCGTCTTCAACAAGGCCGATCTGGTGACCGAGGATGAGCGTCTCGTGCTGCGCGGGCTCGCCCCCGACGCCAGTTTCGTGTCGTCCCGCACCGGCGAGGGCATCGACGAACTCCGCGCCGTGATCGAGGAGGCTCTCCCGCTGCCGGCGGTCGAGGTGCAGGCGGTGGTTCCGTACGATCGCGGCGACCTGGTCTCGGCTGTGCACGAGAGCGGGCTCATCCTGGCTCAGGAACACCGCGAGACCGGGACGTTCCTGCACGCGCACGTGGGGGCTCGTCTTGCCGCGGAACTGGAACAGTTCGCCGCCTGATCGCGACCCGGAGAACCCCGCTCACGTCTCGTGAGCGGGGTTCTCCGTCTTGTCGGCTCGTGCGAGTGTCGCGGCCTCGCACGGAGCTGCAGTCCCACGCCTCCGTGCAGCGCGACGGGACGGTGTTCACTCCATCTGCAGAGCGGGGATGCCCGGACTCTCGAACCCGAAGACCGCGCCCAAGAAGCCCAGTTCGCGGCGGAGGGAGTCGACCACCGTCTCGGCGCGGCGGAACCCGTGGCCCTCGCCCTCGTACAGCACGTAGGCGTGGGGGACCCCGTGCGCGGCGAGAGCGTCGCGGATGGCCTCGGCCTGCGACGGAGGGACGACCCGATCCTCGGCGCCCTGCAGGATGAGCAGCGGAACGCGGAACCGCTCGGGATGGCTGAGCGGCGATCGCTCCACGTACACCGACTCCGCCTCGGGGAGCGGACCGATGAGACCGTCGAGATAACGCGCCTCGAAGTCGTGCGTGTCCTCGGCGAGGGCGCGCGCATCTCCCACGCCGTAGCGCGAGATCCCCGCGCTGAAGACATCGGTGTTCGTGACCGCAGCAAGCACCGTCCAGCCGCCCGCGGAACCGCCGGCGATCGCGATCCGATCGGGGTCGGCGAGTCCCGCCTCGGCGAGGGCGGATGCCGCTGCGGCGACGTCGTCGACGTCGACAACGCCCCACTGGCCCTTCAGCCGGTCGCGGTAGGCCCGACCGTAGCCGGTGGAGCCGCCGTAGTTGACGTCGAGCACACCGATGCCGCGGCTCGTGAAGTACGCCGTCTTCGCGGACGGCGCGGGCCCGACGTGCGAGGTCGGTCCGCCGTGGACGAGCACGACGTACGGCGGGCGCTCGCCGGGGGGAGCGGTGACCTCGGGGTGGGTGGGGGCGTAGGCGAAGGCATGCACCGGGCCGTGTGGCCCCTCTGTCTCGAGCGCGCGGGCCGACGGCATCCATTCGTCGCCCCAGGAAGCGGAGCCGCCCGTCACGAGCTCGACCGCCCCGGAATCCAGGTCGACCAGCCACAGCCCCGAGCGGCCTCCGGCGTCGGCGCCGGAGACCAGCACCTGCGCGCCACGCGCGTCGTCGACCGCAGCCCCGGCGATGGCGGGGACGTCGAGGGGGCGCACCCCCGAGGGAGCGATCTCGACGATCTCGTCAGCGCCGTCGGTGCGTACCGCGACGACCCGTCCTCCGGCGGCCGCGCCGAACCACCGCGTACCGAGAACCCAGAGACCGCCCCCGGTGTCGGCGTCCGCCGGTGCCACGGGCTGCGCGTCGCCGTCGAGCGGACGGCGGAAGAGGTTCCACCGGCCATCGGGATCGTCGGCGTACAGCAGCTCGTCGTCAGCCAGCCAGACCGGCTGCAGGGGCGCGCGGTTCGCTCCGCCCGCGATGTCGCGGACCTCGCCCGTCGTCAGGTCGGCGACGCGCAGGACCGTGGCATCCCAGGGCATGTCGGGATGGTCCCACGCGATCCACGCGAGCCGACGACCGTCGGGGGAGAGGGCGGGTTGGGCGAGGAAATCGCTGCCATCGGCGAGCACCTCGACCTCATCGGAACCGTCGGTCGGGATGCAGACGATCGCCCGCTCCGGGACGCGCGTGGTGCCGTGCGTCTCACGCACGGCCAGCAGCACACCGTGCTCGAACCGCAGCCCGCCGTGTCGTACGGCCTCGTCGGGTGGCGTCAATGCGCGCGCCTCGCCCCCCGGGCGCAGGGCGTAGACGCGCTGGTCGACCTTCTCGACGTAGTACAGCTCGCCGTCATCGGATGCCGTCCATGCCCCTCCGCCGTACTCGTGCACCGCCGAGCGGGCGTTGGCGGGGGCGGGCAGCACGGTCTCGACGACACCGTCGGCCCGGCGGCGCTTCACCGCGACGCGGCCGGCCTCACAAGGCACGGATTCGCCCCACCAGACCTCGTCGCCGACGAGCCGGGCACCGTCGACGCGCGGCGACGCCTGCGCGACGGACTCGGGCGTGAGGGGAGAGGGCCAGGAGCCATAGGGGAGGGTGTCAGCCATGGGACAAGCCTAGGCAGGGCCCCCGACATCCGTCCGTGCCGGCCGATTTGGTGAGCGGCACTTCGGCGGCGGTCCGGGACAGGTCTCGGTGACGACGAAGACCGGATGCCACCGCGCGGGGGACATCCGGCCTTGAGCCGTGGGGGTCAGACCGCCCGCAACACCGCCACCACGCGACCCAGCACGACGGCCTCGTCTCCGAGGATGGGCTCGAAAGCGGAGTTGCGGGGCAGGAGCCAGGTGTGGCCGTCACGGCGACGGAAGGTCTTCACCGTGGCCTCGCCGTCGAGCATCGCGGCGACGATCTCGCCGTTCTCGGCGTTCGCCTGCGACCGGACGACCACCCAGTCGCCGTCGCAGATCGCGGCGTCGATCATCGACTCGCCCGAGACCTTGAGCATGAACAACTCGCCCCTGCCGACGAGCTGGCGGGGGAGGGGGAAGATCTCCTCCACGTGCTGATCCGCGGTGATCGGCACACCGGCGGCGATCCGACCGACCAGCGGCACGAGGGCGGCGTCGCCGACCGAGGGTGCGGTGTCGGCGGGGTTCTCGGCGGCGTTGCCGGGAAGGTCGATCAGCACCTCCATCGCCCGGGTCTTGCCCGGATCGCGACGGAGGTAACCGCTGAGCTCGAGCTGGTTGAGCTGGTGGGTGACGCTCGAGAGCGACTTGAGGCCGACGGCGTCTCCGATCTCGCGCATGCTCGGCGGGTAACCGTGCCGGGCGATCGAACGCTGGATGACCTCGAGGATCGCGAGCTGCTTGTCGCTGAGGCTCTTGCGCCGACGCGTCTGCGGTCGGTCGCGGCCGGCGGTCGTCGCGTCGGTCATCTGGTGCTCCCCTCGCGCCGCGGGAAGGGCGGCGGATATTCGAATGTCGGAGGTTGGTGATGAGGTCTCCGTGTCGAAACCGTATCCGGTTGACGAGGTGAATGACGCGGAACCGCCCGCGTGTCGCGTTCGATTCGTCTCCGACATCCGGGTCCTTGACAGCTATCGAGTATCGAAGATACATTCGGAAGACAGATTCGCACCCCGCCCTCCCGGCCGAGGGCGGAGTGCGAATCTCTCCACCAAGGAGCACACATCATGAGCAGCATCGCCCTCACCGCCCCCACCACCCGCCTGCGCATCACGACGCGTGGTCGCCGCGTCGTCGCCTTCCTGGTGTCCCTTCCCCTCGTCGTGGCGCTCGGCCTCGTGATCGTCGGCGGAGGCTCCGCCCTCGCCTCGAACGACGTCGGCGCGCCCGCCGGCACCTTCGCGGAGATCACGGTGATGAGTGGCGAGACCCTCTGGTCGATCGCCGAAGAGCTGGCACCCGCGGCCGATCCCCGCGACGTCGTCGCGGAGATCACGCGCCTCAACGCCCTCCCGGGTGGCTCGGTGGCCGCCGGTCAGCGGATCGCCATCCCCGCCGAGTACGCGCCTGTCGACTGACGTCCGCGATGGCCCGCCCGCGCTGCCGCCTACGATGGACAGGGTGACCGTACGCCTCGACGACCTTCCTCTTCGCGACGATCTGCGGGGTATGACCCCGTATGGAGCGCCGCAAGCGCCGCTGCCGGTAGCGCTGAACGTGAACGAGAACACGCATCCCGTCCCGTCCGAGGTCGCAGACGACATCCTGGATGCCGTCGCCCGGGCGCTCCGCGACGTCAATCGTTACCCCGACCGCGAGTTCACGACGCTTCGTGAGGCGTTCGCGCAGTACCTCGGCCACGGCCTGGGTGCCGAGCAGATCTGGGCGGCGAACGGCTCCAACGAGGTGCTGCAGCACATCCTTCAGGCGTTCGGCGGCCCCGGCCGCACCGCGATGGGCTTCGCCCCCACCTACTCGATGTACCCCATCCTCACGCGCGCAACGGGTGCGCGTTGGATCGCGGGGGAGCGTGAGCACGACTTCACGCTGAGCGCCGAGTCCGCCGCCGCGCAGGTCCGCGATCAGTGCCCGGACGTCGTCTTCCTCTGCGCGCCCAACAACCCCACGGGCACCCCGCTCCGTCTCGACGTCGTCGAAGCGGTCTACGACGCGACGGACGGTGTCGTGATCGTCGACGAGGCCTATCAGGAGTTCGCTCCGCACGACGAGCCGTCGGCCATCACCCTCCTCCCGGGGCGACCCCGTCTGGTGGTCTCGCGCACCATGAGCAAGGCGTTCGCGTTCGCCGGGGCCCGTGTGGGCTACCTCGCGGCCGACCCGACCTTCGTCGACGCACTGCGCCTCGTCCGCCTGCCCTATCACTTGAGCGCGCTCACCCAGGCGGCGGCCACCGCAGCCCTCGGGCACGCCGAGACCATGCTGGCGACGGTCGATGAGATCGTCACTCAACGCGACCGGATCGCGGCCACAGTGTCTGCTGTCGGCTACACGGCGCACGAGTCGTGGACCAACTTCGTCCTCTTCGGCGGGGTGGCAGACCCCGCGGCGACGTGGAAAGCGTTGTACGACCGGGGGGTGCTGATCCGCGACGTCGGCATCGCCCACCACCTGCGCGTCTCGGCCGGCACCGAGGACGAGACCACCGCGTTCCTCGACGCCCTCGCCTCGATAGGATCGCGATCATGACCGGTCCTGTCCCGCCCCGCACCGCTGCGATCACCCGCGAGACCAGCGAATCGCGCGTCGAGCTGGACCTCGACCTCGACGGCCGCGGTGCGAGCGACATCTCCACGAGCGTGCCGTTCTTCGACCACATGCTCACGGCGTTCGCGAAGCACTCGTTGACCGACCTGCGGGTGCGGGCGACGGGCGACACGCACATCGACGCCCACCACACGGTGGAAGACACCTCGATCGTGCTCGGACATGCGATCCGGCAGGCCCTCGGCGACAAGTCCGGCATCGCGCGATACGGAGACGCGCTCGTGCCGCTCGACGAGGCGCTGGCGCAGGCCGTCGTCGACATCAGCGGTCGGCCGTACCTCGTGCACACCGGCGAGCCCGTTGGCTTCGAGCACCACCTCATCGGGGGTCATTTCACCGGCTCGCTCGTGCGGCACTCGTTCGAGGCCATCTCGATCCACGCGGGCCTCACCGTGCACGTGCGCGTGCTGGGCGGACGCGACCCGCATCACATCGCCGAGGCCGAGTACAAAGCGTTCGCGCGCGCGTTCCGCCAGGCGAAAGCGCTCGATCCGCTCGTGGACGGCATCCCGAGCACCAAGGGCGCGCTGTGACGGCCAAGCCGATCGTCGCCGTCCTCGACTACGGCTCGGGCAACGTCCACTCCGCCGTCAAGGCTCTCGTGGAGGCCGGTGCCGACGCGCGTCTCACCTCCGACCGCTCGCTGCTGCTCGACGCCGACGGGCTGCTGGTCCCGGGTGTCGGTGCGTTCCGCGCCGTGATGGACTCGCTGAACGCCAGTCGCGGGGGTGAGATCGTCGACCGTCGGCTCGCGGGCGGCCGGCACGTCCTCGGCATCTGCGTCGGAATGCAGGTGATGTTCGAGCGCGGCATCGAGCGCGGCGCAGATACGGAAGGTCTCGGTGAGTGGCCGGGGACGGTCGCCGAGCTGCAGGCTCCCATCCTCCCGCACATGGGCTGGAACACCGTGACCCCTGGCGAAGGTTCCCGTCTGTTCGAGGGCATCGAGGACGAGAGGTTCTACTTCGTGCACTCCTACGCCGCGCAGGAGTGGTCGTTGGAGGTCACGCCGCCGTTCCCGCAGCCGTCCGTGACGTGGTGCACGTACGGTGCGCCCTTCGTCGCCGCCGTCGAGAACGGTCCGCTGGCGGCGACGCAGTTCCACCCCGAGAAGTCGGGCGAAGCCGGCATCCGCCTCCTCGCCAATTGGATCGACGGGCTGCGCACGACTACTGTGTGACCTCGTGCCCCGGCTCGGCGAGATGCGCCGAAGGGTGCGAGGAGCCATGAACGATTTCGCGTCCACGCCCGAACTTGTGCTGCTTCCCGCGGTCGATGTCGCCGACGGCAAGGCCGTCCGTCTGACCCAGGGTGAGGCCGGTACCGAGACCAGCTACGGCGATCCCGTCGACGCGGCGGCCGACTTCGCCCGCCAGGGTGCGCAGTGGATCCACCTGGTCGACCTCGACGCCGCTTTCGGTCGCGGCAGCAACGCCGGTGTGATGCGCAAGGTCATCCGCCAGGTGAAGGGCGTGCAGGTCGAGCTGTCCGGTGGCATCCGTGACGACCGCACGCTCGAGGCCGCGCTCGAGAGCGGCGCAAGCCGCATCAACCTCGGTACCGCGGCGTTGGAGAACCCCGAGTGGGCGGCCGACGTGATCAACCGTTACGGCGAGGCGATCGCCGTCGGTCTCGATGTGCGCGGAACGACGCTGGCCGCTCGCGGCTGGACGCGTGACGGCGGCGACCTCTGGACCGTGCTGGAGCGCCTCGAAGACGCCGGCTGCAGCCGCTACGTCGTCACCGACGTCACCAAGGACGGCACGCTCCGCGGCCCCAACATCGAACTGCTCCGCGAGATGACCCAGCGCACCCCCAAGCCCATCGTTGCCTCGGGCGGCGTGTCGAGCCTCGACGACATCGTGGCGTTACGCGACCTCGTGCCCCTCGGTGTGGAAGGTGCGATCGTCGGCAAGGCGCTCTACGCGGGGCAGTTCACGCTCGCTGAGGCACTGGATGTCGCCGGACACTGACGGCCCCCACGACCACGGCGCCCACCCGGGCGGCGCGCACGGCGATTCCGCGGGCGTTCCCTGGGAGGGGCGCAGCTTCGCCTCCAACCCCCACTCCGGCGACGACGGGTCGGCGGATGCGGCCCTGCTCGCGGCGCTCCTGGCGTTTCGCGCGGCGGCGGGCGATGCGCGCGCGGTGGTCGACGCCTACCGCGAGGCGCGCCTGCTGATCCCGCTCATTGCAGAGAAGGGCGACCACGGCATCGGCGCGCACGGGCTCGAGGTCGACAAGACGCAGGAGCTGTCGATCGTCACGGTCGCTGCCCCCGACGGTCGCAAGGTCCTGCCGGTGTTCACCTCCGTCACGGCGCTGCAGACGTGGGATGCCACCGCGCGTCCCGTTCCGGCGGACGGTCGTCGCACGGCGCTCGCCGCCGCGTCCGAAGACACCGAGCTCATCGTCATCGACCCCGCGTCCGAGACGGAGTTCGTCATCCGGCGCCCCGCGGTCTGGGCCATCGCGCAGGGAGAGCCGTGGGAGCCGGCCCACACGTCGCCCACGATCTTCACGGGACTGCAGGAGAGCATCTCGGGTGAGCTCGCCGTGCTCGACCTGGCCGTGGAGTCGGGCGATCCCACCGGGCGTCTGCGCGGACCGGAGCTGGTGGTGCACCTGCAGCTGATGTCCGGCCTGGAGCAGGCGGAGTTGGATGCCGTGCTCGCCCGCATCGCCCGCCGCTGGGCGTCGGACGACCGCATCGCCGTGCTCGTCGACTCGCTCACCGTGAAGCTGCACCGCAGCAAAGACGTCTGATCTCGTCCCTGCGCTGCGCAGAAGCGGCACCTGCGGTCACGCCGCAACAGGCGGTCGTTCGAGAACAGGAGGCGGGGCTACCGGTGCATCCCGTTCTGGTGGCATCCCCTGTTCTCGAGCACGTCGACGTCCGGTCACGGGGGAGTCGGCCCGCGGTGGGGGAGGGCGGAGGAACGCTCCCTCCCCGGGGCAATCGGGGTGGCGCGACGTCTCATACGCCTCCGGGTGTCACGGGGCAGTCGGCCTGCGGCACAGGGCGCAGTGATGCCTCTCATACCCCTGCGGGTGTCACGGGGGAGTCGGCCTGCGGCACAGGGCGCAGTGATGCCTCTCATACCCCTGCGGGTGTCACGGGGGAGTCGGCCCGCGGCAACGGCGCAGTGACGCCCCTCCTACCCCTACGGGCGTCACGGGGAGTCGGCCTGCGGCACAGGGCGCAGTGATGCCCCTCATACCCCTGCGGGTGTCACAGAGGAGTTGGCCCGCGGCGGGAGAGGGCGGAGGAATGGCCCTTCCCCGGGGCAATCGGGGTAGGGGCCCTGCTCTTGCCCCGGGGAGGGGCCATTCCGTAGACCGGGACCACCCCGGAACGAACGACCTACGTGACGGGCCCCGTCCACTTCTCCCCGGGCCCCTTACCGATCGGATCCTGGATGGTCGACGCCTCGCGGAAGGCCAGCTGCAGGGACCGCAGGCCGTCGCGAAGTGACCGCGCGTGCATGTCGCTGATCTCGGGGGCGCCGGCGGTGATGAGTCCGGCGAGTGAGTTGATGAGCTTGCGCGCTTCGTCCAGGTCGAGCTGGTGGGCGGGATCGTCGGCCAGACCGGTCTTGACGGCTGCCGCGCTCATGAGGTGCACGGCGGCCGTCGTGATGACTTCGACGGCGGGGACGTCGGCGATGTCACGGGTGGCGGAGGAGGCCGCGCGCTCCTGTTCTTCCCAGCGCGCGAGACGTTCGTCTTCGCCTCCGTGGCGGTGCGCGGAGGTGTCGTCGGTGGGCTGGTCGGAGGGGATCGTGTCCACGTGCATCTCTCTGCTAGACTATGGCGGGCTTCGGAGTGTTTCACTCCGCACGAAAGAGGATCACATCCCACCCGCGCTTGCCGCTCCAGGCTACCGGGTTCCCGCACTCCGCTCCGTCTCGCACGGGGTCGCCTGGGTGCAGAAGCCGGTGCTGACAGCACCGTGCCGGGTGGCGTGTTTCTCCTCTTCGCCCGCGATTCGTTCGGATCGCGGCGGCCGTCATCCGCAGACAAGAGGAGTTCCGCATTAGCGATCCCCGCACCAACGAGCGCATCCGAGTTCCGGAGGTCCGTCTCGTCGGACCCAACGGCGAGCAGGTCGGCATCGTCCGCATCGAAGCTGCGCTGCGCCTGGCTCAGGAAGCGGACCTCGACTTGGTCGAGGTCGCGCCGAGCTCGAAGCCGCCCGTGGTCAAGATCATGGATTACGGCAAGTTCAAGTACGAGGCCGCCCAGAAGGCCAAGGAGACGCGTCGTAACCAGGCGAACACCGTCCTCAAAGAGGTCCGGTTCCGTCTGAAGATCGAGGCCCACGACTACATCACCAAGCTCAAGCGCGCCGAGGGCTTCCTGCAGGCGGGCGACAAGGTGAAGGCCATGATCCTGTTCCGCGGTCGCGAGCAGTCGCGTCCCGAGCAGGGTGTGCGCCTGCTCCGCAAGTTCGCCGAAGACGTCGCCGAGTTCGGCACCGTCGAGTCGAACCCCACGATCGACGGCCGCAACATGGTGATGGTGGTCGCACCCCACAAGAACAAGTCCGAGGTCAAGACCGAGCAGAACGCTCAGCGCACGGCGAACCGTGAAGCAGCGCGGAGCGCCGCTCGGGGCGACTCGGCACCCACAGACGAAGCTTCCCCGGCGTCCGCCGAGTAAAGCTCCCCGACTCCCGCTCCGCCGGGAACCCCAACGAAGGAAGACAGATGCCGAAGCAGAAGACCCACTCGGGCGCCAAGAAGCGCTTCAAGCTCACCGGTAGCGGCAAGCTCATGAAGCAGCAGGCCGGCATGCGCCACAACCTTGAAGGCAAGTCCTCCAAGCGCACGCGCCGCCTGAACCAGGAGCAGGTCCTGGCCAAGGGTGACTCGAAGGTCGCCAAGAAGCTCCTCGGTCTCTGAGCGCCGACGCACGTTAGGAAGAAACAGAAATGGCTAGAGTCAAGCGGGCAGTAAACGCCCACAAGAAGCGTCGCGTCATCCTCGAGCGCGCGTCCGGTTACCGCGGTCAGCGTTCGCGCCTGTACCGCAAGGCCAAGGAGCAGGTCACCCACTCCCTGGTCTACGCGTACCGTGACCGTCGCAAGCGCAAGGGCGACTTCCGTCGCCTGTGGATCCAGCGCATCAACGCGGCGTCCCGTCAGAACGGTCTCACGTACAACCGCTTCATCCAGGGCCTCGGCCTCGCGGGTGTGCAGGTCGACCGCCGCATGCTCGCCGAGCTCGCGGTGAACGAGCCGACCGTGTTCGCCTCGCTCGTGCAGACCGCCAAGGCGGCCCTGCCCAGCGACGTCAACGCTCCGAAGTCCGCGTAAGTCGCGCTTCCTGCGAACGGGCGTCCTCTACGGAGGGCGCCCGTTCTGCTGTTCCCGCGCGGCATCCGTGGCCGCATGCCGGGGGAGTCATACACTGAGGGCGTGCTGGAGAACCCTCGCTCGCCGCGAGTACGCGCCGTGGCCAAACTGAGCAAGCGTGCGGCCCGTCAGGAGACCGGACTGTTCCTGCTCGAGGGCCCCCAGGCTGCGCGAGAAGCGCTCGCGTGGGCGCCCGAGACCGTCCTCGAGGTCTACGCCACCCCCACGGCGATGGACAAGCACTCCGATGTGCGCGAAGCGGCGGAACAGGCCGGCGTCGACCTCCAATACACGACGGAAGCGGTGCTGGATGCCATGGCCGACACCGTCACCCCGCAGGGCATCGTCGCGGTGGCCCGGCAGTCGCCGACGGCTTTGAAGGACGTGCTTGCGGCCGGTCCCCGACTCATCGCGATCTGCGAGGAGGTCCGCGACCCGGGCAACCTCGGCACGATCATCCGCGCTGCGGACGCGGCGGGGGCGGATGCCGTCATCCTCACCGGCCGCACCGTCGACCCGTACAACCCGAAGGTCGTGCGCTCGACCACCGGGTCGCTGTTCCACCTGCCGGTCGCGGTCGATCTTGAGCTCGCCGACGTGGTGGAGCGCGTGCACGAGGCCGGGCTGCGCGTGGTCGCCGCCGACGTCGAGGGCGACGATTTCCTGGCATCCCGTGCCGTGCTTGCCGAGCCGACCGCGTGGTTGTTCGGCAACGAGGCCCGGGGTCTCGACGACGAGGCCCTCGCTCGCGCCGACCTCGCGTTGCGACTGCCGATCTATGGCCGCGCCGAGTCGCTCAACCTCGCCACGGCGGCGAGTGTGTGCCTGTACGAGACGGCATTCGCCCAGCGCGCGCGTTGAGGGCGGCTGTTACAGAACGGTTAAGGCGCGCGCCGGAAGGTGGTCGGGGGCGCGTCGCCCTCATAGGGTTGGGGCATGGCATCCGTTCCCCCGACGAGCGCTCACCCGACAGGCTCTGAGCCCCTGGTCGTCGTCTCCGATGTGCAGAAGCACTACGGGCAGTTCCAGGCCCTGAAAGACATCGACCTCACTGTCGACCGCGGCGAGGTCGTCGTGGTCATCGGTCCCTCGGGGTCGGGCAAGTCGACGCTGTGCCGTACCATCAACCGCCTCGAGACCATCACGAGCGGCACGATCACGATCGACGGCAAGGAGCTTCCCAAAGAGGGGAAGGGCCTGGCCGAGCTGCGCGCCGACGTGGGCATGGTCTTCCAGTCGTTCAACCTGTTCGCGCATTTGACCATCCTCGAGAACATCACGCTCGGTCCCCTCAAGGTCCGCAAGATGAAGAAGGCGGATGCCGAGAAGGAGGCGCGCGCGCTCCTGGACCGCGTCGGCGTCGGGCACCAGGCCGACAAGCTCCCCGCTCAGCTCTCCGGCGGTCAGCAGCAGCGCGTGGCCATCGCCCGCGCCCTGGCGATGAAGCCGAAGGTCATGCTCTTCGACGAGCCCACCTCGGCCCTCGACCCCGAGATGATCAACGAGGTGCTCGACGTCATGGTCGGCCTCGCCAAAGACGGCATGACCATGATCGTCGTCACGCACGAGATGGGCTTCGCCCGCAAGGCCGCGAACCGTGTGGTCTTCATGGCCGACGGCCAGATCGTCGAGCAGGCGGCGCCGGAGCAGTTCTTCACCAATCCGCAGTCCGACCGGGCCAAAGACTTCCTGTCGAAGCTCATCACTCACTGACGGTTCCCTGATGACGGCGACGAACGAGGAGGTTCTTCGCCGAGGCGCGAGCATCCGCACCCTTCCCGGGGTGTCCGTCGTGCCGTTCCCCCCGACCCATTCATCCGCACAGCACACGTAACTAAGGAGACATCACATGCGTAAGACACGTTTTCTCGCCGGCGCGGGCATCGTCGCCGCCGGCCTGCTGGCCCTGACGGCCTGCAACAGCGGCACCCCCGGCGCAGCTCCCGGTGCCGAAGGCGACGGAGCAGACACCACGCAGCTGTGGGAGGTGGCCTCCGACGTCTCGCTCGACGGCAGCCCCACCTACGAGCGCATGGTCGCGGCCGACAAGGTCGTCGTCGGCGTCAAGGAAGACCAGCCCGGCCTCGGCTTCAAGGACCCGGTCACCAACGAGCGCGGCGGCTTCGATGTCGAGATCGCGCAGTGGATCGCGGCATCGCTCGGATTCGACGCCGACCAGATCGAGTACAAGACGATCCCCTCGGCCAACCGCGAGCAGGAGCTGGTGAACGGCAACGTCGATTACTACGTCGGCACCTACTCCATCACCGACAAGCGCAAGGCGCAGATCGACTTCGCCGGTCCTTACCTGATCACCGGGCAGGGCCTGCTGGTCGCCGCCGACAACGAAGACATCAACGGCCCCGACGACCTCGCGGGCAAGATCGTGTGCTCGGTGACCGGTTCGACCCCGCTGCAGCGCATCCGCGACGAGTACAGCCCCGGCGACACCGTGGAGTACGACACCTACACGCAGTGCCTCGAGCAGCTGCGCGCGGGATCGGTCGACGCCGTGACCACTGACCAGGCCATCCTCGCCGGGTACGTCGCGCAGGAGCCCGATGCCTTCAAGATCGCCGGCGACACCTTCAGCGAGGAGCGCTACGGCGTCGGCCTCCCCAAGGGCGACACCGTGCTGAAGGACCACATCAACACCCTGTTCAACGACGGTGGCGACGTGTGGACCGCGCTGTTCGACAAGAACCTCGCTCCCTCGGGCATCGAGGGCGAGCAGCCCACCGCCGACGAGTGACCCGTTCAGGGGCGGCGCATTCGCGCCGCCCCTGAATCCCGTCTTCCGAGATAAGGACCACGCATGGGTGTCATCACCGACAACCTCGACATCTGGAGCGAAGCGCTCGTCGGCACGCTCGTGCTCTTCTTCGCCGGCGGCGCGTTGGCGCTCGTCCTCGGCATCATCGTCGGCGCGATGCGCGTCTCCCCGGTGCCCATCGCCCGAGGCGTCGGCACGTTCTACGTCAGCGCCATCCGGAACACCCCGTTGACGCTGGTCTTCTTCGCCTTCGTCTTCGCGCTGCCGCCCCTGCTCGGGCTGCGGCTCACCGGCGACGTGTCGCTCACGCTCGGTATCTGCGCCCTGGGCATCTATACCGCCACCTACGTCGCCGAGGCGATCCGTTCCGGTGTCAACACCGTGCCGGTCGGTCAGGCGGAGGCCGCACGAGCTCTCGGCCTCAGCTTCGGCCAGGTGATGTCGCTCGTCATCCTCCCGCAGGCGTTCCGCTCCGTCATCCCGCCGATGATGAGCGTGTTCATCGCCCTGCTGAAGAACACCACCGTCGCCGCCGGGTTCTCGATCGTGAACCTCGGATCGGTACGCAACTACCTCAGTGAGCGCGGAGAGAACGCGTTCATCGTCATCCTCTGGGTGATGGTCACCTTCGTCGCGCTGGTGCTCCTCCTGTCGTGGCTGCAGCGAACGCTCGAGAATCGATGGAGGGTCGCCCGATGAGCAGCGTCCTGTACGACGTCCCCGGACCGAAGGCGATCGTCCGCAACCGCATCCTCGGGGTGCTGACGATCGTCGTCGTCCTCGCGATCGTCGGCTTCTTCGTCTGGCGCCTCGCCGACACCGGGCAGTTCACCGCCCAGAAGTGGTCGGCCTTCACCTACACCAACGTGTGGACGAGCATCCTCAACGCCACCCTCGCGACGCTCGCGGCTTTCGCGGCGGCGGCGGTCGGGGCATTGGTGCTCGGCTTCGTCCTCGCCATCGGTCGGCTCTCCAACCACAAGTGGGTGCGCTGGCCCTTCACGGCCGTCATCGAGGTCTTCCGCGCGATCCCCGTCCTGGTCTTCATGTTCCTGCTGTACTACGGCTTCCCCGTGATCGGCATCCGCATGGAGCCGTACTGGGCCGTCGTCATCGCCCTCGTCTGCTACAACGGCTCGGTGCTGGCGGAGGTCATCCGTGCGGGCGTGGAGTCGCTGCCGAGCGGACAGGCCGAGGCGGGCTACGCCGTCGGCCTGCGCAAGGCCGGAGTCATGCGTCTGATCCTGCTCCCGCAGGCGATCCGCGCGATGATGCCGGTCATCATCGCCCAGCTCGTCGTGACGCTGAAGGACACGGCGCTCGGCTTCATCATCACTTACCCCGAGTTGCTCTTCTACGCGAAGTACATCGGCGCGCAGCCGAGCGTCGGGTCGCCCATCATCCCGGCCACGATCATCGTCGGTGCGATCTACATCGCGCTCTGCCTGATCCTGTCGTTCGTGGCGACGCTGGTCGAGAAGCGCTTGCGCCGCTCGCCGCGGGGCGACGTCGCCGCTCCCGTGCAGCCGCTCCAGCAGGGTGCCACCGACACCTCGCTGATCGTCGCCCAGCGCGGCGGGTCGGCGATCTGAGTCGGACCACCGACGGGCGGGGGAGTGTCCCCGCCCGTCGGTAGACTCTCATCTCGTGTCCGACGCACCCGAGATCACCCCCGAGGCCGTCGCCTCCGCCGTCGATGCCGCTCTCGCGGCCATCGCCGCGGCCGCGACCACGGCCGAGCTGAAAGCCGCCCGCTCCGCGCACACAGGGGAGCAGTCCGCCCTCGCGCGGCTGAACGCCCAGATGCGCCACGTCGCCCCCGACCAGAAGGCTGCGGTCGGCAAGCTCGTCGGCCAGGCCCGCGGGCGGGTGAACCAGGCGCTCGCCACCCGCGAGGCCGAGGTGGCCCAGGCCGAGACCGCCGCCCAACTCGAGGCCGAACGCATCGACGTGACGGCGCTGCCGCAGCGCGCGCGCGTGGGGGCGCGGCATCCGATCTCGCTCCTGCAGGAGCAGGTGTCGGACATCTTCGTCGGCATGGGGTGGGAGATCGCCGAGGGGCCCGAGCTCGAGCACGAGTGGTTCAACTTCGACGCGCTGAACTTCGACGTCGACCACCCCGCCCGTCAGATGCAGGACACCTTCTTCGTCGACCCGGTCGCCCGCCACCTGGTGCTCCGCACCCACACGAGCCCCGTGCAGGTGCGGTCGATGCTCGAGCGCGACCTGCCCATCTACGTGCTGTGCCCGGGTCGGGTGTACCGCACCGACGAGTTCGACGCGACGCACCTGCCGGTGTTCACGCAGTTCGAGGGTCTGGTCATCGACAAGAACATCACGATGGCGCACCTCAAGGGCACCCTCGACCACGCCGCGCGCGTGCTCTTCGGACCCGAGGCCAAGACGCGCTTCCGTGCCAACTTCTTCCCCTTCACCGAGCCGAGCGCCGAACTCGACCTGTGGCACCCGACCTTCAAGGGCGGGGCGCGCTGGATCGAGTGGGGCGGCTGCGGAATGGTGAACCCCAACGTCCTGCGAGCCGCCGGTATCGACCCCGAGGAGTACTCGGGCTTCGCCTTCGGCATGGGCATCGAGCGCACGCTCATGTTCCGCAGCGACGTGCAAGACATGCGCGACATGGCCGAGGGCGATGTGCGCTTCAGCGAGCAGTTCGGAATGGTGGTCTGATGCGCGTCCCGCTCTCCTGGTTGCGCGAGTACGTCGACGTACCTGTGAAGGCCACGCCCGAAGACGTCCTCGAGGCGTTGGTCTCAGTCGGCTTCGAAGAAGAAGACGTGCACCGCTTCGAGCTGTCCGGCCCCATCGTCGTCGGCGAGGTGAAGGAGTTCATCCCCGAGCCGCAGTCCAACGGCAAGACCATCCGCTGGTGCCAGGTCGACGTCGGTAGCGAGAACGGGGGAGTGCGCGGCGTCGTCTGCGGCGCGGGCAACTTCTTCGCCGGAGACAAGGTCGTGGTGACACTGCCCGGCTCCGTGCTGCCCGGACCCTTCCCCATCGCCGCGCGCAAGACCTACGGGCACGTGTCCGACGGCATGATCGCCTCGGCGAAGGAGCTGGGTCTCGGCAGCGAGCACTCCGGCATCCTGCGCTTGATCGACCTCGGCATCGATGCGCCCGTCGGAACGGATGCCATCGCACTGCTGGGTCTCGACGACCTCGCCGTCGAGATCAACGTCACCCCCGACCGCGGCTACGCCCTGTCGCTGCGCGGAGTCGCTCGTGAGTACTCGCACGCCACCGGCGCCGCCTTCCGCGATCCCGGCACGGGCCACGACGAGGCCGTCTCGCGCACGCCCTCGGGCTTCTCGATCGCGGTCGCCGACGCGGCCCCCATCCGGGGACGTGACGGCGCCACCGAGTTCGTGGCCCGCATCGTGCGCGACGTCGACCCCTCGCGCCCGACGCCGCCGTGGATGATCACGCGGCTGTCGCTGGCCGGCATCCGCTCGCTCGGTGTGCTCATCGACATCACCAACTACGTCATGCTCGAGCTCGGGCAGCCCATCCACGGGTACGACCTCGACCGGCTGCAGGGCGGCATCACCGTGCGCCGCGCCGAGCAGGGCGAGAAGCTCGAGACCCTCGACGGTCAGGTGCGCACGCTCAACGCCGAAGATCTGCTCATCACCGACGACTCGGGTCCCATCGGCCTGGCCGGTGTCATGGGCGGCGGCCCCACCGAGATGAGCGATGCCACGCGCAACGTGCTCATCGAGGCGGCCACCTTCGACCAGGTGTCGATCGCCCGCACCGCGCGGCGGCACAAGCTGCCGTCCGAGGCGTCGCGCCGCTTCGAGCGCGGCGTCGACCCGCTGGTGCCGTACGTCGCCGCCGAGCGCGTGGCCTCGCTGATGGTCGAGCTCGCCGGGGGCACCCTCGACACCGAGCTCGGCGGGTCGCTGTCGTCGACCTACCGGCGCGAGCCGATCACGTTGCCCGCGGGCTTCGTGTCGGGGCTCATCGGGGTCGACTACACCGACGACGAGACCGTGTCGGCCCTGCGTCTCATCGGCTGCGCCGTCGAGCAGCGCGACGCCGGCTGGTCGGTGACCGCGCCGTCCTGGCGCCACGACCTCACCGACAAATGGACGCTCGCCGAAGAGGTGGCCCGCATCGAGGGCTACGACCGCATCCCCTCGGTGCTGCCGACGCCGCCGTCCGGGCGCGGCCTGACCGGTGCCCAGCAGGGCCGCCGTCGCGTGTCGAACGCGCTCGCCTCGGCCGGATTCGTCGAGACGCCGTCGTTCCCCTTCACCACCGAGGAGCAGAACGCGCTGCACGGCTCGCCCTCGGGCGACCGGCTGCCGAGCGTGAAGCTCGCCAACCCGCTCGACGGTCTGGCGCCGTTCCTGCGCCGTTCTCTGGTTCCGGCGCTGCTGCAGGTGGCGCACCGCAACGTCGCCCGCGGCATCGTCGACCTGGCGCTGTTCGAGACCGGCACGGTGTTCCTGCCCAAGCCGGGCGTGCAGTACGGCACGCCGTCCGTGCCGCCGCTGGCCGTGCGCCCGGATGCCGCGACCCTCACCGCCCTCGACGCCTCGATCCCGCCGCAGCGCCGCCACGTCGCCGTGCTGCTCACCGGCCACACCGTGGCGAAGCAGCCCGGACAGGCGGCCGTGGCGGCCGACCTCGCCGACGCGGTCGACGCCGTGCGCGTGCTGGCCGCGGCCGCCGGGCTCGACATCGAGCTCGTGCAGGCGCAGCGCGCGGCCCTGCACCCCGGGCGCACCGCCCGCGTGCTCGCCGCGGGGCACGACATCGGCTACGTCGGCGAGCTGCTGCCGACCGTGTCGGCCGACGCCGACCTGCCGGGCCGGGTGCTCGTCGCCGAGCTCGACCTCGACGCGATGCTCGAGCTGGCGCAGGCGCGTGTGGTCGCGGCATCCCTCTCCGGCTTCCCCGCCGCAACGCAGGACGTCTCGCTCACCGTGCCGCTCGAGGTGGCGGCCGGCGCCGTGCGCGCCGCGCTCCTCGAGGGTGGCGCCCCGCTCCTCGAGGGAGCTCGTCTGGTCGACGACTACCGCGGACCGGGGCTGGCCGAGGGCACGAAGAGCCTCACCTACGCCCTGCGCTTCCGCGCCGCCGACCGCACGTTGACGGCCGCCGAGGCGACGGACGCCAAGCTGGCCGGGGTCGCCGTGGCGGCTGAGCGGTTCGGTGCGGCCATCCGCGACTGACGTGTCCCGTCCGAAGCGCCGCCGACTCTCGTCGTGCGGCGCTTCGGCATTCCCCCCGCCCGCGCCGATTTGCCCGCCCGCCCGCGGGGCGGCTACCCTCACCACATGTCGTCGATCACCGTGCGTACCGAGGAGCTCTCCGTGAGCACCGGTGGCGCGCGTCGACGTCGGGTCACGCGCCGACTCTCGGCGACCTCGTAAACCCGCCGACGGTCGGGCATGCGGGCGTCGCCGCCCCGGTTCACGCTGATTCAGCACACGTCCCGACTCGTAAGGTAGAACAATGACCCTCTCGGTCGCCGTCTCCGGCGCTTCCGGCTATGCGGGCGGCGAGATCCTCCGCCTCCTCGCCGCCCATCCCGACATCGAGGTCCGCACGGTCACCGCGCACTCCAGCGCCGGGCAGCCGTTGCTCGCCCACCAGCCTCACCTGCGCTCGCTCGCCCACCTCGACCTGCAGGCCACGACCCCCGAGGTGCTCGCCGGGCACGACGTGGTGTTCCTCGCCCTGCCGCACGGGCAGTCGGCGCAGTACACCGACGCCCTCGCCGACACGCCGCTGGTGATCGACGCCGGCGCCGACCACCGACTGACCTCGCCCGAGGATTGGGCGGCGTTCTACGGCGGGGACCACCCCGAGCCGTGGGCGTACGGGGTGCCCGAGCTCACCGTCGGCGGTGTTAAGCAGCGGGAGCACCTCCGCGGTGCGACGCGCATCGCGGCCCCGGGATGCAACGCCTCCACCGTCGCCCTCTCGCTCGCCCCGGGGGTTGCCGCGGGCGTGATTGATGCGGGCGACATCGTCTCGGTGCTCGCCGTGGGCCCGAGCGGTGCCGGCAAGGCCGCCAAGACCAACCTGCTCGCCAGCGAGATCCTCGGCACGGCGAACCCGTATGCCGTCGGCGGTACGCATCGTCACATCCCCGAGATCCGTCAGGCCCTCGCTGCCGCGGGGGCGCCGGCCGATGGCATCCGGATCTCGTTCACTCCCGTGCTCGTGCCGATGTCGCGCGGCATTCTGGCCACCTCGACCGCTCCGATCCGCGGCGACGTGACGGATGCCGAGATCCGCGCCGCGTGGGAGGCCGCGTACGCCGACGAGACGTTCGTCGAGCTGTTGCCCGCGGGGGTCTTCCCGCGCACGGCAGACGTGCTGGGGGCCAACGTCGCCTCGCTCGGCCTCGCGATCGACCGCGCGGCGAACCGCGTGATCGTCGTCGCGGCCGTCGACAACCTCGTCAAGGGCACCGCGGGAGCCGCGGTGCAGTCCATGAACATCGCCCTGGGTCTCGCCGAGGCCACCGCCCTTCCCCTGAACGGAGTCGCCCCGTGAGCGTGACCGCCCCCGCCGGATTCGAGGCGGCCGGAGTCGCCGTCGGCCTGAAGTCGACCGGCGCCCGCGACGTCGCCGTCGTCGTCAACCGCGGTCCCCTCAAGGTGGGGGCTGCGGTCTTCACCTCGAACAGGGCGAAGGCCAACCCCATCCTGTGGTCGGAGCAGGTCGTGAAAGACGGCGTCGTCGAGGCCGTCGTGCTCAACTCCGGCGGCGCCAATTGCTTCACCGGCTCCTTCGGATTCCAGACTACGCACCAGACCGCCGAGCGCGCCGCCGACCTCCTCGGAGTCGGCGCGGGCGACGTGGTCGTGTGCTCGACGGGGCTCATCGGAACCGGCGACGAGGTGTTCCGCGCCAAGGTACTCGACGGTGTCGAGAAGGGGGTCGCCGCACTCTCCGCCGATGGCGGCGACGACGCCTCCCTCGCGATCATGACGACCGACTCGAAGCCCAAGCGGGCCGTCCACATCGGCGACGGGTGGGCGATCGGCGGCATGGCCAAGGGCGCCGGCATGCTCGCCCCGGGCCTGGCGACGATGCTCGTCGTCATCACCACCGACGTCGTGCTCGAGCCCTCCGAAGCGGATGCCGCGCTCCGCGCCGCCACGCGGGTGAGCTTCGACCGGCTGGACTCCGACGGGTGCATGTCGACCAACGATCAGGTGACGCTGATGGCGAGCGGGGCGAGCGGCATCCGTGTCGATGTCGAGGAGTTCACGGCGGCCCTCATCGCCGTGTGCGATGACCTCGCCTCGCAGCTCCAGGGCGACGCCGAGGGTGCCAGTCACGACATAACGATCCGGGTGACGAACGCGGCATCCGAGGATGACGCCGTCGAGGTGGGGCGCTCCATCGCCCGCAACAACCTCTTCAAGGCCGCGATCTTCGGCAACGACCCCAACTGGGGGCGTGTGCTCGCGGCCATCGGCACGACCGACGCGGCCTTCGACCCGTACGACGTGGACGTGTGGATGAACGGCGTGCGCGTCTGCACCGCCGGCGGTCCGGACCGCCCCCGCGAAGACGTCGACCTCACCCCCCGCGCGACCGAGCTGGTCCTCGACCTGCGCGTCGGGGAGGCGTCGGCCACCATCCGCACCAACGACCTCACGCACGATTACGTCCACGAGAACAGCGCCTACTCCTCATGACACACATCGACCTCCAAGACACCGATCCCGCCGAGGCCAGTGAGCGGGCGGTCACGCTCGTCGAGTCGCTGCCGTGGGTGCGCAAGTACCGCGATCAGGTCGTCGTCGTGAAGTACGGCGGAAACGCCATGGTCAGCGAGGAACTGCAGGACGCGTTCGCCGCCGACATCGCCTACCTCCGCTACGTGGGCGTCAAGCCCGTCGTCGTGCACGGCGGTGGGCCGCAGATCTCGTCGATGCTGAACCGCCTCGACATCCCCAGCGAATTCCGCGGCGGGTATCGCGTCACCTCCACCGAGGCGATCGGCGTGGTGCGCATGGTGCTCACCGGTCAGATCAACCCGCAGCTGGTGGCCAAGGTGAACGCCCACGGACCCCTCGCGACGGGCCTCAGCGGCGAGGACGCCGGCCTGTTCGGCGGTCGTCGTCGCGGCGTGACGGTCGACGGCGTCGAGCACGACCTCGGGCGTGTCGGTGACGTCGTCACCGTCGACCCGCAGACCGTGCTCGACCATCTCGCCGCGGGTCGCGTGCCGATCGTGTCGAGCATCGCGCCCGACCTCGACAACCCGGGCACATCGTTGAACGTGAACGCGGATGCTGCGGCGGCCGCTCTCGCGACGGCGCTCGACGCCAAGAAGCTCGTCGTGCTGACCGATGTGCCCGGGCTATACGCCGACTGGCCGAACCGGGACTCGCTCGTGTCGCACCTCACCTCGACGGAGCTGCGCGCGATGCTGCCGAAGCTCGAGTCGGGGATGATCCCCAAGATGCAGGCATGCCTCGACGCCGTCGAGGGGGGAGTGCCCAGCGCGGCCATCATCGACGGACGCGTGCCGCACTCGGTGCTCGTCGAATTGTTCACCAGCAAGGGAATCGGAACGGAGGTGGTCGCATGACCACCGCAACCTGGCAGGAAGACGCCGGACGCGACCTCGTCCGCAGCTTCGGCGATCGGATGGCCCTGTTCGTGCGCGGACAGGGTGCCTACGTGTGGGACAGCGACGACACGAAGTACCTCGACTTCCTGGCCGGCATCGCCGTGAACGCCCTCGGTCACGCCCACCCGGTGTTCGTGGAGGCCCTGACCGCACAGGCGTCGACGCTCTCGCACGTGTCGAACTACTTCGCCACGCCCCCGCAGCTGGCAATGGCCGCGCGCCTGAAGCGCCTCGCGGGCACGGGGGAGTCGGGCCGTGTCTACTTCGGCAACTCCGGGGCCGAAGCCAACGAGGCGGCCCTCAAGCTCGCGCGCCTGCAGGGCCGAGGCACCGACCGCACCCGCATCCTCACGCTCAAGGGCGGCTTCCACGGTCGCACGATGGGCGCGCTCGCGCTGACGGGTAAGCCGGCCCTTCAGGCCGACTTCCTGCCCATGGTCCCGGGGGTCGAGCACATCGACGCCACCGTCGAGGCCCTCGAGGCCGCGATGGACGAGCGGGTCGCGGCGCTGCTCGTCGAGCCCATCCAGGGAGAAGCGGGTGTCGTCGAGCTGCCCGAGGGGTACCTGGCGGCTGCGCGCGAGATCACCGAGCGCCACGGCGCGCTGCTGATCGTGGATGAGATCCAGACCGGCGCCGGACGCACCGGTGCCTGGTTCGCCTTCCAGCACGCCGGCATCGTGCCCGACGCCATCACCGTGGCGAAGGGCATCGGCGGCGGCTTCCCCATCGGCGCGCTCATCACGTTCGGCGCGGCCAGCGATCTGTTCTTCCCCGGCACGCACGGCTCCACTTTCGGCGGCAATGCCCTGGGAACGGCCGTCGGCGGTGCCGTGCTCGAAGAGATCGAGTCGGCCGGTCTCGTCGAGAACGCCGCCCGTCGCGAGACTCAGCTGCGCGAGGGTCTCGCCGCGCTCGGCTCGTCGCTCGTCGGCGGTGTGCGCGGCCGGGGCCTACTGCTGGGGATCGGCCTCAGGAGCCCCGTCGCGAAGGCGGTCGTGGCCGCGGCGCAGCAGCATGGCCTCATCGTGAACGCCGCGAACGACGACACGATCCGCATCGCGCCCCCCCTGACGATCGGGGATGCCGAGGTGGCCGAGTTCCTCGACCTGTTCGGCACAGCCCTCGCCACCGTCTCCGATGCCCTCATCCTCGAAGGAGCCCCCGCGTGACCCGCCACCTGCTGCGCGACGACGACCTGACACCGGCCGAGCAGGCCGAGATCCTCGACCTCGCCATCGAGCTGAAGAAGGACCGCTGGGCGCAGAAACCGCTCGCCGGCCCCCAGACCGTCGCGGTGATCTTCGACAAGTCCTCGACCCGCACGCGCGTGTCGTTCGCCGTGGGCATCGCCGATCTGGGCGGCTCGCCGCTAATCATCTCGACGGCCAACAGCCAGCTCGGCGGCAAGGAGACCCCCTCCGACACCGCCCGGGTGCTGGAGCGCCAGGTGGCCGCGATCGTGTGGCGCACCTACGCCCAGGCGGGTCTGGAAGAGATGGCGCGCGGCACCCGCGTGCCGGTCGTCAACGCGTTGAGCGACGACTTCCACCCGTGCCAGCTGCTCGCCGACCTGCTCACAATCCGCGAGCACAAGGGCGACCTGAAGGGCCTGACCCTGTCGTTCTTCGGTGACGGGCAGAGCAACATGGCCCACTCGTACGTGCTCGCCGGCGTGACCGCCGGCATGCATGTGCGCGTCGCCGCACCCGCCGACTACGCACCCCGAGCCGACGTCATCGCCGATGCCGAGCGCATCGCCGCCGAGACCGGGGGATCCATCACCCTCTCGACCGACCCCGACGCCGCGGCATCCGGAGCCGACGTCGTCGTCACCGACACGTGGGTCTCGATGGGCAAAGAAGAAGAGAAGATCGCGCGCATCCGCGACCTGGGCGGCTTCAAGGTCACCAGCGAGCTGATGACGCGCGCGGCCGACGGCGCGATCTTCATCCACTGCCTCCCCGCCGACCGCGGGTACGAGGTCGACGCCGAGGTCATCGACGGTCCGCAGAGCGTGGTGTGGGACGAGGCCGAGAACCGCCTCCACGCCCAGAAGGCGTTGCTGGTGTGGCTTCTGCGCCAGCAGTGACGTCGTCGCCGATCCGTCGCGCCTGGGCCCGTTTCGACGGCCCGGGCCGACTGGTCGGCGTGGATCTCGCGCGCGGCCTCGCCGTGCTGGGCATGCTGGCCGCGCACCTGCTCGACACGGAGCGGCGGCTCAGCCTCGACCCCGAGACGTGGGTCACCCTGGTCAACGGGCGTTCGTCGATCCTCTTCGCCACCCTCGCGGGCGTCTCGATCGCGCTGGTGACCGGCGGGTCCCGCCCGATCGGACCGGAGCGCCGCCCCCGCGCCGGCGCGCGACTGGCGCTGCGCGGAGCGATGCTCTGGGTCATCGGCATGCTGCTGGTGGCCACCGGGGTGCCGGTGTACGTCATCCTGCCGGCGTACGCCCTGCTGTTCGTGCTGGCCCTGCCGTTCCTGGGGATGCGCGCGCGGGGACTGTTCGTCGCCGCGGGGGTGCTCGCGCTCGTGATGCCGTGGATCCAGCCGGTGCTCGACGCGGCGCCCCTCTGGGCGGGGCGCGCCGGTGCGGAGATCGCGGCGGCGGTCGGGTGGAACTATCCGTTCACGGTGTGGATCGCTTTCCTGCTCGCCGGGATGGGGGTCGGACGGCTCGACCTGCGGCGACTGGACGTGCAGGCCGTGCTGGTGACGGCGGGCGGGGCCCTTCTGCTCGCGGGCTACGGCGCGGCGCTCGCCACCGCACCGGCCGTCGCCGGTCGTCCCTATCTGGCGACCGTGCTGACCGCGGAGGATCACTCCTCGGGGCTGTGGGAGGTCATCGGGTCGGGCGGGTTCGCTCTCGCCACGATCGGCGTCTGCCTGCTGCTGTGCCGGACGCCGCTGAGGTGGGTGGCCGTGCCGCTGCGCGCGGTCGGGTCCATGCCCCTCACCGCCTACGTGCTGCAGCTGGTGGTGTGGGCCCTCGTCGCCCTCGCCCTGCTCGGCGATACGGGCGACCTGTCCGGCATCCGTGAGGCGGGGCTGTTCCTCCCGCTCACCCTCGGCCTCGTCGCCGGGTGCACGGTATGGGCGCTGACCCTTGGGCGCGGTCCGTTGGAATGGCTGATCGACTTCGTCGTGCGGCTGGTCGTCGGACGGGATGCCGCTGCCCGCCCGGCCGCGTCGCACATGGGCTCGGATCGCGGCTCGGGCTCGGGCTCCGGCTCCGGCTCCGACGGTGTCGGCGGCCCTCGCTAGGCTGGGAGCATGAGTCACGAGAGCGGTCAGACCACGAACGAGGGCGCCCTGTGGGGGGCCCGATTCTCGGGCGGACCGTCTCCCGAACTGGCGGCGTTGAGCCGCTCGACCCATTTCGACTGGGACCTCGCGCTCTACGACATCGCCGGTTCGCACGCGCACGCCGCCGCCCTCGAGGCCGCGGGCTACCTCACCGCCGACGAGGCGCGGACGATGCACGACGGTCTCGACGAGCTCGCCGCCCGCGTGCGCGACGGCTCGCTCGTCGCGGCTCCCGGCGACGAAGACGTGCACGGCGCCCTCGAGCGGGTGCTCATCGAGACGGTCGGTCCCGCCGTCGGCGGCAAGCTCCGCGCCGGCCGCAGCCGCAACGACCAGATCGCCACCCTCGTGCGGCTCTACCTGCTCGATCACGCCCGCACGCTCACCCGCGAGGTGCTCCGTCTCATCGACGCCCTCGTCGCCCAGGCCGAGGCGCACGAGAGCGCGATCATGCCCGGCCGCACGCACCTGCAGCACGCGCAGCCCGTGCTGCTGGCCCATCACCTGCAGGCATACGGCTGGGCGTTCACGCGCGGCATCGAGCGCTTGCGCGACTGGTCGGTACGCGCCTCGGTCTCGCCCTACGGCGGCGGCGCGCTCGCCGGGGCCACACTCGGCCTCGACCCGCAGCTGGTGGCCGACCACCTGGGACTCGCCCGCCCCGCCGAGAACTCCCTCGACGGCACCGCGTCGCGCGACGTCGTCGCCGAGTTCGCCTTCATCACCGCGATGATCGGCGTCGACCTGTCGCGACTGTCCGAAGACATCATCCTGTGGAACACACGCGAGTTCGGGTTCGTCACGCTCGACGACGCGTATTCGACCGGGTCGAGCATCATGCCGCAGAAGAAGAATCCCGACATCGCCGAGCTCGCTCGCGGCAAGGCGGGGCGTCTCATCGGCAACCTCGCCGGTCTGCTCGCCACCCTCAAGGGGCTCCCGTTGGCCTACAACCGCGACCTGCAAGAAGACAAAGAGCCGGTCTTCGACTCCGTGCGCACCCTGGAGCTCGTCCTGCCCGCATTCTCCGGCATGGTCGCCACGCTGCGGTTCCACACCGACCGCATGGCCGAGCTCGCCCCTCAGGGCTTCTCGCTCGCCACCGACGTGGCCGAGTGGCTCGTGCGTCAGGGCGTCGCGTTCCGTGACGCCCACGAGATCTCGGGTGCTCTCGTGCGGGCATGCGAGGAGCGCGAGATCGGCCTCGAAGACGCCGACGATGCGCTCTTGGCATCCGTGTCGCCCCAGCTCACCCCCGCGGTCCGCGAGGTTCTCACGATCGAAGGTTCGGTCGCCAGCCGCACGGGGGTGGGTGGAACCGCGCCTGATCGGGTGCGAGAGCAGCGCGAAGATCTCGTGGCCCGCGCTCAGTCCGCCGCTCGGGCGTTTGTGTCGTGAATATCAGCCATTCGCTTATCAAAATAGAACTATAAGCGATAGGCTTATGTGGTGACCGTCGTAGTGATCGTCGACATCGTCGCCTCCCGGCGGCTCGCCGATCGCGCCGCCGCACAGCGCCGCCTCGCCGAGGTGATCGCGCAGGTCGATGCCGATCTACCGGTCGCCACGCAGTCGTTGACGGCCACGGTCGGGGACGAGCTGCAGGGGGAGTACCCCCGTCTCCACGACGCTCTCGCGTCGCTACTGCTGGTGCGCCTCGCCCTCCCCGACGACATCGACTGCCGCTTCGGCGTGGGGGTGGGCGAGGTCCGCCCCATCGCCCTCGACGACCGCACCGTGCCCGAGGGGCCCGCGTGGTGGGCGGCGCGTACCGCGGTGGAGGCCGTCGAGCGCATGCAGCAGCGCGCCGCGCCGTTCGCGCGCACCTGGATCGCCGCCGCCGAGGGAGAGGATTCCGCCATGGTCGATACCGTCGCCGTCGCCAACGCCTACACCCTGGCGCGCGATCAGCTGGTCTCCGCGATGAGCGAGCGCACGCGCCGCCTCACTGCCGGCCGTTGCCTCGGATGGTCGCAGCGCGAGCTCGCCGAACGCGAGGGCATCAGCCAGTCGGCGGTGTCGCAAGCACTCGCCGCCGCCGGGTCCGCCGCGCTCGTCGAGGGCTTCGCCGTGCTGACACGGGGAGCGCGCGCGTGATCGCCGCCGGTCTGCTGCTGCTCGCCGTCGGTGCGGTCGACCTGGTGAGGCAGATGATCCGCACCCGCCGGTGGATCGCGTTCGCGGCGTCCGCCGCCCTGCTCATCGTGGTCGCCGCGGGACTCGACGCCGTCGTCGCCGGCCTCCTCGCCGTCGCCGTCGCCGCGATCTGGACGTGGGTCGTGCCCGAACACGGCCCCGCCCGCGCGGGACTCTGGCCGGTCGCGTTGCTCGCGCTCGCCGCGGCGGCCTGCGTGGTGATCGCCCCCGGGCGCGCGCGCCCCGGCATCCTGGGCGACATGTGGGTGTCGTACCGTCCCGCGGATGCCGTCTCGGTCGACGTGGTCGTGCTGGTCGTGGGGTGCCTGGTGTTCCTACTCGAGTCGGGCAACGCCGTCGTGCGCATCGCCCTGCGGTCGGAGATGGGCCCGCGTGACGAGGGCGACGAGGCCGCAGCGCCGACGCTGAAGGGTGGCCGGCTCATCGGGCCTCTCGAGCGCATCCTCGTGTTCGCGCTGACCCTGGCCGGCGCCTACACGCTCATCGCCGCGGTGCTCGCGGCGAAGGGCATCGTGCGCTTCCCCGAGATCTCCCGCGACGGCGACGGCGGCGACCGAGCGGAGTACTTCCTCATCGGCAGCCTCGTCAGCTGGGTGACGGCCCTGGCGGCGGCTTTCCTGGTGTCGTGGGGCATCGCGCCGGGGTGAGCGCGGACCGAGGAGGACGCAGATGAACCGACTGGCACCGCTTCCCGCGTCGGCGGGGTGGCGACACCACGGAACCCGAACCGGGTTCGAGGTGGTCTTCTTCGTCCCGACGCTCGACGGACATCGCCTCGCCGGCCGCACGACCGCCGACGACGGCGCGTCGATGTGGTCGATCGACTACGCGGTGATCGTCGACAGCGCCTGGCGCACGCGGGAGGCGCGGGCAGCGGCGTTGACCGTGTCCGGCGAGAAACAGGTGACCGTGTCGCGCGATGACGGCGGCGGATGGCGGGTCGACGGTCGGTCGCGACCGGAGCTGCACGGGTGCGTCGACATCGATTTCGAGTCGTCGGCGATGACGAACACTCTTCCCCTCCGGCGCCGCGAGATGGTCGCGGGGGTACCCATCGACGTACCGGCTGCGTTCGTTCGCGCGCCCGACCTCCGGGTCGAACGCCTCGAGCAGCGGTACACCTTGATCGAGGCCGCCCCGGAACGCGTCGTGTTCCACTACGAGTCCTCGACCTTCGGCTTCGCGTGCGACCTGCTCTACGACGCGGCCGGACTCGTGACGGAGTACCCGGGCATCGCGACACGGCACTCGTGAGTCGACGATGCGGCGGGCCTGCGGCGCGGGAGTGCGTGCTTCAGGCGCGAGGCCGCGGTGCGGCGGGCCTGTGGTGCGGGAGCACGCCCGGTAGGCGTGAGGCAGGCACGTGAGCCCGGGGTGCGGCGAGCCCGCGGTGCGGGAGTGCGTGCGGCAGGCGTGAGGCCGCGGTGCGGCGGGCCCGTGGTGCGGGAGCACGCCCGGTAGGCGTGAGCCCGCGATGCGGCGAGCCTGTGGTGCGGGAGCACGCCCGGTAGGCGTGAGGCAGGCACGTGAGCCCTGGGTGCGGCACTCGTGAGGCAGGCACGAGTGAGTCCGCGATGCGGCGAGCTTGCGGTGCGGGAGTGTCAGCGGCATCCGGAGCCTTCCGGCCCCGCTGATACCCTGAACCGGTGTCTGCCTCGATTGACGCGGCGCGCGTGAGCGCCCTCGCACCCGCCAACGATCCGACCTTCGACAACGTCTGGGACGAGTTGGTCTATCGGGGTCTGATCCACGTGTCGACCGATGAGGGCGAGCTGCGCGAGCTGCTCGGCGGAGGCCCGATCGTGTTCTACTGCGGCTTCGACCCGACCGCGCCGAGCCTGCACCTGGGCAACCTGGTGCAGCTTCTCACCATGCGTCGTCTGCAGCTCGCCGGGCACTTTCCCCTCGGTCTCGTCGGCGGCTCGACCGGTCTCGTCGGCGACCCGCGTCCGACGGCCGAGCGCACCCTCAACACGCGCGAGACCGTGGAGGAGTGGGTCGGAAAGCTCCGCGCTCAGGTCGAGCGCTTCCTCAGCTTCGAGGGCGACACTGCCGCGCGCATCGTCAACAACCTCGACTGGACGGCGCCGCTGAGCGCCATCGACTTCCTGCGCGAGATCGGCAAGTACTTCCGCGTCGGAACGATGCTCAAGAAAGACGCGGTCAGTGCGCGCCTGAACTCCGAGGCGGGCATCAGCTACACCGAATTCAGCTACCAGATCCTGCAGGGCCTGGACTACCTCGAGCTTCACCGGCAGTACGGCTGCGTGCTGCAGACCGGCGGCAGCGACCAGTGGGGCAACCTCACCAGCGGCACCGACCTCGTGCGTCGGGCCGAGGGTGCCACGGTCCACGCGATCGGCACGCCGCTGATCACCAACAGTGACGGCACGAAGTTCGGCAAGAGCGAGGGCAACGCCATCTGGCTGGATGCCGAGATGTGCAGCCCGTGGGTGATGTACCAGTTCTGGCTCAACACCGACGACCGCGACGTCGTGGAGCGCATGAAGGTGTTCACGTTCCTCACGCGCGACGAGATCACCTCCTACGAGGCGCTGGTGGAGGCCGAGCCGTTCCGCCGCGCCGCGCAGAAGCGTCTCGCCCGCGAGGTGCTGACCACCGTGCACGGCGCGGAGGCGACCGAGGCGGTCATCGCAGCAACCGAGGCGCTGTTCGGTCAGGGTGATGCGACCACGCTGGATGCCGTGGTGCTCCGCAGCGCGCTCGAGGAACTGCCGCATGCCACCGTTGCCGCCGGGTCGACCGTGGTCGAGGCGCTCACGGCCACGGGCCTGTCGTCGAGCCTCAGCGACGCGCGTCGCGCGATCGCCCAGGGCGGCGTCTCGCTCGACGGCGAGAAAGTGACCGCCGACGACGCGATCGTCACCGGTGCGCTGCCGGGTGGGGTGTCCGTGCTGCGACGCGGCAAGAAGACGCTCGCCGGGCTGTTCCTCAGCTGACATGCCGTTCACCGTCAGCCACGCGGTCGTGGCCTTGCCGTTCGTGCGCACACCGCTGGTGCCCGCTGCGATCGCCGTCGGCGCGATGACTCCCGATCTGTCGCTGTTCCTCCGGGGGATCGTGCCGCCGTACGCGGTGACCCACGATCTGAGGTGGCTGCCGCTGACGGTGGTCATGGCGTTCGTGCTGCTCCTGGTGTGGCGTTGCGTGCTGCGCCCCGCGACCCGGGAGTTGGTGCCCCGGCGCGTCGCCGAGCGCCTCCCCGCGGGTTGGGATGCCGGAGTCGCCGCAGCGGCGCGCGAGAGCCTGAGTGGGGGAGTCGTCGGCATCCTGTGGCTCGTGCTGTCGCTCGCGCTCGGGGTGGTCACGCACGTCGCGTGGGACTTCTTCACGCACGAGGGCCGGGCGGGGGAGTCCCTGCTCCCGGTCCTCGAGCAGCAGTGGGGACCGCTGCCGGGGGTGAAGTGGCTGCAGTACGGGTCGGGGGTGTTCGGGCTCGCGGTGCTGGCGATCTTCGCGCTGCGGTGGTTGTCGCGGCGGACCGCGAAGCCCGTCGACCGGGTGCTTCCGGATGCCGTGCGGGTGGCATGGTGGGTGTCTCTACCCGCGGCGCTGGTCGTCGCGGCGCTCGTCGCGCTCGCGGTCGAGGGCGGCTTCGGCGCCGACTACACCCCGACCCACCTCATCTACGGGGTGCTGGTGAAGGTCGCCGCCGCGTGGGGCGCGGCGACGCTGGTGCTCGCGCTGTTCGTGCAGGCGCTCCGGCGGCGCGGAGCGTAGCGGGGTTCGGGTCCCTTCGACGGGCTCGGGGACCGGGCAGTGGTGGCTGAGGTGCTTCGCGGGCGGTCATGAGGTCAGTGATTCGCGTGAGGTCAGCCGGTTGAGGCTGTTCTGCACTGAGGTTGTGTGAATCGCTGAGGTTATGCGAATCGCTGAGGTTGCGCGCGCGGCGGGGTTCGGGTCCCTTCGACGGGCTCGGGGACCGGGCAGTGGTGGCTGAGGTGCTTCGCGGGCGGTCATAAGGTCAGTGATTCGCGTGAGGTCAGCCGGTTGAGGCTGTTCTGCGCTGAGGTTGTGCGAGTCGCTGAAGTTGTGCGAATCGCTGAGGTTGTGCGCATGGCTGACGTTGCGGGCGCGGCGGGCGGGTCGCCGTACCGCGCAAGCCTCAGCGAGGTGGTGGATCCGACCGCGGGCTCGCCCCGCCCGCGGGTCACGCGGGCGGGGGAGCGGGCGGCGGGTAGACTCGGGGGCGTTATGACGAAGGCGGGAGACTTGGTGTCGGCGAGCACGAAGGGCACGAAAACGGGCGCGGACGAGGTCATCCTCGGCCCCACCGGACGCCCCTACCAGGGGTTCCCCACCCCGAAGCCGCTCGACGGGCACGGTCCCGCCCGCATCATCGCGCTGTGCAACCAGAAGGGCGGCGTCGGCAAGACGACGACGACCATCAACCTGGCCGCCTCCCTCGCCGGCTACGGCCGCCGTGTGCTCGCGATCGACTTCGACCCGCAGGGCGCGCTGTCGGCGGGTCTCGGCATCCAGACGCACGACGTGCCGACCATCTACGACCTCCTGCTCGACACCAAGCGCGACCCGCGCGAAGTGATCGTGCCGACCCGCGTCGAGGGACTCGACCTCCTGCCGGCCAACATCGACCTGTCGGCGGCCGAGGTGCACCTGGTCAACGAGGTCGCCCGCGAGACGATCCTGGCGCGGGTGCTGCGCAAGGTCGCGGCCGACTACGACGTCATCCTCATCGACTGCCAGCCCTCGCTCGGCCTGCTCACCGTGAACGCGCTCACCGCGGCGCACGGGGTGCTCATTCCGCTGGAGTGCGAGTTCTTCGCCCTGCGCGGAGTGGCCCTGCTCGTCGAGACCATCGACAAGGTGCGCGATCGCCTCAACCCCGCCATCGAGCTCGACGGCGTGCTCGCGACGATGTACGACCCCCGCACGCTCCACTCGCGCGAGGTGCTCGAGCGGGTCGTCGAGGCGTTCGGCAACGACGTGCTCGAGACGGTCATCGGTCGCACGGTGAAGTTCCCGGATGCCTCCGTGTCGGGCATGCCGATCACGGAGTTCGCGCCCGAGCACGCCGCCGCCCAGGCCTACCTGCGGTTGGCGCGGGAGCTGGTCGCCCGTGGCGCCGTCGCCTGACGAGACCCTCGCCGCCACAGCCGGGGCCGGCGGCTTCGACGGGCTCAGCCACCTCGCCGAGGCGGTGCGAGAGCCCGCGACCGAGGTCCGTGAGCCTGTCGAAGGGACCGGGACCGACGTCGCGCCCGGGTTCCGCGTCACCCTCCCCGTCTTCGACGGTCCGTTCGACCTGCTGCTCACCCTCATCTCGCGCGCCGAACTCGACATCACCGAGGTCGCGCTCAGTCGCGTGACGGACGAGTTCATCGCCTACCTCCGGCTCCTCGGACCCGAGAGCGACCTCGACGAGACCTCCGAATTCCTCGTCGTCGCGGCGACGCTGCTCGACATGAAGATCGCCGGTCTCCTCCCGCAGGGTGAGCTGGTGGATGCCGAGTCGGTGGCGCTGCTGGAGGCGCGCGACCTGCTGTTCGCCCGCCTGCTGCAGTACCGCGCCTTCAAGGAGGTGTCGTCGTGGTTTGCCCGCTGCCTGCAGCGCGAGGACGCGCGCCACACCCGCAGTGCGCGTCTCGACGAGAAGTACCGCAGCGCCGTGCCGGAGCTGACCTGGACGCTGAGCGCCGCCGACTTCGGCGCCCTGGCCGTGCTGGCGTTCACCCCGAAGCAGATCCCCACCGTCGGGCTCGACCACCTGCACGCCCCGCTCGTCAGCATCCGCGAGCAGGCGGCGATCGTCGTGACGCTGCTGCGTTCCGTCGGCATCCTGAACTTCCGAGATCTCGTCGCGGGGGTCACCGAGACGGGTGTCGTCGTCGCGCGGTTCCTGTCGATCCTGGAGCTCTACCGCCACGGGGCGTTGTCGTTCGAGCAGCCGGAGCCGCTCGGCGAGCTCATCCTGCGGTGGACCGCCGAACGGTGGTCCGACGACAACCTCGCCGCCCTCGGAGCCGACTATGACCGCTGATCCTCGTCCTTCGTCGAGCGCGCCCGAAGCGGCCACGCCGGACGCAACACAGACGCAGGCCCCGATGCCGGTATCCCGCCCGGACGACACGGCATCCGTCGCCCGTCGCCTCGAGGCGATCCTGCTCGTCGTCGACGAACCGCAGAGCCTGGTGAGTCTCGCCGCCGCCGTCGCCGCTCCCGTGCCCGCCGTGCGTCAGGCCGTCGAGGCGCTCGTCGCCGACTACGACGGGGAGACCGGCGGTCCGCGCCGGGGATTCGAGCTGCGTGAGGTGGGAGGCGGGTGGCGCCTCTACGTCCGCGAGGAGTACGACGACGTCGTGGGGGAGTTCGTGAACACCCAGGCGCCCTCGCGACTGTCGCAGGCGGCGCTCGAGACCCTGGCCGTCATCGCGTACAAGCAGCCCGTCACGCGCGGGCAGGTGGCATCCATCCGCGCGGTCAACGTCGACTCGGTCGTTCGCACTCTGCTCGGGCGGGGCCTGATCACCGAGGTCTTCACCGATCCCGACACGGGCGCCATCCACTACGGGACCACCGACCAGCTGCTGGTCCACCTCGGCATCAACTCGCTCGACGAGCTGCCGCACATCTCGCCGTTGCTCGACGACGGCTCGAACGGATTCGACGGAGAGGTACTGAAATGAGCGACGCTTCGACAGGCTCAGCGACGGGGGGCACGGACACGGGCCCCGGCACGGGCTCGGCGAGCGACGACGGCATCCGCCTGCAGAAGGTGCTGGCCAACGCGGGCGTCGCCTCGCGGCGCGTGGCCGAGAACATGATCGTCGAGGGACGCGTCCGGGTGAACGGCGAGACCGTCACCGAGCTCGGCCGCCGCATCCACCCCGAGTCCGACCTCGTCGACGTCGACGGCACGGCGATCCAGCTCGACGAGACCAAGCGCTACGTCGTCCTGAACAAGCCCACCGGAGTCGTCAGCTCGATGAGCGACGACCGCGGTCGTCCCGACCTGCGGGAGTGGGCCGACGAATGGGAGGAGCGCCTCTACAACGTCGGACGACTGGATGCCGACACCAGCGGCCTGCTCGTCCTGACCAACGACGGCGCCCTCGCGCACGTGCTCGCCCACCCCTCGTTCGGGGTGACGAAGGTGTACATCGCCAAGGTCGAGGGGCAGGTGCTCCCGCAGACCATCCAGCGGCTCATCAAGGGCGTCCAGCTCGACGACGGGCGGATCGCGGCCGATAAAGCCCGGCTGCTCGATGCCTCGCGGGGGGAGAGCCTGGTCGAGCTGACGCTGCACTCGGGGAAGAACCGCATCGTCCGCCGCATGATGGCGGAGGTCGGTCACCCGGTCGTCGAGCTGGTCAGGCGGCAGTTCGGCCCCCTCCACCTGGGAACACTCCCGGTGGGAGCCGCGCGCGAGTTGACTACAGTAGAACGCGGTGCCCTGCTCACGCTGTCCCGTCGGGACGGCGACGCTCCCGCGGAGTGAGCCTCCCGGGCGTCTCGCGGTGCGTCGAGCACCGCCCAGGGCAGCAGGAGACCCGATGAGCGAACCGAACGGAACGTCCGCGCGCGCGGCCGGACCTTTGGCGACCCGCACGAGCGGCACGGTCCGCGTCGTCGGCTCCGGGCTGCTGGGCGCGAGCATCGGCCACGCGCTGACGGCCCGCGGTGTCGACGTCGTGCTCGTCGACGCCTCACCGGCGCAGTTGCGGCTCGCGATCGACTACGGAGCCGGCCGGGCCGAGCGTCCCGATGACACCCCCTCGCTCATCATCGTCGCCACGCCCCCCGACGTCATCGCCGACGTGGTGCAGCGCGAGCTGGAGGCGTTCCCGGATGCCGTGGTCACCGACGTCGCGAGCGTGAAGCTCGAGCCACTGCGAACGCTCCGCGAACGCGGAGTCGACTTGAGGCACTACATCGGTTCGCACCCGATGGCCGGACGCGAACGCGGGGGAGCGATCTCCGCCCGCGCCGACATCTTCATCGGTCGCCCGTGGGTGGTCTGCCGCGACGGCGAGACCTCGGCGCACGACCTCTCGCTCGTCGAGGGGCTGGCCCTGGACCTCGGCGCGACCCTCGTCGAGATGACTCCCGAGGAGCACGACGAGTCGGTCGCCCTCGTGTCGCACGTCCCGCAGCTGGTGGCGAGCCTGCTCGCCGGCCGTTTCGTCGAGGCGCCCGACGGGTCGCTGCGTCTCGCGGGGCAGGGCGTGCGCGACACGACGCGCATCGCGGCATCCGCTCCCGAGCTGTGGGTGCAGATCCTGGGGGCCAACGCCGCTCCCGTGGTCGAGGTGCTCGACCAGCTGGCGGCCGACCTCGGCGACGTCGCCGACGCCCTGCGGGATCCCGACGTGTCGGGTGCACGCCGCACGGTGGCCGACACCATCCGCCGCGGCAATGAGGGCGTGGAGCGTCTGCCCGGCAAACACGGGCAGAACCGCCGTTTCGACAGCTTCGTCGTCATGATCGACGACACCTCCGGCCAGCTGGGGCGCCTGTTCGGCGAACTCGGCGACCTCGACGTCAACGTCGAAGACCTGCGCCTCGAGCACTCGCCCGGAGCCCCGTTCGGCCTCGCCGAGATCAGCGTCGTCCCCGACGCGGTCCGTCGCGCCGTCGACGGCCTCCAGCAGCGCGGATGGCGGATTGCGAGCACCACCCATGACTGAGCCCCTCCTCAAGCCCGCCTTCGGCGCCCCCGCCGAGGGGTCCTCGGCCGCCGCACCCGTCGTCGTCGCGATCGACGGCCCCGCCGGCAGCGGCAAGTCCAGCGTGTCGAAAGCCGTGGCCGTGCGGCTCGGCTACGGCTTCCTCGACACCGGCGCCGCCTACCGGGCGCTCGCGTGGCACGCGCTGGAGCACGGGGCCGACACCTCGGATGCCACGGCCGTGCTCGACGTGTTCGGCGACTTCGACTACGCCATCTCGCTCGACACCGACGACCGGTGGGTGCGCGTCGGCGGAGTCGATGTCACCACGGCGATCCGCGAGCCGCGGGTCACCGACGCCGTCAGCGGCGTGGCCCGGGTCGCCCCGGTGCGAAAGGCCGTGAACGAGTTGTTCCGCCGGCTCGTGTCATCCGCTCATCTCACAGGCGTGGTGGTCGAGGGACGCGACATCACCACGGTCGTCTACCCCGATGCGCCCGTGCGCATCCTGCTGACGGCGGCCCCCGAGGTGCGGGCCGCACGACGCAGCGCCGAGCTCACCGGGCACGACGCGGCGAAGGTCGCCGCAGCCCTCCACCGGCGCGATGCCGCCGATTCCACGGTCGTCGACTTCCTCACCGCCGCTCCCGGCGTGCAGGTCGTCGATTCGACCCACCTTGATTTCGAACAGACCGTCGACGCCGTGCTGAGCGTCGTCGACTCCACGATGGGAGCCCGCGATGGGCGTTGAAGACGAGTACGAGGGCGGGCCCGACCAGCTCGCCGAGAAGATGGAGCAGCTCGACGAGGTGCTCGCCGAACAGCGGGCCGAAGCGCTGCGCGCGGGGCTGGAGGACTTCGACCTCGACGAGGAAGACGCCGAGCTCCTCGCCGGTCTCGCCTCGGGCGAGGGGGCGATCGAGTTCCTGCCCGCGCTGCCGGTGGTTGCGATCGTCGGCCGGCCGAACGTCGGCAAGTCGGCGCTGGTGAACCGCATCCTGGGTCGCCGCGAGGCCGTCGTGGAGGACACCCCGGGTGTCACCCGCGACCGCGTCACCTACAAGGCCGAGTGGCTGGACCGCCGCTTCTCGCTGGTCGACACCGGCGGCTGGGAGCCCGACGCGAAGGGCATCGACCGTTCGGTCGCCGCCCAGGCCGAGGTCGCGATCGACCTCGCCGACATCGTGCTGTTCGTGGTGGATGCCACGGTGGGCGCGACCTCGACCGACGAGCACGTCGTGAAGCTGCTGCGCAAGAGCGGCAAGCCGGTGTTCCTCATCGCCAACAAGGTCGACGATGCCCGCCACGAGCCCGAGGCCGCCGCCCTGTGGAACCTCGGCCTCGGCGAGCCGCACCCCGTCTCGGCCATCCACGGTCGCGGCGTGGCCGACCTGCTCGACGAGATCATGAAGGTGCTGCCCGAGATCTCGGCCGTGGCGCGGTACGAGATCGGCGGACCGCGTCGCGTGGCGATCCTCGGCCGCCCGAACGTCGGCAAGTCGTCGCTGCTCAACAAGGCCGCGGGCGAAGAGCGCGTCGTCGTCAACGAGCTCGCCGGCACCACGCGCGACCCCGTCGACGAGGTCGTCGAACTCGGCGGCAAGCTCTGGACTCTGGTGGACACCGCCGGCATCCGGCGCCGCGTGCACCTGTCGCAGGGTGCCGACTTCTACGCCTCTCTCCGCACCTCGACGGCGCTGGAGAAGAGCGAGGTCGCGGTCGTCGTGCTCGACGTGTCACAGCCCATCAGCGTCCAGGACCTCAACATCATCGACCTCGTCCTCGAGTCGGGTCGTGCTCTCGTGCTGGCGTTCAACAAGTGGGACCGCCTGAACGACGACGACATGGAGAACCAGGACCGTCGCCGGTACCTCGAGCGCGAGATCGAGCAGGACCTCGCGCACGTGGCGTGGGCCCCGCGCGTGAACATCTCGGCGCGCACCGGCCGCCACCTCGACAAACTCGTCCCGGCGCTCGAGACGGCGCTGGAGTCGTGGGACACCCGCATCCCCACCGGCAAGTTCAACGCGTTCCTCTCGGAGCTCGTGGCCGAGCACCCGCACCCGCTGCGCGGCGGCAAGCAGCCCCGCATCCTGTTCGGCACGCAGGCGGCGACGCGTCCGCCGACGTTCGTGCTGTTCACGACCGGGTTCCTCGACCCCGGCTACCGCCGATTCATCCAGCGGCGCCTGCGCGAGATCTACGGTTTCGACGGCAGCCCGATCGTGCTCAACATGCGCATCCGCGAGAAGCGCCAGCGCTGATCCGTTTCGCGAACGCCCCGGTTCCCTCGAAGGGAGTCGGGGCGTTCGCGCGTGAGCGCAAGGGCACGGGGCGGATGCCGAGACGTCGGTACAGTCGGGCCACGGAGCCGCTGCGGCATCCGGGATCCGCACGGGAGACACGTCATGACCCACGTCGCACCACCGCTCGACCAGCCGTACTACGGGGCGTCCCTCGGCGCGGCCGTCCGGCGATTCTTCGCGAAGTACGCCACGTTCACGGGCCGGGCGAGCCGCAGCGAGTACTGGTGGTGGGTCCTGGTCGGCGCGGTCGTCGGTACCGTGCTGAACGCCCTGCCGACGTTGACCGACGGCATCCGCATCGAAGCCGACGGGTCGGCGACGATCACCGGCCCCCTCGGCGTCATCCTCGGCCTGGTCTGGCTCGTCTGGGCCGTGGCCACGTTCCTTCCCACGCTGGCCGTGCTCGTCCGCCGACTGCACGATACGGGCCGCAGCGGTTTCTGGGTGTTCATCGGGCTCGTGCCCCTGATCGGCATCCTGGTGCTCGTCGTCTTCACGGTGCTCGGGCCGCGTCCCGAGGGCGCGCGGTTCGATCGGTGAGCTTCGACCCCGCATCCGGTGTCTCCGCGAGCGGGTCGGGGTGAGGGCGCCGGTCGGCGCCTCCGCCCGTGCATGTGGGGGTGGGCAGGGGGCTCGCGCCGGCAGGCCCGCGTGGGTTTGCTCGGCGCGATGTGACGTTCGCCGCCGCCCGCGCGGTGCGGGTGTGCGAGGGGCTCGCGCTGACATGCCCGCGCGGGTCTGCGCGGCGCGATGTGACGTTCGCCGCCGCCCGCGCGGTGCGGGTGTGCGAGGCTGAGACCGATGACCATCGAGCCTCCCGCCCCGGGCGAGCCGCGACGTCCGCACGGTCCCCGCGATCCCGGCGACGCGTGGGTCGTCGCGCCCACCGGCGAGAAGTACTGGGGCCGTTTCGGCGCGTCGGGACTGCTGGCCCTCGACGCCGAGCGGGGCGTCCTGCTGCAGCACCGTGTGTCGTGGAGCCACTTCGGCGACACCTGGGCGCTCCCCGGTGGAGCGCGGCACGAGGGCGAGTCGGCGCGCGACGGCGCGCTTCGCGAGTCCGGCGAAGAGGCGGGCGTGCCCGAGGATGCCGTGCAGGCCCGTTTCGAGAGCGTGCTCGACCTCGGCGTCTGGTCGTACACGACCCTCGTCGCCGACGTCACCTCGCCGTTCGAGCCGGTGATCAGCGACCCCGAGAGCGTGGCTCTGGAGTGGGTCCCCGTCGACGAGGTCGACACGCTTCCGCTGCATCCGGGATTCGCGTCCGCGTGGCCCGCACTTCGCGCGGCGCTGGAGGTGCGCCCCGCGATCCTCGTCGACGCGGCGAACGTCGTGGGCTCGGTGCCTGACGGGTGGTGGAAGGACCGCGCGGGAGCCGCCGGCCGCCTGCTCACGCGCCTGTCCGCCCTGGCCGAAGGGGGAGTGGATGCCGAGGAGCTCGGGCTCCCGGCCACGCGCTGGTTCCCCTTCGTCGGCGCCGTGCTCGAGGGCGAGGCGCGTGCGGCCGAGGTCGATCACGACGGTGTGGCAGTGTGGCGGGCACCCGCGTCGGGCGACGATCAGATCGTGGCCGTCACGGAGGACCTGGTGGCGAGGTGGAACCCGGTCGTGGTGGTCACCAGCGACCGCGGCCTGGCGGCGCGAGTCGAGGCGCTCGGCGCCACGGTGCGTGGTGCGGGCTGGCTGCGCGACCGTCTGAGCTGATGAGGGACGCTCTGTCGGCCGGCTGGACCGATCGCGGCTGACGCGAGAAGCTGTCGTGGCTGGTTGCACCCATCGGCGTGGCTGGGGTGAGACGCTGCCTCGGCCAGCTTCACAGGCCGGCGCTTACGGCGACTGCAGGAACAAGCCGGTGAGCAGCTCCCGGAAGGGTTCCGGCGTCACCGCGATCGGACCCGAGTAGACGTGGTCGAAGCCGGCGATCGAGTACACCAGGATCGCCAGGAACGTCGAGATCAGCCCGCTCATGAGCAGGTGGATGCGCAGGTCTCTCACCTCGATCAGGGCGAGCAGTACGGCGTTCAACAGCGCTCCCACGCCGATGACGATCCACAGCATCCACGGCAGCGACAGGTGCGTCAGCGAGATGCGCTCGCGCCGGTCGGTGATGAAGGTGTTGAAGGCGCCGATGGTCTGAGATTTCGCGACGACGTCGGAGTCGGTCGCGGGTTCGAAGTCGGCGATGGCCCGTTGGATGGCCGTGACGTGCTCGTCGGTGGTCTCGGGGGTGATCTGCTGCTCTTGCAGAGGCCAGTCCTCGGCGATGACGGCATTCGTGTAGGCGACGAGAGCGCTCTTGAGCTCGGATGAAGCGGGCTCGCTGAGGAACGCCGCGTCACGGTAGAGGACGGCGACCGAGGAGGATTCTTTGACGACGACGCTGTGCACGAGGGCGAAGTTGCCGTACGCGCCGGCGGCGATGAGGCCCAGCGTCACGCCGTAGATGATGCCGTAGGCGCCGACCGCATAGCTGAGCACCCGGTCCCACTCGCCCCGGCCCGCGGACGCCCTGCGCACCCACCCGCGGAGGGCGAGGACCAGCAGACTCGACACGGCGACGACGACGAGGACGAAGATGGGGAGTCCCACCCAGACCGGCAGGTCGAAGAACGACGGCATCGGGTTCCTTCCGAACGATGAAGGAAATCATGACAGAAGGTCCGCAGCGGGAGATCGCCCCGCGTGGCGTGAGGGGTCAGTCGAGCTCCCGCCCACGCAGTTTCTCGATCTCGCGACGGTCGCGCTTGGTGGGGCGCCCGGCGCCGCGGTCGCGGACGGGCACGAACGGCATGCTCTCTTTCGACGGCGGCGGCGGAGTGCGGTCGTCGACCGATTCGGCGACGAGGGCCGCGCCGACGCGCTTCGCGATGGTCTTCTTCACGACGAGGATGCGATCGAACCCCTGGATCCGTACGCGCAACTCGTCGCCGGGTCGCACGGGCTGCGCTGCTTTCGCCCGTTCGCCGTTGACGCGCACGTGTCCTGCGCGGCACGCCGTGGTCGCCGCCGAGCGGGTCTTGTAGACGCGGATGGCCCACAGCCACGCGTCGACGCGCGCGGTGGTGCTGGCATCCGTCATGTGTGGTCCCCGTTCGGCGAACCTCCATCGTAAGTCGGCCGGTCAGTCGCGGAGGGTCAGGGAGACGAGCGCGGGGTCGGTTTCGGTTGGCCGGCTTGGGCGAACCCGGCCTGTTAGTCGCGGAGGGTCAGCGCGACGAGCGCGCGGTCGGGTTTCGGCCGGTCGACCACGGTGAACCCCGCCGCTTCGAAGACGGGCAGGATGCCGCGGAACAGCTGATTCGACGACTTCTTCGCCGCGGCGGGGTCGAGCGGATAGCCCTCGACCACACGGGCGCCTCCCTCGCGGGCGGTGGCGACCGCGGCATCCAGGAGTCGGGCCGTCAGACCCTTCTTGCGGTGCTCGGTGCGGACGACGAAGCACGAGACGGCCCAGACGTCGTCGTCGTCGAGCGGTTCTTCGGTGGATGCCGTGACGTCACGGGTGCGCGTCAGGCGCGGCTGCGCGGTGCGGGGCCCGACCCGCACCCAGCCCGCGGGCTCGCCGTCGACGTAGGCGATGAGTCCGGGTGGGCGGTGCCCCTCGAGCTCAGAGCGGAACATCCGGGTGCGGTCGTCGATGGAGGCGTCTTTCCACGGGCCGTTCGGCAGGAGCCACCACTGGCACTGACATTCGGGGCCGTCGCCGCTGTCGAGGGCGATCTCGGCGTCGTCGAATCGGTCACCGGTGGCGGGGAGGATCTCGATCGTCATGGTCGAGACGGTAGCGAGGGGGTCGGACATCGGCAATGCCCTGGTCCGCCGGCCCGCGTGGTCCCCACACGCCCGGGGCGGCGCTGGTTCGCGAGACGAGCGCGGAGCGGCTAAGATAGACGAGTTGCCCGCTCGCGGGTAACGGGATGTGGCGCAGCTTGGTAGCGCACTTGACTGGGGGTCAAGGGGTCGCAGGTTCAAATCCTGTCATCCCGACCGAAGGGCTGTTGGCAAAACTGATTGCAAAACAGTTCGAGGAAGTCGGAAAACAAGAAAGGCCCCTGCGAATCCGCAGGGGCCTTTCTTGTTTTCGTTGCATCTCACCCGACGTTGGACGTCCGCCAGGGCGGTCCGGGGGCGTCGGGGGGGCTTTCTTCGTTGATCCGCCGTTTTTCGGGCGCGACGAATTGTCCTTTGAGCGGGTGAGTGCCGTTTCCGGCTGACGAGGCGTGACGCGCGAGGCGTCAGGTTCTCAGCGGGTGCATGAGGGCGTGGTCGCTACCTGGGCTGGTCGGTGTCGGCCGCGGCCCTCTGCCTCCGCGAGGGACGGTGAGATCGCCGTTGCCGGTTGTCTTCGTGTAGCGGTTGGCCCACACGCGGTCTCTGCGGCGGAGCGGAGCGGGCTCGGCGGGCGCGCTCTTCGCGGTGCGTTTGCGAAGGTCGTCGATGAACGAAGCGATCTTGCGGATGTTGTGGTTGACGAGCAGCAGCGTGACCATGATCTGCGCCGCGCTGAAGCCGCGAACGCGTCGGCGACCCGATGTCTCGATGTCCTCGTCGCCGGATGCCTTCAGCTGGGCGACAACAAGGAGAGTGACGAGGATCTGTGCGGCGGCGACGCCGCGGACGCGGCGACGGCCGGCGGTTTCGACGTCTGCGTCGCCTGATGCCTTCAGCTGATGGTTCCCGGACTCGACGGTGTTGCGGGCGTGGTCTGGAGGCTCTCAGAGTCTTGGACAAGCAGCCCCGCAGAATAGCGTGACTGCTCTGGGGGACTTCGCGAACGACCTTGCCGATCTCGTTCCGCTGGGCAATCATCGCCATCGCGCTTTCCGAAACGCTCATCCACGGGCGGGGCACGCGAAACGAACCAACCCTCGAGGAGTCTCCGCCGTTCAGTTCCGCGAGCAGGTACTTAGGAAGCGACGCGCTATCCGACTGGACGCTCTAGGAGGTATCGACTCCAAACAGGAAAACCACTAGCGCTGTGGTGGGAGTGCCGTATCTACTCGCTCATCCGAGACGTCCAGCGCCCGTCGAACATCGCCTTCAGTGCACAGAGGCCATGGTAGGGCCTCGATGTCGAGGCGCTTTGACGGGCTATGCCTCCCGGAGCATGACGTCCTGTGTCGGCGACATCCGCTATGGTCGCAAGCAGGGGACAGATGGCAGGCACCGACACGATACGCGGGATCGCGTACCAGCAGGCGCATGCCATCCACCTGGCCATTGACCTCGTGGAGCAGGGGCCCGAGCATCAGCTTCGCGTCGAAGGCACGGACGACGTAGTGGACGTTGAGGTGCTCGACGCGGACGGAGTTCTGGTCGCCGCACACCAGATGAAGAGCCATTCAGGCGCCCCATGGACCCCCAAGCTGGTCGCTGATGTGTTCCGCCGATGGGTTAGTCTCGACGCGCCCAACTCCGCGTTCACGTTCGTTACCAACGGAGAGCTGGGTCCCGGCGCGCAGGCTCTTAGTGATGTTCTGGCAAGCTCCGAGCCGGGACGGGCCGCACGCCTGGCGAAAGAGCTTGACATCCCCGAGATGCTCGCGGATCGTCTCGCGTTCGCGAGCATCCGCGTTGACCCGTCCTCGGTGGGAGTGCTGCTCGCCGCCGCCGAACGACGAATTGCTGCACGGCTTGATCCACTTTTGCGCGACCGAGAAGAAGTGGCGGTGCAACGGGTCGACGCTCTGTTCAGAGTGCTCATGCAGCGAGCGTCGCTGAGCGAACCCGCCGGGCGGCTGCTTACAGCATCTGAGCTTCTTGAGCTGGTCGGTGGAGAGTACGGGGAACGACCTGAGTTCCAGTGGGCCGGCACCCTGAAGGACTCGTACATGGCGACGGTCGGAAATGGCACGCCCTCGCTCCTTCCCCTCACGATCACCGAGCACGGAGGACACCCGCCGGTCGAGGCTGAGGCTCTGCTCCTCACGCGCGCAGCGTCGCTTTCTGGCCCAACTGGCACCGGCAAGTCCAGCGCGGTGCAAATTCTTCAAGCTTCGGCTGCAACGTCTGGCCGCGCAGTCGTCGTCTGTCGAGCCGAGACATACGTTCCAGGGCAGCTCGGTGCTCTCGTTGCAGACGCGCTTGGCTTCGTTGTGGGCATTGCAGTGCCGACATACGCCGGCCGCAAAGTTCTCGCCGACCCGGACGCCGTTGTCGTTCTCGATGGAGTCTCAGAGATTCCCGACGCTACGCTCGAGCACCTCGCGGAAGACCTCAAGCAGGTCCTCAATCGGCCGGGCTTCGCCTCCATCGTCTTGGTTGGGCGTGACCGCACCGCGTTGCGCCGGGTACTAGACCCTGCTCCCCAACACGTAGCGTTCCACGTCACACCGTTGGACCATTCCGCTCAAGAGCGCCTTATCGCGTCTGTCGTCGGTGCCAGCGAAGGCAGTTCCACGCAGATTCGCGCGCGCGCTGAGCGCGTCCTCGGTGATGGGGCGCGAAACCCTATGCTGCTCACCATCTTCTTGGAAGCTGACACGGACGGGGCACTCGAGTTGTCGAGGAGCGACGTTTACGCGAAGTTCCTGACCCATCTGAGTGAGCGTGCCCCGATGGTCGACGCTGGTACCTACCTACCCGTCCTCGGGGTCGTTTTCGCGCAGCTTCTGAGTGCTCAGCGGCGATACTCGGACCGATACGAGTGGGTGGCCCGCACCGATGACGCTGCAGCGACACTTGCGTCCTCGGTTGATGGTGAAAAAGCCCGCGCTACCGCGGTGCGCATCGGCCTGATGACCGAGGTGGGGATGGGGGTACTGGCTCCCTTCCACGACTCTCTTGCCGACTACCTTGCAGCCACCGCAGTAGCAGCAGGGCACGCTCCTCTTCCCTTCACGCTGCGAGACACACAATCAGAATGGGTGGTGTTCGCCAGCGAACTCGGAGTCGACGTCTCTCAGATCGTCGCTCGAGATCAGCCGTTCCTGTCCGTGCGCGTAGGACGTGCAGATCACCACTTCCCGGGCCCCACTGACTACGTCACTCAGATCGCACCATTGCTTGGGACGCTGCTAGGCATGAGCGGCGTCACAGTCGAAGCCAAGGAAGTTCTGGATGGTCGTTGGGTCTTGAGCATGCTCGATTCCTCGGGCACGTTCCTCGGGAGAACGGTCATCGAGGGTGAGCGGGGGCCGCTGTACGCTGCGACGCGCCTGTGGCGGCTGGCCCTTCGCACCCGATTCAATGAGGTTCGGCCAGAGCTCTCCATGCGTCCCAGTTCGCGCGAAGATGCGCAAGCGCGAGTCAAGACCTTCGTCCGCCAACGACAGCACGAGGTCAACGCCCTCTTGGAAAGCTTTCCTGTCACTCAGCGTTCTCAGCTATTGAACCGACTGCGCCCGCTGGGCCTCACATTCTTTATCGGCGAACCCGATGAGACTTGGGGAACAGTAGATTGGCGAATGTCGTACCTCGCATCGCCGGAAACTCGCCTGCTTCCGAATGAGCCCGAAGGGCGTCCGGGCCAAACATCCGCATCGCACTTCCTCGACGGCGGCCCAGCACATGCTGCAGCCTCGGATGTCGGTAAAGCGGTCGAAGAACTCATCAACACGTCGGGATGGCTTTCATGACTAGAGAAATCTGGGCAGCAGTAAGCGACCTCGCCGAGAAGTGGCGAAGCTCGCAGACGGTCCAGCGAGTGATCTCAGCGATGCCGCGCGACCTCGCCACGTCGAAAGACCCGCTCACAAAGATGCTGGAAGAGTTTCGCGCACTGTCGATGCGTGCGCACGCTCTCCGCCTCAACACCGAACTGCAATATCTCATCGGTCAGCCGATGTTGGGAGACATTGAAAGGCCTGACACGTTCGAAGCGTGGTTCTTCGCAACTTATGAGGTCGAGGTTGCCTTCCGCCTTCAACTCGCGTGGCTTCGCGCTCAGCTCCCGGGGTACCCGCTTCTTCGTGTTCCCCAGCTTGTGAGGAACACACCGTTCACCACGCAGGAGTTCACCTGGAAGGCGGCGTGGCAACGTGGCGATATGGGACGCGGACTCCAACTCGCGCCCCCGCCCAGCCTCGCCTTCGCGGCCGAACGAATCGATGCGAGTCGTGAGCTTCAGCAACTCGCCGTCGCGCTTCGCGCATCGACGACGTGGCAAGAACTCGGTGCGACGCGGGCAGCCCTGGTCGATGTCGACCACCAGCAGCTCGGTTCGGTGTGCCGGGAGCTGCGGGCCGCGCTGTCTCCGGAACGAGTCGACGAGTTCGAACCGCATCTTGCACTGAAGCGGGATCAATATCGGCAAGAGCAGACAGAGAGGGCCATCACTCGACTCTCGGGCGGTGCCGCGGCCTATGCGCAGGCCTTCGATGCAGCGGCCGACACTGTTGATCTGGCAATTGATGAGGTGCTGCCGCAGCTCGTCACTTTCGGACGCCCAATGGACGTTGGTGCCGCACTGGACCTCGATTTGCTCGAGATGGATCGAATCGCCTTCCGCCCTACGGTTCCAATCTTCTCGACAGGAATGCTTGTGTTCGTTTCAGATCCGCTGGTCGAGGAAGTCGGGCAAGTCACCAGAGTCAGCATCAACTTCAGCGGCGGTATCGAGAACAACCGGGCAACACTGCGGCTGTTGCCTGGAGCAGCAGCGAGCTGGGGGTTGTGAGCCGCGCCTCACAACGGCGCCGCGCGGCGTCGCTCTCCGAATGGGCTCCGCCAGCGCCGCGCTCATCATGCCGTTTGGAGCGGAGGTCTTGGCTACGCTCCATTGACCCCAGATGAACAGAACTATGAGCTCCAGCTGTCGCCGAGGCGCGTGGGAGCGTTGCCTGCAGCGGTGCGCTGGCTCCGCCTAAAACCGCCCGCAGGAAAATCGGTGTCGACGGGTCGCCGAGGTCGACGGCCGATGCGATCCGTGACATCGAGTCTCGGGCGCACACGTACTTCGTGCAGTGGCCGGAGAAGCGCACCGAGGTTCGCATTGTTCAGGGCGCCACGGGCAAGTACCTGCGCACCGACCGGGACTCCACCACCCGGAACAACCTCGACTATCTGCCGAACCTGTAGGGGACAGGTCCGGACGGGGCACGACCGGGTCGATCTCACGTAGCGGGTTCGCTGGGAAGGCGGGTGGGGAGCCGTCTTCCCAGCAGACGATCCGCACTTGTCGCGGGCTGTAAAACGATGCCGATCTGCGAGGAAGAATGTTCTACCAAAAACTGGCTCTCTGCCTGGTGATACTCGTGGCATGACCAAATGTGTGAGAGGCAAGGCGAACCCGACGCAGCCCACGAAATTCCGGCTGTGGGCGGACTCCTCTGGGTACTGCCAGAATCCAGATTGCCAGGCACCTCTGTTTGTTGACTTAAAGAGTGGGTCTGCTGCCCATTTTGGGGAGGTCGCGCACGTCATCGCTGCGAGCGCTGATGGCCCCAGAGGCGATGACACCGCGGATGAAGCCGACCTTGGTGCATGGGACAACTTGATTCTGCTGTGCGCCAACTGCCACACCATCGCCGACAAGGCGCCAGCCGACCACCCCATCGAGCTCCTGCTCGAATGGAAGGAGTCTCGGCTGAGGCGAGTCGAAGCATCCCTCGGCATCGCATCCTTCGCCACTAGGGCCGAAGCCTGCGATGCCATCGAGCCCTACGCGTCACAAAACCGTTACCTGCACGCCACCTTCGGGCCGGACAACGACTACCGAATTGACCCGGAAGCAGAGGAAGCAATTGTCTGGCAACGTGAGATGACTGACACCATCATTCCCAACCACCGACGGATCCTGCGAATCATCGACGCCAACACCGCTCACCTGACACACGCTGAGAAAGAGACCGTCGCTGCCTATCGGGTCCACATCGGCGGCCTGATTAGACGCCATCATGGTGACGGCGGCATCAGGACAGTACTGTTCCCTAGAGAGATGGACAAGATCTTTGCCGACAGCTGATAAGTGGGTTCTGAGCCGCTTCAAGGAACTTCACGAGGACGTAGTTACCGACGCGGAGGCCGATGGTGACCACGTCCGATTGACTCGAAAGAGCCTCCCGCCGACCCGGTTCGGGATCCTGAAATCACAGGACGTCGCCGCTTCTGACGTCGAGGCGTTGCTGGATGGGGACGTCGACTTCATCGTCAACATTCCGAAGGCTGGCATCTTCCAAGGCGAAGCCATCGACCTGATGAAGAAGCACGGAGTGCCATGGGGAGGTCTAGCCGACGGTATACGCGCAGCACGGTTCGCTAACCCGCGAGGATACGTCCCGTTCCCCTACGAGTTCGTCATGAAGGGACTGACTCGACACTCACGAGTCGAGTCCGTCGCTTACGTCGACAGCCGCCGGCTCCGAGTGAGTCGCGCGGGCGGCCTGCCTGACCTTGTGCTCTACATCGAGGAGACGTACCAGGCCGAAGTCGTCACCGTTAACTTTGCGCTTGATCGATGCTCCCCGTTCGACGTTTTTGTGGCAACCAACCCCAACGCCGGTCCCACGGACAACGCGAAGGAAGCGGCCAAACTTGCGGAAGTGGAGATCCTACGGTGGGGCTCTACCCTCGCACGGCTCAATCACCCGTGACCCGGGATTGGATCCTGGCATTAGCGGACGTCGCCCGACGTCATCCCAATGTCGCCGTCTACCTGTTCGGATCGACGGTGCACGGCAACCGCCCGCCGAACGATCTTGACGCGCTCGCCGTGTACTCCACCATCGAGGAGTACTACGCGTTCCAGGAGGAGACTGACCGACTCGAGTTTTCACCTCTGCTCGATGTCATAGCCATGACCCCGCACGAGCTCCTCGGGTCTGGTTTCCTTGAGCGATCTCGAGCAGTGCCTCTTTACGACCTTGTTTCTCCCAATGGACGAGGCGGTACGTGGACGGGGCAATCGTGAACGGCATACCTGCGATAAGAAAACTCCGGCATCCGCCGCGGAGCCTTATGGGCGCGCTGGCCGTCAGAGCTAGTGCTCGCGGCGTAACTACGGTCTAACACTGAGGGGGAACCGAGAGTGATCAAATTGAATGTATCGCGAACGCAGTGGGCTGTCGGAAACGGGTTCTTCCACAGTGGCACCGTCTCTTCCGATGGCCAGTCTGTGAGTTTTATTTACGACTGTGGAGCTCGCGCAGATACTCAGGGCGAGCTCAACCGGGAAACCGAAGAGTTGGCCGAGCGGATCACGAAGGCTGACTTCATGTTCGTCTCGCACTTCGACTTCGATCATGTCTCAGGCATACCGTTGCTCGCGAAGAGACTGAGCATTGGGCGTTTCATCATCCCCTTGGTCCCCGTCTCTGAGAGATTGCTCGTCCTCCGCGGAAGCATCTCAGATGGCGATCTTGACGGTGAACCACCTGGCGGGGACTTTTACAGCGACTTCATCGTGGATCCCTCCACAGCGCTCGCGACGCTCACCGAGAACGCCGGATCACCCGCGGAAGTTCAGATCATCCCGCCCGCCACCGCCCAGCCGGAAGGCGGTGGAGCGGAGTCCCCAGAGCTTCTATCCCCTTCGAAGATCGGCGGAGCGACGCCGAGCGCTGCGATCACGCTGCGATTCGAGGCTGATCGGACCGTGTGCAAAGTGGACCAGGACGTGGTGTGGGAATGGTTTCCATACGTCGCAGTGCAAGCCACAGGAGCGACGCGAGAGTTCATCAAGGCGCTGATCCGGCGCGGGTTGATCTCAAGCGAGTCGGAGTTACACGATACAAGCCGACTCGAACTGATAGTGCGTCACCACCGCAAGGAGCTTGCGCAGGCATATGACGACGCGGTGAAGACTGTCGGGAGATCGTTCACGCGGAATCTCACCTCCCTCATGCTCTATTCGGGCCCACCTGTCGGCGCGGCCCATCGCGCGTACCGGACCAGAAACTCGACAATCGAGCGCGCCGAGGCCGTGCTACATCCGGACGGCGACGTGCTCCTCGCGATCAACGAAGCAGGCGGAACTGCCATAACGGTCGTTAAATCGGAGACATCGCGCTGGACGGAATCGCTCAGCGTGTTTATCCAACCGTGAGAGACCGTGCATGCCCCAGGCCTCTTCCTCAGAGTTAAACCTGCCCGACGACAATCCGGTCTCGCACGCTAACCCGAGGCAGCCTCTTGGATCGCCGCCGCGAGCTCGTCGTAGCCGACGACCGCGGTGGCGAGTTGCTGTGCTCGTACCCAGGTGAGAGTTGACTGCCCGGTTGCCTGGAGCGCGAGGCGCGAGAGCACGGCGAATCGCCAGTTCGCGATGTCGAGTTGGTTGAACTGCTCTCGCCCGGCGAGATTCACCGCGAGAACGTAAACGTCCGCGTTGTAGGTCGACTCGGCAGCGCACGCATTCGTCTCAGGGTCGAGGAGCTTTCCGCGGAGGCCTGAGAACGCGAGCGTGGACGGTTGGCGTTGCGCCCACCGCTGCACGAGTGCGCTGGACTTCACCTCGATGCGGATGTCGCCCCAGAGCACATCGAACGCGTCCCACTCGACGCGCACCGGCCGCTCCACGCCCGTGGCTCGCCAGACGAGGTACTCGGCCAGCCACCCACGAACATTGTTCGTCGTCACGTCGGGCAACGCGAACCGCCAGAAGTCAGCGACCGACGCGTTGACTCCGAGTAGCCGCTCGTCGCCGGTCAGCGGGTCCAGCGCGGGAGGCTCGACCATCGTCATGCCGTGAGCCTATCGGTCGTCGTTTGGCCGGTGACCCAGATGGTTCCTTCGTCGCCTCGGTCGGACGGCGTGCACCCATCTGCCGCTCGATGATGGAGGCCCCCGTGTAGAAACCTTCGTCGAGTTCGCACTCAGGACGGTGTTCGCTGAGAAGATCAGCGATGCATCGTCCTACTGGGCGAAGCGTGCAGCTCTCGACGATGGGGTGGCGAGGGAACTTACTGACTTGAGATTGGCCCGTGAGGAGCGCAGGCGTGCGAACGACGCAGAGTTGGTTCGCATGATCAAGAAGTATCGCGACTCGCCGCCACCTGAGGAGGGGGACATCTTTCCGGAGGGTCCGGGAGCGCCATCGACGTCCGATGGTCCGTCGTCTGAGGGCTACATTGATGCAATGCGAGGAGTGTCCGGCCGAACCATCCGTTTAGAGATGTGGTGGGAACATCAGCGACTTGCCGTCGGGAGCGGATTCATCGCAACGTACGGCGGCGAGAATTTCCTGGTGACCGCCAGGCATAACCTGTCCGGTCGTGACTGGCCGAGCAACGCGTTGATGTCGGAATGGTCGGTCGAACCAGATCGCGTCGTCATGAAGATGCAAGTCGCTGCTGCGGGGGTGCTCGCATGGTCGGACCGCGCGGTCCGCGTTCTAGGCGATGACGGAGCGCCCCTCTGGTATGAACACCCGACGCTCGGCCGAGGCGCCGATATCGCCGTGTTGCCTCTGGAGGACGACGAGCAGTGGTTCGTGGACGCGTTCGATATTGCAAAGCCCGATGCGGAGCACGAGCCCATGCTTTCAGCCGGGGATGACTTGTTCGTGGTCGGATTCCCACGGGGCTTTACGCCATACGTCGGTCTGCCTATCTGGACGCGTGCATCGGTCGCCTCGGAACCGGCGTTGGATTACGACAACCGTCCGATGTACCTGGTAGATGCGCGAACGCGTAAGGGACACTCAGGATCGCCGGTCGTGTTACGGCCTGGGCGGGGGCGAACGGTGCGTATGAGAGATGGCTCTGACCATACGACGTCCATCGACGATTCCTGGGTGGCGGGCTTGTACTCCGGTCGGGTGAGGATCTCCGGCGAGAATGAACCAGGTCAGGCGGATCAGGCTTGCGCGGCTCCGCCCGAAACGTTGGACATCGGGCTGGTGTGGAAGACAAGCGCGATCTTGTCGACAGTCTCCGGCCGTACGCGGTTCCCCGCGGAAGGAAGTGGTCCTCCTACGTGGGAGCCTGCCGAGGACTGGTGGCTGCCAGATGCGGACTGAGCTCGGACGGATGAAGCTAGGCGCGGTCTCAGGAGCGCTGCGTTGGGGTGGAAGGTCCGACCTGCGCAGGAAAAGTCGCCACCGCGGGCAGGAAACAGGTGAAACAGCTCGGGCCCTCGCCCGCGTCACATCAGGTTGTGCCAACAGCCCACCGAAGAGGTCGAGAAGAGGCTCGGGGCCTCGCAGAGATGCAGGGTTCCGGGCCTCTTTCGTTTGCTGTGTAGACGCGTCGTCAGGCCGTCGCCGCTCGGGGTGAGCCGGGGCGCGTCGACTGACTGCAGGGACTGCTGACGGGGCCTGCCCCCAATTCACCCGGCAGGTCGGCTTGTCGCTGTCGGCTGGCTCGAAGCCGTCGGCGTCCGCGACCCTGCCCGGAGTTCCCGCTGGATCGCTTTCTGGCGGTCATTGATGAACGGCTTCTCCGCTAGGTAGAAGAAGCCGATGCAGGCGGCGATCGCCAGAGGTGCGACCACGAACGTCATGGCAGCCCAGTGCGCCAGGATGGGCAGCCCCAGGGGGAGCAGTAGGAGGTTCCCGAGGGCGAGCAGGGGACTGTGCAGCAAGTACACGCTGTACGAGACGAAGCCCGCGTACTCGAGCGGCTTACTGCCGAGCAGCAGCACCGCTCGAGGCGCGCGGTTCTCGTTGTAGGCGCGGGCCATGAGAGCGATGGCGATCGCGGCGACGACGCCGGCGCCGGTCTCGGAGAACCAGAGCCCCGACACCTCGTCGCTCTTGACGAGCGAGGTGATGCCGAGCACGAGCGCGACCCAGGCGAGGGCTGCGCCGACGTGCATGGCCTTGTAGTGGGCGCCGCGTGCGTACTCGGCGGCCGCCATGCCGGCGGCGAACAGTCCGATCAGCCACGGGTGCGCCACCGTGCCCGCGCCGATGGCGACGGGCGGTACGACCGTGACCGTGAGGATCAACGCCGCAAGCAGGAGCGGGTGCAGAACCTTCCGGAGGGGGAGTAGCAGGAGCGGGAGAAGGAAATAGATCTGCCATTCGACGGCGATACTCCACATGGGCCCGTTGATGTTCACGGCCCACGCGCCGGAGAAGTTCTGCACCAGGAACAGGTGCGCGATCACGGAGGGGATCGTGACGGGGATCTTGCTGTCCCAATCGGTACCGCCCTCCGCCTGCAGCAGGGGGACGAACGCGATCAGGGCGAGTGACACGGCCAGCGCCGCGCAGTAGGGCGGGAGAATGCGGCGCGCGCGGCTGCGGAAGTAGCGTTTGGCGCCGGCCTGCCACGAATAGCGCAGCAGGAATCCTGAGAGCACGATGAAGACGGGTACGCCCAAATATCCCCATCCGACGATCGCGTGGATGATCGGCAGTTGCTCCTCCGACTGATTCGACAGGCCGGTGAAGAGGAACGTGTGGTAGACCACCACAGCAAGAGCGGCGAGTCCTCGCACGCCATCGAGGAACGGGTAACCCTTGCGAGCGGGGGTGGGAAATGCTCCGGCGCCTGGCATGAGGCCGATGCTATAGGGACCTATTCCCGGTCATATTTCGGTGAGATGAATACGACTCCCGTGGCCGCTTTCCGAAACGATCGAATCACGGCTCCAGCCTCCGCGCCGCCCGGTCCGCATGCCCCAGGTCCCGCTCCGGCGCAATGCGATCGCGCACGCGGCGCTTCAGCTCGACGATGTCGGGGAACCCGCCGTCGTCCTTGCGCGACCACACGCGCTCCTCGTCGGCGTAGACCTCGAAGATCCCGCCGGTGCCGGGCTCGAGCGTCGCTCCGCCGCCCATGAGCTCGGTCTGGAACGTGGTCAGCAGCTCTTGCGCAATCCACGCTGCGCGCAGCATCCACGCGCATTGCGTGCAGTACACGACTCGAATTGTGTGCGTCATGAGACCCTCATCTTTCCGTGAGCGGTATCGGTGCCCGAGCGACGGGCCTTCGGCGTGACCCCTCAACGGCGACCTGTCGCAGCCGACCTCACTCCAGGGAGATGCTCCCGGTCGCGGGGTGCTCGTGCGGCATCCTGTCACGGTCGAAGGTGATGTCGGTGTAACCGTGGGGCGTGGGGCGGCCGTCCTCGTCGACGCTGACGAACACGAGTCGTTCGATGGTGAGGATCCGCTTGCGCGTGATCATGTTGCGCACGACGGCGCGCATCGTGAGGGACGTGCGACCGAAGTTCGTCGCGGTCAGGCCCATCTCGATCAGGTCGCCCTGCAGAGCGGATGCCTCGAAGTTGATCTCCGAGATGAGCTTGGTCACCACGCGGTAGTTGCCGAGCTGGATGATCGCGTAGATCGCCGCTTCCTCGTCGATCCAGCGCAGCAGGCTGCCGCCGAACAGCGTGCCGTTCGCATTCAGGTCTTCGGGCTTCACCCACTTGCGGGTGTGGAAGTTGATGCCGTCATCCGAGGGATGCCACTGCGGTTCCGTCACCCCTCCCACGCTACTCCCGCGCCGTGTGCCGAACCTCCGCGCGGCGGGCTCCCCGCGCAGAGAGACGGAACCACCCGTCCGTCGTCACCTCAGCGCCAATCGCATCAGCACCGAGTCCCCGTGAACGCCATCCCGTTCCCGCTCCCCGGTGTCGACGAACCCGAGTTTGTCCAGCACGTGGAACGACGCGGCATTCCAGGCGCGCACGGTCGAGGCCAGGCGGTCGTATCCGAGAGAAGCCGCCCGGTCGACGATCAGCCGCGACGACTCCGTCGCGTAGCCGCGACCCCAGAACGCACGGAGGAACTCGAAAGCCAGCTCCGGCTCCTCGGGCGTGCCGACGCTGTTCGCAACGAGACCGCAGTATCCGACGGGAATGCCGGATTCCCGAAGCTCCACGACGCACAGTCCCGGCGCGGGCTCGGGCCGGTACGTGCGCAGCCACTGCTGCATGTCGGCCAGGGTGGGGTGACCGTCGGCGCTGATCCGCCGCCGGGCGGGGACCCGCGGGTCGCGCTCCTCCCACAGCCGGCGGTGGAAGGCCGCATCCTCCACGGCCCAGGGTCGAAGCCGGAGGCGTTCCGACTGCATGTCGTACATGGCGGCGATATGCGTCAGCGCGCGCTCACGGCGCGGGCGCGTACTCCGGACACAGATGGATGCCGGAGAGCACGACGACCGCGCTGGCCTCCGGCTCCGAGATCGCGCCGCCCTTGATCGAGTCGAAGACCTCTTTCGGAGTGAGGCCCTCGTCGAACGCCTTGCAGACCGCCTGGCCGAGGTCGATCCACAGGCCCGGGTTGGACAGATCGGTCTGCGGCAACTGTTGGCGGAGGGCTCGGAAGTACGCGGATTCCTGCGCGAGGACGTCTTCGGTCATCGAGCTCGTCTGCGTCGGCGCCGGCGAGGCCGACCGCGACGGCGAGACGGGGAGTGCGCCGCACCCCGAGAGCATCCCGACCGCCAGGACCGCGGCCGCCATGGCACCGATCTTCCTCATGCCGCGAGCGTAGGCGAACACCCGCCCCCAGGCGAGGGGTGTCCCTGCCGCCCTGCCCACCGGGGACCGTGCGGGGCGGCGTCGCGGGCAAGTAAGCGGGGGAGGCCCGGATGCCGTGGCTTCGACGTGCACAGCCGCCGGGCGTCCACACCATGGTGCGGTGCCCGGTCAGCGCAGCAGCGCTTCGACCGCCGCCACCCGCTCCTCGGGCGTTCCCGTGATCTCGCGGACGAGCAGATGCCCGCCGACCAGGTCGGGGTCGTCGACGAGCTCGAGCAGAACATCGTTCATCGTCTCGCGCAGCTCGAGGTGCTCATCGTCGGACACGTGGATGGGATCCCGCCCGGTGAGCGGGAGGACGACGAGCACGTCGACGGTCCGCATCGCTGCGACGACGAGTGCGATCGCCTGCTCGCGGATCCCGACGTCGAGGGGGCGGCCCGACAGCTCGGCCAGGGCGAGGAGGTAGGCGAGGAAATCGAGGGGTCCGCGTTCGGCGATGACGTCCGTCGCGGTCTCCTCCGTCAGGCGGTCGGCCGACAGGCGAAGCTGCGCGGTGAACATCGCCGCTGAGGGCGAGTCCGAGGCGTCGTCGAGCAGCTCGAACGGATCCGGCAGGACCGTGAACCCCGGATGCCGGCGGGCGAAGTCCGAGATGAGGGTGCTTTTCCCGCTGGCGTGGGTTCCCGAGACGACGATGCGCACGCCGCGAGACTACCGGCGCCGAGCGCGTGGGGCTTCGCGCCGCGGGCTTCGAGTCCGCGAGCAGCAGGCCCGGGGCGCCGCGCTTTGAGCCTCGGCTCCGCTCCCGAGCCCCGAGCCCCGAAGCCCGGAGCCCCGAGCCCCGAAGCCCGGAGCCCCGAGCCCCGAGCCCAGAGCCCAGAGCCCAGAGCCCAGAGCCCCGCCCCGAAGCCTCAGCCCCCGAATCCCGAGCCCCGGAGCCTCAGCCCTCGAGCCTCAACCCCCGAGCCTCAACCCCCGAGCCCAACCCCCGCCGTCAGCTCCCCGGCCGCAGCGACGCGATGAAGTCGAGCTTGTCGAGCACCGGGTCGGGGATGACGAAGGGGTAGAGATCGGCCTTGCCCATCGACCGGTTGACCATGTTGAGGGCTGTAGACAGCGGCATCCACGTGTCGGTGACGAACGCGCGGAATGAGGAGGAATCGTGGATGCCGGATGTCGGGGCGAGCCCGTAGATGTGCGCGGTCTCGATCGTGTCGGTCATGTGGAGGAAGTGCGCCCAGGTCTCGGCGAAGTCCTCGTAGGGGTGCATGGTGGCGTAGGTGGAGATGTAGCGCTCCCACCAGTTGTCCGGCGGGCCCTGGGAGTAGTGGCGGTCGATCTCGGCCTGGTAGTCGGCCCTCTCGTCGCCGAAGAGTCGGCGCGCCTCGCTCAGGCGGTCGGTGCCCTCGACGAGGCGCCACTCCATGTAGTGGCCCACCTCATGGCGGAAGTGGCCGAGCATGGTGCGGTACGGCTCGCCGAGCTGCTCCTGCACGCGCACGCGGTAGGCGTCATCGCTCTCGGCGAGGTCGATGGTGATCACCCCGTCGTCGTGGCCGATCGTGACGTTCTGGGCCACGCTGGACAGCAGGTCGAAGCACAGGCCGCGCTCCGGGTCCTCGGCCTTGCCGATCACGGTGAAGCCGAGACGATCGAGGTCCATCAGCATCCACCGCTTCGCACGTTCGGCGACCGGATACTGCGCGAGTCCCTTCGCGTCCGCATCGTTCGGACGGATGCGGGTCAGCTCGCACGCCGAGCACTGACCGCCCTCGAAACGCGAGAGCCAGGTGCACCCCGACAGGTTCAGGTTGCGGCAGACGTGCCAGATGAGCCCCGCGGCATCCACGTACCGACCGAACCCGTCGACCGGCACGATGTCGGCCTCTTCGCGCGAGAAACCCAGGCCCGTGCCGCAGGAGAGGCAGACGGAGTTCTCGAAATACAGGTCATTGCCGCACACGCGGCACCGGAACGACTTCACCTGGTGAGCCTGGCAGAGCGCGGGCAGGATTGCCGCCGGGTTGCGGGCGGCGGTTCCGCACTCCGCTTCATCGCACAGGCGTGTCGTTCAGCAGCGAGACCTCGCGCACGTCGAACAGTCCGCGCCGTGCGCGCACCATCGACACGCCCCTGCTGCGCAGCGCTTCAGCGAGCTCGGCGGTCAACGGGCCTTCGGACGACTTCTGCCAGCCGCTTTGCAGCGTGTAGGTGTGCGTCACCGTTCGGGGTCGGGTCATGTGCACCTCCGATCCGAAACCTAGCCAAGGGAGCGTCGGCCGGCGCCGAATGTTCCTCAAGCGTCATGTGCCGTGCGTTCTCGCGTAACGCGGCTACCAGGGACTCACCGCGGCAACGTCGCCGACCGCGTCCAGCGAGCGAACCTCCGATCGAGTGCGACGGGCTCGCGTGGTCAGCCGTGCCGCCCGGGCGGTGACGCCGGCAGCCGTGCCGCCCGGGCGGTGATGCCGGTAGCCGCGTCGCTCGGGCAGTGAAGCCGGCAGCCGTGCCGCCCGGGCGGTGACGCCGGCAGCCGCGCCGAGCTGAGGGACTGTGAGGCCTGGCCGCCGGATAATGACGGGATGACCACGGCCCGCATCGTCATCCTGTTCGCGCTCGCCGCCATCGCCGAGATCGGCGGCGCGTGGCTCATCTGGCAGGCGGTCCGCGAGAATCGCGGGTGGTGGCTGGCGCTGCTCGGCATTCTCGCCCTCGGTGCCTACGGTTTCATCGCGGCTCTGCAGCCCGACGCACACTTCGGGCGCGTGCTCGCCGCCTACGGGGGCGTGTTCGTGGCGGGGTCGCTCGCGTGGGGAATCGTCGTGGACGGGTTCCGGCCCACGATGTGGGACTACATCGGTTCGGCGGTCGCCCTGCTGGGAGCGGGGATCATCATGATGGCTCCGTCAACACCTGCAACCGAGTGAGCCGCACGCGTACGCTGACGATCATGACGAACGTGCCCGGAGATGTGAACCGACTGCGCGCCGTGATCGCGAAGATCGATTCGGACAACCCCCTCAAGGTGCCCTTCAGCTTCAACCAGGGGCATATCAGCCCCCGTCTGGACCGGCTCGAGGCGAAACTGTCCTACATGGCGGAGTACATCGCTTACCTCGAGCAACGGATCGAGGGCCTCGAGGCTCAGGTAGTTAGCTAGGCGAGATATTAGGCGCGTGTCAAGCGCCGACTTCCCCAGCGGTGCGTCCGCGACACTCGGTACATGCAGAACGAGAACACGCCCCACGAGGGCATCGCCGACGACTTCACCGCCATGCAGACCGAGCGTCCCTTCGGGTCGTACCTGTCGGTCATCAACGGCGGGGCGTAGTCGCCCGAACCTCCTCGTGAGGTTCCCCACGACAGGGTCGGATGCCGCGAGGCTCCGGCCCTTCGTCGTGCGGTTTGCGGAACCGGGGTCTGGGACGTGAGCGGATGCCGAAGAGGCTGCGGCGCTTCGTCGTGCGGGTCGCGGACGTGGGGTCTGGGACGTGAGCGGATGCCGCGAGGCTCCGGCGCCTCGTCGTGCCCTGTGCGGGTGCCACGGCATCCGTGTGGACCGCGCACCCGCCGTAGCATGAGAGACCCGCCCGCGCGACGAGACGAGACCCATGCCCGAGCTCAGCAAAGACACCACCCTCTGCATCTCCCTGTCGGGCCGGCCGTCGAACATCGGCACCCGGTTCCACAACTTCCTCTACGCCGAGCTCGGGATCGACTTCGTCTACAAGGCGTTCACGACCACCGACATCGCGGCGGCGATCGGGGGAGTGCGGGCCCTCGGCATCCGAGGGTGCTCCGTGTCGATGCCGTTCAAAGAGGCCGTGATCCCGCTCGTCGATCGCATCGAGCCGTCGGCCGCGGCGATCGGCTCGATCAACACCATCGTCAACGATGACGGAGTGCTCACCGCCTCGAACACCGACTACGAAGCCATCGCCAGCCTCATCGAGAGCCACCGCCTCGAGCCCGCGGCATCCGTCGTCGTGCGCGGATCGGGCGGCATGGCCAAGGCCGTCGTCGCCGCGTTCCACGGTGCGGGATTCACCAACATCACGGTGGTGGCCCGCAATCCCGAGGCGGGTCCCGCGCTCGCCGACGCCTACGGCGCTCGATGGGTGGACCGGGATTCCGAACCGGGCGCCCGCATCCTCGTCAACGTGACGCCGATCGGGATGCAGGGACCGGATGCCGATGCCCTGGCGTTCTCGCCCGCGCACATCGCCGCGGCCGAGACGGTGTTCGACGTCGTGGCGTTCCCGGCGGAGACACCGCTCATCCGCGCCGCCCGCGACGCGGGGAAGGGCGTGATCACGGGAGCCGAGGTGATCGCCCTGCAGGCGGCGGGCCAGTTTGCGCGCTACACGGGCGTGATTCCTACGGCGGACCAGGTGCAGCGCGCGTCGGCGCATTCACGCGTCTGACGCCGGAGCGGGTGCGGAGCGCTGCCGACAGACGTCGCGCGCTCCCCGCGAGGGGCTCTGCCGACGAACGCTTTCTCTCTGACGTCGTGTCGGCGCCGTGGGCGCGGGTCGGCGCGCCGCCGTCACTCCACCGTCTTGTCGGCGCCCTGGGCCCGGGTCGACGCGCCGCATTTTCTCCACCATCGTGTCGGCGCCACGGCCGCGGGTCGACGCGTCGCGCTTACTCCACCGTCTTGTCGGCGCCGCGGGCGCGGATCTCCTCGAGGTCGAGGCCGGCGAGGATCCTGCGTGCGACAAGGTCGTCGATGGTGCCCTCCCGCCGCAGGCGCAACAGCACCTCACGCTTGCGGTCGAGGATCGCCAACCGCAACCGTTGCGCCTCTTTGTGTCGCAGCAGGGGAGAGCGCTGGGTGATGTCGATGTCGTCGCTGACGGCGATCATCTCGAGCGGTCCCGATAGGAGTCGGCTCTCACCGCCGTCCGGTTCGGTGACGGTCTGACTCGTCGCGTCTGCGTCGGACGTGGGGCGCGAGACCGCGCGCGGGGAGGTTGCGCGCTCGCCGTCGCCCGGCGGTATCGGGCCCATCGCCGACGGCGCGCCGCCGTCGAGCGACGCATCGAGCTCGGCGAGGTCGCGCTCTTCGGACGCGCGCTGACGAGCGATGGCCCGCGCATTCGCCAGTTCAAGACGCTCGTATCCCTCGCGCCGCGCGCGGTCGCGCACCCGGTCGCTCACACCGTGCTCGATGGCGAGCTCGTCGAGGGCCGCGAGCGCGGCGCCCGAGATGGCCCGCTCGGCCAGCTCGTACTCCTCGACGGCCGCGTCGTCGGTCGGCAGTTTCGCCCAGCGGATCACAGCCGGCAGCAAGGGACCCTGCACCAGCAGGGTCAGCACGATGACCCCCGCGGTGACGAAGACGACGGCATCCCTGCCCTGCACGGGTTCGCCCGCGGCGGTGACGGTCGGCACCGAGAGGGCGATCGCGAGCGAGACGGCCCCGCGGAAGCCGGCCACCGTGCTCACCACTCGAGAACGGTGACGGAGCGAACGCGTCGACGCCGCGGGTGGGCGCGAGAAGGGCGAGAACATCCATTGGAAGAGATAGCGCACGACGAACAGCGCGACCCACGCGGCCACGGTGATGAGCAGGAGGATGCCGATCTCGGACGACGAGATCTCGTGCAGGACGAGCTGGACCTCGAGCCCGATGAGGACGAAGAGTGCGCCGTTGAGCAGGTAGACACCGAAGGGCCAGGTGGCATCCGCAGCCCGTCGCGAGATGGCCGTCGTGATGCGCGGCGACACCCACGCGACGATGAGTCCGGCGAAGACGACGGCGAGCACGCCCGACGCCTCGATGAGCTCGGCGATGAGGAACGCCACGAACGGCACGAGCACCAGCGTGAGGTTGATGGTGAGCGTGGACTGCATGCGGCGAAGCGCGAAGAAGGCGAGCACGGCCACGGCGATCCCCGCCGCGGCGCCGCCGAGGTACGACAGCAGCACCATGCCCGTGATCTGCAGAGGCGTGATCTGATCGCCGAGCAGAAGAGCGACGGCGATGGCGTACAGCACGAGGGCCGTGCCGTCGTTCGTGAGGCTCTCGGCCTTGAGCTTCATGAACAGTTTGGCGGGCAGCAGACGACCGAGCGCGGCGACCGCGGTGGCATCGGGCGGGGCGACCGCGGCGCCCAGAACGAGCGCGGCCTCCCAGGGCACGCCCATCCACGTGGCGACCCCCGCCACGGCGAAGGCGGATGCCACGACGAGCAGCGTGCTCATCGGGATGATGTAGCGCAGTGACCGGCGCACGGATCGCAGAGACGTGGTCCACGCCTCACGGAAAAGCATGACGGGCAGGAACAGCAGCAGCACGGTTTCGGGCGGCAACTCGATCTGCCGGAGCTCCGGGACGAATCCGAGTGCGAGGCCGATGACGAGCAGCACCAGCGGCGTCGCGACACGCAGACGCGGCGCCAGCACCGTCCCCACGAGCATGGCGAGGCCTAACAGAACCGTGATCTCGAGTCCCTGCATGCGTCCGCCTTTCGCCGCGCCCCTCACCTCAGCGTAGAGAGGGGGTCGGACATTCCCGAGGGGTCACACGGATCTGCGGCGCACCATGGTCAGCGCGAGGAGCCCCGCGGCCAGGTACAGCGCCCCCTGCACCTGCAGGGAGATCTCGAATGCCGGCCCCGACCCGACGAACCCGCCGAGCAGGGTCCCCACCGCCTGGAGCGCCGTCAGGGCCGCGAAGAGCAGACTCGTCACCCGACCGCGGTGGGTCGCGGGCGTCTCCCGGTCGACGATCGTGAGCATGGCGGTCATCGCCAGCAGGCCGGGAGCCCCCACGAGGGCGAACAGGGCGACGTACACCGGGAACCACGTCGTCACGGCGGGGAGGTTCCAGATCACGAGCGTCAGCACCCCGAACCCGAGAATGGATGCCGCGGCCAGCCGCCACGGTGCGACCCGGCCGATCACGCCCAGCAGCCCGACCCCCGCGATCAAGGCCCCGACCGCCTGGATGCCGCGGAGGATGCCCACCTCGGTGTCGCCGCCGCCGAGCGCGCGCTGCACGAACAGCACGAAGAGGATCGTGAAGAGGCCCTGCGCGAGCGACATCAGCATCGCGACCACCATCAGCCGCCGAAGAACCCGGTCGGCGGTGACGATGGCGACACCCGATCCCAGCTCGGCGAAGAAGGTGAGCCGCGGCGGGGCGCCGGCCGCGTCCACCTCGATCGTGCGCGGCACCGGGATGTCGGTGGGCGGGGATACCGCGGCATCCGGTCGCTTCTTCACCCGGATGAAAAGCACGACGGATGCCACGGCGTAGGCTGCGGCGGTCGCCACGACCACCGCGTCGACACCGCCGAGCCCGAGGACCAGCCCGCCGACGGGTGCGCCGACGAGGCGGGCGAGGCCCGACCCGACGCCCAGGAGTTGGTTCACCGGTGCGACGTGCGCGGGGGGCACGAGGGAGGCCGCCACGCTCGGACGCGCCGGCTCGATGATCGCACCGAGAATCGACTGCACGATGGCGACGAGGTAGACGATCCACAGGTCGGCGGCAGGGTCGACGAAGACGAGCGGGAGCACCGTGACCACCTGCAGCGCGGCCGTGCCGCCCATGAGGTGCCACGGGTCGGCGCGATCGATCAGCAGGCCCGCGAGGGGCGCGGCCGCGACCGACAGCACCGCCTGCAGCACGAACACGATGGAGGTGATGAGCGGGGAGCCCGTGACGCCCAGCACGAAGAGCGGGAGCGCGACGAGCAGCATCCAATCGGCTGACTCGGCGATGGCTCCGCCCGAGATCAGGCGGAGAACACCGGGATAGCGCCAGGTGCCGCCGCTCATGGCGCATCCTCGTCAAATGGTGGACTGACGGGATGGTGCTGACGCCGGGCGCGGCCGCTCGTGGCGCGCGTCGCGAACCGTGGACCGAAGAGATCGCGCGGACGCCAGGTGCCGCCGCTCATGGCGCACCCTCGTCGAACCGTGGACTGACCAGATCGGGATGACGCTCGGTGCCGCCGGTCATGGCGCACCCTCCACGAACCGCGGATCGACGACGCCGCGCACCGAGACCGACGCGACCGCGCTGCCCGTCGGGGTCTCCGCTCGCGTCGCGCGGATGTAGGGGCGGACGATCTCGTCGATGCGGGCGCCGATCTCGGCCAGCTCGTCGGCGGTGACGAGAACGGCGTAGTCGTTGATGACGGCCGCGTCGCGCCAGGCGGCGGGCAGTGCCTTTTCGTGTCGGAGGTAGTCGTCGAAGCGCGCGTCGGTGTCGGCGAACCAGGCCGAGCGCACCGCGGTTCGCGCGAGGTCGTCGCCGGGACCACCGCCGGCGTCGAGGTCGATCCCGGTGATCGTCGCCTGCCACGGACGCTTGCGGGCGTCGCCCGTGTCGGCATCCGCCCGTTCGACGAGCCCGAGTCGAGCGAGTTCCCGCAGGTGCCAGGAGCAATTGGATGCCGTGAGCCCGACGATCTCGGCGCACTGGGTGGCCGTCTGCGGCCCGACCGACAGCAGGTGCGACAGGATCGCCAGGCGAGAGGGCACCGCGAGGGCGGCGAGCATGTCGGAGGTGGGGATGACGCGGCGCTCCGGAAGATCTGAAGTCACCGCTTCATAATAGCGGTGTCAGTCCTGTCTCACGTATCCCGCCCACGCCCGGCCCAGTCGCTCCACCCCGGCCTCGAGCACCTGCGGAGGCGGGGTGACCGGGATCCGGATGTGGTCATCGGCATCCATATCGGAGGCGAACTGCGCGGAGCCCGCGACCGACACACCGAAGCCCGCCGCGTGTCGCGCGAACGCGCCCGCTGAGCCAGAGGGAAGGCGCGCCCAGAGGCACAGGCCGCCGCGCGGCGGTCGCCATTCCCAGTCGGGCAGGTGCGCCGAGAGCAGCCTCCCCGCGGCGACGGCCGCCTCGCGATGCACCGTGGCGAGATCTCGCCGGAGTGCCGGTGCTTCGGCGAGGAGGTCGAGCGCGAGCAGTTGCGCGGGCACGCTGGTCGACAGGTCGCTGCTCTGACGCAAGCCGCGCAGCCGGCGGACGAGCACCGGGTCCGCGCGCAACCAGCCGACCCGCAGACCCTCCCACGCCCACTTCGACAGCGACTCGACGACGACGATCGGCGCGTCGGGTCGGAGGGCGGCGAGCGAGGGCGGGGTGACCCCGTCGAACGACGCGTGGGCGAGCACGCGATCCTCTACCACCGTGACCCCGTACTCGGCGGACAGCTCCGCGATGCGCTGACGCACCGGAGGACTCGTCTGCACGCCGGTCGGGTTGTGGTTGTGCGGGTTCAGGGCGATCATGACGGGCCTTCGCACCACGATCGCCGCCTCGAGTGCCCCGACATCGATGCCGGACGGGGTGAGGCGGATGCCGTGCACGAGGCCGCCGCGCCGACGTACGGCATCCGTGAGTCCGGGCCAGGCCACCTCTTCGGTGAGCACCGTGTCGCCGGGGGAGACGAGTTCGTCGACGAGCAGGCTGAGCGCCTGTTGCGCGCCGTGCGTGACGAGGATCTGGGCCGAGGTCGTCGGGGTGCCGTCGGCCGCCATCGCGGCGGCGATGGCCGCACGGAGGTCCGCGAGACCGGCGGGGTCGGCCTCGACGGTGTGGGCGTTGAGCACGGGACGGTGGCGCTGCACGATGTCGACGGCCAACGGAGAGATCGCGGGCACGGCCCGCAGCAGGTCGATGCTGGAGGGGAGGGTGGCGTACAACGCCTCTCCCCGCCCGGCGACATGGCGTGCGGCGGTCGGGGCGGTGCCGGCGATGCGTGTTCCGCTTCCCTGGCGTCGATCCAGGATGCCGTCGTCGTACAGTCGTGCGTACGCGCTGACGACCGTTCCGCGCGAGACGGCGACGGTGGCGGCGAGGGTGCGTTCCGAGGGCAGGCGATCGCCGCCGCGCAGTTCGCCCTCACGGACGAGGCGCGCGATGCCGTCGGCGAGGCCGGCCGCGAGCGTGGTGTCGGCGCTGGCCCATCTGCCCAGACGCTCGGCGAGGCGTTCCGCAGACACGGTGGCCGTGCGATGGTCCACCAGGGCGGAAGTGGCTCTGTCGACGAGGGTCATAGCCCTTGATTCTGGTGCGATGACACACTCCACTGCCGCCGAATCCCTGTTCTTCGGTCCACTCACCCTCGATTGGACCATTGCCGAGATGCTCGCATGGATCGGTGCGGAAGACGCGCGCTGCCATGACGAGCGACTGGCGGGAATTCTGGATGCCGTCCGTCGTGCGCTCGACCCCGGCGCCGCGCCCGTGACGGGACGCGTGGTGGGACTCGTGCGCACGGTTGCGATGCGGGTTTCCGCGCAGCCCGGGTCGGGGGAGCGGAGGGTGGGCGAGGTGGTGGGTGCGCCCGCGGGATCGGTGCGAGATGCCGGGGCGCTGGTGGCGGTGTGACGTGCGTCGTGCTCGGCAGGTGTCGGCGTTGGGGCGGCCGCGGGCATGGCGCGCGTCGTGCTCGGCAGGTGTCGGCGCCGAGGTGCTTGCGGCCGCAGGGCGCGCGTCGTGCGGGCATGTGTCCGCGCCGGGGCAGTTTCGGCCGCGGGCGCGCGTCGTGCGGGCGCGTGTCGGAGCCGGGGCGCTTGAGGGGGCGGGACGCGCGTCGCCTGTGGGCCGGGCACGGGCTCGAGCCGATGTCGGACCCCCTCGCTAGCGTTGAATCATGGACCCCACCGCACCTCCGAGCCACCGGGCGCAGCCGGTGTGCACGGCGTGGGGTGTGCCGTGGCCGAGCGACGACGAGTTGCGAGCCGACGCCGAGACGGCGTGGGCGGTCGAGGTCGGTCTGATCGATCCGGACGTGCGCGGCGCTGGCGCCATCGGGGATGAGCCGTGGGCGTTGGTGGATCCCGCGCCTCCGGAGAACGGCAGCCCTCTGACGCAGACCCGTTCCGAGAATGCCGCGCCGAGCCCTGGCGAGCCCGTTCCCGCGGAGGCCGGTCCCGAGGCGCTGCTGCGAGAGCTGGAGCACCAGGCTCGCGCACGCCAACGCGCGACCGCCGAGGAGTACCGGCTGATCCGTCTGGTTCTCGAGCAGTCCGCGACAGACCCCGTGCCGTGGGTCGGCTCCGATCCGACGCTCGACATGGCGTGGACCGACTCGCGCGGCCGAACGACCGCCGCGGTTCGTCGCGACCGTCGCGACATGGCGGAGCGCGCCGCGGTCGCTGAAATCGCGACGCGGCTGCTGCTGTCGGAGCAGACCGTGCGCATCCGAGCCGCCCACGCCGACGTGCTGCAGACGCGCTGCCCCGACGTCTGGGCGGCGTTCGCGGAGGGGCGCATCTCCGAGCGTCACGCGGTCGACTCCGCGCGGTTGGCGACGTCGCTGCCGGAAGCCGACGCCTCCACGACGGCGGCGTCGATCGCGTCATCGGATGAGTCGGGGTTCGGCTCTGGCGAGGACCCGTCGGCCCCTGACGACCTCGTTGCGGGCGGCCCCGCGGGTTCCACCGAGGCCGTGCCGTCCGCCGATTCTCCGTTCGAGGAGCACGAATCCTGGCGAGCCTTCGACGAGGGCGCGCTCGATCGTGCGCTCCGGCTCCCTCCGGCCCGCTTCGCCGTCGCCGCTCGCTCCCTGCGCGAACGCGTGCACAGCGAGTCGCTCGAAGCTCGGCATCAACGGGCGACGCGTGATCGTGGCGTGTGGCTCACGGCCGAACTCGACGGCATGGCGACGCTTTCTGCCCTTCTGCCCGCAGATCGGGCCAGCGCCGCGATGGCACGCGTCGACCGGGCCGCCCGTCACCTGCGCGTCGCGCCCGACGAGGAGCGGACGCTCGCGCAGCTACGAGCTGATGTGTTTGCCGATTTCTTGACCACGCCGCCCGCGTCGGCGGCGACGTCTGCTTCGGAGTCGCATGCCTCTGTGACCGGGGGTTCGGTGACCGGGGGTCCGGTGTCCGGGGGTTCGGCGACGTGTACTTCGGCGGGCGGAGGTCGGGCGGCTGGCGGGCCGGAGACGTGCGTTTCGGTGGCCGGCGGAGCGTCGGCCGGTAGTTCAGCCGGCGGGGGTGCGGCGACCGGTGGTCCAGAAGCCGGCGGTATGTCGAGCTGTGGTTCAGTGGCCGGTGGTTCGCCGGCACGCGCCTCGGGCGCCGGTGCTTCACCCATCCCGGCGACTCCGGCGTCGACGCGTCGCGCGGCGGTCGTGATCACCGTGCCCGCCCTCACCCTGCTCGGCGCGGGCGCGGAGCCCGCTGTCCTCGACGGCTATGGCCCGATCGACCTCGACACCGCGCGACGGCTCGCGGGCGAGGCGACCTCCTGGGTCCGCGTCCTCACCCATCCGCTCACCGACGTTCCGCTCGCGCTCGACCGCACGACGTACCGTGTGCCGACTGCCCTCCGTCGCTGGCTCGGCGTCACCTCACCGACGTGCACGTTCCCCGGATGCGGACGGTCCGCCCGAGATTACGACCTCGACCATCTTTCGGCGTGGATCGACGGCGGGAGAACGGATGACGACAACCTCGCGCCGGAGTGTCGACATCATCACCGCCTCCGCCACGAATCCCGCTGGCATCCCTCCCGCGACCCCGACACCGGCGACCTTCGCTGGACGTCACCGCTGGGCGCACAGATCGCCGAGGACCCGCCGCCGTTCTAGCGACGGGGACGACCCGTCGTAGCTTTCCTCGGCTCACGACCGCGGCCGTACTCACATGCCGTACTCACATGCCGTACTCACATGCCGTACTCACATGCCGTACTCACATGCCGTACTCACAGGCCGTACTCACAGGCCGTACTCACAGGCCGTACCCACACCCCGGCGCCTACGCGTCCGCCCGCGACCCTCCGCCGCGACTGTCGCCAGACGAACCCCGGGTGTTCCGAGTCAGCCCGCCACCCCCACCTTCGCCTTCGCCCACGACCGCCCGCGCGTGTCCTTGAGGATGTCGTACTCGACATCCACGTGCGGCTCGATCGCGCTGTACTTGTCGTTCGGCGCACCGATGACGAGCTGGAACCCCAACCCGCGCCACGCGCCGATCGCCCGTTTGGTGAAGTGCGCGTCGGCTTTGATGAGCGCCTCGTCGAGGAACACCGGCGCGTACCGCGGCCGCTCGGCCCCGGCATCCCCGAGCTGGTACCGCAGCGCCGCGCCGACGATGAACGCGATGAGCTCCTGCGACTCGCCTCCCGACTTCTCGCCGATGTGGTCGTAGAGCGCGACGTGCTCGCCGGTGTCGGCGCGGAAGCGCTCGGCGCTGACCCGCACGTGGTTGCGCACATCGACCAGATCGGCGAAGTCGGGAGCCGTGGGCCGGATCCTCCCGATGAGCCGGGCCATCCGCCCGTACACGGCCTCGCGCTCCGCCTCCGACGACGCCGCGTCGATCGCCGCCCGCACGTCGCGGAGCTCGCGGCGGAACCGGCGCCGCACCTCCGACTGACTCTCGCGAGGCACGATCTGCAGGCGGTGCTCGTCGTCGTAGAAGGGCAGGTCCTGCATGATGTCGTTGATCGGCGCGATGCGCTCGCGCATCTCGCGCAGTGCGCGCGTGAGCGCCGAGTCGAGGTTGGTCAGGTCGTTGCCCGACAGCCGCAGCAGGCTGTCGCGCCACTCCGCCTCGAGCTCGTGGAGGCCGCTCGCCTCGAGGTCGGCGAGGATCCGCTCGAAATCGCCGAGCGACTCGTCGGGCTCGGCCAGCAGGTTCGGGCTCGGCCAGCGGTCGGTGAAGGCGATGAGCGTGCGTCGCAGGCTCTCGCGCTGGTCTCCCCAGGTCTCCTGCGCCGACCGCTGCTCCTCGAGCAGCCGTCTCGATGCGGTCTCCAGCGCCGCGTCGAAGCGGGCGAGCCGCTGCGAGGGGGTGGCGTCGTCACCGGAGGGCGTGACGAACATGCCGTCGAGATACGCGGCTTCCTCGGGCGAGAGGGCGACTCCCGTGTCTTCCGCGCGATCGAGCAGCATCTGCGCGGCATCCACGTCGTCGGTGATCCCGGCCCACCGTGCAGCGAGCGCCTGCTGCTCGGTCTTCGCCCCGCCGATTTCCTCGCGCAATCGCGCGGCTCGGGACCGCGTCCCCGAGATCTGCTCCTGCAGCTCGGCGATCCGAGGATTGCCCGCGGTGATCTCGGCGATGGTCTCGGTCCAGCGTTCGAGATCGCGGTGGACGGATGCCGTGTCGACCTGGTCCCACGTGAGGTCGGCGATCTTCTCGTGGGCGGTGCGTCGTTCGTCGAACGCGTCGAGAGCGGCCGCCGCCGTCTCGACCGCGGCCGCGGCGGCCGCGAGATCACGTCGCACCGTGACGATCTGCTCGCCGAGTTCGGTCAGGCGCACCCGCGACGAGAAACCGAGCACGCTCTGGCGGACCGACCCGCCGTGCGCCCCCCGCGACCCCTGGGAGGTCTGCCCCGAGATCGTCAGCGACAGGCGGTGCGCCGACAGCTCCGAGGTGCCGTCGACGCAGACGAACGCGAACTGCTGCTCGAGGCGGTCCTGCAGCCAGCCGGTGAAGGGGGAGCGGCGGTACTCCAGGCGCCCCGGGAGGGTCGCGGGGTCGAGGCCGGTGCGTTGGGGCAGCCCGGTCGTCACGCCCTCGAACCGCAGTCGCTCGCTCACCCGCACGCCGTCGATCGCGGATCGGAAGGATGCCAGATGAGCGGCATCCACCAGCACCGTCGTCGCGAACCCGCCGAGGGCCAGCGTGAACGCCCCACGCCACGGCTCGTACTCGGTGCGGACGTCCACGAGCTCGGCCACGAAGGGGAGGTCGGCCGCAGTGAGACCCGCGGCCTCGGCCAGAGCCTCGCGGGCCTCGTGCAAGCGCTGTGGGATGTTGTCGTCGCGGGTCTGCGTCCGGCGATGCTCGGCCTCCAGGGACGAGAGGCCGCGCCGCAGCTCCGTGTGGGTGCTGCTGGCGGCGACGAACGCGTCGCGGACGGCGGTCTTGGCATCCGCGTCCGCGAGGGCGCGTCGTGCCTCGTCGGCGAGGGCGGCGAACCGGTCGGCCGACGACACCTCGACCGACAGCACCGCGAGCGCCGCCTCGAACCGCTCGCGGTCGCGCTGCATGCCCGCCCGTCGTCGCTCGAGGCCCCGCAGCTCGCGCTGGGCGGCGTCGAGCCGGTCACCACCGGCCGCGCGCAGCACGTCGCCGAGTCCCTCGCGCTCCGCCTCGGCCGCGTCGGCGAGGGCCTGACGTTCGCGCACGAGCGCGTCGGTGGCGTGAGTGCGGTCGCGCAGCTCCGCCTCGACGTCGCCGAGCAGGTCGACGCGGCGCTGCGCGCGCCACAGCGACGCGCGCGACTCCGGATCGCTGAAGCGCCCGAGCGCGTCGATGAGGCGCAGGCGCTCGGCCGCCTCGTCGATGCGCGTCTTCATCGCGCGGATCGGCTGAAGCGCCCGCACCTGCTGGCGCGCCTCGAGCATGCGCGTGCGCGTGCCCTCGAGGCCGTCGAAGTGCGACACGACGGCGTCGGCGACCGCGAGCGTCTCGGGCTCCTCGAGCACCATGCGCTTGTAGAGATCGTCGACCGTGGTGATCTGCTGGCCCGCCTGGATGCGCGCGAGCAGGCTCATGGCCTTCGCCCCCGCGCCCGCTGCACCGATCCCGAGCACCGCGTGCAGCCGCGCCGAGAACTCGCGGTCGGTCGCGAGGGTGTCCAGGCCCGTCGCCCGCACCGCGGAGTCGGAGAGGTGGCTCTGCGCCGCCCGGTCGAGATCGCGCAGGTCGAACGGGCCGTGCACGGTGGCGCGTACCTTCACGGCGTCGTCGAGGGTCCGCGCCGCCGCCGGGATGTACCACGCCCGCACGGCCGTGAACCGCGCGCCGTCGTGGTCCGCCCAGGTCATGGCGATGGCGGTCCAGGTGTCGACGCCGTCGCCGCGCAGCACCCGCACCTTCGTGCCCTCGTCGGTGCGCGACTCGTCGAGCTTGCCGCGACCGTACGACAGGATGTTGCGCTGTTCCTGCCCGCGCGGGCGCCCGACGACCGCGCCGTTCGAGGCGCCGTTGAAGGGCGTCGTGTGCGGCATCATCAGCGCGACGTACGCGTCCATCAGGGTCGACTTCCCCGACCCCGACCCGCCGCACAGGAGCGTCGCGGTGGGCGCGAAGCGCACCCGATGCGTGCCGTCGTAGCCGCCCCAGTTGATCAACTGCAGATCTTCGACGACCCACTGCTGACCGCGAGAGGCGGCGGGGATGAGTCCGAAGAGGGTGTCGAGCATGGTCATGAAAGAAGACCTCCCTGAGAAGTCGCGTCGGACCCCGTGGGCTGGTCGGAGACCCCGGATGCCGGCATCTCGGGGTCACCAGCCGACACCGCGGATGCCGACGCGCCGGGCCCGTGCGGACCCGGCGTCGCGGCATCCCGCGTCTGCTCCTCGAGCCATGTCTGGAGCTCGCGCAGCGTCTCGGCGCTCAGCACGATCTCGATCAGCGGTCCGATGCGATAGCGCCCCTCGGACTCCTCCTCGATGATGCCCTCGCGGTCCAGGCGCGCGATCGCCGTGCGGACGGCCCGCTGCTGGCTCGCGCGCGTGCCGTCGGTCTCGGCGAAGTAGGTCAGCACGGTCTGCTCGACCTCCTCGACGTCGACGCGGGCGGATGCCGTGCCCGCGGTCGTCTCGCGCTGGAACACCGTGCGCAGGTACACCAGCACCAGCGTCTCGGCGCGCGAGTACGCCTCGTCCTTCAGCAGGATCGGCACGTCGACCTCGTCGCTCCGCACCTGCTCCTTGTAGGCCACGCCCCGGGAGTGATCGACCACGAGCCGCACGAACAGATCGTTCAGGCGCGATTCGATCATCTGCTGGTGCTCGAGCAGCAGCTTCCATTCCGCCGGCGAGGACTCCGCCAGCAAGAACCGGCGCTGCAGGATCCGCACGAGCACCCGCCGCACGTCGGCATCCAGGATGCCGCGATCGCCCGCGAAGAGCGCGTCGGGGTCGTTCTCCATCGCGACCGGGGCGATGAACGCGGGGGTTTCGGCGTCGTCGGGACGCGCGCGAGACGCATTTCCGTCGCCCGCGGCCGTGTCGGCGCCCGTGGCCGAAATCGCGGCGGCGGGCGCGAACGTGTCCACGTCAGTCATCGGCATCCCTTTCGTTGGGGTTTCCGGCGGCGACCGCGCCGAAGGCGAAGCGCCGGGTGGTGCCGTCGGGGCGTACGGCCTCGACGATCGAGACGTCGTCGGTCTCGATGAGTCCACGGCGATGCACGATCTCCAGCAGGCCGACGAGGTCGACCGGACGGCGGGTGTCGGCGGAGGCGCGCGAGAAAGCGGTCGCGAGGTCGAAGCCCTCGCCGAGGGTCGCGACGTACGCCTCGAGCTCGGCGTAGTGCGGCCCGCCCCACGCGCGCGTGTCGGCATCGACGAACTCGGCGTCGGCCTCTCCGGATGCCAGCGGCTCGGGCGCCCCGGGCGGACGCAGGTCGCTGAGCGATTGTCGGAGGTGCCCGATATCGGCCAGCGGCAGCGTGCGCACGGGGTCCACGCGTCCCGGCGCGCGGGTCTGACTCCAGCGGTGGAGCCCCGCCATGACCCCGCGCAGCAGGTCGTCGACCTGCCGATCGCGGATCGGATCGTGGGTGCGCACCTGCGCGGTGATGACGTGCGAGGCTCGTCGCTGCGTGGTGAGCACCTCTTGCACACCCGCCTCGACGCGGCGGGCGATGGCGTCCAGTTCCGCTCGCTGCTCGGCGGTCATGAGCCGCGAGAACGGCTGGGTGAGCACGGCGTGCAGCTGGTCGGTGAGGTCGTCGATGTTCTCGGGGTCGCCGATCAGGCGGAGAGCTCCCTGGAACGCCCGGCCCTCGGGGGTCGCCTGCATCACGTGGCGGCCGCGTTCGAGGTACTCGCGCAGCACGTCGCCGGTGGGGCGCACGTCGCGGCGGAGCTCGGCGACCACGTCGCGCTGCATCGCCGCGATCGACTCCGCGACGCGGGAGAAGTCGGCGGGGAGCTCGCGGGCGAGGTGGATGACGTTCTCGGCCTCCTCCAGCAGGTGGTCGTCGTCGAGGGGTTCGACGATGCCGTCCTCGAGCGCGGCGATCTCGGCATCCAGCGCCGCGCGCTCCTCGATCAACGCCGCGCGCCGACGCGCGGGGTCGCTCTCGGCGTCGCGGGCCAGGCGCTCGACGGCGTCCAGCAGGGTTCGCACCCGGGAGCGGGAGACGCGGGCGCGCCCGCCGCCGGCACGCCCGGCGATCTCGAGAGCGCCGACCGCGTGCGCCGAGAGGCGGTACACCTCGGCGTCGTCCTCGATCTGCAGGCTCAGCCAGCCCACGCGCACCCATCCGCGGCAGATGTCGCGCGCCGAGCCCGCGGGGATGCGCCTGTCTGCGTCGGTGTCGATCCCGGCCGCGCGCAGCTCTTCGACCGCCTCGGCGACCTCGACGTGCGCGTCGGCGACAGCGACGGCGGGACGATCGGGTGAGAACACCACCGACAGCACGGCCACGACGAAGGGCGCGAAACGCCCGTGCAGCAGGTCGAGCGTGGGGTTCTTGAACGCCGTGACCGAGCGCAGGTAGGCGGCTTCGGCGCGGGTACGGGTCACTGAGAGGAGTCTACCGGCGGGGGCCGTGTGCCCACGATTCGGTCACCCGACCACGTCGGCGGGTGACCATGCAGGTGAATCGGTCGGGCGGCTCCCCGCCGGCTGAGGTCGGGCGGCTCGCGCGTCACCGCGGCGGGTCGTCCGCGGAGGTCAGGCGGTGCGCGCGCGACCGGGGCGGGCGGCGTCCGGGATGAGACCCCGCCCGTCCCTCACCCCGAGGACCGCCGTCCCCGCGCTCGCGGGTGCGGTCGGCCCGTACGACAGGCTCGCGACACGTCGACTGCCCCGCCGCGCACCCGGCGCGCCCGGCACGGAAAGGACGGACGCTCGTGTCCCACCTCCCAGATCCACCGCGACGGTCCTCCGCCCCGCCCGATGTCGCGTCCGTCCCGACCGCCGCACCAGCAGCGGGCGGCCCCGGGCCGACGGCCGTACCCGGGCCTGCGGGTGGTCCCGGGGCTGCGGGCGTTCCCGTTCTCGACCGCCGAGCCGTCCTGCACGCCTCAGCCTGGGCGGTCCCGGCGATCGTCCTCGTCTCCGCATCGCCCGCGGCGGCGGTCTCGGGCCCGGCGCTGACGTTCTCGTCGACGTCGTACGCCGGTGTCGCGTGCGGCGTGATCACCGACGCCGAGGTGCGGCTCGCCGACGGTGCCGATGCCGTCGCCGGGGCCGGGGTGGTGCTGCAGCTCGCGGGGGGCTACGTCTTCGACGGTGGCTTCGTCACCCGCTCGGTCGTGACCGACGGCGACGGCCGGGCGGCTTGCGGCACGATCCACGTGCCCGGCGGCGGCGCGACCGGCAGCATCGCCGCCACTGCAACGGGTGCGACGGGGGGCACGGCGACGCTCGCGTCGTTCGACGCCCGGATCCTCGCATCCCCTCGCGGGTTGTCGGACGCCCCCGCCATTCCGGTCGGCGCGACGCCGGTGGCCCTCGATCTCTTCCTGTCGGCGGGCGTGCTGCATCGCGCGGGCGCGGGCGTCGTCGCCACGGGAATCGCTGCCTTCGGTGCGCTTGCCCCGTCGGCGGACGACGCGACGGCCTTTCTTCTCCCGCTGCGCCTCGACGACGGCAGCGCGTCGGTCTTCGACACCGCATCGAATGCGGTGAGCGCCGTCGCCGGCATCCCGTCGCAGGCGACGCCGATCGCGGGCGACCTGTTCCTCTCCGGTTCCACTCTTCATCGTGGTGCCGGCATCGTCGCCTCCGACGTCGACCTCTGCGGACAGCTCATCGACCACGACGCCGACTCGACGGGGCGGCTGTACCTTCCCTATCGCGCGACGGACGGCTCGCCGCGGCTGCTGCGCCTCCCCGACGGCGACACCCGGACGGCGTTCGAGTTCGGCTCCCCCGGGGGGCCACCGGCCGGCGCGACGCCCATCGCCGACGACCTGTTCTTCGCCGCCGGCGCGATCCATCGCGTCAGCTGGGACGGGACCACCGCATTCGGCGCGGGTGCCGTGGCATCCGGGATCGCATCCTGGGGCGCGCTCACCCCCAATCCGTACTACGCCGGCGAGCGGTTGCTGCCGCTCACCACGACGACCGGGGATGCCGCCCTGTTCATGGTGTCCGGCAACACCGTGCGGGCGGCCCGCGTCGTTCCGTCAGGGGCGACGCCGCTGGGAGCTGACCTGTTCCGCGTGGGGACGACCATCCATCAAGACGGAGTGGGCCTCGTCGCCTCCGACGTCCGCGCCGTCGGAGCGGCGTCGCCGGCGATGCGCGGCGACACGCGCGTCGTGGTGCCCCTCAGCGCGGCGGTGGCGTCGTGCTGAACGAACGAGAAGGAGAGCCCGTGTCGCATCGTCCCCGTCCTTCCGGCCGGCGGCGCCGGTGGGCGCTCGGCCTCGTCGCCGCGCTGCTCGTCGCGACGGGCGTGACGGCCGTACTCTGGCCCGCCGGCGACGTCGCGCGCACCGCGATCACCGCCCCAGCGGGCGCGGAACGGCCTGCAGCCGCGCCGACCGCGTCCGCCACACCCCGCTCGGCGACGTCCGCGGCCTGGTCGGCGCCCCTCGGCATCCCCGCGGATGCCACCGATGAGGAGCGCCTGCAGATCAAGCTGTCGTACGACCTCGTCTCCGTGCCGGTCGACCAGCTCGACCGGCTGACGTCGATCCCGGGCATCGACGTCGTCAGTCCCCGGACGTTCGGCGATCGGGCGTTCGCGGCCGTCGCCGCGGTCGACGTGGGCACCGTGCGCGACGCCCTGCCCGAGGTGACGGTCACCCCGAACGAGGTCGTCCACGCCGACGAGGCGCAGACACCGGTCCCGTCGTGGGGCCTGGACGCCGTCGACGACTCCGGGGCCGTCGTCGACGGCGCGTACCTGTACGACTCCACCGGCGTCGGGGTCACGGCGTTCATCGTCGACAGCGGTGTGCAGTCCGACCACCCCGATTTCGGCGGCCGTGTCGACGCGGCCGCCGGTCATGACGAGGTGGGCGACGGCCGCGGCACCGAGGACTGCAACGGTCACGGCACCCACGCCGCGGGCACGGTCGGCTCGGCGACCTACGGCGTCGCGAAAGACGTGCGGATCGTGCCGGTCCGCGTGCTCGGCTGCGGCCGCACGGGGTCGATCATCGATCTCCTCTACGGGTTGCTGTGGATCTACCAGAACAACGATCCCGCCCAGTCGGTGGTGAACATGAGCCTCGGGAGCCCGAAGATCGGTCAGGTCGACGACTTCGCCGACGGTCTCGCCGATGAGGGATTCGTCGTCGTCGTCGCCGCAGGCAACGAGGCGCAGGACGCGTGCAACGTGTCACCGGCGAGCGCGGCGGCGCCCCTCACGGTGGGTGCTTTCGATGAGTCACGCGCCCTCGCGTGGTACAGCAACTGGGGCTCGTGCGTCGACATCCTCGCCCCGGGCTCCGACATCACCTCGACGTGGATCGGCTCCACGACCAACACGATCAGCGGCACCTCGATGGCGTCCCCGCACGTGGCGGGGCTCGCCGCACGGCTGCTCCAACTGCACCCGACCTGGACGACGACCGAGGTACAGCAGGAGCTCACAACGGCCGCGGCGACCGGACACATCGCGGACCTTCCGCCCAGTACCCCTGACCTCGTCGCCGCCATCCCGGGGATTCCGCGTATCGCCTCGGTGACGGCCACCGCGGATCCCGCCGGTCTCGCCGTGGCGTGGACGACGAACCGGATCGGGGTCTTCACGGCATTCGCGCTGACCGTGACCGACCGCTCCACCGGGCAGGAGTACCCGGTCACCGTCTCCGCCACGCGCTCATCGACCGTGTTCACCGACGTGCAGCCGGGGCACTCGTACACCGTCCGCGTCACGGGCTCGGCGCGGATGCCGTCGGGCGCGGCGGTCACCACCGAACCGGTGACCGCGAGTGGGCCCTGAGTCGGCGGTTCCGGGTGGCCGACGCGACGACGTCGCGGGGCGGCGGAGACATCGCGGCCGACCACGCCGAAGGGCACGGCATCCGCTCCGCGGCCGCTCACGCCGAAGGGCGCGGCATCCGTTCCTCGGACACCGCGCCGCTCACGCCGAAGGGCGCGGCATCCGCTCCTCGGACACCGGGCCCCCGGCGTCGGTCAGACGTCTGAGCGCGGGCCCGAAACCGTCTTGTTGACACCCGTCACGGGCTGGTTCTCGTCGAACGAGGCGATCGGACGGCGGAATCCGCGGGTGAGGATGACGAGGTACACCACGCCGATGCCGGACCAGATCAGACCGCCGATGAGCGCGTGCGCGTCGAGATTCACCCAGAGCAGGCCCGTGAGCAGCATGCCGACGGTCGGCATCACGATGTAGCGGAAGATGTCACCCGGGGTCTTGCGCAGTCCCTTGCGGACGGCGAACCACGCGATGACCGAGACGTTCACGAACGTGAAGGCCACCAGGGCGCCGTAGTTGATGTAGGCCGCGATCTGCTCGAGCGTGAACGAGATCGCGAGCAGGCTCACGAGGCCCACGATGACGATCGAGTACGTCGGGGTGTGGGTCTTGGGGTTGACGAAGCCGAAGATCCGACGCGGCAGCACGTTGTTGCGCCCCATCACCATGAGCATGCGCGACACCGAGGCGTGCGAGGCCAGCCACGAGGCCAGGGTGGCGGCGAATCCGGCCGCCGTGAGGACGGCCTGCAGCACCGGTCCGCCGACCTGCACGCCGATCTCGGGCAACGTGCTGTTCTCGACCGCCTCCGGCGGGAAGGCCGCGGAGTCGGGGAAGCGCAGCTGCGTGACGTACGCCGCGATGAGGAAGATCACGCCACCGGCGATGAGGGTCAGCAGGATCGCGCGGGGCATGATCTTGGGTGTCTTGGCCTCCTCGGAGTACATCGACACCGCATCGAAACCGATGAACGAGAAGCATACGATCGTGGCCCCGGCCAGGACGGCGCCGAACTGCACGTCGCTGTGGGCGAACGGGGCGAGCGACACGGCGGTACCGGCGCCGGCGCCGACGAGCTGCACGAGCACCATGACGACGAACACCGTCATGACCAGGATCGAGAACACCAGCAGGATCATGTTGACGTTCGAGGTGCCGCGCATCGTCAGGTAGATGACGCCCGTGACGCCCGCGGTGAAGACGACGACCCAGAGCCAGCCGGGGACGTCGGGGAAGAGCGCCTCCATGTAGCTGCGCAGGATGAGCGCGTTCACCATCGGCAGAAGCAGATAGTCGGTGAGCGCGGTCCACCCGACGACGAATCCGACACCGGGGTGGATCGATTCGCGCGCGTACGTATAGGCGGACCCGGCGCTCGGGATGACGCGGACCATCTTGCCGTAGCTGACGGCGGTGAAAGCGAGCACGATGAGGGCGACCGCATAGGCCGCGGGGACGACGTTGTTCGTCTCCTCGGCGACGAGACCGAAGGTGTCGAAGACGACGGTGGGGGTCATGTAGCCCAGGCCCAGGCCGACGATCGACCAGAGGCCGAGGGTGCGGGCGAGTCTGGCTCCCGTGTCAGGCGATGCCGCCGTAGCGGCGAATTTCTCGTTCGTGGCTCCTCCTAAGGGGTGCGGTGCGCGATCGGGTGTTCGCGCGAGCGGGTGCGGTGTGCGATCGGGTGTCGCGTCCGTGGGGCTGATGGCGGGGTACAGCACGCAGAGCACCGCTCGGAGTGGGAGCGGACGTGTCGGCCGGGGTCTGGCCGTGGAGCAGGACGGAGGAGGATGCCGGACGGGGTGGGCCCGGCATCCTCGATACTCAGAGGCGGTTCGCCGCCTCCGTGAGGGTCGCGCGGAGGATCTGTTCGATCTCGACGAACTCGGATGGGCCGATGGTCAAGGGTGGGGCGAGCTGGATCACCGGATCGCCCCGGTCGTCGGCGCGGCAGTAGAGCCCCGCGTCGAACAGCGCCTTCGACAGGAACCCGCGCAGGAGGCGCTCCGACTCGTCGTCGTCGAACGTCTCCTTCGTCGCTTTTTCCTTGACCAGTTCGATGCCGAAGAAGTACCCGTCGCCGCGGACGTCGCCCACGATCGGCAGGTCGAGCAGCTGCTCCAGCGTCGAGCGGAAGATCGGAGAGTGGGTCCGGACGTTCTCGAGCAGTCCCTCCTCTTCGAACACGTCGAGGTTCTCGAGGGCGACCGCGGCCGACACCGGGTGCCCGCCGAAGGTGTAGCCGTGGGGGAACGTCGCGTCGCCGTGGGCGAAGGGCTCGTAGACGCGGTCGCTGATGATCGTGCCGCCGAGAGGGGCGTATCCGCTGGTGACCGCCTTGGCGAAGGTGATCATGTCGGGCTGGTAGTCGTAGGCCGAGGCGCCGAAATAGTGGCCCAGGCGGCCGAAGGCGCAGATCACCTCGTCCGAGACGAGCAGCACGTCGTACTTGTCGCAGATCTCGCGCACCCGCTGGAAGTACCCCGCCGGGGCGGGAAAACATCCTCCGGCGTTCTGCACCGGTTCGAGGAAGACGGCGGCGACCGTCTCGGGACCCTCGAACTGGATCATCTGCTCGATGCGGTCGGCCGCCCACAGGCCGAACTCCTCGGGGGTGCCGCCCCCGAACCCCGACTCCTCGGCGCGGTAGTAGTTCGTGTTCGGCACGCGGAAGCCACCCGGGGTGACGGGCTCGAACATGTGCTTCATCACCGGGAGCCCCGTGATCGCCAGGGCACCCTGTGTGGTGCCGTGGTAGGCGATCGCCCGCGAGATGACCTTGTGCTTGCTGGGCTTGCCCTGGGTCTTCCAGTACTGCTTGGCGAGCTTGAACGCGGTTTCGACGGCTTCTCCGCCGCCGGTGGAGAAGAAGACGTGATTGAGGTCACCGGGGGCGAGGTGCGCGAGTCGCTCGGCGAGTTCGATCGCGGCGGGGTGGGCGTAGGACCAGAGCGGAAAGAACGCCAGCTCCTCGGCCTGCTTCGCCGCCGCCTGCGCGATGCGTCGTCGCCCGTGGCCGGCGTTGACCACGAACAACCCGGCCAGGCCGTCGATGTAGCGCTTGCCGGTGGAGTCGAAGATGTGGTGGCCGTCGCCCTTGACGATGATCGGGACGCCGGGGCCGTCGGTCATCACCGACTGACGGGAGAAGTGCATCCAGAGGTGGTCGCGGGCTTTCGCCTGAAGGGTGGAGTTCTGGTCGGTGTCGAGAAGGGTCATCGTGTTCCCCAGTTGTAGAGCTGACGGTGGAGCTTGAGATAGACGAACGTCTCGGTCGAGACGATGCCGGGCAGCGAGCGGATGTGGTCGTTGAGCAGGTCGATGAGGTCGTCGTCGCTCTCGCACACGACCTCGACAAGGAGGTCGAACGATCCCGCGGTCGAGACGACGTACGTCACGCCGGGGAGCTCCGTCATATGCGCTGCGGCGACCCGGGTGTCGCCCGAGACGCGCACGCCGATCATGGCCTGGCGCGCGAAGCCCAGCTGCAGCGGATCGGTGACCGCGACGATCTGCAGGATGCCGGCATCCTGCAGTCTCTGCACGCGTTGGCGCGTCGCGGTCTCGCTGAGACCGACCGCTTTGCCGATCACGGCGTAGGAACGGCGCCCGTCCTCCTGCAGTTGCTCGACGATCGCTTTCGACACGTCGTCGAGCACCGCGCTGCGTTCCGTGGAGGGACTCATGATGGGCGACGGTATCAGCGTGGACACGCCCATATCAATGATGATTTCGAGCTTCACGGGGACGTAACGGCGCGGAAACCGTCGCTGGTGCGTGATCGAGGGGATGACCCTGCGTGCCTCCGTGCGTCAGCGGCCGCGGTCGAAGAACTCCAGGCCCGCCTCACGGAACGTGCGCGCCCCGGGTGCGTTCACGTGATGACGTCCGGGGATGTCGGCGAACTCGCCCTGCGGCAGGAGGGACGCCAGACGCGCGGACTGGTCGTGGATCGGGTCCTGCGTGCCCGTGGCGATCAGGACCGGCTGCTGCGGGGGCGACGCCGGATCGGGATCGGTCTCGCCCAGGCGCATCCCCTCGGCGATCGCGACGAGGGCCCGCAGGTCGTTGCCCGGCACCCGTTCGGCGAGCGAGACGTATCGCAGGGTCGTCGCATCCTCGACCGGGGTGCCGTGGTCGAGGAACGCCCTCGCCTGTTCGACCTTCAACCGCGCCAGGGGGCGACCGTCGGGGATGCCGCCGAGGACCGCCCGCTCGACATGCTCGGGTGCGTCGACCGCGAGTTGCCACCCGACGCGGCCGCCGAGCGAATACCCCAGGTAACGCACCGAATCGAGCAGATACGTGTCGAGCACGGCGACGAGATCCGACACCAGCGTGGGCATCGTGTACGCCAGGGCGTCGAACGGCTTGTCGCTCGCGCCGTGGCCGCGCTGGTCGACCGCGACCACGCGGAACCCCCCGCGCAGCAGGTCGCGCACCCACCCGGTGTTGACCCAGTTGTCGCGCGTGCTCGAGCCGAAACCGTGGACGCACAGCACGGGATCCGCCTCATGGTCACCCCAGGTGTACGTCGCCAGGCGCACGTTGTCGCCGACGATGACGTACTGCGGCGCGGGCATCTCGGTCAGGGCGGGCACGGCATCCATTCCTCCGATCCTGGCAGACGCTCAGGCGACGTCCGGGGTAGTGGTCATAGTGGTCTCATGGGTTTCACGCGCGCCGAGTTGGAGTCGTTCCGGGATGCCACGATCCCCGACCTCGTCGAACCGGGGGTGCGGTTGCTCTTCGTGGGTATCAACCCGGGGCTGTGGACCGCGGCGACGGGCACCCCGTTCGCCCGTCCCGGAAACAGGTTCTGGCCCGCGCTCGTGGAGGCGGGCGTGCTTCCCCGATTGCCGCGCTACGCCGAGGAGCTGGGCGACGACGACCGTCGCATGATCTTCGACGCCGGCGTCGGGGTCAGCAACCTCGTCGCCCGTGCGACCGCGCGCGCCGACGAACTGTCCCGCGACGAATTGCGCTCCGGGGCCGATGCGCTCACGGACCGCGTTGCGATGTGGCGTCCGAGGGTGGTGGCCGTCGTGGGCCTGACGGCCTACCGACAGGGGTTCCACCGCCCCCGCGCCGTCGCCGGCCGACAGGACGAGTCGATCGCCGGCGTGCCCACGTGGGTGCTGCCCAACCCGAGCGGGCTGAACGCGCACGACACGGTCGCCTCCCTGGCCCGGGCCTACGCCGAACCCGCCCGCGCGGCCGGGGTGCTGTCGTGACCCCGGCGCGTCGGCGTCCCGCCGCCCTGGGGGCGCTCGTCGTGGTCGTGGTGGCGGGCCTCATCGTCTCGCGGGGCCTGCCGTCGTCCCCGGCCACCGACATCGCCGGCGACGCCCTCTACGCCGTCGCCGTCTATACGGGCCTCGTCCTGCTCCTTCCCCGGGCGCGACGGGGGGCGATCGCGCTCGCCGCAGCCGGGTGGTGCGGGGCCGTCGAGCTGCTGCAGCTGACAGGGGTGCCGGCGACCCTCGCCGAGCGGATGCCGCCCGTCGCCCTCGTGCTCGGAACCGGCTTCGACGCCCGCGACCTCGCCGTCTACGCGGCAGCGGTGCTCGTCGTCTCGTCGGTCGACGCGGTGGTGGGCGCACGCCTCCTCCCCGGTGAGCGGTCCTCCGCCGAGGTCCGGCGTCGCGAGTAGGGTGACCGCGACGAAAGGGGCCGGTGTGATCGTGCGATTCGAGGGCGACGTGTTCCGGTGGGATGCCCGCACCGACAGCGACTGGTACTTCGTCGCTCTTCCGCCCGCGCTCAGCGACGACGTCCGCGAGATGCAGACGTACCGACGCGGCTTCGGTGGGGTTCGGGTGGAGGCGACGATCGGCGGGTCCACCTGGCGCACCTCGATCTTTCCGCAGGCCGGTGGCGTCTACGTTCTGCCCCTCAAGCGCGCGGTGCGCGATGCCGAGGGGATCGACCCCGGCGCCGGCGTCGAGGTCGACCTCGTCGTGCTCGACGCCTGAGGTTCACGGATGCCGTGGGCCCTCGCCCCCGCGCTGGCGGCGTTCGCGGTGCTCGCCGTCGCGCTGGCGGTGATCGATGTGCGCACCCACCGCCTTCCGGACGCGATCCTGCTGCCGGGTGCCGGCGTCGTGCTCGGCCTGCTGGGCGCAGCGGCGGCCGTGACCGGCCAACCGGGTCGTGTGGTGGCAGTCGGTGGGGGAGCGGCGGCGGCGTTCGTCATCTGCCTCGTCGTGCACCTCGCCCGCCCCGCCGCGTTCGGCGGGGGCGACGTCAAACTCGCGGGGCTGTGCGGCGCCGTGCTCGGATGGGTCGGCCCCGAGGCCGTGGCATCCGGAATCACCCTCGGTTTCTTCGCGGGCGGGGCCGCCGCGGCGGGCGTCGTGCTCGCGGGAGCGCGCGGTGCCCCGCTCGCGTTCGGTCCGTTCCTGCTGCTCGGGACGTGGGGTCGACTGGTCGCGGGGCCGTGGTGACCGGCGCCCGCGGCCCTGACGCGGCGGGAGTCGTCGACCTGCTTCGATGGCGGCGGCATCCGGGATCGGCTGTCTTCCCCGCGCGCCGCGGTCAACCCTGCGGGAGCGATCCCGCTCCGTCGATACGCTGGCCGCATGCTCGACCTCCTCCGTCGCGTGACCGCGTGGGCACTGTCGCTCCGCCTCGTCCGTGCCTTCCTCGTCTATTCCGGGGCGCGCGGTCCGGCACTGGCCGACAGCGTCACGTACCGCACGCTCTTCAGTCTCTTCGCCGCCGTTCTGATCGGCTTCTCGTTCGCCGCGCTCTGGCTGGCGGGCAACCCCGAGGGGATGAACGCCCTCGTCCGTTCGGTGAACAGCGTGATTCCGGGTCTGGTCGGACCCGACGGTCTGATCCAGGTGGAGGACATCGAGGCGCCCCGCGGTCTCACCATCGCCGGCATCCTCGGATCGGTGGGTCTGATCGGCGCCGCCATCGGGGCGATCGGCTCGCTGCGCACGGCGTTGCGACAGATCGCCGGGGTCACCACTGACGACACGCTCATCGTCTGGGTCCTGCTGCGAAACCTCGCCCTCGCGATCGGCATCGGTGTCGCCCTCGTCGCCGGCGCCGCGGTCACCTTCCTCGCCACGGCGGGACTCACCTTCGTCCGCGGACTGCTCGGCGTCTCCGCCGACTCCTGGGTCACCGCCGTGATCACCTGGCTGCTGTCCACGCTCGTCGTGCTCGCCCTCGACTCCGCCGCGATCGCCGCCGCATTCGCGGTGCTGTCGGGAGTGCGCGCCCGCCGCCGCACCCTCATCCGCGGCGCCCTCCTGGGTGGTATCGGCCTCGTCGCGCTCCAGCAGTTGTCGGGACTGTTCGTCGGGGGAGCGAGCAGCAACCCGCTGCTGGCCACCTTCGCCTCGCTCATCGCCCTCCTGCTGTGGTTGAACCTGTCGAGCCAGGTCATCCTCATCGCCGGTGCCTACATCACCGTCGCCACCGAGGAGGATCACGACCGCGTCCGCGCGAAGTACGGCGCAGCGACCATGATCCAATTCCGCGTCCGCCGCGCGGAGAAAGCCATGAGCGCCGCGCTCAGCGAGCTCGACGCCGCCCGCGAAGCCGAGGCCAAGGAGCGTGAGACCCTCGCCGCTAGCGACCCCGCCGCGGCAGCCCGCGAAACGGATGCCGAGCGCGACGCGGGGGCGAAGCGTGGTGCGTGAGACGCCGGGCGATCGCCGGCCGGATGCCGCGGACGACGTCGGGACGCCGCGCGATGTCTGAGACACCCGGCGCTCGGGAGACGGGCGCCGAGAGCACGCATGGTTCGCCGACGGTGCCCCAGCGCACCCCGGCCTACACGGCCGACGCCGTCCGCGCGGCCGAGGCCCCGCTCCTCGCCGCGGGACAACCCCTCATGCAGTGGGCGGCCCAGGCGCTCGCCGAGATCGTCGCCGCCGAGCTCGAATCGACACCCGCCAGGGTTCTCGTGCTCACCGGTGCCGGTGACAACGGCGGTGACGCCCTCTACGCGGCGGCCGACCTCGCACGCCGCGGCGAGCAGGTCGACGCGGTGCTCGTGCGCGACCGGGTGCACCGCGGCGCGCTGGACTCCGCCACCGCCGCGGGGGCACGCGTCGTGTCCGTGTCCGACGCGCGCGCGCAGCTCACCGAGTACGGTCTCGTGCTCGACGGCATCCTGGGCATCGGACGCCTCGGCGACCGGCGTCTTCGCGGATCGGCTCGAGCGCTCGTCGAGTCGCTGCTCGCCCTCGCCGAGCGCCCGCGTGTCGTCGCCGTCGATCTGCCCAGCGGCCTCGATCCCGATGAGGGGACCGCGGATGCCGGAGTCCTCCCCGCCGACATCACGGTCACGTTCGGTGCGGTGAAGGTCGGACTCGTCCGGGGTCGCGGCCCCGACCTCGCGGGTCGGGTGCATCTAGTGGACCTGGGACTCGAACCCGCTCTACGGCGCGCGCACCCCGCAGCGACCAGTCCGATCACGGTCGTGCGGGTACCCGCGCGTCACCGGTTCTGACCGCCGGGCGGCGTAGCGCGGACTCCGGGTCGGCCCCCGGGATCAGTGCGCGTAGCGTTCCACGAACGTCCGCAGCACGCGTGACGGCGCCGTCACCGGAGCGCGACCGACCGCCGCCAGGGTCGTCTCCAATTCCGCGGGGGCGAAGTAGCCGTATCCGGCGTAGGCGTGGATGCGCGTCACGATGCCGTCCAGGTCGAGTTCGGGGTGGAACTGCGTCGCATAGACGTTTCGGCCCACGCGGAACATCTGCACCGGGCACGTCGGGGAGGAGGCCAGCAGCACGGCACGCGCCGGAAGCGCAGAGATCGCCTCCTTGTGTCCCACGAAGGCCGAGAACGTGTCGGGGAGTTCGGCGGCCAGCGGGTCGACGCGCCCCTCGGGGGTGAGGGTCACCTCGACCACGCTGATCGGTTCGGCGAACGTGCCGTCGATCGTGGCATCCAGGTGCGTGCCGAGGGTTCCGACGCCGTAGCAGGCGCCGAGGAACGGCACGTCGCGCGCGACGACCTCGTCGACGAGAGCGGCCATCTCCGCCTCGACCCGCAGCTGCACGGACGACTTCTTCGCGACCGGATCGGAGGCGTTGAAGGGACTTCCGCCGACCAGGATGCCGGCGACCTCATCGAGGTCGATCGACGGCATCGCCTCGCGTTCCACGCGCACCCGTCGCAGACGCTCGGGCGGCAGTCCCGAGTAGCGGAGGAACAGCTCGTACTCCTCGTCGGCCGGGCGGTCCTCGGCCCGGGTGGCGAGCAGGACGAACGGGCGATCGCCGGGCAGGTCCGTCCATGTCACCCGAGCGATTCTAGGCGAGCTGTGTCAAGGTGCCGGGCGGTGTCGGAGCCGCGGTCTACGCTTTCGGAATGGCTATTGCACGATTGACCGGAGGCCCGCTCGACGGGCAGGTTCTCCCGCTCGACAACGAGACCGACGACACGCTGATCATGCCCTACAGCGAGGGGCAGCTGGTCTACCGTCGCCAGGGCGAACCGACCGGCACCGGCGAATCCGACGGCCCGACCCAGGCCGTCTTCGCGTACGCAGAGGAGACCGAGGACATCAACCCCGACGCCGACGGACGCGACGATTGAGCGCAGCCGCCCACGGCGCCTCGAGCGTCGAGGTCGAGGCGAAGTACGACGTCGACGACGACACCCCCCTACCCGACTGGTCGGCGTTGCCGGGTGTCGCACGCATCGGTGACCCCGAGCCCCGCGATCTCGACGCCCGCTACATCGACACCGAGACCACCGAGCTCGCCCGAGCCGGGATCGCGGTGCGGCGCCGGCGCGGCGGCCCCGACGAGGGCTGGCACGTGAAGAGCCCGGCGCAGGGTGGCGGGCGCACCGAGCGTCAGTGGCCGCTTGGCGACGTCCTCGATCACGACGCCGATCCCGTGGCCCCGCCGGCGGTCCAGGATGCCGTGGCCTCCGTCGCCGCCCCGCCCTTCACGCCGTTGGCGCGGGTGCGCAACAACCGGACGGCGTATGCCTTACTCGACACCCAGGGCGGCGAGATCGCCGAGTTCGTCGACGATCGTGTTCGCGCTCGCGACGAGCGCCGCGGCGTGGAGTCCGCGTGGCGCGAGTGGGAGGTGGAGCTCGGCCCCGCAGCCCCCGCCGACGACGCTGGACGCGCCGCGTTCTTCGCCGCCGTGGACGCGGCGGTGATCGCGGCGGGCGGCCGCGTCGCGGCATCCGGTTCCAAGCTCGCCCGTGCCCTCGGGCACTGAGGGCACGCGATCGCGCGGATCCGGATCGACGCCAGCGCGCCGTGCCCTCGGGCACTGAGGGCACGCGGTCGCGGGGATCCGGACCGACACCAGCGCGCCGTGCTCTCGGGCGCTGAGGGCACGCGGTCGCGGGAGTACAACGACGAAGCCCGCCCGGAGCAACCGGGCGGGCTTCGTCGTTCCCTCGATCAGAGGTTGATCATGTGGCCCGTGAGGCCGTGGAAGGCCTCCTGCAGGCCCTCCGACAGCGTCGGGTGGGTGTGCACGTTGCGTGCGGCCTCGAGCGCGGTGAGGTCCCACTTCTGCGCGAGGGTCAGCTCGGGCAGGAGCTCCGACACGTCGGGGCCGATGAGGTGACCGCCGATGAGCTCGAGGGTCTCAGCGTCGGCGACGAGCTTGACGAAGCCGACCGGCTCGCCGAGGCCGTTCGCCTTGCCGTTGGCGGAGAAGGGGAACTTCGACACCTTGATGTCGTGGCCGGCGTCGCGGGCCTGCTGCTCGGTGAGGCCGAACGAGGCGACCTGCGGGTTGCAGAACGTGGCGCGCGGCATGTTGCGGTAGTCGCCCAGCGTCTGCGTCTCGGCCTTGCCGATGGTCTCGGCCGCCACGACGCCCTGTGCCTCGGCGACGTGGGCCAGCTGCAGCTTGGCGGTGACGTCGCCGATCGAGTAGATGTGCGGGACGTTCGTGCGCATGTGGTCGTCGATGTCGATCGCGCCGCGCTCGGTGAGCTTGACGCCGGTGTTCTCGAGGCCGAAGCCGTCGACCTTGGGGGCGAAACCGATCGACATGAGCACGCGGTCGGAGTCGATCGAGCCCTGCGCGCCGTCCTTCGCCGTGTAGGCGACCGTGACCTTGTCGCCGTGGTCGGTGACCGAGTCCACCTTGGTCGAGGTGAGGATGTCGACGCCGTAGCCCTTGTACTGCTTCTGGATCTCCTTCGAGACCTCGGCGTCCTCGTTGGGGAGAGCGCGATCGAGGAACTCGATGATCGTGACCTTCACGCCGTAGTTCGTCATGACGTAGGCGAATTCCATGCCGATCGCGCCGGCGCCGACGATGACGATCGACTCGGGCAGCTCGCGGGTGAGGATCTGCTCCTCGTAGGTGACGACGTTCTCGCTCAGCGTGACCCCGGGGAGGAGGCGCACGGTCGAGCCGGTGGCGATGATGACGTTGTCGAAGGTCACCTGCTCCTTCGAGCCGTCGGTCTTGGTGACGTCGATCGTGTGGTCATCGGCGAAGAAGCCACGGCCCTCGTACTCGGTGACCTTGTTCTTCTTCATCAGGTAGTGGATGCCCTTGACGTGGCCGGCGGCGACGCTGCGTGAGCGGTCGAACGCCTTGCCGAAGTCGAAGTGCACGTCGCCCGAGATGCCGAAGAGGTCGGCCTTCGCGTGGAACGTGTGCGCGAGGTCGGCGTTGCGCAGAAGCGCCTTGGAGGGGATGCAGCCCACGTTGAGGCACACACCGCCCCAGTACTTCTCTTCGACGATCGCGACCGACAGTCCGAGCTGTGCGCCGCGGACGGCGGCGACGTACCCGCCGGGACCCGCACCAAGAATGACCAGATCGTAATGAGGCATGCTCCCAGCCTATCGTCCGGCGGTGCCGCCATCGGCGGGCTTTCGCGGTCCCCGCGAGGCGAAGACGTACACCAGCACACCGGCCACGATGACCAGCGCCACGGCGAGCAGGATCCACGGCAACGGCGACGCGGGCGCGGACGTGTCGACCGGTTCCGCGACCGGCTCGGAGGTCGCCGCGGGGGAGGAGGAGGCCGCGGCCTGCGTCTCGGTGGGCGACGCGGACGGCGTGAGCGACGGGGTCGGGGTCGGTGCCGACTCCGGCACCGTGAAGGCGAACTCCCCGTCGATCGGGTGACCGTCGCTGGACACCACGCGCCATTGCACGGCGACGGCTCCGGATGCCGGCCCCGCGAGCGCCTGGGTCACCTCGGTGCCCGAGACCTCGGGGACGCCGGCGGTCAGCGAGGCACCGGAGGCGTCGGTCACCTCGATCACGGTCGCGCCCGCGTCGGGCAGGACGTCCGCGCTGAACGACAGGGTGATCGCGGCCGGGAGTGCCTCGAGGGCCGCTCCGGACGACGGATCCGTCGAGATCAACTCGTCATGCGCCGCGGCGGGCAGGGCGGGGACGAACAGCGCGGCGGCGGCGAGGAACGCGGTGGCCAGAACGGCGGGAAGGGTGCGCCGGCGCGGCGCCTGGGTGAACGGCATGGTCCGACCCTAGTTACGGTGTCCGACGAGAGACCTGGGAGTCGGCGGGGGCGACGGCGCGGTGCGCACGCCCCGTTCCGCGCGTCCTCCGGACTCGACAGGGGCGACCTCGTATCGGTAGGTTCGAGAGTCTCGTCGTCCGCGTCGCGCCCCGAACCGCGGTGCCGGTCTCGACGGACGAAGACACATCACGCATCACCCTGGCCTGCTCGAGGCCGGTCGCCCATCCGGCGCGATCCGGTCGGTTAGGGTGAATGAGAAGGAGAAGCCGTGGACGAGACCAGCCGATTCGAGCGAGACGACATCCGGCGTGCGGGCGAAGCCGACGCCGCACGTCCGCATGACACGACCCAGACTCACGATGCCGATCTGTCGTTCGTGCCCTTCGGTGCCGACCTCACCGAGGCCGAGCTCGAGGCCATCGACGCTCTTCCGTCGGGAGCCGCGCTGCTCGTGGTGCGTTCCGGCCCGACGACCGGCGCCCGGTATCTGCTCGACACCGACGTCACCACCGTCGGCCGTCATCCCGAGGCCGATCTGTTCTTCGACGACGTCACCGTGTCGCGTCGGCACGCCGAGATCACCCGCGCCGGAACGACGTTCGAGATCGTCGACCAGCGCTCGCTCAACGGCAGCTACGTCAACGGCGAGCGCGTCGACCGCGCTGCGCTCGTGAACGGCTCCGAGGTGCGCATCGGCAAGTTCCGTCTGAACTTCTTCGGTTCGCCCGTCGATCTGCCCACCCCGGCAGAGCACTGATGGCGGCAGCCCCGTCCCGTGGTCGTCAGACGGCTGCGGGGCTGCTCAGCATCGGGCAGGTCCTGGCGCGTCTGACGCCGGACTTCCCCGCCCTCACCTCCAGCAAGCTCCGCTTCCTCGAGGTGCAGGGCATCGTCTCTCCCACGCGCACCGAGTCGGGCTACCGCAAGTTCTCGCCCGCCGACCTCGAACGTCTGCGCCTGGCTCTGACGTTGCAGCGCGATCACTACCTTCCGCTCGTCGTCATCCGCGACTACCTCGCCGATCTCGATGCGGGCCGCAATCCTGCGCCGCCCACGTCGATGCCGTCGATGACCAGCGCCCCGCGCCGCTATCGCCGCGACGAGTTGCTCGCCGCCGCGGGAGCCGGGCCCCAGTTGCTCAATGACGCCGTCCGCACGGGTGTCATCGCCGCCGCCGAGAGCCACCCCGAGCAGACGGTGGCGCTGCTGCGCGCCCTTGTCGCCCTCGATCGCCACGGCATCGAACCGCGCCACGTGCGTGCACTCCGCCAGAGCGCCGACCGCGAAGTGTCGTTGATCGAGTCGGCCCTGTCGGCGCTGCTGCGTCGTCCCGACGCGCCGTCGCGGGCGCGAGCGAACGAACTAGCCCCCGAGCTCGCGCGGCGTCTCGACGAGGTGCGCGCGATGTTCGTCCGCGACGCGCTGGAGCGGATGCTGTCCTGAGCGCGACACGCCGCGGCCCCCGGAGCGGATGTCATTGCCGGGGGACCCTCGCTGATCTAGCGTGGAAACATCGAGCCGTTGAGGAGGGACGCGAGCATGAACGCTGGCGACGCACTCGGTGAACCCCGGTTCGCCGCTGATCTCCTCTTCACCGACGGCCTGCCCGAGATGGACGACGACACCGGTTATCGCGGGGCTGTCGCCGCGCGCGCGGCGGGCATCACGTACCGCCAGCTCGACTACTGGGCACGCACCGAACTGGTCGTGCCGACCGTCCGCGGTGCGAGCGGTTCGGGTTCGCAGCGTCTCTACGGGTTCCGCGACATCCTCGTGCTCAAGCTCGTCAAGCGCCTGCTCGACACCGGTATCTCCCTCCAGCAGATCCGCACGGCGGTCGAGCAGCTGCGCGTGGCCGGCATCCGGGATCTGGCGGGCACGACACTGATGAGCGACGGGGCGTCCGTGTACCTGTGCACCTCGAACGATGAGGTCATCGACCTCGTCAGCCGGGGCCAGGGCGTGTTCGGCATCGCCGTCGGCAAGGTGCTGCGCGAGGTCGAGTCCACGCTCGTGGACTTCGAGACCGCTCAGCCCGACGCCGTCGACGAACTCGCCGCGCGTCGCGCCGCCCGCACCGCCTGACGCCCGCCCGCGATCTATTCGAACCTGGGATGCCGCGGCATCCGGGGTTCTTCGTCCATCTCAAGGACGTGTCTCTTTCGACGGACGCTGGTTCTCGCGGTCGTCGCGAGCGTCGTCGAGCGGCTCCGCACCCGGTCGACATGGCGAGGAAGGCCGCGCACGACGACTGCCGGCCGACGACCGGCGAGGCCCGATGACAGCCGGTGAGGGCCGCCGGGCGGGGGAGCGGGCCTCAGACCTGCGGTGCCTCGTTGGCCACGGGGATGCGGCCGGTGCGGACGATCCGGTCGAGGAGCGCGTCGAAATCGGCGGCGAGCTCCTGCGCGGAGTCTCCGGGCCACACGTGCAGCGGCTTGGCGGCGCCCTGCGCCTGCTGGAGCGAGGTGCGCTCGGGCAGCTGCGGGTTCAAGACCAGGGGACCGAACATGTCGCGCAGCTCTTTGATGCGGAACTGGTGCTCGATCGACTGCGGGCGCACGCGGTTGACCACGACGCCGAGCGGCTGCAGGCGCGGGGACAGACCGCGTCGGATCTCCTCGATGGCGCGGAGGGCGCGGTCGGCGGCCGCGACGGAGAACAGCCCCGGCTCGGTGACCACGACGACGCGGTCGCTCGCGGCCCAGGCGGTGCGCGTGAGGGCGTTCAGCGAGGGGGCGCAGTCGATGAGCACGAGGTCGTACTCGCTCTCGATGGTGGCCAGGGCCTCCTCGAGCTTCCAGACGTCGCGAACGCTGGGGTGCGGGCCGTCGAAGTTGATGGCCGACGGACTGCCGATCAGCACGTCGATGGTGCCCGGATGCACCTTGGCCCACCCGCTGGACGTGATCGCCTGACGGACGACCTTCTCTTTGGGGTTCGCCAGGACATCGGCGATGTTGAGGCGGCCGGCGACCGAGATGTCCATGCCGGTCGACACGTCGGATTGCGGGTCGAGGTCGACGACGAGAGTGCGAACGCCACGTGCGAAGGCTGCGGAAGCCAGCCCGAGTGTCACGGTCGTCTTGCCGACCCCGCCTTTGAGAGAGCTGACGGAGAGTACGTGCACAAGAGTCCACGTTACCTTCCCCTAGGCTGTGAGCACATTCAGCCCCGCCAGATCGACGTGAGGTGCGCATGTTTTCGAAGATCCTGGTCGCCAACCGCGGCGAGATCGCCATCCGAGCGTTCCGCGCCGCCTACGAGGTCGGAGCCCGCACCGTCGCGGTCTACCCGTACGAGGACCGTGCGTCGCTGCACCGGTTGAAGGCCGACGAGGCCTATCAGATCGGTGAGCGCGGACACCCCGTGCGGGCCTACCTCGACGTCGACGAGATCATCCGCGTCGCGCGCGAGTGCGGAGCGGATGCCATCTACCCGGGGTACGGCTTCCTCTCCGAGAATCCGGAGCTCGCCGAGAAGGCGGCCGCCCACGGCATCACCTTCATCGGTCCGCCGGCCGAGGTGCTGTCGATGGCGGGCAACAAGGTCACGGCGAAGGAGCACGCCATCTCCGCCGGTGTCCCGGTCCTGCGATCCACCCCCGCGTCCGACGACGTCGACGCGCTCCTCGCGCAGGCCGACGACATCGGCTTCCCGCTCTTCGCGAAGGCCGTGGCCGGGGGCGGCGGACGCGGCATGCGGCGCGTCGAGGCGAAGGGCCAGCTGGCTCCGGCCCTCGCCGAGGCGATGCGCGAGGCTCAGAGCGCCTTCGGCGACCCGCGCATGTTCCTCGAGCAGGCCGTGCAGCGCCCCCGCCACGTCGAGGTGCAGATCCTCGCGGATGCCGCGGGCGAGACGGTCCATCTGTTCGAGCGGGACTGCTCCGTGCAGCGCCGTCATCAGAAGGTCATCGAGATCGCGCCGGCGCCGAACCTCGACGACGCGGTGCGTCAGGATCTCTACCGGTACGCGGTCGCCTTCGCGCGATCGATCGGCTACCAGAACGCCGGCACGGTCGAGTTCCTCCTCGAGACCGCGGGACCCCGCACCGGCGAGGTCGTCTTCATCGAGATGAACCCGCGCATCCAGGTCGAGCACACCGTGACCGAAGAGGTCACCGACGTCGACCTCGTGCAATCGCAGATGCGCATCGCGGCGGGCCAGACGCTCGCCGAGCTGCACCTGCAGCAGGGGGACATCCACTTGCGCGGCGCGGCCCTGCAGTGCCGCATCACCACCGAGGACCCCACGCAGGGCTTCCGCCCGGACACCGGCAAGATCACCACCTACCGCTCGCCGGGCGGTGCCGGCATCCGTCTCGACGGCGGCACCACCGCCGCGGGATCCCAGGTGAGCCCGCACTTCGACTCGATGCTGTCGAAGCTGTCGTGCCGGGGTCGGGACTTCCCCGCGGCGGTCGCCCGCGCCCGCCGCGCTCTGGCCGAGTTCCGCATCCGCGGAGTGTCGACCAATATCCCGTTCCTGCAGGCCGTGCTCGACGACCCGGCGTTCGTCGCGGGTGACCTCAGCACCTCTTTCATCGACGAGCGTCCCGAACTGCTGCGGGGCCGGGAGTCGAAGGACCGCGGCACCAAGGTGCTGTCGTGGCTCGTCGACACCACGGTGAACCGCCCGAACGGAGAGAACCCCCTCTCCATCGACCCCGGCTCCAAGCTCCCGCGGCTCGACCTCGCGGCGAGCGCCCCCGCGGGTTCGCGTCAGCGACTCCAGCAGCTCGGTCCGGCCGGCTTCGCCCGGGCTCTGCGCGAGCAGACCGCCCTGGCCGTCACCGAGACGACCTTCCGCGATGCGCACCAGTCCCTCCTCGCCACTCGCGTGCGCACCCGCGACCTCGTGCGCGTCGCCCCGCACGTCGCTCGACTGGCCCCGGGCCTGCTCTCGGTCGAGGCATGGGGCGGGGCGACCTACGACGTCGCGCTGCGCTTCCTCGGCGAAGACCCGTGGGAGCGCCTCGACGCCCTGCGCGAGGCCCTCCCGAACATCGCGATCCAGATGCTGTTGCGTGGACGCAACACGGTCGGTTACACGCCGTACCCCACCGAGGTCACCGACGCGTTCGTGCGCGAGGCCGCGGCATCCGGGGTCGACATCTTCCGCATCTTCGACGCGCTCAACGACGTGTCGCAGATGCGCCCGGCGATCGATGCGGTGCTCGAGACGGGCACGGCGATCGCCGAGGTGGCGGTCTGCTACACGGGCGACCTGCTCGACCCGGCCGAGAACCTGTACACGCTCGACTACTACCTGCGCCTGGCCGAGCAGATCGTCGACGCGGGCGCGCACGTGCTCGCGATCAAAGACATGGCGGGGCTTTTGCGCCCCACCGCCGCGGCGCGACTGGTCGCTGCCCTGCGAGAGCGCTTCGACCTTCCGGTGCACGTCCACACGCACGACACCGCCGGCGGGCAGCTCGCCACGCTGCTGGCCGCGGCCGCGGCGGGGGCGGATGCCGTGGACGCCGCGGCAGCGCCGATGGCCGGCACCACCAGTCAGCCGTCGCTCTCCGCCCTCGTGGCAGCCCTCGCGCACACCGAGCGCGACACCGGTCTGGATCTGTCGGCGGTGAGCGACCTCGAGCCCTACTGGGAGGCCGTGCGTCATCTGTACCGTCCGTTCGAGTCGGGTCTCGCGGGTCCCACGGGCCGCGTCTACCGACACGAGATCCCGGGGGGTCAGCTGTCCAACCTGCGTCAGCAGGCGATCGCCCTGGGGCTGGCCGACGACTTCGAACTCATCGAGGACATGTACGCCGCGGCCGATCGCATCCTCGGACGCGTCCCGAAGGTGACGCCGTCGTCGAAGGTCGTGGGCGACCTCGCCCTGCACCTCGCGGCGGTCAAGGCCGACCCGGCCGATTTCGAGCAGAACCCCGAGAAGTACGACGTGCCCGACTCGGTCGTGTCGTTCATGGCGGGCGAACTCGGCGACCTGCCCGGCGGATGGCCCGAGCCGTTCCGGACGAAGGTGCTCGCGGGGCGGGATGCCAAGACCGGCGTCACCCCCCTCACCGATGACGACGCCACGGCGTTGGCGGGGGAGTCGAGCGAGCGCCGTGCGCGTTTGAACCGACTGCTGTTCCCCGGTCCGACCCGCACCTTCGAGGAGGTGCGGGCGAACTTCGGCGACCTCAGCGTGCTCGACACCGCCGACTACCTCTACGGGTTGCGTGCCGGCGGAGAGCACGTCGTCGAGATCGAGCGGGGCGTGCAACTGTTCGTCGGGCTCGAGGCTGTCGGCGACGCCGACGACAAGGGCATGCGGACGGTCATGACGACGCTGAACGGTCAGCTGCGCCCGGTGTTCGTGCGCGACCGCTCGATCGACGTCGAGGCGCGCCAGGCCGAGAAGGCCGACACCTCCAAGCCCGGCCAGGTCGCCGCACCGTTCTCCGGCGTGGTCACGCTCAAAGCCGCCCCGGGCGACCGCGTGATCGCGGGCCAGGCGGTCGCCTCCATCGAGGCCATGAAGATGGAGGCGGCGATCGCCTCGCCCGTCGAGGGCGTCGTCGAGCGTGTCGCGATCGCTAGCACACAGCAGGTCGAAGCGGGAGACCTTTTGCTGGTGATCCGCCCGGCGCAGTAGCCTGGGAGGGGGCGCTTTCGCGCCCTCTTCCCGTTTGGAGACTGCAGTGACCCCCGACCGCACCGACGCGAACCCCGACGAGAACGCGGAGCACGGCGTTCTCGACGAGAGCGGGAACCTCGACACCGCCAGCATCACGATCCTCGGCGGACACATCGCTCAGGTCAACGTCGACCTGCCCGTGGCCACGGATGACGACGTCGACGATGACGACGTGATCGACGACGAGATCCCCGTCGATGGTGACCCGCCTCTCCTCGACGCCCCCCACGACCGTCGCCCCGACGCCTCGGGTGAGATCGCCCACACTCCCCACGTCGAGATGCTGCCCACCGGCGACATCATCCTCGAACCCCATGACGACGCACACGACGACGCATCGTCGTCGGATGGCGCGCACCACGACGTGCGGGATGCCGACGTCGTGGATGACGTGATCATCGAGCACCGGTACGAGCCCGAAGAGGCGACCGGCGACAGGGACGCGGACCTGCGCGACGCGGGGATCGTCGAAGCCGTCGAGCTGGTCGAAGCCGATGCCGCCGAGCCGATCGACGACCTCGAACTCGTCGATGACGCCGATTTCCCGGACGCAGCGGACACCGTCGCGGATGCCGACACCGAGGTGACGGCGGACACCGTCGCGGGTGCCGACACCGAGGTGACGGCGGATGCCGATGTCGAGGCGATCGCGGATGCCGACACCGACGTCGACGCGGTCGCGGATGCCGACGGCGACGTCGACGAGGCCGTGAATGCCGACGAGAACGCCGCGGCCGATGGCCATGCGGACGCGGATCGGGCCGAGCTCGCGAGTTTCGACGCCGCGAACCTCGACCGCACCGGCGCCGCAGGCGACGCGTCGGGCGCGGCGAACGCCCCCGAAGGCTCCGCGGGAGCCGTCCCGCCTCGGGCTGGCGACGGTGCGGACACCGCGCTCACCCACGCGCCGTGGGTTCCGGCCCCGGCCCAGGACCGTATGGAGGCGAGCGACGCCGGGGCCCCGACGACGCCGTCGTTCGACGACCGCGCAGACGACCGCGTGTCCGTAGAGGTCGAGCGCGAGAGCGCGATCGAGCCGGACACTGCCCCGAAGGAGGACGACGTGGCATCCACGGACGAGCACGACGACCGCACCGAGGCGAATGGGACCGAGGGCACGACCGAGGCGTCGGGCGTGGCATCCGTTGTGCCGGAGCCGAACGGTCCCGTGCCTGAGGCTGCTCCGCCGGTCGGATCCGCCGAGCCGTCGACGGCTCCCGTGACCGGTCCCGTTCCCGCGACGGACGTGACCCCCGCCTCCGGACCGGTACCGACCACGCGCGCCGAGCGCGCCGCGACGGGAGCGATCGGCACCATTCCTCTGACGCGCCGCGGCGTGCACCAGGCCGACGATGCGGCGCGAGCCGCAGACGAGGCGGCGCGCGTCGACCGTGCGCACGCGATGGAACGCGTCCGCACCCCCGCACCCGACGTCACGCTGACGTCGAAGCGCATCGGTCAGATCGACGACGCGCGCGAAAGCTCCGACCTCCTCACCGCCGACCGCCTTCTCGACCCGCGGCAGATCTCCAAGCCCGAGCCCGAAGGACTCTGGCAGCAGTTGGTCTATTCCGTTTCCCGCCACCGCATCAATCTCGGTGACGGTCGTCGAGCCCGCCAGCGCAAAGAGCTCGACCATCGCATCGCCGCGCCCCTGTCCGGCGGCGCGCGCTTCGTGCCGGTGCTGTCTCGCAAGGGAGGTGTCGGCAAGACGACCGTCACCTCTCTTCTGGGCATGGCCCTCGCCGACGCCCGCGACGACCGCATCATCGCGGTCGACGCGAATCCCGACCGGGGGACGCTCGCTGACCGTGTGGGCCGGCCGAACGGCAGCACCGTCCGCGATCTCGTGCGTGCGCACGAGGAGGTCGCCGGCTTCAACGACATCTCGTCGATCGTCGCCCGTGACGCCACGCGCCTGGACGTCCTGGCGTCCGATGCCGATCCCCGGGTGTCGGAGGCCTTCAGCGACGACGACTACCGACGGGTTGCCGACGTCGCCGCGCACTACTACTCGATCGTCCTCACCGACACCGGAACGGGAATCGTGCACTCGGTGATGGGCGCGACCCTCGAACTCGCCGACACGATCGTGATCGTGGCGGGTCTGTCGGTCGACGAGGCGCGCCTCGCCTCGGAGACCCTCACCTGGCTGGAGACCAACGGGTACTCGGCCCGGGTGCGCGACGCCGTGGTGGTGTTGAACAACTCCCGGCCGGGCACGCCCCTCGTGCGCGAGAGCGAGCTCGAGGCGCACTTCCGTTCGCGCGTGCGCACCGTCATCCGGATGCCGTACGACGCGCGCATCGCCGCGGGAAGCGCCATCACCTTCCGCGACCTTCAGCCCTCGACGCGGCAAGCCGCCCGAGAGCTCGCCGCGGCCGTGGTCGAGGGGCTGCGCTCTCCGGCGGCCGCCGCATGACCGTCCGCCCGATCCGCCTGTTCGGCGACCCCGTGCTGCGAGCGGTCAGCGCGCCCATCGATGAAATCGACGACGGCGTCCGCGCTCTCGTGCAAGACCTGATCGACACCGTCGAGCTTCCCGGTCGAGCCGGGGTCGCAGCCCCTCAGATCGGTGTGGGTCTGCGGGCATTCAGTTACAACATCGACGGCGACATCGGCTACGTGCTCAACCCCGTGCTGGTCGAGACGCGGGGCGAACCGCAGCCGGTGGGGGAGGGATGCCTCTCCGTGCCGGGTCTCTGGCACGACGCGATCCGCTATCCGTGGGCGAAAGTCGTCGGCACCGACCTCGACGGCAACGAAATCGAACTCGAGGGGGAGGGGCTGATGGCCCAGGCCCTCCAGCACGAGACCGACCACCTGGATGGGATGCTCTACCTCTCGCGCCTCCCCGCCGACACGCGTCGCGAGGCGATGCGGCAGGTACGCGAGAGCGACTGGTTCTGACCCGCGCGCGGGGTGACACCCTTGCGTATCCTCGGCGATTCGCGTCACGTAAGTAGGTGTCGCGTGCACACGACGGAGGCCTTGCGAATCGCGGAGTTCGTGAGCGGGCGCTGAGCCGTGCGCGCTCGTGCGTGTCCTCAACTATTCGCGCGAGGTGAGTCGGTGTCGCGTGCTCACGACGGAGGTCGTCCGAATCGCGGAGTTCGTGCGCGGGCGAGGGCGGGCCGCATCCGGCCGCTCACGCCCCGCGCCCTCGCCGCGGAACGGCCCGGCGCCTCGAAGGAGAGCCGGGCCGTCCTCGTCGCCGGGATCAGGGTAGCGACACGTTGGTCGTGTTCACCGGCACGGCGTAGATGTCCTCGATGGCGTCGGCGAAGTCGGAGACGATCACGTTGCGCTTGATGCTCATCTTCGGCGTCAGGTGACCGCTGGCCTCGGTCCACTCGACGGGGAGGATCTCGAACTTGCGGATCGATTCCGCCCGTGACACCCGGGCGTTGGCACGGTCGACGGCACCCTGCACCTCGGCGCGCACTTTCTCGTTCTCGGCGGCCTCCGTCAGCGTCATGTCGGAGGCGAGGCCGTTGTTGGCCAGCCACGTCGGCAGCATCTCGGGGTCGAGCGTCACCAGCGCGGCGATGAACGGCTTGTGGTCGCCCACCACGACGACCTGGCCCACGATCGGGTTCGCGCGGATCGGGTCCTCGAGGGCCGCGGGGGCGACGTTCTTGCCGCCGGCGGTGACGATGATCTCTTTCTTGCGTCCCGTGATGGAGAGGAATCCATCGGCGTCGAAGACGCCGATGTCGCCGGTCCGGAACCACTCGCCGTCGAACGCATCGGCTGTGGCCCCGGGGTTCTGCCAGTACTCGCGGAAGACATTGATCCCGCGCACCTGGATCTCGCCGTCGTCGGCCAGCCGCACACTCACGCCGGGCAGAACCGGCCCGACGGAGCCGATCTTCGACTTCGTGGCGAGGTTGACCGTCGCCGGGGCCGTCGTCTCAGTAAGGCCGTAGCCCTCGAGGATGACGACGCCGAGGCTACGGAAGAAATGTCCGAGGCGCGGGCCGAGCGGGGCGGACCCCGACACCGCGTAGACGACGCGGCCCCCCATGGCATCCCGAAGCTTGGAGTAGACGAGTTTGTCGAACAGCGCGAACTTCAGCTTCAGGGCGAGCGGGATCTTCTTGCCGTCCTGCAGGCGCTGCGAGTGCTCGATGGCCGTGTGGGCCGCCAGGCGGAAGATCTTGCCCTTGCCGCCGGCCTCGGCCTTCTGCTCGGCGGAGTTGTAGACCTTCTCGAACACGCGCGGGACGGCGAGGAGGAAGGTGGGCTTGAACGTGCCGAGCGCGGGGAGGAGCTGCTTGGTGTCGGGCTGGTGACCGGTCTTCACGCCCGCGTGCACGTTGAGCAGCGAGATGAAGCGCGCGAACACGTGGGCCGTCGTGATGAACAGCAGGGTCGAGGCGCCGGGCGTCTCGACGACCTCGTGCAGCGCCTTCGCGGAGTTGCGGGCCAACTCGACGAAGTTGCTGTGCACGAGCACGCAGCCCTTGGGGCGCCCGGTCGACCCCGAGGTGTAGATGAGGGTGGCCACGTCCGACGCCTTGGCCAGGTGGCGACGACGCTCGATCTCTTCATCGGTGATGTGGGTGCCGTTGGAGACGAGGGCGTCGAGGTCCCCCGAGTGCATGGCCCAGACGTCGCGGACGAGCGGTACGTCGCTGCGTACCTCGTCGAGACGCTCGGCGTGCTCGGCGGACTCGAGCACCACGGCGATGGCGCCGGAATCCGACAGGATCCACGAGACCTGCGACGGCGAGCTCGTCTCGTACACCGGCACCATCACGGCACCCGCGTAGAACAGCGCGAAGTCGACGAGCGTCCAGTCGTAGGTCGTGCGGGCGATGAACGCCACTTTCTCGCCCGGCTGCACCCCCGCGGCGACGAAGCCCTTCGCCAGCGCGACGACCTGGCGCTCGAACTCGGCGGCGGTCACGTCACGCCAGCCGTCGGCGTCGGGGACGGCGAACAGGGCACGGTCGGGAGTCGCGCGGGCGCGGTCGGCGAGCAGATCGGACGCGTTGGCATCCGGGTCGGCGGTGACGATGGGGGGGAGGTCGAACTGGATCACGGCAACTCCTTCGGTACCGGAAAAAACGTCGATCGGTCCGTCGAGTCTATCCGCACGGTTCGTGCGCGCACCGGGACCGCGGTGCGCCGCGTCGAACCCGAGGGGTGGCTAGACTGCACCGGGCCGAGCCGCTCGGTCGGCCCGGAAGGGAGCGCGGTGCGCAACGTCGGCATCGACATCGGGGGCACGAAGATCGCGGGAGGCGTCGTCGACGACGACGGCACCATCATCGAGAAGCTCCGCGTCGACACCCCCATCGACCCCTCGGCCCTCGTGGATGCCGTGGTCGACATGGCCGACCATCTGCGGCGCGCCCACGACATCCACGCGATCGGCGTCGCGGCGGCCGGCTTCATCAGCCTCGACCGCAGCACCGTGATCTACGCCCCCAACATCGACTGGCGCGACGAGCCGCTCCGCGCCCGCCTCGAGGAGCGCCTCGACGCGCCCGTCACGATCGAGAACGACGCGAATGCCGCCGGCTGGGGCGAGTACCGCTTCGGCGCCGGTCGCGGCGTCCACGACATGGTCATGCTGACCATGGGGACCGGCGTCGGCGGCGCCGTCGTCAGCGGCGGGGAGCTGTTCCGCGGCGGGCACGGCATCGGCGGCGAGCTCGGTCACATGCGCTTCGTCCGCGGGGGACACCCTTGCGGATGCGGGCAGAATGGATGCCTGGAGCAGTACGCCTCGGGCCGCGCCCTGCAGCGCGAGGCCAACGCCATCGCCGACGAGGGCGGCATCGGCGCCGCCCTGGCCGCCATCCGGGACGAGAAGGGCGCGATCCCCGGTCCGGCCGTCTCTCGGCTGGTGCTCGCTGGTGACCCCGGCGCGGTCGAAGCCCTGCGCCGCGTCGCCACCGCCCTCGGCGAGGCGTGCGGCGGGTTCCAGGCCGTGCTCGACCCGGAGCTGTTCGTTATCGGCGGCGGTGTCGCCCAGCTCGGGGCGGATCTTCTCGCGCCGGTGAAGCTCGCGTACGAGACGTCGCTGCCGGGGTACGGTGAACGTCCCGTCGCCGACTTCGCGATCGCCCGCCTGGGCAACGACGCCGGTCTCATCGGGGTCGCCGACCTCGCCGGGAAGGAGCGCTGACGATGTTCTATTGGCTGATGAAGTACGTGGTGATCGGGCCGGTCATCAAGGCGGTGTTCCGACCCTGGATGGTGGGCCGGCGCAACATCCCGACCGAGGGCGCGGCGATCCTCGCCAGCAACCACCTGTCATTCTCCGACTCGATCTTCCTGCCGCTCATGATCGACCGCCGCATGGCGTTCCTCGCCAAGAGCGACTACTTCACCGGCAAGGGCATCAAGGGCTGGGCGACGCGGGTGTTCTTCACCGCGACCGGGCAGCTGCCCATCGACCGGTCCGGAGGGAAAGCCTCGGAGGCCTCGCTCAACACCGGCCTGGGGGTGCTCGGCCGCGGCGAGCTGCTCGGCATCTACCCCGAGGGCACCCGCAGCCCCGACGGGACGCTGTACCGGGGGCGCACGGGCATCGCCCGCATGGCGCTCGAGGCGCGCGTCCCCGTCGTCCCGGTCGTGATGGTCGACACCGGGTCCGTCATGCCGATCGGCCAGCGTCTGCCCCGCGTCGGACGGGTCGGCATCGTGATCGGCGAGCCGCTCGACTTCTCCCGCTTCGAGGGGATGGAGGGCGATCGCTACGTGCTGCGTTCGGTGACGGACGAGATCATGGTGGCGTTGCAGCGCCTCGGAGAACAGCGCTACGAGGACGTCTACGCCTCGACCGTGAAGGACCGTCTGGCCACCGCGCAGGCGGCGAAGGCGCCCGCGTCCCGCCACTAGACTTCAGGGGTGAATCAGCAGCTCCACGACCTCGACCACTGGCGATCCCTGCCCATCAAGCAGCAGCCCCAGTGGTATGACGAGGGTGCGGTGGCCGCGGCATCCGCAGAGCTGGCGACCCTCCCGCCCCTGGTCTTCGCCGGCGAGGTCGACAATCTCCGCGACCGTCTCGCGCGCGCCGCGGCAGGTCAGGCGTTCCTCCTGCAGGGTGGTGACTGCGCCGAGACGTTCGCCGGGGCGACCGCCGAGCAGATCCGCAACCGCATCAAGACGGTGCTCCAGATGGCCGTCGTGCTCACCTACGGCGCCTCGATGCCCGTGGTCAAGATGGGCCGCATGGCCGGGCAGTTCGCCAAGCCGCGCTCGAGCGACGTCGAGACGCGCGGCGACGTGACGCTGCCCGCCTACCGCGGCGACATCGTCAACGGCTACGACTTCACCGAGGAGTCGCGAAAGGCCGACCCGGCGCGCCTGCTCCGGGGCTACCACACGGCCGTATCGACCCTGAACCTCATCCGTGCGTTCACCCAGGGCGGCTTCGCCGACCTCCGCGAGGTGCACAGCTGGAACAAGGGCTTCGCCAGCACCCCGGCCAACCAGGCGTACGAGGCGATGGCCACCGAGATCGACCGGGCCATCAAGTTCATGGAGGCCGCCGGCGCGAACTTCGACGAGCTGACGCGCGTGGAGTTCTACACGGGCCATGAGGGCCTGCTCATGGACTACGAGCGCCCCATGACGCGAATCGATTCGCGCACGGGCCTGGCGTACAACACCTCGTCGCACTTCCAGTGGATCGGCGAGCGCACGCGCGAGCTCGACGGCGCGCACGTCGACTACTTCTCGAAGATTCGCAATCCCATCGGCGTCAAGCTCGGCCCGAGCACGACCGCCGAGACGGCGTTGGCGCTCATCGACAAGCTCGACCCCGACCGCGAACCCGGTCGCCTGACATTCATCACGCGCATGGGCGCGGGCAAGATCCGCGACGCCCTGCCGCCGCTGCTCGAGGCCGTGCGCGACTCGGGCGCGACACCCCTGTGGGTCACCGACCCGATGCACGGCAACGGCATCACGACGCCCACAGGCTACAAGACCCGTCGTTTCGACGACGTCGTCGACGAGGTGCGCGGATTCTTCGAGGCGCACCGCTCGGTGGGCACGCACCCCGGCGGCATCCACGTCGAGCTCACCGGCGATGACGTCACCGAGTGCTTGGGCGGTTCGGAGCAGATCGACGAGGCCACCCTCGCGACCCGTTACGAAAGCCTGTGCGACCCGCGTCTGAACCACCGCCAGAGCCTCGAGCTGGCGTTCCTCGTGGCCGAGGAGCTCGAGAAGCGCTGACCGGCGTCTCAACGCCCCCGGCCCGTGCGGCCGGGGGCGTTGTCGTTCGTGCCGGGTCCGGCCCCTTCGACGTGCTCAGGGGCTGGAGCGGGCTCAGCAACCTGGAGCGGGCTCAGCAACCGGGAGAGGGCTCAGCAACCGGGAGAGGGCTCAGCAACCGGGAGAGGGCTCAGCAACCGGGAGAGGGCACAGCGACCGGGAGAGGGCTCAGCGACCTGGGGGCGGTCACACGGGCCTGGGGTGGGCTCGAGACATTTCATGGCGCCAGGGCGACCACCGTTGGCTGAGCTTGTCGAAGCCGCGCGCCGACCGCTCGATCTACAGCGTGGGCGTGAGGGTGATCGTCGAGCCCTTGGGGGCGCTGTCGCCGGCCTTGGGGTTGGTGGCCCGCACCTTGTAGATGTCCCAGTACTTGAAGCCGAGCGGCAGAGTCCCGTCGTCGATGCCGGCGTTCACCTCGAAGCCGAGGCCCTCCAGCGCGGTCACCGCCTCGCGGATCGTCATGCCCACGACATTGCCCGGGATCTCGACGGGTTCCGGCCCGATCGACACGATCAACGGCACCGTGTCGCCGGGTCTCCAGTTGCCCTCGCCGTCGCGGTCGCCGATTCCGATGACGATCCCGGATGCCACGGAGTCGCTGTAGCGCTCCGAGATGGAGGTGTCCATGCCCACCTCGTCGAGCGCGCGTTCGGCGCGCGACTGCGATTCACCCGACACGTCGGGAAGGGGGCCGAGGGAGACGACGAGCGCCGCGGCGTCTCCTTCGTAGACGGTGCAGCCGTCGGTGCAGCCGATCGCGTCGCCGCCGGATCGCGGGATGACGGATGCCGCCAGGACCGTGCCCTCGCCGGCATCCGAGAACTCCCGGGCGGGGTCGCCCACGCCCACGAAAGCCGCCTGCAGGATGCCGTTCACCTCGTCCGCGCTCTTGCCGGCCAGCTCGGGGATCTGGTGCGTCGCGGGGCCGACCGAGACGAAGACGGTGACGACGGTGTCTTTGTCGAGGCGTTCGCCGGCGGCAGGGTCGGAGCCGACCGTCGTGCCCGCGGGGATCTCGCGGTCGTTCACCTCCTGCGACTGCGCGGCGAGCTGGTTGGTCGCCAGCAGAGCCTCGGCGTCGGCGTAACTGCGTTGCGACACGTCGGGCACCGCCACGAGCGATCCGGGGCCGGAACCGAAGTACCACCCGGTGGCCGCGGCCCCCACGGTCAGCAGCAGCACGAGCACGAGTGCCCACACGCCGCGGGCGGTGCGGCGGCGAGTGCGGGTCCGCAGGCGCGCCGCGTTGTCGGGCTCGTCGGTGACGGCGATCGGCAGCGACGCGGTCTGGGGGAGCACCTTGGTGAGCTCTCGCGACTCCGCCGCACTGGCGGCGCCGGTGGTGCCGATGGCGACCGCCCGCGCCACCTGCGGGGCGAGGCCCAGATCTTTTTCGACGGCGCGGAGGCGCTCGAGCATGGTTCCGGCGTCGAGCGGGCGATCATCGGGCTGTCGCTCGGTGGCCCACAGAACGAGTTCGTCGAGTTGCTCGGGGACCGCGGGGTTCTTCGCGCTCGGGCGCGGGACCGAATCGGTCGCGTGCTGGTAGGCGATCTGCATCGGCTGCTCGCCCTTGTATGGCTGTTCGCCGGTGAGCATCTCGTAGAGCATGATGCCGAGCGAGTAGATGTCGCTGCGGGCGTCGGCCGTGCCACGCGTGACCAACTCGGGAGCCAGGTAGGCGATCGTGCCCATCAGCTGCGCGCCGCTGGCGGTGTTGGCGGTCGTGGCGCGGGCGAGGCCGAAGTCGCCGATCTTGATGCGTCCGTCTTCGGCGAGGAGCACGTTCTCGGGTTTGACGTCGCGGTGCACGATGCCCGCACGGTGGGCCGCAGACAGGCCCGACAGGATGGCGTGCATGATCGTCAGGGTCTGATCGATCGTGAGGCGCCGGTGCTCGCGGAGGAGCTCGCGCAGCGTGATGCCGGGCAGGTACTCCATGACGAGGTAGGCCATCTCGCCGTCCTGGCCCTGATCGAACACGTTCACCACGTGCGGGTCGCTCAGCCGCGCGGCGGATCGGGCCTCTTGAATGAACCGACTCTGGAACACGGTGTCGTCGCTGAGATGGCCGTGCATGACCTTCAGCGCCACCCGACGCTCGAGCCGTAGGTCGGTGGCGACGTACACGGTCGCCATGCCGCCGCGCGCGATGCGCGCGCGCACCCGGTATCGGCCGTCGACGAGACGGCCGATCAGCGGGTCTGCCTGCTGACTCGTGCTCACGTGTCGAGTCTACGGAGACGCCCCTGGGAGGCCGGGGAACGGCTCACCGCCAACCGGACTCAGCCCAGGACCGCGAGCCAGGTGGTGGCGGGTTGCTCCCACTGCGCGTACCGGTCGGGGTAGGCGGAGATCTGCACGGCCTGTGCGGCGTCGGCGTAGGGCATCTGCTCCCATCCGGGGATGTCGAGCAGGCCCCGCGTCGTGAAACCGTTGGGGTCGGACGGCCCGCCGAAGAACACGCGCGTTGCGCGGTCGGTATCGCGGATCTGCTCGGGGGTGCCCCAGCCCATGCTCGGACGCTGCTGGAAGAGACCGAGGGAGTCCCGGTCGCCCCAGTCGAGATTGCGCAGCCAGGACTCCTGCATGGCGGTGCCGAGGGCGATGCGGATGCCGTGGTCGGAGACGCCCAGCTCGCGTCCGATGCGGATGATGAGCCGGGCGTTGTCGGATTGCTCCAGGTCGAGACCGGGAGCGGTGGCGGGGGCGACGGCCGCGGGCGCCGCGGACGCGGTCGCACCGGCGGAGGGGATCTGCAGCACGTCGCCGGGGTAGATGATCGAGGCGCGCGTGAGGCCGTTGGCGCTCAGCACCGCGTCGAGCGAGACGCCGTTGGCGCTGGCGATCGCCGAGAGGGTGTCGCCGGGCTGCACCTCGTGGGTCACGGCGGCGGGAGCCGGCGCCGGTGCTTCGGAGACGGAGACGGGGGCGGGGGCGACCGGGGCGGCGCCGAGCAGGAGCACCTGGCCCGGCCGGATGACGCTGTCGGCGTCCAGTCCGTTCGCGGCCTGCACGGAGGCGACGTCGAGACCGTGCGCGCGGGCGATGCCCCAGACGGTGTCGCCGGGCTGCACGGTGTACGCGCCGCCGTCGGTCAGGGCGGCCAGGACCGGGATGGTCTTGATCGGTGTCGTCGGCAGGGAGCTCAGCGGCGGAGTGGGAGGCGCCGCGTGCGCTGCGCTCTCACCGGCGAAGCTAAGCGCGATGGTGCCCGCCACGGCGGCCCACCACGCGGGGAACCGCCGCGCGGTGGGCAGGGAGGAGAGGGGGAGTCGTCGCATGGTGGGGGGATTTCCGTTCGTCGGACTGCCCGCCACGCTCGCACGCCTCGATACGGATGTCAACGCGTGAGGCGTGTGTGGCGTGTGTGACGCGTGGGACTCGGTTCCGCCCACGCGCCGATGCCGGCCGAGGGTGAGATAGTTGCACCGTGACCGAGACTTCCCGTTACGAAACCGACTGGCTGACGATCCCCGACCTCGTAGAGCTCCTCGACGAGTCGCTCGGCCGCGTGCGCCGACTGTTCGACGAGAACTATCTGGTCGGATCGCGCCGCGACGGCGCGTTCAAGGTGCCGTCGGTGTTCCTCGCCGAGGGGCGACCGCTCCCCGCGTTGCGCGGCACCATCATCGTGCTGCACGACGCCGGTTTCGACCCCGACGAGACCATCGACTGGCTCCTCACGCCGGATGACACCATCGGCGTCGCGCCCATCGAGGCGCTTCGCGCCGGCCGTAAGAGCGAGGTGCGCCGGGTCGCTGCGACCCTCGCCTGAGTCGTCGATCCGTCGAACCGTCGCCCGTCGATCCGGTTCGACCGGCGAGCGCGGGAACCGCCGGGTCGCGGAACCGCCGAGGCCCGCTGACGTCGGTCAGGCGGCGCGGTCGGTCGCCGCGCGCGCGAGCGCGCGCAACTCGTCGACGGCTCCGGCCCGCAGAGGGGCGTCCGCGAGCGCGAGGTCGGCGCGACGCGCGTAGTCGGCGATGAGTTCCTCGGTGCGCGCGAGCGCCCCGCTGTCGACGATGGTGCGCTGCAGGATGCCGATCTGCTCGGCATCCAGAGCGGGATCGCCCAGTCGTTCGTCGATCGCGCGACGTTCGTGCGGCGCGACGGCCTCGCGGGCGTAGGCGACCAGCACGGTGCGCTTACCCTCGCGCAGGTCGTCTCCGACGGGCTTGCCCGTCACGGCGCTGTCGCCGAACACCCCGAGGACGTCGTCGCGCAGCTGGAACGCCATGCCGACGTCGTGCCCGAAGCGACCCAGCGCGTCGAGCTGGGCTCGGTCTGCGCCCCCGAGCGACGCGCCGATCTGCAGGGGCTGCTGGATGCTGTAGCGCGCGGACTTGTACGAGGCCACCCGCAGGGCGCGTTCGGCGTGCGTGTCGTCGGGGTAGACGGTGTAGGCGGACTCCTCGGCGACGTCGAGGAACTGCCCGATGGTGACGTCGCGTCGCATCTGCGCGTACGCCCGTCGGGTCGCGTCCGCGGTGGGGGCGGCGCGCAGACCCTCCTCGAGCAGGTCGTCGCTCCAGGCGACGAGGAGGTCGCCGAGCAGGATCGCGCCGGAGCGCCCGAACGTGTCGGAGTCGCCGGTCCAGCCGGCCCCCCGGTGCGTGTTCTGCAGCGCCCGGTGCGCGGCGGGTTGTCCGCGACGGGTGTCGGAGTTGTCGACCAGGTCGTCGTGCACGAGGGCGGCCGCGTGGAAGATCTCCAGCGACGTGGCGACGGCGAGAGAGGCGTCGTCGAACGCCGACGCCGACGGCGTCACCGCCCCCCACCCGGTGAGGCAGAACCGCGCCCGCAGGCGCTTTCCTCCGCGCAGTGCGGAGGCGCCGGAGCGGGTGAGCATCTCGGCCTCCGGGCCCAGCGCGGCGGCGTACAATAGCTGTTCGGAGAGGAACGTGTCGAGTCGCTGGGAAACAGCTTCGATCGGTTCCGGCGAGGTCGGCACGGGCCTAGCCTAGTGATCCTCGCCCCACGTAGAATCGTCCGCACCGAACAATAGAGGGGGATGCATGCCACTCTCCGAGCAGGAGCAGCGTTTGCTGGATGAGATGGAGCGCCATCTCATGAGTAACGACACAGACGTCGTGTCGGCACCCAGTCGCGCCCTCAGCTACCGCAACATCGTCCTCGGATCGATCCTGGTGCTCGCCGGTCTCGGCGCCCTGGTCGTGGGCGTGTCGATCGGCTTCAACACGGGCTTTCTCGGCATCGGCATCGGTGTGCTCGGTTTCCTGCTCATGGTCGGCGGCGTGATCTTCGCGGTCACCCCGACGCGCGGCGCTCCCGCTCCCGCCCCCACCGCATCGAAGCCCCGCGCCGCGCGCCCCGCAGGCTCGTCGTTCATGGATCGTATGAACGACCGGTGGGACCGCCGGCACGAGAACCCCTAGCCCCTCTTCGTCTTCACCAGCACCGGCTCTTCGGAGCCGGTGCTTTTTCGTGCGCCCGGCGCGCGGCATCCGCCGGTGAACCCCGCCTGCCCGGCAATGCCCGAGGGGGCACGGGGGAGGGGGAACGAAAACCCTCCTTTTTCCTCCACCGGTCGCTCGCGGTGCTCGTCGAACCGCGCGGGGTCGCGAGATCACGCGGATTCCTCAGGCTGAGACCCCGTGCGCGTGCACAGTACACGCTGTCGTTCCGCCGCAGAAGATCCTCGAGATCAATAGCGAAGTGGAGGCCAGTGGAGTAAAGTGGGGGAAACTTCGCAGGCCGGACGAAGGGGGGTGGGTGCCCGAATGCTGCTCGGCACGCACACTCCCAAGCTCGATGACAAGGGGCGCGTCATCCTGCCCGCGAAGTTCCGCGACGATCTCGGCGCCGGAGTGGTGATCACCCGGGGGCAGGACCGCTGCCTCTACGTGTTCAGCACCGAGGAATTCGAGCGCGTCCATGAGCGGATCCGTGAGGCTCCGCTCAGCAACAAGCAGGCTCGCGACTTCCTGCGCATGTTCCTCTCGGGGGCCAGCGCAGAGAAGCCCGACAGCCAGAACCGCATCACCGTTCCCCCGACTCTGCGCAGCTACGCCGGTCTCGGCCGCGAGCTCGTCGTCACCGGCGTCGGAGCCCACGCCGAGATCTGGGACGCCGAGGCCTGGAACGCCTACGCCGAGAGTAACGAAGACACGTACGCCGAGATGGAGCAGGAGGTGATCCCGGGACTGTTCTGACCCTCCGGTTGTGATGCCCAGCCGCACGCCCTGACGCACTTCCCCGGCGCCAGGTCGATGCGGGTGGGGATCAGAGCCGAAGGATCGGACCCCGTCATCATGGACATCCGCGACATCCACACCCCCGTCCTCCTCGAGCGCTGCGCCGAGCTGCTGGGCCCCGCACTCCGCAAGCCCGGCGCCGTGTTCGTCGACGGCACGCTCGGCATGGGCGGGCACTCCGAAGCCCTCCTCGAGCGCTTCCCCGAGGCGCGGCTGATCGGCCTCGACCGCGACACCGACGCCCTGCGCATCGCCGGCGAGCGGTTGGCGCGTTTCGGTGATCGCGTCACCCTCGTGCACACCGTCTACGACGGGATCGCCGAGGCGGTGGCATCCGCGGGAGTGTCGAAGGTCGACGGCATCCTGTTCGACCTCGGGGTCTCTTCGCTCCAACTGGACGAAGCCTCCCGCGGTTTCGCCTACGCGCAGGACGCCCCCCTCGACATGCGCATGGACCAGACCTCGGGGGTCACCGCCGCCGAGGTGGTGGCGACCTACGGAGAGGGAGACCTGCGCCGCATCTTCGAGCGCTACGGCGAGGAGAAGCTCGCCGGGCGCTACGCCCGCGCGATCATCGCCGCCCGCGCGAAGGCGCCGCTGGAGCGTTCCGGCCAGCTCGTCGAGGTGCTGCAGGAGGCGACCCCGGCGGCGGTGCTGCGCGAACGGCATCCGGCCAAGCGGGTCTTCCAGGCTCTGCGCATCGAGGTCAACGCCGAACTGTCGGTGCTCGAGCGCACGATCCCCGCCGCGCTCCGTGTGCTCGCCGTGGGCGCGCGCATCGTGGTCTTGTCGTATCAGTCGCTCGAAGACCGGCTGGTCAAGCGCGTGCTCGCCGAGGCATCGGCATCCACCGCTCCGCGCGGGCTTCCGGTGGAGTTGCCCGAGCACGCACCAAAGTTCCGCCTGCTCGTGCGCGGAGCAGAACTCGCGGGCGACGAAGAACGCGCAGCCAACCCCCGTGCCACCCCCGTGCGTCTGCGCGCGGCCGAGCGGACCCAGGAGGACGTATGAGCGCATCTCCGGCCATCGACCCCCAGGTCGTCGACGCCTTCCTCCCCGATTTCCCCACCCCGATTCGCGAGCGCCGGCTGACCGTCGTGCCCGCCCCCGCCCGTCGCCGCGTCCCGCGGCGACTGTTCGGGATCGTCGCGGTCACGGGAGCCGTGGTGATCGTGCTCGCGCAGATGGGGCTCGGGATCCTCACCACCCAGAGCTCCTTCGAGATCGCCACGCTCACCCAGCAGCAGCGTGACCTGACCTACCAGAAGCAGATCCTCTACGACGAGACCGCCGGACTGAACTCGCCGCAGTACCTCGCCGCCAACGCCGCCGCCCTGGGCATGGTGATAGACGAATCGCCCACCTACCTGCGCCTCAGCGACGGCGCGGTCGTCGGGTCCGACAAGCCCGCGGACACCACCTCGTCGGTGGATGCCAAGGGCCGGGGGTCGGTCGGCAACGCCCTGATCGCCGGCGTCCCGTTGGTGACCGACCCGTCTGCGGCCACGACCGAGACCGGTGGCACGGCGCCCGAAGCGGCGACCACGGCTCCCGCCGACGCCGTGACACCGTCGACGGGATCGGCGACACCCCCGCCGATCAGCGACGGTCTGCCCACACCCGCGACACGATGAGAACCATGACGACAGCCACCTCCCGGTCCCCGCGGCGTCGCACGGTGACCGCCCTCGCGGTCGTGCTGATCGTGCTCGTCGCCTTCGTCGTGCGCCTGATCGACATCCAGGTCGTCAACGCGCGCGAGCACGTCGACGACTCGCTCTCGATGGGACTGCAGTCCTCGCGTGTGCTGTACGCCTCGCGAGGACCCATCGTCGACGCCGACGGCACGCCGCTGGCGACCAGCATCAACCGGTACGACGTGCAGATCGACCCCTCGCTCGCCGTCGACGGCATCGAGACCTACGACGACGACCAGGAGAAGATCACGACATCCTGGCCCGAGCTCGCCGGCCGGATCGCGGACGTCCTCGGCATGAACAGCGGCGACGTGCAGAAGATCGTCGCGGACGCGTTGAGCGACAACCCCCACTCGCAGTACGCGGTCGTCGCCAAGGCCATCTCGACTGAGCAGTATCGGGCCCTCGCCGACCTCGGACTTCCTTTCCTCAGCTTCCCCCCGCAGGCGGGTCGGGTCTACCCCGACGGCGCCGTGGGCGGCAACCTCTTGGGCTTCGTCGGCAGCGACGGCCAGGCGCTCGCGGGTCTGGAAGCGGCGGACGACTCGTGCCTGGCATCCACCAACGGCAAGGTCGTCTTCAAACAGAGCCTTCATGGCGTGGTGCTTCCGGGCACCCAGGTCGTCACCCAGCCCGCCGTCGACGGCGGCACGCTCCAGCTCACCATCGACCGCGATCTGCAGTGGTACCTCACCCAGCTCATCGCCGAGCAGGTGCAGAACACCGGATCGCTACGCGGCACGATCACGGTCGTCGAGGCCAAGACCGGCAAGATCCGGGCGCTGGCCGAGTACCCCACGGTCGACCCCAACGACCCGACCGCGACGCCCGACACCGACCGGGGGAGCGCCGCGTTCGGCGACCCCAACGAGCCGGGCTCGACGATGAAGGCCATCACCGCGGCGATCGGTCTCGACAGCGGCGCGTTCACCTCGAGCACGACCGTGACCGCATCGTCGCGTGAGACGCTCGCCGACGGTGCACGCGTCTCGGACTCGTTCGCGCACCCCGAGAACCGCTACACCCTGACGGGCGTGCTCATCGACTCCTCGAACGTCGGAATCTCGAAGTTCGGCGAGATGATCCCGCTCGACACCCGCGTCTCGTACCTCGAGAAGTTCGGACTCACCCAGCCGACGGCCGTCGGATTCCCGGGCGAGTCGTCCGGCATCCTGCGCGATCCCTCCACGTGGGATAAGCAGACCTTCTACAACACCACCTTCGGGCAGGGGCTCGCCGTCACGGTGCCCCAGCTCGCGGGGGCGTACCAGACGATCGCCAACGGGGGAGTGCGGATGCCGCTGAGCCTCGTCGAGGGCTGCACCGCTGCCGACGGCACCGTCACCGACGTGCCCGACGCCCAGGGCGAGCGGGTCGTGTCCGAGGATGCCGCTCACACGGTGTCGCAGATGCTCGAGAACGTCGCGACCCAGGGGACGCTCGCCGACCAGGTGGCCATCCCCGGCTACCGCGTCGCCATCAAGACCGGTACGGGTGAGAAGGCCGACCCCACGACCGGCGCCTACAAGGGCGACGCGTACTTCACCACGATGATCGGTTTCGCCCCCGCCGACGACCCGCAGTACGTCGTCGAGGTCAACCTCGACGAACCGCGGACGGTAAAATCGTCGGCGGCCACCGCGCCCGCGTTTCAGAAGGCCCTGACGCAGGTTCTCAAGACCTACCGGGTCATCCCCTCCGGAACAACGACCCCCGAACTGCCCAAGTTCGGCTGAGACACCCGCGCGCCGGTCTCGTCTCGGTAACGAATGCGACATCGGAAAGGGCGTCCGCACAGCAATGATCTCTCTCAGCCTCTCCTCCATCGCCGACGTGCTCGGCGGTCGTCTCGTCGTCCGCGCGGGCGACTCCGCCGACACTCTCGTCTCCGGCCTCGTCGACACCGACTCACGCCTGATCGAGCCCGGGGGGATCTTCGTCGCCAAGCCCGGCGAGACCACCGACGGCCATCTGTTCGTCGGCACCGCCGCCGAGCGAGGGGCGGCGCTGGCGATCGTGGAGCGCGAACTCGACGACGAGGTGAGCCAGATCGTCGTGCCCGATGTCGTGGCGGCTCTCAGCGACCTCGCCCGCGACGTCGTCGACCGCGTGCGAGCGGCGGGAGAGCTCAAGATCGTGGGGATCACCGGCTCGAACGGCAAGACGACGACGAAGAACCTGCTCGCCCGCATCCTCGAAGACGAGGGCGCCACCGTGTCGCCGCGCGCCTCGTTCAACAACGAGGTCGGCGCACCGCTGACGATGCTCCGCGTGACGGAGGAAACCCGCTTCCTCGTGAGCGAGTTCGGGGCGAGCGCACCCGGCGCGATCGCGCACCTGGCGGGTCTCGTCACCCCCGACCTCGGCGTCGTCCTCATGGTGGGCATGGCCCACGCCGGCGGCTTCGGCGGTATCGAGTCGACCTTCCACGCCAAGAGCGAACTGGTGCGCGCCACGCGCGAGGGCGGCCTCGCCGTGCTCAACGCCGACGATCCCCGGGTCGCTGCAATGGAGCCGATCGCCCGCGAGCGCGGGCAGGGCGTGCGGTGGTTCGGCCGGGGCGAGCGCGCCGAGGTACGGGCCGTCGACGTCGAGGTCTCGGCATCCGGCACCCGCGCCGACCTTCTCATCGACGGACAGACGTACACATTGACCCTCCGCGTGCTGGGCGAGCACCACGTCATGAACGCCCTCGCCGCGATCGCCGCCGCCACCGCCCTGGGCGTGTCGGCCGCCGACGCCATCGCGCGTCTCGAGACCGTCGAGATCGCCGAGCGCTGGCGCATGCAGCCGCTCGGCTCTGATCGCGTCTGCATCATCAACGACGCCTACAACGCCAGCCCCGACTCCATGGCCGCTGCCCTTCGCACCCTCGCGCAGATCACCGGCCCCGACGAGCGAACGGTCGCCGTGCTCGGGGCCATGAGCGAACTGGGGGAGTACGCCGACGAGGAGCACGACCGGGTCGGGCTGCTGGCCGTGCGCCTGCGCATCCAGCGCATCGTCGTCATCGGCGCCGAGGCCCGCCGTATGTACCTCGAGGCGATCGCCCAGGGCTCGTGGGACGGAGAGGCCGTGTTCTTTGCGGACGCCGACGCCGCCTACGCCTACCTCTCGACCGAACTGCGCGACGGCGACCGCGTGCTGGTGAAGTCGTCGAACTCGGCGGGGCTCCGGCACCTCGGCGACCGTCTGGGAGACTTGTTCGCGTGAGATCACTTCTGACAGCAGCGGCGATCTCGCTCGCCTTCACCCTGTTCCTCACACCGGTGTTCCTCCGATGGTTCCGCCGGTGGGGCTGGGGACAGGTCATCCGCACGCCCGAGAACGTCCACAACCCCTCGCACGGAGCCAAGCGGGGCACGCCCACGATGGGCGGCACGATCTTCATCCTCGGCACCATCATCGGCTACCTGATCGGCTCGTACGCCGGCAACAACCCCCCGACGTTGTCGGGTCTGCTCGTGCTGTGGCTCATGCTCGGGTTCGGCGTGGTCGGCTTCATCGACGACTACATGAAGGTGCGCCACCAGAACAGCCTCGGCCTGTCAGGCTGGCGCAAGATCGCCGGCCAGATCATCGTGGCCGTGCCGTTCGCGATCGTCGCGCTGAACTTCCCTAACAGCTTCGGTCAGACGCCCGCCTCGGAGTACATCTCGGTCTTCCGCGACATCCAGGTGCTGTCCCTGTTCGCCCTGGGCCCGGTGCTCGGTTGGCTGCTGTACCTCGCGTGGATCTCGTTCATCGGCACGGCGGCATCGAACTCCGTCAACGTCGCCGACGGCCTCGACGGTCTGGCCGCCGGCTCCGGCATCTTCGTCGTCGGTGCCTACAGCCTCATGGCGTTCTGGCAGAACAAGCAGATGTGCGCCGACGTGCTCGATCCGGCCGTGCAGGCGGGATGCTATGCGGTGCGCGACCCGTTCGATCTGGCCATCGTGTCCGCGTCGTTCGTCGGCGCCCTCGTCGGATTCCTCTGGTGGAACGCCCCCAAGGCGAAGGTCTTCATGGGGGACTGCGGCTCGATGGCCATCGGCGGCGTGATCGCCGCGATGGCGATCCTCACCCGCACCGAGCTGCTGCTCGTGCTCATCGCGGGCGTCTACGTGATCGCGTCGGGATCCGTCATCCTGCAGCGGGCGTACTTCAAGGCCACGAAAGGCAAGCGCCTGTTCCTCATGAGCCCGCTGCACCACCACCTCGAGATGCGCGGGTGGCCCGAGGTCACCATCGTGGTGCGCATGTGGATCATCGCCGGGCTCCTCGCCGTCTCGGGCATCGGATTCTTCTACGTCGAATGGCTCGCACGCGTATGACCGCTCTCTCCTCCCTCACCAGCTGGCACGCCGACTGGAAGGGCCTGCGCGTCGCCGTGCTCGGCCTGTCGGTGACGGGCTTCTCGGTGGCCGACACCCTCGCCGAACTCGGCGCCGTCGTGCTCGTCGTGACCGAGAGGGCGGATGCCGAGTACGCGCGCCTCCTGCCGGTGCTCGGCGTCGACCTGCACGAGGGTCCGCTGGATGCCGCGCCGGCCGCCCTCGTCGACTTCGCCCCCGACGTCGTGATCGCCTCACCCGGCTTCGCACCCCATCACCCCGTCATCCGGTGGACGCAGCAGCAGGGCATCGCGCTGTGGGGCGACGTGGAGCTCGCGTGGCGCGTGCGCGACAAGGTCGTGCGCGCCGACGGACGCCCCGCCGACTGGGTGCTGATCACCGGTACCAACGGCAAGACCACCACGACGCGTCTGACCGCCGAGATGCTCGCGACCGCGGGCGTGCGCGCCGCCCCCGTGGGCAACATCGGCACCCCCGTGCTCGACGCCGTGCGCGACCCCGGGGGTTTCGACGCGCTGGTGGTGGAACTGTCGAGCCATCAGCTCTGGTACCTCAACCAGCAGAGCGGGAACGACGCCCTGTCGCCGCACGCCGCAGTGTGCCTGAATCTCGCTGACGACCACCTCGAGTGGCACGGCGGTGCCGACGCCTACCGCGACGCGAAAGCCGGCGTCTACGCCCGCACCCGCGTCGCGTGCGTCTACAACAAGGCCGACATCGCCACGAGGAAGATGGTCGAAGACGCCGAGGTCAGCGAAGGTGCCCGCGCCATCGGCTTCGATCTCGGCGTTCCCGGCCCGAGCGACCTCGGTGTCGTCGACGGCATCCTGGTCGACCGCGCGTTCCTCGAGGAGCGGGCCACGTCGGCGCTCGAGTTGACGACCGTCGCCGACCTCGCCGAACGCGGCCTCGCCGCCCCCCATGTCGTGGCCAACATCCTCGCGGCCAGCGCCCTCGCCCGCTCCCTCGGCGCGACACCGGCTCACATCCACGACACGCTCGAGCGGTTCCGGCTCGACCCTCATCGCATCCAGGTCGTCGGCGCGCACGCCGGTGTGACGTGGATCGACGACTCCAAGGCCACCAATCCGCACGCCGCGGCCTCGTCGCTGGCCGCCTACCCGGGGGCCGTGTGGGTCGTCGGCGGACTGCTGAAAGGCGTCGACCTCAGCGACCTCGTCCGTGCGCGCGGCCACACAGTTCGCGCGGTCATCGTGATCGGCACCGAGCGCGCCGACATCGTCGCCGCGTTCGCGCGACACGCCCCGGCGGTGCCGCTGTTCGAGGTCGACCACGCCGAGACTGAAGACGTCATGGCCCAGGTCGTCGAGGTGGCGGCGGGTGTGGCCCGGGACGGAGACACCGTGCTCCTCGCTCCCGCGGCGGCATCCTTCGACCAGTTCGCGTCCTACTCCGACCGCGGCGAGCGCTTCGCCGACGCGGTGCGGGCGTGGATCGCGGGCCAGGGCGATGGAGCGGCTCGACCGAACGATTGAGGGGGACACGCGTGACCACGACGGCGCCCCCTCCGCGGCAGGCACCCGACGACGGCGCCCGCCCGGGTCTCTCGGCCCGGGTCTCGCTGGGGCGGGCTTTCCGCCCGGTGTCGATCGAGTTCCTGCTGATCGCCTCGGCGGCGTTGCTGCTCACGGGGTTCGGCCTGGTGATGGTGTTGTCGGCGACCTCGGCGTTGGGCGGGGCTCAGAACCCCCTCGAGCACGTGCTCAAGCAGGGTGTCTTCGCGGTGATCGGCATCCCGCTGATGTTCGTCCTCAGCCGCGCACCGCTGAAATTCTGGAAGCGCATGGCGTGGCCGGCGTTGATTCTCGCGGTGATGTTCCAGCTGCTGGTGTTCACGCCTCTCGGCGTCTCGGCGAACGGAAACCGTAACTGGATCAACATCGCCGGCATCCAGGCGCAGCCGGCCGAATTCCTCAAGCTCGCTCTCGCGCTGTGGATGGGTTACGTCCTTTTCCGCAAGCAGACCCTCCTGAGCAACTGGCGGCACGTGTTCATCCCGATCGTGCCGGTCGGCGCCCTCGTCATCGCCACGGTCATGGGTGGTAAGGATCTGGGAACAGCGATGATCCTCGTCCTCGTGCTTCTGGGTGCGCTGTTCTTCTCGGGGGTGAAGCTGCGCATCTTCGTCCTGCCGGCCATCGGCGCCCTCGGCGCGGTCGCCCTGTTGGCGGTCACGAGTCCCGACCGCATGCGGCGCATCATGAGCTTCCTCGACCAGGACTGTCTCGCCAACTACCTCGGCGACTGCTACCAACCCCTGCACGGTATCTGGGGGTTGGCGTCGGGCGGTGTCCTCGGACGAGGGCTGGGCAACTCCGCCGAGAAGTACGACTGGCTGCCGGCGGCGGCGAACGACTACATCTTCGCCATCGTCGGCGAGGAACTGGGGTTGATCGGCTGCGTGGTCGTCCTCGGACTCTTCGCGATGTTCGCCGTCGGCGCGTTCCACATCATCCGCCGCACCGACGATTCCTTCGTGCGGATCGTCGCCGGTGGGATCACCATCTGGATCGTCGGTCAGGCCATGATCAATATCGGCGTCGTGCTGCGCGTCTTCCCGGTGCTCGGGGTGCCGCTGCCGTTCATGTCGCAGGGCGGGACATCACTGCTGTCGGTGCTGATCGCGTGCGGCGTCCTGCTGTCGTGCGCACGCACGCTGCCCGATCGCCGCGCGGTCGCCGCTGCCGAGACGCCCCGCCGTTTTCCGGGCCGTCGTCTGACTCGACGGAGCTGATCGACCCCGCCTCGCGATCTGGCTAGGGTCGTACGGTGACGACTTACCTTCTCGCCGGCGGCGGTACCGCCGGGCACGTCAACCCGCTCCTCGCCGTCGCCGACGGTCTCCGCGCGCGCGACGCCGCGGCGGACGTGCTCGTCCTCGGCACGCGCGAGGGGCTGGAAGCGCGTCTCGTGCCCCTGCGCGGTTACGAACTGCTCACGGTGGCGAAGGTTCCGTTCCCCCGCCGTCCCGACCGGGCGGCCGCCGTGTTCCCCACCCGCTTCCTGAGGGCCATCGCCCACGTGCGCCGACTCATCCGCGCGCGGGGCGTCGACGTCGTCGTCGGCTTCGGCGGGTACGCCGCCGCGCCCGCCTACCTCGCCGCGCGCCGCGAGAACGTGCCGTTCATCGTGCACGAGGCCAACGCCAAGCCCGGCCTGGCGAACGTCCTCGGGGCTCGCCGCGCCCACGCGGTGGGCGTCGCCTTCGCGGGCACGCCGCTACGCGGTGCGCGAGAGGTGGGGATGCCGTTGCGCCGCGAGATCGTCGAGCTCGACGCCGCCGCCTCCCGCGCCGACGCGGCCGCGCACTTCGGGTTGGATGCCGCACGCCCCACCCTCCTCGTGTTCGGCGGGTCGTTGGGGGCCTTGCGGCTCAATACGGCGTTCGGGGGAGCGTGGCAGGACGTGCTCGATGCGGGGTGGCAGCTGCTCCATGTGACCGGACAGACGTCCGATCTGCCCGACCCCGGGGCCGCGGGGTACGCCGTCGTTCGTTATGTCGACCGCATGGATCTGGCGTTCGCGCTGGCCGACCTCGTCGTGGCGCGCTCCGGGGCGGCGACGGTGAGCGAGATCAACGCGCTCGGCATCCCCGCGGTCTACGTCCCCTACGCCGTCGGCAACGGCGAGCAGACTCTGAACGCCGCCGCCTCCGTGCGCGCGGGCGCGGCGATCCTCATCGCCGACGCAGACCTCACGCCGGAGCGCGTCCGGCAGGACGTCGTGCCGCTGCTGCGCGACGACGAGCGCCGCACGGTGATGCGCGACGCGGCGGCTCGCACCGGTATCCGTACCGGTACCGAGAACGTCATCGCGCTGATCGACAAGGCGCTCGCCCTCTGATCCCGCAGGGTGCCCGCGGCGGGCGGGCGCCCGAGTGGGCGACCCCCGCCGGCGCCCCGGCTCCCCGCGGGCGCGCCGGGGCGCACGCGCAGGGTCGGCGACGTAAACTCGCATTCGCCATGATCAGACCCGACCTGAGCCTCCCCATCCCCGAGGACATCGCCTCCGCCCACTTCATCGGAATCGGTGGATCGGGCATGTCCGGGCTCGCCCGCATGTTCCTCGACCGCGGTATCCGCGTCTCGGGTTCCGACCGCTCCGACAGCGCCGCCCTGCAAGACCTTGCGGCGCGCGGCGCGACGGTCCACATCGGTCACGACGCCGCCCACCTCGGCGACGCCGACACGGTGGTGCACACCGGCGCCATCTGGCCGGAGAACCCCGAGTTCGTCACGGCGAAACAGCGCGGGCTGCACGTCATCCACCGCTCGCAGGCGCTGCACTGGCTCATCGGCGGCCGCCGCCTCGTCTCGGTGGCGGGGGCGCATGGCAAGACCACCTCGACCGGCATGATCGTCACGGCGCTCGGCGCCCTCGACGTCCACCCCACCTTCGTCAACGGCGGGGTGATCGCTGATCTCGGCGTCTCCAGCGGCACCGGGAGCGACGACCTCGTCATCGTCGAGGCCGACGAGTCCGACGGGACCTTCGAGCTCTACGACACGTCGGTGGCGCTGATCACCAACGTCGACCCCGACCACCTCGACCACTTCGGCTCGCGCGACGCGTTCGATGCGGCCTTCGCCCGCTTCGCGGACGCGGCGAGCGAGGCCGTGGTCATCTCGGCCGACGACCCCGGCGCGCGCGCCGTGCGCGAGCGCATCACGCACGACGCCGTCGTGACCTTCGGCGAGGACGCGTCCGCCGACGTTCGGCTCAGCGGCATCCGCACCGACGGCCCCGTCGCCTTCACCCTGACCGCCGACGGCGAGAGCGTCGACGTGCGGTTGCGCGTTCCAGGTGCCCACAACGCCGTCAACGCGGCCGGCGCCGTCGCGGTGCTCCGCGTGCTCGGTCATTCGCTGGTTGACGCCGCCCGCGCCGTCGAGGGTTTCGGCGGTACCGTGCGCCGATTCGAGCTGCACGGCGTCGCGCGGGGGGTCAGCGTCTTCGACGACTACGCGCACCACCCCACCGAGGTCGCCGCCGCGCTGTCGGCCGCGCGTACGGTCGTGGGCGCCGGCCGCCTCATCGCCGTGCAGCAGCCGCACACGTATTCGCGCACGCAGGAGATGTTCCGCGAGTTCGCCGAGGTGCTCGAGACCCACGCGGATCACACCGTCATGCTCGACGTCTACGGCGCGCGCGAAGACCCCGTGCCCGGCGTCACCGGCGAACTCGTCAGCGGCGCGTTCGCCGACCCCGGACACGTGCACTATGTGCCCGACTGGCAGGAGGCCGCCGACTACACCGCGCAGATCGCCCGGCCGGGCGACTACGTCATCACCCTCGGGTGCGGCAACGTGTACCAGATCATTCCGCAGGTGCTCGACGCGCTTTCGCGCACCGAGGCCGCGGCGGTCTGAGCGTGAAGCGGCCCTCGCCCCTTCCGCAGCAGCCGGAGTCCGTCCGTCCCGCCGCGCGGGGCGAGCGCACCGCGCCGCGGATCTCGCGCGACGCCGTCCCGCCTCTCGAGACCGCACCGGTGACGCCCCTCGTCCGGGCCGCGACGACGGATGCCACGGACCAGCCGTCCCTCGAGGGCGCCGGATTCCGTGACGTCCTGCGTGCGTCGCGAGCACGCCGCCGCGCTCTGTCGGCCGAGGTCAAGCGCTTCACGGTCCGCCACCGGCGGCGCCGGAACATCTGGATCGGCGTCGGTGCGGCGATCGCCCTCACCGTTGCGGGGACGGCGGGGGTGGCGTACAGCCCGCTCTTCGCGCTCGAACGCATCGAGGTCGTCGGCACGTCTCAGCTCGACGCCGCCGCCGTCGCCGACGCTCTCGACGGGCAGCTCGGAACCCCGCTCGCGCTCGTCGACGACAGCGCCGTCAAGGCCGCTCTCGTCCGCTTCCCCCTGGTGGAGTCGTACACGCTCGAAGCGCGGCCGCCGCACGACCTCGTGGTCAACGTCGTCGAGCGCACCCCGATCGGCGCGATGCAGACCGCGGCGGGCTTCACGGTGGTGGATGCCGCCGGCGTCGCGCTGTCGACCACGCCCGATGCCCCGGCCGGCCAGCCGGTGATCGACATCGCGGAGGGAACGGGGTCGGCGGCGTTCCACGCGGCCGGGCGGGTCATGCGGGCGCTTCCCGACGCCGTTCGCGCGCAGGTGACGAGGGTATCGGCGTCGACCCCCGACGACGTCACCCTGACGCTGGGCGCCTCCGGGTCGACGGTGGTGTGGGGCAGTGCCGATCGCTCGGCCGAGAAGGCGGTCGTGCTCGACCGTCTCGTGCAGAAGAGCCCGCCCGACCGTGCCAAGGAGTACGACGTCACCTCCCCGGACGCGGGCGTCGTCCGCTGATCCGCGCCGCGGGGTCATCCTCCGGCCCGCGGTGCCGTCTGTGGGCACACGGTAAGACGCTGGGCGTGCCGGCGCGCGGGTGCGTCATCCCCGATCTGGAAGGCGATCATCCGACACGCCGCGTGTCGGGCGGGCCGCGTCGTATCCGCCACCTACCTTCGGAATAAGGAATTGCATACCGGGCAATTCTTTAACCCTCAACATGAGGTTTAGAGTTTCGGGTTCGGGGACAAACGGAGGCCGGCATGAGCCACAACCAGAACTACCTCGCCGTCATCAAGGTGGTCGGTGTAGGCGGCGGCGGCGTCAACGCCGTCAACCGCATGATCGAGCTCGGGCTGCGGGGCGTCGAGTTCATCGCGATCAACACCGACGCGCAGGCGCTGCTCATGAGCGACGCCGACGTCAAGCTCGACGTGGGTCGCGAGCTCACCCGGGGTCTCGGCGCAGGCGCCGATCCCGAAGTCGGCCGCCGCGCCGCCGAGGATCACGCCGAGGAGATCGAAGAGGCCCTGCGCGGCGCCGACATGGTCTTCGTCACCGCGGGTGAGGGCGGCGGCACGGGTACCGGTGGTGCACCGGTCGTCGCGAAGATCGCCAAGTCGATCGGCGCCCTCACGATCGGTGTGGTGACCAAGCCCTTCTCGTTCGAGGGCCGTCGTCGGCAGAGCCAGGCGGAGGCCGGCGTCGGCCGTTTGAAAGAGGAGGTCGACACCCTCATCGTCGTTCCCAACGACCGGCTGCTCGAGATCAGCGATCGCGGCATCTCGATGATCGAGGCGTTCGCCACCGCCGACCAGGTCCTGCTCGCGGGTGTCCAGGGCATCACCGACCTCATCACCACCCCGGGTCTGATCAACCTCGACTTCGCCGACGTCAAGAGTGTCATGCAGGGTGCGGGCTCGGCGCTGATGGGCATCGGCTCCGCTCGCGGTGCCGACCGGGCGATCAAGGCCGCCGAGCTGGCCGTCGAATCCCCGCTGCTCGAGGCCTCGATCGAGGGCGCGCACGGCGTGCTGCTGTCGATCCAGGGCGGTTCGAACCTCGGCATCTTCGAGATCAACGACGCCGCTCAGCTCGTGAAGGAAGCCGCCCACCCCGAGGCCAACATCATCTTCGGTACGGTCATCGACGACACCCTCGGCGACGAGGTGCGCGTCACCGTCATCGCCGCGGGCTTCGACGGCGGCGGGCCCTCGCTGCGCATCGAGCCGGTCAGCGCCCAGCGCCCGGCCGCCGCGCCCGTGGTCCCCTCGATCCCCGCCGACGACGTCGCCCGTGACCTCGACGCGGCCGAAGAGCAGAAGACCGCCGCCGAGCGCGCTCCTGAGCGCCGCCCGGAGCCGGCCCCCGTCACCGCCCGCGTGCCGGAGACCTCGTACGACAACGGCTACGCCGACGACGACCTCGACGTGCCCGACTTCTTGAAGTAAGCCTCTCCAGAGCACGCACGATCTCTCCGAAGAAAGCGGGTCCGGTCTCCACCGGGCCCGCTCTCGTCGTCGAAGGAGCCCCATGGACACCGCCCTGGCCGACCGGCTCGCCGCCGTCGACGAGCGCATTCGGGATGCCGCCCGCTCGGCGCATCGCGATGTCGCCGACATCACGCGGATCGTGGTGACGAAGTTCCACCCGGCCGCCCTCGTGGCGGACCTCCACGCGCTGGGCGTGCGCGACGTGGGGGAGAACCGTCAGCAGGAGCTCACCGCCAAGCGCGCGGAGCTCGACGGCATCCCGGATGTGAGGTGGCACTTCATCGGTCAAGTGCAGACGAACAAGGCGCGGGCCGTACGGGCGGCAGCGGATGCCGTGCACTCGGTCGATCGAGCGCGCCTCGCCGACGCGCTCGACGGCGCTGAGGGAGACGGGGTTCTCGACGTCCTGCTCCAGGTCAACCTCACCGACGACGCCGGTCGCGGGGGAGTCGCGCCGGACGGGGTCGAGGACCTCGCCGCGCACGTCGCACATCTGTCGACCCTGCGTCTTCGCGGCGTCATGGCGGTCGCCCCCCTCGATGAAGCGCCCGCCCGCGCGTTCGAGCGACTGCGTCGATCGTCCGACGCGGTGCGCGCCGTGGTGCCCGACGCGCGCTGGATCTCCGCGGGTATGACGGGCGACTTCCCGGAAGCGATCGCGATGGGCGCGACACACCTGCGGATCGGTTCCGCAATCACGGGCCCGAGGCCCCCGCGCGACTAGCCTCGAATCAGACGAGCGAACGGAGGATGCGATGTCGAACCCCCTCAAGAAAACGATGGTGTACCTGGGCCTCGCCGACGAGGAAGAGACCTATGAGGAGACAGCGCCGCAGCCCATCGCGCGCAAGCAGCCCGCACAGACTGCTGCTCCCGTCGAGAAGGCCGCGCCGGTGACCCCGCTGCACCGTCCCGCCGTGGTGCGTCAGCCTGCGGCCGGACCCGTCAGCGAGATCCTCACGGTGCACCCCAAGCAGTACCGCGACGCGCAGACGATCGCCGAGAACTTCCGCGAGGGAATCCCGGTCATCATCAACCTGTCGCAGATGAGCGACGCCGACGCGCGTCGCCTGATCGACTTCGCGAGCGGACTCTCGCTCGGGCTGTACGGCCGCATCGAGCGGGTGACGAGCAAGGTGTTCCTTCTCTCTCCCGAGAACATCGCCGTGTCCGGCGACGGTGCGATTGCGCAGGCCGACCCCGAGGGTGCGCCCTTCGCGTCCCAGTAACGCGACGTGGCGGTCCTGAGCCTCGTCGGCTCCATCCTCAGCGCTGTCCTGTTCATCTACATCGTCATCTTGCTCGCGCGCCTCGTGCTCGAGTACATTCCGATGTTCAACCGGGAGTGGCGCCCTCGCGGTGCCACCCTGGTTCTCGCCGAGATCGTCTACACCGTGACGGATCCGCCCATCAAGTTGATTCGTCGCGTGATCCCGCCCCTGCGCATCGGGGGGATCGCTATCGACTTCGGTTTCGCGATCGTGATGTTCGTCTGTTTCCTTCTGTTGAGCGTCACCCGGTCCCTCGCGGCTGCGTGACGCCCACCGCCGCCGTCTCCTCGACAGTGCTTTTCGACACTGCGGAGGGGCGGCGGCTATGCTGTTCCGAAGCGGTACGCCTCGGTGCGACACCCCCACCCCCTCCTTATCAGAGCTCTCGAAAGAGGAATCACCATGGCACTGACCCCCGATGACGTCGTCACGAAGCAGTTCCAGCACGTGCGTTTCAAAGAGGGTTTCGACCCCGATGAGGTCGATGACTTCCTCGACGAGATCGTCGTCGAATGGCGCAAGACGATCGCCGAGAACGACGAGCTGAAGACGAAGCTCGCGGCGTACGAGTCCGGCGAGGCCGCCCCCGCCGCCGCCGAGCCCGCTCCCGTCGTCGAGGCGCCCGCTGTCGCGGAGCCCGTCGCCGAAGAGGCTCCCGTTGCGTCGACGTCGACCTCCGACCTGGAGCCGGCCGCGCAGAGCGCCGGCATCATCGAGCTCGCCCAGCGTCTGCACGACGAGCACGTCGCCGAGGGTCGCGCCCAGCGCGACCAGCTCGTCAGCGACGCCCAGGCTCAGGCGGCGTCCATCGTCGCCGAGGCCGAGCAGAAGGGCCGCGAAGAGCGCGCTCGCCTCGAGAAGGAGCGCGTCTCCCTTGAGGGCCGCATCACCGAGCTCCGCAACTTCGAGCGCGACTACCGCTCGCAGCTGCGTTCGTACATCGAGGGGCAGCTCCGCGACCTCGACACCACCGCGACGTCCTCGGGCACGACGCCGGTGTCGGCGATCGGTCTGTAGGACCACTCTTTGCGCAGTCGATCTCCTCTGCGTCCGGCGGCGGCCGGCATCGTCATCGCGATCCTCGCGGTGCTGGTGCTGGCCGCCGACCAGTTGGCGAAGACCGCCGCGATCGAGAGCCTCCCGCCGGAGCGCGTCGTGCCGGTGCTCGGCGACGCCCTGCAGTTCTACCTCGTCCGAAACCCCGGGGCCGCCTTCTCGCTCGGCGAAGGTGTGACGTGGGTGTTCACGATCGCCCTGGCCGTGGTCGCCGGCGTCATCGTCTTCCTCGCCGTGCGGCGTGTGCGCTCCCGGCTGTGGGCCGTCGTCCTGGGCCTGCTGCTGGGGGGCGTGCTGGGAAACCTCACCGATCGCCTCGTGCGCGAACCGGGTTTCCCGGTCGGCCACGTCGTCGACTTCATCTCGACGCCGTGGATGATGCCGGCGATCTACAACGTGGCCGACGTGTTCATCGTGTCGATGATGATCTCCGTCGCGATTCTGGTGCTCGTGGGCCTCAGACTCGACGGCACGCGCGAGACCCGGGCGTCGCGCGCGGCCGCCGCCGATGCCGATGATGAGATCGAGCGGTCTCCCGAGCCGGGAACCCGCTGACATGCAGTCGCGGAGCCTGCCCGTCCCCGACGGGCTCGACGGAACACGCATCGATCAAGCCCTGGCCAAGATGCTCGGATTCTCGCGCACGTTCGCAGCCGACGTCGCCGATGCCGGGGGAGTGAGCGTCGACGGTCGCACCGCCGGTCGCTCGGACCGTCTCCACGCGGGCAGCTGGCTGAGCGTGGAGTGGGAGCCCAAGCGCGAACCCGAGATCGTGCCGGTCGAGGTGCCGGATCTCGGTATCGTGCACGACGACGACGACATCGTCGTGGTCGACAAGCCGGCCGGTGTCGCCGCGCACCCCTCCCTCGGGTGGGAGGGGCCGACCGTCCTGGGCGCCCTGGCGGCCGCCGGCTTCCGCATCGCGACGAGTGGTCCCGCAGAACGGCGTGGCGTCGTGCACCGTCTCGACGCCGGCACGAGCGGCCTCATGGTCGTCGCCAAGACCGAACGTGCGTACACCCTGCTCAAGAGTGCGTTCAAGGAGCGCGAGGTCGAGAAGATCTACCACGCCGTCGTGCAGGGTCATCCCGATCCGCTCGCCGGCACGATCGACGCTCCGATCGGGCGGCATCCCCATCACTCCTGGAAGTTCGCGGTCACCCCGGACGGCAAGGACTCGGTGACCCACTACGAGACCCTCGAGGCCTTCCCGCGTGCTTCGCTCCTCGAGATCCACCTCGAGACGGGTCGCACCCATCAGATCCGCGTGCACATGGCGGCTCACCGTCATCCCTGCGCGGGCGATCCGCTCTACGGCGGCGATCCGACCCTGTCGGCGCGGCTGGGTCTCACCCGCCAGTGGTTGCACGCGCACCGGCTCGCATTCGCGCACCCTGGGACAGGGGAGTGGGTCACGTTCGAATCGCCCTACCCGCCCGATCTGGCGCAGGCACTCGAGGCCCTCGGCGACGGCGGCTGACCCCGTCTTCCCTCGCCGGCCCCCGTGCGGCACCCTGGTGTCGTGGACATCCGGGTTCGCGCCGCGACCGATTTCGACGACATCGCGACGATGGTGGGTCCGAAGCGCCCGGATGCCACCGTCTGTTGGTGTCTGAGCTACCGCATCGCCTCGAAGGACAACGTCTCCCTGCGCGGGCCCGAGCGCGCAGAGCGGGTACGCGAGCTGCTGTCGGAGGGCCCACCGGGCGTGCTGGCGTACGCGGGCGACGAGGTGGTCGGCTGGGCGGCCGTTCATCCGCGGCGGGACACCTCCTTCGCGCGGAACCGCAAGATCCCTCACGTCGACGATCGCGACGTCTGGAGCGTCTGGTGCATTCGGGTGCGCCCCGGCCACCGCGGGCAGGGCATCTCGCACGCCCTTCAGGAGGGGGCCGTCGCATTCGCGCGCGACAACGGTGCGCCGGCGGTCGAGGGCTACCCCGTCGACAACGGCGGAGCGAAGGTCGACCTGACCATGGCGTACGTCGGCACGAAGAAGCTGTTCGAAGACGCGGGGTTCGTGGAGGCGGCCGAGACGACCTCGGTGCTCGCCGGGTTCCCGCGGGTGCTCATGCGGCGTGAGTTCTGACGCTCAGCGGCCGCCCTCGAAGCGCGTCGGCCCCGTCGCCAGGCCCGCGCGCACCCGCGCCGCCATCTCGGCATCCAGAATCGCCTCGATCGTCGACGCCGGATACCATCCGACCTCGGTCATCTCGCCATCCAGTGGCACGGGGTCACCCGACACCCACTCGCACGCGAAGGTCAGGTCGAGGTAATCGCTCTGGTCGCCGTTGGCATAGGTGACACGCGGGATCTGATGCACCCACGCGAGCCTTTCGGCGCGGATGCGGACCCCGGCCTCTTCTTCCGCCTCGCGCACCGCGGCGTCGGCGGGTTCCTCGCCCGGGTCGACGATGCCGGTGATGGGCGTGAGCCGTCCGGTGTCGCTGCGACGACCCAGCAGCACGTGGTCGTCCCGCACGATCACCGCGGTCACTCCCACCAACGGGAGGGGACGGGTGCCGATGAGGCGGCGGAGGTCCAGCACGAAGTCAGGGGTGGGCACGCGCCCACCGTAGCCGAGCCGCGCGCGGCGGTCCGCGCCGACTGGGTGTCCGCCCCGAACATCCGAGGGCGATGTCGGAGGTCGAACGTACACTCGATACGTGGCAGCAGACTCCTTCGTTCACCTTCACGTGCACAGCGAGTATTCGATGCTCGACGGCGCGGCGCGTATCGGGCCGATGGTGCAAGAGGCCGTCAAGCAGGGCATGCCGGCCATTGCCGTGACAGACCACGGCAACACCTTCGCGGCGTACGAGTTCTACAAGACCGCGAAAGACGCCGGCATCAAGCCCATCATCGGCATCGAGGCCTACGTCACCCCCGGCACGCACCGCTCCGACAAAGCGCGCGTGCGCTGGGGCACGCCCGAGCAGCAGGGCGACGACGTCTCCGGCTCGGGCGCGTACACGCACATGACGCTGCTGTCCGAGACGACGGAGGGCATGCACAATCTGTTCCGCCTGTCGTCCAGGGCGAGCATGGAGGGCTACTACTTCAAGCCCCGCATGGACCGCGAGCTGCTGCAGACCTACGGCAAGGGCCTTATCGCAACCACGGGCTGCCCCTCCGGCGAAGTGCAGACGCGCCTGCGCCTGGGCCAGTACGACGCCGCGCGCGCCGCCGCCGCGGAGTTCCAGGACATCTTCGGCAAAGACAACTACTTCGCCGAGATCATGGACCACGGCCTGTCGATCGAGCGTCGGGTCATGACCGACCTGCTGAAGATCTCGAAAGACCTCGGCATCCCTCTCGTCGGCACGAACGACCTCCACTACACGCACCAGCACGACGCGACGAGCCATGCCGCCCTGCTCTGCGTGCAGTCCGGCTCCACCCTCGACGATCCCAAGCGCTTCAAGTTCGACGGCGACGGCTACTACGTCAAGTCCCCGGCCGAGATGCGTCAGATCTTCCGCGACAACCTCGAGGCGTGCGACAACACGCTGCTGATCGCCGAGCGCTGCGACGTCCAGTTCAACACCTCGGCCAACTACATGCCGCGCTTCCCGGTGCCCGAGGGCGAGACCGAAGACAGCTGGATGATCAAAGAGGTCGAGAACGGCCTGCGCGATCGCTACCCCGGTGGCATCCCCGACGAGGTCCGCACGCAGGCCGAATACGAGACCGGCGTCATCCTGCAGATGGGCTTCCCGGGCTACTTCCTGGTCGTCGCCGACTTCATCAACTGGGCGAAGGACCACGGTATCCGCGTCGGGCCCGGCCGTGGCTCGGGCGCCGGCTCGATGGTCGCGTACGCCATGAAGATCACCGATCTCGACCCGTTGCAGCACGGACTCATCTTCGAGCGCTTCCTCAATCCCGACCGCGTGTCCATGCCCGACTTCGATGTCGATTTCGACGACCGTCGTCGTGGGGAGGTCATCCAGTACGTCACCGAGAAGTACGGCGACGAGCGCGTCGCGCAGATCGTCACGTACGGCACGATCAAGGCCAAGCAGGCGCTGAAGGACGCCGGGCGCGTGCTCGGCTTCCCTTTCAGCATGGGCGACAGGCTCACCAAGGCCATGCCCCCCGCTGTCATGGGCAAAGACATGCCGCTCGACGGCATGTTCAACCCCGAGCATCCGCGTTACAAAGAGGCGAGCGAGTTCCGCACCCTCATCGAGACCGATGCCGAGGCCAAGACGGTGTTCGACACCGCGCTCGGGCTCGAGAACCTCAAGCGTCAGTGGGGTGTGCACGCCGCCGGTGTGATCATGTCGAGCGAGCCGCTCATCGACATCATTCCGATCATGCGCCGGGAGCAGGACGGGCAGATCGTCACGCAGTTCGATTACCCCGCGTGCGAGTCGCTCGGCCTGATCAAGATGGACTTCCTGGGGCTGCGCAACCTCACGATCATCAACGACGCCCTCGACAACATCGAGGCCAACCGCGGCCACCCGCTCGTGCTGGAAGACCTCGAGCTCGACGACGCGGCGTCGTACGAACTCCTCGCCCGCGGCGACACTCTCGGAGTGTTCCAGCTCGATGGCGGGCCCATGCGATCATTGCTGCGCCTGATGCGACCCGACAATTTCGAAGACATCTCGGCTGTGCTCGCGCTGTACCGCCCAGGTCCGATGGGCGTCAACTCGCACATCAACTACGCGCTGCGCAAGAACAAGCAGCAGGAGATCGAGCCCATCCACCCCGAGCTCGAGGAGCCGCTCGCCGACATCCTCGACACCACCTACGGACTGATCGTCTACCAGGAGCAGGTGATGGCCGTGGCGCAGCGCGTCGCCGGTTACACGCTCGGCCAGGCCGACCTGCTCCGCCGTGCGATGGGCAAGAAGAAGAAGAGCGAGCTCGACAAGCAGAAAGAGATCTTCTTCGGCGGAATGACCGAGCGGGGCTTCGGTGACGTTGCGCAGCAGACGCTGTGGAAGGTGCTGGAGTCGTTCGCCGACTACGCCTTCAACAAAGCACACACCGCCGCCTACGGGCTCGTGTCGTACTGGACCGCGTATCTCAAGGCGCACTACCCCGCCGAGTACATGGCGGCGCTGCTGACGAGCGTCGGCGACTCGAAAGACAAGATGGCGGTGTACCTCAACGAGTGCCGTCGCATGGGCATCAAGGTTCTGCCGCCCGACGTCAACGAGTCGATCCGGTTCTTCGCGGCCGTCGGTGAAGACATCCGCTTCGGCCTGGGCGCGATCCGCAACGTCGGCACCAACGTGGTCGACGGCATCGTCGCCGCCCGTCAGGAGTCCCGCTACACCTCGTTCCACGACTTCCTTTCGAAAGTGCCCCTCCACGTCGCCAACAAGCGCACCGTCGAATCGCTCATCAAGGCGGGAGCTTTCGACACCCTCGGCTCCACTCGACGCGCGCTGATCGAGGTGCACGAGGACGCCTGCGAGGGCGCGGTACTCGACAAGAGGCGCGAGGCCAACGGCGAGGTCGGGTTCGACTTCGACTCGCTCTGGGACGAGCCGCAGCAGGTCACGAAGGTGCCCGAGCGTCCGGAGTGGACGAAGAAAGACAAGTTGGCGTTCGAGCGCGAGATGCTCGGACTCTACGTCTCCGACCACCCCCTGGCGGGCCTCGAGGTGCCGCTGGCGAAACACGCCTCCACGTCGATCCACGACCTGCTGGCGTCCGACGATGTGCAGGACGGCGACCAGGTCACGGTGGCGGGCCTGCTCACGAGCGTTCAGCACCGCGTCGCCAAGCAGAGCGGCAATCCCTACGGCATGGTCACCGTCGAGGACTTCAACGGCGAGGTGACCGTGATGTTCATGGGCAAGACCTACGCCGAATTCGCGCCTGCGCTGCTGGCCGATTCCATCATGGTCGTGCGCGGCCGGGTTTCGCGGCGCGACGACGGGCTGAATCTCCACGCGCAGAGTGCGTTCGCGCCCGATCTCGAGGGACTCGACGAAACCGGCGGTCTCACGCTCGTCGTGCCCGAGCAACGCGCGAACGAGGCACTGGTGGGCGAGCTCGCTCAGATGCTCCGTCGGCACTCGGGCTCGACAGAGGTCGTGCTCAAGCTGCACAAAGGCGGCACCGCGAAGGTGTTCGAGGTGCCCATGCCCGTCCGCGTGACCGCCGACCTGTTCGGCGAGCTGAAGGGCCTCCTCGGGCCGAACTGCCTCGGCTGAACCGTCCCGACGACGCTCGCTGCAAGCCCCGCGGATGCCGACCAGCCCGTGATTATGATGACCAGGCGTTTCCGCGCTCTGGCGAAAGGATCATCGTGACCGATCAGAACCCCCACGACGGGAGCACGCCCGCCGATCGTGAGCATCCGGATGCTTTCGACGACGAGACGTCCGCCCACGACCACACCGTCTCGTCGGTACCCGCCGGAGAACACCGTTCCGTCCCGGCCTCTGCGCACGCCAACTCGGGGGCGCGCGAGAGCGACGCCCCCCGCGGCGCGGACGCGCCTCAGTACGGGGTCGGTCCCTTCTCGGTCCGCGAGATAGCCCTTCTCGGCATCTGGGTCGTCGCCTTCTTCGTGTCGTTCTTCCGCACGAACATCCTCGACTCTCCGTCGGGTGTCCTCATCGGCGGCATGAACGTGTGGCTTTCCGGCCTGTGGTGGATCCCCACCGTCGCGTTGCCCACCGTCGCCGTCGGCCTTCTCATCCTGCGCCGGCTGTCGCCGCAGGGGATCCGCCGGGTCGGTTCGCTCGGCATCGATCAGTTCGCCTCGGTCGCCTTCACGGTCTCGGCTATCGTGTGGGTCTCGTGGGTCTGGGACACGGTGGCGATCTTCGGTGAGACCGGGATCTGGACGCGATCGTGGGTCATCTGGGTGGAGGCCGTCGTCCTCCTCGCCGGTGTCGTGCTGACCGTCTTCGGACCCATCATCCCGCACTTCGCCCAGGACTTCCGTGGGCGCGAAGAGGTTCCCGCGCACCGCAGTGCCCGCCCGATCCGCCCCGTCATCGCACGCCCCCGCACGCCTCGTGTCGCCCGCGCCCCCCGTGACCCCCAGCACGACGCACCCGAGCACACCGTGTCCCGCCCGGCGGCCCCCGTCGTCGAACACGACTCCGACATCCCCACGCCGGGCAGCTACACCGGCTCCACGGATGTCACGCCTGACGATGCCGCCCCGCGCACGACGGTCCTTCCCGCCGCCCACGCCGACGCCGACAATGACACCGACGTGTTCGCGCCGCTGCGCGCCGACCGTGATGAGCGCCGCGATGACGATCCCCGTCCCTCGCACGATGACGTCCGGCAGGACCGCGGGCACGACGCTCACGACGACCGCGATCACCCTCACGCCCAGGCTTTCTGGGCGCTGGCGCCGGCGGAGCGCGAGATCGTCGATGACTACGGCACGCCGATCTTCCACATCGGACCCACCGCGTGGGCTCTCGTCGTCGAAGATCGCGGCGAGACGTTCGTGGTGCGCCACGACGACGGCCGTATCGGTTACTTGCACGACGTCTCGGGTGTCACCCGGGGCTGATCACCCTCTGCGAGCCGCCCCGTCGCGGGCGCGGCGGCTCGCACAGTCGGAACGCCGCGCGGCGCGTGGCGCCGGCACGGTCCCTCGCTGTGCTCGACGCGACGAACCCGTGTCCCCGACACGTCCCGCCTGAGCACCGCCTGCGATCAGCTCCGGCGCGCGAGGCGACGCCGACACGGCCGGTAACCTGGACGTATGCTTCGCACGATCGATCTCCGCGGCCGCGCGCTCTCGCCGGCCGAGTTCCTCGCCGTGGTTCCGCGGGCCGACGCCGCGCGTGATGAGGCCCTCGCCACGGCGGCGCGTCTCGTCGACGACGTCGCCCACCGCGGAGAGGAGGCTCTGCGCGAGCAGGCCGCCCGATTCGATCGCGTCGTCGACCACGCCATCCGGGTGCCCCTCGACCACCTCGATGAGGCACTGCGCGACCTCGCCCCCGAGATCCGCGCGGCCCTGAACGCCGCCATCGAGCGCGTCCGCACGGCTTCCGCCGCGCAAGTCCCCGCTCCGGTCGTGACCGAGATCGGTCCCGGTGCGCGCGTCACTCAGCGCTGGCAGCCGGTGCGGCGAGTAGGGCTGTACGTGCCCGGCGGCAAAGCGGTCTACCCCTCGAGCGTCGTGATGAACGTGGTCCCGGCCCAGATCGCCGGTGTCCGCGAGGTCGCCCTCGCCTCCCCGCCGCAGTCCGCGTTCGGCGGGCGCGTGCACCCGGTCATCCTCGCGGCCGCGCGGCTGCTCGGGGTCACCGAGGTGTACGCGATGGGCGGCGCCGGCGCCATCGGGGCCTTCGCCTATGGGGTCTCCGAGATCGGCCTCGACCCCGTCGACGTCGTCACCGGACCCGGCAACAACTTCGTCGCCTCGGCCAAGCGGGCCGTGGCGGGCCGAGTCGGCACGGATTCCGAAGCGGGAGCGACCGAGATCCTCGTCGTCGCCGACGACAGCGCCACCCCCACCCTGGTCGCGGCCGATCTGGTGAGCCAGGCCGAGCACGACGAGCAGGCGTCCGCCGTGCTGGTCACCGACTCCGCCGATCTGGCCGAGGCCGTGCAGTCCGCGCTGCCCGCGCGCGTCGCCGCGACGCGCCACGGTGAGCGCGTGACCGCCGCCTTCCACGGCCCGCAATCGGCCGTCGTGCTCGTCGACGACATCGCCCAGGCCACGGCGTTCAGCAACGCCTACGCCCCCGAGCACCTCGAGCTGCACCTCTCCGATCCGCGGCCGCAGGACTTCGTCAACGCCGGCGCGGTGTTCGTCGGCCCGTACACGCCCGTGAGCCTCGGCGACTACCTCGCCGGCAGCAATCACGTGCTCCCCACGGGTGGTCAGGCTCGGTATAGCGCGGGACTGTCGGCGGCGACGTTCCTGCGGCCCCAGCAGGTCGTCGAGTACGACCGCGCTGCGCTGTCCGAGGTGCGGGACGCCATCGTCGTCCTCGCCGAGGCCGAGGCGCTGCCCGCGCACGGCGAGGCCGTCACCGCGCGCTTCGAGGTCTGAGCGTGCACTGCCCGTTCTGCCGCAATCCCGACTCGCGCGTCATCGACTCTCGCACGAGCGACGACGGTCTCAGCATCCGTCGTCGTCGCCAGTGCCCGAAGTGCGGCGGGCGATTCTCGACGGTCGAGACCGCGAGCCTGAACGTCATCAAACGCTCGGGCGTCGTCGAGCCGTTCAGCCGCGAGAAAGTCATGTCGGGGGTGCGGAAGGCCTGCCAGGGGCGACCGGTGACCGACGCCGATCTCGCCGTCCTCGCCCAGCGGGTCGAGGAGGCGATCCGCCAGACGGGATCGTCGCAGATCGAGGCGAATGAGATCGGACTGTCGATCCTCGGCCCCCTCCGCGACCTCGACGAAGTGGCCTACCTCCGCTTCGCGAGCGTCTACCAGGCGTTCGACTCCCTCGAGGATTTCGATGCGGCGATCGCACAGCTGCGAGCGGATCACGCGACCAGCGCGTCCGACGCCGCGGACGGCGATCTCGATGGGCGTCCAGTAGCCTGACGGTGATGTATCCGCTTCTGTTCCGCACCGTCCTCACCCGCTTCGATCCCGAGTTCGCGCACCACCTCGGTGCTCTCGTCATCCGCGCGGCGGGCGTCGAGCCGGTGGCATCCGTGGTCCGCCGCTTCACGGCGCCGACCCCCGACCAGCGCGTGCGGGCTCTCGGGCTCGACTTCCCGTCGCCGTTCGGTGTGGCGGCTGGTTTCGACAAGAACGTCACGATGGGGCGCGGCCTCGGCGCCCTGGGGTTCGGCCACGTCGAGGTCGGCACCGTCACGGCCCTGCCGCAGCCCGGCAACCCGAAGCCCCGTCTGTTCCGGTTGGTCGCCGATCGCGCGGTGATCAACCGCATGGGCTTCAACAACGATGGAGCAGCGGCCGCCGCGGCCAAGCTCCGACGCCTGCGCCGCACGCGCACGCGTCCTGTGATCGGCGTCAACATCGGCAAGAGCCGCGTCGTGGCCGTCGACGACGCCACCACCGACTACGTCCGCAGCGCGACCATGCTCGCCCCTCTCGCCGACTATCTCGTGGTCAACGTCTCGTCACCCAACACCCCGGGACTCCGGGGGCTGCAGGCGGTCGAGACCCTCCGCCCGCTGCTGACGGCGGTGCGCGATGCCGCGGGCGACACACCGCTGCTGGTCAAGATCGCACCCGACCTCGACGACTCCGAGGTGCAGGACATCGCGCGCCTCGCCGTGGATGCGGGGCTGTCGGGCATCATCGCCACCAACACCACGATCGAGCGTTCCGGCTTGCAGACGGATGCCGCCGCCGTCGAGGCGGCGGGCGCCGGCGGTCTTTCCGGTGCGCCGCTGAAGGCGCGCGCGGCCGATGTCCTGCGGCTCGTCCGCGAGGCCGTTCCGGCGGAGTTCGTCGTCATCTCGGCCGGGGGAGTGGAGACCGCCGACGACGTGCGCGACCGGCTCGCCGCCGGGGCGACCCTCGTGCAGGGCTATACCGGGTTCCTGTATCGCGGCCCGCTCTGGGCCCGACAGATCAACCGGGGCCTCGCGCGCGGTCGGTGAGGCAAGCCCGCGGGCTCTCTTCCGCGGTCGTGTGCCTGCGGGGATGAGCCGGGCGTGCCGCACGGCGACCCTTCCGCGTCCGGCGGGGGAGGCACGCCAGGGCGAAGGAGACGAGAGAGCCGCGTGGCGACCCGTCCGCGTCCGGCCGGGGAGGCACGCCGGCGCGAATGACACGGGGGAGTCGCGTGGCGACCCGTCCACGGCCGGCCGGAGAGGGACGTCGACGCGAATGAGAAACGGCGCGCCCGAAGGCGCGCCGTTCGTCGGATACTCGGGATCAGACCGGGTACTGACCGCGCTTGACCTGGGCCTTCGGCAGGCGCATGAAGCGCATCTGAACGGTCCGCATCGCCGCGTACCACCCGAGGCCCTTCTCGAGCTTGCTCTCGCCGAACTTCTCCTTCGCGGCCTTCTTCACGCGGATGGAGGTGATGATCATGTCGCCGACGACGAAGAGGATGAAGATCCACAGCGCCACGAACGACCAGTACTGGAAGATCGACATGGGAATGAGGGTCGCGACGATCACGATGACCATGAACGGCATGACGCCCTCGCCGAGGTGCCATCCGGCATCCACGAAGTCCCGCGCGAAACGGCGCTGAGGGCCGCGGTCGCGCACCGGCAGGTAACGCTCCTCGCCGGCCGCCATGCCGATGCGAGCTTTCTCGCGCTGCGCGGCGAGCTCCGCCCGGGCGCGGGCCTTGGCCTCTTTGGTGTCGGGCACGAGCGGGCGCTTGCGCGCGGCCTCCTGCTCGGCGCGTGACGGGGTCGCACGGCCCTTGCCCGTGCCGAACTCCGTCGGGTCGACGGGGGTGTCGTTGGGGGCGGGGGCAGGGGACTTGGCCACGGGAAACCTCGGTGCTTCGTTGATCGGGAGATTTAAGATTACCCGCATGACCCTCGACCTGTCCCGGCAGGACGCTGTGCAAAATGCAGCGGACGCCGGCATCCCCGCAGCCCTCGCCGATCTCGGCTCCCTCGTGCGCATCCCCTCAATTGCCTGGCCGGCCTTCGATCAGTCCGCCCTGGTGCGAAGCGCCGACGCCGTCGCCGCCCTCCTCGAGGGCACCGGTGTCTTCGACTCGGTGACGGTGACGCGCGCCGCCATCCCCGGCACCGAGGAGATGGGCCAGCCGGCGGTGCTGGCCTCGCGCGCCGCCCGCAACGGTCGCCCGACGGTGCTGCTGTACGCGCATCACGACGTGCAGCCCCCCGGCGATGACGCCTTGTGGGACTCCCCGCCGTTCCAGCCGACGGTTCGCGACGGTCGTCTCTACGGCCGAGGTGCCGCCGACGACAAGGCCGGTGTCATGGTCCACGTCGGGGCCGTCCGTGCGGTCGCCGACGTGCTGGGCGACGACCTCGACCTGGGCCTCGCCGTCTTCGTCGAGGGTGAAGAGGAGTACGGCTCCCGGTCGTTCGCGCAGTTCCTCGCCGACAACGCCGACGCGCTGCGCTCCGACGTGATCGTCGTCGCCGACTCCGGCAATTGGGACGAACGCACCCCCGGGCTCACGGTGTCGCTGCGCGGGAACGCCCGATTCACGCTCACGGTGCGCACCCTGGAGCACGCCTCGCACTCGGGTATGATGGGCGGCGCGGTCCCGGATGCCATGCTCGCCACGGTCAAGCTGCTCGCGACCCTGTGGGACGACGACGGCGCCGTGGCCGTCGACGGCCTCGCGGTGCGCGACGCCGCCACCCCGGATTACGACGAGGCCACCCTCCGCGAGGAGTCGGGACTGCTCGAGGGGGTCAGCCCGATCGGCCGTGACTCCATCCTCAGTCGCATCTGGAACAAGCCCTCCCTCACCATCACCGGATGGGATGCCACGCCCGTGGCGTCGGCATCCAACACCCTCGCCCCCGAGACGAGCGTGGTCATCAGCGCACGCGTCGCCCCCGGACAGGATGCCGAGGAGGCGTTCGTCGCGATCGAGAAGCACCTGCGCGCCCACGCCCCGTTCGGCGCGCGGCTGGAGTTCCGCGACGTGGACTGCGGCAATTCCTTCCTCGTGGACACGAGCGGCTGGGCCGTCGGGGAGGCGCGCGCAGCGTTCGCCGACGGGTACGGCGTCGCGTCCGTCGACGTCGGCATCGGCGGTTCCATCCCCTTCATCGCCGACCTCGTGCGCGAATTCCCTGCGGCGCAGATCCTGGTGACGGGGGTAGAGGACCCGCACGCGCGCGCACACAGCCCCAACGAGTCGCTGCACCTTCAGACCTTCCGCAACGCCCTCGTGTCCGAGGCCCTGCTTCTCGCGCGCATGAACGAACGCACGGTCTGACGGGACCGCGGGGGTGGGATCGGCGTAGACTCGTCTCGTCCCCGCGACCGACCAACCTGAAGGGCATCGCCATGACCGACACCACTCTGTCGCCCGCCGACACCCGTGAGCACGGCGTGGGCCTGACCGCCGCCGCCTCCGACAAGGTGAAGAGCCTCCTCTCGCAGGAGGGTCGCGACGACCTGCGTCTGCGCGTGGCCGTCCAGCCCGGCGGATGCTCCGGACTCATCTACCAGCTCTACTTCGACGAGCGCCACCTCGACGGCGACAAGGTCGTCGACTTCGACGGCGTCGAAGTCATCGTCGACGACATGAGCGTGCCGTACCTCGATGGTGCGAGCATCGACTTCAAGGACACGATCGCGGAGCAGGGCTTCACGATCGACAACCCGAACGCGCAGGGTTCCTGCGCCTGCGGCGACAGCTTCCACTGAGCTCGGCCACCGTTCGGTGGCGTCGTTTCCGAGAACCCCTGGACCACGGATCAGACCGTGGAATCCGGGGGTTCTCGATGTCTCGGCACTGGACGAATGGCCTGAGAACGGTGAGAGGTTGCCGTAGACTGTCAAAGCTTCATCCACGACCCGGAAAGGTGCATTGTGCCCTCCAAACGTCGCCTTCGCTGGGCCGCCCTCCCTCTCGGGATCGCGTCGGTCGCTGTCCTCTCGGGCTGCACCACGACCCAGCTGCACGGATTCCTGCCCGGCTTCGTCGATGACGGAACGCCCGCGACGAACCACACCGACATGGTCGCCGGTCTGTGGGTCAACTCGTGGATCGTGCTCCTCGCCGTGGGTGTCGTCACCTGGGGCCTCATGCTGTGGTCGGTCATCGCCTACCGCCGTCGCAAGGGTCAGTCGGGCCTCCCGGTCCAGCTGCGGTACAACATGCCGGTCGAGATCTTCTACACGATCGTCCCGCTCATCCTCGTCGTGGGTTTCTTCGCATTCACGGCTCGCGATCAGAACACCCTCGAGACGCAGTACGACGACCCGGATGTGTCGATCACCGCGTACGGCAAGCAGTGGGCGTGGGACTTCCAGTACAACGGCGAGGAAGAAGACAACTCCGACGCCGTTTACTCGATGGGAGTCCAGGCCAAGGCGACGTCCGATGGTTACGACCTCGACGACGTGCCGACCCTCTATCTTCCGGTGAACAAGACGGTCAAGATCGACCTCCGCTCGCGCGACGTCATCCACTCGTTCTGGATCATCGACTTCCTCTACAAAAAAGACATGTACATCGGCCGCGACAACGAGTGGTCGTTCACCCCCACTCGCGAGGGCACGTACGAGGGCAAGTGCGCCGAGCTCTGCGGTGAGTCCCACTCCGCGATGCTCTTCAACGTCAAGGTCGTCAGCGAAGCCGAGTACGACGACTATCTCGACTCGCTGCGCCGCGCCGGCGACGTGGGCGACATCAGCGACCTGTCGCGTCTGCAGAACCTGACGACGACCGGTACCGAAGGGAACGAGTGATCATGGCCACGACGCTTCCGCTCCAGGGGACGGGCCCTTCGCGGCCGACGACTCTCCCGCCGCGTCAAGCCGCACTGCTGAGCACCACGCGTGTCGAGCAGAAGGGCAACCTGGTCGTCAAGTGGATCACGTCCACCGACCACAAGACCATCGGGTACATGTACCTGATCGCGTCCGTCCTGTTCTTCATGCTCGGTGGCGTGATGGCTCTGATCATCCGTGCTGAGCTCTTCGAGCCGGGCATGCAGATCATCCCGACGAAAGAGCAGTACAACCAGCTCTTCACCATGCACGGCACGATCATGCTGCTGATGTTCGCGACTCCGCTCTTCGCCGGTTTCGCCAACGCGCTGCTGCCGCTGCAGATCGGTGCCCCTGACGTGGCGTTCCCGCGTCTGAATGCCTTCGCGTTCTGGCTCTTCCTCTTCGGCTCGACTATCGCCGTGTCCGGCTTCCTCACCCCTCAGGGTGCGGCCGGCTTCGGGTGGTTCGCCTATCAGCCGCTGGCGAATGCGAGCTTCTCGCCGGGCGTCGGTGGAAACCTGTGGATGCTCGGTCTCGGCATCAGCGGTTTCGGCACGATCCTCGGTGCGGTGAACTTCATCACCACCGTGCTGACGATGCGCGCCCCCGGCATGACCATGTGGCGCATGCCGATCTTCTCGTGGAACACCCTCATCACGAGCATCCTGATCCTGCTGGCATTCCCCGTGCTCGCGGCAGCCATCTTCGCCGCTGCCGCCGACCGCGTGCTCGGCTCGCACATCTACAGCCCCGAGAACGGCGGCGTCCTGCTCTGGCAGCATCTGTTCTGGTTCTTCGGCCACCCCGAGGTGTACATCATCGCGCTGCCGTTCTTCGGCATCGTGTCCGAGATCTTCCCGGTGTTCAGCCGCAAACCGATCTTCGGATACAAGACCCTCGTCTACGCGACGATCGCGATCGCGGCGCTCTCGGTGGCCGTGTGGGCGCACCACATGTACGTCACCGGCGGGGTGCTGCTGCCCTTCTTCGCGCTCATGACGATGCTCATCGCCGTCCCGACGGGCGTGAAGATCTTCAACTGGATAGGCACGCTGTGGCGAGGATCGGTCACTTTCGAGACGCCCATGGTCTTCGCTCTCGGGTTCCTCGTGTCGTTCGTCTTCGGCGGTCTGACCGGTGTCATCCTCGCCTCGCCCCCGCTGGACTTCCACCTGTCCGACTCGTACTTCGTCGTGGCGCACTTCCACTACGTCGTGTTCGGCACCGTGGTGTTCGCGATGTTCGCCGGCTTCTACTTCTGGTGGCCCAAGTGGACCGGGAAGATGCTCAATGAGCGTCTCGGAATGGTGCACTTCTGGATGCTGTTCGTCGGCTTCCACATGACCTTCCTCATCCAGCACTGGCTCGGCGTCGACGGTATGGTCCGCCGCTACGCCGACTACGCGGCGGCCGACGGATGGGCGTGGGAGAACCAGCTCTCCACCGTGGGCTCGATGATCCTCGGCGCCTCGATGATCCCGTTCCTGCTGAACGTCTGGATCACGGCGCGCAAGGCGCCGCGCGTGACGGTGGACGACCCGTGGGGCTACGGCGCGTCGCTCGAATGGGCCACGTCGTGCCCGCCGCCGCGTCACAACTTCACCTCTATTCCGCGCATCCGCAGTGAACGTCCCGCGTTCGACCTGAACCACCCCGAGGCCGGCATCCCGGTCGGCGTGGGTCCGGCCAAGGACGCACCCGACGCACCTGTTGTCGACGCTGCGGCCGGAGAGGTCAAGTAATCCGATGCGTACCAATGTCAACCTCTGGTGGATCCTCGCGGTCTTCTCATTCCTCATCGCGGCGATCTACACCGTCTGGAGCCTCATCCAGCACGGCGGCGTCGAGTGGGTCGGGACTGTCGCGCTGTCATTCCTCGGCCTCATGTCGACGATGATCGCGTTCTACATCGGCCGTGTCCTCAAGGCGCAGCGCGGTGAACTGCCCGAAGACACTTTGACGGCCGATATCGACGACGGCGACCCCGAGATGGGCGAGTTCAGCCCGTGGTCGTGGTGGCCCATCGTGCTCGCTGCGTCGGCGGCGATCGCCGTGATCGGTCTTGCCGTGGGCAGCTGGCTCGTCCCCGTTGGATTCGCGGTGTTCGTCGTCGCGATTGTCGGTTGGGTGTACGAGTACTACCGCGGGTACTTCGCGCGCTGATCCTGTGCCCGTTCGGCTTATCACGGCCGCCGTTTCTGATGCCGGCGCCCACCGTCCCACCAACCAGGACGCTGCGTTCGCGGCGTCCTGGGGTGCGGCGGTCGCCGACGGTGTGGGTGGCGGACCGTCGGGTGACCTGGCCTCAGCCGCATTGCTGCATCGCCTCGTCGCGACGCGAGGGGGAGGCCTCGACGCCGACGGCCTGCTCGTGCGCATCCGCGAGGCGAACTGGGACATCCGGGCGCACGTGAAGCGCGATCCTGCGCTCGAAGGCATGGCGACGACGTTCACCGGGATCTTTCTGAGCACGACCGGCGAACTCCTGCTGGCCCACACGGGAGACTCGCGGGCTTATCTGCTGCGCGACGGCGAGTTCTCGCGCGAGACGCGTGATGATTCGTACGTCCAGGCGTTGGTCGACCATGGGATCATTCCGCCCGAGGCCGCCGCGGCCCACCCTCGCCGCAACATCATCACCGCCTCTCTGGGTGGTGCCGAGGGCGACGTCGTTTCTGTGGCCACGCGTCCGCCGCGTATCGGTGACCGGTGGGTGCTCTGCAGCGACGGGCTCACCGACTACGTACCCGAGGTCGATGTCGCTCGCCTCATCGCCGAGGCCCCGGGCCCGCGGGCGGCTGCGGTTTCCGCGGTGGCCCTGGCCCTCGAGGCGGGCACGCGCGACAACGTCACGGTCGTGGTCTGCGATGTCGTGGACGACGAGGACAGTTCCACGGTCGATCCGGTCTTCTTCGGTTCGGCGGCCCGGTGGTTCGCAGAGGACGTCGAGACCGCCTGAGCGGTCTTCGCTGGCTGCGCACGACGCAGTCGCAGGGAGCGCGGAGGTCGACCGTTCGCGTGGCGTGACGGACCGCGGGTCTGCCGGGGAGGCGACTCCGACACCGACGACTCACGCAGAGCCGACTGGCCCTGCTGCTCGGGCGAAGGCGTCGATGGCGTGCGTGGCGAGCTCCGCGCTGCGCGGCCCTCCGTGACCCTCCTGTTCGACGATCTCGAGACGACTTCCGGGCCACGCTCGGTGCAGCTGCCATGCGGTCAACGACGGGCCGCTGATGTCGCGACGTCCGTGGATGAGCACGCCGGGAATGCCCGCGAGTTGGTGTGCACGTCGAAGGACAGCTCGGTCGCCCGACAGGAAGCAATCGTGAGACCAGTAGTGCGTCACGAGCGTCGCAAAGGTGAGACGTTGTCGATCATCATCGTGCAACGGAGCGGGCGTCGCGAATGGGTCGAGAGAGACGTGTGTCGCTTCCCAGGCGTCCCATCGGTCGCCCGCGTCGATGCGCACCCGCGGGTCCGGGTCACGGAGCAGGCGTGCGTACCCCTCCACCGTCCGCTCGTTGGATCGAAGTGGCTCGCGCAGCTTCTCGTGCGCCTCAGGGAAAAGCGCCGCAACGCCGTCGGTGATCCAGTCGATCTCCCAGCGGCTCCCTGTGGTGACGGCGAAGCAGACGATCGCCGACACACGGTGCGGGTGGGCCAAGGCGTAGGCCAGAGCGAGGGTCGTGCCCCAGGAGACACCATGGACGAGCCACGCTTCGATCTGGAGGTGGTCACGGAGAGCCTCCAGATCGTCCACCAGGTGATCCGTGGTCTGATCCTTCATACTTCCGAGGTCGTCGCATGCCCACGGGGTGCTCCGTCCGCAGCCGCGCTGATCCAGGCCGATGATGAGGTGAAGGTCGGGATCGAACCGTCGACGATACCCTCCCTGACCGAGACCGCCACCCGGGCCGCCGTGGAGGTACACCGCCGGTCGGCCGGCGGGGTTGCCCGACGTCTCGAAGTACAGGCGTGCGCCGTCCGGGCGGTCGAGGAAGCCCGTCGCGAACGGCTCCAGGGGAGGGTGCGGCATCTCGGCAGCTTATGACAGGAGGCGCCTGAGCGCGCCTTCCCGGCGGCTCCCTCATCAGCTCATCCGGCTCCCAGGGCGGACGAGTCCGAGCTCGTCAGCGGCGGGGGAAGACCATCACGGTCGGGTCGTACACTCGCTCAGCCGGTCCTTCGTCGTTCTCGCAAGGCTGACCCTCGCGGACCCAGTACTCGTAACCGCCGATCATCTCTTTCACCGAGTAGCCCAGCTCCGCGAAGGCGAGGGCGGCTTTCTGTCCGGCATTGCAACCCGGACTCCAGCAGTACACGACCACGGCGGTGTCGGGCCTGATCTCTCGGGGTGCACGCTCCGCGATCTGGCGGTACGGCAGGTGTACGGCGCCGACGATCCGCCCTTGCGCCCACGCCTCGTCACTGCGGACGTCGACGAGCACGAAGTGCGAACCCGCCCTCTGCGCGGCGTAGACGTCGGACGGATCGGTCTCGAAGGAGAGGCGATTCTGGAAGTAGGTGAGGGCGTCCGTCATGGTTCCACGCTAGGGAACGCAGGTGGGGGAGGGAGGGCTCCGGATGCCATGGTCCTGCGGGATCCTGCCAGAGCGGTCGGGCGGGCCCGGTGGGCAGGCCCGGCTGGCTCTGTCAGCCAGCAGCTCCTTCTGAGGTCGGGGGACACGAAGAAGCCCCGGTGCCGTCGGCACCGGGGCTTCTTCATTGAGGAGTGTGTTACTCGCCCTTGTCGTGCTTGGGCTCGCCCAGACCCTTCGGAGCGGGAATCTCGACCTCCACGCGCTCGCCTACAGCGTTCCGCGGGCGGCCGTCCTCGTCGGCGCGAGCGTTGGCGCCGGCGATCTCGTCGGTCTCCTCGTGCGAGATGTGATCCAGCTCGTGGTGCTGGTGAGCGACGGCCGCATCGATCTCCGCTTGCGTGAGCGGGGCGAGGCGGTCCTCGAAGAACCAGCGCGACACCGACGCACGGATGTTCTCGTGCCAAGGGATCTGGCCCTTGTCGTTCGGGCGGACGACGAGGGGCTCGTACGTCTCGTTGTCGACGAGCTTCCAGCGCTCGAACTCGTCCACCGGCTGATGGACCTCGATGTACTCTCCGCCCGGGAGACGGACGATACGGCCCGACTCGTATCCGTGCAGAGCGATCTCGCGGTCCTTCTTCTGCAGTGCGATGCAGACGCGCTTCGTGACGAAGTACGCGAGGATCGGGCCGACGATCAGCAGAGCCTGAAGGACGTGGATGACGCCTTCCATCGTGAGGTGGAAATGCGTCGCGATGATGTCCGACGAGGCCGCCGCCCACATGACCGCATAGAACGTCACACCCGCCGCACCGATCGCGGTGCGGGTCGCCGCGTTGCGCGGACGCTGGGCGATGTGGTGCTCGCGCTTGTCGCCGGTGACCCACGCCTCGATGAAGGGGTAGATCAGCACGAGGACGATGAACAAGCCCAGCACGCCGACGGGGATGATGATGTTCCACGAGAACGTGTGGTCGAACAGCACGAACTCGAGGTGCGGCGGGATGAGGCGCAGCATGCCGTCGGCGAAGCCGATGTACCAGTCGGGCTGTGTACCGGCGGAGACGGGCGACGGGTCGTAGGGACCGTAGTTCCAGATGGGGTTGATCGTCACCAAGGCGGCGATCAAGACGATCACACCGAAGGTGATGAAGAAGAAGCCACCCATCTTGGAGGCGTACACCGGCATGATCGGGTAGCCCACGACGTTGCTGTTCGTGCGGGCGGGGCCGGCGAACTGTGTGTGCTTGTTGATGATCATGAGCATGAGGTGCACGGCGAGCAGCGCGACGAGGATCGCCGGCAGAAGCAGGATGTGCAGCGTATACAGGCGGCCGACGATCGCGGTGCCCGGGAACTCGCCGCCGAAGAGCAGGAACGACGTCCACGTGCCGATGATCGGCAGGCCCTTGATCATGCCGTCGATGATGCGCAGACCGTTGCCCGACAGCAGGTCGTCGGGGAGCGAGTAGCCGGTGAAGCCCTCGGCCATCGCGAGGATGAAGAGGATGAAGCCGACGACCCAGTTGAGCTCGCGGGGCTTGCGGAACGCACCGGTGAAGAACACGCGGAGCATGTGCACACCGATGCCGGCGACGAACACGAGCGCGGCCCAGTGGTGGATCTGGCGGACCAGGAGGCCACCGCGCAGGTCGAACGAGATGTGCAGGGCGGATTCCATGGCGGCCGACATGGCGATGCCGCGCATGGGCTCGTACGCACCGTTGTAGTGCGTCTCGACCATCGATGCCTGGAAGAAGAACGTCAGGAACGTGCCGGACAGCAGCACCACCACGAAGCTCCACAGCGCGATCTCGCCGAGCATGAACGACCAGTGGTCCGGGAAGACCTTGCGGCCGAGCTCCTTGACCAGCCCCGACATGCTCGTGCGCTCGTCGAGGTAGTTCGCCGTAGCGCCGACGAAGCGGCCGCCGAGCGGCTTGCCGTCACGACCCGCAGGCGCCTTCGGCGGACCGGAGTAGACCGCCGGTTCGGTGGTGACGTTCTCGGTGGGGTGAGTACCGGTACTCATGAGCGCTCCCAGAAGCTGGGGCCGACGGGCTCGTGGAAGTCACTCTGCGCGACGAGGTAGCCCTCGGCGTCGACGGTGATGGGGAGCTGCGGCAGGGGACGGGCGGCCGGGCCGAAGATGACGGCCGCACCGTTGGCGACGTCGAACTGCGACTGGTGGCAGGGGCACAGGAGGTGGTGGGTCTGCTGCTCGTACAGCGCCACGGGGCAGCCGACGTGCGTGCAGACCTTCGAGTACGCGATGATGCCGTCGTACGACCAGTCCAGGTTGTTGGTCTCGGGGTTGAGCTGCTCCGGCTGCATGCGCATGAGCAGGACGATCGCCTTCGCCTTTTCTTCCAGGTAGCCCTCGTCGTGACCGAGGCCGGCGAGTTCTTCGGGGATGACGTGGAACGCGGAACCGAGCGTGACGTCGGCCGCGCGGATCGGACGACCGGAGGGGTCGTGCGACAGGCGCATGCCCTCTTTCCACATCGTGTGGCTCAGCAGCTTCACGGGGTCCTGATCCTGAGGTGCCAGACCGCGGAACAGGGTGATTCCCGGGATGATGGAGGCGGCCAGGGCGGCGAACATCGAGTTGCGGATGATCTCGCGACGACCGAATCCCGAATCCTTATTGGCCTCGACGAAGACGTTGATCGCACCTTCGCGAACCTCGTCGCGTCCGCGCGTGGCATGCCGGTCTTCGATGTACTCCTTGTCGGACATGACCGACTTGCCCCAGTGAATGGTGCCGATGCCGATCGCGAGCAGCGCGAAAGCGATGCCGAGCCCGATGAAGAGGTTGTTGTAGCGGATGTCGATCATCGCGCCGGACTCGATCGGGAAGATCATGTAGGCGATGCTCGCCCAGATGCTCGCCGCGACCGAGACGTAGAACAGGGTGTAGACCGTGCGGACCGCACGCTTCATCTCCTGCGGGTCTTTGTCGGTCATCCGCTGACGGTGACCGGGCAGTCCCGGGTTGCTGGCGGCGTCGGGAACCGCGACGGCGAGCCCCGAGCCGGGCTTCCAGGAAGCCCTCTCGTGCTCGAGTGCGTCGTCCTCGTGTGCCATGGTGCTCCTCGTGCGTTTACGTAATGTCGAAGACGACGGTCAGTTGGACTTCGCCGTGATCCACACGGTCAGGGCGATGAGCGCCCCGATACCGAAGATCCAGATGAACAGACCCTCGGAGACCGGGCCCAGCGACCCGAGGGCGTAACCACCGGGGGAGTCGGTCTTCTGCAGGTACATCAGGTAGGAGATGACGTCGCGCTTGTCTTCGGGGGTGAGGTTGAGGTCGTTGAAGACCGGCATGTTCTGCGGTCCGGTGACCATCGCCGCGTACATGTTCACGGGGCTGACGGTGTGGAGGTCCGGTGCCCACTTGCCCTCGGTCAGCGCGCCACCGGCGCCGGCGACGTTGTGGCACATCGCGCAGTTGATACGGAAGAGCTCCGCACCGTGCGACAGATCGCCTTCGCCGTCGACCAGATCTTCGGTCGGGTACTGCGGGCCGGGGGCGGACGACTGCACGTAGGCCGCGATCGCGTTGATCTGCTCGTCGGTGAACTGGACGGGCTTGACCGGCGCCTGCGGGCCCTGGGCCTGCAGCGGCATGCGGCCGGTCGACACCTGGAAATGCACCGACAACTCGCCGACACCGAACAGCGACGGCCCCTGCTGGCTGCCTTCGAGGTTCAGGCCGTGGCACGTGGCGCAGTTGGCCTGGAACAGCTTCTCGCCCTCCTCGACCGCGCTGGCGGAGTTCGCCTCGCTCACGGGCGTGGTGGAGGTCGCGGCCATCGCGGCCGATGCACCGGCGTAGACGCCTCCGGTGAGGAGGAGTCCGATACCGATCAGCGCAGCGGCGGCCAAGGGGCTACGGCGCCCGGACGCCCGACGAGTTTTCTTCTCGCGTGCCATGTGAAGTGCAGCTCTCTTATTTGAGGAAGTAGATGACGAAGAACAGGGCGATCCAGACGACGTCGACGAAGTGCCAGTAATACGACACGACGATCGAGGTCGTCATCTCTTTGCGCCCGAAGTTCTTCACGGCGTACGCGCGACCGATCACGAGCAAGAAGGCGATGAGGCCACCCGTCACGTGCAGGGCGTGGAAGCCGGTGGTGAGATAGAAGGCCGAGGCGTAGGGGTTGGCGCTGATGGGCATGCCTTCGGCTACCAGCGTCGCGTACTCCCACACCTGACCCGACACGAAGACCGCGCCGAGGATGAAGGTGAGGTAGAACCACTCCACCATTCCCCACTGCTTGAAGCCGGTGGCCTTGCCGGTGCGGTACGGCTGGTACCGCTCGGCGGCGAACACGCCCATCTGGCAGGTGACCGAGGACAGCACGAGGATGAGCGTGTTGACCAGGGCGAAGGGGACGTTGAGCAGCTGGGTCTCTTCGGCCCACAGGGACGCGGAGGTGCTGCGCAAGGTGAAGTAGATCGCGAACAGGCCGGCGAAGAACATGACCTCGCTGCCCAGCCACACGATGGTGCCAACGGCGACCGGGTCGGGTCGCTTCACGGCACGCACGGCCTGGGAATACGTCGCTGAGGTCGTCACCGTTCCATTATGCGCGATCCGGCGGCCCGATCATCCCATCCCGAACATGAGATATTCCATCGTCGAGACTTAGGGAAGCCTCAGAATTAGCAAGGAATCCCCGGTACGGAGCAAGATCTATCGGCATCCGCGACGGCATGGACGCCGATGCGGCAGGACGACACGCGTGTGAAAGGATCATCGCATGGCGGAACGCTTCACCTGGCCCGATCTGCTCTCGTCGCTGCTGGCCGGCGACGACCTCAGCGTCTCCGAATCGACCTGGGCGATGAGGCAGGTCATGGCCGGCGAGGCGACGCCCTCGCAGCTCGCCGGATTCCTGGTCGCGCTGCGCGCCAAAGGGGAGACCGTCGAAGAGATCGTCGGCTTCCGCGACGCGATCCTCGAGGCGGCGGTTCCGCTCCCGGTCCGGGCCGAGGTACTCGACATCGTCGGAACCGGCGGCGACCGATTCGGCACGGTGAACGTGTCGACCATGGCGGCCATCGTGGCGGCGGCATCCGGAGTCCCGGTCGTCAAGCACGGCAACCGCGCCGCCAGTTCCGCGTCGGGATCGTCGGACGTGTTGTCGTCGCTGGGGATCGCGTTGACCCTCACGCCCGAGAAGGTGGCCGAGACGCTCGATCGCACGGGCATCACGTTCGCCTTCGCGTCCGCGTTCCACCCCGGGTTCCGCCACGCCGGCCCCACGCGGGCCGAGCTTGGCGTTCCGACGGTCTTCAACTTCCTGGGCCCCCTGTGCAACCCCGCCCGCGCCGAGGCTAACGCCGTGGGCGTCGCGCACCTCGATCGGGTGCCGCTGATCACGGGCGTCTTCCGGACACGCGGGGCAACCGCCCTGGTGTTCCGCGGTGATGACGGACTCGACGAGCTGACCACGACCGGGCACAGCCGCGTGTGGGAGATCAGCCGCGGCGACGTGCACGAGCATGATCTGGATCCGCGGGATCTCGGCATCCCTCTCGCCGACATCGACGACCTGCTCGGCGGGTCACCGGACCACAACGCCGACGTCGTTCGACGCGTGCTCGCCGGTCAGGCAGGCCCCGTCCGCGACATCGTGCTTCTGAACGCCGCCGCCGGCCTGGTCTCCTACCGGCTCTTCCAAGACGCGGCCGAGGTGCAGCGTCCGATCCTCGAGCGTCTCGCCGAAGCGATGACCGACGCAGTCGCGGCCATCGATGACGGGCGTGCAGCGGCGAAGCTCGACGATTGGGTGCAGACCTCGAAAGAACTGGCCGAGTAGTCCGTGGACCCGCTCGAGGCGCTGACCGAGATCGCGTACCTGCTCGAGCGGGAGAGGTCTTCGCGCTACAAGTCCAAGGCGTTCCGCACCGCGGCAGCGGCGATCGCGGGGCTGACGCCCGAGGAGCTCCACGACCCGGCTCTGCGTCGTCGTGCGGGCATCGGCGAATCGACCTTCACCGTCATTCAGCAGGCGCTGGCCGGCCAGGTGCCGGAACGGCTGGCGACACTGCGCGCCGAGACGGCGCCGACGGGCGGGGAGGAGTTGCGCGCTCGGCTGCGCGGTGACCTGCACAGCCACAGTGAGTGGTCCGACGGGCTCACCCCGATCGAGGCGATGGTGGATGCCGCTCGCGGCCTCGGGCACGAGTACCTGGCACTGACGGATCACTCCCCGCGTCTCACGGTCGCCAACGGGCTGTCCCCGGAGCGCCTGCGGGAGCAGATGGAGATCGTCCGCGGCCATCGTAGTGAGGGGTTCACCCTTCTCACCGGGATCGAGGTCGACATCCTCGATGAAGGCGACCTCGACCAACAGGACGAGCTGCTGCGCGAGCTCGATGTCGTCGTGGCATCCGCTCACTCGAAGCTCCGCATGGAGCGAGGGCCGATGACCCGGCGTCTGGTCGCCGCGGCGAGCGATCCGCGTGTCGATGTGCTCGGGCACGTGACGGGCCGGCTGGTGGAGGGGGCGCGAGGGACGCGTCCGCCGTCCGATTTCGATGCCGCTGCCGTCTTCTCCGCGTGTGCGGAGTCGGGGGTGGCGGTGGAGATCAATTCGCGGCCCGAGCGGCAGGACCCGCCCGACGACCTGCTCGCCCTCGCGATCGATGCGGGGTGCCTCTTCTCGATCGACTCCGACGCGCACGCGCCCGGGCAGCTGTCGTTGCTCGACTACGGCGCCGCGCGGGCGGAGGCCGCGGGTGTGCCGGTCGATCGCATCGTGACCACGTGGCCGCTCGACCGTCTGCGCGAATGGCTCGAACGCCCGCGGTGAGCTTCAGCGCGAAACCGCGGCGAGGGCCCTGGTCATCGCCGTGCCCAGGTTCCACGTCTCGGCGAGGGCGAGCGCGGCCGCCTGATCGACCGAGCCCAGACGGTCGTCGAAGGGTGCGAGGGTGAGGTCGCGGGCGACGCGGACGACGGTGGGGGCGACGTCGAGGTAGTCGGAGGCCCCGGCGATTTTCGCGCGCTGGGCCGGCGTGCCCCCGGTGGAGTCCGCGACGGCGGAGCGGATGCCGTCCAGCGACCCGTGCGCGCCGAGAAGCGTCGCCGCCGACTTCTCCCCGATGCCCGGGACGCCGGGGAGCCCGTCGGAGGGATCCCCGCGCAGCGCGGCGAAGTCGGCGTACTGCTCGGCGTGCACGCCGTACTTGGACACGACGGTTGCATCGTCGACGATCTCGAGGTTGCTCATCCCTCGCGCCGTGTAGACGACCCGGATTCCGCGGGCGTCGTCGACCAATTGGAAGAGGTCGCGGTCACCGGTGACGATGTCGACAGGCGCGTCGGCGCGCGTGGCGAGGGTGCCGATCACATCGTCGGCCTCGTGCTCGGCCGCCCCCACGACGGGGATGCCGAGCGCGGCGAGCACCTCGCGGATGACGGGGATCTGCGCCTCGAGCGGGTCGGGGACCTCCTCGACATCGGTGCCGGCCGGGATCGCTTCCACGACGCGGTGGGCCTTGTAGCTCGGCAACAGGTCGACGCGCCACGCGGGGCGCCAGTCGTCGTCCCAACACGCCACCAGCCGCGTCGGTTCGTAGGTGGTGACGAGTTTGGCGATCATGTCGAGCAGACCCCGCACCGCGTTGACCGACGTGCCGTCAGGCGCCTTCACCTTGTCGGGAACGCCGTAGAACGCGCGGAAGTAAAGGGACGCGGTATCGAGTAAAAGCAACTTTTCGGGTCGGGTCGTATCCCTGGGGCTCATTCACCTAGTGTCCCACGCCAACTGTGACGACTTGCGTGAGTCACTTTACGTGGTCTGATCGGGAAAAAACCGATGCTACGTTCAGTCTTGGCGCCGATGGACGGCACTTGAATGGGGTTACGAAAGTGCATGAGTTTGAGCTAGCGGTCTCGCGTTTCGGATGGCGCAACATGGAGGCGGCGGCCTACACCTGGGCGGGCCGGATGCGGGGGCGAGAGGACGGGTGCCCGTCTCTTGTGGCCGCGTGGCGCCGCGCGCTAGCCGATGTGGTCGACGATTTCGTCGCGGCGGGCGGTGTTGACGGTGTCTTTGAGCTCCGTTCTCGCGTGGTCATAGGGGTTGAGGCTCCTGAGCCGCGGGCCAATGCGCTCGACGATGCCGTCGCACGGTGGTCGCGGCTCGTGCGAGCGTTGGACGTTCACAGCGGCGCGCCGTCGTCCTTCCCGCTGACGGTGCTGTCGGCGAGCGACCTGGCGGCCATCGCGGGCGTGGCCGAGGAGCGGTTCGGGGGCGGGCGCACCACGGATGAGGGAACGGTGCGCGTGGAGCACGAGCTCGCGGCGTAGCGGGACTCGGAAACGACGAAACGCCCCCGGCGCGCTCGTGAGAGCGGGCCGGGGGCGTTGGTCATGCGGTGCGAGGTGCGTTGGTTGCGAGGGCGAGGTCGAGGGGGTTGACCTCGGTGTGCGCGGCGGTGAGCTCGATGTCGCGAGCGGGCATGGCGGCGCCTTGGAGGCGGAACCTGACGCGGTAGCGCGCGGGGACGAGACCGAGGAGGGGGAACGCGCCGTCGACGAGCTCGACGCGGATGGGGCGCGGGAGAACAATAAGCGGTGGGGTGGTGTCGGGGAGGAAGGTGGGCCCGTGCGGCTCGACGATGATGGTGCCGGTAGCGCGTGTCTTGCCGTCGGGGGTGATAAAGGTGCCGACGATGTAGGCCCTTGGGGTCATGCCGTCGCCGTCGTCTCGTAGGCCGAGGGGGTGCGAATGGAGCCGACGAAACCGCGGCGCCCCGTCGCGGCGCGGCGTACTTGCGCCACCTCGCGGCCCGTGAGGTAGACGCCGGAGGACTCAGCGAGCGTGGCGGAGTGCTCGCCACGGGTCTCTTGAGCGAATCCGCGGGGGTTTTCGTACTCGCGGCGTGCGGCCTTGAGGACGATGAGCTCCACAACGGCGGGCGCCGCAACGCCCCAGCGGTCAGCGGTGGTAGCGGCGACCTCGGCGAGAACGAGAGTCGTGGCGTCGTCGATGGCGTCCTCGGCGCGTGCCTTGTCGGCGTCGACGAGCGAGCCCTCGGGGAGTCCGAGGCGGCTCTCCAGCTTGGACAGGGCAGGGGGGAGCGGGCTAGGCATTCGGGGGGTCCAATCTCTCCCGGGCGAGCTATCGCCGGTCGGAGTTGAGGTCGTAGCCCAGGTGGTCGGGCTGGCGTCGGGTGTGACAGTCCCAGCACTGGCCGGAGGCGCGGCGCGGGAAGTCGGTTACGAGCATGAGGCGCCCACAGGGGCCGGTGCATCGTTGCATGATCGCCTCCATGGGCGGGGTTGAGGAAACAGACGGGGTCTACGAAAAACAAACGAGCGATACGTAGCCACAGGCGGACGCTATGCCGCACCGGGAGGGAAGGGAGGGGGGGTGGGGGAGTCACCCCCCACCCCTGACGGCTCAATCGGGCACATGCGTTTACACGACGCCCGGGGGAGCCGGTAGCGTCGGCATATGCTCAGGTTCCGCGAGTGCCTCATGTGCCACGAGTCGCACGCGCTCAGGCCCGACGGGCGCATGTCGATCCACACGGATGCTCGCGGCGCGCGGTGCGAGGAGCCGGGGACGAGTGCGCCCGTCGAGCGGGCGCGGGCTGAGCGGTTCGAGGCGAGGCGAGGCGCCGGTCTCTTCACGCCGAGGCGTGCGCCGGAGACCGAGGAACCGAGCGAGCTTGACGAGGCTTTCGGCGTCGCGAACGACAGGCGGCGCAAGGTCGACGACCGGCCCCCGCGGGGGCGAGACCGGGGCATCTACGTCACGGGCCGCCCCGGGATCGTGCACGGTGGGTCACCCGGGGGCGGTAAGCGACGGTAGCCCTACAGCCCGGGCATGGTGCCGATCATGCGCTCTAGGTTGAGATGGGCGCGCTGGAGCTTGGCTTGCTTGTCCTCGCGTGACGTGGAGTAGTCCGCGAACGTCGTGGCGTGGTGTGCGGCGTTGCCGTTGCGGAGCTCGGCGAGCGCAGCCGCGGTGCCCGCGGCCCAGCCCGCGCCGACGGCGACCTCGGCGGCCTCGTAGTCCGAGGCGGCGAGGGCGAGCGCATCGGCGGTGACGTCGTCCTCCATGTGACCGATGCTCAGCGCGAGGTCGTCGCCGATGTGCGCGCCGAATGAGCGGAACAGGCGCGAGGGCGAGTGGATGCCGAGGAAGTCGAGGAAGCCGTCGACGGCGCCGCCGATGAGGTCGATGAGCATGGCGCTGACCTGTCCCGCGGCGTCCCATAGTCCTTGCACGAGTCCCGCGATGAGGTCGGCGCCCGCTTGGAGGAGTCGCGGGACAGCGTCCAGGGCGGCGCCCGCAACGGTCGGGACGACCTTGGTGACGATGGTGCCGACGAGCTCAGGGACGACGGTGACGACGGCCTTGACGAGGGAGAGGAAGAGCTCGATGCCCGTGGCGATGAGGGTGGGGACTATGCCCATGAGCGTCGAGACGAGCGCGGGCAGGATGCCGACGAGCGTGGTGATGGTCGCAGGGAGCGCCCGGAGGATCGCCACGACGAGCCCGAGGAAGAGCTCGATGCCCGCGGTGACGAGGCCGGGGAGCATGCTCACGAGGGTCGTGATCAGCACCGGGAGGAGCCCCAAGACCGTCGTGAGGAGCACGGGTTGGAGCTCGATGAGGGCTTGCAGGAGCCCGTTGAACAACGAGATTCCCGCCTCGACGACGCTGGGGAGCATGCCGAGGATGGCCTCCGCGAGGGCCGGGTAGAGCTCGACGAGCGCGGCGACCCACGGAGGGAACACCCCCACGAGCGCCGTGACGAGGCCGCCGAATAGCTGGACGCCCGCGTCCAGGTACAGCACGCCCATGCTCAGGATGGCGGTGTAGATCGCCGGGAGCATCCCGAGGACGGCGGCGAGGAGCGCCGGGAGGACCGTGAGGAGCGCGGTGACGAGCGCGGTGAATGCCCCGGTGGCGGCGGAGAGGATTGAGGGCGCCATGGCGACGACGGTGGCGATGATGCCCGGCAGGATCGTCGCGAGGCTCGTGAGGAGACCGGCGAGAGCTCCCGCGCCGCTCGTGATGATGCCGACGGCGAGGTCGGCGAGCGGGGCGGGGTCGGCGGAGGTGGACAGGGCGAGGATGGCCTCGCGCACGTCGAGCAGGATGTCGACGATGGCGGAGTCCTCGGTGATGCCTCCGAGCGCTGTGAAGAGGCCCGCGTCGTAGTTGCCGAAGAGGAGGAGCTCGGTGACGCCTTGGACGGCGGGCGCGAGACCGGCGAACCAGTCGGCGGCGCTTTGCACGCCGGGCATCATGCCGAGGAGGACGGTGCGCGCCGCGGTGGCGATGGGGAGGAACCCTTGGCCGATGGTCGCGGTGATGTTGCCCCAGGACGCCGAGAGGCGTTGCATGGTGCCCTCGTAGGTGGCGGACTCGCGGGCGAAGTTGCCGTGTGCGTCGGCGGTTTGCTCCATGATGAGCGCGAGCGTGGCGGCGGTGGTGGCCTCGGCGGAGAGTGCGCCGCCGACCTTGACGAACCCGAGCTCGGCGGCCTTGGCGTCGATGGTCGCTTGCTTGAGGCTCACGCCGTAGCGCTCGATGGGGTCGCGCTCGCCCTTAAGGGCGGAGGAGATTGCCTCGACGGCCTCTTTCGAGGTGCCGCCGAACATGGAGGCCAGGTCGGCACCGAGGCCGATGAGCTCATTGGTGCGCGGCGCGAGGTCGGACATGGCCGTCCCGGCGTTCTTGAGTTGCGAGCCGAGGAGGGTGCCGAGCTCATTGAACTCGTTGGCGGTAAGGCCGACGTCCATGGCCGCGCCGCGAGCCCACGCGTGCATTTGCCCGGCGTTGCCCTTGAACACGGCGCCGATGGCGCTTAGGGATTGCTCCAGAGAGCCCGCCGCTTTGACAGATGAGCCGACGAACCCGCCGACCGCGGCGACACCCGCGGCGACACCCGCGGCGACAGCAAGGGGCAAGACGGCACGTTTCAGCAAACCTCCGACGCCGTCGGCCAGCTTCTTGCCCCCCGCGTCCCCGATGGGTGCGAGGTCGCCCGAGAGGGCGAAGCCGAAACCCTTGGACGAGGGGACGATATCGAGGGTGGCGTGTCCAATGACGCTTGCGGACATGGGGCTCCTAGGCGGGGTCGGGCGCGGCGACCCGTCGGGACCGGTGCACGCAGAAGGCCCCCGCTCGCGCGCCAAATGACGGGAGCGGGGGCCTTGGTGAGGAGAACTAGCGGACGAGGGCGAGCCCGGCGAGTGGGACGAGGGTGGGGCCGCGTGAACCGTCCCGAACGGTGACGAGCGGGTCCAGAAGTCGCCCCCGTCCAGCAAACGGCCAGGGGGAACCGGCGGCCCGAGGAATGTCCGGTGTCGCGGTCGCCCTCGTGTGCCCGAGGGAGGCCAGAGGCGTTAGGGAGGAACCGTCGTCGCCGTCCTCGACTATGACGAGCGGGTCGAGGAGGAGCGCGCGGTCGGGAGGCGAGGGGGCAGGAGCAGGAGTATTCATTCGGCGCCTCCTTATGGGCGTATCAGGCGAGCGGAGGCTCATTGTGAGGGGAGGGGCTCGGGGGAATGCGCGTTTACACGCCCACCCTGCACGGAGGGTTGTCGGCGATGACACGCGGGTGGATGCCTTGGGGCCTGTCAGTCCTCGCGGTGCCGTGCGTGGCCGTCCTTCAGCCATTGAGCCACGAGGTGGCCGGTGAGCACCTCGACCCGTTTGACCTCGGGCAGGGCCTCCCATTGGCGGAGCGAGTAGGGGCGCCGGTACCCCGAAGGGGCACGCCGGGGCGAGTCGATCGCGTAGTGGATGCGCCGGTTGAGGTGATGGGCGAGGCGGTGGCGTTCGCGACGAGGAACGAGAGGCGCGATGGCGTCGAGGTCGTCGGCGGTGACGCGGTGTAAGGCGTTCATCGGCGGCGTCCCTTGACGCTTCCCGAGCGGCGTGTCGGCGTGGCGCGGAAACCGTGCGATGCCAGCCATGCGCGGAGGTTGGCGAGCGTGGCCTCGTTCGGGCGTGCGAGGATGACGGCGCCCATGGTCGGCAACAGCGCCGCAAGGGCGGCGGCGGCGAGGAGCTCGATGACGTCGGAGGGGACGCCGAAGCGGGTGACGGCGAGACCTCGGGTTCCCTCCCATCGGTTCTCGTACGCCTCGACAGCGAGCCCAAGACCGATGTTGACGAGGGTGTCATCGGGGACGTTGTCGAGGCTGTGCATGATGTCCTCGTCCCGCACGAGAGCGAGAAACGCCTCGCGGCGAGTGCCGGTCGGGTCGGTGAGCGGGAGCGTGGTGTCGGTCATGCGAGGTGTCCTGTCGTGTGCGGGGCGAGCCCGCCCGGGGTGAGGTCGGGCGGGCTCGCGGTGGCGCTGGTGGCGCCGGGTGTATGTCGGTTAGACGTTGCTGATGTTGGCCTTGACGGTCGCGCCCCCGGGGATGGGGGACAGCGTCACAGAACCGGCGACGAAGTCCGCCTCGCCTTGGATGGCGACATCCTCTGTGCGGGTGGCCTTGTAGGCGGGGAGGATGCCCGCACCCACGAAGGTCGAAAGGACCGACCGCTGAGCGGTGACGGTGGCGTCATAGTCCTGGATGGCGCGGAGCTCGAATCCCTCGTGCGTGGATTTGTTGCCGGTCACGTCGGTCGGGACCTCGGGGGCGCGGTTGGCGAGGTAGAGCGAGCCGCGCTTCGTCATGAACACGACGTCCCCCGGGTCTCCCGAGGTGGCCTCGACGACCTCGAAGCCGCGGAGACTGCCCACGGCGCCCTTGGTGAGGGCCGAGGCGTCGCCGCCGAGCTTGTCCGCGTCGAGCGCGCCGGAGTCGAGGAGGATGTCGTAGAGCGCCGATCCGACGAGCGCGACGAGAGGCTCGCCCGCGACGTCGATGCCCTTGGCGCGGAGCGCGGCGCGGCCCTGGGTGAAGAACGAGACCGGGTTGGAGCGCATGAACGTCACATCGGGGGCGACGTCAATACCGTCGATGACGTCGGCGAGTGCGCGCTCGATCTTGGCCGCGACGGCGGTGGCCTGAGGGTCGAGTACTTGCTTGCCGAAGTCCTTGATGTCGAGGCTGAGCTCGGCGTCGGAAAGGACGACGCTGGAGTAGGCGTGAGTCGAGAGCTTCACCGGCTCGCGCAGTTCCGACAGTCGTTCGCTGATGATGGCGTTGGTGACGTCGTCGAGCGCTCGCCCGTGAGCGGCCAGGGCGCCTGAGACTGTCAGGTAGACGGTGTCGCCACGGCCCGCGATGAAGTCGGACGAATCGAAACGCTGAGCGACGTTGCCGAGGCGCAGACTTGCGAGCGCGAGGAGAGTGGCGACGTCGCCGACGGCGGTGGGGTCGGTTTGGAAGATGTTTGCCATGGTGGCGGGTTCTCCTAGGAGATGTGCGGCGCGAGGGTGTGCGCCTGGAGTGGATGAGGTGGAGAACCGCGTCTAGCGGTCGGTGACGGGCCGCACCTTGGCGGCGTCGTCGGGTGAAACGGCGACGCCCCCGGTGTGGCGCCCACTTGGGGCCACGCCCGGGGGCGTCGAAGGTGTGCCGTGCCGGAGCGACCGGTCAGGGCGTGGCCCGCTGTCCCTCGATGCCGTCGCGAACGGCGGCGAGGCGGACGGGCGGAACGCGTCGCACGGTGGCGACGGGGGAAGGTGAGGGCGGGTCAGGCGGCTAGCTTGACCGCGGCGGCCTCGCGCGCGAATGCGGAGAGGTCGGCGATGAGGGCGTCGCGGCGTCGGGCCTGGCGGCGCTGGCGGCATGCATTGGAGCATGTGAGGGCGTGCCGACGGGAGGCGGTGAACGTGGCACCGCAGGCGTGACACGTGAGAGTGTGCGTCATTGCGAAGTTGCACCTTTCCGGGGCGAGAAGTGTGTGAGCCTCTTTACCCTTGGATATACCGCCGGGATGCCCGCGAGTGGGGCCGAGGCGGAGGGGGCCACGCGGGGCACCTCATGCGGTCTCGGCGACGCGCGCAATGGCACGTTGTGCACTTAGGTCGACGACACGGGGCGGCGGTGACCGTTTCGACTCACCTCATTAGAGGTTAGTGGTGTGGGGGCATCGACCAGCGTCCCTGTGGGCGATTTCACCGCATGATTCCGCGGTTGTAGGAGTGGCGCTGGTCAGGGACGATGCCAGGGACGATGCCTTTTCAGCATCGTCCCTTGGGGTGTCAGTAGGTGTACAACGCGGCGTGCGGTGTGGTTATTTGGTCGACGAATCGGTCGGTGCAGACTAGGTGCATAACGCGCGTCACCACGCTAGGGGGCCTGGCGCCGGGGTGTAGCGTGCCTCAGCGATGCGGCGCACCGGACCCGCGCGGCGCCGTAGGTGGTTAGCCGGACCAGTCCGGGTCGATTTCAGGGCCCACGCCAGAGGGGTCCAGCGGCGCCCAGGGCGCGACGAGCGGTCGCGCGTCAGTCCAGCCGGGGTCGACGTACTGTGCGGCATATTCGTCGAGCCAGGGCCACGGCGCCAATACTCGGTCAGCATCGACCCGCCTGTAACCCCGCCCGATTGCGACAACGGGGACGGGGCCCATGAGCACACTTTCCAGCGCCGCGCGGCGTTCGTTAGTGTCAGACCGCTCCCACCGCTCGCCGTAGGTCTCGCCCGTCTCGACGGTCTCGATGACAGGTTCGACAGGCCGCGCCGCGAGCTCGTTTCGCGATCCGGTGAGAGCGCTTAGGCGTTCGACGAGCGCGGGGATGTCCGCACCCGGCTCACGCATGGCGTCGGTAGTGTGGCGGATTGCCTCCTCCACCTCGGCCAATCCGATGACGTCGCGGACGACGGCGCGCCTCTCAACAACCGTGAGCCGCCCAGCGACCGATAGAAACTCGCCCACTAGGAACGCCTCGACCTGATCGGCGTTGATGCTCGCAGGGCGCGGACAGACCTTGCCGTCGCCATTGGCTCGGCATCCATACGACTCGACCTGTGCCCCTTGCGCGCGCCGAGAGTTGACACGGAGGCGGCTCCCACAGGACTCGCACGTCAGGAGCCCCGACAGGAGCCGGGAAGCCTTGCGGCGTGTCGTCGCAAGAGGTCGGGCTTGGAGCACGGCACGGAGGCGCTCAGCGTCCGAAACGGTGAGGATGGGCTCCCAGGGTGTCGCGATGACTCCGGTGTCGTCGCGCAGAGGCGCGCCGTGACGAGATTGGCGCCCGAGGACCGAGTCACCCGTAAGTACAACGCGCAGGCTTGACAGCGACCAAGCTGTCGCCCGCCGAGGGGTCGATCCGTTCGACGTCAGAGTTGTCATTGCCTTGTACAGGGAGCCGCCCGAGAGCACAATCTCCGCCGCCTGGCGGACGTAGGCCGCCTCAGTGGCGTCGATGGCGAGCGTTTTACCGTCCCCTGAGGGGTGGGGCACTGACTTGTAGCCGTACGGGGTCGGTCCGCCCCGCCAGCGGTCGCCTTGGCCTACGCGGTAGGCGATTGTCGAGCGGAGCCGGTCGCCGATTGTGCGCGATTCCAGCGCCGCGAATACCTGGAGCACCTCGGCCATGGCGCGGCCCATCGCTGTGGTCGTATCGAGGGGCTCGGTGCACGAAACTACGTTGAGCCCGTCGTCGAGGAGGGTGCCGAAGTCGACGACCGAGCGGGCTAGGCGGTCGAGGCGCCAGACGAGAACCGCCTCCGCCTTACCCCCCGCGATGAGGGCACGGACGCGAGTGAGCCCCGGACGGTCAAGGCGTCGCTTGGATGCGCTGACGTCGACATCGTCAATTGTGTCGACAAGCTCCCATCCCCGGCCCTTGGCGTGGGCCTCAATGATTTGGCGTTGGCGGGCGACTGAGGTCGAGTCAGCGCTCTCCCGAGAGAGCCGAACATAGCCGACGACGCGAGTAGGTGCCATAGGTGAAGTATACCGAAGCGGTATCGAGGAGCATGATGCGGTCGGTCACGGATGCGATCCTGTCACGCGCGCTCCGGCGGCGCTCCCGCTCGGGTGCGCCACGTCCGAGGAATGCCGGGTGAGATCGGTCGGCGTGGCGGATGTGCGCCGCGACCGTGACGACAATGGAGCGTGTCCGATCTTCGTGAGCGTCTGCGCGAGAACTTTCGGTGGCTCAGCGACCGAACCGACCCGACGCTCAGCGCGGACGTCACCGGGTGGTGGCGTGATCCGGCGATCATCGATCGGATCGGTCCAAGCCTCGCAGCGCCCTTCGCCGGCGACGCGCCGACGGTCGTAATGGGGCCGTCGTCGCGGGGCAGCCTGCTCGGGGTTCTGGTGGCCCATGCCCTCGGCGTCGGTTTCGCCGAGGTCCGCAAGGATCCGTCGCGCCCCGTCGACAGCGACGCGTGGTGGGAGACGACAACGGGACCGGACTACCGCGACCGGCACCTGCGCCTCGGCGTGCGACGGGGGCTTCTGCGGTCGGGGGACCGGGTGCTCTTCGTCGACGACTGGGTCGATACCGGAGCGCAGATGGAGGCGTGTCACCGGCTCGTCGAGCTGAGCGGCGCGTCGTGGGCCGGGGCGTCGGTCGTGGTCGATGCCCTCCAACGACCAACTCTCCGGCGGCGCCTGAGGCTCCACTCCCTCCTGCACGTTCGGGATCTGCCCTAATCTGCCCGTCCTAGAGTGGCGCAATGTCCTTCGGCCTGGCATCCGCCCGTCCCTCCCCGCACGCGACGTGCCCATGCGGGGGCGGAGCGTTCGGCCACTGCTGCGGCCCGATCCTCGAGGGAGTGCCCGCCCCCAGTGCTGAACGACTGATGCGTTCGCGATACACCGCCTTCGTCGTGGGTGACGCCGCCCACCTGCTGCGATCGTGGCATCCGAGGACCCGGCCCGACGAGATCGTCGTCGACGACGGGACGACGTGGCGTGGTCTGGTGATCGACGGGGCTGAGGAGGACGGCGATGCGGGAGTCGTGTCGTTCCGCGCGGCCTGGCGCCAGCACGGGATCGACGGGGAGCTGCACGAGCGCAGCCGGTTCGTCCGCCGCGGCGGCCGGTGGGTCTACGTGGACGGCGACGTGGACTGAGGGCGTCAACCCCGCCGGTCGATGTCGGACGTGGTGCGTAGGGTCGATCGCGCGGAACCCCCATCGACTACGCGAGAGGACGACGATATGGAACGTGTCGTGATCATCGGAGGCCACGGCAAAGTGGCCCTGCACCTGGCGGCTCTGCTCGCCGATCGCGGAGACGGAGCCACATCCGTCATCCGCTCCGCGGATCAAGGCGGTGATATCGAGCAGGCGGGCGGTACCCCCCTCGTGCTCGACGTCGAGAAGGCCGACGTCGAGGAGATGGCGACGGCGTTCACCGGTGCGGATGCGATCGTCTGGTCGGCGGGTGCGGGCGGCGGGGAAGCCGAGCGCACCTACGCCGTCGACCGAGACGCCGCTCAGCGTGCGGTGGACGCCGCGTCGAAAGCGGGCGTGCGGCGGTTCGTGATGGTGTCGTGGATCGGCTCCACTCCCGACCACGGCATCGACCCGGACGATTCGTTCTTCGCGTACGCCGACGCGAAGCTCGCCGCCGACGACCACCTGCGTGCCAGCGATCTCGACTGGACGATCCTCGGCCCCGGCACGCTCACCACCGAGTCCGCCACCGGTCGCATCACGACCGCGCCGCAGGGCAAGGGCGAGGTCGGCCGCGCCGACGTCGCCTCGGTGGCGGCGGCTGCCCTCGTGCAGCCCGCCACGATCGGCCGGTTCATCCGGTTCGGTGCGGGCGGAACGCTGATCGCCGAAGCCCTCGCGGACGAGTCCGGACGTGAGGGTGCGAGCGCATGATCTCTCTCCGTGACACGGCACAGTCATTCGCCCGCCTGCACACCGCGCCCGAGATCCTGCGGGTCGTGAATGTATGGGACGTGGTGTCGGCGCAGGCCGTCGCATCCCTCCCCGAGACGAAGGCCCTGGCGACGGCCGGGCACTCGATCGCTGCGACCTTCGGATATGAAGACGGCGAGAACATCCCCGTCGAGCTCATGCTCGACATGGTCGGACGCATCGTGGCTTCCGTCGATGTGCCGGTCACGGCGGATCTCGACGCGGGCTTCGGCGACCCCGGCGAGACGACCCGCCGGGCGATCGGTGTGGGCGTCGTCGGCGCGAACGTCGAGGACCGGGTCAAGCCGTTGTCCGACGCGGTCGCCGCCGTCGAGGCCGTCATCGCGGCAGGCGAGGCCGAGGGGGTGCCGTTCGTCCTGAACGCCCGCACCGATGTCTTCCTGAAGGGCGGGGACCGCCCGCTCGACGACAAGGTAGCCGATGCCATCGAGCGCGGTCGCGCTTTCCTCGCCGCCGGTGCCACATCGGTGTTCGTGCCCGGCAAGCTGGACGCGGAGACGACCCGACGCCTCGTCGACGGCCTCGGTGATCGGAAGCTCAGCGTCATCGGCGTACCGGGGGCGCTCACCGCCGCCGAGTACGAGGCCCTGGGCGTCGCCCGAATCTCGTACGGTCCGCAGACGCAGCGCGTCGCGCTCACCGCCCTCCAGGACCTCGCGATCGACCTCTACGGCGACGGCGTCATCCCGCTGACGGTGCGCGAACTGAACTGACCCGAACACACGGCCCGGGCGCACCGCCACCGCGGCGTGCCCGGGCCGTGTTTTCGGTGTCGGCGTCCGGGCTCTGCGCCGATGGAGCGGGCGATGCGGGCTGCGACCCGACGCGTTAGTCGCCGTCGCCGGGGTTTTCGTCTACGACGATGACGCCGTCGGGGACGGGGTCGGCCAGGAGCGGTTCCGCTGCGAGCGTCAGATCGATGGTTGCGCGCAGAAGTCCCCCCAGGGTCGCCGAGCGCAGGAGTTCCATCTGATCGAGTTCGCCCAGCGGTGCGATCGCCGCGAGCTGCCAGGCGCGCGCGAGCGGTTCGTCCGACAACTCGACTTCGGGATCCCACCGCGTGCCGCCGAACTGCTGTGCGCGGGCGAGCACGCGCCGCACGATCCTGTCGGCCTCCTCGAGCAACGGCATCAGGGCGTCGTTCCACTCCAGATCCGGCAGAACGCGGACCTCGGCGCGGGGGTAGGGGTCGTCGTCGAGCCACTCGACGATCTCGAAGCGCTCCGCGCCGCGCGCGACGATCTGCATCTGGCCCGCCTGGGGAACGACGTGGCTGAGCTGGGCCATCGTGCCGAGGGCGAAGCGCTGATCGCCGCCGCCGGTTTCGGACCCGCGCTCGATCAGCACCACTCCGAAGGCCGGGTCGGCCTCGTCCAGCAGCCGTCCGAGCATGACGAGATAGCGCTCTTCGAAGATCCGCAGCGCCACGGGCGTATGCGGGAACAGGACGGCTCCGAGGGGGAACATCGCGGTACCCATGCGCCCAGTCAACCAGCGCACGATCCGACGGGGGCGCGGGTGGGGGAGATTCGCAGCCGCGACCCGAGGGGGACGCGCGGGAGCCGCAGCGCGCGCGGCGCGTTCCGGCGACGTACGGTGCACACGTGGTCGACGGACCGGCGCGCCGCGCTCGGGTCAGAACCCGTCGTCGCGGAGGGTCTCGTGAACGCGGTGCAGATCGGTCAGCATCGAGCCCACGAGGACCCAGTGCGCGGGTGACGGTGTCTGGATCTGCAAGGGGCGGGTCAGCGCGGGCTCCTCCGCGGCCGCAGGTTCGGGGCCGCGTCCGGCGCCGGCGTCGAGGCTGAACGCCAGACGGACGTCGTGGGCCGCGCGGTGCAGTTGCTCCGCGATGGCGCGGACCGCGGGTTCCGCCGCAATAGAGGTGTCGTATCCGTCGTAGACGGCGCGGGTCATGCCGACGGTCTGCGTGACGACGGGGGTGAAGCGGTCGAGCAGATCGCCCATCTCAGCGAGGTCGGCGCGGTGGCGACCGCTGCGGGGGTTCAGGGCCAGCGAGTCCTCCCCGTCGCGCAGGGCGTCCGCCGCGGCATCCCGGACCGGTCGGAGGAGCCGCGCCTCCAGCAACAGCCCCTCCAGCGAGGCCGGCGTCTGCGGGGTCTCGAGGGCGTCGGCGAGACGTTCGAGGGCGGCGGCGAGTTCGCGCCCCAGCGTGTCGATCTTCTCGCGGGCCGGCGGCACCAGGACCGGCGGCACCAGGACCGCGTTGACGACGATGCCGATCGCGGCACCGATGAGTGTCTCGAGGACGCGGTCGAGGGCGTAGTTGGGTGTGGCGGTGCCCAACGCGAGCACGAGCAGGGCGCTGATCGCGATCTGATTGGTCGCGCCGGGGGAGATCCTCGCGGCCCACGCCACGACGAGCGCCACGACGGCCGAGAGGAGGGCGACCCACGGTTGCGAACCGAACGCGAGCCCGAGCAGGGAAGCGATGACCACACCGAGAATTACACCCACGCTGCGCTCGACGGCGCGCGTGAAGGACTGGTTGACGCTCGGTTGGACGACCAGCAGTGCCGCGATCGCGGCGAAGATCGGGGGCGGACCCTGCACGAGCCACCCCGCGATCAGCCACGCGGCGACAATCGCCAGAGCCGACTTCGCGACCTGGAGGAGGGGGATGCGGCGCGGCGCGCGGACGTTGAGGCTGCCGCGCACGGCGCGCAGATCGGGAACGCGCATGGCTCAGCCCTCCCGCGCGACGATGGCGTCAGCGTTGTCGGCCACCCACTCCATGAGCGGGATGACGCGTGTCATCAGGTCGCGACCACGGTCGGTGAGCGCGTACTCCACGCGCGGCGGCACCTCGGGATAGGCCGTGCGCGCCACGAGGCCGTCGCCCTCGAGCGTCTTGAGCGTGCTGGCGAGCATCTTCTCGCTGATGCCGGCGACGTTGCGACGCAGGACGCCCCAGCGTTGCGTGCCATCGGACAACGCGAGGAGGACGAGAACTCCCCACTTGCCCATCACGTGGTCGAGAACCGTTCGGGTGGGACACCCGTCCGTGAAGATCGCGGGGTTCTTCCCGCGCAGATCGGCAAGACTGACGCTCATGTGAGTACCTAACCAGAAAGTGGGTACCGGCATTCCGGAATGTGCTCGGTGCCGCGCGGTTTCACTCCGCGTACCCACCGAAAGGACACCCCATGACTCTCCTCGTCACCGCCGCCTCCGGCAACCTCGGCCGTCTCGTCATCGACGCCCTGCTCGCTCGCGGCATCGAGGCATCCGACATCATCGCCGGCGTGCGCACGCCCTCCAAGGCGGAGGACCTCGCCGCCCGCGGGGTCGTCGTCGTCGAGGTCGACTACGCCCGCACCGAGACGCTCGCCTCGGCGCTCGACGGCGTCACGCGCGTCCTGCTGATCTCGGGAACCGACCCCGATCGCGTCACAGGTCATCGCAACGTCATCGACGCGGCCGCGGCGGCCGGCGTCGGTCGGCTCGTGTACACCAGCTCCCCGCGCAACGACGAGATCGATTACGCGCTCGGCGCGGACCACAGGGCGACAGAGCAGGCCATCGCGGCCTCCGGACTGGATGCCACCGTCCTGCGCAACAACTGGTACACCGAGAACTACCTCGACGCCGTCGCCCGTGCGGGAGAGACCGGTGAGATCGTCGCCGCCGTCGGCGACGCCCGGGTCGCCAGCGCGAGCCGCCGCGATTACGCCGAGGCAGCCGCCGTCGCACTGATCACCGACGAGCTGGCGGGGCAGACCGTCGAGCTCGGGGGAGATGTCGCGTGGGATTACGACGAGCTCGCGCGAGCCGCGAGCGAGGTGCTCGGGCGCCCGGTGGCTTACACCGCCGTGACGGTGGAGCAGCTCACGGCAGGACTGGAGACCGCCGGCCTCGACGCGGCTACGGCCGCGTTCGTCGCCGGTATCGACGACGCGATCGCGCGAGGTGCGCTGTCGCAGACCGACGGCACGCTGGCGCGCATCATCGGCCGGCCGACGACCCCGCTCGTCGAGGGGTTGCGCGCGGGTCTCGCCGCGCGCTGATCGGCGGCTGCGCCCGTGTGCTGAGCGGGGAGAGTCGGGTCCGGTTCCCGCACGCGGGACGCGGGACCCGACCTTCCCCGCCCAGCGAGGGGCGCAGGCCTCGGCGGCGTTCGCGACATCGGCGATGGATGTCGGCGAAGACCCCGGGCGTCATCCGGGGGCGCGGAGTCGGCGAGGCACCCGGGTGAAGCCGGGGGCGCGACGTCAACGACGCGGGTCGGCGAGGGCGCCGGGCTTCATCGGGGGCGCGGCATCAGCGAGAATCCCGGGCGTCCGCGTCCGCGTCCGCGTCCGCGTGCGCGCGAGCGGTGAGGCGGCGCTGGCGCATCGCCAGGAACAGCGGGAACGTGAACGCGAACGCGGTGATCCCCGACAGCACGATGTACACCCAGGCGAAGCGCATGCCCAGTCGACGGGCCTCGACGAGGATGAAGATGCTCCCCGCGATCGCGACGACGAGGAGATCGACCGTGATCGACGACACCGCGGGGCCGCTGGAGACGAGGTCTCCGATGAAGTCGCGCATCTGCACGATGGCGAAGGCGTTGAAGACCGAGGTTCCCGCGAGACCGGCGACGGCCAGCGCGAGAAAGACCGCGGCGGTCGGGGTCCAGTGGCGGCGCAGTTCGCTCATGGCCCGATCCTGCCGCAGTCTCGATGTCGGAGGTGGGGGCTAGCGTCGAAGCATGGATGCCGTCACCGCCGCGCGCATGCTCGATGACCGCGAACGTGAGGTCGAGCACCGCCTCAGGCGCCTCCGCGAAGACGATGACAGCCTGCGTCACGATCGTGCCGACTCGACGGCGGACGACGAGCACGACCCCGAGGGCTCCACGCTGTCGGGGGAGTGGGCGCAGGTCGACGCCCTCCGTCGGGGCGCCGAGTCCGAGCGCGCGGAGATCCGCGCGGCGCGGGAACGCGTGGCATCCGGCACCTTCGGCGTCTGCGAGACGTGCGGATGCCGTATCGCCGATGCCCGGCTCGAGGCGCGGCCCTTCGCTCGGCACTGCATCGCCTGCGCGAGATGACACGGGCGGTACGGGCACCGCGACGCGTGAGCGAGGCGGTCGTACGCGTTTAGGCTCGAGTCGTGGAACCCATTCTCATCGCCCTGTTGTTCGCCAACGCCGTCTTCAACATCGTCGTCTGGCCGCGCTTCTACGTGCGGGTCGCGAAGGACCCGCGCGCCAAGAACGCCGCCGGCAAAGCCACGCCGTTCCTCATCGTGCACACGGTGCTCATCGCCCTGGCGCTCGCGCTCGCCCTCGCCTCCCTCATCGCCGCGATCGCCGCTCTCGTGGGCTGATCCGGACCCCCGTGCATCGCCGCGGGTAGAATGAGGGCGCGGGATGGTCCCGCCGTACGGTGTATCTACCTGCCCGGTCCGGCAAGGCGGCACGTTCCCCCGCCCCCGGAGACCGATCCATGACATCGACCGCGTCACGACGCGCCGTCGCCCATCGCCCCCTGATCCACCACACCGGCCCGTGGTATTTCCCGGTCGCGTTCGTCGCGCGCTTGCCGTTCGCCATGATGACCGTGGGCGTCCTGGCCTTGGTCGTGGCGGCGCGCGGGTCCGTCGCGCTTGGAGGTCTCACCTCCGCCGCGGTCGGCCTGGGCGTCGTCGTGGCCGGCCCCGTGCTCGGCGACCTGGCCGATCGCTACGGGCAGAGGCGTGTGCTCATGCCCGTCGGGATCGCCAACGGCATCCTGCTCGCGGCTTTTCCCCTGATCGTGGCGACGACGACGGTCGACGGCGTCCTGCTCGCGGCCGCCGCGGCCATCGGCCTGACCGGTCCGCAGACGGCGGCGATGTCGCGCACCCGCGTGATGGCTCTGATCGGCGAGCGCGTGCACCCCGATCGCCGTGAGCGCACGTTCTCCCGAGCGATGGCGTACGAGTCGGCCGCCGACGAGACCGCTTTCGTCATCGGTCCGTTCGTCGTGGGCGTGTTGGCCGCCCTCATCGCGCCGTGGGCGCCGATCGCCGGCGCCGCGGTATTGAGCTTAGTCTTCGTCACCGCCTTCGCCCTGCACCCCACCGGTCGCGCGGTCCCCGAGCGGTCCGAGCGCGCCGAGATGGCCCCCTTCCGCGAACTCCTCCACCCCCGCATGCTTGTCCTGTTGGCGGCGGTCTTCGGTGTGGGACTGTTCTTCGGGTCGACCCTCACCTCGCTCACCGCCTTCATGGAGGCCCAGGGTGCACCCGAGGCGGGGGCACTGCTGTACGGCGTGATGGGCGTGGGCTCCGCGGTGCTGGCCTTGGCCGTGGCGGCGTTGCCCCCGCGCTTCGCCCTGCGGTGGCGGCTCGTGATCTTCGCCGTGATCCTGACGGCGTCGACCGGTGCCTACACCGTGGGCGGATCGGTCGCGACGGTGACCGCCGTGCTCTGCCTGATGGGCATCGGCGTCGGGCCCTCCCTCGTGACGCTCTTCAGCCTCGCCGGCGCCCGTGCCCCCCGGGGACGCACCGCGTCGACCATGACGCTCCTCGCCTCGGCACTGACACTCGCCCAAGCGCTGTCATCAGCGGTCACCGGCGCCGTCGCCGAGAGCGTGTCCGTGGCGACGGCGATGCTGTTCCCCGCCGCCGCGGCACTGCTCGTGCTCGCGATGGCCGCCCTCAACGCCTCCGCGGCGCCGCGGTGGGATGCCGCGACGCGAGCGGTCTGACTGAGCAGACCTCTGCCGCACGACGAGGTCGCGAGCCGGCCTTTCCACACGCACCGGCCACGCGCAGCTTTCACCGTCACGACGGCAGGGGGTAGCGCCGCCGAAGCAGCCGGCGTTGGGCGACGGTCCACACCGTCGTCACGGCGAGGTAGAGACCGGCCGCCACCGGCACGAACGCGGCCACCGCCGCGGTGGTGAACTGCAACACCCCGACCAGTCCCGCCGTCCAGGTCGGTGCGGCCGGGTCGACGGGCGGACGCAGCACGCGCCGCGTCATCTCGGCCGCGAACGCGATCACGGCGACGAGCGTGCCGATGACGGCGAGGGTCGCGGCATCCATCGTCCCCGTCGACAGCGCGCCGGCGAGGCTCCGACCGAGAGGGACGCCGAAGAGCTCGTGCGCGAGCAGCTCATTCGTGTGTCCGTCGACGGTGGGGTGCAGGAAGACGGCGTACAGCAGACCGACCACGGGAGCCTGAGCCAGGACCGGCGCACAGCCCGCGAGCGGCGAGGCTCCCTCGTCGCGGTAGAGGTGCATCGTCTCGCGCTGCAAGCGCTCGGGGCTGTGCCCCCATCGCTCTCGAAGCGCACGCAGGCGGGGCGCGAGACGGGCACGAGATTGTTCGGCGCGCGCCTGCGACACCCCGACCGGGATAAGTGCGAGACGAACCATCAGAGTGACGACGACGACGGCCAGCGCGGCGGCCGCCGGGCCGGCGAGGGGATCGAGGAGGGCCGTCAGGGCGAGCAGCGCTCGTGTGGCGAGATCGAGCAGGTGAGCGAGAGGGGGCAGGGCGAAGAGGTCCATGGGCGTCCATTCGAGTGAGGCGATCACAGGGCGGATCGGTCACAGGGCGCGAGCGTGCTCCCCTGTCGGAAGCGAGGAGGGGGCCGCTGTTGCGCGGGTGACCGGCACCGCGGACCCCGGATGCCACGATCGCCTCCGAGCGAGGCGGGAACGTGCGGGATTACGCGGCGCGGACGACGCTTCCCGGGGCGCGTGGACGTGGATGCCCGGCGGCGTCGGGATCGCTCTGGGCGAGGGGAGCCGACGGATCGATGGGCCGTGCGGACGGCGGGGGAGCGCTGGCGGTCAGCGCCGGCAGCACCACGATGACGATCGAGGCAGTCACCAGGACTGCCGCCGCCAGCACGACGGCGAGGAGGGGAGCGCCGTGGCCAGGCGTGAGCGTCGACTCGGCCGAGGCGAGCAGCAGGTTCAGCACGGCGATGACCGATGCGATCATGGGCTCACCCCCTCCGGCGGGAATCATCAGGGTATCAGCGCCGTGCTCGCTACGCTGTCGGAATGGTCACCCTCGTTCTCACCGTCGTCGGCGACGACCGTTCCGGTCTCGTCTCCGCGGTCGCCGACATCGTCCAGGCTCACGGCGGCAACTGGGAGAACAGCGAATTGGCCGAGCTGGCCGGCGCTTTCGCCGGGATCATCGAGGTCTCGGCCGTGCCCGACCGTGCCGAGGCGTTGCGCGCCGCCCTGGAGGGTCTGGCGGGAACACTCGCCGTCACGGTCCACACCGGGGCGCCGACCGCCGCCGCTGCCGCTGTGCGCAGCGTGACGTTCGATGTCGTCGGCAACGATCGGCCGGGCATCGTTCGCGAGGTGTCGGCCGCGCTGAGTGCCCGCGGCGCGAGCATCGAGCGGATGTCGACGCAGACCACGGATGCCGCGATGGCGGGCGGGCGCTTGTTCGAGGCGTCGATCACCGCGGTGATCGGTGCCGACGTCGCCGTCGACGACCTCGTCACCGACCTGGAACGTCTCGCCGCCGAGATCCAGGTCGACGTCACCCTCGCGGACTGAACGCTCGCTGAGTCGCGGCGGACGCGGGCTCGATACCGCGGCGTCCGCTTCTCATCGGCGCGCCACCAGGCGGGCGACACCGCGCCACCCCAGCAGCAGCAGCGCGAGGGTCACCGTCGCGACGATCACGAAGGCCACAGCGACCCCCTGGCCGCTCAGCGTTCGCAGCAGCATGCCGAGCACGACCGTCACGACCCACACCGGCAACCCCGAGCGCACCACGGACGTCGGCCGTCGCCACGCTCGCGCGACGAGCCACCCCGCGAGCAGCGCGGCCACGAAGGGCCAGGCGGTCGTGGCCAGACCGGCACCGAACGGTCCGAGAACATCGCCGTCATGGGTCGCACGTCCGATCGCCGCGAACACGACGACCATCACGACATCGGTGAGGAGGGCGAGGGCGGGGGAGCGGCGGGAGATCGTCACTTCACCATTCTCGCGGCCCGACGGACCCGCTCACGCGTCGGTAGCGTTATCGCATGCCGACCCGCCTGTTGCTTCTCGCCGACACTCACGTTCCGAAGCGGGCACGCCGGCTCCCCGCGGCGGTGGGGCGCATGGCATCCGAGGTCGACTTGATCGTGCACGCCGGCGACTGGGTCGACGCCGCCGTCCTCGATGACCTGAGCACGCGGCGGCCGGTTCTGGGGGTCTGGGGGAACAACGACGGCGAGGACTTGCGCGCCCGGCTCCCCGAGGTGGCGCGTGCCGAGCTCGACGGAGTACGCCTGGCAGTCGTGCACGAGACCGGGCCGGCGACCGGCAGGGAGAAGCGGATGGATGCCGCGTTCCCCGACACCGACCTGCTCGTGTTCGGCCACAGCCACATCCCGTGGGACACGCTCAGCCCGGCGGGTCTCCGACTGCTGAACCCCGGGTCTCCCACCGACCGGCGTCGGCAGCCCGAGTGCACGGTGATGACGCTGACCCTCGCGGGCGGACGGGTGTGCGATGTGCAGCTGCACGCGGTGCCGCGTGAGTGAAGGGACGGTGCCGCGCGGTTGGTCGAACGGTCCGCGAACGAAGACGGCGCCCCCTCCGAAGAGGGGGCGCCGTCACATTGTGCGTCGGATCACTTCACCGCGAGATGACGCGACGACCCGGTCAGCGGGCAGTCGAAGGGGTCGCGAGCAGCGAGACCGACCTCGTTGAGGTAGCGGATGACGATCCCGTACGACTGCAGCAGGGTCGTCTCGACGTAGGGGACGCCGAGCGTCTCGCAGTGCTCCCGCACGATGACGCGAGCACGGCTGAGGTGCGGGCGCGCCATGTTCGGGAACAGGTGGTGCTCGATCTGGTAGTTCAGACCGCCCATGAGCCACGTCGCCCACCAGCCGCCCGAGATGTTGCGCGAGGTGCGCACCTGCTTGCTGAAGAAGTCCAGCTTCGCACCGGGGGCGATGACGGCCATGCCCTTGTGGTTCGGCGCGAACGACGCGCCCATGTAGACACCGAAGACGGCAAGCTGCACACCGAGGAACGCGAACGCCATGCCGATCGGCAGGAACACGAAGATCGGGGTGAGCACGAGAGCGTGACGCAACGCCAGCAGGCCCAGTTCGCGCCAGCGACCCTTGATCTCTTCGCGGGAGGTCAGGTGGCGCAGGGCCAAGACATGAAGGTTGAGCCCCTCGAGCGTGAGCAGGGGGAAGAAGAGCCAGCCCTGTCGGCGGGTGATCCAGCGCTGGATGCCGCGCGCCTTGGCGGCGTCTTCGTCGAGGAAGGAGATCGTGTCGATCTCGATGTCGGGGTCTTTGCCGACGCGGTTCGGGTTCGCGTGGTGGCGGGTGTGCTTCGACGCCCACCACGACTGGCTCATGCCGACGATGCCGTTGCCGATCAGCAGGGCGAGACGGTCGTTGGCCGGACCCGACGCCAGGATCTGGCGGTGATTGGCTTCGTGGGCCAGGAAGGCGACCTGGGTGAACAGGATGCCGAGAGCGGCGGCGATCAGCAGTTGGTACCAGCTGTCGCCGAGCAGGACGAAGCCGGTGATGGCGCCGGCGAAGCCGAGCGCGATCGCGATCGCGACGACGAGGTAGAAGCGGCCGGTGCGGGCCAGCAGTCCACTCTCGCGAACGACCTGAGACAACTCTGTGTAGGCCTTGGCGATGGGGGGGAATTCCGTGGTGCCGGAGTACGTCTGTCGAACGGGGCCGAGGCGGGACTCGACGATGGTGGAGGCGATGAAACTTCTCCTCGGATCGGGGGTGACCGGAGTCGGGAGCCGAGGCGACTACCCGGGCTGAGGCCCAGACTACGTGCCGACGTATGGACTCCTGGGAATACATCCACATGTGCAGAAGGCTCACGGCAAACGGTAACGCCGTTGACCTCGTCGGTGCCCGTTCGGGGCACCCCCGAAAACGCCGGACGCCGGACCCGTCGCGACAGCGACGAGCCCGGCGTCCGGGTTTCAGCGGAGCTTAGAGGGGGCGGATGTTCGCCGCCTGCATGCCCTTGGGGCCCTGCTCGGCGTCGAACTCGACCTTCTGCGCTTCCGTCAGCTCCTTGAAGCCGTTGCCCTGGATCGCGCTGAAGTGCGCGAACAGGTCGGCGGAGCCGTCATCGGGAGCGATGAAGCCGTAGCCCTTTTCGGAGTTGAACCATTTCACGGTGCCAGTGGCCATCGTGTTCTTCCTTTATTCATGTTGGGCCGCAGACGCGACCGTGGGCGCCGCTCCGACGCGTGCGGAGCGGACGGGGACGCCGCGGTACCGAGTCGGTACCGCGGACGCGATGCCCGTCGACGGCGGCCTGAGCCGCGTCGACGGACGTGTGGACGCCGAGATTCTCGCCGAGCGGACCGTGGGCTTCGAAGCCCACGATGGCCGCGCCGACGAAACCGGCGTAGTCGGATCCGGCCGTCGCGACGAAGACGTCGAGATCGGCCTGACGCCACGACAGTGGCGAGAGGTGAAGCAGAGACACAAGAACTTTCCGCGTGTGCGACGCGAGGACCGGAGTCGTCGAGCGAGGCACGCGATGGTTTGGGGTGGGAGAGCTGACCGAAACGGCTCGGCGCCGTGCGCCCGGCATCTCAGCGATGAGGCGGGCGTCAATGAAGCAAGTCCCAGAACGAATGAGATCAACGTAGCACGGAAGTCTGGACGGTGCCGGAGAGTTTCCCCCGGTCCGTTTGGAAGGTGCACTGGGGGGATGGCATCGGGAAACGCGGACGACTCCACAGACGACGAACGCTGGCTGGTCATCGACGGGCGGCGCTGGAGGCGGACCGACCCCGTCCTCCCCGAGGACGTCGCTGATGGTCTGCGCTCGCACCTCGGCCGTGCCCGCGCCGCCGTGCGCTCGGCGAAGCGCTCCGGCGACGACGAGGCGATTGCCGATGTCCGACACCGCGTGGGTCTGGCCAAGTCGGGCCTCGGGGAACGTGGACCGCGGTGGTGGGATGACGAGGAGCCGGCGCGTGTGCAGCGAGCCCGGGACGCTCTGGCGGAACTCGACCGCCTCGTCGGGCCGACCGGAGCCCACAAGGAGCCGAGAGCAGACTCCGACGCCGACGTCAACACGTAGCGACGGCGGAGGTCGAGGCGGTGGGCTGAACTCTTCGACGAGAGGAACGACATGTCATCCACGGGACCGGAACTCGACAAACTCAACGAGCTGCTCAAGAAATTCCGTTTCGCCATGGTCACCACCCGCGCGCAGGACGGCGCGCTGCACGCCCACCCCCTGACGGTGCAGGAGACCGAGAGCGACGGCGACCTGTGGTTCATCGTCGGCTCCCACGCCTCGGCCGTCGAACACGTGCGGCGCGATCCGAAGGTCGGTCTCTCCTTCAGTACCGACGGTACGTGGCTCTCGCTCGCGGGCGAGGCCGAGGTGGTCGACGACCTCGCGAAGCTCAAAGAGCTGTGGTCGACGAGCGTCGAGGCGTGGTTCCCCGACGGCCCCGAATCGCCCGGCGTGACCCTGGTGCGCGTGAACACCCTCAGTGGCGAGTACTGGGGCAGCGCTGGCGGGCGGATCGCTACGGCCATCGCGCTCGTGACATCCAAGGTCACGGGGGAGCGCCCTCAGGGCGGCGAGAACGAGAAGTTCGACCTGCCGGAGTGACAGACCGGCCCGGGCCCCGATTCCGAGGGCCCGGCCGGGTCCACCCTCAGCCGGACGGGTTCTCGACCGGCGTGCCATCGTCGTCGGTGAAGTCGGGCATGCGCGCACCGTCGGCGGTCTCGAGCTCGTCGGGGCTGTCGGCGTCGTCACGAGGGCGTTCGGGTGTGGTGTCCATGGTCCGACTCGACCACGATGGTGGTGGATCGCACATGGGCCTTGCGCGCACCCGATCTCCGTGCCAGCGCAAGCCCCCGCGGGACGAAGCGTCCTCTTGCGACGATGACGGCATGTCACGAGCTGAGGTGCGCTCCAAGCCCTGTGCATTCTGCGGTCGCCCGTTCACCGACCGCAAACGCTGGAGCGGCCGGGATCAATGGGACCAGGTGCTCTACTGCTCGCGCGGATGCCGGGCGAATGCGGCGAAGCAGAGGCGGCACGCGTGAGGGCCGCTCTGATCCTGGCGACGCAGCAGTTCGCCGAGCATCCCTCCTTCACCGACGACCAGGTCGACGAGTTCTTCTTCATCGAGTCGGCACCGCGGTTTCGCACGCTCCCGTACCACCGGCACAAGATCGTTCTGCTTATCTCCGCGATGCGGCACACCGCGGCTCGGCTCGAAGCCGAGGGGAGAACGGTTCGCCGGGTCACCCTCGGTGACGACCTCACGTTCAGGGCGGGCCTGGAGCGTCTGCTGAGCTCGCACAGGGTCACCGAGCTGACCTGGATGAGCGATCCGAACCGACCGGTCGACGATCGCATCGCGGCCATCTGCACCGACCACGACGTCGCCACCGATGTCCTGCCCGACGCACTGTTCCTCACGCCCGAGGAGGACGTCGACGGCTGGTTCGCCGAGCACCCGACCCCGCTCATGGAGGACTTCTACCACTGGCAGCGCCGACGCACCGGCATCCTGATGGACGGCGGCAAGCCCACGGGCCGCCGCTGGAACTTCGACGCCGACAACCGCAAGGCGCTACCGAAGAAGGGGGTCACGATCCCGCCGTTGCCGAAGGCGGAGCACGACGACATCACCCGCGCCGTCATCGCCGAGGTCGACGAGTTGTTCCCCGAGCACCCGGGCGCGGCGGAGGAGTTCTGGCTTCCGGTGACCCCCGACGACGCGCGCGACTGGCTCGACGTCTTCGTCGCGGAGCGGCTGGACGACTTCGGTCGATACGAAGACGCCATGAAAGCCGACGAGCCCTTCCTCTTCCACTCGATCATCTCGCCGATGCTGAACATCGGTCTGCTGACCGTCGAGGAAGTGGTGGCCGCGGCCACCCGCACCGATGCGCCCCTGGCATCCGTCGAAGGGTTCATCCGGCAGGTCATCGGGTGGAGGGAGTACATGCGCGGCATGTACCGCGCGCATCCCGAGCTCGAGCACGTCAACGCCCTGCACCAGGACAGGCGCATCGAGAAGTACTGGTACTCGGGGAACCGGATGCCGAGCGACCTCCCGGTCCCCGTGCGCACGGTCCTGGAGCGGGTGCACCGCTGGGGGTACGCGCATCACATCGAGCGGTTGATGGTGCTGGGCAACTGGTTCCTGCTGCAGGGCTACGCCCCGCGCCAGGTGAACGCGTGGTTCCTCGCCCTGTTCGTCGACGCGTACGACTGGGTCATGGTGCCCAACGTCATGGGGATGAGCCAGTTCGCCGACGGCGGCTTCGTCGCGACCAAGCCCTACGTCTCGGGCGGGGCGTACCTGCAGAAGATGGGCTCGTGGTTCCCCTCGTCCCAGGCCGCCAAGGACTCCGTCTTCACGGACGCGTACTGGGAGTTCCTCGAACGGCACGAGGACGTGCTGGCCGGCAACCACCGGCTTTCGCTGGCGCTGGCGCAGATGCGCAAGCGGCGGGAAGCGAGGGGGTAGAGAGGTGGGAGGTGGCTGAGGCCGTCGAAGCCCCCCCGGGGTGCGGGGCTTCCGATCCCTTCGACGGGCTCAGGGACCTGGGCGGTCGTCGAGCCCGTCGAAGCGTCCGCCGAACCTCAGCTCTTCAGCTTGTTCAACGCCGATCCCTTATGAGCGGCCTTCGCCCCCGACTTCTCGGACTCCACGATGTAGGCCGGGTCGTCGTCCGACGCGGTGAACTTCTGGCCGTCGTGCTGGAAGTCCTTCGTCTTCTTCTCCACGACCTCGCCCTGGGTGCGGCCCTGAGGGGTGTCCCAGCTGACGCGGTCGCCCTTCGACAGATCCTTCGACATGACGTCTCCTTCGGTGTAGGTGCGCCCATGCTCTCGACCGCAGCGGGAGCGGATGCGGGGATTGACAGGCCCCGGCCCCTACGTGGTCGGCGTCGTCACCGCAATACCGCCGCGATGTCGGAGGGGCTGCGTACCGTGGACGAGGGCCAGTCGTTCGCCGGCCCACGACGTGAGGAGAGCCATGACCGAGCCGACCACCACGAACGGCGGCGCGCCCGTCGCCAGTGACGAGCACTCGCAGAGCATCGGAGCCGACGGCTCGATCGCGCTGACCGACCACTACCTGATCGAGAAACTCGCGCAGTTCAACCGCGAGCGGGTGCCGGAGCGCGTCGTGCACGCCAAGGGCGGTGGGGCGTTCGGCACGTTCCGCACGACCGGCGACGTGTCGGCCTACACCCGCGCGGCGCTGTTCCAGCCCGGCGTCGAGACCGAGATGCTCGCGCGCTTCTCCTCGGTCGCGGGCGAGCAGGGCAGCCCCGACACGTGGCGCGACCCGCGCGGCTTCTCGTTGAAGTTCTACACGACAGAAGGCAACTACGACCTCGTCGGCAACAACACCCCCGTCTTCTTCGTCAAGGACGGCATCAAGTTCCCCGACTTCATCCGCTCGCAGAAGCGGCTGCCGGGCAGCCACCTGCGCGACAACACCATGCAGTGGGACTTCTGGACGCTGTCGCCCGAGAGCGCCCACCAGGTCACCTGGCTCATGGGCGACCGTGGCATCCCGGCATCCTGGCGGCACATGAACGGGTACGGCTCGCACACCTATCAGTGGATCAACGCCGAGGGAGAGCGGTTCTGGGTGAAGTACCACTTCCACACCGACCTCGGACACAAGACGCTCACGCAGGACGAAGCCGACCAGATCGCAGGGCAAGACGCCGACTTCCACATCCGCGACCTCTACGCCGCGATCGAGCGGAGCGAGTTCCCGACGTGGACGCTCAAGGTGCAGATCATGGCCTACGAGGATGCCAAGACCTACCGGTTCAACCCCTTCGACCTCACGAAGGTGTGGCCCCACAGCGACTACCCCGAGATCGAGGTGGGCACGATGGAGCTCAACCGCAACCCGGGCAACTACTTCGCCGAGATCGAGCAAGCCGCCTTCGAACCGTCGAACTTCGTCCCCGGTATCGACGGCAGTCCCGACAAGATGCTGCAGGCGCGCATCTTCAGCTACGCCGACGCCCACCGTTACCGCGTGGGTACGAATTACCAGCAGCTGCCCGTCAACCGTCCGCACACCGAGGTGCACTCGTATTCGAAAGAGGGCGCGATGCGCCACGAGTACAACCCGCCCGAGGTGCCGGTGTACGCCCCGAACTCCGTCGGCGGTCCCGCGGCCGATCCGCGCCGCGCCGGCGACGGTGGCTGGCACAGCGACGGCGAGCTCGTGCGCAGCGCCGCCACCCTGCACCCCGAAGACGACGACTGGGGTCAGGCCGGAACCCTCGTGCGCGAGGTGATGTCGGCCGACGAACGGGACCGGCTCGTCGAGACGATCACCGGGCACGTGGGCGGGGTGACTCGGGCAGAGGTGCGCGACCGGGCCGTGCAGTACTGGAAGAACGTGGATGCCGAGATCGGCTCCCGCGTCGAACAGGCGCTCCCGCCTCTCGAGGGATCGACGGCCCCGGGCGAACAGCTCAGCGAGCCGAGCCCCGACGGCGACCTCGTCGGAACCGACGTGGCGGGCAGGATCTGAAACCGGGCGACCGGCGGCGCCTCACGGGGTGCCGCCGGTTGCGGCGCGTGCCGCCGAGGTGACCGAACAGTTTGGCGGGAGTCCGACGACGGAGCCCGGCTCGGCAGCGCTTTGCGCGTCAGAGCCTCGCGCGGTCCTGGCGCGTCAGTCTCCAGCGTGATGCCAGCAGGCCTGCGAGCAACGCCCCCAGCCCGCCCGCGATCATGTCGCCGATCGTGTCGTCGTACGTCACGAAGATCGCATCGGTGATGAACCGGTAGCCGAACCACTCAATCATCTCCCACACGGCCGACAGGGCCAGACCCGCGAGGGTGGCGACCACGATCGGGGTGCGTCGACGCCCGGTAGGCGCGACCACGCCTCCGTCGTCGAGCAGCACCAGCGCCACCGCGGCGAGGACACCGGTGCACACGAGGTGTACCGCAAGGTCCCACCCCGTCCACGCCCGGTAGAGCTCGAGCACGTTGCTGCCCGCGGCGACGAACACGGTGACGCAGGTGACGAGGTCGAGGCCCGAGCGCAGGCCGATCATGCGCGAGAGCATCACCGCCGGCAGCGACATCGACAGCACCGCGAAATCCGTGAACGGCAGCGTGAACAGCGACACGATGACGAGCACGATCGCGGTCGCACGGACCGCGTCGGCGAGCCAGTCGGTCACGCTGCGGGGCGGACGCTTGAGGTTGGCGTACATGGCGCGGATCATCGGCATCCCTCCGTTCGATGGGAACCGGTGCGAACGGTCATGACGACGCCACCCCCGTGGGGATGCGCACCACGGCTTGGACAGGCAGGTGATCGCTCGGCCACTGGGTGCCGGTCGGCCGGGGATCGATGCCGACGGCCCGCACCCCCACATCGGGGGTGACCAACAGGGCGTCGATGCGCCGCGCGCCCAGCTTGGGGCGCCGATAGTTGTTGAAGGTGCCCCATTCGGCCGTGCGCCGCACCGGCGCATACGACCAGGTGTCGACGAGCAGGCCGCCGGCGAAGATCTCCGCCAACTCGGTCGACCGCACGTGCGCATTCACGTCGGCGGTGAACAGCAGCGGACCCTCGCGCGAGTCGACGAGATCGTGCAACCAGGTCGCCGAGCGTCGGCGCGCCCGGTGCGAGAACGCGTCGAAGTGCGTGTTCACCATGGTGAAGTGGGCGCCGGTGGTACGGTCGCACAGCCGGGCGATCACGGCGACGCGAGGGATCGTGTTGCCCCAGCCGGTCGATCCCGGAACCTCCGGAGTGTCGGAGAGCATGACCTGCTCCCACTCCTGCACCTCGATGCGGTCGCGGTCATAGAACACGGGCGTCCCCTCGCCCCCGCGGTCCTTTCCCCGCCCGAGACCGATGTGCCCGTACTGCGAGCCCAACGACTCCTGCACCCATCGAGCCTGGTCGGGCATCGCCTCTTGCGAGCCGAGCAGATGGGGGCGGTTCGCGCTGAGGAACGTGCGCAGACGCTGCTTGCGCATGGGCCAGCGGTCGGCCGGAGGCCACGTGATCCTCTCGAAGCGTCGACGGATGTTGAAGCTCATCACGTGCAGGTCGGGCGCCTCCACGTTCGGGAACAGGATGCCGGTCATGAGCGCGCCCTCTCGTCGGAACGGGCGGCGCTCCCCTGGGCGGCGACCCCGGCGGGCCGTCGACGGGCCCGCGCCACCCGCATCCATCGCGTGGGCGGCAGATCCGCCGGCCAATGCGCGAACACCGTGCCCGCCCCGCGACGGAAGCACACCGCGAACCTCCCCGGGCGTACCGTGCGCGACGACACCCGCATGTGTCGGCCGGACACGTAGCGGATGCGGTGGCGAACGCCGAGGTGGTACGCGAGATCCAAGTCGTCGTGCAGTTCGGGGTCGAGGTGCACCTCGTCGCGCACGTCCAACCACGCCTGTCGCCGGAACGCCATGTTCGACCCCCACAGCGGCGTGTGGCCGAGAGCGGGGAACGCGAAGGCGGCGTACGTGCCGAGGAAGGCCCGGGCCATCGTCACGCGTCGCGACGCGGGCCCGTCATGGAACACGGCGCCGCCGGTGACGGCATCCACTGTCGGGTCGGCGAGGGCATCGACCATGCTCTCAACCCACGTCGGTGCGGGCAGGCTGTCGGCGTCGAGCCGCAGAACGAGGTCGCCGCGTGCGGCGTCGTATCCGGTGGCAGCCGCGGCGGGGATGCCACGGGCTCCGCAGAAGACGACCCGCGCCCCCGCGGACCGGGCGATCGCGGCGCTGTCGTCGACGGAGCCGTTGTCGACGACGACGATCTCGTCGGGGGCGACGGTCTGTGCCGACAGCGCCCGCAGGCACTGACGCAACTGCGGACCGTCGTCGCGGACGGGGATCACGACCGAGACGGTCGGGGTCGACGGCGCGGAGCCTTGGGGCACGCTTCCTCCCGGGGACGAGTCCTCTCACGCTAGGCGATCCGCCGCGCGAGTTTTCCGGCTTGACGCCCGCGTCCGGCGATGACACGCGCCCGTGTGCGCTTTCGTAGGGTGGATGCCATGGCATCCGTCCTCAACGTCTCGGCGTACCTGTTCACGCGCATCGACGATCCCGCCGCCCTCCGGGTCACGCTGCGGGAGCGGGCGACCGTCGCGGGGATGCGCGGCACGATCCTCCTCGCCGAAGAGGGCATCAACCTGTTCCTCGCGGGTCCCGCCGATTCCGTTCGCGGTTTTCTCGACGACCTCCGCGCCGACGAGCGCTTCACCTCACTGACGACGAGGGACAGCTGGTCGGATGCCGTCCCCTTCGGAAAACTCCTGGTGAAGGTCAAGCGCGAGATCATCCGCATGGACCGTCCCGAGGTGCGCCCGCAGGACGGCCGCGCACCCGCGGTGAGCCCCGACACCCTGCGGCGGTGGCTCGACCGCGGCGCCGACGATGAGGGCCGCGAGGTCGTTCTCGTCGACACGCGGAACGCTTTCGAAGTCGACTACGGCACCTTCGCCGGCGCCCGGGATTGGCGGCTCGAGCGGTTCACCCAGTTCCCGGATGCTGCGAGCGCCCACCGCGACGAGCTCGTCGGCAAGACGGTCGTGAGCTTCTGCACGGGCGGGATCCGCTGCGAGAAGGCGGCGTGGTACCTCCGGTCCGAGGGAGTCGACGCCTACCAGCTCGACGGCGGCATCCTGGGGTGGTTCGACGCCCAGGGCGATGCGCACTGGGACGGGGAGTGCTTCGTCTTCGACGAGCGGGAGGCTCTGGACGCGGAGCTCACCCCGGCGCGTGCGGCGACGGCGTCTGCACCGCTCACTTCGTCCGCGGGCGTCTGAGCGTGCTCTGGGACCAGCACGCCTGCGTCGAGCTCGTCGAGACCGCGGACTTGGGCGACCTGCGTCGCTACCGCCCGGCCGGGGGCGGCCTCGTCTCGGTCAATGTCGGGTACGCGCCGCACGGCCCCGCGGTCACGGCATCCCTTCTCCGCGCCTTCCGGTCGCAGGTGGAGCGCATCGACGGTCTCGCGCTCGCCGCGGACGTCGACGACGTCGACCGGATCGCCGGTGCCGGCGACACCGCCGTGGTCTTCGACCTCGAGGACTGCGCCCCCCTCGGCGGAGACCTGGATGCTGTCGGCATGCTCGTCGCGCAGGGGGTCCGCACGCTGGCCCCGACCTACAACCACGCCAACATCGCCGGATCCGGCTGCCTCGACACCGCCGACGACGGCCTCACCGCGTGGGGGCGAGACCTCGTGCGCGAGCTGAACCGCCGGGGCGTGGTGCCCGACGGCTCGCACGTGGGCGCGCGCACCGCGACGGACATGTGCGCGGTGTCGACTCGGCCTGTGGTCTACAGCCACTCGAACGTGCGCGCCGTATGGGACCATCCCCGCAACATCACCGACGACCAGGCCCGAGCCGCGGCCGACACCGGGGGAGTGATCGGCATCACCGGGGTCGGGATCTTCCTCGGGCCCAATACCCCGACGCTCTCGGCAATGTCCCGCCATCTCGAGCACGCCGTCGAGGTGGTGGGGATCGAGCACGTGGGCGTCAGCACCGACTTCTCATTCGACTGGGAGACGTTCCGCGAGGTGCTCGCGACGAGCCCGGAGCTTTACGACGCCAGCTATACCGCCTGGGGCCCCGTGCAGTGGATGCCACCGGAGACCTTCCTCGACCTGGGCGCGCACCTGCGCGATCGCGGATGGCATGACGGCGACGTCGCCGCGGTGCTCGGCGGGAACTTCCGCCGGGTGGCGCGAGAGAGCTGGCATCCGCTGCTCTGAGCCTCGGTAGCCTCGGTCCATGACGACTCTCACCGACGGTGCTGTCCTGCGTCCCGCCCGCGCGGGCGATGAGCCGGGCATCCTCGCCTGCATCCAGGCCCTCGCCGATTACGAGCGCGAACCGGATGCCGTCGAGAACACCGCGGAGATGATCGCCGCGACGCTCTTCGGCGAAGATCCTCGCGCGTTCGCCTTCGTCGTCGAGGGCCCCGACGGCGGTATCCGTGCGATCGCGATCTGGTTCCTCACCTACTCGACGTGGACCGGGCGTCACGGCATCTGGCTCGAGGATCTCTACGTGCACGAGCAGTACCGCGCGAAGGGCTACGGCGTCGCCCTGCTGGCCGCGCTCGCCGGGGAGTGCGTGGAGCGGCGGTACTCCCGCCTCGAGTGGACGGTGCTCGACTGGAACGAGCCCGCGATCGGGTTCTACCGAGCGCTGGGCGCGGAGGCGATGGAGGAGTGGACGACCCGGCGGGTCACCGGTGAGGCGTTGGAGGCGTTGGCAGCTCGGGCCTAGCGCGGTCACCAGCCCGGGGTTCGGGACGCATTCCGCTCATCGGGGCGGGAATCTCCTGCCCCGAGCGAGCAATTCCGCCCCGACCAGATGGTCTCCGACGCAGACCGGCCGGGCTCACCCCGCGAGGTCGGCCAGCACCGCCGCCGCGGCCCGCTGACCCGACACCAGCGCTCCCTGGATCGACGCGGTGTCGCGATGGTCGCCGGCGAGATACCGACCGTCGCCGAGGCGAACGGATCGACGGAGACGGAGGGGCGGGTCCTGCGCGGGGAGGGCGCCGGCGATATCGTCGCGGCGCAGCAGGTGCCACGGCCGCGTGTCGGCGTCCCAGATCTCCGCGAGCTGGCGACGGATGTCGCCCTCCGACGCCACAGAGGGCAGGACGCACGTCGCTTGGATCAGGTGTCGGCCGCGCGGCGCGTAGGTGGGCGCGGTGTTGGTCATCACGGCGGTGTTCACGATCGGCCCTCGTCGGCGCCCGTCCACGCGGAGCGCGGCGTCGTCGGTCGGTGCCTGATCGCCGGCGAACCACCACGTCTGCAGGCCGCGAGGAGCCGGGAGCGCGACGTCGAGGGAGGGATCGAGTCCTGTCGCGACGACCACGGCGCGGGCGGTCAGGGCATCCTGTCCCTCCACCCCGACGTGCCAGCCGCGGGCCCTGTTCCGGGTCGAGACGACCCGATGGGAGAGGCGGATGCCGGCGCCGGCCCGGCGCGCCGTGTCGGCGAGCTGCGCCGGGAGGGCGCCGATCCCCGCGGCGGGCACTCCCGGTCGCCCGAGCGCGAAGCTGCGGACGAGCAACCGGACGAACGCGTCGGAGGTCTGCTGCCGATCATCGGCCAGGACCCCGGCAAGGAACGGTTCGAGCACGCTCTCGCGCAGAGGGCCGCGCACTCCCGCGCGATCCCACGCCTCGTCGAGCGTGCGGTCGGACCCGGTCTTCGCCGCGCGCGCCGATACGACAGCGGGCCCCACCCACCGTGCCAGCGCCGCGAGATCGGAGGGCCCGACGAGCCCGCTCCGCAGCGACCCGGGGACGGACAGCGGATGCCGCAGCGGGTGCGCGAGCCGCGCCAGCCGGTCGTCGAGGCGCACCCCGACCGCCACCGGGAACCGCCGGAGCGCGAGCGCGTCGACGTCGACCCAGCGCCGCACGGCCGGGTAGGCGGGGTTGAGCACGTGGAAGCCCAGGTCGAGGCGGAACCCGTCGACGATGTCGGTGCGTTCGCGCCCGCCCACGGCATCATCCGCTTCGAGCACGACGACGTCGCGGCCGGCCTCGGCCAGCCGTGTCGCACAGCGCAGGCCCGCCAGGCCCGCGCCCACCACGATCACGTCGTATCCGCTCATCCCGCGAGCCTAGGCAGCGTGGCCTCGGGGCGTGCGGGGCTTGCGCGGGGTGCGAGCAGCGGCAGGCCACCCGTGCCGCATACAGCGCCGACGCACCCGTCACGCGCCGGACGGACGGGCGCCGCAACACGAAGGGCCCGGATGCCATGGCATCCGGGCCCTTCTTCTCCGACTTACGCCGAGGCTTGCTCGCGCTTGGGCAGCACCCAGCCTGGGCGCACGAAGTGGCACGTGTAGCCGTGGGGGATGCGCGCGAGGTAGTCCTGGTGCTCGGGCTCGGCCTCCCAGAAGGGCGCCTCGGGCTCGATCGTGGTGACGGCCTTCGCGGGCCAGATGCCCGAGGCGTCGACGTCGGCGATCGTGTCGCGCGCGACCTTCTCCTGCTCGGGCGAGAGCGGGAAGATCGCCGAACGGTAGCTCGTGCCCACGTCGTTGCCCTGGCGGTTCAGGGTCGAGGGGTCGTGGATCTGGAAGAAGAACGCCAGGATGTCGCGATACGACGTCTGCGAGGGGTCGAAGACGATCTCGATGGCCTCCGCGTGACCGGGGTGGTTGCGGTAGGTCGCGTGCTCGTTCTGGCCGCCGGTGTAGCCGACGCGGGTGTCGAGGACGCCGGGCTGGCGACGGATGAGGTCTTCGACGCCCCAGAAGCAACCGCCCGCGAGGACGGCCGTCTCGGTGCCGGGGCGACGGGTGATCTCGCCGGAGTCGGAAGGTCCGCTGGTCATGGTGGTGCTCCTTTTGCGCTTGCGGAAGGGAAAGAGGTTCATGAGGCGCGACTCTCGCGGAACAGGGCGAGGTACGCGCCGTAGCCCTGGGCTTCGAGCTCGCCGACGGGCACGAAGCGCATCGCCGCCGAGTTCATGCAGTATCTCAGCCCACCGGCGTCGCGCGGGCCGTCATCGAACAGGTGGCCGAGATGGCTGTCCGCTCCGGCGGAGCGCACCTCGGTGCGGGTCATCCACAGCGTCCGGTCGGTCTTGTTCACGACGGCGGCGTCGTCGATCGGCTTGGTGAAGCTCGGCCAGCCCGTGCCGCTCTCGAATTTATCCGTCGAGGAGAACAGCGGCTGACCCGATACGACATCGACGTATATGCCGTCCTCGTGGTTGTCCCAGTACTCGTTGCGGAACGGCGGTTCGGTGGCGTCGTCCTGCGTGACGGCGAACTGGCGGTCGGTGAGGCGGCCCAGCGCCTCCGACGTCTTCCGGTACTCCGTGCTCACGGTTCGCATCCTCTCGTCCTGACGTCCGGTTGTGGGCGTCCTTCAATCGAACGCCTCGCCCGCCGGATTTGGTCCCGCGGGGCTGGGAGCGCGCTGTAAGTTCGCGGGCACCGTCGTAAGAGCCGTGGATGCCGAGGGCAAGCCCCGATCGAGATGAACCTGCCGCGGTTAGCGTGGCCTCTTCGAACGAGGAAGAGGATGCCATGACCCGCACCATCGTCATCACCGGAGCCAGCGACGGCATCGGCGCGGCGTCCGCCAAGCAGCTCGTCCAGGTCGGCGAGGAGGTCGTCGTCGTCGGTCGCAACCCCGAGAAGACCGCGCGGGTCGCCCGCTCCCTCGGTGTGGACTCCTTCGTCGCCGACTTCAGCGACCTCTCGCAGGTGCGCGAGCTCGCGGCATCCCTGCGGGAGCGCTACCCCCGTATCGACGTGCTCGCCAACAACGCGGGCGGCGTCTTCGGGGAGCGCACTCTGACGAAGGACGGCTACGAGACGACGTTCCAGGTGAACCACCTCGCGCCGTTCCTCCTCACGAACCTTCTGCGCGAGCGACTCGTCGAGTCGCAGGCTTCTGTCATCCAGACCTCGAGCGCCGCCGCGAGGCTCTTCCCGCGTTTCGACATCGACGACCTGCAGGGCGAGCACCGCTACTCCTCGACCGCGGCGTACGGCAACGCGAAGCTCGCCAACGTGCTGTTCACCAAAGAGCTCCACCGGCGCTTCGGCGACGCGGGGCTGTCGGCCGTGGCCTTCCACCCGGGCGTGATCGCCTCCAACTTCGGCGCGTCCAGCAGCGGACCGTGGAAGTTCCTCTACGGCGGGCCGCTGGCGCAGCGCCTCATGACCTCGACCTCGGTCGGCGGTGCGAGACTGACCTGGCTCGCGCTCGGCAAGCCCGGAGTGGACTGGGCCCCGGGCGGCTTCTACTCGAACAACAAGGCGGCCAAGACCAACCGGCTCGCCGATGACCCGGTGACCGCGCGGCAGCTCTGGGAGCGCAGCGAGGTGCTGGTCGGTCTCGACTGACGGCGCCTCAGCGCACGCCCGCGCGCGGCGGACTCACGGTCCAGCCGAATCGCCCCAAGGCGTCGTGCAGCCTCCGCGCCTGGGCCCAGGCGACCGCGCCCGAGACGTCCGAGTAGACGTCGATCGCGAACGGAGGGGGGTCGGCGAACTTCGGGATCTCGACCTCCGCCCACGCGTGGGGAGCGAGCCAGACGCGAGGGTGGGCGGTCCCGGCATCCTCCACGCCCGTGTCGGCGGCGAAGGCGATCGCGTCGAGGGCGTCGATCTTCGTGATCGGCATGTTCACGACGAGGGTCACCGCGTGCAGCACTCCGGTCATCGTGCACCTCCTTCCCCGATCCTGGCACGGGCGCGCGGGGCCGGGGCGGTCCCGCGGATCCTGCCGTCGCGTCTCATAGGCGGATCACAGGTTCGCTGAAGTTCCGAGCAGGGCGCGCGGGCCACAGTCGGGAGCACCATCGGAACCCCGATCCCGGAGAAGAGATCATGAGCCGCATCCCCGACGCCCAGATGACCCCCGAGGGCCCCGCCTACGAGGGGCGCCTGCTCGATCGAGCCGACGAGCCCGTGGTCGACCAGGGCGCCCCGTTCGACATTCGAACCCTCGTGAGCCGTCGCGGCATCCTGAGCCTCGTCACCCTCGGTGCGGGAGCCGTCGCGCTGGCGGCCTGCACCCCGTCCGAGGGTGGGGCGACCGCCACCCCGACCGCGACGACCACCCCCCGCGCGACAGCGTCGGCGACCCCGACCGCCTCCGCCACCGCGTCGGCCTCGAGCACGCCGGTGGCGCTGCCCGCGGGGGAGATCCCCCAGGAGACCGCGGGTCCCTACCCCGGCGACGGCTCGAACGGCGTCGACATCCTCGAGCAGTCCGGGGTGGTCCGCAGCGACCTGCGGTCGAGCCTCGACGGCGGCGCCACGGCCGCGGGAGTGCCCATGACGCTGAACCTCACGATCCTCGACACCGCCAACGGCGACGTGCCCTTCACGGGAGCCGCCGTCTACGTCTGGCACTGCGACGCCGAAGGGCGGTACTCGATGTACTCCTCCGGCATCGAGAACGAGACCTACCTGCGTGGGGTGCAGGTCGTGGGCGCCGACGGAGTGGTCTCGTTCACCTCGATCTTCCCCGCCTGCTACGACGGGCGCTGGCCTCACATCCACTTCGAGGTGTACCCGAACGTGGATGCCATCACCGACTCCTCGAACGCGATCGCGACCTCGCAGGTGGCCCTGCCCGAGGCGACCTGCGCCGTCGTTTACGCCGATGCGGTCTACTCGTCCTCGGCATCCAATATGTCCCGCGTCTCGCTCGCGACCGACAACGTCTTCGGCGACGACGGGGGAGTGCTTGAGCTCGCCACGACCACTGGCGGCAACGCCACCGGCTGGACCGTCGCGCTCACCGCGCGCGTCGACACCACCACCACGGCGACCGCGGGCGCGATGCCCGGCGGCCGAGGCTGATACGGAGGGCCCCATGCTGCAGAACCTCACCGGCTGGCACGCCCTCGTCGTGCTTGCGATCGTCGTCCTCGTCTTCGGCGCCGCCAAGCTCCCGGCCCTCGCCCGCAGCGTCGGCCAGTCCGTCCGCATCCTGAGAACGGAGGCGGCCGAGCCCTCCACGGATGAGACGCCGGCGCCCACGGCCGACGACACCCTCGCGCACGCGGACTCCGCGTCCGTGTCGCCCCTGTCCGTTTCCGCCCCGACCGGGAGGTCGTGAGCGCCTCAGCCGCCTCCCGGGCGCCGCTGGGGGCCCCGCGATCGGCGCTGGGCCTCGCTGGTCCGGGGGCCTGCGGCGGTCGGATTTGCGCGCGCCACCGGGATCTGGTCTGCTGAGCGTCAGCGAGGCGAAGACGCGTCGCTCCTGTTCTGGGGGGAACACCACAATGACCGTGACGAACGATCGCTCTTCGGCGCGCCTGCGCTCCCATCGACCCGGGCGCCCGGTCCTGGGGCTCACGGCGGCTGTCGCGACGCTGCTGCTCGCGGCGGGCTGCTCGTCGCCTGCCTCATCGGCCGACGCGGCGGCCACCGGAGACGCCCGTCGTATCGCGGCATCGTCGCCGTCGGCGTCGCCGACTCCCGTCGTCGTCGTGTCCGAGCAGACCGTCACCTCCGCCCTGCGGTTCGAACGGACGACGGTGGATGACGCGGCACTGCCGTCGGGGCAGTCGCTCGTGTCGACGGCCGGAGTCGACGGGGAGAAGGTCTCGATCTTCCGGGTGACGACGATCGACGGGGTCGAGTCCGAGCGGGTCCTGGTCAGCGAATCCGTCGGCCGGGCGCCGGTCTCCGAAGTCACCGCCCGGGGGACGTACGTCGCTCCGCCTCCGCCCGCGCCGGTCGAAGCGGCGTCCAGTGGCGATGGCTGCGACCCGAACTACGCCGACGCGTGCGTGCCGATCGACTCCGACGTCGACTGCGCGGGTGGGAAGGGCAACGGCCCGTCCTACTTCGACGGCGTCGCCCGGGTGGTCGGATCCGACATCTACAAACTCGACGGCGACGGCGACGGCCTGGCCTGCAACGGCTCCCGCTAGGGCCCCCGGCCGCCCGGACGGTCGGGGGCGGAGGCTAGCCTCGGTCCATGTCGTCTCCCCGCGCAGAGCTCGAAGACCTCCTCGCCCGGGGGCTCGGCGACGTCTCTCCGTCCCTTCGCGCGGCGCCGGTCGAGGGTGAGGCGCGTGCCGCGGCGGTGCTCATCCTGTTCGGCGTGCTCGACGGCATCCCGAGCGGACGCGCCGCGCGACACGTCCCGAGCGATCTCGACGTCCTCCTTCTGGCGCGCGCGAGCACGCTGCGCGCCCACCCCGGACAGGTCGCGTTCCCCGGAGGGCGCGTTGATCCGGGAGACCGGGATGCCGTGGCCGCCGCTCTTCGCGAGGCCCAGGAGGAGACCGGTCTCGACCCCGACGGCGTCGAGGTGCTCGGGGCGCTCGAGCCGGTTCCGCTGGCGTTCTCCCGCCATGAGGTGACTCCGGTCGTCGGATGGTGGACGCGCCCGACGCCGGTCCGCGCCGTGGACGCGGCGGAATCGGCCGAGGTGTTCCGTGCGCCGGTCGCCGACCTCCTCGACCCCGCCCGCCGGGGCGTGACCGTGATCCGTCGTGATGGCCGGGAATGGCGCGGACCCGCTTTCACGCTCGACGCGGCGCCCGGACCGCAGACGGTGTGGGGCTTCACGGCGATGCTGCTCGACGGCCTGTTCGACCGGCTCGGCTGGACCGAGACGTGGGATGCGACGCGCGAGATCCCCCTCCCGGAGCCGGTGGTCGCCGTCGCCGCGGCTCCTCCCGAGCCGCCCCGTCCCTAGACGTGCGCCCCCGTCTTCGTCATCGGTCGCGTGTCGCGCCCCGGGGTCGCTAGCGTGGGTCTCGTGACTGCGCCTATCGATCCCACCACCACCCCCGCCTGGTCCCGCCTCGCCGCGCTCCGCGACGCGTTCGAGCCCGATCTGCGCGGCTGGTTCGCTGCCGACGCCGACCGCACGCGCGATCTCACGCGCACGGTGGGCGACCTCCACGTCGACCTGTCGAAGAACCTCGTGACCGCCGACGTGCTCGATGCGCTCGTCGCACTGGCCACGGAGACCGGCGTCGCCGAGCGGTACGCCGACATGCTGCGGGGTGCGCACCTCAACACCAGTGAAGACCGCGCGGTGCTGCACACGGCCCTCCGCCGCCCCGCGGACGCCGAGCCCGCCCTCGTCGTCGACGGCCAGCAGGTCGATCACGACGTCCACGAGGTGCTCGACCGCCTCGACGCCTTCGCCGACCGCGTGCGTTCCGGTGAGTGGCGCGGCGTCACCGGCAAGAGGGTGACCACGGTCGTCAACATCGGTATCGGCGGCAGCGACCTCGGTCCGGTCATGGTCTACGAAGCCCTCCTCCCGTATGCCGACGCCGGGATCACGGCGCGGTTCGTCTCGAACATCGACCCCGCCGACATCGCGCAGAAGACCGCCGATCTCGACCCCGAGACCACGCTCTTCATCGTCGCGTCCAAGACGTTCACGACCCTTGAGACGCTGACCAACGCCCGTCTCGCGCGCGACTGGCTGTGGGAGAAGCTCAGCGCCGCAGGCGTCATCGACGATTCGGATGCCGCCCGCACCGACGCCGTCGCCCATCACTTCGTCGCGGTCTCGACGGCGCTCGACAAGGTGGAGGCGTTCGGCATCGACCCCGCCAACGCGTTCGGGTTCTGGGATTGGGTGGGCGGTCGCTACTCGGTCGACTCCGCGATCGGCCTGTCGTTGGCGATCACCCTGGGCCCCGAGTCGTTCCGGCAGCTGCTCGCCGGCTTCCACACGGTCGATGAACACGTGGCATCCACACCGCTCGCGCAGAACGTGCCCGTCCTGATGGGGCTGCTGAACGTCTGGTACACGAACTTCCTCGGCGCGCAGTCGCACGCGGTGCTTCCCTACGCGCAGCAGCTGCACCGCTTCGCGGCGTACCTCCAGCAGCTGACGATGGAGTCGAACGGCAAGTCGGTACGGTGGGACGGCACCCCCGTCACGACCGACACCGGCGAGGTGTTCTGGGGTGAGCCGGGCACCAACGGTCAGCACGCCTTCTACCAGCTCATCCACCAGGGCACGCGCCTGATCCCGGCCGACTTCATCGCGTTCGTGAATCCCGCGTACCCGCTCGCCGACGACGGCCGCGACGTGCACGGGCTGTTCCTGGCGAACTTCCTCGCCCAGACGAAGGCGCTGGCCTTCGGGAAGACCGCCGAAGAGGTCGAAGCCGAGGGTACGACCGGTGCGCTCGTGGCCGCGCGTACGTTCCCCGGCAACCGACCGACGACGTCGATCTTCGCGCCGTCGCTCACGCCGTCGGTGCTCGGCCAGCTCATCGCCCTGTACGAGCACATCACCTTCACGCAGGGCACCATCTGGGGCATCAACTCCTTCGACCAGTGGGGCGTGGAGCTCGGCAAGCGGTTGGCCCTGCAGATCGCGCCGGCCATCGAGGGCGACGACGACGCGCTCGCAGCTCAGGATGCCTCGACCCGATCGCTGCTCGACTACTACCGCGCGCACCGCTCCTGACTCCGGAGCGCGGCTGAGGCCGCGGTGACGGGCCGATCCGAGAGTTTCTCCACGAATCTCGGGTCGGCCCGTTCTGCGCGGTGACAGTGGTCTCGACCCTCCAGGCACCCTCACCGTCGAGTCGCTGACCAACTGACGGGAAAAGCCCGGTCAGATGTCTAATCAAAGACCCCGCGCGGGGGTGTCTGAGATGGGCTGATGCGTCCGATATCGCGTCACTCATGCCCGCCCGACAGTCCGACGCGCTCACACGCCGCTTCCAGGTAACGAAGAGATAACGCTCAGAACCGGCCCGCACACTCGGGGACTTGTGTCGACCCGAACGACACGAGACCGCGCTCGATCCCGACGAGCGCGCCCCGACGAAAGATTCCTCCTTGCTCCGTTCTGATGTGAAACTCCGGCACGTCCACCGCGCCCGCCGCACGCTCGTCACCGCCGCGACCTGCGCCGGCCTCGCGTTCGGCTTGGTCGCCACCACAGGTCTGGCCGTCGCCGCCCCGCTCTCGATCCCCGATGCGTCGGCATCCTCGTTCTCCGCTCCCGGCACGGCCGTGCCTGTCACCAACGCCCCCACGCTGGACGCCGTCACTACCGGTGCGAGCTCGGCGCAGACCGACGCCGCGTCGGCGCTCTCGAATGCCGACGCGGTGCGCGCGGACGTCGTCTCCACCGGCCTGCCGCTCTCGATCGGTGACGCCGCGATCGACACGGCGGCCCTCGAAGACGCCGTCGCCCGCCTCGGGTCGACCGATCTGCTGCCGGTGCTGCTCGTGCCGGCTCTCAGCCAGAACGCGCAGACCGAGGTCGCCCGGGTCTCCGCCCGCGTCGCCGAGGTCCAGGTGAGTCTCGACCAGGCAAAGGCCGAGAAGGCCGCGGCGGATGCCGCCGCCGAGGCGCAGCGACAGGCCGAGGCAGCGGCCGCCGCGGAAGCCCAGCGTCAGGCCGACGCCGCCGCGGCTCTTGCGCGCGTCAACACCCCCGACGGTGCGCGCGCCTACGCCGCTCAGCTGGCGGCCGAGAAGTACGGGTGGGGGAGCGACCAGTTCTCCTGCCTGTCGTCCCTGTGGAACAAGGAGTCGAGCTGGAACTACCAGGCGTACAACGCCGACGGCGGTGCCACCGGCATCCCTCAGGCCCTTCCCGGCAGCAAGATGGCGAGTTTCGGCGACGACTGGCAGACCAACGCGGCGACGCAGATCGCCTGGGGCCTGGACTACATCTCCCGCGGCTACGGCACACCCTGCAGCGCGTGGGGTCACTCGCAGTCGGTCAACTGGTACTGAGAATCTCCTCCGCGCCGACCCGGCACGACCTCTCAGCGATATATCGTTATGTATCGCTGACTCAGATCGGGTTCGCGCGAAGGAGGTCGTCATGAGTGGTTCATTCCTGGGAGACGCGTTCGGCGGACGCGGTGGCAACAACACCCCGGGCTGGCCGATGTCCAACATCCTTGAGGGGCTCGAGCAGCTGCGCAGCCAGTTCGAGCAGAAGACCGGTTCGACGCCCCGCATGAACAAGGGCGACGTGCGCTCTGCGGTTCTGTCCCTGCTGATCGAGCAGCCGATGCACGGGTACCAGATCATCCGCGAGATCGAAGAGCGCAGTGGCGGCTCGTGGAAGCCCAGCCCGGGCTCCGTCTACCCCACGCTGCAGCTACTCACCGATGAAGGCCTCGTGCAGGCCGAGGAGTCGGGCGGCCGCAAGACCTACTCGCTCACCGCCGAGGGCCGTGCGGCTGCGGGCGATGAGACGACCGAGCGCAGCGCGCCGTGGGAGTCCGCGACCTCGCGCGACAGCGGACGCATGACGGCACTGCCCAAAGCGGGCGTCGAGCTCGCCCAGGCGGCGGCCCAGGTCGCACGCACGGGTGACAAGGAGCAGGTGCAGCAGGCGGTGGAGATCCTCGACGAGGCTCGCCGCAAGCTCTACTCGATCCTCGCCCAGGGCTGAACCCACCCCCGTCGGCCGGGGCTCGCGCCCGTCGGCATCCAGGAGAATAGATGACCGACGACGCCCTCATGAAGGCCCGTTACCGGCGGATCACGCGCTTCGCGGCGCGCTACCTCGTGCAGGCCTGGTGGTACGAGTTGTTCCTGCCGCGGTTCGGCCTCGGGTGGATCTCCGCCCGGGGCCGCACCCGGCGGCTGCAGCGGATCGCCCGCCGCTTCCACGTGCTCGCCGTCGACCTCGGCGGCCTCATGATCAAGGTCGGGCAATTCATGTCGTCGCGCCTCGACGTGCTACCCCCGGTGATCACCAAAGAGCTCGAGGGTCTGCAGGACGAGGTGCCCGCGGTCCCGTTCGCCCAGATGCGCGCCCGCGCCGAGCAAGAACTCGGGATGCCGCTGGAGCGGGCCTTCGCGAGCGTCGACGACCGGCCCCTCGCCGCGGCCTCCCTGGGGCAGGCGCACCGCGCCGTGCTCGCCGATGAGTTGGCCGAGGAGACCGGGCTGCGCGCGGTCGTCCTGAAGATCCAGCGCCCCGACATCGATCGCATCGTCGAGGTGGATCTGCGTGCCCTCCGCAAGGTGGGCGTGTGGCTGAGCAAGGTCGCCCTCGTCCGCGACCGTGTGGACATGCCCTCGCTCGTCGAGGAGTTCGCCGTCACGAGCCTGGAGGAGATCGACTACCTTCACGAGGCCGCGAATTCGGAGCGGTTCGCCGTCGAATTCGGGGGAGAGGGCGGGGTCGCCGTCCCCGACGTCGTGTGGGAGCGAACGACCCGCCGCGTGCTGACGCTTGAAGACGTCAGCGCCATCAAGATCAACGACGTCGACGCGCTACGCGCCGCAGGCATCGATCCGTCCGAGGTCGCCGCGCGCTTCGCCGCCGTGATGTTCGACCAGCTCTTCGACGACGGCTTCTTCCACGCCGATCCCCACCCCGGCAACGTCTTCGTCACACCCCTGGCACGTCCCGACGGTTCCCCGGATGCCGGGACACCGGCGTGGCGCTTCACCTTCATCGACTTCGGCATGATGGGCGACGTTCCTCCCGGCCTGCGCCGGGGTCTGCGCCGCGTGCTGATCGCCGCGGCCTCGCGCGACGGCAAGGGGCTGGTCGACGGCATCCGCGACGTGGGTGTGCTGTTGCCCTCGGCCGACACGATCCAGCTGGAACGGGCGATGACGCAGCTGTTCTCGCGCTTCGGCGGGATGGGCTTCGCAGAGTTGCAGGAGGTCGACCCGCGCGAGTTCCGCGCCTTCGCCATCGAGTTCGGCGACGTGGTGCGCGCACTGCCGTTCCAGCTGCCCGAGAACTTCCTCCTCATCGTCCGCGCGATGTCGCTCACGAGCGGGATGTGCAGTGCCCTCGACCCCGCCTTCAACATCTGGGATGCCGTCGAGCCCTACGCCCAGCGACTGATCCGCGAAGAGAGCGGCAACACCGCTCAGGCGCTCGTGCGCGAGATCGGGTCCGTCGCGGCCGTGACCGCGCGACTGCCCCGTCGCGCCGACAACCTCATCTCCCGGTTGGAGGAGGGCTCCCTGTCGGTCGAGACGCCGCGCATCGAGCGCCGGTTGCGCGATCTCGAGCGGATGATCCGCCGAGTCGTGTCGTCGGTGCTGTTCGCGGCGCTGCTCATCGGGGGAGTGCTGCTCCAGGCCGAGCAGGCGGTGCTCGGCACCATTCTCTCGGTCGTCTCGCTCGCTCCGCTCTCCCACGCCCTTTTCGCCGGCATGATTGCCCGTCGCAACGGCGCCTGATCCTCGGGAAGCCGCGCGGGAGCGTCGGGACCGCCACGCCGAGTTCGAGGTCGGCACGCGCGTCCTGCCGGTCACCCGACGCGCCGTGCGCCGAGACCCGCCGTGTGCCGCGACCCGCCGTGTGCCGAGACGTGCCGTGTGCCGAGACGTGCCGTGTGTCGAGACGTGCCGTGTGCCGAGACGTGCCGTGTGTCGAGACGTGCCGTGTGTCGAAGGGTCGATCGCCCGCCGCGGTACCGCCCCCACCCGGCGTCCACAACGACGAGAGCGCCGCCCCGGATGCTGTCCGTGGCGGCGCTCTCGTCGTTCGTGCCGTGTCGACCGGCCGCGGCCGGTCGGCGTCCGATCAGTACCAGCCGGTCGACTGGGAGTGACCCCACGCACCGCACGGGTCGCCGTAGCGCCCCGAGATGTAGCCGAGGCCCCACGAGATCTGCGTGGTCGCATTGGTCTGCCAGTCGGCGCCGGCCGACGACATCTTGCTGCCGGGGAGCGCCTGCGGGATGCCGAACGCGCCGCTGCTGGAGTTGTAGGCCTGGTAATTCCAGCCCGACTCCTTGTTCCACAGCGAGACGAGGCACGAGAACTGGTCGTCGCCCCAGCCACGGTCGGAGAGCATCCCGCGCGCGGTGGCCTGGGCGCCGGCGGGGCTGTTGTCACCGGAGCCGCCGCCCGTGGCGAACGGTGCCGAGGAACCCCCACCGCTCGACGACGACGATGACGACGTGGTGGTCGCGGCGGCTTCTTCCTCAGTAGCCTTCGCGGCGGCGGCGGCCGCAGCCTCCGCCTCCTGACGCGCCTTCTCCGCGGCTTCCTCTTCGACCTTCTTCGCCACGGCGGCGTCGAAGCTGCCGCGGAGCTCTGCGACGCGCTGGTCGATCGTCGCGGTGGCAGCCGTCACGTCGTCCGCGAGGTCGGGGAGGAACGTGTCGGGCAACACCGAGGCCGACTGCAGGCGATCGGTGGCGTGTTCGAGCGCGCTGGTGTCGATGGTCGCTGGCTGACCGATGTCGAGACCGGATGTCGAGATGTCGGATTGCACGGCCGCCGCGGCCTTCAGGGAGTCGGCCGCGGTGGTCTCGGCCGCGCGGGCGAGGGCGACCTCGGGGCCGCGGTCCGCGGTCAGGGCAGTCGGGGTGGTTGTCGAAGCGAGCGAGAAGGTCGCCGCGGAGAGGTCGGCGGGTGACGCGATCGCCGCTGGCGCGGTGCCGGTCAGAGCCGCTGCCGCGACCGTGCCGACGAGCAGCACGCCGGCGGTCGTCACGGGGCGGCGACGGGTGCGGCGGGCGGCGAGGCGGCGGTCACGACGGTTGGAGGTGGGCGTCGAAGGAGAGCGCATAGAACCGATTTCGCGTGAGGGGGACGGTGCGGGTGTCACCGTCCGGCCCGCGTTCGACGGGCACGAAACGGGGAGCCTGGCACGGGATTCTGGATGCCACCTGGGCGCGCGGGGGCGGAGCGGTCGTCAGAAAGCGCCGATCGGAGGCGAATAGCGCTCCCGGTTTCCGCCCCCGGACGTCGCCATGTGACACCCCTCCCTTCCGGAGATCCACGAGAAGGAGCGGGTGAGTTAGGATGGGGTGTCACACGTGGGCTCTGCTCGTTTCCGAGTGAGCTCGTGACACCGCACGATCAATCCGCTTCGCTTCGACTCGTGGCACGCGTTCGCCCTCGGGCGGACCTGTGCCCGATGGCCCCGGTCCGCCGGATCACAGGGCGCTGGAGTCGGAGCCCGATACCCACCCAACTAGGACAACCCACTACATGACTACCGCAACGACCGCCCCCGCTACCAAGCAGGTCGCGATCAACGACATCGGCTCGGCCGAAGACTTCCTGGCCGCGGTCGAGAAGACGCTCAAGTTCTTCAACGACGGCGACCTCATCGAGGGCACCGTGGTGAAGATCGACCGCGACGAGGTCCTCCTCGACGTCGGTTACAAGACCGAGGGTGTCATCCCCTCCCGCGAGCTCTCGATCAAGCACGACGTCGACCCCAACGAGGTCGTCAACGTCGGCGATCACGTCGAGGCCCTCGTTCTCCAGAAGGAGGACAAGGAAGGCCGCCTCATCCTGTCCAAGAAGCGTGCGCAGTACGAGCGTGCGTGGGGCGACGTCGAGAAGATCAAGGAGAACGACGGTGTGGTCACCGGTTCCGTGATCGAGGTCGTCAAGGGTGGTCTCATCGTCGACATCGGTCTCCGTGGCTTCCTGCCCGCCTCGCTCATCGAGCTGCGCCGCGTCCGCGATCTGACGCCGTACCTCGGCCAGGAGATCGAGGCCAAGATCCTGGAGCTCGACAAGAACCGCAACAATGTGGTGCTGTCGCGCCGAGCACTGCTCGAGCAGACGCAGTCCGAGTCGCGCACGACGTTCCTGAACAACCTGCACAAGGGTCAGGTCCGCAAGGGCACGGTCTCGTCGATCGTCAACTTCGGTGCGTTCGTCGACCTGGGTGGCGTCGACGGTCTCGTCCACGTCTCCGAGCTCTCGTGGAAGCACATCGAGCACGCGTCCGAGGTCGTCGAGGTGGGCCAGGAGGTCACCGTCGAGATCCTCGAGGTGGACCTCGATCGCGAGCGCGTGTCGCTCTCGCTCAAGGCGACGCAGGAAGACCCGTGGCAGGTGTTCGCCCGTACGCACGCGATCGGTCAGATCGCCCCGGGCAAGGTCACCAAGCTCGTTCCGTTCGGTGCGTTCGTCCGTGTCGCAGACGGCATCGAGGGCCTCGTGCACATCTCCGAGCTGTCGGGCAAGCACGTGGAGCTCGCCGAGCAGGTCGTGTCGGTCGGCGAAGAGGTCTTCGTCAAGATCATCGACATCGATCTCGAGCGTCGTCGCATCTCGCTGTCGCTCAAGCAGGCCAACGAGTCGGTCGACCCCAACGGCACCGAGTTCGACCCGGCGCTGTACGGCATGGCTACGGAGTACGACGAGCGTGGCGAGTACAAGTACCCCGAGGGCTTCGACCCCGAGTCGGGTGCCTGGCTCGAGGGCTTCGACGCTCAGCGTGAGCAGTGGGAGCAGGAGTACGCCGCTGCCCAGGGTCGCTGGGAGGCCCACAAGGCTGCCGTCGCCAAGGCTCTCGAGGCCGAGGCCGCCAACCCGACCGACGCCGGTTCGTTCGGTGGATCCTTCTCGTCGGAGTCGCCCGCCCAGGGCACCCTGGCCGACGACGAGTCGCTGGCTGCGCTTCGCGAGAAGCTTTCCGGACGCTGATCCGTCTCACACCGAAGGCCGGTATCTCCTCGGAGGTACCGGCCTTCGGTGTTTCTCATGCAAGCCCTGTTCTTCGACACGATGGCTGCGGGAGGATCGGGTCATGGCAAACAGACTTCCGCTCCTGATCACCCTCGCCGGCGTCGCCGTGCTGTTCCTGTCGATCTTGTTCGTCTTCGCGCTGGTGGTGGGGGCGATGTTCTTCGGCGGAATCGAGTTCACCGGTGGCCTGACGGATGCCGCCGCGACACTGGTGTCGACCCCGGCACTCATCTAGCCCTGCGAAGCCCCAGGTCCCACCCTGCGGCTCGATCTCTGGAATTCCCCGGAAATCCGGGCTTTTGGCCTGTCGACACGCCCGGGGTGCGGTGAGGATTGGACGAGTCGGCAGGATCCGCGTAACTTATTACTTGTTCGCCCCACAGGGGAGAGCGGAGAGGCCGAAAGGCCCCGCATCCTCTCAAGCAGCGGACCACCCAAAACCTCATCACATCGTGTAGGGTTTTGGTTCTGGTCTTCGACCGGGTCTCACGACGCTGATCTCTTGTAGGTCCCACGGTGAGAACCAAACAAGTCGAATGATCGTATAAGGTAGTGAAGTTGCCTCGCGGGTAGGTCGAGAGATCGTTTCTGTGGGTGCGTCCGTTCCTTGAGAACTCAACAGCGTGCACTTGTCAAATGCCAATTTATTCCTCGTCGGTCTGATTTTTGTTGGATTGCGAGAAATTCATTTTGGATCAAAGACCAGCCCTTCCGGGGGTTGGCATTCGGAATCGTCAGTAATGATGTTTTCTCTTTGGTCAGTTTC
>NZ_JALGRP010000004.1 GCF_022815605.1 Microbacterium sp. VKM Ac-2923 | reverse complement strand
GAGTAGGACACCGCCGGACTTCTTCTAACGAAATGGCCACCCAAAGCTGGGTGGCCATTTCGCATTTACGGGCACATTTCCCGGGAAGGACAGTCATGTCGTCGGACGACGCTAAGGATCGCAGGAGCAACGACGACCGCTCGAGCGGACGTGCGTCCGATGGCGGACGGTCGTCCCGGGGCGAGGGTCACGCCCCGCACGGTGATCGGGCCCCACGACGTGATGGTGAGCGCCCGGTTCGCCGAGAGGGCGACGCCCGGGCACCCCGAACGGGCGAGTCTCGTCCGTACCGAGGTGGCGGCGGGAGCTCTGGTCGTCCCCCGCGCGATGGTGATCGGCCCGTCCGCCGCGACGGCGACCGTCCGTTCCGTCGTGACAGTGACTCCCGTCCCCCGCGTGACGGGGATCGGCCCGTCCGTCGGGACGGGGACCGACCCGTCCGTGGCGATGGCGATCGCCCGTACCGTCGTGACAATGACTCCCGTCCCCCGCGCGACGGTGATCGACCCGTCCGCCGGGACGGCGACCGTCCGTTCCGTCGTGACAATGACTCCCGTCCCCCGCGCGACGGTGATCGACCCGTTCGTCGGGACGGGGACCGACCCGTCCGTCGCGACGGCGACCGTCCGTTCCGTCGGGACAACGACTCCCGTCCCCCGCGCGAGGGTGATCGACCCGTCCGTCGCGACGGCGACCGTCCATTCCGTCGGGATGGCGATGGGGCCGGCCGACCTCGCCGTGAGCGTGACTCGCGCGGGTTCGGTGGCGGTGATCGGCGGCCGTCGGGCGACCGTCGGCCCGGTGCCGGAGCTCCCCGCCGATTCGGCCGAGAGGACTCTCGCGCGACTCGTCCCCCACAGGATCGGCGGGAGCGAGGGCCCGAAATTCCCGAGGAGATCACCGCCTGGGATCTGCCGGGCGCCGCTCGGAACGAGCTGAAAACCCTGAGCAAGGACAACGCGGAGAACGTCGCACGGCACCTCGCGATGGCGGCGCGACTGATCGATGACGAACCCGAGGTGGCGCACGAGCACGCGCTGGCGGCATCCCGAAGCGCGGGCCGCGTGGGCGTGGTGCGGGAGACGGTTGCGATCACCGCGTACGCCGTCGGTGACTTCGCGCTGGCACTGCGGGAGTTGCGCACTCACCGCCGCATCACCGGCTCCGACGATCAGCTCCCGTTGATCGTCGACAGTGAGCGCGGCGTCGGCCGGCCCGATCGCGCCCTCGAGGAAGGTCGTGCGGTCGACCGCTCGACGCTGCCGGTGCCCGTGCGGGTTCAGCTGGCGATCGCCATGTCGGGGGCCCGGCTGGACCTCGGCCAGACCGAGCGCGCGCTGCAGGAACTCGATATCCCCGAGGCTGATCCGGATCGTGCATTCGACTGGACCCCCGCGCTGTTCACTGCCCGCGCTGCCGTGCTCGAGGAACTGGGTCGTCACGACGAGGCGTCCGAGTGGGAGCGTCGTGCACAGATCGCCTCCGAAGCCCTGGACGCCGCATACGGAGTCGCCGACCGCGAGGTCATCGTGGTCGACGAGATCGACCTGATCGACGACGAAGACGAGGTGGACGCGACGTCGGATGGCATCCCTGTTACCGACGTCGATCGTTCCGCAAACGTCGTCGTCGACGGTGACGAGGCGGACAACGTCGCCGCGACCGACGACAACGCGAGCGACGACCTGGAGGGGCCCGCGGCCCACTCTTCTGACGCCGACGAGGCCGGGACGGAAGTCGTCGAGGCGGAAGTCGCCGAAACCACAGTCCCCGAGAGCGAAGTGTCCGAGTCCGACGAACACGAGGGCGAGCGGTGATCTTCGGGCGCAAGCCGGAAGCGACGCCGCTCGACGGAATCGACGTCGTTCTGGCTGACCTCGACGGCGTGGTGTACGCGGGGCCGGGCGCTCTTCCCTACGCCGTCGACAGTCTGAACCGCGCTCAGAGCGAGGGCAAGCGGCTCGGCTACATCACCAACAACGCGTCACGGACGGATGCGTCGGTGGCGGCGCACCTCTCGTCGCTGGGGCTTCGTGTCGAGCCGTCCGATGTGACGACGAGTCCGCAGGCCGCCATGCGGCTGATGAAGGACCTCGTGCCCGCAGGCTCGACCCTGCTCGTGATCGGCGGCGAAGGTCTCGTCGTAGAGGTCGAGAAGGCCGGCTTCGTCGTCACGCGCAGCGCCGACGACAACCCGGCCGCTGTGGTCCAGGGCTTCGCCCCCGAGGTGGGCTGGGCGCAGTTGGCGGAGGCGGCGTACGCGCTCGCGACGCCGATTGAAGACGGCGGCATCCCCTGGGTCGCGACGAACACCGACTGGACCATCCCGCAGGCCCGAGGCATCGCGCCGGGCAACGGCACCCTCGTCTCAGCCGTGCACACCGCGGTCGGCCGCCTCGCGACGATCGCCGGAAAGCCGGAACGCCCGATCTTTGACGAGGCCGTCGCCCGGACAGGAGCGCGGACGCCCCTCTTCATCGGCGACCGCCTCGACACGGACATCCAGGGCGCTCGCGTCGCGGAGATGCCGTCGGTCCTGGTGCTGACGGGGATCGACAGGCCGAAGCAGGTGCTCGCCGCCATCGCCTCGCAGCGACCCGACTACATCGTGGAGGACCTGCGCCAGCTGTTCGAGCCGTACCCGGCGACCGTGGTGAAGGGCGCGCGGACGCGCGTCGGCGACGCGATCATCGAGATCGACGGCGTCGACCTGCGCATCGTGTCGGAGGGGGACCGTCAGATCGACCTGCTCCGCGCGGGAGCGGCAGCCATCTGGAACTCGGGGCGTGCGATCTTCGGCTTCCGCGTGCCGGAACAGCTGTACGCCGACCCGTTCCGCGTGCGCTGACGCCGTAGCATGGCATCCATGTCGCACAGCACTGCAGGGGATCCCGCCCCCGAGCTGATCGACCGGTTGCGCCTGATCGAGGCGCAACCGCTCGACGCCCGCGCAGAGGCGTACACCGCGGTGCACGATGAACTCGCGAGACATCTCGCGTCCGCTCCGACCGACACGCAGTCCGCGTCGCGTCCGTGAGTCCCCGCCTCGACGCAGAGCTCGCCGCCCGCGGACTCGCACGCTCGCGTTCGCACGCCGCACAGCTCATCGCCGACGGCCTCGTCGCCGTGGACGGCAGGCCTGTCGTGAAGGCCGCGACCCAGGTCGACGAGTCCCGCGCGATCGAGGTGGCCGGTGCCGACCACTACGTCAGTCGCGGCGCCCATAAGCTGATCGCCGCGCTCGACGCGTTCCCGATCGCCGTCGACTCGCAGGTGGCTCTCGACCTCGGAGCCTCGACGGGCGGGTTCACGCAGGTGCTGCGCGAACGCGGAGCGCGTCCGGTCCTCGCCGTCGACGTCGGTCACGGGCAGTTGTCCACGGTCGTGGCATCCGATCCCGGCGTCGTGTCGGTAGAGGGGTATAACGTGCGGTTCATGACCGCCGACTCCCTCGCCGCCGCAACGGGCGTGGGCGCGCGCCCCCGCGTGGTGACGGGCGACCTGTCCTTCATTTCACTCACCCACGTTCTCCCCGCCGTCGTGGCCACGGCGGCGCCCGACGCCGACGTGGTTCTGCTGATCAAGCCGCAGTTCGAAGTCGGTCGCACCGCGGTCAAGGGTGGACTGGTGACAGACCCGGCCCTGCGCTCCGACGCGGTGCACGGTGTGCTGTGGGCGGCGTGGGACGTGGGCCTTCGCACCGCCGGTCTGATCGCCTCGCCGATCGTGGGGACCCACGGCAACCAGGAGTACGTCGCGTGGTTCTCGGCCACCCACGGCAGCGACCCCTCAGAATGGGAGAGCACCGTGACCCGACTGACCGGAAGCCGATGACCCCCAGCGATCGCCGAATACTCCTCGTCGTCCACGCGCGTCGAGACGACACCGTCCACGCAGCCGAGCGCATCCTCACAGCAGTGCGCGCGGCGGGAGCCGTTCCCGTGGTGTCGGCCGAGGATCGCCCCGAGCTCGCCGAGCGTCTCTCGCTCGAGGGCGTCGCGACCCTCGGCGTCGACGTCGACCTCGCCGAGGTGGAACTGGCGATCGTGCTCGGCGGCGACGGCACCATCCTGCGCGCGGCGGAGCTGGTGCGAGGCGGAACGGCGCCCATTCTGGGCATCAACATGGGCCACGTCGGCTTCCTCGCCGAGATCGAGCGCGACGATATGGACGACGCCGTCCGTCGCGTGATCGCCCGGGACTACACCGTCGAGGAGCGTCTCACCCTCGCGGTGAAGATCCAAGATGCCGAGGACCGCGTCATCTTCGAAACCTGGGCCCTGAACGAGGCCACGGTCGAGAAAGCGAGCCGCGAGCGGATGCTCGAGGTCGTCATGGCGGTCGACGGTCGGCCCCTGTCGTCGTTCGGGTGCGACGGGGTGGTCATCGCGACACCCACCGGCTCGACCGCGTACAACTTCTCCGCCGGCGGACCGATCGTCTGGCCGACGGTGGAGGCCATCGCCGTCGTTCCCCTCTCCGCGCACGCGCTCTTCGCGCGACCTCTCGTGGTCGGGCCCGATGCGAGCGTGGCCGTCGAGGTGCTCGAGCGTACGAGCGGAAGCGGCATCCTCTGGTGCGACGGTCGGCGCTCTCACGACCTGCCGCCCGGTGCGCGCGTCGTCGTGCGCCGGTCCTCTCGGCCGGTGCGTCTCGCCCGCCTGCATCCGGCCGTCTTCACCGAGCGTCTGGTGCGGAAGTTCCGCCTGCCCGTCACGGGCTGGCGCGGCACGCCGGGGGGTGCGGCGTGATCGAGGAGATGCGGCTGCGCGATCTCGGCGTCATCGCCGACGCGACCCTCCCCATCGGGCGAGGATTCACCGCGATCACGGGTGAGACCGGAGCCGGAAAGACCATGGTCGTCACCGGTCTCGGGCTCCTCCTCGGTCAGAGGGCCGATTCGGGCAGCGTCCGCAAGGGCGCGGCGCAGGCGGCAGTGGAAGGCGTCTGGCTCGTCCCCGAGGACGGCGCCGTGGCGGCGCGGGTCCGAGAGGCGGGCGGCGATGTCGAGCCGGTTGGCGACGGGTCCGCCGAACTGTACCTGGCGCGCACGGTATCGAGCGAAGGCCGCGGGCGCGCGACCGTCGGAGGCCGGACCGCACCTGCCGGTGTGCTCGCCGATCTCGCGGACGACCTCGTCGTCGTGCACGGACAGTCCGACCAACTGCGGCTGAAATCGTCGTCGGCGCAGCGCGATGCCCTCGACCGTTTCGGCGGCGACCCGGTCGCGGCGGCCCGCGCCGCGTACCGCGCGGCATGGGACACCTGGCGCGCCCTCGACGCCGAGCTGACCATGCTCACCGGCGATCGCGATGATCGCGCGCAAGAAGCCGAACGGTTGCGTGCGGCCATCGCCGAGATCGAGGCGGCCGCCCCCGTCGCGGGGGAGGACGAGGAGCTCGCGCGCCGCGCCGAGCGTCTCGCCAACGCGGAGGAGCTGCGCCTCGCCGCAGTCACGGCGCACGAGGCTCTGTCGAGTGATGACGGCGGCCCCGACATCGTCTCGATGCTGGCCGAAGCGCGTCGCGCCCTCGAACGCATCGCGGGCAGCGACGCCGCGCTCGCGGTGATCGGCGAGCAGGTGACCGACCTCGGCTACCGTGCCACGGATGCGGCGGTCGCGTTGTCGGGCTACCTCGCCGATCTCGACGAATCGGGCCCCCACGAACTGGCCGCGATCGACGAGCGCCGAGGTGTCCTGGCCGGTCTCGTGCGCACGCACGGATCGGTGGAGGGCGCGATCGCGCTGCTCGCGACCGGCTCGGCCCGACTGGTCGAGTTGGACGACGACGGCGACCGTCTCGAGCGTCTGCAGGCACAGCGCGACGCCGCCGCCGCCGAACTCGACGCGCGCGCCGAGGCACTCACCGCCGCGCGTCGGGGGGCCGCCGCGCGGTTGGGCGAAGCCGTCACGGAGGAGCTGCACGCTCTGGCCCTGCCGGACGCGCGCCTCTCCGTGGACGTCGCGCCCGCAGCCCCCGCCGGGCACGGCCGCGACGAGGTGTCGATCCTGCTCGCGCCGCACCCCGGTGCCGACCCGCGGCCCGTGTCGCGCGGCGCCTCCGGGGGAGAGCTCAGTCGCGTGATGCTCGCGATCGAAGTCGTCATCGCCGGCGTCGACCCCGTGCCGACGTTCGTCTTCGACGAGGTCGACGCCGGGATCGGCGGAGCGGCGGCCATCGAGGTGGGCCGGCGCCTCGCGCTGCTCGCCGAATCGTCGCAGGTCATCGCCGTCACGCACCTCGCCCAGGTCGCCGCCTTCGCCGGCAACCACCTGACGGTGGTGAAGGGCAACGACGGTTCGGTCACGGCATCCAGTGTCCGCCGGCTCGACGGAGCGGAGCGTGAGGCCGAGATGGCGCGACTGCTGTCGGGGTTGAGCGACTCGGATGCGGCGCTGACCCACGCCCGCGAACTTCTGCAGACCGGCCGCGCCGTCCGCTGACCCGCGATCGTCATGCTGCGGTGACCCGGATGTCGGTGGGTGGTGGGAGACTGCGAGACGACCCACCGACACGACTGATAGGATCGAAGCCCGTGATGCAGACTTCGGACGCGGGACATTCAGACGGCAAGATCTTCACGACGAAGCACATCTTCGTGACGGGAGGAGTCGTCTCCTCCCTGGGTAAGGGCCTGACGGCGGCAAGCCTCGGCAACCTTTTGACCGCCCGCGGACTGCGCGTGGTGATGCAGAAGCTCGACCCGTATCTCAACGTGGATCCGGGCACCATGAACCCGTTCCAGCACGGCGAGGTCTTCGTGACCGACGACGGCGCCGAGACCGACCTCGACATCGGCCACTACGAGCGTTTTCTCGACATCGAGCTGAGCCAGGCGGCCAACGTCACCACCGGCCAGATCTACTCGCAGGTCATCGCGCGCGAGCGCCGGGGCGAGTACCTGGGCGACACGGTACAGGTCATCCCGCACATCACCGACGAGATCAAGCGCCGCATGCGGCTGCAGGCCACCGAAAGCCCGCAGCCGGACGTCATCATCACCGAGATCGGTGGAACGGTCGGCGACATCGAGTCCCAGCCCTTCATCGAGTCGGCACGTCAGATCCGTCACGAGCTCGGTCGGAAGAACGTCTTCTTCGTTCACGTCTCGCTCGTTCCCTTCATGGGCGCGTCGGGCGAGCAGAAGACCAAGCCGACGCAGCACTCCGTCGCGACGCTCCGGTCCATCGGCATCCAGCCCGACGCTCTGGTGCTGCGCAGCGATCGGCCCGTGACCGAGTCGAACAAACGCAAGATCGCCCTGATGTGCGACGTCGACGAAGACGCCGTGGTCAACGCGATCGACGTTCCGAGCATCTACGACATCCCCTCGATGTTGAACGACCAAGGCCTCGACGGATACATCGTCGACGCGCTCGACCTCGACAACGCGGCCGACGTCGACTGGTCGCGCTGGCAGCGCGTGCTGCAGGCGGTGCACAACCCCAAGCACGAGGTCACCATCGGACTCGTCGGCAAGTACATCGACCTGCCCGACGCGTACCTCTCGGTGACCGAGGCGATCAAGGCCGGCGGGTTCGGCCAGGAGACGCACGTGACGATCACGTGGATCCCCTCCGACCAGTGCGAGACGCCCGAGGGCGCCGCCAAGGCGCTGGGCGCGGTCGACGGCGTCATCGTGCCCGGCGGTTTCGGCATCCGCGGCATCGAGGGCAAGCTCGGAGCCCTCCGTTTCGCCCGCGAGCAGGGCATCCCCACGCTGGGTATCTGCCTCGGTCTGCAGTGCATGGTCATCGAGTACGCCCGCACGATGGCGGGTCTCGAGGATGCCTCCTCGAGCGAGTTCGATCCCGACACCGCTCACCCGGTCGTGGCGACAATGGCGGAGCAGGTCGACATCCTCGAGAGCGGCGATCTGGGCGGCACCATGCGCCTGGGCCTCTACCCGGCCGACCTCGCCGAGGGTTCCGTCGCCGCGGAGGTCTACGCCGCCAACCGCATCTCCGAGCGGCACCGTCACCGCTACGAGGTCAACAACGCCTACCGACAGCAGCTGAGCGACGCGGGCCTGGTGTTCTCGGGCGTGAACCCCGACCTCGACCTCGTCGAGTTCGTCGAGCTGCCGCGCGATGTGCACCCGTACTACATCGCGACCCAGGCGCACCCCGAGCTGCGCTCGCGTCCGACCGAGCCGCACCCGCTGTTCCGCGGCCTGGTGGCGGCAGCCCTCGATCGGCACCGTTCGAGCGAACTGTTCGACGTCGAGGAGGACTGACGTGGAGCGGTTGCGCGACGAATGCGTCGACCTCGAGGTCGTCTCGAGCGACCTCGTCTACGAGGGGGCGGTGTGGGACGTCCGTAGCGACACCGTGCGCTACGGCGACGGTGAGATGACGCGCCAGTACGTCGAGCACCCGGGGGCCGCGGCCGTCGTGGCGATCGACGACCAGGGGCACGTCGTGCTCATCCAGCAGTACCGCCACCCGATCAAGGAGCGCGACTGGGAGATCCCGGCGGGTCTCCTCGACGTCGCCGGCGAGCCGCCGCTGGAGACGGCGAAGCGGGAGCTGACAGAGGAGGTCGACCTTGAGGCGGATCGGTGGCAGCACCTGATCTCGATGCACACCACTCCCGGCGGCAACGACGAAGTCGTGCACATCTTCCTCGCTCGCGGGCTGCGGACGGTCGAGACCGACTACGAGCGGGAGCACGAAGAGTCCGACATGCGCGTCGAGCGGGCGCCGCTCGCCGAGGTCATCGACGGAGTGCTCGCGGGGCGCCTGCGCAACGGCATCCTGGCCACCGGCGCGCTCGCCGCGGCCGAGGTGCTGCGTCGCGAGGCCGCCGCACACTGAGGTGGACCTTGGGCGCGCGGTCGAGACCTACCTCCGCCACGTCGCGCTCGAGCGCGGGCTCTCCGATCACACCGTGGCCGCGTATCGCCGCGATCTGGCGGTGTACGGCGAATGGTTGGGCGCGCGCGGCGTGACCGAGGTGGAAGCCGTCTCGCCGGGGCTGATCGCCGACTTCGCGGCCGAGCGCGCGTCGGCGGTCCCGCCGCCGGCATCCTCGTCGCTCGCACGGCTGCAGTCATCGGTGCGGGGTCTGCATCGCTTCCTCGTGCGTGAGGGCCGTGTCGAGGCCGACCCGAGCGGGCGCCTCCGCCCACCCAAAGCCCCCCGCCGCCTGCCGAAGGCTTTGACCATCGCGCAGGTCGCCGACCTCCTCGATGCCGCGGGGCCGGCGCCCGGGTCATCCGACGCCTCGGCGGCGGAGCCGGCCGCCGTCCGTGATCGTGCTCTGCTCGAACTGCTGTACGCCACGGGCGCCCGGGTCTCGGAGATCGTGCAGCTCGACGTCGACGACATCGCTCACGGCGACCTGCTCCGGGTGCGGGGAAAGGGCGACAAGGAGCGCATCGTGCCCGTCGGCTCGTACGCGCGCGCCGCCGTCGAGGCGTACCTGACGCGGGTGCGGCCAGCACTCGCGGCGAAGGGAAGGGCGACGCCCCGGCTGTTCCTCGGCGTGCGGGGAGCGCCACTGTCGAGACAGAGCGCGTGGCTCGTCATCCAGGCCGCTGCGGAACGGGCCGGGCTGACATCGCACGTGTCGCCGCACACGCTCCGGCATTCCTTCGCGACGCACCTTCTGCAGGGCGGCGCCGATGTGCGTGTCGTGCAGGAACTCCTGGGACACGCCTCCGTCGCGACGACGCAGATCTACACGCACGTCACCATCGACGCGTTGCGCGACGTCTACGCGACAGCGCACCCGCGGGCGCGGTGAGCGACGTCGTGCGTCCGACGCGGCTTCGGCCGAGCGTCGAGAGAACGGAGGGGCTGTGAATAAGGTGGCGGGCGTGGATGAGCCGGGAAGGTGGTGGCTGTCCCTGGTTTACATCGCCGTGATCCTGGTGGCGGCGGTGGGCGCGGTTCTCGCGCCGCTGACGGTTTTCTTCGTCGGGAGTCCGACTGAAGGGCTGCCCGGAATCGTCGCGACGGGCGGCATCGTGGGCGGGATGTCCGCGCTGGTCTGGGTCTGCCTGCGGGCGCCCGCCGTGCGCAATCGGTTGCGTCCGGGGGCCGTGAGCATCAGCGCCAGCGCGGCAACGTTCATCGCCGTCGGTTGGACGTTTCTCGCGGTCAGCGGAACGCATTCGTATCGCGACAGCGACGACGCTTTCTGGGCACGACTGCCGTTCGCGCTGGCGGCCTGCGTACCGGTGCTGGTCGTCGCAGTGTGCGCCCTGACGATCTCGCGATTCATCCAACGTGACGATGCTCGGCGGGCCGCAGCGGCCCGCCACTCCCGTGAGGTGGCATCTGGGACTGGAAGACTAAGGGGATGACCGCCACGCTCGTCGCACAGAACCTCTCCGGCGGGTACGGCCACCGCACGCTCTTCGAGGGCGTCGACCTCACCGTGGCGCCCGGCGACGTGATCGGCGTCGTCGGGGCAAACGGTGCGGGCAAGTCGACACTGCTGCGCCTGCTCGCCGGGGCCGACGAGCCGCAGGGCGGGTCCATCACCCTGGCGCCGTCGGACGCGTTCGTGGGCTGGTTGCCGCAGGAGCACGAGCGCGTCCAGGGCGAGTCCGTCGCCGCGTACCTTGCCCGGCGCACGGGCTGCACCGAGGCGACTCGCGAGATGGATGCCGCCGCGACCGCCCTCGGCGACGCCGACTCCGTGGGAGCGGACGACGCGTACGCCACGGCCCTCGAGCGCTGGCTCGCGAGCGGCGCGGCAGACCTCGACGAGCGGATGCCGCAGGTGCTCGCCGACCTCGGACTCGACGTGGGGCCGGACGCGCTCATGACCGGCCTCTCGGGCGGACAGGCCGCCCGGGTGGGCTTGGCGGCTCTGCTGCTGTCGCGCTTCGACATTGCGCTTCTCGACGAGCCGACGAACGACCTCGACCTCGACGGCCTGGAGCGACTGGAGACGTTCGTGAGGGGCCTCAGGGGTGGGGTCGTGCTCGTCAGCCACGATCGCGAGTTCCTGGCGCGCTCGGTCACCCGCATCCTCGAACTCGACCTCGCCCAGAATGCCCACCGGGTGTACGGCGGCGGCTACGACGCCTACCTTGAGGAGCGCGCCACGGTGCGCCGTCAGGCGCGCGAGAAGTACGACGCGTTCGCCGAGACCAAGGCCGACCTCGTCTCACGCGCCCGGACGCAACGCGAGTGGTCGAGTCAGGGCGTGCGCAACGCGATGAAGAAGTCGCCCGACAACGACAAGATCCGCCGCAAGGCGTCGGTGGAGTCGAGCGAAAAGCAGGCGCAGAAGGTCCGGCAGATGGAGAGCCGCATCGCGCGACTCGACGAGGTGGAGGAGCCGCGCAAGGAATGGCAGCTCGAATTCACGATCGGTTCGGCATCGCGCTCGAGTTCGGTCGTGTCGACGCTGTCCGGCGCCGTCTTCCGGCAGGGCGACTTCGCCCTCGGACCGGTCTCTCTCCAGGTGAACGCGGGGGAGCGGATCGGCATCACCGGGCCCAACGGTGCCGGGAAATCGACGCTGCTGCGTGGCATCCTGGGTCGTCAGACGCCGGATGAGGGGATGGCGAGCGTGGGGGCGAGCGTCGAGATCGGCGAGATCGACCAGGCCCGCTCGATGCTGGTGGGGGAGCGCCCACTGGCCGAGACGTTCGAGGGCTTCGTGCCCGAGCTGAACGCCGGCGAGGTGCGCACCCTGCTGGCGAAGTTCGGGCTCAAGGCCGACCACGTCACACGCCCCGTGGACGGGCTGTCGCCGGGCGAGCGCACGCGCGCGGGACTGGCGCTGCTGCAAGCGCGCGGAGTCAATGTGCTCGTGCTCGACGAACCGACCAACCACCTCGACCTACCCGCCATCGAGCAGCTCGAGCAGGCTCTGGAGTCCTACACCGGCACGCTGTTGCTCGTCACGCACGATCGGCGCATGCTCGTGGCCGTCCAGACCGACCGGCGGTGGCGCGTCGACGCGGGCGTCGTCACCGAGTTGTAGGGGCCCGACCGATCACGCGGCCCCGGGCACCGACGACATGCATGAGCGCGAGTCGTGCGCGGACACGCGCTGACAGCGTGTTTCCGCGCAGGAATGGCGTTCGGGTATGGCGGCGGCCGAGGTCAGCGTCCCTGCCGCTTCTTGTAGGGCTTGGGCTGGCCCTTCACGATCGGGGCGCGACCCTTGCCCTTGGATGCCCTGGCCTTGCCGCCGCCCGGCGCCTTCTGCTTGGGCGCGGGGGGAGGAGCGTCGGCGATGCGATGGTGCGCCTCTTCAAGCAGAAGACGGCCCGCGGGCGTGAGCTGCGTGGGCGGCGTCCGGGAGACCAGCGGCTGACCCACCTCCTCCTCGAGCTTGTCCAACGTCGTGTACAGCGAGGCGAGGGGGATGCCGAGCTTCTCGGCCGAGCGCGGGAAGTGCAGCTCCTCGGCGAGGACGGCGAACCGGCGGAGATGCTCGAGCTTCATGGCATCCATTCTCCCGTGTGCAGACGGCCGGTGTGGCCGGACCTCCAGCCAGGGGCCGCCGAGATCACACGATCGCGACGACGGCCACGTACTCCGGCATCCGCCGGTGGCGATCTCGCGCCGATCGCAGGGTCTCGGCGGACAGGCGATGCCCGGCGGGCGGGTCAGGCGGCGGAGGCGAGGAAACGGTCGGCGGTGCGCAGCGACAGGGCCATGATCGTCAGCGCGGGGTTGGCCGCGATCGCGGAGGGGAAGACGGAATTGTCGCAGATCCAGAGGTTCGGGATCTCGTGCGAGCGGCCGTCGGCATCCACGACTCCGTCGGACGGATTCGCCGACATCCGGCACGTGCCGATCGTGTGAGCCGTGCGGGCCAGCACCATCGTCTCGCGGGCGCCCGCGGCCTCCATCACCCGCAGCATGAAGGCCGTGGCGTGCCGGTCGAGAGCCTTCTCGTTCTCGCCCGCGCTGAACGTCACCCGAGCCCGGGGGATGCCGAACTCGTCGGTTTCGGAGGCCAGCTCGAGGCGGTTGTCATCAGAGGGGAGGCACTCGGCGTTGACACCGATCCCCGCCATGAACCGCGACTGATCGAGCCGCTGCATCAGCTCCGGACCCCACAGGCCCCCGCCGCGCACGAGCGTCGTCGCGAAGGTCAGGGGCATCACGCCAAGGCTCTGCACGAGATAGCCGCCGGCGAAGTCGGCGTCGGCCGGACGCATCATGTCCTCGCTGATGAGCGACGACGGGTACCCCCGGTGCCCGCGCACCGGCTCATCGAACCGGCCCCACACCTGCGTCGCGCCGTGTGCGAGGAAGTTGCGGCCCACCTGGCCGTTGTCGTTCGCCAGCCCCGTGTGCAGCAACAGGCGAGGCGTCTCGATCCCGCCCGCGGCGAGCACGAGCGACCGGCATCGCTGGCGCACGTCGACGCCGGCCTGCCGGTAGACGACCGCGGCGACGTGGCCACGGGCGTCGAGCTCGATCGCGTGCACCATCGCTTCGGCCCTGATCTCGGCACCGGCGGCGACCGCCGCGGGCAGGTAGGTGTTCGCGGTGGAGGCTTTGGCATCCACTCGGCAGCCCTGGTGGCACGCGCCGCAGCCGACGCAGGCGCCGCGCTCGCCGTGGTGGTCCTGTAGGCGCGCCCGGGTGAGGACGGCCGCAGGGGCGTCGGCCCACCGGATGCCGAGGGCGTCGCACCCCTTCGCGACGAGGTTCGCGGGGGCGTTGCGCTTCGCCGGAGCGTACGCGTAGGTACGGGACGGATCCCACGGGTACGGGGTCGGACCCGAGACGCCGATGTCGCCCTCGACGCGCTCGACGTAGGTCAGCAGTTCGTCCGGGTCGACGGGCCAGTCGCGGCCCACACCGGACTCCGACCGGAGAGTCAGGTCACGGCGGTCGGGCCGGGGGGTGAAGGCCCCCCAGTGGAGCATCGAACCGCCGACACCGCGGCCGCTGTTGTTCGGCCCGAAGGCTGTCGGGTCGTCTCCCCCGCTCAAACGCTCCGACATCCAGTTGATCTCGACCGCCTCGGTCTCGTCCGGAGTGAGATCGTCGAGCGCGAAGTGCCGTCCCGCCTCCAGCGCGACGACACTGAGGCCCTTTCTCGCGAGCTCCGCGGTCAGGGGCGCCCCTCCGGCTCCGGTTCCGACCACCACGACGTCGACGACGTCATCCGTTCCGAACGTGCGCATCGCCTCGAGGTTCATGCTGCGTCTCCCGTCGCGATCGAGCCGCCGACACCGGCGGGCTCCCACTCTTCGCGCCGGCCGAGACGCAACTCCACGTATCCCCGCATCGGGCTGCCGCCGGTGGCGAATCCGTCGTAACCGACGCGCGCCATGCTCGCGGGGTGCGCGAGCCATTGGCGGACGAGGTCGTTACGGACGTCTTCGAGCCAGGTGGCGAGGCGAGCGGCGTCGAAGGGGCCGGTGGCTTGCGTCGTCCCCTCGATCGCGCCGCGCAGCACCTCCGCGCGTTCGGCGGGGTCGGTCGGCCACACGGTCGCGAGAGTGTCGAGCCCGGCGCGGTAGGCCTCGGGATCGGTCGGAAGGTCGGCGTTCCGCCACCCGTCGCCCTCTCCACGCGCCAGCTGCGCATCGACGCGGGCGGCGATGTCGATCGGGTGCCCGTCCTGCGGCACGACGAGGTCGGCGATCTCGCGGAGCAGCGTCAGCTGCGCGACGTCGAGCACCGCAGGGGCGTAGCCCCGGTCGTCCGGAAGCGCACGGAGATTCAGGATGCCGCGCACGCGGGCGTCCACGCGGTCGCCCGCGATGAGCGCCGCCCAGTCGGCGGGCACGACGGGGCCGGAGAGCACCTCGTCGTCGACGAAACGGGCGATGGCCTCGGCCGCCTCAGCGTCGCGTTCGAAGGGGATCATGTGCCCGGTGTCGTCGAGCGACACGAAGCGGGCGCGGGGGTACACGGAGGCCAGCAGCCCGGGCTGGGAGCTCGCGCCCAGGTCGGCATCGTCGGCACCCGCCAGCACGAGGACCGGCAGGTCGAGTGTCCCGACCGCGGCGGTGGCGTCGACGCGGCTGCCGGTCTCCAGCCACGCGCGCCACGCAGCCGGGGAGGTGCGTCGCAGGTCCGCCACGGCGCTGCGGTGGGCCTCGGCGTCGAGGGACTCGGCGGTGTTCTGGTCGATGAAGGTCTCGGCATCGTCTGCCGAGAGAGGCCCGTCGTTCACCCAGGACAGCATCCGCTCGCGGCGTTCCTCGTCCATCGGCTCGGGTCGCGGGGGCGACGGCGCCATCAGCACCGTGCCGGCGAGCCCGACGAGCGGCGCGTCCCCGCGCAGGATCCGGGATGCCACGAGGGCGGCGATCTTGCCGCCCATGCTGTGTCCGCCGATCAACCAGCGTCCGCGCGCGTGGCGGGAGAGGTGGGTGACGACGTGGTCGACCGTCGCGTCGAGCGAGAAGTCGGAGGCCGATGCGAGCGAGCCGAAACCGGGGAGATCGATGCCCTCGACGCGCACCCGGCCGTCGAGACGTCCCGCGATGCGATCGAAGGATCCGGCGCTCGCGCCGAGCGCATGCAGCATGAACAGGGTGACGGGCGCCCCGCCCGGGGCGGTGACGTTCTCGGAGGGCATGTCCTCACGCTCGCTTACGCGCACGACGGGAACGGGTCGCTTGCGGTGGGAGAGGTTTTGCGCAAGGGCGAGGCCGCACCGGTGGGGTCGGGCGGACGACGGGCCCCCGCACGGGCCCGACGCACGACGGCGAGGTCGCGCGCGCCCCGCCGACACGGGAACGCCCCGGACCGCGCTGGGCGGTCCGGGGCGATCGCGCGAACAGGATCAGGGGGTGACCATGCCGCCGTTGACGTTCAGCGTCTCGCCCGAGACGTAGCTCGATTCCGCCGAGGCCAGGAACACGAAAGCCGGGGCGATCTCGGCCGGCTGGCCCGCCCGCTGGTAGGTGCTCTCGTCGTCGAAGTGCTCCATCTGGTCGTCGGAGACGCCCTGGCTCACCTGCAGCGCCGACCAGGTGGGTCCGGGGGCGACGACATTGACGCGGATGCCGCGCGAGGCGAGCTGCTGCGCGAGCCCCTTCGACAGATTGTTGATGGCCGCTTTGGTCGCGGCGTAGTCGAGGCGGTCGGGGGCGGGGACGTACGCCTCGAGCGAGGCGGTGTTGATGATCGTGCCACCCTCGGGGAGGTGCGCGAGTGCCGCCTTCGTGATCCAGAACGGCGCGAAGACGTTCGTGCGGAAGGTCAGCTCGAACTGCTCGTCGGAGAGGTCTTCCACCTTCTCGACCATTACCTGCTTACCGGCGTTGTTCACGACGATGTCGAGACCGCCCAACGCCTCCGCCGCACGGGCGACGAGTTCGCGGCACGCGGCGGGCTCGGTGATGTCGAGCGCGATGGAGACGCCGGTTCGCCCGGCATCCCGGATCTGGGTGAGGATGTGGTCGGCATCGCGTTGTTCGTCGGGCAGATGCACGATGGCCACGTCTGCGCCCTCCCGGGCGAACGCGATCGCCACGGCGCCGCCGATGCCGGAGTCGCCCCCGGTGATGAGGGCCTTGCGTCCCTCGAGACGGCCGAGGCCGCGATAGGTCTTCTCGCCCAGGTCGGGAACCGGCGTCATATCGGCCTGCACACCGGGCTCGGGCTGGTGCTGGACGGGCGGCTCGACGCGCGCGTAGCGGGTGACGGGGTTGTCGAAAGTGAACTGGTCGCGATCGGAGGTCATGCCCCGACGCTAGGCACCGGATCGACGCGTCGCCGGGGCCTTGACGAGACCGGATGCCCCGTCGGTGGGGCTCCTCCGAGCGTCCTCCACCTCGTCGATCACCGCCGACACCCGCTGCGCGGAGGCGCGCCACGAGAAGCGATCGGCATTGGCCAACCCCGCCGCGACCAGGTGGGCGCGCAGCGCCGGATCGTCGACGACGCGCGCCATGGCGTCGGCGATGTCGGCGTCGTCGTCGGGGTCGACGTAGACCGCGGAAGAGGCGAGCACCTCGGGCATGGAGGCCGCGCGCGCCGCGATCACGGGGCACCCGCACTGCTGTGCCTCCAGCGGGGGGATGCCGAATCCCTCGTAGAGCGACGGGAAGACGAAGGCGATCGCGCCGCGATACAGCGCCGCCAGTTCGTCGTCGTCGACGCGTCCGAGGAAGCGGACGCGGGTATGGGAGGCGTCGTACCGCTGCCGCGAGAAGCTGTTGGTCTGGCTGCCGACCACGTGGAGCTCGACATCGGGGTGGGTCTCGGCGAAGCGGGCGAACGCCGCCAGCATGCGCGCGAAGTTCTTGTGCGCGTTGGGCGAGGACACCGCCAGCAGATACGGGCGGTCGGGGATGGACTCGCCCGGGTGGAAGCGGTCGTCGGCGCCGTTGTGGATCACCGTGAAGCGTGCCGGGTCGATGCGAAAGTGGTCGGCGATCTCGCCCCGGGAGAACTCGCTCACCGTCAGCAGACGGTCGCTGTGGGCGATCAGACGGGGTACGACGATCCCGTAGACGGCGCGGAAGCGGCGGCCGAAGCTCTCGGGATGCCGGATGTAGGTGATGTCGTGGTGGGTCGAGATCTGCGGCCGATACCAGACCGGTCCGGTGCTCGCGAGGTTCAGGAGCAGCTCTCGTCGGCGGCGCGCGAACAGCGGCAGGTCGACCTGTTCCCACGCGTGCCCGCGGGTGCGACCGATCTGAAGGATGCGCGCGGGGTCGAGGCCGGAGGTCTCGAAGGGGCCCGGCGGGACGGCCAGCGTGACGTCGGGGCGCTGGAGGAGGAGTTCGCGCGTGATCTCGGTGGCGAAGCGCTGGATGCCAGTGGTGCGCTGCGTGAGGAAACGGGCGTTGACGATGGTCATCGGGTGGATCCCTCTCGCGGAGCGAGGGCGGTGGCGTACAGGGCGAGTGAATCTTGGCCGACCCGGTCGTCGGTGAGCGCGCGTCGCGCCCAGGTGAGCGCGGCCGCGGACATGCGCTCGCGCAGGCCCGCGTCCCCGAGTAAGCGCGCGGTCGCGGCGACGAGTTCGTCGTCGGTGCCGCGGACGAACCCGGTGACCCCGTCGTCGACCGTGTCGCGGTTGCCGACGACATCGGAGACCACGGCGGGCAGGCCCTGAGCCTGCGCCTGGATGAGGGAGAGGGACATGCCCTCCCACAGCGACGGGAACAGCAGCACGTCGAGATCGTCGATCAGCGCGGCGAGCTCGGCGGGGGAGACCCACCCGGTCACGCGGACCGGGGCATCGGCGAACCATCGCGTCTCGTCGTCCGCGGTCCCTCCCCCGATCCAGACGAAGTCGGCGCGATCGTCGAGGGCGCGGGCGGCGGCGGCGAAGCGCCAGGGCGCCTTCTGGTAGGTGACGCGACCGACCATGCCCACGACGGGCCGCCGCCCGGGATCGGAGCGCCGGGGACGCCGCGCGACGGTCTCGGAGGTGACCCCCGTCTGCAGCAGGTGCGCGCGGGGCGGGGCGAGCGCGGACTGCGCCACGGCGAACTCCGACGGCGACGTGAGGATGAGGGTGGAGTGGCGGGCCAGGTGGCGCTCGACGGCGCGGAGCGCGACGCGTGCCGCGGGAGGGAGGTCGAGGCGCAGGAACGCGAAGCCGTGGGGGGAGTAGTAGACCGTTCGCGGGTCACGGCGTCGCCGGACGGCGTGGCGGACGATCGCCCCCGCGAAGCTCGAGTGCGCGTGGATGACGTCGGCGTCGTCGCCCCCTCTCAGGACGCGGCGGAGGGCGATGAGGTCGCCCACCCGTCCGCCGGTCGAGACTCGGGTGAGTTCGACCCCCGGGTGGAATCGGGCGCGCAGCGCCTCGTCGGACGGCGTCTCGGGCCGCGGGACGAACAGCACGCGCACCTCGGCGCCGGCCTCGGCTTGTCGGCGCGAGATGCTGTCGACGACGCTCAGGACGCCGCTTCCCATCGCCTCGGTCACGTGCAGGACGCGCATCATGCCTTCGTCATCTCCATCCAGGTGCGGGTGATGCCCTCGGTGAGGGACAGGTCGTCGTCATCGCCGTACTCGTCGACGAAGCGGGAGACGTCGAGGACGACCTGGTCGACGAAGGTCGCCGGTTTGGGAACGGTGCGCACGGGGAACTCGCGCCCCACCACACGTCGCACGGTGTCGAGCACCTCGCAGACGGACGTGCCCCGCCCGCTGCCGAGGTTGTAGGCGCGGTACCGGGGTGCGGCATCCACCATCCGCAGGATGCGTCGGACGAGGTCGTCGACGTGGATGTAGTCGCGGATCATCGATCCGTCACCCATCCGCACGACGGGCTCGCCCTGCTGGATGCGATTGAGGGTGAGAGGGATGATGCCCTGGCGCTTCGACGGATTCGGGTTGGCGCCGTACGGGTTCGAGATGCGCAGGGCGACGGCGGACAGACCCTCGGTCGCGGCGTAGTAGTCGAGGTAGCGCTCGACGGTGAGCTTTCCGATGCCGTATGGCGACACGGGCGCCAGAGGCGCCGTCTCCGAGAAGGTGGGCCGGGGCTGCGGGCCGTAGATGGCCCCTCCGCTCGAGGCGTAGAAGAGGCGTCGAATCCGAGCCCTCGCGCACAGGGCCAGCAGCTCGATGCTCTGGCTGACGTTGGTGCGCAGGTCGATGGTCGGATCGCCGTCGACCGTGGCCGGGGTGGTGGTGGACAGGAAGTGGAAGACGTACTCCTGTCCGTCGATCGCGGCGGCCAGATCGGCGACGTTGAGGAAGTCGCCGGCGACGCTCACCACGTCGGGTGCCGAGAACGCGCGCGTGCCGCGACTGAACCGGTCGAAGGCCGTGACCCGGTGGCCGGCCCCGGCGAGGGCATCGGTCAGGCGCGAACCGAGGAAGCCGTTCGCCCCGACGACCAGGCAGCGCGCCATCAGAGGGGACCACGAGGACGGGCGGTCGCAGGCATCGGATCCTCTCGGGGGAGACGAACCGCGCGGGGGTGGGTGTCACGGGTCGCCGATCGGAGGAGCGCGCCGGCTGCCCGCTCGAGACTCCGAGTGCTCGACGATGCCTGGCGCGGGAACGGCGACCGGACGCGGTGGTTTCCCGACGAGCGGGGTGAGGGACGCCCGGCGCGCGCCGGGGGCCCGTCCCGCCGCGGGCGAGGGATGTCGAGACCGGGCCTCGGCGCGCCGCGAGGCTTCACCATCGGCTTCGCCCCTCGGCCGGCGGTTGTCACCTGGGCGCCGTCGAGGTGCGCTGCTCAGCGCCGCTTCCGTAACCAATCGCCGAGACCGCGCCGCAGACGCATCCACCGCGCTCGCCGCGGGGTCGTCGGGGAGTGGCCCGCGTGGCGGGCTGAGGCGAGTGCGACATCGTCGGGCGGCCAGAGGAATCGCACGATCAGCCGCGCGCGCACCGGCCAGGACACCGCGCGCATCGCCATCCAGTACGCCCGGACGTGGTCGGGCTGCTGCCGCCACACCCAATCGTGCGGGGTGCCCGTGGCATCCGCCCCGAGGACGCCGGGTCCGGCGAGGGTTTCGAGCTCGTCGCGCAGCGCCGGGGCGGCGCCGAGTTCGCGCGCCCGGGTGACGCTGCCCTCGGCGCGGGAGAGGAAGGCGCGCGCGGAGGCGGAGGCCTGGGCGGTGCGTGGACCGGCTCCGATCAGGGGACGCACCGCGTGCAGAGCGGCGAGCACGGCGTGCGTCGCGGGAGCGGGGACGAGGACGTCGACGGCCCCGAAGCGCATCGGGACGGCATCGCGATGCACGAGGGCGAAGGCCCGCTCGTCACCGAGCGCGAGCCCGGGCAGGCGTCGATGCACGTCGATCTCGCACCCCCACCGGTCGGGCACCAGCGTCACGGTGTGGTGGATCGTCGTGCCGACCCATGGGTCGGGAGCGCGGTGCCATCCCCACGGGATCAGCGCCTCGACCAGCTCGTCGATGCGCGCGGGGTCGCACCAGAGGTCGACGTCGCCGGAGTGCTCGCGCTCCCGCAGCCCCTGGACGCGCAGGGCCGGTCCCTTGATGAACACGCACGGGATGCCGCGGCTCGCGGCCACACCCGCGACGAGGGCGTAGACCATTTCGTGCAGCGCCGACGAGAGGGTCGGGGGGCGCAGGTCTGCGACCTGCGCGGGGTGCGATGCCGCTCGGGCGACCAAGCCGACGTCGCGGAAGTGCGCCAGGATCTCGTTCTCGTCGGGGGTGAAGCCCTCCGGTGCCGCGGGGGCGTCGGCGACGAGGCGCAGCCAGAGGGCAGCGCCCTCGCCGACCAGGCAGATCGCCTCGCCGGGATGCGTCGGAACCACGAGCACGGTGGCGTCGCCGGAGAAATCCGCCGAGCCGCGAATGTCGAGCGCGCCGTAGGCGATGGGGATCCACCCGTGACCGGGCGGGGCGGGACTGGGCATTCGGGACCTCGGTGAGACGGCGGGTGACCTCTCAGTCTCGACGCCTCCCGAGGGTCGCTCGCGGGGCGATCGCCGGAAAGCTCCCGCGTCGTGGCGTGGAATCACCCGTGGGTGGGCTGGTTCTCACCAGCCCCGAAGCGATCAGCGGATGCCGCCTCGGGAGACGAGCCGCGTCGGGACGAGGTGGGTCTGCGAGCCGGTCGCCGGGACGACGGCCCGTGCCAGCAGGATCTCGGCGGCGCGCGTGCCGAGATCGGCGACGTCGTAGTCGACGATGCGGATGCGGCGCGGCAGCAGTCGCGACAGCTCGAAGTCGTCGAAGCCCGCCACGGCGACCTCGGCGCCGCGCAGCAGGATGGCCTCGAGGGCCCCGATGGTGACGCGGTTGTTCGCGCAGAAGACGGCCGTGGGGGCGTCGTCGGCGTCGAGGAGTCGCTCCATCGCATCGCGGGCCATCGCCGGGGTGTGAAGCCCGTCGATCACCAGCGCGGGATCGGGAGTGCGACCGGCGGCGGCGAAGGCTTCTTCGACGCCCGCCCACCGCTGCGACATCGTGTAGATGCTGCGCCGATCGAGCAGGATCGCGATTCGGCGGTGTCCGGCGGCGAGCAGCTCGGCGACGGCCGCACGCGCGCCCCCGCTGTTGTCGAGCAGGATGGCATCGGCGGGGATGCCGCTTCCGGGGCGGTCGAGGAACACGACCGGGGTGCCCAACTCGACCTCGCGGGCGAGGTAGGAGTGATCGTCGGCCGTGGGGACCACGATGAGACCGCCCACCTGGCGCTGGCAGAGATCCAGCGCGAGCGAACGCTCGGTGTCGGCATCCTCTTCGCTGGATGCCATGACGAGGTGCAGCCGGTCGCGCGCGGCGACCGCGGAGACGGCCGCGGCCACGGCCACGTAGAAGGTGTTCGACAGGTCGGCGGCGATGAACCCGATCGTGTCGCGGCTGCCGGAGCGCAAGCTCGCGGCGAGGGCGTTGCGGTGGTAGCCCAGGCGCTGGACGGAGGCGACGACTCGTTCCGCCATGCCCGGGTCGACGTTGGGTTCGCCGTTGATGACGCGCGAGACGGTCTTGAGGCTCACACCGGCGTCGGCGGCGACGTCGATCATCGTGGGCCGGCCGGTCTTGCGCATGCGTCTCCTCGGATGCCGTCGGGCGCGGCCTCCGTCTGAGCATAGGGAGGGGAGCGGGATACGGGAGAAACCCGAGGACACATCCGCGGGGAGGGTGCAGGTTCGGCGCCCCGCGCGGGAAGGTGTCGTGTTTTCGGTTCGGGGCGCGTTCGGCCGTTCGGGGCGGCCGTCGCGCGCCCCGAAGCGCCGATCGCGCCCCAAACCCGGAAGGGGCGTCAGCCGTGGGGTGCGTCGACCGCCGTCGGCGCACCCGCGAGATCGATCAGAGCTCGGGGACGACGAAGGTCCCGGTCTCGTGCGAGGCGATCGCGGCGGCGAAGAGGCGGTGCGTGAGCGCGGCCTCCTCGGGGCGGACGCAGCCGAAGCCCTCGCCCAGCTCGCCCACGTACTCGGCGAGGAAGGCCGCCCACATCTGCAGGATGGCATCCGAGAACCCGGACTCGAAGTTCGGCCCCGTCACCGTCGGCCACACCGACTGGCTGCCGGCGTCGATGCTCTGCCAGCTCTGCTCGCGGCCGACCCCGGGCACGTCGATGAAGGCGAACACCTCGACCTGCTTGGGGTTCTTCGTGCTGAAGCGCACCCCGCCCGACATGCCGATGGCCTCGAACTCCCACGTGTTCTTCTGTCCCGGGGCGATCCGCTTGGTCTCGGTGGTCAGTGGGAAGGGGTCGCCCTCGTGCCGCGCCCACGAGTGGATGACGGCGTTGTCCCACGTGTCGCAGGGCTGGAGCGTCCCATCGGGGCCGGGGCGTTCGGTGACGACGTCCTGCAGGATGCCGACGACCTTCTCGGGCGCCCAGCCCAGGCGCAGCGGCACGTGCCAAGTGTGCATGCCGAGGTCGTTGAGCACTCCCGCGTCGCCGCAGAACTGCTTCTGTCGCTTCCAGTTGAGCGGCTTGTTCACGTCGATGTCGCTGGCGTGGAGGAAGGTGCACTTCGCCTCGACGATGCGGCCGAGGCCTCCTGCGCGCACGTAGTCGACGGCTGCCTGCGCGCCGGGGAAGAACGGCATCTCGCTCGAGACGCGCACGAACGACTCGGGCGTCTCGTCGATGGCCGCGACGACCGCATCGGCTGCGGCGCGGTCGATGCCGAACGGCTTCTCGGCCAGCAGCGCCTTGCCCGCGCGGATGGTGTCGACGTACAGCCGCTCGTGCAGGTCGTGGCGCACCGCGATGTAGACGACGTCGACGCGGGGGTCGGCGAGCAACTCGTGGTGGTCGGTGGTGGTCAGCTGCACCGTGTCGATGCGCTCGAAGAATTCGAGGGCGGCCGGGTTGATGTCGCACACGGCGACGAGCTCGGGCTCGACCGGGTGGTCGATGAGCGCCGGCCAGCGGCGGAGAGCTGCGGCGATCTCGCGGCCCATGAGGCCGCCGCCGATGATGCCGATTCCGACCTTCTTGCCGGTCATGCCTGTTCTCCTTCTCGGGTCGCGGGGGCGACGGTGCGGGCTCGCGCGGTGGGGTAGCCGGATGCCGCGACGCCGAGCGGGCTCACGCGGCACCGCCGATGAGGGCGAGGGCGTCGTCGACCGAGGCGTCGTCGTGGACGACCGCCATGAGCGCCGCGGTGATGCCGGCCGGGTCGTGGTGCTGGATGACGTTGCGGCCGTAGACGATCCCGCGCGCGCCCTGCTCGAGCACGGCCCGGGTGCGCTCGAGGAGCGTGCGGTCGTCGACACGGCCCCCGCCGCGGACGAGGAGCGGGGTGTCGCCCGCCGCCTGAATGACCCGGTGGTACTCGGTGATGTCGTCGGTGGGGTCGGCCTTGATGAGATCGGCGCCGAGCTCGCGTGCCTGACGGACGAGGGTGACGATCTTGGCGGTGTCGCCGTCGACCCCGTAGCCGCCGGTGCCGGGCCTGGTCTGCATGACCAGCGGCTCGATCATCAGCGGCATCCCGTAGCGCTCGGCGTCGGCGCGGAGCGCGAGGATCGAGCGGATGCACTGCTCGCGCACCTGCGGCTCGCCGGGCAGGTCGAGCAGGTTCACGCACACGGCGACTGCGTCGAGGCGGACGGCGACCTCGATGGCATCCGGGACGTGGATGCTGTGCAGGGGCGACTCGAGCGGATCGCCGTAGACGTTGGCGATGTCGGTGCGCAGCACCAGTCCGGGCTTGTGCTTGCCGGGGACCGACTGGAGCAGCGGTGCCTGGCCGAGGGTGAGCTGAACGGCGTCGGGGCCGGCGTCGACGAGGGTCGCGACGGTTTTCGCCATGTCCTCGATGCCGGTGAGGAAGTTGTGCTCGTGGAACGCGCCGTGGTCGACGGCGACGTCGAGCGCGCGGCCGGATTTCGCGTTGAAGAGGCGGTGGAGGCGGGGTTTCGACATGGGGTGTGGGTCTCCGAGAGGTCGGTGTCGAGGCGCTGCTCTGCGCTCGACGGTCAGTATGCGGGTCCCGAGACAACGTTGTCAATCACTGCTAGCGTGAGCCGCGCAACGGCGAGGAAGGCGGGGCTCATGGGCGAGCTGTACGGATCGACGATCGACGAGGTGCGCAGGCGCACGGGTTCGCTCGCGCAGGTGGCGAGCGTGGAGGCGTCGGTGCGCACCGACGGACCGGATGCCGGCACCCGGCGTCTGCGGCTGATCGCGGGCGAGCTCGAGGTCGAGCTGCTTCCCGACCGCGGGCTCGACATCGGGCAGGTGCGTCACCGCGGGGTGCCGCTGGCCTGGGTGTCGCCGACGGGGTGGCCACGGCAGGGCGCCGGAGGCTTCGTGTCCTCGTTCGGCGGCGGCCTCGTCACGACCTGCGGGCTCCTGTCGTTCGGACCGCCCTCGGTCGACGCCGAGGGGGAGCACCCGCAGCACGGGCGGTACAGCGGGCTCGCGGCATCCGTCACCCGGGCGGAGGTCGTCGACGACGCCGTGGTCGTGGAGGCGACGATCGTGGAGGCCACCGTGCTCGGCGCGCACCTCGAAGTGCGGCGGCGTGTGCGCCTGCCGTTCGGGGCGGGGCGGATCGAACTGCGCGACGAGATCGTGAACCGCGGCTCGCGTCCGGTCGAGCCCATGGTGCTCTACCACGTCAACCTCGGGTGGCCGCTGGTGGACCGCGGCACCGTGCTGCGCTCGCCGGCGGAGCGGGTGAGCGCACGCGACGCGGAGGCCGAGGCCGGTCTGGCGTCGTGGGCCGAGTTCCCGGCTCCGGTCGCGCACTACCCCGAGCAGGTGTTCGTGCACGGGCTGCCGACCGACCGTCGCGTGCACGCCGAGGTGGTCGCGCCCTCGGGGTTCGGCATCCGGATCTCGTTCGACACCGCGATGCTGCCGGGGATGTTCCAGTGGCGGGTGGCGCAGGAGGGCGGTGTCGTGCTCGGCGTGGAGCCGGCGACGGCGGCGACGATCCTCGGGCGTGCTGACGCCCGCGCGGCGGGACTCCTGCGCGAGCTCGCCGCGGGGGCGGCGTGGGAGCTCGGCCTCGACATCGATGTCATTCGCAATGGATCTGTGACTTGACAACGTTGTCCCGGCGGCTCATGCTGACTCCAGCGGAGCCCGCCCGAGGGGTTCGCGTTCGGAAGACAACGATGTCGGAGAAGCGATGACGCGCGAGCGAGAGACACGGGGTGAGGCCGCGATGCCTCGGCCGCGCGCCCGCCTCATCGACGTCGCCACCGCCGCGGGCGTCAGCCCCAAAACCGTGTCGCGCGTCATCAACCGCGAGTCCGGCGTCCTGCCCGGGACCCGCGACCGCGTGCAACGCGCCGTGGACGCACTCGGATTCGTTCCCGATCGCAGCGCCCGCGAACTGAAGCGACGCGACGCCGACACCATCGGCATCCTGATCGACGCGATCAGCGACCCGTTCTTCGCCGCCTTCGTCAGCGTCGTCGAAGAACTCGCCGTCGAGGCCGGGCTGAGCGTGATCTTCGCGAGCACCGGCTACGACGCCGCTCGGGAGCAGGCGCAGCTCGACCGCCTCACCGGGCACCGCCTGGCGGGACTGATCGTCGCCCCGGTCGCCATCGCGGCATCCACCCTGGCGGGGCTGCGCACCCGCTTTCCCGTCGTGTGCATCGACCGTGTGCGCTCGGGCATCGACGCTGTCGTCATCGACGACTTCGGCGCCGCCGCCGAGGCGACCACGGCCCTCGTCGCTCACGGACACCTGCGGGTGGCGTTTCTGGGCGAGGACGTGCCCTACCCCACCGTCAACGATCGGCTCGCCGGCTACCGCTCAGCCCTCGCGGCGGCGGGGTTGCCGTTCGACCCCTCGCTCGTGGTCAGCCACGAGCGGTTCGGTCGCGGTGAGGCGACCGAAGCCTCACGTCTGCTCGAGCGTGACGACGCCCCCACCGCACTGCTATGCGCGACCAGCCTGGCCGCCATCGGCGCCGTGCGCGCCATCCGGGCGAAGGGCCTGCGGATGCCGGCGCTGATCTCGTTCGGCGACTTCACCCTCGGTGAGGTGCTGGACCCGGGCATCACCTACGTCGACCACGACCCGCGCCTGCTGGCGACCGCCGCATTCCGTCTGCTGCGCGAGCGCGCAGCCCACCCCGACGAGGGGCCTGCCCGCATCACGGTGCCCACGCGCCTGGTGCCGCGCGGATCGGGGGAGATCGCGGCGCTCGCGGCGTCCGGCTCGGCCCGCGCGATGCCCGCGGGGGGCCCTTCGACAGGCTCAGGGACCATCGCTGAGTCTTCCGGCCCCGGGGTCGTGCCCGCGGCCCTTCACGCGCCCGTCCCGGCCCTCGTGGCCGCCGCCCTCTCCCTCTCCCACCCCGAGCCGGTCGGCCTCGCCGTTCCGGCCTCCGCCCCGATCGGAGCCCCGTGACGACGCCCGTCCTGCTGCCACCCAACCCCGTGCAGCACTTCTACCTCGGCGGCGACCGCATCGCCGCTCTCCGCGGCATCGTGCCTGAGACCGACCGCCAGCCCGAGGAGTGGCTCGGCTCGACCGTGTCGCGCTTCGGCTCCGACGACATCGGCCTCGCCGTCACCGATCAGGGCGCATTCCTCCGCGACCTCGTCGCCGCCGACCGTGCGTCGTGGGTGGGGGCGCGGGGCGGGCGGAATGCCGCCGATCTCGGCATCCTGGTCAAGCTCCTCGACGCGCGTCAGCGCCTCCCCGTGCACGTGCACCCCGACCGCGGGTTCGCGAGCGCGCACCTCGACTGCCCCTACGGCAAGACCGAGGCCTGGTACGTGCTGGAGACCGAGGACGACTGCGCGGTGCACGTCGGTTGGAACCAGGACGTCGACCGCGACGAGCTCGACCGCCGCCGTGACGCGCAGGACAGCGAATGGATGCTGTCGCGCATGAACCGCGTGGTCGTGCGTCCGGGCATGGGCGTTCTCGTACCCGCCGGAACCGTGCACGCGATCGACGGCGGCATCTTCGTCGCCGAGGTGCAGGAACCCACGGACTTCTCGATCCTGCTGGAGTGGTCGGTGACCACCTCCACCCGCGAGGAGTCGCACCTCGACCTGGGCTTCGACGCCGTCATGCCCGCCGTCTCGACCGAGAAGCTGGATGCCGACGCGCTCGGTGCGCTGATCAGTACGGTCGGGACGACGCCGGCGGGGGCAGACTTCCGCTCGCTGCTTCCGGCCGTCGCCGACCCGTACTTCCGTCTGTTCGACGCCGCGGGGGAGACCGCGGCACGCGAGGCGGGCTTCGCGGTGGTGCTGGTGCGCGAGGGTTCCGGTGCGGTGGTGTCGGACGCGGGCTCGATCGACGTCGAGCGCGGACAGGTGTACGCCGTGCCGCACGCTTTCGGCGCGTGGCGCCTGACCGGCGAGGCCGAGGTGCTCGTGGCATCCCCCGGCGACGGCTGGCCCGGCACCCTCCGCGGTGGGGGTGTGCGATGAGCGAGTACGTCGTCGGCATCGACATGGGAAGCACCAGCACCAAGCTGCTGGTCGCCACCCCCGACGGGCACCAGGTGCTCGTCGTCAGTCGACCCTCCCCGTGGACGAACCTCGACCACGGGCGGGCCGAGATGCCCGCCGAGCGCGCGATCGCCGTGGTGCGCGAACTCGCCGCCGAGGCGGACGCGCGGCTGGACGACGGTTATCGCGTGATCGCCCTCGCCGTCTCGGGCATGGCCGAGGCCGGGGTGCTCCTGGATGCCGAGGGCACGGCGCTGGCGCCGCTCATGGCGTGGTTCGACCCGCGCGGCGCCGAGCAGATCCTGGCGACGCCGGCGGCGTTCCGCGCCGAGTTTCTCGGCCGCACGGGGTTGCCGGTGGGGCCGTTGGCATCCATCGCGAAGCTGCTGTACCTGCGCGAGAGCGGCATCGCGCTCGAGGGGACGACCTTCCTCAACGTCCCCGAGTTCGTCATGCACGCCCTCGGCGGGCCGCGGGTGGCGGAGTACTCGCTCGTCTCGCGGACCGGGCTCATCGACCAGGACGACAGCACCCCGTGGGCCGCGGCCCTCGACGTCCTCGGCGTCGACGAGTCGATCCTCGGTGCGCGCGTCAGCGCCGGGGAGGCCGTCGGGACGCTGGACGATCCCGGCCTGCCCGCGGGCTTTCACGGAGCCGCACTCACCATCGCCGGACACGACCATCTCGTCTCGGCCGTCGCCGCCGGGGCCACCCGCACGGGCCAGCTGTACGACTCGATGGGCACCGCCGAGGCGCTCGTGCGCGTGCTCGACGACACCCTGCCATTCGCCGCGCGGGAGAGGCTCGCGCGCGCGGGCATCAACTGCGTGCGCCATGTCATCCCCGGTAAGTACGTGCTGCTGGCGGGCACGAAGTCGGGGCTGCTCATGCGGCGCGTGCTGCAGCTGCTCGGGGTCGCGGATGCCACGGGCCGGGCGCGCATCGACGAGGCGGCCATGGCGTTGCCCGTCGACGGCACCCTCGCCGACGGCGGCCTCGAGGTGTCGGGCGCGCGCAACGACGACGGCGTGCTGAAGATCGTGGCGCAGAGCGACGGGTTGAGCCCGGCGGAGCTGTTCGCGGCGAGCCTGCGGCACGGCAACGACATGCTCGCCGAATGCATGGCCGTGATGGACCGAGAGGTCGCCCCTCCCACCTCGACGGTGCTGACCGGGGGGTGGTCGAGCATGGCGTCGGTCGTCCGCTCGCGCTCTGCACTCCTACCCGAGGTCACCGTGTCGACCCACGACGAGGGCACCGCGTACGGGGCGGCGCTGTTCGCCGCGTTCGCGGTGTCGCCCAACTCGTTCGCGACCGTCGCGGAGTCGTTCCTCTCTTCTTCTCTCCTCACCAACGAAAGGAGCTGACGATGTCGTCAGTCACCACTGCCGTCCCGGTGCTGCAGGCGCGGGGTCTGTCGCGCCAGTTCGGTCATGTCCGCGCCCTCAACAACGTCGATTTCGAGGTCTACCCGGGGGAGGTCACCGCGTTGATCGGTGACAACGGGGCCGGGAAGTCGACCCTGGTGAAGGCCCTGTCGGGAAACCTTGCCATCGATGAGGGGGAGATCCGCTTCGACGGCAACCCGATCGAGATGTCCAACCCGCAGGTCGCCTCCGCCCTCGGTATCGAGACGGTGTACCAGGACCTCGCCCTCGCCCCGCATCTGGACCCGGTGCAGAACATGTACCTGGGTCGGGAGATCCGCCGCCCGGGCCTTGCCGGGGCCCTCGGCTTCATGAAGACGAAGGACATGGCCGTCGCCTCCCGCGCCGCGTTCGACGAACTCGGCGCGACCGTCCGCTCCCTGACCTCACCGGTGGGGGAGATGTCGGGTGGGCAGCGGCAGGCGATCGCGATCGCCCGTGCCGTGCACTGGGCGGGCCGCCTCGTCTTCCTCGACGAACCCACCGCGGCCCTGGGGGTGCGTCAGACCAAGAACGTGTTGGAGACGATCCGTCGAGTGCGGGACAAGGGCATCGCCGTGGTGCTGATCTCCCACTCGATGCCGCACGTGATGGAGGTCTGCGACCGCATCCAGGTGCTGCGCCTGGGAACCCGCGTCGCCAACATCAACGCCAAAGAGACCTCCATGGAAGAACTCGTCGGGCTCATGACCGGCGCCGTCACGAAGGACGACCAGAAATGAGCACCACGACACCGCCGACGGAGACGGTCGCGATCGGGACGTTCGACGATTCGAAGCCGAACTTCTTCGTCGGGCTGCTCAAGGCGCAGGCCTTCCAGATCCTCATCATCCTCATCGTCATCGTGCTGATCTTCAGCGCACTGGCGCCGGACTCCTTCGCCCAGTGGTCGAACTTCCGCCTCATCATCCAGAACGCCTCGATCCTGGCGGTGCTCGGCGTCGGGATGACGTACATCATCATCACCTCGGGCATCGACCTCTCGGTCGGGTCGGTGCTGGTGTTCTCGGGCGTCGTCTCGGCGACCGTGATGCGGGCTCTGGGCGGCGAGGGCTGGGGCGTCGCCACCGTCGGCATCCTGGTCTCGATCTTCAGTGGCGTGTGCTGGGGGCTCTTGAACGGCTTCCTCATCGCCAAGGCGAAGATCCCTCCGCTCATCGTGACGCTGGGCTCGCTCGGCATGGCGCTGGGGCTCGCCCAGATCATCACCGGGGGCGTCGATATCCGTGACGTCCCGACGGTGCTCACGGTCTCGATCGGGTACGGCAACGTGTTCGGCTCGCTGCCGATCATCAGCGTCATCGCGCTCGTGGTCGTGGTGATCGGGGCGATCGTGCTGCACTTCACCAAGTTCGGCCTATACACCTACGCCGTCGGCTCCAGCGAGCTGGCCGCTCGTCGCGTGGGCGTGAAGGTCGACCGCCATCTCATCGCGGTTTACACGCTGTCGGGATCGCTCGCCGGGCTCGCCGGCATCCTGGCCCTGTCGCAGTTCTCGACCACGGCGATCGCCGGTCAGTCGCAGACCAACCTCAACGTCATCGCGGCCGTGGTCATCGGCGGAACGTCCCTCTTCGGTGGCGTCGGCACGATCTTCGGCACCGTGGTCGGCCTGTTCATTCCGGCGGTGCTGCAGAACGGGTTCGTCATCACCGGTGTGCAGCCGTTCTGGCAGCAGGTCGCGGTCGGCGCGGTGCTGATCACCGCGGTGTACGTCGACCAGGTGCGCCGCACCGCCGCCACGCGCGGCAACACCCAAAGCCTCTGGCGGAAGTTCGTCAGCGGAGGACGCCGCGGCTGACGCCACGGCATCCGACATCACACCAAGAGAGAACGGTCATCACAATGCAGTGGAACAGCAAGGTTCTCGCGTTCGCCACCCTGGGCGCCGCAGCCACCCTCGTCCTCGCCGGGTGCTCCGGCGGCTCGTCGTCGGGCGGTGCCTCGGGTGGCGCCGAGGACGGGTACAAGATCGCGTTCGTGCAGGGTGTCGCCGGGGATGAGTTCTATATCTCCATGCAGTGCGGCATCGAAGCCGAAGCAGAAAAAGAAGGCGCCACCGTCACCACCCAGGGCCCCGAGAAGTTCGACCCCACCCTGCAAAAGCCCATCGTGGACGCCATCGTCGCCTCCCAGCCGGACGCGTTGCTCATCGCCCCCACCGACGTCTCGGCCATGCAGGCGCCGATCGCGGCGGCGGAGGCTGCGGGGATCAAGGTCGTCCTCGTCGACACCACCCTGGAAGACCCCTCCGGCGCGGTGTCGCAGATCTCCTCCGACAACGAAGGCGGCGGGGCTGCAGCCTTCGAAGCCATCCAGGAAGCCAACCCGGACGGCGGCAAGGTGCTCGTCGTGTCCACCGACCCCGGCGTGTCCACCACCGACGCCCGCGCGAGCGGCTTCGAAGACGCCGTCGCCGAGGACTCCAAGTTCGAGTCGGTGGGGGTGCAGTACTCGCACAACGAGCCCTCCACCGCCGCGGAGATCGTGACCGCCGCTTTGCAGAAGGACCCCGACATCGTCGGCATCTTCGCCGCCAACCTGTTCGCCGCTGAGGGCTCCGCCACCGGTGTGCAGCAGGCCGGCAAGCAGGGCTCCGTCACCATCGTCGGCTTCGACGCCGGCCCCGCCCAGGTGAAGGCCCTCGAAGCCGGCACCGTGCAAGCCCTCGTCGCGCAGGAACCGGCGACGATCGGCTCCGACGGCGTCAAGCAGGCCATCGCCGCACTCAAGGGTGAAGCCACCGAGGAGAAGATCCAGACCGGGTTCACCATCCTCACCAAGGACAACATCGCCACCGACGGCGCCGACGCCGTCTACAAGTCGTCCTGCTGAACCCCGGATGCCGGGACCCCGCACTCACGGTGGGGTCCCGGCATCCCCCCTCCCGCGTGAGTTGCCAGATTTCGTCGCCCCGGTCCCCCTCGAAGCGACAAAGTGTGGCGACTCACACGGCACGCACTCACCCCCCTCCCGCGTGAGTCGCCAGATTTCGTCGCCTCGGCCCCCCTCGAAGCGACAATGTTCGGCAACTCACGCGAAGAACCCACGGATCCGGACCTCGCGCGCGACGCCGGGGTCGCGGCATCCCCCCCTCCCCGCGTGGGGTGTCACGGTTTGTCGCTTCCGGCACCTCGGAAGCGCCACAGTCCGGCAACTCACGCGAAGGAACACCCACCCCGACGAGAAAGACACCGCCGTGCCCCTGGCCGACATGCCCGAACTGCTCGCCGCGCACCGCGCGGTCGGGGCCTTCAACTTCATCACCCTCGAGGTGGCCGAGGCGGTCGTCGCCGGGGCCGAGGCCGCGGACACCTGCGTCATCCTGCAGCTGTCGCAGAATGCCATCGCGTTCCACGGGAGTCTCGCCCCGGCAGCCTCTGCGGCCCTGCGGCTCGCCGAGTCCGCGCGCGTGCCCGTCGCCGTGCACCTCGACCACGCGACCGAGGAATCACTCGTCGACGAGGCGCTGGCCGTCGGCATCCGCTCGGTCATGTTCGACGCCGCGCATCTCGCCGACGCCGAGAATCTCGAGCGCACCGCCGCGGTCGCCGCCCGTGTGCACGCCGCCGGAGCCTGGATCGAGGCCGAGCTCGGCGAGATCGGCGGCAAGGGCGCCCACGCACCCGGCGTGCGCACCGACGTCGAGGAGGCGGTGCGCTTCGTGCGCGCCACGGGCGTCGACGCCCTGGCCGTCGCCGTTGGCAGTGAGCACGCCATGCGCGAGCGCAGCGCCCGGCTCGACGAGCATCTCATCGCCGAGCTCGCCGCGGCCGTGCCCGTGCCGCTCGTGTTGCACGGGTCGAGCGGAGTCGCCGACGCGGGCATCGACGGGGCCGTGCGCGCGGGCATGCGCAAGATCAACATCGGCACGCACCTGAATACCGTGCTGACCGCGGCGGTGCGCGAAGAGCTCGCTCGGGATCCGGATGCCATCGACCCCCGCCGGTGGCTTGCCCCGGGGCGCGCGGCGGTGGCCGCGGAGGTGTGCCGGTTGCTCGACGTGATTTCGGGCCGCGCCGCGACCGGTCACGCCGCATCCGGAACCGTCGCGGCGGGCGACGGCGCATGACCGGCATCGTCACCCTGACCGCCGCCGGGGCGATCGACGCCACCTACCGCATCGGGACGCTGCGTCGTGGGTCGTTCACCCGCGCCGAGAGCTACACGCGCGAGGTGAGCGGCAAGGGCGTCAACGTGTCGGCCGCCCTCGCGGCGGGCGGTGCCGACACCGCGGCGGTGGTCGTGCTCGGTGCCGACGACGTGCGTTTCGCTCGCGCGGGGCTGACCGCTCCGCTGCTGCGCATCGTCGAGGTGCCGGGCGCGACCCGCGTGAACACGTCGATCATCGACGCCGACGGTGCGACCACGAAGGTGAACGCGCCCACCCCGCCGCTGTCGCTGGAGGCCTGGGATGCCACGATCTCGGCGCTGAGCGAGGAGCTCGCCGACCGCACCGAGCCGTGGCTCGTGATCTCGGGCAGTCTGCCGGAACTCGCCGGGACCGGAGCCCTTGTCGACCTCGCCGCCGTCCGCGCGGTGGCGCGGCAGCATGGGGCGCGCATCGCGGTGGACACCAGCGGGTCGGCCCTCGACGCGCTGCTCGCCGACCCCGTCGGCATCGACCTGCTGACCCCCAACGCCGAGGAGCTGTCGGCGGCGGTCTGGCGTCCGCTCCACACCCTCGGCGATGTGGTCGCCGCCGCACGGGAGATCGTGGCGCGCGGAGTGACGACCGTGCTGGCCAGCCTCGGTGCCGACGGCCTCGTCGCCGTCACCGCCGACCGCGCCGTCTTCGCGCGGGCCAACGCCCCCTCCGTCGCCAACACCGCCGGGGCGGGGGACGCCGCCCTCGCGGGGTTCCTCCTCGGCCTCGCGCGCGAACCCGCCGCGGACGCCGACCCGCTGGCCGTGGCCGCCGCCTCGGCCGCCGAATGGGGGGCGCACGCCGTCGCGCACGCGTCGACCATCGTCGCAGGGCCGCCGGTCGGCATCCGGGCCGTGGTCGAGACCTCTCCCGACCTCTCGCGCGTGCTGACCGAGGAGGGGGAGGCGTGAGCGGCATCGCGGGCGGGCGTGACGCCGGTCCGCGCCCCCGCCGACCGCCCACCGCGAAGGACGACGCATGACCCTGGCAGCACCCGAGATCGCCCCCGAGATCGCCGCGGCCGTGGCCGATGCCGCGCGCATCCGCACTCGCGCGATCGACCGCGTCGCCTACGCCAACGACGCCTCGCACTACCTGCTCACCCCGGATGCCGTGGTGGTCGCCGCCGACGCGGCCGAGGTGGGCGCGATCCTGCGCGGGGCCACGGCATCCGGTACCCCGGTGACCTTCCGCTCGGGTGGGACGAGCCTGTCGGGGCAGTCGTCAGGGGCGGGGCTGCTGGTCGACGTGCGGCAGGGGTTCGGCCGCATCGACGTGCTCGACGGCGGCCGACGTGTGCGCTCCCAACCCGGGGCGACGGTGCGCCAGGTCAACGCACGACTGCTGCGGCACGGGCACCGCCTCGGACCCGATCCAGCGAGCGAGGCCGCCTGCACGATCGGCGGGGTCGTTGCGAACAACTCCAGCGGGATGGCGTGCGGGACGGTCGAGAACTCGTATCGCACCCTCGAGGGGCTCGTGCTGGTCTTGGCATCGGGAACCGTCGTCGACACGGCAGCGCCCGACGCCGACGCGGTGCTTCGGGCGAGCGAGCCTGATCTCGTCGACGGGCTGATGCGCCTGCGGAAACGCGTGGTCGGCGATGCCGCCAGCGTCGCGCTCATCGAGCGGCAGTTCGCGATGAAGAACACCATGGGATACGCCCTCAACGCGTTCCGCGACTTCGACACTCCGGCGGCGCTGCTCGCCCACCTCGTCGTCGGGTCGGAGGGCACCCTCGCGTTCGTCGCCGAGGCGACCTTCCGCACGGTGCCGATCCGCCCGGCCATCGCGACCACGCTCGCGGTGTTCCCCACGTTGGACGCCGCGACGCGCTCCCTTCCCGCGCTGGTCGCGACCGGGGCGGCGACTCTCGAGCTGATGGATGCCACCTCCCTCCGTGTCGGCCAGCGTCTGGCCGGCACCCCCGCCGCCATCCACGGCTTCGAGGCGACGACGCAGGCGGCGTTACTCGTGGAGTACCACGCGGACGATCTCGACACGCTGCGTTCGCTGGCCGACAGCGGCTCGCGCGTGCTGAGGGGTGAGGAGCTTCGCACCCCCGCCGTCTTTTCGAGCGACCCCGTTCAGCGCACCGCCGCCTGGACCTTCCGCAAGGGCCTCTACGCCTCGGTCGCCGGCGCGCGTCCCAGCGGCACGACCGCCCTGCTCGAGGACGTGGTCGTGCCGGTCGACCGCCTCGCCGACACGTGCGGCGGACTGCAGGAGCTCTTCGCACGGTTCGGCTACGCCGACAGCGTGATCTTCGGCCACGCGAAGGACGGCAACATCCACTTCATGCTCACCGATCGGTTCGAGGGGGCGAAGGCCCTTGGGCGCTTCGAGGGCTTCACCGACGCGATGGTCGACCTGGTGCTGGCGGCGGGGGGAAACCTCAAGGCCGAGCACGGCACGGGCCGCGCGATGGCCCCGTACGTGCGTCGGCAGTACGGCGACGAGCTGTACGAGGTGATGGTGGAGCTCAAGCGTCTGCTCGACCCGAGCGGCATCCTGAATCCGGGGGTGATCATCGACGACGACCCCGGGGCGCACATGCGCCACCTGAAGGCGCCGGTGTCGATCGAGCCCGAGGCCGATCGGTGCGTGGAGTGCGGGTACTGCGAGCCCGTGTGCCCGAGCCGATCGCTCACCCTCACACCGCGCCAGCGGATCGTCGTGCGGCGCGCCTCGACCGCGGCCCGTGAGCGCGGCGACGGGGCACTCGTCGCCGAGCTGGAGAAGGACTACGACTACGACGGCGTGCAGACCTGCGCGGTCGACGGCATGTGCCAGACGGCGTGCCCCGTGCTCATCAACACCGGAACGTTGATGAAGCGCTTCCGTCGAGAGGATGCCAACCCGGTGCTGGCCGCGGGATGGTCAGCCGCGGCGACCGGGTGGGGTGCGGTGACGCGGGCGGGGTCGGCGGCGCTGTCCGTGGCTTCGGCGGTTCCGATGCCCGTCGTGCGGACGGTGACGGATGCCGCGCGCGCGGTGCTCGGCACGGATACGGTGCCGCGCTACTCGGCGGAGCTTCCCGCGGGAGGGGCGTCGCGGCGGTCGCTGGGGTCGGTTGTCGGGGCCTCGGGGGCGGAGCCGTCGGTGGTGTTCCTGCCGGCGTGCGTGGGGAGCATGTTCGGGCCTTCCGGGGGGATCGGTGCGACCGCGGCGTTCGTGCGGCTGCTCGAGCGAGTCGGGGTGTCCGCGATCGTGCCCGACGGCATCGATGCGCTGTGCTGCGGAACCCCGTGGTCGTCGAAGGGCTACGCGAAGGGCCACGCGACGATGACCGCGCGCGTGCGCGCCGCCGTTCGCTCGGCGTCGCGCGACGGCGCGCTTCCGGTCGTGTGCGACGCGTCGAGCTGCACGGAGGGGTTCGCGGCGACGCTGCGCGATGAGGGTGTGGAGGTCGTGGATGCCGTGGCCTTCGCGGCATCCGATCTGCTTCCGGCCCTGAGTCCCACGCCGGTGGCGGACCTGCTGGCCCTTCACCCGACCTGTTCGTCGAAGCAGCTGGGCATCGACCCGGCGCTGCGGGCCGTCGGCGAAGCCGTGGCATCCGAGGTGCGCGTCCCCGACGCGTGGGGGTGCTGCGCCTACGCCGGCGACCGGGGGATGCTGCACCCCGAGCTGACCGAGGCCGCGACAGCCCCCGAAGCGGCCGAGGTCGCCGGGTGGGGCGCCGACGCGCACGCGTCGTGCAACCGCACGTGCGAGCTGGGGATGACGAAGGCCACGGGGGAGCCGTACGTGCACGTGCTGGAGCTGTTGGAGCGGGCGACGCGCGTCTGAATGGGCGCGTCCCCTGTGAACGCAGGCGTCGCCGGTCACCGGGCAACGAAGACGGACAACCCCGCTAAGAGAGCGGCGCCGAAGGAGAGCCACAGAAGCCACCGATGCCATCGCCGGGGCTTTCCGGGTGGGTTGCCGACTAGCTGCGTGGCGAGACCGAGTTCTGCGCGGATCTCATTGGCGCGCGTTTGCAGGCGATCCTGAAACTCCGCGTGCCCGAGGCCACCCCCGGGCACGCGGAGAGCGTTCGCGATCGAGGATTCGATCCGCTGCTCGAGATCGCCGAGTTCGCGGCGAAGGCGGTCTTCGCGGCGGACCAGGTCGGAATCGTCCATGATGCCTCTTCGACAGTGACTGACGGCCGCGTGGCCGATCGAGAATTCAGTGTCGGGGTCGGGCCGTGAGCCGTCTAGAGCTTTACAAGCGGAGGGGGTTCGTGGTGCGAAACTTGTCCGCTTGGCTCCATTCGGAGCGGCGAGAATGCACGGTGCAGGATAGGTCGCAAGGGGTGGTGGCCGCGATGCGCCGCTGACAGCATTCGGTCGTGGCAGAGGGACTCAGGCGATCGCGGGCGCGAGGGCGCCTGAACCGATGAGCGCCGTCTGAGAGGCTCTCGCCGCGCTCGTCGACCCGATCCTGGCGTTCCTGGTCCGGGGGAAGGACGATGGCGATGCGGAATCGCCCCCCGATGATCCTTCGCCCACCTAGAGCGAGGCGGCGGGATGGCTCATCAGTCACGAATCTGCGCCCCCTTCTCGCGGGGGTGCGGAATCGCCCTGCGATTTCGTCGACGATCGCTTTCGCTTCCCATACAGGAGCACTGTCAGACGCGCAGAATATTGAGTATGGCTCTCGTGCCCCACACTCTCTAATGATCTCGGCTGGCCAGGTGCCGGCTGTCAGGCTGGATCTGGCTCGCTCGGACGTGACTCATCACACTCTTGACCGCAGTGTCCTGCTGGGGACCTGTCCGTCCGAGCGAGCCAGTACCGGCGTGACGCTGCGATGGCTTGATAGAAGGTTGTCCGCGACTTCGGTCGCGTGACTCGTTAGAGAGATGCCTCCGCGGCGCATCCCACCCGGATGACCCCTGAGGAGAAGAGGCCGCATGATCGTCGCCCACCACTACGACCACGTCGTCGGAGTCGACACCCACGCCCGCACCCACACCTACGCGATCGTCGCCACCAAGACGGGCGAGATCCTCGGGACAAGAGCATTCCCGGTGACGGCGTCGGCGATCGACAGAGCGATCGCCTGGGTCGAAAGCGTCACGAGCGGATCGGTGTTGTTCGCGATGGAAGGCACCGGCTCCTATGGGGCATCGTTGGGCCGGGCGTTGCAGCGCGACGAGATCGTGTTCTGCGAGGTTCGACCGCCGAAGAAGTCGAGCCGCGTCCGCGGCAAGTCCGATGAGATCGACGCGATCGCTGCCGCGACCTCGGCGATGGGTATCGAGCTCGACGCACTGATTCGCCCGAAAGCCGACGGGCTACGCAACGCGCTCCGCGTGACGCTCGACGCTCGCCGCGACATGGAGATCCGTCGCACGAGCGCACGGAACCAGTTGAACGCGCTGGTCCGCACTGCGGACTTCGGCCTCGATACCAGGCGCGCGCTCACTGATCGCGGGGTGCAGAAGCTCGCCGAACTGGACGCTCACCATGACGATGTTGCGCAGCGCATCATTCGAGGCGAGGCCATCCGGCTGGCTTCGACGGTGATCGAGCTGGGGCGACAGATGCGCGAGAATCGCGAAGCTCTTGCCGAACTCGTCGAGCTTCTCGCGCCTGGCGTGCAGCAGATTTATGGCGTCGGCCCGGTCACCGCCGCTGTTGCCGTCGCGGCGTATTCCCATCCAGGGAGAGTGCGCAGCGAGGCAGCCTTCGCGGCCCTCGCGGGGGTGAACCCGATACCGGCGTCGTCCGGCAACACCACTCGCCACCGGCTGAATCGGGGCGGTGACCGTCAGCTGAACCGTGCGCTCGATGTGATCGCTCGCGTGCGAATGGTGTCCGAGGCGCGAACTCGTGCTTACGTCGATCGCCGCACAGCGGAGGGCCGGACGGGGCGAGAGATCCGGCGAAGCGTGAAGCGGTACATCGCCCGCGAGCTGTTCAAGGCGCTCGAATCGCGGATGAGCGCCGTCCCGCTCCCGGCATAACGCGTCCCCTGCCGGTGCGGCGCCGCTCGCGCCATCGGGCGACGCGAGCGGCAACCGATCCGGTCAGGCGACAGCAGTGCCTTCGAGCTCCACCACTTGGCCCGGAATCGCCAGGCGCGTGACCTCGAGCATGGTTGTGGTCGGCGCGACGCCTGCCGCTCCCAGGCGCCCTGCCAGCTCGCCGTAGTGGGGGAACAGCGCGTCGATGTCGGTCGTGTAGACGTTGAGCCGGACGAGGTTCGAAAGCGTCATTCCGGCGCCGGCGAGCACTGCTTCGAGGTTGTCGACGCTCCGTGCGAGCTGCGCGGCGACGTCGCCGTGATGCTCCGGTCGGCCGTCCGCGCTCATCGCCGTCTGGCCCGACACGTAGAGCGTGCGGGTCTGTCCTGAGACGACCTCGCCCTGATTGAATCCCATCTCCAGCGACCAGGTAACCGGGTTCACGGCCGTTCGTTCGAGCGTCATCTTCTCTCCATTCGCATTTCGAGGCGACCGAGTCTCGGCCGCCTCGTGCACCGCTCATCACGGTGTCCTACGAGCTTCTCGACAAATCACGACACCTTCCGTCATGTATCTCTGGGAAAATTTCGTATGCGTGCAGATCGGCTGGTGTCTCTCGTGCTGCTCCTGCGCCAGCGAGGCCGGCTCACGGCGAATGAACTCGCTGGCGAACTCGAAGTATCTACGCGAACAGTCCTCCGCGACATCGAGGCCCTGTCCACGGCAGGCGTTCCTGTCTACGCTGACCGCGGCCGTCACGGCGGATTCTCGTTGCTTCCTGGGTTCAGGACAGAGCTGACCGGATTGAACCCGGACGAGGCCCTTGCCCTCCTCGCGGCGGGAGGAGGCACCGGGAAGGACGTGCTCGGCCTCGGCCCCGCCCTGTCGTCCGCCCTGCGGAAAGTGATCGACGCCCTCCCTGACGGGCAGCAGCTCGCCGCCGTCGGCTCCGCTCAGCGAGTCCTCCTCGAGCCCGAAGCCGACCTCCTGGCGCGACCCCGGAGCGTGGAGAGAATTCCTGAGGCAGTGATGACCGAGGTGAGACGCGCTGTGCTGAACGGCCATCGACTGCGCATCGAGTACGCCGCCGAGAATCGCGTGGCGGCATGGCGCACGACCGACCCGATCGGACTGGTCACCGTACGAGACAAGGGCTACCTCCTCGCCACCGTCGACGGCAACGACCGCACCTACCGGCTTTCCCGAATCGTCACCGCCGAAGAACTGGACGAGCCCGCCCAACGGTCCGGCGCCGTCGATCTCGAAGAACTCTGGCGACAACGCAGCGCGAAGTTCCGAGCCGGCGACTCGCAGCTCACCTCGCTCGTCCTCATAGATCCGCGCCGACGAGAGGACCTCGCCACCACAGCAGTGACCATCACCCACGAGACGGTCGATTCGGACGGGCGCCTACGCATGGAGGTGACCTTCCAGGACCTCCGACACGCGGAGTGGGCGCTCTGGCAGCTCGGCACTGACGCTGAGGCACTGACCCCCACCCCGCTCCGCGCAACGCTCCATCGACTGGCCCTCGAGCTAGCCGACCGGTACGGCCAAGGCGCTAGCCGATAAAAGCGACGTGGCAGAAGATCGCACGAGCGTCATAGCGGCCCCCAGGCTTGAGGGTTCCGAGCAGAACCGCTCCGCTGGTCGTGCTGTCGGCGGCTTGGACGGGCGACTTGATGCCCGAGGGGATGCGAAGCTCCCGCTTGACGTGGACCCATAGAAGGATCCCCAGGCGGTCGCTGAACCTCTGTGCGTCGCACTCGACCCGCTCATAACGCTGCACGGCTTCTCTGCGGGACGACCGGGATTCTCCACGTCCACGGTCGGGGTTGTGTATTGCTCGGAGCACGGCGACTTCCGCCGCCGCTTCCCGACCATCGCGCCCGATATCGACTATTCAGATGACGGCGCCTGCACGGACCTTAATGTCCAGATCGCCCTCGACAATCCCGCTCGCCTCCGAGAGGTTCAGCTCGACGGTCATGGCCTCGAAAGACTCGCCCGGGACGCACAGAGAGAAGATCTGCAGGAGCACATCGGCCGTCTGTACGCCGTGCCGCTGGGCGAGGCCATCCCCCTCCTGGGCGAGGTGATGACGGCGATTCTCTCGACCGCTTCTGACGCGTCCCCGTGCGAACGCGGTGGCACTCCTTCCCTGTCGTGACCGCAGGACGCGGGCGGTGCGTCGTCCATATTCTTCGCACCCCGAAGGCACCATCCCCGCAGCCCTTCCCCGCGCATCTTCTGGGCGTATCTCGTTGTTGCGCAGAGAAGTATGGGAGGGGACGAGCGCGCCGAGGCTTGAAGCTCTAGCGGGTGCACGGGCGGCGAATATGAGCGCGCTCGGTGGCGGATTGTCAGCGACCGTGGCCGAGGACTCGACTTAGGAACGATCGCGGCCGCGACTTCACAGGGTCGGCGTCGGACGCCAGCGTGTGCCCGTCCGGCACGACGTAGCCGCCGCAGTCAACCACGACTCCCGCAATGTCGACCGTGACGCTCTGCACGCGGAGGATCCCCGCGTCGGAATCGTAGGGACTCCTCTCCCCAGGCACATAGGCCGTCTCCGTGCGGTCTCCCTTGGACCAAGTGAGCCCTCGCGAAAATGGCCGACCTCAGCGAAGTCGACGACCTCGTCACAGACTCCACCGCCGACCCAACGGCCCTTCGCCAGATCCGCGACGCAGGCGTCTCCATCCACGTGGTGAACGTGCACGCCAAGCAGCCGAGCGATCATCGCGAAGTCGAACGGCTTCGCACCAAGCCCGACATGGTCCGAAGGTAAATGGGGCGGCGACACTAGAACGCCGCGACGGGCGAGAGGGTGAAGCTTCGCGGACCTGTCTAGGACTTTAGGTTCTTCGCCGACATGACCCGTGTGGCATGGTCGCCATTGTCGACGGGAGCCGAGGTTGCTGATGCTTCATGGCTTTCCTCGCTCGACGCAACGGTAGATATAAGTAGTGGGGCCGCCGGATCTTGAGTTGCGTCGTCCTGATAAGCCTGACGCTCTTTCTCCCCGAGAGCTCGGATTGCGGTACGGAACGCCTCGAAGTCCTCCACGGTCGGCCGAGTCAGATCCTCCAGCTCGTGTTTCTGTCGGATGGTGGCGATGCGCTTGGTAGCTTCGTCGACCCAGTCGCTCTGGCTGAATCCGTCCGCCAGTTCTCGGAGAAGTCGTCTGGCGTCACGCTTAGTGATCCCCTGGGTATGAGCCCTGAGGAACGTTCTGACCGAGCGTTTGACCTTGTCGTCGCTGCGGTCGTGGTCTTCCTCTACTTTGGCGGCATCCAGAACCGCCGCAAGGTGGGTCAGGAGGTTCTCGAAACGTTCCCGCAACTCCGGAACGCCTGAAGTATCGGGGGCGCTTTCCAGAAGCGCGACCAACTCGCGAGCGAGGCCGACCTTTTCGATATGTTCGCCTGGGAAGGCGTCCTCGTATGCGGCACGTAGCGGTTCCCAGACGTGGTGCGTTGCAGCCACCGCCTCCTCTAGCGCGGCGAGTGGGAACTTCGATGCATTAATCTCCGCCAAGTTCACAAAACGGGTGAGGTGAGCCAAGGCAGCACGGTGGACCAGGGGGACTGGAAGCAGGTCCTCAATCTCTTCAACGATCACTCCACGATCGAAGGTCAGTCCCGAGTCTTTTGCCCACTGATCGAGCATGACGACATACTCGTCTTTCAGTACTCGCTTCTTCCGTGCCTCACCGCGCTTCAACACCTTGGCGGCGTCAGTGCCCGAAACATCGCCGTCGAGCAGCGCCACGCAGGGTGGCTTGATGCTGTCTCTCCCCCGTGCGAGATAGACCAAGTAGGGGATGCCGTCCGCACCGCCGGCGGCGACGATTGTCACGTCGTTCAGGTTGAGGTTGTCGGCCTTGGTGCCGAGGCGGCGGGACAAGTGCGCGGAGACGCCGGCGATCAAGAGCTGGTCTGCGAGCCCCTCGACGAAAAGGTTTTGACCCCCTATGAAGGCCGTCTCGGCGACGTGTGAACCGAGTGATGATCGCAGCGGCTCATATCGATTGTTTGCGGCGTCGTGTACGACCCGCGTTCCTTCGTCGTCGGACCCTTTGTCGAGCACCCGAATGCGCTCGGGTGCGTTCTTGTCGATTAGGAATGGGGAGTGCGTGACATAGATCACCTGACTACCCGGGCTACCGTCCTCGGGTAGTGCATAGTCGCGCAGCACCCGCAGGAGGTCCTGCTGACCGATGCTGGACAGGAACGCGTCCGGCTCGTCCAGCAGCAGGACGTCCGGTCGTGTTTGTGTAAGCCGGTGCGCGGCGAGCTGTACGAAGTAGCTGAGGAAGTAACGCAAGCCCTGGCTGCGTTCTCCGAAGGAATAGGTGGCGCCGGTCCGGTCGCGAATTGTAAAAGCGAGTTCGTGCTCACGCGCCTCTAGTACGAGTTCGAACTCACGGTCCTGGGTCCACCACCGCTGCACGTTCAGGTTCTCGCGCACGGCGGTGTTCATAGCGCCGACGACAGCTTCAACCTGACCCTCGCGGCCGGAGGCCAGAGCATCCTTCAGCTCAGCAAACGCTCGAGGGTCGATTTTTGCCGCGTCAACGAGCAGCATGCGAGCCAGTTCAAACTCGTCTCGCCGTTGCCGCTCAACCGACTCGGATGCCTCGTCGGCGGGCGCCGCCAGGGCAGGAGCGACAACCTCTCCGACCGCGGCCGCAGTAGGGTCCGGCAGCGCAAAAAGACGCTGGAAGATGCCGCTACGCTGTCGTCTCTCATGCAGTCGGGTGCGCTTTTCGCCGGTGAGCTCGGCGATTGAGACACTGTCTGGTATCGCGACCCCCGTTTTCAGTTCGAACGTGTCCGGCAATGCATCTTCGAGCTTCTGCAGCTGTGCGGAAGGCAGCTTGACTTTCGTTTCATCGATGACAAGAAACGGTTCGTCGGATCCGGGGCGGTAGAGCGAGAAAGTCCGTGCGTCGCGGAGCGCGGGCACCCCGACGATTTGCTCGCCCTCCTCGAGCGTGATTGTGACCCCAAACTCTGGCAGTCGGATCTGTCCGGCCTGCACGGAGTATTCCTCGCTGTACCTGCAGAAGTCTTGACGGCGTATGGGCGAGCCGGTGAGACCTGCCTGAACTGCCCGCAGGAGCTGACTTTTGCCAGCCTCATTCGCCCCGACGACCGCAGTGATGTCGGGCTCGAGGCGCACACGGACGAAGGGATGCCAGGGTTGTGAGTCTTCCCATGCCGCTGGCTCGCTAGATTCCCGCGCCCTGTGTTCGAAGTCGAAGTTGAAAGAGCGGAAGAACCGCACATCTATACGAGACAGCTTCACGAGTGCTCCTCCAGTTTCGCAGTCTTGAGACAACCGTGATGTGCAAACTACCGTCAGTGGCACGAGGCGTCTCTTCCGGACCGGACGGGACCTGACCGTGTTGTCTCGGTCGGCACCTCGTTCGACCGCTAACTGCCCGCGTCAGTAGCACGGCTAAGGCTCGTCGATCACTTCACGGTGGGCGAAACCGATCGGTTTTGCACCACACCTGCGAGCCGCGTGTGGCATGGCCTTGCGGGGCGGCGAGCCTGATGGACAACGAAGGGGCACTCCGGCCGTGGTCGGGGTGCCCCTTCGTGTTGCTGGTGCGTTGCTACCTGAGGCCTGTACGAGTGGGAGGACGTGAACCTGAGGTGTGCCGTGGCCGCCGCCACGGCCTCGCTAGGCTCGGCAGACGGTGACCGTTCTGGGCGGTTCCGACCAGGCCGACGAGGAGCGACGTGGACTTTACGCGGGCGGACGCGCACACGCTGGGGTCCGCGTTGACACGCATCGGCGTGACGTGGAACTACGACAAGGACGGTGATATCCGGCTGCGATTTAGAGGGTCCAAGCTGACGGACGGCCTTGTCTACCAGCTCAACACCGACTGGACCGTCCAAGGGGAGTTTCTTGGCGGGCGGGCAGTCCCGCAGCCCGACGGCTCAACGGCGTACGAGTTCCCGCGCAGCGGACGGATGCCTACCGCTATCGCGCAGAAGGTGGTCACCGCATATCTCATGCCCCGCCCGCAGGGCTTGTTGGTGCAGGTGCACCTCGCGGTGTTTCCGCTCGATCAGCCGCGGCCATTCCACATCAAGATCGCTCCAAACCCCGCAACGGTGCATGCAGTCGAACTGCGCCACCCCGGTTTCACCGGAACCGGGGACGGACGCCAGTTCTGGATGACATATTGCAACGCGGCAACCAATGCGTCAGACGACGATTTCAGCTTCTTCATCAGTCATCTCATCGACGTGGGCCGCGACCTCTTCGAGGCGCCCTTCACCGGGTGGATGTTTTTCGGGAACCTTTGAAACGCGGCATGTTCCTCACCCATCCCCGCGGCTTCGCCGATCCCGCCCACGTCACCGAACGCCTGGCGATGCTGGGCACCGAGCCGGGCGTTCAACCATTGCGCGCATGGGCGCACACGCTTGAACAGGACCGTGGAGTGACCGTCCCCCAGTTCGACCCGGCCGAGGCTGGGATCGACGCGAAGGTGCTATTCGTCCTGGAGGCGCCCGGACCAATGACTAACGCCGGCAACCCCCTCCGGGGGTCCGGGTTCATCTCAGTCGATAACGATGATGAGACCGCCGCGTTCCTCTGGCGCTGCCGCGCGGCCGCCCACCTGTCGGACGGGGTGCTGCACTGGAACATCGTTCCTTGGTACCTCGGGGACGCCTCGGTGAAACCGAATGCCGCCGAGCTCACCCAGGGTGGCGCGGACCTGCGGGAGTTGCTGAAACTGCTTCCCTACCTCGAGGTGGTCGTCCTGTGCGGCAGCTACGCCCGTAATGGGTGGCGAAAGCACGTCGCGCCGTACCTGGCGAATAGCCCGGAGGTACTCACGACGTGGCATCCGTCCAAGCGGGGTGTCATTTCACAGCAGCGGAAGAACGAGTTCGCCGCGACGGTGCGACAGGCGGCAGAGTTGCTCGCCGGTAGATGACGCCTTCTCCTTGAGTGAGGCGTGCTCCTCACGGCTTCGCCCGCGCCGGTGGTCGCGGCGCTGTGGTGCAAAACCGATCGGTTTCGCACCACCTATGATCGCGCGCGTGACGCGCATCGAGAAGCCCGACAACTCGCGGCCGCGATCGGTGCAGAACCCCGTTGCGAAACGCGGCACCGTGCCAAACGGGTCCCGATCTTTTCGCATCGGTTGTTCTTGTGTCGACGGCGCACGCCCCGGGGGGAGACCCCGACGCCGTGTCGAGGGGGCGGGGCTCCGGCCAGAGGGATTGCGGACAGAGAACGTCTTCCCGTCCCGAACGCCCCGCGCGCAGCGCACGCAGCTCCGCTGTCAGAGCCCGGCAGGCACCAACCGCAACGCCCCCGACGCCAGAACCTCCACCCGCACAGCATCCAACCCGTCCACCACGAGGTCGGCGCTCAGCTCCTCCTCCGCCGTCGTCCCGGTCAGCGCGAGAACGGCGCACCCCGCCGCGCGGGCCGCGGCGATGCCGGCGGGGGCGTCCTCGACGACGAGGCAGCGGGCCGGGTCGACGCCGAAGCGGGACGCGGCCAACAAAAACGGCTCGGGGTGGGGTTTGCCCTGCACGACGTCGTCGACCGTGACGAACACGTCGGGCCGGTCGTAGCCCGACGCAGCGAGGCGGGCGGTCGCGATCGGCACCGACCCCGACGTGACGATGGCCCGGCGCCCGGCGGGCACCGACGCGAAGAAGGCGGCGGCTCCGCGGATGGGGAGGAGGCCCACGGCATCCGTCACCTCGAGGTCGGTGACGTGCACGAGCGCTTCGGCATGCCGGTCGGCGGGCAGCAGGTGACCCACGAGCGTGCGCGCGGGCTGGCCGTGGTTAGCGTGCAGGGCTTCCATCGACACGCCGAAATGCTCGGCGAATCGGCGCCATGACCGCACCACGGATGCCGTCGAGTCCACCAGTGTGCCGTCGAGGTCGAAGAGCACGGCGTCGAACTCGCGCGTGAAGATCGCAGCGCTCGCGTCGACCGGCCGCCGGATCCCCAGCGCCGGCAGGACGCGGGCCAATTGCTGCGCCGTCGACAGCTCGGCGTCGACGGCGGTCACCGGGATCGAGGGTGCCACGGGGGCGGTGTCGGGCCGGTGCGCGTCGCGAGACGCTCCGCGTGAGGAGCGACGGGATGCCAGCACGGCGGGGTCTCCGTCGACGTGCACGACGTGCGGCTCGGCGGGGGAGAGGGCCGCAACCAGCTCCGCCCACTCGGGACCCCCGGTGAGCTCGGCGGTGAACGGCGCCACGACCACCACGCGACCCGCGGTGGAGAGGGCATCGGCGGCGGTGGCGCGCAGGGCGGCGTAGCGTCCGGCGCGGATCGCGGGGGCGTGCGGCGACGTGAGCCAGTGGTCACTCAGCACCCCGGCGGGCAGGGCGTCGAGGAGGGGCGTGGTCACGCTGTCGAGGTCGACGAGGGGCGCTCGCAGGCGCTCAGCGATCGCCCGACCGAGCGTGCTCTTGCCACTGCCGGCCGTTCCGGCGACGACGACGGCAAGCGATTCGGGTATTTGACACGGCGACGGCATACCCCCACCATAGACGTAGCAAGTCACCGGTGTCATGCTTGGAATTCCGGGACTCGAAGAAGTTCCGGAGAGGACGGCCGCTCATGCGAGACACCGGTGACATGATCTTGGCCGATGCGCTCACGAACCCGACGGGGTCGAACACCGCGGCCGCGTCACGGCTCGGCGGGGCAGGGGCTCCCTCGCGTGCCGCATCGACCGGCCTGCACGCCGGGCTCGACCTCGGCAGCACCGCCATCAAGATGCTCGTCATCGACGACGACGGCACGGAGATCGCCGGCGCCCAGGTTCCCACCCCGTGGCGCGTCGGCGAGGGCGGCACCACCGACATCGCCGCCGCCGACCTGCTCCGGGCGGTCCGCACGCTCATCGATCTCGTGGATGCCGAGCTGGCACCGCGGACGAGCGAGCCGCTGACATCGTTCGCCGTCGCCGGCATGGGGGAGACCGGCATCCTGATCGACGCGAACGGCGCCGCCGCGGGCCCGGGCTTCGCCTGGTTCGACCCGCGCGGGCTCGAGCAGATCGCCGCCTTCCCCGCCGAGGTGCGCGAGGAATTCGCCGGCCGCACCGGTCTGCCGCTCGGCGCCCAGGTGAGCGTCGCCAAGCTCGCCTGGCTGCGCGACCAGGGCACCGACCTCGCCGGTCTCCGCTGGCTCGACCTGCCCGAGTTCGTCGTCGCGGCCCTCGGCGGCGATGTCGCGCTGGAGCTCTCCCTCGCCTCCCGCACCGGGCTCATCGACCAGGACTCCGGCGCCGCCTGGCCCGCCATGCTCGACGCGCTCGGCGTCGACGACGCCCTGCTCCCGCCGCTGCGCGGTGGCGGACTCGGCTGGGGTACGGCATCCGATGCCTTCGGGCCGCGCGTCGCGGGCGCCGCTCTCACCGTCGCCGGGCACGACCATCTCGTCGCCGCCCAGGCCAACGGGACCATGGATGCCGACAGCTACCACGTCTCGCTCGGCACCGCCGAGGTGCTGCTGCGCGTGCTGGACGCACCGCTGGGCTTCGCGGCCCGCCAGCGTCTGGCCGACGCCCTCATCAACGAAGTGCGCCACGTGGTCCCGGGAAAGCACGTGCTCGTCGCCGGGGTGAAGACCGGGCTGCTGCTGCGCCGCGCCCTGCACGCGGCGGGGATCAGCGACCGCGCCGGCCGCGACGCGCTGGATGCCGCCGTGATGGCGCTGCCGTTCGAGGGCGAGCTGCCCGCCGGCGCCATCGAGGTGACCGGTGCCCGCAACGACGACGGCGTGCTGCGCCTGACCCTGCACACCGAAGCCTCGCCGGCCGAGATCTTCGGCGCGGTGCTGCGCCACAGCAACGACGAGGTCGCCGCCCTCATCGCCGCGATGGACCGAGAAGTCGCGCCCGCGACCCGCTCCACGCTCACCGGCGGATGGGCGGGTATGGCGAGTGTCCGCCGCGCCCGCGCCGAGGTGCTGCCCGATGCGTCCCTGTCCACCCGCGAGCAGGACGTCGCGTTCGGAGCCGCCGACATGGCGCGGCGCCTCGTCTCGGCATCCGTCCCCTCCTGACCCCAGACCCCGCTCGGTCCAGCCGAGCGAACAGACCCCAGAGAAGAGAGATCATGAACGAACTCACCACCCTCGAGCGCCGCGCGCTCCAGTCGATCAGCACCGCCGACGGCCACATGCTCATCGTCGCCGCCGACCAGCGCAACGGCATGAAGGCCGCGATCAAGGACGCCCCCAACGGCTCCGACGCCATCTCGCGCGAAGAGCTCGCCGCCGTGAAGGCCGACCTCGTGCGCCACCTCGCCAACCACGCTCCCGCGATCCTGCTCGACCCCGAGGTCGCGCTGCCGCAGATCGTCGACGACGGCGTGCTCGACCGCGACACCGGGCTCGTCGTGGGCCTCGACGCCTCGGGCTTCGAGACCGTCGACGGTCTGAAGTACACGCGCTTCGTGCCCGGCGTGACGCCCCGTACGGTCCGCGACATGGGCGGCACCGTCGCGAAGATGCTCTACTACACGCGCCCCGACAAGCAGGATGCCGACTCCCGCGTCGCCCAGGAGATCCGCGACCTCGTCACCGCCTGCGAGGCCGAGGGCCTGCTGCTGATCGTCGAGCTGCTCACCTACCAGCTCGAAGACGAGAGCGACGAGGACTACAAAGCGAAGTTCGCCGACCTCGTCGTCGACGGCGCCGCCCTCGCCGTCGCGTGCGGCTCCAAGATCCTCAAGCTCCAGTACCCGGGCTCGGCCGAGGCCAGCGCCCGCGTGACCGAGGTCGCCCAGGGCGTGCCGTGGGCCGTGCTGTCGGCCGGTGTCGACCACGAGACCTTCATCGAGCAGGTGCGCACCGCTGTCGCGAACGGTGCCTCGGGCGCGATGGCCGGCCGGTCGCTGTGGAAGGACAGCCTCTCGATCGATGCCGGTCGCCGCGAGGAGCTGCTCTCGGGCCGCGCCCTGCCGCGCCTGCGCGAACTCGCCGACGCCGTCGACGGCCGCTGAGATGAGCTCGACCGCCCGGCGCCGGGTACGTCCATGACCGCGTCCGGCATCCGCCCGCGGGTGCACGCGGAGGACGGATGCCGCGGTGCCGGGCGGGCGGGCACATCCCCCACTCCGCGGCGGACGGATGACGCACGGGCGACCGTCGCGCGGGAGGCGGCGCTCGCGTTCGCCGGGGATCGGTGTCGGGCGCGGGCCGGCGGGCTGTCGACGCCCGTCGGAGCCCGGCGTCCGGCGGTCCTCCGCGCAGAGCGCGCGGCGGTGGCATCCCCTCCCCGGCGGATAGGGTTGCACGTCGAAGCCGCCACTCGCCCACATCCCGGAGGTGCCTCGTGACGACGATGCGCGACGTCGCCCAGCGCGCGGGTGTGAGTACGAAGACCGTCTCGCGGGTCTTCAACGACGACCCCCACGTGCTGCCCGACACCCGGGCGATCGTCGAGGCCGCGATGCGCGAGCTCAACTACGTGCCCAACGCCCTGGCGACCACGTTCCGCGCGGGTCGCGCCTCCGTCATCGGCGTGGCCGTGCCCGACGTCGTCGACCCCTTCTTCGCCGCCATCGCCCGCAGCGTCGAGGACACCGCGCGACGCCACGGCCTGTCCACCCTCGTCACGAGCCTCGGCGAGAACCCCGCCGACGAGCGGGCAGCCCTCGAATCGCTCCTGGGCCGCCAGCTCACCGGGCTCGTCATCGCCCCCGTCGGCACCGACCACTCGTGGCTCGAGCGGTGGCGCGGGCACACCCCCATCGTCTTCGTCGACCGCGCCCCCGCGGGGCTCACGACCGACACCTTCACCGAGAACGACGAGGCCGGCGCCCACCTCGCCACCGGCCACCTGCTCTCGCACGGGCACCGACGCATCGCCTACCTCGGCGATATGGTCCACCTCTCCACCGAGACCAAGCGCGTCGAGGGCTGGCGCCGAGCCCTCCGCGAAGCCGGGGTCGAGATCGACGAGCGTCTCGTGGCCTCGCAGGTGTCCGACCGCGAGTCCGCGGCATCCGCTCTCGAAACCCTCCGCGCGCTCGACGAACCGCCCACCGCGATCTTCTCGGCGAACGCCCGCTCGTCGATGGCGCTCGCGCACGTGCTGCGCGGCAACCCCTTGCCGTTCGTCGGCTTCGGCGACTTCCCCATGGCCGACACGCTCAGCCCCGCCGTCACCGTGATCGACCAGGACCCCCGCCGCATCGGCGCGCTCGCCGCCGAGCGGGTGTTCGCGCGGCTCGAACCCGACGCCGGTCTCGGCCTCGACGAGGTCACGGTCATCGACGTGTCGCTGGTCGAGCGGGAGTCCTGCCGCCTCTGACGCGCGGTCGAACCGTGCGTCCCGGTCCCTTCGACGGGCTCAGGGACCTCTGCTGCGGTGGGGCATGGGGTCAATCCCTCCGACGGGCTCAGGGACCTCTGTCGTGACGCACATCGTCCCGGCCGAGGCAAGAGCCCGCGCGCGATCAGGTGCGCCGGATAGAACGGAGGGGACCAGCCGCCACCGCTCCCGAGAAGAGGGCTCCGATGACGACCTTCCCGCACGCTCCGCGCCGCCGCGACGCCCCGACGGGGGTGACGGCATGAGGCTCACCGACACCAGCGACCTGTGGTGGAAGACCGCGGTCTTCTACAACCTCGACCTCAAGACCTACCTGGATGCCGATGACGACGGCGTCGGCGACCTGCGGGGCCTCGCGCAGCGGCTCGACCACCTGGCCGAGCTCGGCGTGACGTGTCTGTGGCTCGCCCCGTTCTATCCGTCGCCGCAGCGAGACAACGGCTACGACATCGAGGACTACTACGGCGTCGATCCGCGCTACGGCTCCCTCGGCGACATGGTCGAGGTGCTGCGCACGGCGCATGACCGCGGCATGCGTGTCATCGTCGACCTGGTGGTGAACCACACCTCGGACCAGCACCCATGGTTCCAGGAGGCGCGGAAGAGTCGCGACAGCCGTTACCGCCACTTCTACCAGTGGCGCGACGACGTGCCGGCGGATGCCCCGGCGAGCATGTTCCCCGACGTGGAGGACGGCGTCTGGTTCTTCGACGACACCGCCGGGCAGTACTACAAGCACTCGTTCTACCGGCACCAGCCCGACCTCGCCACCGACCACCCCGAGGTACGGGAAGAGATCGCCAAGGTCATCGGATTCTGGCTCGAGCTCGGGATCGACGGGTTCCGGGTGGATGCCGTGCCGTTCGTCATCGACGGGGACGACGGCCCCGAGCACGAGTTCCTGCGGGAGCTGCGCGGGTACGTCTCTCGGCGCAGCGGCCACGCGATGATGCTCGGCGAGGTGAACCTGCCCTACGACGAGCAGATGCGCTTCTTCGGCGACGCCGACGGCGACGAGCTCACGATGCAGTTCGACTTCGTCGCCAACCAGCGTCTGTACCTGTCCCTCGCGCGACACGACGTCACGCCGCTGCGCGAGGCGCTCGAATCACGGCCCGAGATCGCCCGCGGCAACCAGTGGGGAAACTTCGTCCGCAACCACGACGAACTGACCCTCGACCAGCTCAGCGAGGCCGAGCGCGACGAGGTGTTCGACGCCTTCGCGCCCGAGGAGGGGCAGCGCATCCACGGGCGCGGGATCACCCGCCGCCTACCGTCGATGCTGGAGGGCGACCCGCGCCGCATCCGCATGGTCTACAGCCTCATCTTCTCGCTGCCGGGAGCTCCGGTGCTCTACTACGGCGAGGAGATCGGTATGGGCGAGAACCCCGAGATCGAGGGCAGCCGTGCCGCCGTCCGCACGCCGATGCAGTGGACGGGCGCACCGGATGCCGGCTTCTCGACGGCCGACGAGCTCATCGCCGACATCGTCCCGGGTGGCTTCGGCCCGCAGCACGTCAACGTGGCGCAGCAGCGGCACGATCCCGACTCGATGCTCCGCTTCGTGCAGAACCTCGTGCGTCACTACCGCGCCTCGCCCGAGATCGGGTGGGGGGAGTTCGGCATCCTGGAACAACCCCATACGTGCGTGCTCGCTCACTCCGTCACCAGCGAGCTCGGCATGTTCGTCGCGGCGCACAACTTCGCGCCCGACGGTCGCACGTTCCGCCTCGAGATCGACGGGGCGGATGCCGTGGGGTGGAGCGTCGTGAACCTGCTCGATGACGCCGTCGGGGCGGAGGAGCTGGGCAACGGAGGCTTCGAGGTGACGCTCGACGGCTATGGATATCGCTGGTGGCGTGTCATCCGGCCGGGGGAGCGACGGATCGCCTGAGCGGGCGACCGAGGCGGGTGGCGTCCGCGAGGGGCGAGCGCGACGCCCCCCAATGCCGCCGCGCCCGCCGGTGATGGCCGAGCGGCGGTGCGCCCGACCCGCGGGCGAGGGTCCCCCACGTCCACCTCGCCCGCGGTCTCGATCCATCCAAGCACAGGAAATCGTAAATAGCACCCTAACGAGTCGGTAATTACGACCATCCGTCGAGGCGGGTCGTCTACGATCGGAATGTGGGTCGCGGCGCCGTCGGACCACCCTCCCGGTACTCCCGTCGAGTGGTGGCGAATGTGGACCGCCTGCGGAGGGCGAGAGGGCTCACCGTCGGCGAGTTGCTTCAGCGCGCCGGGATGACGAAGAGCTACTACCAGTCCCGCGCCGGATTCTCGCTGCCCTACAACACCAACGACATCGAAGCCCTCGCCGCCGCCCTCGGCGTCACCCCCGAAGAGGTCGCGAGTCCCGAGGCGTCCGCGCGCATCGAGATCCGGGTTCCTGCTGCTCCCCTGGCCGCGCGCGTGCGCCGACTGGTCGAGAGCCACGCCGCCACCGAGGACGAACTCCTGCAGCACCTCGCCGACATCGATCCGTTCCTCGCTCGCGGTGCGAGCAGTCTCCTCTCCGCCGAGACCTCGACCGTCGTCCTCGACGAAGAGGTGCTGCGGCTCATCACGCACTGGGCCGACGTGCCCACCGAGTACCTCACCGACCACACCGACGAGGCGGTGACGGAGCGGACGGATGCCGAGCTCGACCTTCGCGAGGCCATGCGCGCCGCCGGGGCCAGCAGCATCCAGTTCCGCGCGCTCGGCCAGATGTCACCCGATGCCCTCCGCGCCATCGCCCATTCCCTGCGCAGCGGGCCGCCCGCGAGATGAGCGGCCGACGGGGGAGGCGGCCGTGACGGAGTCGGACGACATGAGGCGGCGCGTGCGGGCGCGCACGGATCGCGCCGTCGCCCGGGCGGGCATCGAGGTCGGCATGGCATTCGACGACGTCGTTCGCGCGGTCGAGAACGCCGTGGACATCCGTCTGCGCGTCGTCGAAGAAGCCGACACCCGGGGCTGGGGCACACTCACCGGCTTCGTCACGGTCTTCGCCGACCAGCGCACGGGCACCATCCACGTGCGCGCATCCGACCCGGCGCTCTACCGCCAATTCGCGGCGTCCCACGAACTCGGCCATCTGCTCGACGACGCGCACTGCAGCGGCGCCCCGCAGGAGCGATCCTCGGTATCGCCCTACGACGACCCGACGCTGAGCACGCCCGAGTTCGAGGCCGAACTGGTCGCCGAGCAGGTCGCCCACCGCATCGCCCGCGTGCTCTATGGCGCTCCACGTGTCGCGGAGTCGTCGTGGTGACCGTCATCCTGATCGATGCGGCGCTGGTCGGACTGCTGGTCGTCGTCGTCCTCCGCGCGCGTACGGCGTTGCGGTATCCGCGGGCGCGGATCGCCTGGCTGGGCGCCCTGGTCGGGGCGGTCGCGCTCCTCACGCAGGGCACGGTGATCCCGATCGCGCACTTCGACGGCGTGCTCGGCGGCACGAATGTGCTCAAGCTCGTGCAGAACGTGCTCACGATGGTGGCACTGTGGCTCGGCATCCAGGCGGGCACCGCCCCGGTCGCCGCGCGCGTGCACACGCTCCGATGGCGTTTCCCCGTGCTCCTCGGCATCCTGTTCGCCGTCGTCTTCTTCGTCGCCCTGCCCGAGCGCGGAGCGTCGTCCTTCCGCTTCGTCGAGGACGCGGCCGTGACCTCGACCGGCGCGTGGGTGTACGGCGTCGTGCACATGGCGGGGATCACTCTGGTGGGGGCTCTGCTCTTCCGCTCGGCGAGTGGCTCCCTTCCGGGAGTGCGGCCGTTCTTCCGCGTGGGCGCCGTGGGCATCGTGCTCGGATGCGTGAGCGAGATCATCGACCTCACGCTGACCCGGTTCCTCGGGTCGAACGTCGTGGTGGGCGCTCTGTTCGACCCGCTATTCTATCTGGGCGTCGTGGCGTTCGTCATCGGGATCCTGCGGGCCTCGCGCGCGTCGACGCGGATCCGTCGTCGAGGCGAGGAACTGCTGGCGCGACTCGGCGATCTGGCGCACGAACGTGGCATCCGGCGTGCGGCCGCGGTCGTGTCCGACGCGCCTCTCGACAGCCGACTCCACGCGCTGCGGGTCGCGGTCGAAGACGCCGCGATCGCCGCCTCGTCGCCGTTGACCGCCGAGCAGCGAGAGTTGCTCGACGACGTCGACGCTCACCTCACTCGACAGGCCACGGGAGTGCGCGCATGATCCGTTCCCTCGTCGTGGGTGCCGGTGTGGCCGCCGCCACCGTCGCGATCGCCCACACCGCCCTCGCCGGGTACGTCGCCCGCAGGCTGGTCGCCCCCCGGGCGCCGAAGGCGTTCGCGCCGGTGTTCATCGAGGGCGATACGGTGTCGGTGCCGGTGATCGACGACAGTCGCGAGCCCGGCGTCTACGGGCTGCGTTTCGACGACGGCTCGCACCTGCCCGTCGGCGACATCGTGCGGTTCGATCGAGACCGCGTCATCCGTGAGATCCTCGACCGGCCGGAGGGGCTGGACGACGGCGAGGCGATGGCCGCGTGGACCTCGCAGAACATCGGCGCCCCTGAAGACGTCGGCCCCACCCGTCACGTCGCCGTTCCGCTTCGTCGCGGCGGCACCGCCGAGGCGTGGGAGATCGGCGACCGCGAACGGGCGGAGGGGCGCTGGACGATCCACGTACACGGTCTGCGCTCCAGCCGCAACGGCGCTCTTCGATCGGCGCCGGCGACGACGGATGCCGGCTGGATGTCGCTGGTGGTGTCGTACGCGGGCGACGAGGAATGCGCGCCCGCCGACGCCCTTCCCTCGAGCTTGGGGACTCGCGAGTGGCGCGACGTCGACGACGCGATCTCCTACGCGATTTCGCGCGGTGCGCGCGAGATCGTCCTGGTCGCGTGGTCGATGGGCGGGACGATCGCGATGCTCGTGCTCGAGGAGTCCCCGCACGCCGGCACGGTGACCGGGGTGGTGCTGATCGCCCCCGCGCTGGATTGGACGCGCGTCGTCGAGAACGCCGTCGCCGGCGCGCACCTTCCGCGCTCGGTCGCCGCCGCGGCCATGCGCGTCCTCGGCAGCCCCGTCGGCGCGAGCGCTCTCGGACTCATCGAGGCGGTGGATGCCCGCGCCCTCAGATGGGTGGGGGCGGAGCGCCCCGGGCCGCGCATCCCGACGCTCATCCTGCACAGCCGCCTCGATCCCGTGGTGCCGTTCTCCGGTTCGGTGGCATACGTCGAACGGCATCCGGATGCCGAACTGGTGGCGTTCGACGCGACCGGCCATTGCAACGAGGCCAATCAAGAACCTGAGCGTTTCCATGACGCGATCGCCGGGTTCCTGCGGTCCCTCTGAAAGACGCGGCGGCGTTTTCGAGCGCCGCCGGCGGTCACTGTCGAAGGGGCCCTCCGCGTGGGGCTGCGGCAAAGGTCTCCGAGCGTGCCCTCGTGGGGCGGCGGCGGTGGAGGTCCCTGAGCCCGTCGAAGGGACCGGGCATTCTTCTGTGCCGGAGGCTGAACGGGCTCCGCAACCCGGATCCTCGCCCGCGGCCGGGACCCTAAGCGCCGAGGACCTCGGCGATCGCACCCCGTGCCCCGCGCTCGGCCAGCGAGGCGCGTGCGGCGAGATACGCCTCGCGCAGGCGCGCGTTCTGCCCGAGGTCGCCGAACACGGGCGCGTAGTCGAGCAGAGACCCGGGGTCCGCAGCCACGGTCGCGCGCAGCTCGTCGAGGCGGCTGTCGACGGCAGGGGTCTCCTCGCCGTTCTCGGTGCGACCTTCCAGGAAGACGCTCCACGCCGCCAGGACGAGGGCGGCGTGGTCGATGCGCCCACCCGCGGCGAGCTGCTCACGCACGACGGGCAGCAAGAACTTAGGGAGGCGATCGGAGCCGTCGACGACCTGTCGCGCGAGCGTGTCGCGGATGGCCTCACTGCCGAACCGCTCGATGAGCTGGTCGCAGTAGGCGTCGAGATCGATCCCGGGCACCGGACGCAGCGTCGGGATCGCCTCCTCGTGCATGTACCCCTGCAGGAAGTCCACGAACAGCGGGTCGGTGCACACCTCGTGCACGTACTCGGCGCCCGAGAGGATCCCGAGGTAGCTCATCGCCTGGTGCGAGGCGTTGAGCAGGCGCAGCTTCATCAGCTCGTACGGCTCGACATCGGCGACGAGTTGCACGCCGACCTCGTCGAAGGGCGGGCGGCCCGCGGGGAAGGCGTCTTCGAGCACCCACTGCTCGAACGATTCCGAGCGCACGGGCCAGCGATCGTGGATGCCGAACTGCTCCGCGATCGCCGCTCGGGTCTCGTCGGTGGTGACGGGGGTGATGCGGTCGACCATGGAGTTCGGGAAGGCCACGTTCTCGGTGATCCAACCGGCCAGCTCAGGGTCGCGGCGCTCGGCGAAGCCCAGCAGGGCGGCGCGGGCGACGTGGCCGTTGCCCTGGATGTTGTCGCAGGACATGACGGTGAAGGCGGGGACGCCGGCATCCCGTCGTCGACGGAGGGCTTCGGTGAGCAGCCCCATGACGCTGCGTGGGGAGGCGGAGCCGTCGAGATCGGCCAGGGTGAGTTCGTCGCGCGGGGCGTAGGCGCCGGTCGCGTCATCGATGCCGTAGCCGCCCTCGGTGATGGTGAGCGAGACGATCGCGGTGTCGGGGTCGACGAGTTTGGCGATGACGGCCTCGGGGTCGTCGGGGGCGAAGAGGTACTGAACGATCGAGCCGACCACGCGGGCTGTGGAGGAGCCGTCGGGGGCGGTGGTCACCAGCGTGTAGAGGTCGTCTTGCGCGGCAAGGGCATCGCGCATCGGGGCGTCGAATGACAGCACCCCTACTCCGCACAGACCCCAGTCGGTGTGCCCGGCCTCGAGCAGGCGGTCGAGGTACATGGCCTCGTGCGCGCGGTGGAACCCGCCGACGCCGAAGTGCACGATCCGCGAGCGCACGGCGGAACGGTCGTAGGTCGGCACGGAGACGTTCGCCGCGAGCGAGGGGAGGGCAGCGGCGGTGAGGTCGGTCATGCGGGTCTCCGTGGGGTGGGGCGGTCGAGGTGGGGGGCCTTCGGTGGACGCAGGGCCCAGGTCGCGGCGCGCGGTGCGGTCCGCGGGGGTTGCTCGGGGGTTGGGGCGTGTTCTGCTGTCCGGGGCGTGGGTTTTCCGCCCCGGATGGCGGATTCCGCCCCGAACCAGGACGAGGGTGGATGCCGGGATGCGGGCGTGGGCGCGGGGTCCCGGAACCCGGGGGTGTTGGTCGGGGTTTGGGGGCGTGTTCCGCCGTTCGGGGCGTGAGTTTCCGGCCCCGAACCGCGGATTCCGCCCCGAACCGGGAAAGGCCGGGTGGATGCCGGGACCTCCGCGCGTGCGCGGGGTCCCGGCATCCGGGGTTCAGCAGGACGACTTGTAGACGGCGTCGGCGCCGTCGGTGGCGATGTTGTCCTTGGTGAGGATGGTGAATCCGGTCTGGATCTTCTCCTCGGTGGCTTCACCCTTGAGTGCGGCGATGGCCTGCTTGACGCCGTCGGAGCCGATGGTGGCGGGCTCTTGGGCGACGAGGGCTTGGACGGTGCCGGCTTCGAGGGCTTTCACCTGGGCGGGGCCGGCGTCGAAGCCGACGATGGTGACGGAGCCCTGCTTGCCGGCCTGCTGGACGCCGGTGGCGGAGCCTTCGGCGGCGAACAGGTTGGCGGCGAAGATACCGACGATGTCGGGGTCCTTCTGCAGCGCGGCGGTCACGATCTCCGCGGCGGTGGAGGGCTCGTTGTGGGAGTACTGCACCCCGACGGACTCGAACTTCGAATCCTTCGCGACGGCGTCTTCGAAGCCGCTCGCGCGGGCGTCGGTGGTGGACACGCCGGGGTCGGTGGACACGACGAGGACCTTGCCGCCGTTGGGGTTGGCTTCCTGGATGGCTTCGAAGGCTGCCGCTCCGCCGCCTTCGTTGTCGGAGGAGATCTGCGACACCGCGCCGGAGGGGTCTTCCAGGGTGGTGTCGACGAGGACGACCTTGATCCCCGCAGCCTCCGCCGCTGCGATCGGCGCCTGCATGGCCGAGACGTCGGTGGGGGCGATGAGCAGCGCGTCCGGCTGGGAGGCGACGATGGCGTCGACGATGGGCTTTTGAAGGGTGGGGTCGAACTTCTCGGGGCCCTGGGTGGTGACGGTGGCGCCTTCTTTTTCTGCTTCGGCTTCGATGCCGCACTGCATGGAGATATAGAACTCATCCCCGGCGACACCCTGCACGAACGCGATCTTGTACCCGTCCTCGGCGCCGCCCGAGGCCCCACCGGAGGCTGCGCCACCGGAGCAGCCCGCGAGGGTCAGGGTCGCTGCCATGCCGAAGACCGTCAGTGCGGTCGCCTTGTTATTCCACTTCATTGTGATCACCGTTCTTGTGTGTCGGGTTCTGGGTAAGGGGTAGAGGAATGGATGCCGCCGCGGCTCAGCCGCGCCGACCTCTGCTGAGGAACTTGCGCCAGAGGCCCTGGCTGTTACCGCGAGTCGCGGCGGTGCGGCGTACCTGGTCGACGTAGACGGCGGTGATCAGCACCGCGCCCACCGCGACCTGCTGCCAGAACGGCTGGACGCCGGTGATGACGAAGCCGTTCTGCAGAACCGCCGGAATGAAGAGGCCGACGACCGTGCCCATGATCGTGCCGACGCCACCGAAGAGGGACGTTCCGCCGATCACGACCGCGGCGATGACGTTCAGGTTCGTCTGGGTCTGCCCAGCGATGGCGGTGGTGGAGAACTGCGAGAGCGACAGGATGCCACCGAGCCCGGCCAGAGCACCCGAGATCGTGTAGATCTTGATGAGCTGCGCGTCGACCTTCACGCCGACCCGGCGGGCCGCGATCTCGCTCGATCCGACGGCCAGCGTGTACAGGCCGAAGCGCGTGTAGTGCAGCACGATCGCGCCGATGACGACCACGACCAGCGCGATGACGCTGATGATCGGGACGGAGCCGAAGACGTTGCCGTACCCGATCGAGACCGTGAGGACGGTGGGGACGTCGCGGACGTCGACACCGCCGGTGAGGATCTGCGCCAGCCCGAGGGCCATGCCGAGCGAGCCCAGCGTCACGATCAGCGGCGGGATCTTCGCCTTCGCGATGAGGAAGCCGTTCAGAAGTCCCCAACAGACACCGCTCAGGATGGCGACGATGATGCCGACGATGGCCACGCCCCAGCCTTCGCCGCCCATCGCTCGCATCACGAGCGCGGCGACGACGCCGGAGAAGACGAGGACGGAACCCACCGAGAGGTCGATGCCGGCGGTGATGATCACGTACGTCATGCCGACGGCGAGGACGGCCAGGATCGAGGCGTTCTGGATGATGAGGCGGAAGTTCGACCACTGGGCGAACGACTCGGGGGCCAGGATGCTGAACACGATGATGATCGCCAGCAGCACCAGGAGGATCTGGAACGCCTGGGTGCGCAGCACGGCCACGAACGGGTTGGCCTTTTTGTTGTCGTCGAAGGTGCCGATGGCGACGGTTTCGGTGGGGGGTGTGGTGGTGCTCATTTCTGGTCGTCCTTCGTGACGGCGCCGGTCATGAGCCCGACGAGTTCTTCCATGGAGGTCTGCTTGGCGTCGATGTTCGCCACCCGGGTCCCCAGGCGCAGCACCTGGATGCGGTCGCACACGTCCATGACGTGCGGCATCGAGTGGGAGATGAGAACGACGGCGATGCCTTTGTCCCGCACCCGGCGGATCGTCTCGAGGACGTTCTTGGTCTGACGCACCCCGAGGGCGGCGGTGGGTTCGTCGAGGAACACCAGGCGTCCGGCCCAGTGCACGGCGCGGGCGATCGCGATCGCCTGCCGCTGCCCACCCGACATCTCCCCCACCGGCGACGTCAACGAACGCACGGTCGCGCCGAGCTCGTCGAACGCCGCACGGGAGGCGACGGCCATGTCCTTGGTCTTCATGAACCCCAGCGCCCCGGCAAGGCCCGGGCGGCGGATCTCCCGACCCAGGTACATGTTCTGCACCGGGTCCAGGTGGGGGGCGAGGGCGAGGTCCTGGTACACCGTCTCGATACCGAGGGCGGACGCGACCTGCGGGTTGGACATCTCGATCGGGTTGCCGTCGAAGAGGATCTCTCCCTCATCGATGGCGAGGTTGCCGGACAGGGCCTTCACGAGGGTCGACTTGCCGGCGCCGTTGTCGCCGATGAGGGCGGTGACTTCGCCGGGGTAGACCTCGAAGTCGACGTTGTTGAGGGCGCGGACGTGTCCGAACTGACGGGACAGACCCCGCGCCTGCAGCACGGGCACGGTCGTGGTGGTGCTCATGAAGCAGCTCCTTCGTGGTGGCCGAGAACCCCGGCGGGGGCCTCGGAGACGGTGACGACGAGGTGGGCGCGGTGGCGTCCGCGCTCGACGATGGCGGCGTTGGCCTCGTCGACGTCGCGAACCCACGCGACGGCCTCGTCGTGGGGGTGGTCGTGGGAGAGGCGGCGTGTCAGGAGCCGCTCACGACGATCGGCGGCGTCGACGTCGAGGAACCAGACCTCGTCGAGACGGGATGCCACGGCATCCCACCCGAACCGGTCGTGCAGCAGGTAGTTGCCCTCGGTGATGACGAGGGGTACGTCGGCGGGCACGAGCACCGCCGAGCCGATGGACTCCTCGAGGCTGCGGTCGAAGCGGGGCGCGTAGACGGTGCGACCGGCGCGGATGCGGTCGAGGAGGGCGATGTACCCCTCGACGTCGAAGGTGTCGGGTGCGCCCTTGCGCTCGCGACGACCGAGGCGCACGAGCTCCTCGTTGGCCAGGTGGAAGCCGTCCATGCCGACGAGGATCGCGTCGTCGCCGAGGGCGGAGAGCAGAGCATCGCTCACGGTGGACTTGCCCGCTCCGGGGGTGCCGGCGATACCCAGCACGCGACGCTCACCGGTGGCGGCGAGGGCGCGGGCACGGTCGACGAGGTCGACGATGCGCGCGGTCGCTGCGACCGGGGTCGCGGCGGTCTCCGAGGTGTGGGTCACGGCTGTGTGGGTCCTTCCGGGCGGCGTCGCACATCGGGGGTGCTGCGTCGGCGAAGCGGGTTTCCGGCGGGGTGCACCGGTCGAACTTTGGTTACGGTACGGCCACCATGTCACCGGTGTCAACACCCGTGATCAATTCGTCATGACACCGAAGTCATCCGCGTGATTCTGTGGTTATAGTGGGCCGCGACGACACCGCCGTCGTCCTTGCCCTCCGGACCCGCGAAAGAGCCATCCCATGACCGCACTCACCGACCGCACCATCCTCGTCACCGGCGCCGGCGGCGGCATCGGAGGCGCGACCGTGCGCCACCTCGTCGCCGCGGGCGCAACCGTCTTGGCCGCTGGCCGCACGGCCGACAGCGTGGCCGCCATCGCCGCAGAGACCGGTGCTGAGGCGGTCGTCTTCGACCTCGAGTCCGAGGACGAGATCCGCGCCGCGATCGAGGGCCGCGACCTCTACGGCGTCGTCAACTGCGGAGGCTGGGGTGGCGAGATCGCGACCCCCATGGAGACCGACATCGACGTGTTCGACAAGGTCATGAGCATCAACGCCCGCGGCTCGCTGCTGGTCACCAAGTACGCGTCGCGCGAGATGATCCGCGTCGGCAAGGGCGGCGCCATCGTCAACGTCTCGAGCCAGGCCAGCCTCGTCGCCCTCACCGGCCACATCTCGTACGGCTCCTCCAAGGCCGCGCTCGACAACATCACGCGCGTGTCGGCCCTCGAACTGGGCGGATACGGCATCCGCGTCAACAGCGTCAACCCGACCGTCGTCATGACGCCGATGTCGGCCTGGTACTGGGGTCGCCCCGACATCGAAGGGCCCTTCCTCGAGGCCATGCCCCTGCACAAGTGGGCGACCGAGGACGACATCGCCGCCCCCATCGTCTTCCTGCTCAGCGACGGCGCCGGCATGATCTCGGGCGTTTCGCTGCCGATCGACGGCGGCTACTCCAGCCGCTGATCCCGGATGCCGCGAGACGGCGCCGCGGTGGGCGGCGCCGTTTCGCGGTCGCGGGGTGCTGCGTATCGTCAGTGATTCGCGCCAGGTCGGTGGCACTCGGCGCCGGACGGCTGAGATTATGCGAATCGCTGACTCTGTGACGCGGCGACGCGGATGATGCGGTGGGCGCGGGCGGTGCGGTGGTTGCTGCGTATCGTCAGTGATTCGCGTCAGGTCGGTGGCACTCGGCGCCGGACGGCTGAGATTATGCGAATCGCTGACTCTGTGACGCGGCGACGCGGATGATGCGGTGGGCGCGGGCGGTGCGGTGGTTGCTGCGTATCGTCAGTGATTCGCGTCAGGTCGGTGGCATTCGGTGCCGGACGGCTGAGGGTGTGCGAATCGCTGACTTCGTGACGCGGCGCCGCGGATGATGCGGTGGGCTCACTTCGTGTGCCAGTCGCCCGCGCGCAACCTGTGGTACCGCTGCCGATCCCTCGGGCGTGCCCGAGCCCCTGGCCGGCCGCGACGGCACCGCGGGCGAGCGGACTACAGGCCTGGCGTTCGCCGCAGGAAGTCGTTGCGGAAGACGCCGCGCGGGTCGGCCTCGCGTGCGGCGGCGAGGAAATCATCGACCCGGGTGAGGCTCGCCCGCACGGCCCGGCCGGACATGGTGAAGGCCTTGCCCCAGTGGGGCCGCACCTCGAACGCCGTCAGAGCGGCCTCGATGCTCGGCAGCACCGCGAGCACCCCGTCGGTGTCATTGCGCCACGTGAAGTGAATGGCCAGTACGTCGCGCTGGTACGCCGGACTCAGCCACAGTTCATCGGCGGCGACGGTGCGCAACTCGCTCACCAGCAGCTGAGCATCGAACGCGGGGGCGACGGCTTTCACCGCGGCGAGGGCCTCGCGCGTCGACTCCAGCGGAACGAAGTACTCGGTCTGGATCTCGTCGCCGTCGCTGGGGAGCGCGTCGGCGCGGAAGTGCGGCAGCCGCGTGTGCCAGGGGCCGGTCGTGCCCCTCGGAGTCGTGTTGTCGACGGTGCGGATGCGCCCCAGATGGATGTCGTCGCCGACGGGACGCCCGCCCAGCTCTTCGACCCAGTCGGGCGCGCCGTCGTCGCTCTTCGCCCACACCAGGTCGTGCGCGGGGTCGCCCCAGGTGGTGAACACGCTGACGCTGCGCGACCCGCCGAACACCCGCTCGGGGTCACCCGCGATGTCGTCCCACGCGACGCCCGTGTACGCCTGCTGCGTCACCTCGTACGTCGGTTCGGTCTGCAGCTCGACGGCGGTGACGACACCGAGGGCGCCGAGGCTGAGAGCGGCGGCGCCGAACCACTCGTGCGCCTGATCGATGCGGTGCGTGCGGCCGTCGGCATCCATGATCTCGACGGCGCGGATGGCGCTCGACAGGTTGCCGTTCCGCACGCCGGAGCCATGCGTGCCGGTGGCGGTGGCGCCGGCGACCGAGATGTGGGGGAGCGAGCCCAGGTTGTGCAGCGCGCGCCCCTCGGCCTCGATCACGGGCGCGAGCTGGGCGAACGTGACGAGCCCCTCGACGCGGACGCGATCGTCGATCACCTCGACGCGTGTCGGCAGACGCTCCAGCGAGACGAGTGCCGCGTCGGAGTCGGCGACGTCGTTGAACGTGTGGCGGGTCGCCTGCACGCGGAGGGAGCGGGCGGATGCCACGACCTCGGCGAGCTCACCGAGATCGCCCGGGAGCAGCACCTCGGTGGCGCGGTAGCGATGGTTGCCCGACCAAGTGGTTCCGGCGTCGCGTCTGGGGATCACGTTCCCATCCTGCCTCCAACCTCCGACATCGGGGTCGCCGCCGTCCGCCGCCGTTCGCCATCGCCTCGTCGCGGCGGAGGACATTCTGGGAGGGGAGGATGCGGTGGCGGTGGGTCCCCTCCGCTCCCGGGATATCCTCCCGCCACGGTGGTCGTCGATTCCCGCCGCTGCGGACTCAGCGAGCAGGGAACAGCTGCGCCTCGAACACCGCCTCGGCGGCGCCCACGAGCAGGCGGTCCTCGCCCAGCTCGGCGACGGCGAGGCGCAGGCCCTCGGCGCAGGCCGGCATGGTCTGCGCGCGCACCGCGACGTCGAGGCCCGGAAGATCGCGGGCGGCGAGGACGGCGAGGAAGCCCCCCAGCACGATCACCGCGGGGTTCAGCACGTTCGCGGCGTTCGCCAACGCCGTCGTGAGGATGCGCCGCTGCCTGTCGACTTCAGCGTGCGCCGCCGGGTCGGAGGTGGATGCCAGCGCGGCGGCCAGGACCGCGTCGTCGCCGCCGTCGAGGCCCACGGCCGACAGCAGCAGCGCGCGGCTCACCTCGTCTTCGAGCACCCCGCCGCTGGCCCGCCGGTCGGCCGCGTCGACGATGCCGGGGCGATTCTGTCCGAACTCCCCGGCATAGCCGCCGGCACCGCCGAGAGGGACGCCGCCGACGATCACGGCGCCGCCGATGCCGCTCGCGCCGCCGTTGAGGTAGACGACGTCGTGCGCGCCGCGCGCCGCCCCGAAGAGATACTCGGCCAGAGCGCCGAGGGCCGCGTCGTTGCCGACGTGGGCGGTGAGGGTCGTGGCATCCGTCATCAGCTCCGAGAGCGGAGCGTCACGCCACTGCAGGTGGGGCGCTTCGCGGACGAGCCCGTCGGACGCACGCACCGGGCCGGGTACGGCCACGCCCACACCGACGATCCGGCTGTCGGTGAGCGCTCCGCGCCGCCAGCCTGCGAGGGTCGCCTCGACCAGCTCGGCCGTGCGCTCGGGAGTCAGGAGGGATGTCTGCTCGAGGCGCCGGCGCGCGATGATCGTGCCGTCGAGGGTCACGGCGCCGATGTCGAGCGCGTCGACCTCGGGGTTGACCGCCACCGCGACGACCCGGGGGTCGGGCACCACGATGGGGGAGGGGCGACCGACGCGCCCCAGTGCCTCGGACGCGCGTTCGATCACGAGGCCCGCGCGGTGCAGTTCGCCCACGAGGTCCGCGATCGTCGAGCGGTTCAGCCCCGTCGCCTCGGTGAGGGCGGCGCGCGAACGCGGACCCTCGCGGTGCACGGTGCGCAGCACGAGCGAGAGGTTGGCGCGGCGCATGCCGTCGCCCCGACTCCCCGCGGTGACCATCCGACCACTGTGCCATGAGCCGCACGATTCCCACCCCGACCACAACCGGGCGGTGCCAGGATCGGAACATGGACCTCTCCGGCATCCCGATCACGACCATCCGCGGCGAAGAAACCACCTTCGGCGACCTGACCGCCGGTAAGGCGGCGCTCGTGGTCAACGTCGCCTCGCGCTGCGGCCTCGCGCCCCAGTACGAGGCACTCGAGGCGCTGCACAAGAAGTACGCCGACCGCGGGTTCACCGTGATCGGCTTTCCGAGCAACCAGTTCCTGCAGGAGCTCAGCGATGAGGACAAGATCGCCGAGTACTGCTCAGCGACGTGGGGCGTGACCTTCCCGATGTCGGAGAAGGTCAAGATCAACGGGCGCAGTGCCCACCCGTTGTACAAAGAGCTCACGACCACACCGGATGCCGAGGGCAAGACCGGTCGCATCTCGTGGAACTTCGAGAAGTTCGTCGTCGCCCCCGACGGCAGAGTGACGCGCTTCAGCCCCCGCACGCTCCCCGATGCCCCCGAGGTCGTCGCCGCGATCGAGGACGCCCTGCCCGGCTGAGCATCCCCCACGCGGGGGAGGTGCGACCCGACCGGTGCGCCTACGGTGAGGAGATGGCTCCCCAGAACTCCGATCGCTCGTCCGCGGTGAACCCGGTCGCGATCGGCATCGTCCTCGGTTTGCCGGCGGGCGTCGCCGTCGGGGTGTTCGGTTTCGACAATCTCGCCCTCGGTCTGCTGGTGGGCGCTGCTGCGGGTCTCACCATCGGGGTCGTCGTCGACACGCTCCTCCGGAGGCGTGCGGACCGGTGACGCGCCCGCGGCGGCGATGTCGCAGGGCTGCCCTATCCTGACCGGGACCCGTTCCGCGAAGGAGTTCCCGTGGCAGATGCCGTCGTCCTCGTTTCCGGCGGTGCCGCCGTCACGCCGTACACCGACCCCGATCGCGCTGCCGCATCGGGCTTGGCGGCGGGCAATACCCTCACCGCGCTCCGCGAGCACCTCCTCTCTGCCGGTCGGCCCGTCTTCACGGCGCCCGCTCGCCTCGGGCGGGGGACGGTCGAACGGGATGCCGGGTGGCAGGGCTTCGACGATGTGCCGCTGGTGCTGCCGACCGAGATGACCGTCAACTCCGTCGGTGCGATCGACGACGCCGGTGCGGCTCTCGTTTCCTTCCTGCGCTGGCTCTTCGAAGAGCACGCGGTGACCCGTGTCGACCTCGTCGGTCACTCGATGGGCGGGCTCTTCTCGCGGGCGGCGATCCGCGAGCTCGGCGTCGACGGGTCTCGCACCAACGGGCCCCTGATCGGCAGGCTCGTCACCGTCGGCACGCCGTGGGACGGAGCCGTCCTCGGCGACGCGGTCGTCGGCGACATCACGGATGCCGATTCCCACGGCGACCCGGCCACCTCGACGATCCTCGCGCAGGCGAAGGCCTATGCCCTGGCGAACTCCCAGGGCGCGGCCGAACAGGTGTCGCAACGGTACCTGCGCGGCTGGAATGCCGCTCAGGCCGGTGTGCTCGACGGCATCCCGGTCACTGCGATCGGCGCGGGGTATTTCGCCGCCGCGACCGAACCGGCGCTGCTCTGGCCGCACGACGGACTGGTATCGCTGCGCAGCGGCCGCGCCGACAACGTGCCCGCCGACGTCGTGCCGCGCATCGAGCGACACTCGTTCCCTGACGACGTGCACAGCATCTTCTTCGCCGATGCGTTCGGTCTGCCGTGGGAGCGCGCGCTCACCTGGGACCCCGCGGTGTTCGCGGTGGTGGACGACGCGCTCGGGCGCTGACGAGGCGGGATCAGAGCGTCGGCGCGACGTACTCGTGAGCGAGGTCGGTCACAGCGGCGATGTGATCGAAGTCGTGGTCTGCGCTGAGGATCGTCGCGTCGTTCGCGATCGCGTAGGCCGCGATCAGGATGTCGACGGCCCCGGCTGCCCGAACGAGACCGGCATTCCACAGCGCGGACTGGATGCCAACGGCGAGCGCCTCGTCGGGCGCACGCTCGAGCGGGAAACCGAGCGAGATCCGCTCGCGGTAGTGCTCGTGCTCCTGGGGCGTACGTGCGCTGTGACAGAACTCCAACACCTGAGGAGGGCACGTCACGAAGAGATCCGCCGGGGAACGAACGATCCGCTCGAGCCGCGTCCGGATGGCGGCGTCGCCCGACGCCAAACGAGCCCAGATCGAGTTGTCGACGAGATAGTCCGTCACGACGCGGGTGCGTCGACCGGGGAGTCCATCTCGGCTTCGAGGTCGGTGAGTCCCGCGATCCCGGCGATCATCGCGTCCTTCTGCTTCGACGCGATCAGGCGGCGCAGGGCGAGGTCGAGAACCGCACGGTTGGACGGCTCTCCGGTGAGGATGCGCGCGCGTTCGATGAGGCGCGGGTCGAGGTCGACGCTCGTGAGGGCCATGAGTGGCTCCCTTCGTTATATAGATCATTATATGCGAGGATTCCCATCCTGTGGGGGCTGGACGCCACGGCATGCGCCCTATATGTTGTGATCACCAACAAACCTGATGTGCGTCGCCGCGCACCCGCGCGTCTCCATGCAAAGGAGCAGGAATGCCCACCCCCACCCGCGATGACAAATTCTCGTTCGGACTCTGGACCGTCGGCTACAACGGCACCGACCCCTTCGGCGGGCCGACCCGGGAACCCCTCGACGTCGTCCACGTCGTCGAGAAGCTCGCCGAGCTGGGCGCCTATGGTCTGACCTTCCACGACGACGACCTCTTCGCCTTCGGCTCGACCGATGCTGAACGTCAGAAGCAGATCGACCGTCTGAAGGGCGTGATGAGCGACACCGGCATCATCACGCCGATGGTCACCACCAACCTCTTCTCGGCCCCCGTCTTCAAGGACGGCGGATTCACCTCCAACGACCGCCAAGTGCGCCGCTTCGCGCTGCGCAAGGTGCTGCGCAATCTCGACCTCGCCGCCGAGCTCGGCGCCCAGACGTTCGTGATGTGGGGCGGCCGCGAGGGCGCCGAGTACGACTCCGCGAAGGACATCCGTCAGGCGCTCGAGCGGTACCGCGAGGCCGTCAACCTTCTCGGCGACTACGTCACCGACAAGGGCTACGACATCCGCTTCGCGATCGAGCCCAAGCCCAACGAGCCCCGCGGCGACATCCTGCTGCCGACCCTCGGCCACGCGATCGCGTTCATCGACTCGCTCGAACGTCCCGAGCTCGTCGGGCTGAACCCCGAGGTCGGCCACGAGCAGATGGCGGGCCTAAACTTCGCCGCCGGCATCGCCCAGGCGCTGTACCACGGCAAGCTCTTCCACATCGACCTCAACGGTCAGCGCGGCATCAAGTACGACCAGGACCTCGTGTTCGGCCACGGTGACCTGCACAACGCCTTCGCGCTCGTCGATCTGCTCGAGAACGGCGGCCCCGGCGGCGTCCCCGCCTACAACGGCCCCCGCCACTTCGACTACAAGCCCTCGCGCACCGAGGACGAGACGGGCGTCTGGGACTCGGTCTCGGCCAACATGAACACCTACCTGCTGCTCAAGGAGCGCGCCGCGGCCTTCCGCGCCGACCCCGAGGTGCAGGAGGCGCTCGAGGCGGCGAAGGTCGCCGAACTCGCCCAGCCCACCCTCGACGAGGGCGAGTCGTACGACGACTTCCTCGCCGACCGCTCGGCCTACGAGGACTTCGACACCGACGCGTACCTCGGCGGTAAGGGCTTCGGCTTCGTGCGTCTTCAGCAGCTCGCCACCGAGCACCTGCTCGGCGCGCGCTGAGCATCACGGGCGCGGACGCCACGGCATCCGGGCCCACCCAGCCGTTCGCCGCGCGCGGCCGCGGATCGGGGCTGCGGCCGCAGCTGCGGCCGCGATCGCCCCGCACCGGTGCGCGAGAATCCTGAGTGAGTGTCCAGAACACCCGGACGGTTTTCGAAACCCTCCGGGTGTTCTGGACGCTCAACCTCGGAACACGGGCACCGGCACGCACGGGCGCCGCAAACCACACCACCACCGCGGAGCCGCGCCGAAGAGGGCCGGCCGACAGAAGGGCAGAGCATGGCGCTCGTCATGGGAGTCGATTCGTCGACGCAGTCGTGCAAGGTCGTCGTCGTCGACGCCGAGACCGGACGGGTGGTGCGCCAGGGGCGTGCGTCGCACCCCTCCGGTACGGAGGTCGACCCCGAGGCCTGGTGGAGCGCGCTCCAGGATGCCGTTGCCCAGGCCGGCGGCGTGGACGACGTCGCCGCGGTCTCGATCGCGGGTCAGCAGCACGGCATGGTCGTGCTGGATGCGGAGGGGAACGTCATCCGCGACGCCCTGCTATGGAACGACACCCGTTCCGCCGAGGCAGCGCGCGACCTCATTGACGAGATCGGCGCCCGCGCCTACGCCGAGCGCACCGGGGCGGTGCCGGTCGCATCGTTCACCGGCACGAAGCTCCGTTGGCTGCGGGATGCCGAACCCGACAACGCGGCTCGCGTCGCCGCCGTCGCACTGCCGCACGACTGGCTGACGTGGCGCCTGCGCGGGTTCGGGCCCGGCGACGCCGTGCTCGAGGAGCTCGTCACCGATCGATCCGATGCGTCGGGCACCGCCTACTGGGGCGCCGACGGGTACGACCTCGACCTGTTCCGCCGCGCGCTCGGGCACGACGCGGTGCTGCCTCGCGTGCTCGGGCCGTGGGAGAGCGCGGGGACGCTCCCCGGCGGCGCGCTGGTGGGTCCCGGGGCGGGCGACAACGCCGGGGCCGCTCTCGGGCTCGGCGCCGGCGTCGGCGACGTCGTGGTGTCGCTCGGCACCTCGGGCACGGTCTTCGCCGTCGCCGATGCCCCGACGCGCGACACCACCGGCACGGTCGCGGGGTTCGCGGATGCGACGGGGAAGTTCCTGCCGCTGGTCGCGACCCTCAACGCCGCCCGCGTGCTCGACGCCGCCGCCGGATTGCTCGGCGTCTCGCACGATGAGCTCGGCGCCCTCGCCCTCGACGCCGAGCCCGGAGCCGGCGGCGTCGTGCTCATTCCCTGGTTCGAGGGTGAACGCACCCCCAACCTCCCGCAGGCGCAGGCGTCGCTGACCGGGCTGACCCTGGCATCCACGAACCGTCCGAATCTCGCGCGTGCCGCGATCGAGGGGATGCTCAGCGGCTTGGCGGTCGGTCTCGACGCGATCCGAGCGCAGGGCGTCGAGGTGCGACGCATCCTGCTGATCGGTGGCGCCGCCGCCAACGAGGGCGTCGCGCGCATCGCCGCGCAGGTGTTCGACGCCGAGATCGTCGTGCCGGCCGCGGGCGAATACGTCGCCCTCGGGGCGGCGCGACAGGCGGCGGGAGTCCTCGCGGGAGGCCCTGTCGAGTGGATGGTCGCGACCACGCGTGCCGTCGAGTCCGACCATCGCCCCGCCGTCCGTGCGCGCTACGACGTCGTCGCCGCGTTGCGTGCGGCAGAGTAGACCTGGGGCCGTCGGCATCTTGTAAGGGGGATGCCGGCGGTCTCAGCCTCGCGGACTCGCGCCGCCCTCTCGCGCCACGGCATCCCGACCGGGCCGCGCGGCGTGCGGCGAGATCACGCCCGTTCGCCGAGATCACACGACGTTCGCGCGGACTGCGCGTCATCTCGTGAATCGGGCGTCATCTCGGCGCCGGCGAAGACGCGACCGGGGACCGACGCGATCAGAGCGGCGCGAACGAGGCCAGGGCCCGTCGGTACGACGCGTCGTCGTCGCGGTCGCCCTTCGTGACGAGCAGCCCGGTCGACCCGACCGAGCGGACGAACGTGCCCGAGCAGGCGAGGACGACGACCTTCTGCAGTCCCCGCCGCCAGGCGCCGGCGAGGCTCTCCACGGCCCGCCGCTCGGGCTGCGCCTCCCAATTCGGGGGCAGTGCTGAACGGATGGATGCGAACGAGCGTTCGTCCCACGCCCGGTACGACGGGTCATCGAACACCTCGTCGCCGAACTCGTCGCGCCACGAGGGCCCGGCCAGGAGCGCGAGCAGGGCCGGCCGTTCCCGTGCAGGTGTGTCCTGTCGCATGAGGCGGCCCATCGCCTCGGGGTCGTGCGGTCGTACCGCGTGCTCGACGACCGCCGTCCAGACCTCGGGCCACGCGGCGGTCCAGCGGGCGCGTTCGCTCTCGGTCAGTGACCGGGACGCGGCGGCGGGCGAGTCGAGCAGCGGAGGCGGCGCATCGCCCTCTACGGCGAGGTCGAACGCCTCTCGTACCCACAGCAGCTCGTTGACCATGGTCGGGCGATCGTCGGTCTCCATGGTCATGCCGTGGGGCCAGGGGTCGCCGGGGATCGGATGCGACGATCTCATCGCGTCGTGCGCCCGGATCGGATCGACGGGTTCACGGGCGCTCCACGAGGATGGCGTCCCCGACCCGCTCGGCGGACGCCGGATCGAGGTTCTGCGGTGCCGTGGCGAACTCCACGGTGGCGCCGTCGAGCAGGGTGCCCGACAGGCCACTTCGAGCGCAGAAGCCCGCCCAATCGCCCGCACCCGTCGCGTCGGCGATGATGCATTCCGATTCGTCTTCGCGCAGGGCCACCCAGTAGCGACCACCGACCGAGTCCTCACCGACGTAGCGGATCGAGCCGGCCACGTACCCGTCGTCGGGGACGTCATCCGGCAGCACGTCCTGATCGGTCTGCGCTCTGTCGAAGATCGGCGCGCGTCCCGGACTGCCGAGGGCGACCGGTCCCGCGGTGCACCCCGCGAGGACGGATGCCGCCACGGCGACGAGGGCGATCCGGACCGGGCGTCTCATCCGTCCACGCTAGGGCGATCACACCGCGGGCGGCAAGGGATCCGGGCGCTCGGCCTCGGGCGAAGCCGTGCCGCTCACCCGTGTGCAGGGCGGCGAGCTGGGCCCGCGGGGATCCGCCACCGCGTGCAGGGCGGCGAGCTGGGCCGGCGGGGCTCCGCCATCCGCGAGCGCGCTCGCCGCGGGAACGAGCGCGACCCGCCCCCGGGGTCGCGAACCCACGGCGAGCGGCTCCCGCCTCAGCGGCGAGCCGGCTGGCGGATCAGCTGACGGCAGTTCGCATCGGACCGGCCAGCCACCGCTCCACCTCACCCCTCGTGCGCAGCCGAACCACCGCCAGGTCCGGTCGGAGGGCGGCGATGCGCTCGCGGTACGCGTGACGCGTCGCGATCGACCAGCGCACGATGTGCTCCGGGTCGGTGAAGAACGTCCGCAGCGGCGGCTCGAGGTTGCCGTTCCACAGGGGCTCTGCGCGGAGCCGCCGCCGCAGCGTCCGCGACACGACGCGCGGGAGGGTGACCCACCAGAACGGCAGGTCGAGCCACACCAGGAGATCGGCGCGCGCGGTCAGCAGGGGTCGCGCCTCGGAGTACTGCCACTCGGTCACCCAGGTGTCGCCCGCGACGAGCGCGCGCACGTCATCGAGGAACGGGGGCCGGGGCGTCCAGTCCGCACCGTGGAACAGGGCGTCGATCTCGGTGTGAGGGATGTCGGCGACCCCGGCGATCCGCCGGGCCAGTGTCGTCTTGCCCACCCCCGACACCCCCGCGATCGCGACCCGGCGGGGTCGCGCCGGAAGTGGGTCGGTGGCGCGCAGCATCCGCCGATCGTAGACGCCCCCGGCTGAGCCGGGGAATACCCCTCGAGCATCCCTCGTTCCCCCGTATCCACCTCGACCCGATCGGAAGAACGCTTTTGACTGACTCCTCACACGCCCTCGTGGTCGGCGCGACCGGTATCGCCGGCGGCGCCCTCCTCGACCGTCTCTCCGACGACGGGTGGGCGGTGACGGCCCTGTCCCGGCGGCCCGGTGCGGAGCGCCCCGGCGTCACCTGGCGATCCGCCGATCTGTGTTCCCCCAAGGCCTTGCACGACGCCCTGCGGGGCATCCCGGTCACCCACGTGTTCTTCACCGCCTGGTCGCGGCACGACACCGAGGCCGAGAACATCGCCGTCAACGGCGGCATGGTGCGCGACCTTCTGACGGCACTGGCCGACGCTCCGGTGCGCCACGTCGCGCTGATGACGGGGTTGAAGCACTACCTCGGCCCCTTCGAGGCGTACGGCCAGGGGGAGATGCCCGACACCCCGTTCCACGAGGACGAGCCCCGACTCCCGGTCGATAACTTCTACTACGCGCAAGAGGACGAGCTCTTCTCGGCGGCCGAGCGCCAGGGCTTCACGTGGTCTGTCCACCGCTCGCATACGGTCTTGGGGCACGCGGTCGGGAACGCGATGAACATGGGCCTGACGATCGCCGTCGCCGCAGCCATCAGCCGTCACACCGGGCGGCCTCTGGTGTTTCCGGGCAGCGAGACGCAGTGGAACGGCCTCACCGACGTGACGGACGCCGACCTCCTCGCACGTCAGATGATCTGGGCCGCCACTCACCCGGAGGGTGCCGATGAGGCGTTCAACACGGCGAACGGCGACGTCTTCCGCTGGCGGTGGATGTGGCCACGCATCGCGGCCGACCTCGGTGTGGAGATCGAGGGCTTCGACACCGCGCCCCGCCCGTTCGAGCAGCAGATGGCGGGTGCGGCACCGGTCTGGGCGGAGATCGTCGAGCAGCACGGACTCGCCGAACCCGACATCACGCGCGTCGCCTCGTGGTGGCACACGGATGCCGATCTCGGGCGGCAGATCGAAGTGATGACCTACATGTCGAAGAGCCGCCTGGCGGGCTTCACCGAGCACCACCGCACGCGCGACTCGTTCACCCGCCTGTTCGAGCGGTATCGCGCGGCGCGTCTCATTCCCTGAGGTGGGCCCGCCCCGCGCCGTGCCGTCGGGTTTGGGGCGACGTTCGCCGTTCGGGGCGTGAGTTTCGCGCCCCACGCGGCGGATCGCGCCCCGAACCAGAGGACTCAGCCCCCACGCGGCGGATCGCGCCCCGAACCAGAGGACTCAGCCCCCACGCGGCGGATCGCGCCCCACACCAGAGGACTCAGCGCTCGCGCCCCGAACCGGAGAACTCAGCGCTCGCGCGGCGAGCCCTCGCCGGTCACAGCCGCTGGCCCAGCGCCCACAGCCTGTCCGCACGACCCGAGATCGCCTCCGACAGCGCGAAGGCCTGCGCATCGGTCAGGGATGCCACGTAGTCGACGATCCCGCGGGATCGGGCGAGCGTCTCGGCTTCGGCATCCGAGGGTCGACGTTCGGGGGGCAGGGCGGCGTACTGCTCGTGGGCGAGGGCGATGAGTTCCCGCAGGCGCCGCGGGGTGCGGGCACGATCGAGGTCGTCGTCGAGCCATTCGCCGAGCGCGCGCACTGAGCGGGCGAGGATGCGGCTCATGCCGCGCTGCTGGATCGCGAGGTCGGGGCGGCTCAGCACGAACCGCTTGTGCACGAACTTCAACACCTCCACGTGGTGCCATGCCCACGGCGACAGCACGACGGGACCGGCGCGCGGGGTGTCGAGCGGACGCAGCCGCGCCGACTCCTGGAACCGCCGGATCCACCGGTCAGTGAAGCCCGCGAGTCGGCGCTCGGCCGTGAGAGAGCCGTCGAAGGGGCGGGCGAGCAGGTCGGTGACCATCTCGGCGTCCACGTCGCTGACGGCGGCGAGGAAGGCCTCGTCGTCGGCGATCCACGGATCGTCGCGGCGCATCTTGCGGCGCAGGCGCTCCAGACCCGCGCCGGGCGCGAGCTCGGCGCGCACCTCGGCGTCGTCGCGCGAGCGCCACTCGAGCACGTCGTCGAGCCAGCCGCGGAACTCCGCCGCGATCGGCGCGTGGTCCAGGATGCCGGCGCGGTAGAAATCGTCGACGTCGTGCACCGAGTACGCGATGTCGTCGGCGAGGTCCATCACGGCGCCCTCGATGCTCTGGCGCAGCGGTTCGGCATCCACCCCCTGCCGGGCTTCGGCGAGGTCGGTGAGATCCAGGTCGTACGCCGAGTACTTGTGCACGCGGTACGCGCCGTCGGACGAGCGACGGATGCCACGGGGCGCACCGATGCGCTCGATCTCGGTCGCGTCGACCGACGGCGCCCACGGGTACTTCGCCGACGCCGAGCGCACCGCGGCGGTGAGGTTGAGCCCGCGCGGTGCGTTCTCGACCACGTCGAGCGCGGTGAGGATGCGGTACGTCTGCGCGTTGCCCTCGAACCCGTCGGCGAGGCCGAGTTCGGTGCGGGCGAGGCGATCGAGCGTCGACTCGCCGAGGTGTCCGAAGGGCGGGTGCCCGAGATCGTGCGCATAGGCCGCGGCCTCGACGACGGTGGCGTTGCACACGTCTCCCTCCCCGGCCCGGCGCGAACGGGTGTTGAGCTGCAGGGCGACGACCCGTGCGATCGCGCTCACTTTGAGCGTGTGCGTCAGGCGATTGTGCACGGGGGCTCCGCCCATCGACGGGGACACCACCTGCGTCACGGCCGACAGGCGCGAGAAGTACGGCGAGAACTGGATGCGCTCCAGATCGATCGACCACGGGTCGGCGTGCGCGTCGTCGCGATCGGGGTAGACGCGGGATGCCGGGTTGCGCACGACCCCGTCGGCTGGGGGCTGAGCGCCGGCGGGCGCGATCGGACCGCTCGCGGCGGTCGCGTCCGCTGCCGGGGGAGTGGTCTCGTCGTGCAGGGTCATCGGGTCCTCTCGCGGCGTCGATGGCGTCGGTCAACGCTAACGCGGATGCGCTGCACGCTCGGTGCTCGCCCCGCGGTGCGCGCCCGGCGCTCACGCCCGCGCGGCCGAGGTCCCGCGGCCCGTCGCCTACGCCTGCGGCGCCCGCGCGCCGCCCGTGTGGGTCGCGTCGCGGTCCCCGACACCCGGAGGCATCCTGAGTTCGTCCGGGTGTGCTGGACACTCGATGGGGATGCGACCCGCCGGGGCGCCGCACCGCCCCGCAACGCCCGCCCGGTGCGCCCTCCGAGCCCGCCGCTCCGGTACCGTCGGAGAATGCCTACCGCGAGCAGCAAAGACGACGAGGTCGACCTCCTCATCGACGCCTGGTCGCAGCTGCTGCCCGAGGTCGATCTGACCCCGCTCGATGTGATGTCGCGCCTGCGCCGTGCGGCGTTCCACCTGTCGAAGCTGCGCGCGAAGGCGTTCGCCAGCGCCGGCATCGCCGTGTGGGAGTTCGACGTTCTCGCCGTCCTCCGCCGCGCGGGCACCGAGCTCAGCGCCACACGCCTGATCACCGCCACGATGATCGGCAGTGCGGCCATGACGAACCGACTCGACAAGCTCGCCGAGCGCGGCCTCGTCAACCGCCGTCCCAACCCCTCCGACGGTCGCGCGATCCTCGTCGCGATCACCCCCGAGGGCATCGAACGCGTGGATGCCGCGATGACCGAGCTCGTCCGTCTCGAGGCTGACGCCCTGCGCGACGTGAGCCGCGGCGACCAGGCCCTGCTCGCCAGCGCTCTGCGCGTTCTCGCCGCGGGCGAGACGCACGAGGCGTGATCGACCTCGTCGCCACGCTCGCACGGCGTCCCGTGGTGCTCGACGGGGGCCTCGGCACGCTCCTCGAGGCGCGCGGCAACGACGTGACCTCCGCGCTGTGGTCGGCGCGCGTTCTGCGTGACGACCCCGGTGAGGTGCGTGCCGCGCACGGGGTCTTCGCCGAGGCGGGGGCCGAGGTCGTGATCACGGCGTCGTACCAGCTCGGCTTCGGCGGGGAGATCCCGGATGCCGACATCGACGCGCTCCTGACCCGCTCGGTGTCGCTCGCTCGAGAGGCCGCCGACGTCGTCGTCGCGGCATCCGTCGGTCCGATCGGCGCCCTCCGGGCGGACGGCAGCGAGTACACCGGCGATTACGGGTTGACCGTCGAACAGCTGCGCGACCTGCACCGTCGGCGGCTGCACGTGCTCGCGCAGGCGGGCGCCGACCTGCTCGCCGTCGAAACCATCCCTTCGCCGCTCGAGGTCGAGGCGCTCGCGCTCGAGCTCGCCGACCTCGGCACCCCGGCTTTCGTCAGCCTCTCCGCCGACAGCACGGGGTTCGCGGCGCCCGGCTCGCTCGCCGACGCACTGCGCACAGCGGCATCCGTCTCCCACGTGGTCGCCGTCGGAGTCAACTGCTGCTCCCCGGATTCGGTGGCATCCGCGCTCGCCGGAGGGCCCGGCATCCCTCTCGTCGCCTACCCGAACACCGGGGAGCGCTGGGATGCCGCCACCCGCACCTGGCACGGCGCCGCCGTCCCGCTGGCCGAGGTCGCCCCCGCGTGGGTCGATGCGGGCGCGCGCCTCGTCGGCGGCTGCTGTCGCTCGACCCCCGCCGACATCGCCGCGATCGCCGCGGCTCTCCGCTGACCCCCCGAACGTCCCGCGGCTCCGCCGACCGCTGCCCGAACCCCGAGCCTCAGTCCACGGCCCCACGGCCCCACGGCCCTACGGCCCTACGGCCCCACGGCCCCACGGCCCCACGGCCCCACGGCCCCACGGCCCCACGGCCCCACGGCCCCACGGCCCCACGGCCGCACGGCTCACGCGGCACAACGCAGGAGATCCACCACGCCGCGGCCGACGAAACCGCCTGTGGCCGCGCCGGCCCGGCCGAATCTCCTGCGTTGTGTCGCGGCGCCGCCGACGACCAGAGCCGCCCCGCGCCGGGCGATGGCCGCGCTCGCCTCAGTCGAAGTCCGCCGCCACCGCGTTCCGGTGGTATTCGAAGATGATGCTCGTGCGCGTGGATGCCACGCTGTGCCGTGCGGAGAGGTGGTCGACGACGAAGCGACGCACGGCCGAGGAGTCGTCGACCGCGATGTGCACGAGGAAGTCGTCGGCGCCGCCCAGGAAGAACAGCTGGATGACGTCCGGATGCCGGCGCACCTCGTGCGCGAACGCGCGGATGCTCTCCTGCCGCTGTCCCGGGCGCAGGGTCACTCCCACCACCGCCTGGAGGCCTCGGCCGAGGCGGCTCTGGTCGACGGCGGCGTGGAAGCCCGTGATGAGCCCGCGATCGACAAGGGCGCGGAGCCGGGCGTGAGCGGTGGATGCCGCGACCCCCAGCGTCTCGGCGAGTGCTGCGTTCGTCATCCGGGCGTCGGCGGACAGGAGCTCGATGATGCGGGCATCGAGGGGGTGCAGGTCGTCGTCGGCCACCGCAGATCCTTCGCTCATCGGGGGCGCCGGACGCCCCGGCATCCGACGATACCGCCATAGGCGCGATGAATAGCGAAGGATCTGCGGAGAAACACCACGGAAACGCGAGTTTCTGCGATTCTCTCCGCAACGCTCGTCCGCTCGAGGAGGAACCCATGCGCGTGTCCGTGCCCACCGAGATCAAGAACAACGAGAACCGCGTCGCGATGACCCCCGCGGGCGTCGATTCGCTCGTCCATCGCGGTCACGAGGTGCTCGTGCAGGCCGGGGCGGGTGAGGGCAGTGGGTTCTCCGACGAGCAGTACCGCGCGGCCGGCGCCGAGATCGTCGCCACCGCCGAGGAGACCTGGGCGCGCGCGGAACTCCTGGTCAAGGTCAAGGAGCCCATCGCCCCCGAGTACGGCTACCTCCGGTCGGACCTCACGCTCTTCACCTACCTGCACCTCGCCGCCGACCGTCCGCTGACCGACGCGCTCATGGCCGCGGGTACCACGGCCGTGGCCTACGAAACCGTGCAGACGCCCGACCGGGCGCTTCCTCTTCTCGCGCCCATGAGCGAGGTCGCCGGCCGCCTGTCGATCATCGAGGGCGCCCACCACCTGCTGCGCGCCTCGGGCGGGCGCGGCCTGCTCCCCGGCGGCGTGCCCGGGACCCCGCGGGCGAAGGTCGTCGTGATCGGCGGCGGCGTCGCGGGAGAGCACGCCGCGGCCAACGCCCTCGGCCTCGGGGCCCGTGTGACCGTCGTCGACATCTCGCTACCCAAGCTCCGCCTGCTCGAGGAGCGCTTCGGCGGAGCGATCGAGACCCGCGCGTCGACCCGTCTCGAGATCGCCGAGCAGCTCGCCGACGCCGATCTCGTGATCGGTTCGGTTCTGATCCCGGGGGCTGCGGCCCCCAAGCTCGTCACCGACGACATGGTCCGCACGATGAAGCCCGGGTCCGTGCTCGTCGACATCGCGATCGACCAGGGAGGCTGCTTCGAGGGGTCCCGGCCGACGACGCACGACGCCCCCACGTTCCGCGTGCACGAGGCGCTGTACTACTGCGTCGCGAACATGCCCGGTGCGGTGCCGCACACCTCGACCCGGGCACTGTCGAACGCCACCCTGCCCTACATCGCACGCATCGCCGATGCTGGGTGGGAGGCCGCGGCATCCGCCGATCCGGCCCTCGCGAAGGGCTTGAACGTGCGCTCCGGCGTCGTGGTCAACGAGGGCGTCCGCGCCGCCTTCGACCTCTGACCCCCGCCCCGCCCCGCCCCGGACCGCGCGATCCTCGCAGACCCGCTCGATCCTCGCAGGTCTGGCCGAGAAATCTGCGCGGAAGATTGCAAACTGCGGGCACCCGCACAGGCGACGCAGAACGCGACGATGAGAGGCGAGACCGGGCGGGTCGCGGTCAGCCGCGCACCCAGGCGTAGGTGATCTCGGGCCTTCCCTGGCCGCCGTAGCGGGGTTCGCGGCGCACGCGACCGACGTCGGCGAGGTGTTCGAGGTAGCGCCGGGCGGTCACGCGCGACATGCCCTCGCTCTCGCCCACCTCGGTCGAGGAGACGGCCCCGGATGCCGTGCGCACGCGCTCCGCCACGGCCTGCAGGGTCTCGTCGCTGAGCCCTTTCGGCATGGTGGGCGGGGAGACCGTCCTCAGCGAGCCGAGCAGGGCGTCGACCTCGGACTGCGTCGCTTCTCCGGCCGCCCGGTCGAGCCCGTCGACGTAGGCGCGGTACGCCTCGAGGCGCTCGCGGAACGCGCCGAAGGCGAAGGGCTTGATCAGGTACTGCACGACGCCGATAGAGACGGCGGCGCGGACGGTCGCGGCATCCCGGACGGCCGTCACGGCGATGATGTCGACGCGCGAGCCCATCGCGCGGACGCGCCGGGCGACGTCGAGACCGGTCCCGTCGGGCATGGTCATGTCGAGCAGCACGAGGTCGATCCGGCGATCGGGATCGGCCAGGGCGGTCAGAGCGGCGCGGGCTCCCGCGGCGTGGCCCACGACCTCGAACCCCGGCACCCGCGCGACGTACGCCGCGTGCAGCTCGAGGGCGAGGGCGTCGTCGTCGACCACCAGCACCCGGATCACGGCCGCACCGCCTCGAGGTGACCGAGGACGCCGCTCACACCGGCACCTCTTCGGTGTCGACGGGCAGGAACACCCGCACCGTGGTGGGCGTGGCCGCCAGCTGCAGCGTCCCTCCGCGCGCGGCGACGATGTCGCGCACCAGCGCGAGGCCGACCCCGCGCCCGCCCGGCACGTGCGCGGGTTTCGTCGAGGCGCCGTACGCGAAGGGGTCCCGCAGCGCCGGATCGAATCCCGCCCCGCTGTCGGAGACCTCGAGCACGGCATCGCCCTCGCGTTCGGCGAGGGAGACGCTCACCCAGCGGGGATCGGAGCCCGCCGCCGCCGCATCTAGAGCGTTGTCGACGAGATTGCCGACCACCGTCACCGCCTCCGGTGCCGCCAGGGGCACGTGTGGGGCGGGTTCGGCGACGTGGAGGTCGAGGCGCACGCCGCGCTCGGCGGCCTCGTCGAGCTTTCCGAGCAGCAGGGCGACGATGACCGCGTCGTCGTCGTCCGACACGAGGCGGTCGGCGAGACCCTGCCTGTCCTCCGTGGATGCCACGATCAGGCGCCGGGCCTCATCGATGCGCCCGAGCTCGAGCAGCGCCAGCAGCGCGTGCAGGCGGTTGCCGTGCTCGTGCGTCTGCGAGCGCAGGGTGTCGCTGAGCGTGCGCACGCCCTCCAGCTCGCCGAGCAGTGCCTGCAACTCGGAACGGTCGCGCAGGGTCATCACGCGTCCACGCTCGGGCGCGCGGCGGCCCGTGAGATCCCGCGCCTCCTCCTGGTTGACCAGCAGCACGCGGTCTCCGTTCACGACGGTCTCCTCGACCATCCGGCGACCACCGGCGATGGCGTCCGCCAGATCGGCGTCCATGTCGACGTCGTGCGGATCGAGCGAGACCTGGCCGGTGATGGCCGGCGGCAGGCCCAGGAGATCGGCGGCCTCGTCGTTGTAGAGCACGATGCGACCGTTGCGGTCGGTGACCACGAGTCCCTCGCGCAGCGAGTGCAGCACGGTCTCGTAGCTCTCGACGAGGCGCGACAGCTCGCGGGGCGTGTACGAACCGGTCACGCGCCGGGCGCTCCGGCGCACGAACAGCGCGCCCAGCACGCCGAACCCCACGATGGCCGCGGATGCCGCGACGATCAGCGGAACGCGGGCGGCGAGGTCCTGCTGCACGGCGCCGAGCGTCACGCCCACGGCGACGAGACCCACGATGGGTCCCTCCTCGTCACCGCCTTCGCGAATCGGCACGATGGTGCGAACCGAGGGGCCGAGCGTTCCCACGTACACCTCGGTGAAGCTCTCGCCCGCGAGGGCCTCGGCCCTCGAGCCCTGGTACGGCAGGCCGATCTCGGAGCGGTTGCGGTGGGTGAGACGGATGCCGTCGGGCGTCATGATCGTGACGAACGAGAGGTCGGCGTCGGGGAGGATCTGCTCGACCATCGGCTGCAGACGGTCGGAGTCGCGAGCGGCGACGAGCATGGCGATCTCCGCCTCGTGCGCGAACGTCTCGGCCACCGACCGGGTCACCTGCTCGGCTTCGCGCTGCCCGGAGTCGCTCAACTGTACGGACAGGAGCGCGGCGAGGACACCTGCGACGAGCACGACGATGCCGAGCGACACGAGGGCCAGACGCCCACCCACGCTCAGTCGCATCCCTCGCCCTTTCGCGTCCATGCCGCGAACAATACGACCACAAATCGTCGTGGAGCTCGCCGTCGACCACAGTCATGACATCCACCGGCGGCCCGTCGGCAGAAACAAGGCATCTCACCCACCGGCAGTTCGGCCGGGAATAACAATGACGTTAGAAAGAGGAGATAGGCGCTCATGGCACTTTCACTCCGCACCACTCGAGACGGTCGGCCTCGTAAGAAGATCGACCGCAATCACTGGCTCTACATCTCGGTCATCGTCGCCGTCGTCGCGGGTGTGGTCGTCGGACTCGTCGCCCCCGCGTTCGCGACGACCCTCGAGCCGATCGGCAAGGGCTTCGTCAGCCTGATCAAGATGATGATCGCCCCGGTGATCTTCTGCACGATCGTCGTCGGCATCGGCTCGATCGCCAAGGCCTCCACGGTCGGCAAGATCGGCGGCTTGGCGATGGTCTACTTCCTGATCATGTCGTCGTTCGCGCTGATCATCGGCCTCGTCGTCGGCAACATCATTCACCCCGGCGAGGGCCTCAACATCGCCGGCGCCCAGTACGACGCCCCCGCGGCCGAGGCCACCACGACGCAGGAGTTCGTCCTCGGCATCATCCCGACCTCGTTCTTCTCGGCGTTCACTGGCGGCAGCATCCTCCAGGTGCTCTTCATCGCCCTGCTCGTGGGCTTCGCCCTGCAGCGCATGGGCGAGCGTGGTGCCCGTATGGTCGACGCGATCCGCAACTTCCAGGTGCTCGTGTTCCGCATCCTGGGCATGATCCTGTGGCTCGCCCCGATCGGTGCCTTCGGTGCCATCGCCGCGGTCGTCGGCAAGACCGGCTTCCAGGCCGTCATCAGCCTCGGCATCCTGATGGGTGCGTTCTACCTCACGTGCTTCCTCTTCATCGCCGTGGTGCTCGGCACGCTCCTCTACGTCGTGACCCGCGTCAACATCTTCACGCTCATGAAGTACCTGGGCCGCGAGTACCTGCTGATCGTCGGCACCTCGTCGTCCGAGGCCGCCCTGCCCCGCCTCATCGCCAAGATGGAGCACCTCGGGGTCTCGAAGCCCGTCGTGGGCATCACCGTTCCGACCGGTTACTCGTTCAACCTCGACGGCACCGCCATCTACCTCACGATGGCCTCGCTCTTCATCGCCTCGGCCATGGGCTCGCCCATGTCGCTCGGTGAGCAGATCGGCCTGATGGTCTTCATGATCATCGCCTCGAAGGGTGCCGCCGGTGTCACCGGCGCGGGCCTGGCGACCCTCGCCGGCGGTCTCTCGGCCTACCGCCCCGACCTGGTCGACGGAGTCGGCGTCATCGTCGGCATCGACCGCTTCATGTCGGAGGCGCGTGCGGTCACCAACTTCACCGGCAACGCGGTGGCCACCATGCTGATCGGTGTCTGGACCAAGGAGTACGACGCCCAGCGCGTTCGCGAGGTGCTCGCGGGCAACATCCCGTTCGACGAGAACCTGCTCACCGGCGACGACCACGGTTCGGTCGGCAAGGCGGCGGATGCCAAGGAGTCGGCCTCGGCAGAGGTCGGCGCCGGCCCCGCCACGGTCGACACCGACACGCTCGACGCCTTCCGCGCCAAGGCGGAGGCGGAGGCGGCGGCTCGGAGCCGTTCGTGACCATCGCGCACACCCCGGCGGGGGCGGCTTCGGCCGCCCCCGCCCCCGCGCGTGCGGACCTCGCCCGCACGTGGATGCTTCGCTCGCCGCTCGCGGGCGGCCTCGACACGGCGGCCGACGTCCTCGTGCTCGACCTCGAAGACGGGCTCCCCGCCGGCCGCAAGGCGGAGGGCCGCGCGCGAGCACGTCGCGCTGCTGTCGACGCACCCTTGTGGCTGCGGATCAGCGCCGCCGGCACCCGCGACGGCGACGACGACCTGGCCCTGGGCCGCGATCTCGGCGATCGCCTCGCGGGCGTCGTCCTGGCGATGTGCGCCGGCCCCGACGACGTCGCTCACGTGGCGGCATCCCTTCCGCTCGGCACTCCCATCGTGGCGATGGTGGAGTCGGCCGCAGCGCTCCTGGCCGCCCCGGCGATCGCCGCACACCCCGCCACCCGTCGCCTGGCGTTCGGCACGGGAGACTTCCGGCGCGACACGGGCATGGCGGCCGATCGCATGGCGCTGTCGTGGCCGCGGGCGCAGCTCGTGGTGGCCTCGGCCGCCGCGGGGATCGCGGGACCCATCGACGGCCCGTGCGGTCCGATCGAGCAGGCTCGGGATGCCGCGCTGCACGCGGTCGCCATGGGCTTCACCGGCACGCTGGCGCTTCAGGATGCCGCCGTCGCCGGCGCGCACGCGGGCTTCACGCCGTCCGCCGCCGAGGTGCAGGCCGCTCGGTCGCTGCTGTCGGAGACCCCCGACGGGCCGGTCGACGGCTCCTACGCGCCGACCCTGGCCCGCGCGCGTGCCCTCGTCGAGCGCGCGGAGGCGCTCGCCGCACTCTGAGTCCGGGCATCTACCGGCTTCGACAGGCTCAGCCGCCTCGCGGTGGGGGTCCCTGGCGTCCCCGAAGCGACGGTGCTCCTCGCGGATCGCCCCGGCTTCGACAGGCTCAGCCGCCTCGACAGGCTCAGCCGCCTCGACACGCTCGGCCCGCCGCGCGGGGCAGGTCCGTGAGCTCGTCGACGGGACCGGTTCTCACCGCCGTCCGAACCACCGCCGCCGTCGCCGCACCGGGGCCGCCACCCGTGCAGCCTCCTCGCGCTCACGCCGCCGACCAGCCCACGCCGCCACCTCGGCCTCCTCGTCCACGGTGGGCGTGACCACCGGCGGCCCGCCCTGCAGCTGCCGCCGCGCGTCGATCACCCGACGGTTGAAGTCACGGATCGCGTCGCGGACATCGATCTCGCGCGCGATGGCATCCAGTCGCTCCGCCATCTCGGCGTGTTCGACCCTCAGGGTGAGGGCCGGCGGGCCCAGCCCGGTGAGTTTCTCGGTCTCGATCTTGCGGCGGATCCACCAGTCGGGATCGTGCGCGCCGCCCAGGTCGGGCAAGGGCTTGCCGGCTCCGGGCAGGTCGTCGAACTCGCCGCGGCGGATGGCCTGCTGGATCGCGTTCTCGACGAAGGCTGCGCGCTCCGCCGCCGTCGTTCCGCGCGCCGGCGCCGGTGGGGCATCGGAGGGCGAACCGGCGTCGGCGCCGTGCGTCGATTCGGCCGCCGACGCGCGCTTCGGCGTCTCGTCGGCGGCCGGGTCGAGTCCCGCCGCCCGCAACTCGCGATCGAGTCGGTAGCGCTCCGCCGCCTGACGCGGATCGTCGTTCACGCCGCCTCCCGCTCCAGCCTCCGCAAGCGCTGACGCGCCATGTCCTGTGCGCGCGGGCCTGACCCGAGGGCCCGTTCGGTGATGCGCAGGATCACCCGCGTCAGCGTGAGCACGGGCAGGGGCCACCGCCGCACGCCGAGCAACGTGCGATACCGGCGGGGGATGGTGGCCACCGCCGCGGCGAACAGCACGCGGTAGGCCAGACCCATCGCGCCGGGGAACGGCGGTCTGCGCAGGAACCGCACCACGTCGTCGACGCGCTCACCGCCGCGCAACTCTCCGCGCTCGAAGAAGGCGTCGATCTCGCCGCGCAGCGCGTCGCGGGTGAGGGGCGGGTCGACCACCCGCATCAGGCGACCGGCCGTCGCCCAGTCCGCGACGTACGCGTCCGCACCACCGGGGATGGGCGTGCGCGACACCTCGTGCCCAGCGAGGAACGCGTCCGTGAAGGCGAGGTGCACCCATCGCACCAGGTCGGTCGCCTCCGCCGTGTACGTGCGCTCGGTGCCGTCGCCCGCGCGATAGTCGCCTTTCACGCGCTGGTGGAAGCGCCCGACGCGACGCGTTTCGGCATCCGCCTGCGTCGTCGAACCGTAGGTCAACGTGATCACCCAGCGCACCGTGCCGGTGAGGCGTCCGATCGGGTCCTCGCGATAGCGCGACCAGTCGTGCACACCCGCGAGGGCACCCGGGTGCAGCGCCTGTAGCAGAAGAGCCCGGATGCCGGCCACCAGCGTGCCCATTCCGGCGTGCACCGTCCACGCGGGGCCGTTCTCGACGAAATAGCCGGTGTCATCGCCCGCGGCGATGTCGCGGACGTACGGGGCCATGCCGGTCGGGTCGCCCGCGAGGGCGGTGAGGATCTTCCCGCGCAGCGACTGGATCCAGTCGGGGACGGAAGAGGAGGGGGCGTCGGTCACCCTCCCAGCGTGCCACCGTCTGGGGAGGCGGGCTCCGGATCAGTGACCGTCGTGGCTGATGACCGGCACGGTGCCGTCGTCTCGCAGCAGGACGGCGTTCTGGGTCGCGCCCAGGGCGGGGGTGACGACGACGGCGATGACCGCGGCCGCCACGAGCAGTCCCACCACGCTCATGGGCTGGGGCGACCGGTCTGCCGTGCCGTCACGACGGATCCGACGCAGGCGGCCCGCGGCCGCCGCCCCGACCACGACGAGCAAGACGGATGCCGCGGCGGCGCCGAGGATGCTCGTGTGGGCCGGGTCGGCGAACATCAGCGCGCCGGTCAGGACCAGGGTCGCGAGCGACCCGCCCAGGGCGGCTCGCGGCATGAGTAGGCGTCCGGTGGCCAGCACCGCTCCGCCCCAGGCGAGTGCGGCGAGGCCGAGGACCACCATCCCGGCTCCGAGGCCGACGGCGACGGCCTCGGAACCGGGTCGGACGATCGCGCCCGCGCCGAGGGCGGCGGCGATGAGCCCGGCCCCCCATGCGGACACGGAGGGCCACGACTGTGTGAAGGTCGCGGCGGTCACATCACACCGCCGCGGTGCGGGGGATGCTGCGCTCGGTGCCGAGGCCCACGCCCAGCAGCACGACGGCGCTGGCAAGGTGCAGGAAGTGGTCGGGCACGTTCAGCGCGAGGATGTTCGCCGGGGTGTCGACGAGGAAGAAGCCGACGATGCCGAGCAGAAGGTAGACGGCGCCGACGGTGGTGTTCACGCCCTTGGCGGCGCGAGCATTGGCGAGCCCGGCGACGAGAAGAGCGCCACCGATCAGCAGGTGCGCGATGTTGTGCAGCGGGTTGACCTCGAAGATGCCGAGGAGCAGACCGCCATCGGTGGCGATGAAACCGACCCCGCCGGTCACGGCGAAGCCGAGCAGTCCGACGAGCAGGTAGACAGCGCCGAAGACGGTGGCCACGAGACGGTTGGGTGATGAGCTCATGATGAACCTCCCAGAGTGTTGGCAGCGACCGTCCGGTCGCCTCACCACATCTTCGGAGGAACGCCGCCGATCGGATTGGGCTTTGCGCGTCACTCCGGTCATCCGATAGCAGTCCGGAAACGACAGAAGGCCCCCGAGTACTCTCCGAGGCCCTCCGCAACGACACCGAAATTACGGGCCCGCCCCTTCGAGTCGGAGGGGATTGCGCTTCAGCGGACGTTCACCTATCGATCACGCGGCGCGAGCGCGTTCCGCCCGTCGCCGCATCGCCTCGGCGCTGCGGCGCGCGCGGACCGCGTGCTCACGGATGAGGCGTGCGGCGTCGGACGAGCCGGCCGCCGCGCTGATCGCGCGCGCCTCCGCCGCGAGGTGGCGACGGAACTCGTGGGGGTCGGCGCCCCGGAACAGTGCACGAGACGCCGCCATGTGACTTTGCGGCCGCGATGCGAGACGGCCGGCCATGGCCCGCACCGCGTCGGACAGGTCGGCCGGGGCGGTGACGGCGTGCACCAGGCCGATGTCGTGGGCGGCCGTGGCATCCAATCGGAGGCCGACCGCGCTCATCGCGCGCGCGCGGGACGCTCCGATGACCCTCGGCAGGAGGAACGACGCGCCGCTGTCGGGGCTCAGTCCGATGGCTTCGTACGCCGTGAGGAAGAGGGCGCGGTCCGATGCGAGGATGACGTCCGCGCAAAGAGCCAGGCCGAGTCCCCCGCCCGCGGCGACACCGTCGACCGCCGCGATGATGACCGCATCCAGGTCGGCCAGGCGCGCGAGAGCCCCGTGAAAGGTCGTCGCGAGCTCGTAGACGAACTGGCCGAGGTCGTCGGCGTCGGCCATCTCGGTCACATCGCCACCGGAGCAGAAGCCGGCGCCGGCTCCCGAGAAGACGACGACCCGGGGCGCGTCCACCGCGATCTGCTCCACCGTGCGGCGCAACGACCGTGCGAGGTCGAGGCTGATGGCGTTGCCGTCATCGGGTCTGTTCAGGGTGACCCAGGCCACTCCGTCGGAGATCTGCAGGTGTACGGGTTCTGTCATCGTCTTCGCCAGTCGTCGGTGCGCCCCCACCGGCGGCTCATGCCATCAGCATCGCCGCTGCCATCTCTTCGGAGCCTCCGCGCGAACGGATTGCCGCACCCGTACGTCCGCCGGGTGTGTCCGGTCGGGCTCTCTGCCACACTGTGCCGCATGCGTTTCGAAACGACACTGTCGCAGACGGGGAACAACACCGGGATCGAGGTGCCGGCGGACGTCGTCGACGAACTCGGGGGCGGAAAGCGCGCCGCTGTCGTGGTGGACGTCAACGGCTTCGTCTACGCCAGCACGATCGGGGTGATGGGCGGTCGCTTCCTCATCCCCTTCTCGTCGGACAAGCGTGCCGCCACGGGGCTGGCCGGAGGGGATGCCATCACCGTCACGTTGACGCTCGACACCGCACCGCGAACCGTCGAGGTCCCCGACGATCTCGCCGCGGCGCTCGCCGACGCGGGTGCGCGCGCGGCCTTCGATGCCCTCTCGCCGAGCGCTCGCAAGGCGCACGTCACCAGCGTCGAGTCCGCCAAGGCCGCGGACACCCGCTCGCGCCGCGTCGCCGCGGTCGTCGCCAAGGTGTCCTGAGGGTCGCGCCCCCCGCGGACGATAGCCTGGAGCGGGAGGTGCCGTGGGGCGCACGAAAGAGGCCATAGCCGAGGGGCTGTCGATCGCGACAGCGGCGGCGCGACTCGGCGTGCGCAATCGCATCCTCGTGCAGACGATCGCCCGGGGCGGCCAGTTCGACGGCGAGGTCTTCGCGGAGTACGCCCGCAAGACGCTGAGGGCACTCGCCGACGAGCAGGACCAGGCCGCCGAGCGGGTGACGCACCAGCGCAAGCGCGCGTGGGGGCGCTTCTCGGATTCCTCCGGAACCCATGACTACCGTGATCGCGACACGCGCAACCTCCGTCGCCGCGCCAAGCAATCGCGCGGGGTGGCGAAAGAGCTCCGCGTGTTCGCCGACGACCCCGCGCGCGTGGCGGGACTCGTCGCCGACGCACGCATCGCCGCGTGGGGCGATGTCGAGGCCAACCTCAGCCAGCGTCTCGACGTCGAGGGCATGACGGCGGATGCCGATCCCGAATACGTCCAGATGCGCAAGGCCCGCATGGACGCCCTGCGCATGGTCGACCTGGCACGCCTCGCCTCACAGGCGAAGCGGCGGGCGAAAGACCGGGCCGCCGCCGACGAGACCCCGGCCGACGCGCCCGACCCGCCGTCGACCGGTGACGGCAAGTCCGGCAAGAAGAAGAAGTCGGCCGCGCGCTGACCCGCCGTCGCGCCCGCGGCGCGATACTCTCGCCCGCGAGCGAAAGGCGGATGCCATGGTGGAGCGACGGTTCGGACGGAAGACGCGGGTACCGCGTCCCGGCTATGCGATGGTGTCGGTGAGCGCGCGGGACGCGAACGGTTTCGTGCACCATTACGACGACATCGAGGCGCCCGTCGGCTCCCTCCGCGAGTCGCTGGCGATTCTTCACCTGCACTCGTCGGAGATGGATGCCGCGCACCGCGGCGAGGCCGGCGCCTGAGCACACACGTCCGGGGGCGGTGACGACACGGCCCAGCGAACGCGCCGCGTGTACCGTCGGGTGCATCTGAGCATTTCGTGCACATGCGAGCGGTTCGAGTCGTAGCATGAAGAGGACGAAGGAGTGCTCATGGCGATGGATCGTCCTCGTGGTCGGCCTTCGGCCTCGCTGGAGGCGGCCATCGTCGCGCGGCGCTACTACCTCGACAATCGTCAGAAGAGCGAGATCGCGGAGGAACTCGGGCTTTCGCGCTTCAAGGTGGCGCGTCTTCTCGACGAAGCGCGCGAGAGCGGGATCGTGCGCATCCACGTCGACGTGCCCACGGACATCGACCTCGATCTCGGTGACCGCGTAGCGCACCGCTTCGGTATCGCGAGAGTGCTCGCTGCACGGTCCCTGCCCGATGGGGGAGCCGATGACGCCGTGGTCGGCGCCGCGGCCGCGCAGTACCTCGAGAGCGTGCTCGGGTCGCAGGACGTGCTCGGAATATCGTGGGGACGTGCGTTGACGAGCACGGTCGAGGCATTCTCGGCGCGGACGATGACCGATGTCGTGCAGGTGGTCGGGGGAGTGAACGCGGGTGGGTCGGCGATCGGCGGGGTGGAACTCGCGCGCCGGATGGCTGCGGCGACGGGTGGTGCGGCTTATCCGCTCAATGCGCCGTTGCTCGTGGGTTCCGCCGAGATCGCTCGTGCGCTGCGAGGCGACGCCAGTCTCGCCGCCGCCATCGATCGTTTCCCGGCGCTCACCTTCGCCGTCCTCGGTGTGGGGTCATGGGACCCGCCGCACTCGGCCGTCGCGACGGAGCTCGACGAGCGCGAGCGTGCGCAGATCGTCGCCGCCGGCGCGGTGGCGGATGTCTGCGGCATCCTGCTCGATGGGCAGGGCGACTTCGTCGACTCCCCGTTGACGGGTCGAACGGTCGGAGTGTCCCTCGACGATCTGCGTCGGATCCCCGAGGTCGTGGCGGTGGCGGGTGGCATCGAGAAGACTCGGGCGATCGCGGCGGTCCTGCGGAGCGGGTTCGTCTCGACCCTCGTCACCGACGTGCAGACCGCTCGCCTGCTTCTGGAGTCGTAGGTCCTCCTCGCGCCACGGTCCCCGCCGGTCGAGTGGTCGCGTGAGAGCGACGGGCACCCGCCCGCGGCGCAAGATCCGCCGTGCACGCACGAGCCGCGGCTCGTCGTCGACGTGCGCACCGAATCTGTGCTTGCGTGCGCGTCCGCGACGCGTATGATGTGAGCATATGAGCGAGCAGCGCTCATATGTGCACACCAAAGGAGGTGATCGCATGACACCCATCACCATCGGGATCGACCTCGGCACCTCCAGCGTGAAAGTCGTGGCCCTTGGTCTCGACGGCGTCGTGCGCGGCACTTCCCAGGTGCACTATCCGGTCGAGCGCCCCCGCCCCTCGTGGGCCGAGCAAGACCCCCGCCGGTGGTGGCTGGCGACCTGCGAGGCCATCGCTGCGCTCCACGTCGCCGATGTCGGCCGCGTCGTCGCCGTCGGCCTGTCGGGCCAGATGCACGGTCTCGTCGCCGTCGACCGTGCCGGCGAACCGGTGCGCCCGGCGATCATCTGGTCCGACGCGCGCAGCCAGGCCCAGGTCGACCGATGGATGCACCTGCTCACGCCCGCTCGCGTGACCGCGGCCACCGGGATGCCGATCGCGACCGGGATGCTCGGCGTCAGTCTGAGCTGGGTGCGCGAGAACGAACCGGCCGTCTACGCCCGGATCGCCCACGTGTTCTCGCCCAAGGACTGGATCCGCTCCCGGCTGACGGGGGTCATCGCGACCGATCCGACGGATGCCGCTGCCGGGCTGCTCTACGACATCCGCGCGGGAGAGCCCGCGCGCGCTCTCGCCGCCGGTGTCGACCTCGACGCGGGCCTGCTCGCCCAGGTGATGCCCACTCTCGCCGTTTCGGGTCATGTCACTCCGACGGCGGCCGAGGAGTCGGGCCTGCCCGCGGGCATCCCCGTCGCAGTCGGCGGCGGCGACCAGGCCATGGCCGCGCGGGCCCTCGGCCTGCAGGATGCCGCTCGGGCGGCGGTCGCGTTGAGCTCCGGCGGTACCGCGTTCCAGAGGACGATCGAGCCGCTGGCGTCCGACCGCGGGCTGCACGTCATGCCGTTCGTCCGCCCCGGCGAGTGGATGGCGATGGGGGTGGTGCTCGCAGCCGGACTCGGCATCGACTGGCTGCTGGGACGCGTCGCCGGAGGCGACACCTCGCCGCCCCGCGTCGCCGCGATCATGGACGAGGCCGCGGCCGTCGTGCCCGGCGCGCGAGGCCTGGTGGTTGCGCCGCACCTCGGAGGGACGCGAACACCTCGCGTCGACGCCGCCGCGCGCGCCCGCATCTCGGGTCTCGGCTTCGAACACGACCTTTCTCACATCGTCCGCGGGTTCGTCGAGGGCGTGTGCGTCTGGCTCGGGGACGCGATCGACGAGCTCGCCGCCGCCGGATCGCCCGCGACCGAGATCGTCATCTCCGGGGGCGGCGCGCGTTTCGACGTGTGGCGTCGCACCCTCGCCGACGTCACGGGCCTTCCCGTGCACGTCTCCAGCGATGTGGAGCACTCCGCGATCGGGGCCGCCCTCGCCGGGGCCGAAGCAGCGGGCATCGACGTCGACTTCGACGCGCGCGCACGCGTCTCGGGAGTCATCGAGCCCGACCCCGCCGTCCGTCCCCTCTATCGCGAGCTGTCGCGGCGCCTGCGCGCCGACATCGACCGCGGCCCCCAACCCTGACCACCTCCACCAAAGGAAGCCGACATGGAACAGAGTCGTCCCGTGCTCTCCGCACGCGGGATCACCAAGCACTACGGCCACGTACAGGCGCTGCGCGGCGTCGACCTCGACATCTACCCGGGCGAGGTCGTCGGCCTCGTCGGCGACAACGGCGCCGGCAAGTCCACTCTCGTCGGCGTGCTCTCCGGTGCGACCACCCCCACCCACGGGCGGCTCGAATTCGAGGGGCGCCCCGTCGAACTCTCCAGCCCGCTCGCGGCCCGCGACCTCGGCATCGAGACGGTGTACCAGGACCTCGCTCTCGCGATGGACCTCCCGATCTGGGGCAACCTCTTCCTCGGGAGGGAGCGACTGGCGAAGGGCCTGCTGGGCAGACTCGGCTGGCTCGATCGCAAAGCGATGATCGCCGATGCCGAAGACAAGCTCGCCGGCACCCGCATCCGCATCGGCTCGACGCTCTCGCGCGCCGCCGCCCTCTCCGGCGGCCAGCGTCAGGCCATCGCGGTCGCGCGCGCGGTGTCGTGGGGCTCGAAGCTCGTGCTGATGGACGAGCCGACCGCGGCGCTCGGCGTGGAACAGCAGCAGCGCGTCGGCGAGCTCATCACCGACGTGGCGTCGACGGGCCTTCCGGTGCTGCTGATCAGCCACAACCTGCCGCAGGTGCAGGACATCTGCGACCGCGTCCTGGTGATGTACCGGGGCCGGATCGCCGCCGATCTGAACCCGCGCGAGCACGGGATCGAAGAGATCATCCGGTGGATCACCGGTGCCGCTGTGAAGGAGAACGCCGATGTCCGTTGACCAGACCCCGCGGACGTCCGCGACCGCCGCGGAAAGGGCCGTGATCCCCGCGACCACGAGCGTGCGTACCCTCGGACGCGAAGGGCGCCCCCGGTGGCGCCGCGCCGTGGGCTGGCTCGGCAGCCACGACGGCGATCCCGCTCGCGTGCTCATCCTGGTGCTGATGATCACCGTCATCGGCATCATCGCCCCGACCTTCCTGTCGAAGGCGAGCTGGCTGGCGACCTCGCAGGCGGCGACGGTCATCACGCTGCTCGCGATCGGTCAGACCTTCGTCATCATCGCCGGGGGCATCGACCTGTCGGTGGGGGCGGTGCTGGCCTGCTCCGCCATGGTCGGGGCGGTCACCATGCGACAGCTGGTCGGGGCCGGGGTGGATCCCACGCTCACGATCGCGATCGGCTTCGCGGCATCGCTGGCGACCGGCACGCTCATGGGGCTCATCAACGGGCTCGTCATCACGAAACTGAAGATCACGCCGTTCATCGTCACCCTCGGCATGCTCGGAGTCGGCACCGGCACCACGAACATCCTCAGCGGTGGTACCGAGGTCGTGGGCCTTCCCGCTCAGCTGGGCGCGATCGGCAACGCCGGGCTCCTCGGCGGGTGGCTGACGGTCCCCGTCCTCGTCACGATCGTCGTGGCCGTCGTCGCTGCCCTGGCGCTGTCGCGTACCCGCTTCGGCATGCGCACCTACGCCATCGGCAGCAACAACGGCGCGTCGCGTCGCGCCGGCATCGCCGTCGACGCGCACCTCGTGCGTGTGTACATGCTCTCCGGGGCGCTGGCGAGCATCGCCGGTGTCCTGCTGGTCTCGCGCTTCGTCGGGGCCTCACCGCTGGCCGGTCAAGGCGCCGAGTTGTCGGCCATCGCCGCCGCCGTCATCGGTGGGGCGAGCCTGACCGGGGGTCGAGGCTCGATCGTGGGCACCCTCGTCGGGGCGGCGATCACCGCTGTGCTGCAGATCGGCCTCATCCTCGCCGGTGTCCAGTCCTTCTGGCAGACGGTGGCCATCGGCATCGTCATCGTGCTGGCCGTCTACGGCGACCAGCTCCGCATCCGTCTCTCCGGCGATCGATGATCGCCCTCCTTCTTCCATCCATCGCTCCGTTTCGCCGCATCGTCGCGGCACTCACTCCCTGAAAGGCACTTCTCATGGTCACCAGCACTTCTCGCGCACTGTGGCGCGGCACCGCTGCGGCTGCGGCGCTCACCCTGGCCGCCTCGCTCTCGGCATGCGCCGGGGGCTCGGCATCCGGCGGCGACTCGTCGGGGCAGAACCTGACGTTCTACATGGTCCCGGGGCTCACCACTCACCCGGCCTACATGACGATGTACTGCGGGGGCAAGGAAGCCGCCGACGAGCTCGGTGTCGCCCTCGAGTACACGGGGGCGACGACGTGGGACCCCTCGGCGCAGCTGCCCGTCGTGCAGTCGCTGCTCGCGAAGAGCCCCTCGGCGCTGCTGCTCACCCCGACCGACGGTGGAGCGCTGCGTCCCGTGGTCGATCAGTACCTCTCCGCCGACATCCCCGTTGTCGCCCTCGACACCACTCTCACCGATACGTCGGGACTGTCCGCCGAGATCAGTTCGTCGAACGAACAGGGGGGAGCGGCCGCGGCGACGGCCCTCGGCGAGGCGATCGGCGGCACGGGCACGGTGGCGATCATCAGCGGATCACCGGGAGCCAGCACCGACGCCGCGCGCACGAAGGGCTTCCAGGACGAGATGAAGAAGTCGTTCCCCGACGTGACGCTGCTGGAGCCCGAGTACTCCAAGTCGGTTGTCGCGACCGCCGAGTCGCAGGTGCAGGCATTGATGCTCGCCAACCCCGACCTCGCGGGCGTGTTCGGGGTCAATGGCAACTCGGCCACGGGCGCCGCGAACGCCATCGTCAACGCCGGGAAGAAGGGCGAGATCCCCGTGGCGGGGTACGACGCCGAGCCGGCGACGGTGGAACAGCTGAAGGCCGGCAACATCTCGATCCTCGTCGTGCAGGACTTCAAGAAGGAAGGGCGCCTGGGTGTCGAGGCCGCGTACGAAGCGGTCACCGGTGAAGCGAGCGAGATCGAGACCCCGGTGTACCTCGAGAACGTCATCGCGACCACGGCCAACGCCGACGACCCGGAGGTCTCGAAGTACTTCTACCGCGAGACCTGCGACTGACCCTTTCGGGGCGGCCCCACGGGCCGCCCCGACCCCACCGCCTCCGGCGGTTCTTTTCGGATCTCCCTGCGCTCATGTGAGAGCGCACCGCACATGAGAGCGAGCATGATGGCCACCGAAGTCAAGGTGCCGACCACCGGCAACGCCGGCGAACCCGCCGTCCTTCTGGAATGGAACGTCGCCGTCGGCGACACGGTCTCGATCGGCGACGTCGTCGCCGTGCTCGAGACGGCGAAAGCGACCGTCGAGGTCGACACCCCCGCGGCGGGCGTCGTGCTCGATCTGCGATACGCCGAGGGCGACGAGGCTCCCGAGCACGACGTGCTCCTGGTCGTCGGGGCGGTGGGCGAGGCCGTCTCGGCGCGCACCCCGGATGCCGCGCCCTCGGCCGGCGCGTCCGTCGGTGCCTCCGCCGCACCCGACGGCGCGTCCGACCGTTCCCCGGCCACGGCTCGCGCCGCGTCGCCCGCGCCGGAGCAGAGCCCCCCGCGTGGCCGCCTCAGCATCTCGCCGCGCGCCCGCCGACTGGCCGCGGAACGCGATGTCGACATCGCGCTGATCGAGGGGAGTGGCCCCTTCGGCCGCATCGTGATCGCCGACGTGGAGGCCGCGGACACGGCGCCTCCCACGCCTTCGGCGACGGCACCCGTTCCGGCGCCCGCCACGTCCCGCGCCGGCCGCGAGGGAAGCGTCGTGCCCGTCCGTGGGGCGCGCAAAGTCACGGCGCAGCGCATGCACGCCTCTCTGCAGGGCACCGCGCAGGTCACTCTCACCCGCTACGCCTCGGGCGACGCTCTCCTGGCGTATGCGGCGCGCTTGAAGGAGGCCGCCGCACTCACGGGGGCGGCGCGCATCGGTGTGAACGATCTGCTCCTCTTCGCCGCGGCTCGCACGCTCGCACGGCACCCGGCCGCGAACTCGTGGTTCTCGTGGGACGGCATCACGCGGTTCGACCACGTCGATCTCGGTTTCGCCGTCGACACCGGGCAGGCGCTGTTGGTGCCGGTGATCCGCGATGCGCAGTCGCTCGGCCTGGGCGCACTCGCCGAGGCCGCACACGCCGCGATCGACCGCGCCCGAGCCGGGCGCCTCGCGCCCGACGAGATGGAGGGCGGGACCTTCACCGTGTCGAATCTCGGGGGGGCCGGCATCCACTGGTTCACCCCCGTGCTCAATACGCCGCAGACCTGCATCCTCGGCGTCGGTGCCACGCATCGCGCCTTTCCCGAAGCTCCCGCACAGCTTCCGCTGTCGCTCACCTTCGACCACCGCGCGATCGACGGTTCGGCCGCCGCCGCGCTCCTCGCCGACATCGCGAGCTCGATCGAACTGATCGACACCCTCGCCGCCTACTGACCACACGACCGGAGAAACGTTATGGCCAAGGAACTGCTCATCGACCCCACCGAGACGCGTCGAGCCCACGAGCTCGCGTTCGCCTCGATCAAGGTCAACGCCTACACGTCCGATGTCGCCGCACAGCGCGCGACCTACGGCGACGCCGCGATCCGCCGCATCGGGCGCGACATGATCCTCGTGCGCGAGTTCGAACTCATGCTCAACGCGATCAAACGCGAGGGCGCCTACCTCGGTGTCCCCTACACGCACCTGGGCCCGGCTCACCTTTCGATCGGTCAGGAGGCGGCCGCCGTCGGGCAGGCCTTCACCCTGGGCGCCGTGGACAAGGTGTTCGGGAGCCACCGCAGCCACGGCGAAGTCGTCGCGAAGGGGCTGTCGGCGATCACGTCGTCGTTGCCCGCCGATCTCGAGCCGCGCCTGCGCGAGTGGTCCGAGGGCGCCATCTGGGATGTCGTGCAAGACCGACTCGCCACCGACGACCCCGAACAGCTCGCCATCAACTACCTCATGTACGGCATGACGGCCGAGACGTTCGGCCGGCGCACCGGCTTCAACCGCGGTCTCGGCGGCAGCATGCACGCCTTCTTCCCCCCGCTGGGCATCTACCCCAACAACGCCATCGTCGGCGGCTCCGCGCCACTGGCCACGGGAGCTGCGCTCCACAACCGCCTGCGGCGCGCGCCGGGCATCGTCGTGGCGAGCATCGGCGACGCCTCGACGGGCACGGGACCGGTGTGGGAGTCGTTCAACTTCGCCGGCATGGCCCAGCTCGACCGGTTGATGGATGAGAAGCACCGCGGGGGTCTTCCGGTGGTGTTCTTCGTCGTCAACAACTTCTACGGCATGGGCGGGCAGCCCATCGGCGAGACGATGGCCTTCGAGCGCCTCGCGCGCATCGGCGCCGGCATCAACCGGCACAGCATGCACGCCCAGACCATCGACGGCAACGACCCGTTCGCCGTCATCGACGCGATGGAACAGGCCCGTACTCACCTCGACGCCGGCGAGGGCCCCGTGCTCATCGACTGCCAGACCTACCGCCTGTCGGGCCACTCGCCGAGCGACGCCTCGTCGTACCGCACGAAAGACGAGGTGGACCTCTGGACGGCGATCGACCCGATCGAGACGTTCTTCTCGCGCATGGTCGACGGCGGCGCGCTGCCCTCCACCGCGCAGGCCGAGCTGAAAGCCTGGGCCGAGCGGACCGTGACCGCAGCTCTCGAGGCCGCGATCGACGACACCGTGTCGCCGCGGCTGCACCTGCGCAGCGACGCCGGCGTCATGGCATCCCTGACCTTCAACAACACCACGGTGCAGCCCGGCGAGGCGCCGGCGGGCGAAACGATCGTCCCGGTCGACGAGCTGCCTCACCGGCTGGCGCTGGCCAGGAAGTCGCGCGTCGGCGTCGAGGGCGGCAAGACGCTCAGCGGCGCGAAGGCGATCACGTTCCGCGACGCGATCTTCGAGGCGATCGTGGATGCCACGGCCGCCGACGACCGCATCACGCTCTGGGGCGAGGAGAACCGCGACTGGGGTGGATCCTTCGGCGTCTATCGCGGGCTGACCGAGTTCCTGCCCCGCCACCGCCTGTTCAACTCTCCCATCTCGGAGGCCGCGATCGTCGGATCGGCCGTCGGCTTCGCGCTCAGCGGTGGACGCCCCCTCATCGAATTGATGTACGCGGACTTCATCGGCCGCGCGGGCGATGAGATCTTCAACCAGATGGCCAAATGGCAGCCGATGTCGGGCGGCCTGGTGCAGATCCCGCTCGTGATGCGCGTCTCGGTGGGGGCGAAGTACGGCGCCCAGCACTCGCAGGACTGGAGCTCGATGGTGGCGGGCGTACCGGGCCTGAAGGTGGTGTTCCCCGCGACCGCACGTGACGCGAAGGGGCTGCTGGCCTCGGCATTGAAGGGCAACGACCCGGTGGTGTACTTCGAGAGCCAGCGCCTGTACGACCTGCCCGAGACGGTGTTCGACGACGGCGTCCCGGCCGAGGAGTACCTCACGCCGATCGGCGTGCCGAACGTCGTGCGCGAGGGTGCCGATCTCACCATCCTCACCGTCGGGGCGGCGCTGTATCGTGCGCTCGAGGCCGCCGACCGCATGAAGCAGCAGTGGGGCCTGGAGGTCGAGGTCATCGACGCGCGTTCGCTCGTGCCGTTCGAGTACGACCTGCTGCTGGCATCCGTCGCCAAGACCGGGCGTCTGGTGTGCGTGTCGGACGCGAACCTGCGGGGCAGCTGGCTGAACACGGTGGCGGCGAAGGTGAGCGAGGAGGCCTTCGACGACCTCGACGCCCCGGTGGTCGTGCTCGGCGCCCGCAACTGGATCGCGCCGCCCGCGGAGCTGGAGTGGGAGTACTTCGTCACCCCCGACGACATCGTCGATGCGGTTCACACCCGCATCCGACCGCTCGACGGCCACCGCGTGCAGGACGGCCCCGGCGCCGACGGCACGCTCGACGAGTCGGCGCGGGGCATCTGATGCTCGCGTTCTACGTCGACAGCGCCGAGCGTGCGGCCGCCGAACGGATGCTGGCCACGGGCCTGTTCGCCGGGCTCACCACCAACCCCGCCATCCTCGACAAGGCCGGCCTCGGCACCGCCGACGTGCCCGAGGTGGTGCGCTGGGCGGTCGATGCCGGCGCCGCCCGCGTCTTCGCCCAGGTGCACGGCGACACTGCCGACGAACTCGTCGCCCGCGGCGAGCGGTGGCGCGCGCTCTCGGATCGCGTGGTCATCAAGGTCGCCTACTCCGCGGCGGCGTTGGAAGCCGCCCGGCGGCTCGCCGGGGGCGGCGAGGTGCTCGTGACGGGATTGCACCGCGCGTGGCAGGTGCTGCCGGCGATGGCGGCGGGGGCGACCTACGTCGCGCCGTTCATCGCTCGAATGGATGCCGCGGGACGCGACGGCCTCGTCGAAGCTGCGGCCATGACCGCCGCCGTCTCGGCCGCCGGCTCGCCGCTGAAGGTGCTCGCCGGAAGCGTGCGTACGCCCGAACAGATCCTCACCCTCGTGCGTTCCGGGGTGCGGCACCTGACCTTCGGGCCGGCGGTCTGGGAGCAGTTCTTCGGCGACGCCGTCACGCGCGACGCCGTCGCCGCGTTCGAGGCGCTCGCCTCCGACCCGGCCGTGGTGCCGGTCGCCTCCGACCAGACCGAGGGGGTTGCGGCATGAGTGCCGAGGTCGACCTCGTCGTGCTCGGTGCCGGCCCCGGCGGCTACGTCGCCGCGGTCCGCGCGGCACAGCTGGGCCTCACGGTCGCGATCGTCGAGGAGCGCTACTGGGGTGGGGTCTGCCTGAACGTCGGGTGCGTGCCGGCGAAGTCGCTCCTGCGCAACGCCGAGATCGCGCGCCTCGTCACCGCGCAGAAGGAGCTGTTCGGCCTGGCCGGCGACATCACCGCCGACTACGCCGCCGCTTACGCGCGCAGCCGGAAGGTCTCGAGCGACCGGGTCAAAGGCATCCACTATCTGATGCGCAAGAACCGCATCACCGAGTTCGAGGGTCGGGGACGCTTCACCGGTCCGCGCGCGATGTCGGTGACCGCCGCCGACGGCAGCGTCAGCGAGATCCGGTTCGGCAAAGCCATCATCGCGACGGGATCGACGGTACGGATGCTCCCGGGCGTCGAGACCAGCGCCAACGTGCTCACGTACGAGACGATGATCCTCGCGTCCGACGTTCCGCGCCGCGTGGTCGTGATCGGCGCCGGGGCGATCGGCATCGAGTTCGCCTACCTCCTGCGCAGCTACGGCGCGGAGGTGACGGTCGTGGAATACCTCGATCGCGTGCTGCCCCTCGAGGATGCCGACGTGTCGGCCGAGCTCGAGAAGCACCTCCGGTCGCTCGGCGTCGAGGTGCTCACCTCGACGCGGGTCGACGGCGTGACCGACCGCGGTGACGACGTCGAGGTGGTGTGCACGGTCGACGGCGAGGAGCGCACGCTCGTGGCCGAGCGCGTGCTCGTCTCGGTCGGTTTCGCCCCGCGCATCGACGGCTACGGCCTCGAGAGCACGGGTGTCGAGGTGACCGACCGCGGGGCGATCGCGGTCGACGGATACCTGCGCACCAGCGTCGACGGCATCTACGCGATCGGTGACGTCACCGCCAAACTCGCCCTCGCGCACGTCGCCGAGGCGCAGGGAATGGTCGCCGCCGAGCACGCGGCGGGAGCGCAGACCCACCCGATCGACGACTACCGGTTCATGCCACGCGCGACCTTCTGCCAACCGCAGGTGGCGAGCTTCGGTCTCACCGAGGCTCAGGCCCGGGCCGAGGGGCGCGGCATCCGGGTCTCGACGTTCCCCTTCGTCGCGAACGCCAAGGCGCACGCCCTGGGGGATGCCAGCGGCTTCGTCAAGCTGATCGCCGACGACGAGCACGGCGAGCTGATCGGCGCGCATCTGATCGGTCACGACGTGTCCGAGCTGCTGCCGCAGCTGACGCTCGCGCACCGGTTCGAGCTGACCGCCGAAGACCTCACGCTCAACGTCCACACCCACCCGACCATGAGCGAGGCGATGCAGGAGGCCTTCCACGGTCTGGTCGGAGCGCCGATCAACATGTGACCTCGGTGCGTCGCGAGGTCGCCCGTTTGGAGCCGGAGCGCAGGATGCCCTGCTCTTCGGCTCACGGGGAAAGAGACGAGGCCTGGTCCGGATTACTCCGGGACCAGGCCTCTCACTGTCTCAACACAGTGTGCGCCCGAAGGGACTCGAACCCCTAACCTTCTGATCCGTAGTCAGATGCTCTATCCATTGAGCTACGGGCGCAGGGCCTCCGCGCGAAACGGCGCGCAGGCCGTGGTCAAGCATAGTCGGGAGCATCGGAGACGTCTAATCGGGCCCGAACGGAACGCATCCCGGGCGTGGCGCACGGGTGTCTGTCGGGTGTCGGAACGGCGACGTACGCTGGCGGGATGAGCGCCTACACCTCCGCGTTCGAGCTGTTCTCCATCGGGATCGGACCCTCGAGCTCCCACACCGTCGGCCCCATGAAGGCCGCCGTCGATTTCGTCACGAGGCTGCGGGGCGACGACGTCCTCGACCGGGTGGTATCCGTCTCGTGCGCCCTGTACGGCTCTCTCGGCGCGACCGGAATCGGTCACGGCACCCCCGACGCCGTGGTCGCGGGGCTGCAGGGTCTCGACCCCGAGACGGTGGATCCGGATGCCGTGCGCCGGGCATGGTCGAACTGGCGCGACGGCACGTCGCTCGCCCTGGCCGGTTCGCACCGGATCCCCTTCGCGAAGGCCGACATCTCGCTCGAACCGCGAACGCGTCTGCCCGGTCACCCCAACGCCATGACCCTCGTCGCGCGCGACGCCGGGGGCGCGGTGATCGCCGACGACACCTACTACTCGATCGGCGGGGGCTTCATCCGCCGAGACGGCGAGCCGGCGCGGGTGTCGGCGGTGCCGATGCCCCTCGCCTTCGACGATGCCGCCACGCTCATCGCGCTGTGCGACGAACGCGGGATCACGATCGCCGAGGCGGCACGGCTCAACGAGGAGGCCCTGCGCTCCGACGCGGAGATCGCCGCCGGCCTCGACAGCATCTGGGATGCGATGGCGGCCTGCGTCGACGCGGGGCTCCAGAACGACGGTGTGCTCCCCGGCATCCTCAGAGTGAAGCGCCGGGCCGCCGTCATCCGGGGGCAGTTGGATGCCATCGAGGCCGAGGGTCATCGCGAGCTGCCGGGGGAGTGGCTCGGCGCCTTCGCCCTCGCGGTGAACGAAGAGAACGCGGCGGGCGGCCGCGTGGTCACGGCGCCGACGAACGGGGCGGCCGGGATCCTTCCGGCCGTGGCCATGTACTGGTGGCGCTTCCTCGCCGACTCGGGCCTCGGCGTCGGAAACGCCGTGACGCCGCACGGCGAGCTCGTCGGCAGTGCACTGCTCGGCTACGGCGGCCATGCCCTCACGCGCTCCGAGGTGTCGCACGCCGACGACGACGACGTCGCCGAGGCGAACCGCCGACGCGGCATCCGTCGGTTCCTCCTCACGGCGACGGCGCTGGGCTCGCTGTTCAAGGCCAACGCCTCGATCTCGGGCGCGGAGGGCGGGTGCCAGGCCGAGGTCGGCTCCGCGTGCGCGATGGCCGCGGGCGGACTGACGGCGGTGATGGGCGGGACCAACCGGCAGATCGAGAACGCCGCCGAGATCGCGATGGAACACCACCTGGGTCTCACGTGCGATCCGGTCGGAGGGCTCGTGCAGATCCCGTGCATCGAGCGAAACGCGATCGCCGCCTCCACCGCCGTGACGGCCGCGCGCCTCGCCCTGCGCGGAGACGGAAGCCACTTCGTGTCCCTCGACGCGGTGGTCGAGACCATGCGTCAGACGGGCATCGACATGTCGACGAAGTACAAGGAGACGAGCGAGGGCGGCCTCGCGGTCAACGTCATCGAGTGCTGAGGGGCGGGTGCGCCGACGGCGGCTCGGCTCGCGAGGCCGCACCCGACCGACGAGACCGTACCTGCGTGCCCGCCCGGGTTGCGGTCTCGACCGACGCCCGGGTCAGGCCCCGTCGCGGAGCTTCGCGGTGAGAGCGTGCAGCTGAGCGAGTTCGGTGTTGTCGAGGCGGGCCATCCGCTCGGCGATCGAGCGACCGTGAGCGGCGGCGATGCGGCGGAAGACCACCGCGCCGTTCTCGGTCGCGGTTACGAGCGAGCCGCGGCCGTCTTCCGGGTCGGCGCACTTGGTGAGCAGCCCGCGGGAGACCATCCGTTCGACCAGACGCGACACGCTCGGTTGGCTGATGAGCATGTTGCCGGTGACGTCGCGGAGGCGAGCGGTCATCTGCGGGGCGCGGGTGACGGTCAGGACCACGTCGTACTCCGCCTGCGACAGGTCGGTGCTGTCGAAGTCGCTGCGGATGTCTTCGAACACCTCGTGCTGCGCGCGGAAGAGGCTCTCCCAGGCTTGCACGGCGAGGCGTCGGTCCGTCATCCCCTCAGCGTAGGGCCGATCGGGGCCGTTCTGCCGGGTCGTCTCACCGCACGCTCGGGATGATATCGGCGGCCACGGCACGCGGTTCCGACGGCGGACAGAGTAAGGGCCGGTCGGAGAGGCTTCCGACCGGCCCTTGTCCCTGCACCAAGAGTGTCCTGCAATCACATGTCGGTAGCTGCCACAGCAAAACAACTACCGTGCAAGCACTCTATAACGGTGGGGTAACGCTAGGGAAGAGGGCGCCGTTATATTTTCGTGACCGATTTCGGCGGAGCATCCTGCGGGTTCCGTCCTCACGTCTCCTCCGCCTGACGGTCACCGACCGCGCACGTGATTCCACTGCGTGATGACCTCGGAGCCGTGCTCGAACCCGAGTTCGCTCACCGCCGAGGTGCCGAGCACGAAGTACCGCCCACCGGCGGCGGTGAGGCCGAGCCACGAGCCGGCGAGGGCGCGGAGGAAGTGTCCGTGCGAGAACACCAGCACCTGCTGGCCGGCGCGCACGCGCGGGCGGAGTTCCGCGAGCAGCGACTCTGCGCGGACGGTGACCTGCGCGACGCTTTCGCCCGGAGTGTCGCCCGGCGGCGTGCCGTCCCAGATCGTCCACGGGTGGCCCAGGCGCGCCACGATCTCGGGGGTCGTGAGACCCTCGTACGCGCCGTAGTCCCACTCGACGAGGCGGGGCTCGGTTCGCGCGTCCGGATAGCCCGCGCGGGCGGCCGTCTCCACGGCTCGGCGTAGCGGGCTCGTGAGCACGAGGTCGTAGTGCCGCGTCGCCAGGAGTGTGCCGGCGAGCTCGGCCTTGTAGGCGCCCGTCTCGGTGAGCGGGATGTCGGTGAGACCGGTGTGTCGCCCGCCGCGGCTCCACTCCGTCTCGCCGTGTCGCACCAGCACGATGCGTCCGTCGGGTTCGGTGAGTTCCGCGTCCTTCATCCGTCCATCCTCACGACCTCATCCGTGCGGCGCCAGACGAAGATGGGCCGGCCGGGAGTCCCGACCGGCCCAATCCTGCACCAGAGTGTCCTGCAATCACATGTCGGTAGGTGCCACAGCAAAACAACTACCGTGCGATCACTCTATAACGGTGAGATAACGGAGCGGAAGAGGTTTCCGTGATCTTTTCGTTACTCGAGATTCCCCGCCGGCGAGGTCGCACGGGGTCGCCGATGACGACAGAGATCGGTTCCGGCGCCGTGCGTGCCTCACTCCGAGCGTCTGAGCCAGGCCTCGACGTGGAGGATCTCGTCCGGGAACCGCGCCACCACGGACGCCAGCGCTGGAGAGACGTGATGCACCAGCACGAGCGCGCGGAAGCGACCGTCGATGTCCCAGCCCATACCGAACGTGTACGGTTCGGGCTCGGTCGCGATAGCCGCGTTCTCCGCCTGCTCGACCTCTTCGCGGGTCCACGCACTGGCAACGACGTGGAGGTGGCTTCCCAGCAGAGGGGCCAGAACCTCCCGCACCGCATCGACGTCCACCGCGGACGCGAGCCCGAACCACCCTCGCGGCCCTCGCGCGGCGAGGAGGGCCACCAGGGCATCGCCCCGGATCGCGTCGCAGGCCTCGTGCACCTCGGGGCGCAGGATCTCCGAGCGGTCCGAAACGCCGTCCACGTCGGGGAAGCTCGTTCCCTCGAGCCTGGGGAAGGACCGTACGCCGCGGCCGCCCTCCGATGCGACCGCGTCGACGATGGCCTCGCCCGTCCACACGCCATGGACGGTGACCATCCCACTTGGCTGTGCGCCGGTGAGGTCCGAGACGGGGAGGGCGAAGAAGTCCGTCTCGCCGACCAACTCGTGGTAGAGGCCCTCCCCGCGGAGGAGGAGCCGGTGCGCGGTGCCGTCTTCGACGAGGATCCCCGCTGCCGAGACCCGATCGCCCACCACGACCGGTTCCCGTCCCGTGTTCCGCATCGATGTCTCCTCGCCTTGCTGCCGACCGCCGACCTGGAGCATCAGACTGGCACGATGGCCGCCGACACGTCCAAGGTCGGAATCGCCCATCGCTGCGGCGTGCACGTTCGACGCGGACAGGCCGCGGAGTGAGTCGCCGCGGCGCCCGCGCCGGCCCGGGCGAGGGAGCCGGGGTCTGCCTCCACCCTGGGAGGATGGATGCCGTGACCTCCGACATCCGCCTGATCGCCGTCGACATGGACGGCACGCTCCTCGACGGCGACGGGAACGTCCCCGAACCGCTGTGGGAGCTGCTGCCGCGGCTGGCCGATCGCGGGGTGATGTTCGTGCCGGCGTCCGGGCGGCAGTTGGCGACCCTGCGTGCCAGCTTCGGCGAGGCGGCGGATGCCATGACCTTCATCGCCGAGAACGGGGCCTACGTCGTGCGGGCGGGTGTCGAGGTGGCATCCGATGCCCTCGATCCGGACGTCGTCGACCGGGCGGTGCGTCACCTCCGATCACTGGCGGACGAGGGTTACGACCTCGGGGTGGTCGTGTGCGGGAAGCGTTCCGCTTACATCGAGCGCACCGACGACGCCTTCCGGAGCGAGGCCTCGATCTATTACGCCGCGCTGGAGGTCGTCGATGACGTGCTCGCGATCGATGACGACGTGCTCAAGATCGCCATCTACGACTTCGCGGTCGCCGAAGACAGCGTGGGGCGCGCCCTCGACGAGATCGCCCGCTCGCACCGCGTGGTCGTGTCGGGTCGGCACTGGGTCGACATCCTGAACCCCGGCGTCGACAAGGGCGTCGCGCTCCGCGGGCTGCAGGCCGCGCTCGGCGTCACCCCCGCGCAGACCGCCGCGTTCGGCGACTACCTCAACGACCTCGAGATGCTGGATGCCGCGGACTGGTCGTATGCGATGGCCGAGGCTCATCCCGAGGTGATCGCCCGGGCGCGCCACCGTGCCCCCTCCCACACGGAGCACGGCGTGCTGACCACGATCGAGGGATTCCTCGCCGACAAGGAGCGCTTCTGACCTCCCGCGCTGTACGGGTCGTCCACCCGGGCGGTAGGCACACTCCGTAGCGGCGGATGCCATGCCCGTCGCCGCCGCAGTACCGTCGCGAGAACCACCAACCCGCGGAGGACACATGCAGACGGCTGACACCATCGTCGTGGGCGCCGGGGTCGCCGGCCTCGCCGCCGCTCGCCTCCTCGCTCGGGCCGGGCGCCGGGTCATCGTGCTCGAGGCGCGAGATCGTGTCGGGGGCCGGGTGTTCACCGATCGCGCGGACGGTCGGATCACCGACCGGGGAGCGTCGTGGATCCACGGAATCACCGACAGTCCGGTCGCCGCGGCGGCGCGGGCGTTCGGGATGCCGATGGTGGAGTTCACGGTCGGTGGGTATCAGCCCGACAGTCGTCCGTTGACGTACTTCGACGCCGATGGGCGGCAACTCGACGCCGATGCCGTGCGGCAGTACGCCGACGACGTGCGTGCGCTCAACACCGCGTTGGTCGCACTCATCGCCGACGCCCCGGCGGAGGCGACCTACGCCGACGTCGTGGAGGACGCCCTTCTGGTGCAGGAGTGGGATGCCGAGCGGAAAGAGCGCGTGCGCGAATACAACGACCGCCGCGCCCAGGAGCAGTACGGCGTCGGCATGAGCGGACTCGGCGCCCACGGCCTCGACGACGACACCGTGAACGGCGACGAGGTGGTCTTTCCCCGGGGCTACGACGAGCTCGCCCGGCACCTCTCCGAGGGGCTCGATGTCCGGCTCGGACACGTCGTGTCGGCGGTGCGCTGGTCGCCGGAGGGGGTGACGGTCGACAGCGACGGTGGCAGGTTCACCGCGGCGGAGGCCGTCGTGACCGTGCCCGTCGGCGTCCTTCACTCCGGCGGTCTCGTCATCGAGCCGGCGCTGCCGAAACGGCATCGCCGCGCACTCGGCCTCCTGCGGATGAACGCCTTCGAGAAGGTCGTGCTGCGATTCGCCGAGCGCTTCTGGGATGCCGACGTGTACGGCATCCGTCAGCTCGGCGACGAGGGGGAGTGGTGGCACTCCTGGTACGACCTGGGGCGCCTGCACGATGAGCCCGCGCTGCTGACCTTCGCCGCCGGCCCCGCGGCCGTGGCCACGCGCACGTGGAGCGACGCGGAGATCGTGGCTTCCACCCTCGCGCAGCTTCGCCGGCTCTTCGGCGACTCCGTGCCCGAACCGACCAGCGCGATCGTGACGCGGTGGCAGGACGATCCGTTCTCGCGGGGGTCCTACGCCTACATGCTCCCCGGATCGGTCGGCGCCGATCACGACGACCTCTCCGACCCCGTGGGAGGCGTGCTGCACCTGGCCGGCGAGGCGACTTGGGGCGACGACCCCGCCACGGTGCCCGGCGCGATGCTGTCGGGGCACCGCGCCGCGCAGAACGTGCTGGGACGCGGCATCCCCGTCAGCGACCTCTGGGCCTGAGCGTCCGCCCTGCGGGACAGCTCGGCGGGGCGGCTCAGCCCCGCACGTCAGCGCGGGTCGGGGCCCGTCGCCACGGGCAGATCGGGATGGTTCGACCACTGGCTCCACGACCCCGGGTACACGCGCGGTTCGAAGCCGGCGAGCGTCAGCGCGACCGCTTGGTGCGCCGCCGTCACACCCGAGCCGCAGTAGACGCCGACCGACATGCCCTCCGCGGCCCCCAGCATCCGAAACCGCGACCGCAGGTCCTCGGGCGAGCGGAACCGTCCGTCGTCGCCGACATTCTCGGTGGTCGGCGCGCTCACGGCGCCCGGCACGTGCCCGGCGCGTGGGTCGATCGGTTCGACCTCGCCGCGGTAGCGCTCACCGGCGCGCGCATCGAGCAGCAGCGAGCCGTCGGCGAACGAGGCGACCTCCTCGAGCTCGAGCACCGGCAGCGCGCCGTAGGAGAGGGAGGCGGTCCCGGGCGCGGGGGTCTCGGCGTCGCCGGTCTCCACGTCGTACCCAGCGTCGATCCAGGCCCGCAGCGATCCGTCGAGCAGGCGCACGTCGGCGATGCCGGCGTGACGAAGCAGCCACCACGCCCGCGCGCTCGACATGTTCTTCAGGTCGTCGTAGACGACCACCGTGTCACCGTCGTCGATGCCCCATCGACGCGCGGTGTCCTGCAGGGTCTGCGCTGACGGGACCGGATGCCGCCCATCGGTAGGGTCGCCGTGCCGGGCGAGGTCATGGTCGAGGTCGACGTACTGCGCGCCGGGGATGTGTCCCGCGAGGTAGTCGGGCCGGCCGTCGGGGCGGTCGAGCCGCCAGCGGACGTCGAGCACCCGCACCGGCCCGCCGTCGGAGAAGACTCCGGTAGCGAGGGCGGCGTTCAGCTCGGAGGCGGTGGTGAGGATCGAGGCCATGCCACCAGTCTGGCCCTCACGCCTGATCGGCGCCGCCGCTCGTCCGCCCGTCGGCCACCCGCGCCCGCGCCCTGTCGTGTCGTGAGCTGACGGGCACGGTCTCGGTCGCCTTCGGCAGACCCATCGGCGGGGTGGCCACGTAAATGGTCTCGGCCCGCTCGACGACGTGCGTCTCGTGCCAGATCCCGACCGCGCCGGGCGTCTTCCTCGCGCGCTTGTTGAACCGCGTCCACGCCGGCCGGTGCTCCTGAGTCGGGGCGGAGGCGTAGGCGTAGAGCTTGTCGAGCGACGACCAGTACTGCACGAGGTAGGGCCCCCGGGCTCCGAGCAGCATCGAGAACCCGAGCAGTCCCGAATCGGGGTCGACGCTCAGCTCCCGCAGCATGCGCGGCATGTCGCCCATCAGCGGCATCCACTGGTCGGGCCTCCACCACTTGTTCACGGTCATCCCGATGTGGAAGACGACGAGTTCGCCGTCGTAGCGATGGGTCATCCGACCCGGATCGATGGATGCCATGGCATGTCCTCCTTAGATAGCCTTACTATCCAGTGTTGGATAGTATGGCTATCGAGTCAAGGGGGGAAACCGTGCGCATCTCGGAACTGGCGACGCGGACCGGCGTGCCCGTCGCCACCATCAAGTACTACCTCCGCGAGAAACTCCTCCCCGAGGGGGAGCGCACCTCGCCGACCCAAGCGTCGTACGGGACGGAGCATGCGCAGCGTCTCGGGGTGATCCGCGCGCTCGTCGACGCCGGAGTCGGCATCGCGGGGGTGCGCAAGGTGATCGGCGTCCTCGAGCAGCCCCCCGAAAACCCGTACGACCTCCTCGGCGCCGCCAACGCCGCCGTCACCCCCGCGGTCGCTGCCGACATCGATCTCACCGCGGCGACGGCTCTCCTCGAGCGCATGGGCGGAGACGCCGGGAAGTGCTTTCCCGACCAGGTCGCCGCGGTCGCCCAGGCTCTGGCTGCGCTCGACCGGGCCGGATTCGCCGTGCCCGAGCGGGTGATGGACGCCTACCTCTCCCACCTCTCGGCCATCGCCGAGGCCGAGCTCGCGGCGACGCCCGACACCTCGATCGAAGACGCGGTGCGCTACGTCGTGCTCGGCACCGCGCTGGTGGAGCCGCTCATCCTCGCCCTGCGGCGCGTGGCGGAGCAGGTGGCGGCGTCGCGGCGCTTCGCGCCGGGACCGTCTGACTGACCGGGTGCTCACGCCCTCGGCGGCCGTCGCGCCGTAGCGCCCCAGCGCGCCGTCGAGGTCGGGCCCTCGGGCAACGCGGCGCCCCCGGCCGGCGCTCGCCGGTCGGGGCGGTGGCATCCGCCGGACCGCGCCGGATCAGCGCTCGGGGTTGCTCGCCGCCCCGTCGAGCCAGAGCGTGTCGCTTTTGTCGCCGTGCGCACCCGTCTTGCCGACGTGGGCGTCGCTGATCTTCGGCCCCTTCGTGATGACGTGCACGAGCGCCATGCCGTGACCGCGACCGAGGTCGTAGTCGTCTTTCAGCCACTCCAGGATGGGAGTCGCCTTCGTGCCCGGGCCGTACCCGCGCTCCTCCGCCAGGGCGATGAACTGACGCGGGGTCAGCCCGGTCTTGGTTTCGATGTTGTCGAGATACGACTGGAAAGACATGACCGGAGGCTAGCGTGCCCCTCCGACATCGGTCCACCGGTGCGCGGGGCCCGCCTGCGCCCGCCCATCCGGGGTGCGCGTGCGCGCGAGCCGTGTCGTACCCGGCGGGTACGGTCGGATGATGGCCGTCACCCTGCACCGGGCGCCCGTCGCCGGCATCGACCCCCTCACCCTCTACCGCCTGATGTGGCTGCGGGTGACCGTCTTCGTGGTGGAGCAGCAGGCGGCCTACCCCGAGATCGACGGTCGTGACATCGAGCCCGGCGCGGAGCTGCTGTGGGCGAGCGAGGGCGACGAGGTGCTGGCCACCCTGCGCATCCTCCGCGAGGCCGACAACACGCGGATCGGCCGCGTCGCGACGGCTTCCGGGGCGCGGGGCCGCGGCATCGCCGCCGATCTCATGCGCGCGGCGGTCGAGGTGCTGGATGCCGAGGTCCCCGGCATCCCGATCCTGCTCGACGCCCAGGCGCACCTCGCGAGCTGGTACGGGCGTTTCGGTTTCCTGGTGTCCGGCGCGCCCTTCGCCGAGGACGGGATCCCGCACCTGCCGATGCGGCGGACGCGTCTGGCGACCGAGCGGCTCGTGCTGCGGGAGTGGACCCGCGATGACGCCGACCGCGCGTTCCTCTTTGATATGTATCGCCGACCCGAGGTACGTCGATACCTGGGCGACGGGCGGGTGATGGCGGACGCCGCCGAGGTCGATGCCCTGCTCGATTGCTGGTCGGGACTGGCCGAAGGTCTGCTCGGCGTGCGTGCCGTCGAGACGAGCGAGGGGGCACGCCTCGGCTCGGTGCTGCTCAAGCGCATCCCGTGGTCGGCGCGCGCCGGTGACGGGCATCCGGAAGGAATCGAGATCGGCTGGCACTTCCACCCCGATGCCTGGGGGGCGGGGTACGCGACCGAGGCGGCGGCCGCGCTGCTCGCCCTCGCCCGGGCGCACGGCATCCGGGGGGTCATCGCGGTGACGAACCCCGAGAACACGGCGTCGGGGGCCGTCGCCGAGCGGGTCGGTCTGCGCCCGGCGGGGCAGACGCGCGACTACTACGACACCGTGTGCGAACTGTATGCCTCGGTCGACGACCAAGGGGCGCCCACGGCGCGCGACTAGTGCGGCGCGTGGTACTCGGCGGTGCCGCGCTTCCAGTAGCCCTTCACGACCGTGGCGCCCGGGTCACCCGTCCATCGATCGAGCAGGAGCGCGCGCCCGGCCCGGACGATCGACTGCTCGGCAGCCACGAAGCCGAAGACGCACCCGACGGGTCGTTCCTCGACGTCGAGAGCGTCGAGCCAGTCGGCGAGCTCCTCGCCCGCGGGCCGCGTGCCCCGGTGCAGGTGCACGATTTCGACCCCGGGAGGTGCGTGCACGGCGAGGTCGTGCGCGGCATCCGGCACCTCCACGGCGATGCGCCCCACGGCGTCGTCGTCCATCGCCGAAGTGAACCGGCGGATGGCCGGGACCGCCGTTTCGTCTCCCGCGAGCAGCCACGCATCGGGCCTCCCGACCAGGACCATCGACCCGCGAGGGCCGCCCACGCCCACCGGAGCGCCGATCGGTGCGTCTTGCGCCCAGCGGCTGCCGACACCGGCGCCGTGCAGCGCGATGTCGATGTCGAGCCGACCCGATCCGGCATCCCAGTCCACCGGGGTGTACTCGCGACTCGGCGCGGACCGGACGTCGTCGACGGGCCCCGCGGGGAAGAACACGCGGATGTGGTCGTCGGCGCCGGGTGAGTCGAAGCCGCGCAGGTCGGGCCCTTCGAGTCGCAGGCGGACGTAGGACGGGGTGAGGAAGGTGCGCTCCGCCAAGGTCGCAGAGCGGAAGACCAGCTCGTTCCGTCGGGGTTCGAGGCGGGCTGCGGTGGGGGGTCCGAGGTGCGGGTTCGACATCTTCACGAAGGTAAGGCTAACCTAACGTTTCGTCCGCCGCTCGTCCTCGCGGTGGACCGACTCGCACACAGCACTGGAGAGATTCGCATGAGTATCCGCCTGTTCCGTCCCCTCGCCGCCGCATCCCTGGTGGCCGCCCTCGCCCTCGCGGGCTGCTCCTCGGGAGCCGCCGCACCCGCCGACGAGGCCGCGGCCCCGAGCACCGTCACCGTCGAAGACAACCACGGCGCGATCGAGGTGCCCGTGGCCCCCGAGCGGGTGGTCGCCCTCGACAACACGACGTTCGAGACCCTCAGCGAGTGGGGCGTGACGCTCGTCGCGGCTCCCAAGCCCCTCATGTACGACCTCTGGCCCTCGCTGTCGGGCGGCGACGAGGTGCTCGACGCCGGCCTGCACCGCGAGCCGAACATCGAGAACATCCTCGCGGCCGACCCCGACCTCATCGTCGGCGGCTATCGCTTCCGCGAGATCTACGACCAGCTGAAGGACATCCAGCCCGCGACGATCGAGACGAGCCCCCGCGACGCCGAGGACCACACCTCCGAGCTCAAGCGCCAGACGGCGATCCTCGGTCAGGTGTTCGGCAAGGACGACGAGGCCGCGAAGCTCTCCGCCGATCTCGACGCGGCGATCGCCGACGCGAAGGCGGCCTACGACCCGTCGCAGACCGTGATGGGCCTCATCACCTCCGGCGGCAAGATCGCCTACGCCGCTCCCGGCGAAGGCCGTGGTGTCGGCGTGCTGTTCCCCACGCTGGGGCTGACCCCCGCTCTGGAACGTTCGGCCGAGGATGCCTCGCACGGAGACGACATCAGCGTCGAGGCGATCGCCGCGGCGAACCCCGAGTGGCTCTTCGTCCTCGACCGCGACGCGATGTTCGGCGAGGACGGCTACGTCTCGGCGACGGATCTCGTCGAGAACGCCGAGGCGCTCAAGAACGTCCCCGCGGTGCAGAAGAACCAGATCGTCTACCTGGACGGGAGTTTCTACCTCGACGAGGGCATCCAGGCCTACACGAAGCTCTACCGCTCGGCCGCCGAGGCGTTCGCCTCCTGAGCTCGACCCCCTCGCGCGAGGCGCGGCGACCGAGGTCGTCGACGCCTCGCGCGGGAGGGGCGGATGCCATGACCTCCACCTCCCTTCCCGCTCGCGTACGGCGCGGGCGACTCGCGCTGCCCGTCGCCGTGGCCGGGACCGCCGCGCTCGTCGTCCTCTCGCTGTTCGTCGGCGCCTACGACCTGACCGCCGACGCCTTCGGTGGCGAGATGTTCTTCATCTCCCGCGTTCCCCGCACCGTGGCGCTGGTTCTCGCCGGCTGCGCAATGGCCGTCTCCGGCCTCATCATGCAGCTGCTCACGCAGAACCGCTTCGTCGAACCGTCCACCACGGGGACCTCGGAATGGGCGGCGCTCGGTCTGCTGGTCACGGTGCTCGTCGCCCCGGCCGCCCCGCTTCCCGTCCGGATGATCGTGGCGTCCGCCGCCGCCTTCGTCGGCACGATGGTGTTCATCGGCATCCTGCAGCGCATCTCGCTGCGCTCGTCGCTCGTCGTCCCGCTCATCGGCATCATGCTCAGCGCCGTCGTCTCGGCCTTCACCACGTATCTCGCCGTCTCGACGAACTCGCTGCAGATGCTGGGCACCTGGTTCATGGGCAGCTTCACCTCGATCGTGCGCGGCCGCTACGAGGTGTTGTGGATCGTCGCCATCGTGGTCGTGCTCGTGTTCCTCTACGCCGACCGGATCACCGTCGCCGGTCTCGGGCGCGACATCGCCACCTCGGTCGGGGTGGATCACACCCGTGTGCTGCTCGTCGGTTCGGGTCTCGTGGCCGTCGCGACCGGCGTCACGACCGTCGTCGTCGGATTCCTGCCCTTCCTGGGGCTCGTCGTCCCGAACCTCGTGTCGATGTGGCGCGGCGACAACGCCCGCGCGAACCTTCCCTGGGTGTGCGTCGGGGGAGTGGCGATCGTCGTCGTCTGCGACATCATCGGGCGCGTCATCCGGATGCCGTTCGAGGTCCCCGTCTCGATGATCCTCGGGGTCGTCGGCTCGGCCGTGTTCATCACCCTGCTCTTGAGGATGCGCGCCCGTGGATAGGACCCTGACCCGCCCCGCGCCGTCCCGCGCTCGCCGTCGCCCGCGGATCGCCCTGAGATTCGGCATCCTGATCGTGATCGTCGTGGTCGCCGCCACCGGGGTGCTGACCTGGAACGTGCCCGGCGAGCCCGGCTCCCGCGGGTTCTGGATCGCGGTGGACCTGCGCATCGTGAGCGTGGCGACCATCGCCCTCGTCGCCTGCTGCCAGGCGGTCGCGACGGTGCTGTTCCACACGGCGACGGCCAACCGCATCCTCACCCCGTCGATCATGGGCTTCGACGCCCTGTACGTCGTCATGCAGACCGGGTTGGTGTTCTTCTTCGGCAGCGCCGCGCTCTCGGCCACCGACGGCCTGCTCAAGGTGGTCGTGCAGAGCGCGCTCATGGTCGCGTTCGCGACGCTGCTCTACGGCTGGCTGTTCGCCGGACGTCGGGGCGACCTCCACATCATGCTGCTGGTCGGGGTCGTGCTGGGCGTCGGCTTCGGCTCGCTCTCGACGGTCATGCAGCGTCTGCTCACGCCCAGCGACTTCGACATCCTCTCCGCGCGCCTGTTCGGAAACCTCTCCAATTCGGATGCCGAGTACCTCCCGTGGGGGGCGCTGGTCGTCATCGTCGTCCTGGCCGTCGTCTGGCGATCGCGGCACCGACTCGACGTGCTGGCGCTGGGCCGGGAGGCATCCGTCAACCTGGGCCTCGCGTACCGGCGAGAGGTCATCGGCATCCTCGTGATGGTCGCGGTGCTCATCTCGGTGTCGACCACGATGGTGGGGCCGATGACTTTCTTCGGCTTCCTCGTCGCCACCCTCGCCTACCAACTGGCGGGCTCCGCACAGCACCGTGTGGTGCTGCCGTTCGCCGTGCTGTTGGGCATGGCCACCCTGCTCGGCGGATACTTCGTCCTCCGCCACGTGTTCTACGCGGCCGGCATGCTCTCGATCATCATCGAGTTCGTCGGCGGCGTGTTCTTCCTCGTCCATCTCCTGCGGAAGGGGAGCCTCTGATGTCCACCCGCTCACCGGGACGAGGTGTCCAGTGATCTCGCTCACCGACGTCACCATGACCTACGGCGACGTCACCGTGCTCGGCCCCGTGACCCTCGACATCCCCGCCGGCGGGGTGACCGCGCTGGTGGGCCCGAACGGCGCGGGCAAGTCGACGTTGCTCACGATCATCGGACGCCTGACGACAGCCACCCGGGGGCGCGTCACCGTCGCCGGCAACGACGTGACGGTCACCCCCGGACGCGAGATGGCGATGATCGTCTCGATCCTGCGACAGGAGAACCACTACGTCACCCGGCTCACCGTGCGCGAGCTCGTCGGCTTCGGACGGTTCCCGCACTCCCGGGGCCGCCTCACCGACCTCGACCTCGCCGCGATCGACGAGGCCATCGCGTTCCTCGACCTCACCGATCTGTCCGCCCGCTACCTCGACCAGCTGTCGGGGGGTCAGCGGCAGCGCGCGTACGCCGCCATGGTGCTGGCGCAGGACACCGACTACATCCTGCTCGACGAACCGCTCAACAATCTCGACATGAAGCACGCCGTCGCGATGATGGGCCAGCTCCGCCGCGCGGCCGACGAACTCGGCAAGACAATCGTCGTCGTCGTGCACGACATCAACTTCGCCGCGGCGTACGCGGACCGTATCGTGGCGCTCTCCGAGGGGCGGGTGGTGCACGTCGGTACCCCGGTCGAGCTCATGACGCCGTCGATCCTCGAGGACGTCTTCGGCACCCCCGTCGAGGTGCACGGCGGGGGAGCGTACCCGCTGGCGGTGTACTACCGATGACCGCGGGCATCAGGGTCCGCTCAGAGCTGGATGCCGTTGTCCTCGTCGTTGACACCCACGTTGCGGCCCCGGCTGGATTCGTAGGCGATCAGCCAGCCCACCGAGACCGCCGCCGCGATGACGAGACCGAGCCAGACGTTCTGCCACACCAGGCCGAACAGGATGCCGAGACCGAGCAGCAACAGGCTGCCCAACACCCAATACGTGCGTCCGCGCGGCCAACCGGTTCCCGTCTGCGTCATGCGCCCAGCCTAGGCGTCCGAGTGGCGGGGTCTGCGGTTCACCGCGTCCGACGCGCACATGAGAAGAGGAGAGACCGATGGCCCGATCGAGCGCCGCGCAGCTGCGCGTGAAGCCCGAGAAGAGTGAACTTCTGACCCTGCGGGTGCTGCGGAGGCGGCGTCTTTCGCCGTCGTTCGCCCGAGTGACGCTCGGGGGATCCGACCTGGAGAGGTTCACCCCGCTGGGCCGGGACCAGTGGTTCCGACTCTTCCTCCCCGTCGCCGAGGGGACACTCACGAGGCTCCCCAATCGTCTCGACACCTTCGCGTACCTCCGCTACCTGGCGATCGCGAAGACCGAGCGCCCGGTGCTGCGCAACTACACCGTCGCGGGTTTCCGTTCCGCGGGCGAGGAGGGTCCCGAGCTCGACGTCGACTTCGTGCTGCACGGCTCCGCAGCTGAGGGCACCGCGGGCCCGGCGGCATCCTGGGCCGAGACGTGCGAGCCCGGCGATGCCGTCGCGATCCTCGACGAGGGTGTGCTGTTCGCGCCACCGGTGGATCTCTCCGGCACGGTGGTGCTCGTCGGTGACGAGACGGCCCTGCCCGCGCTCGCCGGCATCCTCTCGTCCCTCCCCGTCGATGCGGTGGGGACCGCGTTCGTCGAAGTTCCGGATGCCGGCGACGTGCGCACGCTGACGGCACCGGACGGCGTCGACGTGCGGTGGGTCGTGCGAGCAGATCCGCGTGCGGTCCCGGGCTACGCCGTCCTCACCGCCGCGATCGAGGCGGGCGGGGCGGTTGAGGTTCCGCCCGCGTATGCGTGGGTGGCGGGGGAGCAGTCCCTGGTGGCCGCGATGCGTCGGCACTGGGTGCGGGTCGGCGTCGACAAGCGGATGATCTCGTTCACCGGATACTGGCGCGCTGCGCGCCCGCACTGACGCGGTCGCGTCGGTCTGCTGACGCGGTCAGGTCGGTGTCGGACGAAGCGGTCGCGTCGGCGCTCGGACGGTGGAGGCCCGCACGGGACGTGCCGCATCGGTGTCGGACGAAGCGGTTGCGTCGGCGCTCGGACGGTGGAGGCCCGCACGGGACGTGCCGCGTCGGTGCCCGATCGGATCGGCCCGGTCGACGCGCGGACCGATCCGTCCGCGTCGGCGGTGGGGCGGCGTGCCCGGGTCAGCGATCCCGGTGATCCTCCGGGCTGAGCCGCGGGCCCCGACGGGGCTCGAGGTCCGCACCCGCGTAGATGAGACGAATGACCCGTTGCCGGTGGCCGGCGAACGGTTCGAGGAGTTCGAGCATGCCGTCGTCGTCCGTACGGCGACCCGTCAGGGCGAAACCCACCTGGTGCGCGAGGTGGTAGTCGCCGGTGCTCACGGCATCCGGATCCCCGAAAGCACGGATGCGCGTCTCGGCGCTCGTCCAGATGCCGACGCCGCGAAGGCTGATGAAAATGCGGTCGCGGCCCTCGCCGTCGGTGGCGGACGCCGCGGCGCGGACGATCGCGTCACCGCGCCGCGCGGTCTCGACGATGGTGCGCGACTGCGGAGGCTCGATTCCGGCGCGATGCCACGCCCACGACGGCACGTGACGCCACCCTTCGATGTCGGGCGGAGCGAACATCGGCCGTGGCGTCGGCCCGGGAGCGCGCTCGCCGTACCAGGTGACGACGCTGCGCCAGGCCGAGAACGCCTGCATGCTGGTGACCTTCTGCTCCATGATCGCGCTGACCAGCGCGTCGAAGACGAGATCGGTGCGCCCGATACGCAGATCGGGGTGACGGCGATGCCACTCGGCGACCGACGGATGCCGTGACGCATCGAAGCCGTCGGGGTCATCGTGCGCGCCGCACAATGCGGGCAGCTGATCCATCGCCCACGGCGCCCCCGGACCCCACGCCGCCGCACGGACGCCGCCGCCGACCCGCTGCCGGAGGGCGAGGGTGGACACTCCGAGGGGCGTGCGGCTGACACGCCACACGACGCCACCGGAGGCGAGAGGGGTCGCGGCGAAGTAGGTGGGGTCGTTGCGCCCGTGGCGCTGCGCCGCGACGGTGCGCCCGATGTCGACGGGCCGGGATGGCCGGTACTCCGCCTCGAGGGGGCGTTCGACCGGCGCACCGAGACCGCGCGGCGCGTGGCGCGTGCGAACCTCGGTCGATCTCATGCGGACACCCTACGTCGGACCGCCGACATCGTGGCATCCGGGCCCGACGGCGAGCGATCCCACCCATGACGCCGATGTCGGCGTCTCGAGCAGGAGGCCGGAGAGGCGGCCGCGCTCAGAAGCGGTCGGGCGAGGGGGTGCCGTGACCGTAGCGGATCGAGACGTCGGCGTGCCGGTCGAAGCGGTAGCCCACGCCGCGCACGGTGCGCACGATGTCCTCGTAGGCGCCGAGCTTCGCGCGCAGCCGTCGGACGTGCACGTCGATGGTGCGCTCGCCCGGGGCGTCGTCATCAGTGGAGCCCTCCCACAGGGATGCCACGAGCTCGGTGCGCTCGATCGTGCGTCCCTCGCGCAAGACGAGGTACTGCAGCAGTTCGAACTCCTTGAAGGTGAACGCCGCGGATTCGCCGTCGATGAGCACGCGCTTGCGCGAGATGTCGACGACGACGCCGCCGGCGGCGCGGTCCTCTTCGGCCGGCTCCTCTTTCGTCCGGGCGACGGCCGAGGGCTCGTGCAGGGCGAGACGGACGACGTCGACGTCGCGGCCGCCCGAGCCGGCCGGGGCCAGCGCGACGGTGGCGTATGTCTCGGCGGCGGGGGCCAGTTCGCCGAGCGTGCGGCGAAGCGCCTCGACGAGCGTGCCGAGGCTCACACCCGCCGCAGCGGCCTTCGCCTCATCGATGCCGACGTACAGGGCGAAGCCGCGGGGCGCGGTCGAGGCGGCGGCGGGACGGGCGGGCTCGGCGGGCGCGGAGGCCGGAGCGGCTGCGGGAAGGGACGTCGGCGCCGTCGCGGCGACGGAGGCACGGGGTGCGGACACCGGTGCGGCGGAGGTGGCGGTCACGGGGCGATCGAGGACAGCGGAGAACGACATGAGGAGAGTTCCTTGGGTGTGTGAACCCGGGCGGCATCATGAGCGGGGTTCGACGGGAGGTGAGGGCCGAGAGGCCGGAGTGCGGCGCCGACATACGCGTGGTCGACGCGGAGGCCGGGAGACCGGGGGATGACGTCGGCATTCAGAAGCACGGACGTCACCCGGGCGAGGGTCGCGGTTAGCGGCACATTCGACAACACATGACAGCGCGGCCGGGCATCATCATGCCGGCAGTCCTGTTCGCCTCCCGGGCGGACAGAGAACGCGCGTTGTCAGTCATGGCGGCATTATTACTCACCGCGTCCGACGAGGTCAAATCGTGACCAGACGGCCGTCGCGAGGCATAGTGCACGGTGCGACAGGGGGAACCTGCGCTGGAGCCGAGCATTCTGCGTGATCCCGCCATCGTCGTCGCGCGGCGGCGTAGCCTCTCGGCATGTCCGATCTGCTTTTCGCCGATGACAAGACGGCATCCCGATTCACCCTGCACCGCGGCGATGACCTCGTCTCGGTCCTCGACTATCGAGACGACGGGCGCACGGTCGCCCTCACCCGCGCCTTCACCATTCCCACCTTTCGCGGCCACGGATACGCCGCGATCGTGACCGAACGCGCCGTCGATGCGATCGAGCAGGCGGGTGACCGAGAGATCATCCCGGTGTGCTGGTACGTGGGGGAGTGGTTCGAGGCGCACCCGGAGCGGTCAGCGCTTCTGCACGCCCGTCCGACGTCGTGACTAGGCGCGCGCGCGGGCGGACGTCAACCCCTGCCCGCCGCGCACCCGACGCGCAAAGCTGAAGACCTCGAAAGGGGACGCCATGAACGACGACCGCGATCTGCCCGAGGGCGTCATCGACGCCGACCCGCCCGGTGGCTGGGAGAGCGGAGCCGTCGCCGACGGCGAGACCGCCGAGCGCAACGAGAACGCCAAGGGGTCGCCTCGACTCAACGACGCCGCACCCTCGGATCCCATCGAGGGCGACGCCGCGAGTCAGGGAATCGACCCCGACCTGAGTACGGAGGATTGACATGTCGCAGGAAACCCGGGCCCCCGAGCCCAGCACCGGTCCTGACGGAGGGGCCGACGCGGCCGACTCGGTCGGTGGCGCCGTACATCGCGACCGCAAGACGCCGCATCCCGATGAGCAGTCGGAGCCGGCCATGGACACCCACCCCACAGACGACGAGGCGCGGATCCGAGGCGTCGTCGTCCAGACACGCGCAGACGTCGGCGACAAGAGCGAGGAACGCATCGCCGATGTGCTGCGTCAGCGCTTCACCGATGTCGGCCTCGACCTCGGCGACGACCGCATCCGCGCCCTTGCGGCCGAGATCGCGGGCAGCTGATAGCCGTCGTGCACGCCCCGCTCCGCCTTTGAGGCGAAGCGGGGCGTTCTGCGTCCGGCGGTCCCTTGGGGGCCGTCCGTGCGTTTGCTGCGAGCCGATGTCGGAGGTGCGACGTACCGTGTCTGCATGCGCATCTTGCACACCTCCGACTGGCACATCGGGCGTTCGTTCCACGGACATTCGACCCTCGACGCCCTCGGCGGCGTACTCGATGCCCTCGTCCACCAGGTGCGCGAACACGCCGTCGATCTCGTCGTCGTCGCGGGCGACGTCTTCGACTCCGCTGCGCCGTCGGCGGCCTGCTACCCGGTGCTCTCCGGGGCCCTCGCCGCCCTGGCCGACGCGGGCGCCCGCGTCGTCGTCACCAGCGGCAACCACGACTCTGCCGCTCGACTCGGCTTCCAGTCGGCTCTGCTGCGCGACGACATCTCGGTCCTGACCGACCCCACGGCGATCGGCACTCCGGTGACTTTCACTGACGACCATGGTCCCGTGCACGTCTACGGGATTCCGTACCTCGAGCCGGCGATCGTGCGGCACCTGTGGCCGGGCGTCGAATTGCGGAGCCAGGCACAGACCATGGCGCACGCGCTCGATCTCGTCCGAGCCGATGCGGCCGCGCGCGGCGGGCGCTCCGTCGTAGCGGCGCACTGCTTCGCCGCCGGTGTCGAGTCGACCCCGGGCGTCGAGCGCGAGATCCGACAGGGAGGGCTCGATGTCGTCCCCCTCTCCGCGTTCAACGGCCCCGATTACGTGGCGCTCGGGCACATCCACGGCCGACAGACACTGTCTGAGCGCGTGCGCTACGCGGGCGCCCCCCTGCACTACAGCTTCGGCGAGGCGGGAAAACCGCGCGGATCGTGGCTCGTCGAGCTCGACGCGTCGGGGCTCGCCTCCGTGGACTGGCTCGATCTGCCCGTGCCGCGTCCCCTCCTCACCGTGCGGGGGCGCCTCGACGACCTGCTCACCGACGAACGCCTCGCCGCTCACGCAGACCACTGGGTGCGCGCCGAGTACACCGACTCCACCCCTCAGCCCGACCCGATGCGTCGTCTGCAGGCGCGCTTCCCCTGGTGCGCGACCGTCGTGCACCTGCCGGCTGATACGCGGCGCGACGACGGCGCGGACTACTCCCGCCGGGTGCGCGGGGCGCGCGACGACGCCGAGGTGGTCGACGCGTTCCTCGAGCATGTCCGCGAGGGCGAGGGCGCCTCGCCGGTCGAACGCGAGCTCATCCGCAGCGTGCTCGACGCCCGCTCCGTCGCCGAGGCCCGTGCATGAAGCTGCATCGCCTCGAACTCGAAGGTTTCGGCCCCTTCCTCGACGTGCAGGAGGTGGATTTCGAGCGGTTCGCCGATGACGGGATCTTCCTGATCACCGGCCGCACCGGCGCGGGCAAGTCCAGCGTGCTCGACGGCGTCTGCTACGCCCTCTTCGGCGGCGTCCCCCGGTACGACGGAGCCGAGAGGCGCTTGCGGAGCGACCACTGCGAGCCCGACGATCCCACGCGCGTCACGCTGGAGTTCAGCGCCGAGGGCGATCGGTGGCGCGTGACGCGGTCGCCCGAGTTCGAGCGCCCGAAGCGTCGCGGCGGCGGCACGACGAAGGAGCCGCACCGCGCACTGCTCGAAGTGCTCGCACCCGAGGGGTGGACGGGCGTGGCCGCTCGCCCCGTCGACGTGGCGGCACGTCTCGACGAGATCCTGAAACTCACCCAGCAGCAGTTCCTGCAGGTCATCCTGCTGGCGCAGAACCGCTTCGCCCGCTTCCTGCTCGCCAAGAACGACGAGCGTCTGGCGCTCCTTCGCACCCTGTTCGGCACGCGTTCGTTCGAGCAGTACGCGGGAGATCTCGACGAGCGCCGCAAGCGCGCTCACGAGCGACTCGCGGCCGAAGGCGTCGAGGTGTCGACCCTGCTCGACGAGGCCGAGCGCCTGGTCGACGAACTCGACGCGGGCCGCGACGATGCCTCGTCCGAGGGCCGCGATGACGCCGTCGGCGTCGTCGAACGGCTCGTGAGTGTCGTGAGGGCGGTCGAGCGCGCCGATTATCGCGTCGATACCCTCGCCCGAGAGAACAGCGCCGCCGACGCCCGGCTCGACGCCGCCCTCGTCGCCGAGCGCGAAGCGCGGGCACTCGCCGAGCGTCAGCGTGATCGCCTCGTCGAGCGCGAGAAACTCGCGGTCCTCGAAGCCGCGACGGTGGCGATCGCCGCGGTCCGGCAAGAGGCTGAGGCGGCGGCCGGGTCCGAAGGGCTCCGCGTCGCGCTCGATGCGGCCCGGGCGGCGCGAGAGGCGTTGTCCGCCGCCGAGCGGCGTCACGGCGACGCGGAGGCCGTCATCCTCGAGCGGCGAGAGGCAAGCGCCGATGCTGACCTGGGGCCTCGAAACGATGCCCTCACCGCTCTCCTTGCGCGAGGAGAGGCGGCTTTGCGCACCGAGACAGAACTCGTCGGCCTCGATCTCGACGTTCGGCGCCTGCACGCCCGGGTCGACGCCGTCGACGGCGAAAGGCAGAAGCTCGTCGACGGCCGCGTCGAGGTTCCCGACATGCTCCGCGCCCTCGACGCGCGCCTGGTCGAGCTGGCGGGTGCCCAAGCACGGAGCGATGCTGCGCTCACGCACCGCGACGAGACGGCGCGCCGCCTGCACGCCGCCCGCGAGGCCGCGCGTCTGCGCGAGCAGCGCGATCAGGCGGACCTCGCCTCGCTCGTCCGCGCCGACGATCTCCAGCGGGCGATCGATGCGTGGATGATGCTGCTGCGCCGGCGCCTTGCCGGTGCCGCGGTCGAACTCGCGCACGAGCTCGTCGACGGCGAACCGTGCGCGGTGTGCGGTGCTCGTGAGCACCCGCAGCCCGCGCGGGGCACCGAGGCCGTCGTGAGCGACGCCGACCTCGCGGCGGCCGAGGACCGCAAGAACACCGCCGTCGAGAGCGACCGTCTCGCCTCCGACGCCGCCCGCGTCGCCCGCGACGCCCACGCCCTGTCGGCGGCGCTCGCCGGTGGCGACGGGGTCGAGGTGCTCCGGGCGCGCCTGGCTGCGGCCGACGACGCCCTCGCCGCAGCGGCGGCCGAGGTCGACGAGTACGAGCGGGTTCGTGCCGACCGCACTCGGGCGGCCGACCTCGACGCGGCGATCGCGCAGAGACTCGACACCCTCGGCGCGGACCTCGCCGTGGCGCGGCAAGAACTGGCCCTCGCGCGACAGCGCGCGGAGGCGCTCCGCGATGAGGTCGACGCGGCCCGGGACGAGTTCGACACGGTCGCGGCCCGACAGGACGATCTCCACACACGGCGCGACGCCGTGCGCGACCTCATCGCGGCGCGGTCGACTCTCTCCGCTGCTCGCGATGCCCATCGGGCCGCCGACAGCGCCGTCGTCGCGCTCGTCGACGAGAGTCCGTTCTCCGATGTCGCCTCGGTCACCGCGGCGCTGCGTCCGGCCGCAGAACGTCGCCGGCTCGACACGACCCTCGCCGAGCACGACGCTGCGCTCGCCGCAACGCGGCAGCGACTGCTCGAGCTCGAGCTCCTGCTCGTCGAGGTGGGAGACGATCCGATCGACCTCGCGCCGTTCACGGTCGAGGTGGCGTCGGCGCGCGAAGCGGTCCAGGCGACCGCGGCCGCCCGTGCCGCCGGGCGCTCACTCGCCGACCGCCTGCGGTCTCTGGCGCAGCGCGCCGATTCCGGTCACGCCGCGGTGGCGACCCTTGCCGACGAGCACGCGGTCGTGGCCCGCTTGGCCGACACGGTGGCGGGGCGGGCGCCGAACACGCGTCGGATGACGCTCGAGACATTCGTGCTCGCAGCCGAGCTCGAAGAGATCGTGGCCACGGCGAACCTGCGCCTGGAGCACATGTCTGCTGGACGCTACCGCCTGCAACACACCGATGCGCTTGCCGCGCGGGGGGCGTCCAGCGGTCTCGGGCTCGAGATCATGGACGCCTTCACCGGTCAATGTCGGCCCCCGCAGTCGCTGTCGGGAGGGGAGACGTTCCTCACCTCGCTCGCCCTCGCCCTGGGGCTCGCCGAGGTCGTCACCGCCCGCGCCGGCGGGCTCCGTCTCGACACGTTGTTCATCGACGAGGGCTTCGGCTCGCTCGACGACGACACGCTCGAACTCGCCATGCGAACGCTCGACGAGCTGCGTCAAGGGGGCCGCACGGTGGGTGTCATCAGTCACGTGGCGTCGATGCGCGATCAGCTGCCGGCGCAGCTTCACGTCACGGCGACGCCTCGGGGCCCGAGCGTCATCCGTCATGACGCCGCGCGCGCCTTCGGCTGACGCCCCTGTCTCTCGGACGGCCTGTCTAGGCTTGGCACATGCGTAAGAGCACTCTGTGGACCATTGTCGGCGTCGTCGTCGCCGTGATCATCGCTTGGGCGATCGTCAATGTGCTGTTCTCGTTGATCGCTTTCGCCTTCCGCGTGCTCGCCGTGGCCGTGGTCGCGTTGATCGTCTTCCTCGTGCTGCGCGCGGTCTTCGCCCGCCGCGAGGTCGACTGAGCGACGTCCGGCCGCCGCGGCCGAATCCGGTCCCGCACACCGCGGGGGCTCCCGACGTCGACTGAACGACGTCCGGCGCGTCAGTCGACCCCGGGCCCGCGCGCCGCTGCGGCTGCGCACGTGGTCGGGCGCAAGCCCGGACGCCGTGTCGGAGGCGCGGAGTAGCGTCTCAGACGATGTCTGATCAGTCCCCCACCTCCCCGGAACCCTCCGCCCCCATCACCCGCGATATCGCTCTCTCACCGCGGCACCGGTGGCGGGCCTACTGGGTGGCGGTCGCGGTGGCGGCGTTGACCATCCTCGATCTGACGAAGGTCAACGTGGCCTTGCCCTCGATCGAAGCGGCATTGAACGCGGGGCCGACCGAGCTTCAGCTCGTCGTCTCGGGCTACATCCTGACGTTCGGGTTGGTGCTTGTCCCGGCGGGGCGGCTGGGCGACCTCCGCTCCCGCCGTGTGCTCTTCCTCGTGGGACTTTCGCTGTTCCTCGTCACCAGCCTGGCGTGTGCTCTCGCTCCGAACACGACCGTGCTGTTGGTGGCCCGACTCCTGCAGGGCGTGGCAGCCGGCATCCAGATGCCGCAGGTGCTGGGTCTTGTGCAGCAGCTGTTCCAGGGTAAGGAGCGTGGGCGCGCGTTCGGTCTGTTCGGCGCCACGATCGGAATCGCGACGGCGTTCGGGCCCACGCTCGGTGGTCTTCTCATCGCCCTCGGCGGAGACACCGACGGCTGGCGACTGATCTTCTGGATCAACATCCCCCTCGTCGCCATCGTCATCGTCCTCGCCGCGTGGTTGTTGCCCGACACCCGCACGAAGTCCCATCGCCGGCTCGATCTCGACCCCGTCGGCGTGCTGTTGTTCGCGCTGACGATCCTTGCGCTGATGTGGCCCTTCCTTTTCACCACCGGCAGCCCCGCAGACAATCCGCATCGATGGTGGCTGCTCGTGGTCTCGGTGGTCTTCGCCGCAGCATTCGTCTACTGGGAGCGGCGCTACGCGGAGCGCGGTCGCATGCCCCTCATGCCGTTCTCGATCTTCTCGTTGCCGTCGTACCGGAACGGCGTGCTCATCTCGACCGCCTACTTCTCGGCGATCCCGGCCATGTTCCTCCTGGGCACCCTGTTCCTCCAGGGCGGGCTAGGCCTCGAACCGGTGTTCGCCGGCATGGTCACGATCGGCTTCGCCGTGGCCTCTGCCTGGAGCTCCTGGATCGGAGGCAACCTCGTCACCCGGCTCGGTCGACCCCTCGTCGTATGGGGGATCGTGGGCATGGTCGCCACGGCGGGTGGCCTCGTGCTCGTGGCGTTGTTCACAGCCCCCGAATGGACGCCCTGGGCGATGGCGGCCGTGATGACATTCGGCGGCTTCGCGGGCGGGCTCGTCATTTCGCCGAACCAGACCCTTACTCTCGCCGACATCCCTGTGCGCAGCGGCGGCGTCGCCGGATCGATCGGACAGCTCGGCCAGCGCATCGGCACCGCCGTCGGCACGGCCATCGCACTGGCGCTGTTCTACGCCACCGTGTATCGCGAGCAGGACTCGGTGGATGATACGGCGGTGCTGTACCACGACGCCTACGCGTCGGGCATGATCACCGTCGGCGTCTTCCTGGGTCTCGCGCTCATCGTGGGCGTCGCCGACCTGGCCAAGCGGGCGAAGACGGGTACGCAGACTCCGTGAGCGCAGATCGCGGGAGTTGTGCGCGGCGGACCGGCCGGGCCTGCGCGGGCTGGAGTCAGACCCCGTAGCGAGTACGTAGCTCGGCGCGCAGCTGGTGACTGCAGCGCTCCACCACGACGTCCCACAGCTCAGTGGCGCCGTCCTGTGCGCGGTCCGAGACGGCCCGAAGAATGCGGATGGGTACGTCGAACTGCTGCGCGACCCAGATGAGCGCATAGGATTCCATGTCCACTAGGCCCGCGCCGAGCCCGCGGATGAGTGCGACGGTCTGCGCATCGTCGACGAAGTGGTCACCGGTGGCGATGATCAGACCCTCATGTCCGGTGTCGACGCGCGCCGGCAGGGACACGTGTTCGCCGAAGGTGCCGTCCAGGCCCCTCACATCGTGTTGGATCGCGCCGGCGATCTCATAGATCCCGCCCTCGACCTCATCGTCGATCGCTCCGGCCGTGCCGACGACGACGATCTCGTCGTACTCGCCGCGGCAGAGCGCCCGCGTGAGAGCAGAGGCGGCGGGAATCTTCCCCACCCCGGTGAGCAGGCGCTCGAAACCCGGGATCTCCTCTTCGAAGGCGACGAGTTCGGAAGCATGGGCGGCGACGAGGAGTTTCACCCCTCTATTGTGCCTGCGCGAGCCATCCTCGCCGCGCTGCCCCGCACGGAGCGGGCCCCGCGCGGGGGCCCGCTCCGACGGTCAGTCCTGCGCCGCCTCGGACGCGTCGGACAGGCGCGCGATCTCATCGCGCGTGAGCTCCAGCGAGGCGCTCGCGAGCAGATCGGCGACCTGCTCGACTTTCGAGGCGCTCGCAATGGGCGCGGCGACGGTCGGCTGCGCGCGCAGCCACGCGAGTGCGGTTGTGGCGATGGATGCGCCGTGCGCGTCACCGACCTCTTCGAGCGCATCGATGAGCGCGAGACCCGCCGGAGTGGCCAGCTTCGCGGCTCCCCCCGCTCGCGGCGAGTCGCCCGTGGCATCCGCCGACCGGTACTTGCCGGTCAGGAACCCGCTCGCGAGCGCGTAGTAGGGCACGAGCGACATGCCGTGACGTTCGGCGACGGGCACGATGTCGCGCTCGATCTCGGTCCGGTGCACGAGGTTGTAGTGCGGCTGGATGGCGACGGGGAGGTCGGCACCCGCGGCTTCGGCGAGCGAGATCCACTCGCCGATACGCTCGGCGGTGTAATTGGACACGGCGACATAGCGCACGAGGCCATCACGGACGAGGTCGGCGAAGGCCGCGACGGTTTCGTCCAGCGGAGTGTCGGCGTCGTCGAAGTGGGCGTAGTACAGGTCGATCGCGTCGACCCCGAGGCGCTTCAGCGACGTTTCGGCTGCGGCGCGCACGTTCGACGCGGACAGGCCGCGGAAGTCGGGGTGCGTGCTCACCTTCGTCGCGACGACGATGTCAGAGGGCTTGCGGGAGGCGAGCCATTCGCCGATCAGCGTCTCGCTCTCGCCGCCCGAGTTGCCGGGGACCCAAGCGCTGTACCCGTCGGCCGTGTCGATGAAGTTCCCGCCACCATCGCGGAACGCGTCGAGGACCGCGAACGAAGTGTCGCGGTCGGCCGTCCAGCCGAAGACGTTCCCGCCGAGCGAGAGGGGGAGGATGTCGAGGTCGCTGCGTCCGATGCGCGTCATGATGTCCTTTCGAAGGGGGTCATAGACCCTCAGGACAACGATCCACTCCGGTGGACATTCCCGCGACGCGCCGGATCAGTTCCCGCCGGAGAGGATGCCGACGAGACCGCTGATCAGCAGCCACAGCCCGATGCCCGCCCCGGCGATCCAGATGACGACCGTCCCAGCCGGGTACTTCTTCTTGCCGCCGTCTTCACCGGGCGCGCTCATGAACGCACCATCATCACGATCGAGACGATCAACACGGCGAGACCTCCGACGACGGCGATGGAGGCGATGATGGGACCTCCGCCGGCGAGGTAGGCGACCACGCCGAGGGCCAGAAACAGCACAGCCACCACGATGCCGATGATCTGGTACGCGCGGTACCGTCGGCCGTCGGTCACGGTCTTCTGCTCGCTCACAGTGCCCCCTTCCGCCCCAGGCTATCGAAAACCCGTGCAGCCCCTGCGCCGTTCTCCCCGGGGCCGACCCCCGTGCGGCCGGCGCGGCGTAGCGTAGGCGCATGGCACGCCCCGTTCCCGATCCCGTCCGTCCCGGCCAGGAGTCCGTGTGGGACTACCCCCGCCCGCCGCGCGTGGAGCGCGAGCGCAGGCGGGTGCAGATCGACTTCGGGGGAACGCGCATCGTCGACACAGACGACGTCGTCCGCGTGCTCGAGACCAGCCACCCGCCGGTCTATTACGTGCCCATCGCCGCTTTCGGCGGATTCTTGTCGCTCGGACAGGGCGCTTCGTTCTGCGAGTTCAAGGGTGGGGCGCGGTACTTCGACGTGCATGGCGGTGGCGGAATGGTGGCCGAGCGCGCCGCCTGGAACTACCCGAGCCCGATGCCCGGTTACGAACTTCTGAACGACCGCGTCGCCGTCTACGCCGGCCCGATGGATGCCGTCATTCTCGGCGGCGAGACCGTGCTGCCCCAGCCCGGCGGCTTCTACGGCGGGTGGGTCACGCGCGAGCTGGCGGGCCCGTTCAAGGGCGTTCCCGGCTCGATGGGGTGGTGACGCGGCCGGTCTGACGCCCGAATCCGCGGCAGCGGTGATTCAGTCGTGGAACGCCTGCGGCACCGCCGCGCGCAGATCGGCCAACCACACGCGCGCGTTCCCGTCGGACGGTGCGCGCCAGTCGCCACGCGGCGAAAGCGATCCCGCCGGTGAGACCTTCGGCCCGTTGGGGATCGCCGTGCGTTTGAACTGCGCGAAGCCGAAGAAACGCTGCAGGAACACGTCGAGCCATTTCGCGACCGTCACCAGGTCGTACGACGGGCGTTCACCCTCCGGGTAACCCGGCGGCCACGTTCCGGCATCCGGATCCGACCAGGCATGGGCGGCGAGGAAGGCGATCTTCGAGGGCCGGAACCCGAAGCGCAATACGTGGTACAGCGTGAAGTCGTGCAGGTTGTATGGCCCGATGCGGTCTTCGGTGGACTGCATGCGGCCGTCCTGGCCCGCGGGCACGAGTTCGGGGCTGATCTCGGTATCGAGCACCGCCTGCAGCACCTCCACTGTCGCCGCGCTGAGCTCGCCCGAGGAAATGACCCAGCGGATGACGTGCTGGATGAGGGTCTTGGGCACTCCCGGGTTCACCGAGTAGTGGCTCATCTGGTCGCCCACACCGTAGGTCGACCAGCCGAGAGCGATCTCGGACAGGTCGCCCGTGCCGATGACGATGCCGCCGTTCTGGTTGGCGAGGCGGAAGAGGTAGTCGGTGCGTAGGCCCGCCTGCACGTTCTCGAACGTCACGTCGTGAACCGGCTGGCCCGAAGCGAAGGGATGGCCCATGCGCCCGAGCATCTCGGATGCCGCGGGGCGGATGTCGATCTCCTCGATCGAGGCCCCGACGGCCTCGGCGAGCGCCATCGCGTTGCGCTTCGTCTTCTCGCTCGTGGCGAAGCCGGGAAGCGTGTACGTCAGGATGTCGCTGCGAGGGCGCCCCATGCGGTCCATAGCCCGGGCGATCACGAGCAGCGCGTGGGTGGAATCGAGGCCGCCGCTGACACCGAGCACGGGTTTGGGGTTGCCGATGGCCTCGAGACGCTGCACGAGCCCCGACACCTGGATGTTGAAGGCCTCGTAGCAGTCCTGCGCGAGGCGAGCGGGGTCGTCGGGTACGAACGGAAAGCGGTCGAGCACGCGGCGCAGACCGATGTCGGCCGCGGGAGGGGCGAGTTCGAACGAGACCGTGCGGAACGCGGGCGCCGTCGTCCTCCGGTTGTCGTCGAAGGTGCCCTGGCGGATGCGGTCCTGCCGCAGGCGGTCGAGATCGACGTCGGCCACGCTCCGGCGAGGCCCGTCGGGGAAGCGCTCGGTCGTGGCGAGCAGCTGCCCGCCCTCGTAGATCATGGTCTGGCCGTCCCAGGAGACGTCGTTCGTCGACTCGCCCTGGCCTGCGGCGGCGTAGACGTACGCCGCGAGGCACCGCAGCGACTGGGACTGGGAAAGCAGGCCGCGGTCGTCGGCGCGGCCGATGGTGATGGGGCTCCCCGACAGGTTGGCCAGCACCGTCGCGCCCGCCAGTGCGGCACCCGACGACGGGGGGATCGGCACCCAGACGTCTTCGCAGATCTCGGCGTGAAGGGTGAGTCCCGGTACGTCGACGGCGTCGAAGATCAGGTCGGGACCGAACGGCACCGTCTCGCCGGCGATCCGGATGTGCTGCCCCGCCTGGTCGTCGCCGCGGGCGTACCAGCGATGCTCGTAGAACTCGCGATACGTGGGCAGGTACGCCTTGGGGGCGACACCGAGCACGCGCCCACGGTGGATGACGACCGCGCAGTTGAACAGCCGGTTGCCGTGGCGGAGCGGTGCGCCCACCAGCAGGACCGGGAGCAGATCCGCGGATGCCCGCACCAGGCGGGAGAGGGCCGCTTCGACGGCGTCGAGCAGTGGATCTTGCATGACCAGATCGTCGATCGCGTAGCCGGTCAGGCAGAGTTCGGGGAACACCGCGACCGCGACGCCCTCGGCGTCGCACGCGCGAGCGGATTCGAGCACAGCGGCGGCGTTCGACGCGGGGTCGGCGACCACGACGGGGATCGTGCACGCGGCGACGCGCGCGAACCCGTGTCGGTAAACGCTCTCGAACGGTAGGTCGGTGATCACCTGCCCAGTCTGACAGGCCCCTCCGACACCGCGGCAGCCGGATCGCGCGGCCACCGCCCTGTGGACGGCAGCCCGGGCGATGTCGGTGGTCGCCGTTAGCGTGGGAGACATGCGGTACATCGAGCGCGACGCGCGCATCGTCTGGAGCGCCAGCGACCTCAAGGCAGCGGCCGAGTGCGAATTCGCGTGGCTGCGCGCCATCGACGCGAAGATCGGGCGCATCGCCGCCGTCGAAGATCCTGAAGACGCGACCTTGGAGCGTGCCGCCCGGCTGGGTACCGCGCACGAACTGCGCGTCCTCGACGAGTATCGCCGGCGTCTCGGCGCGGCGGTGCGCGAGATACCCGCCGCCCGTTCGTCCGATGCCGACGCGCTCGCCGAGGCGGCGCGCCTCACCGACGCGGCCCTCGTCGACCCGTCGGTCGAGGTGGTCTACCAGGCCGCTTTCGCCACCGACGAGTTCGTCGGCTTCGCCGACTTCCTCGTGCGCGAACCCGAGGTGCGGGCCGATGGAACGCGTCGGTGGATCGTGCAGGACACCAAACTCGCCCGTCGCGCTCGCGTCACCGCGCTCATGCAACTCGCCGCCTACGTCGACCAGCTCGATCGCCTCCGGATACCCCGTTCCGCAGAGGTGCAGTTGCTCCTCGGCGACGGTTCGACGAGCACTCACCACGTCGACGATCTCCTCCCCGTCTTCGGTCTGCGCCGCGAGCGGCTCCGGGCCCTCATCGTCGATCGTCAGGTCGCCCTCGGAGCTGCGGGACCCGTCATCGGCTGGGGCGACGCACGTGGCGACCTCGACGTCGTCGCCTGCGGGCGCTGCGCCACCTGCGAACTCGAAGTCGTCGCCCATCGCGACCTGCTGCTCGTCGCCGGTATGCGGCCGGTGCAGCGCGACCGATTGAGGTCGGACGGCATCGAGACGATCGACGCTCTCGCTCAGGCCGACCGTGCACCCGCGGCGATGAGCGGCGACACGTTCGCCTCGCTGCGCACCCAGGCGCGGCTCCAGCTCGACAGCCCCGCCGGCGTGCCCGCCGACGATGCGCCGGCCCACGCGGTGCCCACCTTCGAGGTCGTGGCTCCGGCGTCGCTCGGCGTCCTGCCTCGGCCCGACCACGGAGACCTCTTCTTCGACTTCGAGGGTGACCCGCTCTACACCGAGGGCGTCGGCGAGCACTGGGGGATCGACTACCTCTTCGGCTGGGTCGACTCGCGCGAGGTCTACGGCTCCATCTGGGCTCACACCTTCGACGAGGAGCACCTCGCTCTCGAACGGTTCCTCGACATGGTCGCGCTACGCCGTCAGCAGCATCCCGACATGCACATCTACCACTACGCCCCCTACGAGCCCACGCACCTGCTCACGATGGCTGCGCGCTACGGCATACGAGAAGCCGACGTCGACCGGCTGCTGCGCGACGGCGTCTTCGTCGACCTGTACCCGGTCGTGCGGCGGGCGTTGCGCGTGGGCTCGCGGTCCTATTCGATCAAGAAACTCGAGCCGTTGTACATGGGTGACGAGGTGCGCACGAGCGACGTGCAGCGCGGCGACGACTCGATCGTCAAGTACGTCGAGGCGCGTGCGCTCGCCGCTGACGGTGACGCCGGTGCCGCACAGAAGGTCCTCGACGACCTCGCCGACTACAACCGCTACGACTGCGTGTCGACGCGGCGGCTCCGCGACTGGCTGGTCGAGCGTGCGCGCGAATCGGGCGCCGTTCCCGCGCGCGGCGCAGAACCCGACGAGAAGGCGTATGAGCCGTCTCCCCGGGCGACGGCACTGCAACGGTGGGCGGCGGAGGCTGCGGAGTCCGGTTCCGACGAACCCGTTACCGATAAATCCGGCACCGACAGCCCCGAGGCCACCGCCCTGCGCCTCGCCGCGGCCGCGATCGACTACTACCCGCGCGAAGAGAAGACCTACTGGGCCACGCACTTCCTCCGGCTGCGGGAGCCCGTGTCGGTCTGGGAGGAGACGCGCGATGTCATGGTCGTGGACCCTGCCCGCTCGCGGGTGACGACGGACTGGCACATCGCCGAGTCCGGTCGAGGTTCCGAACGTCGCGTGGTGGAGCTCCGTGGTGAGCTCGCGCCGGGCACCCGTCTCACCGCGGATGCCGAGCCCTTCGCCGTCTACGACCTGCCGGCGCCCTTCCCCATCGAGGTCCGTCCGCGCTGGATTCATGGCGCTCGCCGGGTGACCGTGCGCGAGGTGCTCGATGACGGTGCGGTGGTCGAGGAGATCGCGGCCGACGGCGTCACCTGGGACGAACTGCCGCTCGCGCTCACGCCCCCCGCGCCCCCGCGCGCCGGTAATCAGCAGAAGGCGATCGACGCCTGGGCCGACGCGGTGCTGATCGCCGCGCCGACCATTCCGGCCGGCCCCGCGGCCGACATCCTTCGTCGCGTGCCTCCGCGTACGCGTTCGGGAGGTTTCGCTCCCGTCACCGCGCTCTCGGGAGGAACCCCGCCGCGCACTTTCGTGCCCGGCCTGACCGAGCCCTCGGCCGCCGAGCCCTCGGCCGCCGAGCCGGGCGCTGAGGATCCCCGTGCCGCCGAGCCCCGCGCTGCCGAGCCCCGTGCCGCCGAGCCCCGTGCCGGCGAGCCGGGCGCTGCCCCGGCCTCTGCCGCAGGGCCCGGGGCTGACGGTGACGACTCGGTCGGTGGTGACGACGAAATCACCGCCATCGCCCGCAGCGTCGCCGACCTCGATCACAGCTATCTGGCGGTGCAAGGACCTCCGGGAACCGGCAAGACGTACGTCGGTTCGCACGTCATCGCCCGGCTCGTGGCCGAGCGCGGGTTCCGTGTCGGCGTGGTGGCGCAGTCGCACGCGACGATCGAGCACATGCTCGACCAAGTGATCGCGGCCGGGGTGCCGGCATCGCGGGTCGGGAAGGCTCCGAAAGACCCAAGCACGCCTCACACGTTCACCGTCCTGCCCAAGAACGGCGTCGCCGCCTTCACCGCCGAGAACGCCGCACAGGGGTTCGTCGTGGGCGGGACGGCTTGGGATTTCAGCCACGAGGCGCGCATCCCGCGCGGCAGCCTCGACCTCCTCGTCATCGATGAGGCAGGGCAGTTCTCGCTCGCTTCCACCATCGCCGTCTCGCTGGCGGCCCAGCGGCTGCTGTTGCTCGGCGACCCGCAGCAGCTGCCCCAGGTGAGCCAGGGTACCCATCCCGAACCGGTCGACACCTCGGCGCTCGGGTGGATCATCGACGGCGCCGAGGTGGTTCCCCCCGAGCTCGGGTACTTCCTCGCCCGCACGCGCCGAATGCATCCCGCAGTGGCGGGGCCCGTTTCGCAGTTGTCGTACGAGGGGCGTCTCGCTGCACACCCATCGACCGCCCTTCGCCGACTCGACGGCGTCGAGCCTGGGGTGCACGTCGTCCCGGTGCGACACCGGGGCAACTCCACCTGCTCCGTCGAGGAGGCGGAGGAGGTCGCGCACCTGGTCGCTCGGCTGGTGGGTCGCGAGTGGACCGGTGCCGAGGGCGGCGCGGGCGACAGCGCCGTCGTTCAGCAGCCCCGCGCCCTTCGGGCCGAGGACATCATCGTCATCACGCCGTACAACGCACAGCAGGTGGCCGTGGAAGGGGCCCTCGCCGTCGCCGGGTTCGCCGACGTCCCGGTCGGCACCGTCGACCGGTTCCAGGGTAAAGAGGCCGTCGTCGCCATCCTCACGTTGGCGGCGTCATCGGGTCGCGAGGCTCCGCGCGGTCTGGAGTTCCTCTTGCTGCGCAACCGCATCAACGTCGCGATCTCTCGCGCGATGCAGGCCGCGTACGTCGTGTACTCGCCGGCGCTGCTCGACGATCTTCCGCGCACTCCCGAGGGTGTCGCGCGGTTGAGTGCCTTCGCGCGCCTGGTGGGAGCGGGCGAGCGCGAGAGCGAGGTCGCCCGGTAGAACCGCCCCCGCAGCGCGCCATGCCTGAGGGCCGGGCGGCGTCGAGTCGCCGCCTGCCCGCCGCGCGACGGGGTGTTGCGCGGTGCCGCGCGGGCGGTGGGGCGGTCTTCGTGCGCGTGGCGCGTGGCCACGGCGCGTAGCGCCTTGGCGTGTAGCGCCTTGGCGCGTGGCGCGTGTAGCCAAGCGTGTGGCCTTCATCGCGCCGTGGCGCTCCGCGTATCCGCGGTCGACGGCCCCGAAGCGGCTGCCGCCTGCGGGAGCGGACGAGTGTTACGCAGTTCCGTAGAGGCGGTCGCCCGCATCGCCGAGACCGGGCACGATGTAGCCCTTCTCGTTGAGGCGCTCATCGACGGCGCCCAGGACGAGGGTGACGTCGTGGCCCTCGACCTGCTTCTCGATTGCCGCGACGCCCTCGGGAGCGCCCAGCAGACAGATCGCCGTGACGTCCTGCGCACCGCGCGCGAAGAGGAAGTTGATGGCCGCGCCGAGCGAGCCGCCGGTGGCGAGCATCGGGTCGAGGACGAAGCACTGACGGTCGCTCAGGTCGTCGGGTAGGCGCTCGGCGTAGGTCGTGGGTTCGAACGTCTCCTCGTCGCGCACCATGCCGAGGAAGCCGACCTCGGCCGTGGGGAGAAGCTTCACCATGCCCTCGAGCATGCCGAGCCCCGCGCGCAGGATGGGCACGACGATCGGGCGCGGTTCGCTGATCTTGACGCCCTCGGTGGTGGTCACGGGCGTCTGGATCTCGACCGGCTCGACGCGCACGTTGCGGGTGGCCTCGTACGCGAGCAGCGTCACGAGCTCCTCTGTGAGCTGACGGAACACCGGCGACGACGTCTGCACGTCGCGCAGCACCGTCAGCTTGTGAGTGATGAGGGGGTGGTCGGCGACGTGGACACGCATAGGCTCAAGGCTAACCGCTTCCCCCTGCGACCCCGTCGCGAATTTCCGGAGCCCCCGTGATGCCCACCCCCCGCGACCTCGATGCAATGCACCGGGCCTTGGCGCTTGCCGCAGAGGCCGCGGACGGCGGCGATGTCCCCGTGGGCGCCGTCGTCATCGATCAGGCCGGTCAGATCATCGGCGAGGGCCGCAACCTCCGCGAGATCACCAACGATCCCACGGCGCACGCCGAGGTGGTGGCGCTGCGTGAGGCGGCATCCCGGATCGACTCGTGGCATCTCGCGGACTGCACCCTCGTCGTGACGCTGGAGCCGTGCGTGATGTGCGCCGGTGCCATCCTGCAGGCGCGCGTCCCTCGAGTGGTGTTCGGATCGTGGGATGCCAAGGCGGGAGCCGCGGGGTCGATGTACGACGTCCTGCGCGACCGTCGACTGCCGCACCGCGTCGAGGTCGTCGGCGGCGTGGAGGAGCAGCGGGCCGTCGCTCAGCTGAGGGCGTTCTTCGGCGACCTCCGATGAGACGCGCCCCCGGAATCGACCGGGCCGGTGCAGGGCCGTCAGCGTGGCAACAACGGGAGGACCTCGGCGCCGATCTGGTCGGCGTGATCGAGGTCGCGGAGGTCCAGGAGCTGGAAGTAGACGCGCTCGACCCCCAGAGCCCGCAGACTCTCCACCTTCTCGGCGACCTGTTCCGGCGTGCCGACGATGTTCGCTCCGTTGTCGAACTCCGCGCGCGACTGACCGATCGCGGCGGCGCGGCGGTGGATCTCGGCGTCGTCCGAGCCGACGATGGTCGGCAGGGCGACGGAGAGCTTCAGTGTCGCGGGATCACGATCGATGGCCTCGCACGCGGCCCGGACGACAGCGAACTTCTCGGCCACGACGTCTTCGGTGACGAAGCCGATGTTGAATTCCGCGGCGTATCGCGCGGCGAGGGCGGGGGTGCGCCGGGGGCCTGCTCCTCCGACGATCACGGGGACCGTCGACTGTACGGGTTGGGGTAGCGCAGGGGCCTCGTCGAGGCGGTAGTGCTGACCGTGGAACGAGTAGGTCTCGGCATCCGGGGTCGACCACAGGCCCGTCACGATCTGCAGCTCCTCGAGCAGGTCGAACCGTTTGGCGGGGAACGGGATGCCGTACGCGAGGTGTTCGCGCTCGAACCAGCCGGTGCCGAGGCCGAGTTCGGCCCGGCCGCCCGACATCGCATCGACCTGGGCGACCTGGATGGCGAGGATCGCGGGTACGCGGTAGGTCACCGACGACACGAGGGTGCCGAGGCGGATGCGCGATGTCTCCCGGGCGAGCCCCGCGAGCGTGGTCCAGGCGTCGGTCGGTCCGGGTCGGGGGTCGCCTTCGCCCATCCGCAGATAGTGGTCGGAGCGGAAGAACCCGTCGAGGCCGTGCTCCTCGGCGGATCGTGCGAAGGCGAGCTGGTCGTCGTATGAGGAGCCCTGCTGGGGCTCGGTGAACAGGCAGTATTCCACGGGGGCCTCCGGGGGAGAGCGGCGGGCGCGCGTCAGCCGACGGAACGCGGGGTGGTCGCCATGGTCGGCACGGCGGGTGGGAGTCAGTCGGCGGAGCGCAGGATGATCGCCTCGGTCGGCGGGGCGGGGTCGGCGGGGCGCCCGACGTAGCCGATGTGCGTCAGCAGGGCCTGGCGGAACTGCGCGGGGCGCTCCAGGTGCACGGAGTGGCCGGCGCCGTCGACCGACAGTTCCGTCACCTCGCCGCCGCCGGCCGCGTACGCCGACAGGACGTCGCGCGTCTGAGACACCATGGGCTGGGCCGGGGCGACATCGGCGCCCGGCCAGCCGGGGACGACGCCCAGCGAGCCCAGGTGGTTCAGGTCTGAGAACGACGTGTCGGAGATGATGACGTCGGCCGTGCCGTGGATCCAGAGGATCGGGGGCTTGATCGCCAGATCGACGATTCCCGACACATCGAAGTACTTGGGGGCGAGGGTGTTCAGCACGCCCGTCGTCCCGGGCGCGAACCCGGGCCAGGTGGCGGTGGGAACAGCGTCGCCGGGGTAATTGCCGCCGGCCGTCGACGTCGACAGCATGGACTCGACCCACACGTCCTCGTACTCGCTGGAGTACCCCGCGGCGACGTAGCCCGAGCGGAAGACCGAGCGGGGGGAGGTCGGGGCGTCGGCCGTGGTGTCGTGATCGATGAGCCGCTGGACGAAGTCGTCGTTGGCGGCGCCCGCGCCGGTGCCGGCGTCGTCGTCGGTGAGTCGTGAGCCGTCGCGGCGGGTTCCCCCGAAGCCGTAGGGCGAGACCGGCGACTGCAGGGTCAGCGACCGCACCGGGTGGTCGAGGGCGTACTGCAGCACGACGCCGCCTCCCAGCGACCAGCCGACCAGGTGCGCCTCGGCGATGCCTCGGGCCCGCAGCGTCGCGAACAGATCGTCGCTGAAGTCGCGGACGCCGCGGGTGGCGTCGACGGGGGTGTGCTCCGAGCGGCCGAAACCGCGCAGGTCGACGGCGAGAACGCGCAGCTCGCTCGGCAGGTCCTGCATGATCTCCTGCCAGAACAGGGACGACGAGACGTTGCCGTGCACGAACACGACCGTCCGCTCGGCCGGTGTGGCCAGATCATCGCCGACGCGCTCGAGGACGTTGACACTCGTCCGGTCCGTCTCGACGAGACGCGCGGTGATGCCGTCGAAGAGTGTCATGGCAGGTCCTCCGTGTCGCTCAACGGTGCTCCCGTACACCGGTTCCGACTCTAACGCGCGGCCCGTGCAGCCGCACTCAGGTTGCTCCGGCTGGAGCCGTCGCCGGCGCTGCTCCCGGGTGCGCGAGACGGGTGGATGCCGCGGTCCCGCCGACGCGCGGCGTTGACATCCCGCTGCCCGATGTCGGGGGTGATTCATAGACTGTCGACATGACGGATGCCACGACCTCACTGCCCCCGATCGCGATTCTTGGAGCGGGGTCGATGGGGGGCGCGATCCTCCGCGGTCTGGTCGCCGCGGGGCTCACCGGTGGCGGCGTCATCGCGACCAACCGGTCGACCGCGAAAGCCGCGGAGCTCGCGGAGCTCGAGGGCGTCACGAGCGTCGCGCTCGAGACCCAGCCCTCCGCGAACACCGACGCCGTGGCGTCGGCCCACATCGTGCTCGTCGGCGTGAAGCCGGTCATGGTGCCCGACCTGCTCACCGAGATCGCGCCGCACCTGCGACCCGGCGCGGTCGTGGTGAGCCTCGCCGCCGGGGTCACCCTGGCGACCTTCGCCCGTCACCTCGGCGACGACACGGCGACGCTGCGCTCGATGCCGAACACCCCTTCGCTCATGGGTCAGGGCGTCACGGGTCTGGCGGCGGGTCCCGCGGCATCAGACGACGACGTCGCCGTCGTTCGCGCGCTGTTCGAGACGGTGGGTGCGGTCGTCGAGGTGCCCGAGGCGCAGATCGACGCACTCTCGACCATCTCGGGGTCGGGCCCGGCGTACGTCTTCCTCCTGGTCGAGGAGTTCACCAAAGCGGCCGTCCGAATGGGCTTCGACGACGACCAGGCGCGACTGCTCGCCGAACAGACGTTCATCGGGGCGACGAGCCTGCTGGCCGCCTCCGACGTCGACCCCGCCGAGCTCCGTCGGCGGGTCACGAGCCCGAAGGGCACCACCGAGCGCGCGATCGCCGTCCTGCACGACGCCCACCTCGACGACACCTTCACCGCCGCCGCCGAGGCCGCCCTCGCCCGCGCGAAAGAGCTGGCCGCGGGAGCCTGAGCATGCGACTGCGGTTCTCGGGCCCGGTCTGGTTCTGGCGCGGTCCCGCGCCGTTCCATTTCGTCACCGTGCCACCGACCGAGGCGGCGGTGATCGCCGAGATCTCGCCCGTCGTGACGTACGGCTGGGGCATGATCCCGGCATCCGTCACGATCGGTGCGACGACCGTGACCACGGCGCTCTGGCCGAAGGACGGCGGCTACATCGTGCCCGTCAAGAAGGCCCTCCAAGACGCAGAGGCACTCGCCGTCGACGACCATGTCGACGTCATCCTCGATATCGACGCCTGACGGCGCCTCGCGAACACGGCGTCGTTCCTTCGCCGCGCGGCTCCGGATCCACGGAGCGGGGCCGCCCGGGCTTCAGCGGTCGAGACCGGCGAACCGTTCGATGTCGGAGTTCGTGCCCGAGACGATGATGAGGTCGTGATTGGTCACGACGGTGTTCGCCTCGGCGTAGCGGAACGGCCGGCCGGGGCTCTTCACGCCCACGACGGTCACGTTGTACTTCGAACGCACGCCCGACTCGTTCAGGCCCACACCGCGCACGAGCTTCGGCGGATACATCTTGGCGAGGACGAAGTCGTCGTCGAAGCGGATGAAGTCGAGCATGCGCCCGCTGACGAGGTGGGCGACGCGCTCACCGGCTTCGGCCTCGGGGTAGATGACGTGGTTCGCGCCCACACGGGCGAGGATCTTGCCGTGCGACTGCGAAACAGCCTTCGCCCAGATCTGCGGCACCTTCAGGTCGACGAGGTTGGCGGTGATGAGCACCGACGCCTCGATGAGCGATCCCACGGCCACGACCGCTACCTGGAAATCCTGTGCGCCGATCTGCCGGAGGGCGTCGATGTTGCGGGCATCGGCCTGGACGGCGTGGGTGACGCGCTCCGACCACTTCTGCACGAGTTCCAGGCTGCCGTCGACCGCGAGCACCTCGCGGTCGAGTCGGTCGAGTTCTCCCGCGCATGCGGCGCCGAATCGGCCGAGGCCGATCACCAGGACGGGCGCGTCGCTGCGAATCCGTTCAACCAACGATCGGCCTTTCCACGGGCAGCGCGTAGAGCTGCGAGCGAGACGACGCGGCGACCGCCGCGGCGAGTGTCACAGTACCAATGCGCCCCATGAACATCGTGGCCGCCATGACGTAGACGGCGGGGTCGGGGAGCTCAGCGGTGAGACCGGTCGACAATCCCACCGTGGCGAAGCCCGAGATGACGTCGAAAAGGACGTGCTCGATCGGAGCGTCGGTGATGCGGCTGATCGTCACCGTCGAGATGGCGACGATCGTCGCTCCCCACGCCACGACCGAGAGTGCGACGCGCTGCACGTCGCTCGGGATCCGCCGTCCGAAGGCCTGCACCGACGGTCGACCCTTCGCCTCGGAGAAGACCGCGAGGGCGAGCACCGCGAGGGTGGTGACCTTGATGCCGCCGGCGGTGGATGCCGAGCCCCCGCCGACGAACATCAGCATGGATCCGACGATCAGGGTGGCACCGTTCAGGTCCCCGATGTCGATCACGCTGAATCCGCCCGAACGCGTCATGGCCGAGAGGAAGAACGCCTGGAACGTCGTGTCCCACGCATCCATGCTGCCGAATGTGAGGGGGTTGTCGTATTCCAGAAGCAGGATGAAACCGGCACCGAGCACGAACAGGACGACCGTGGTGATGAGGGTGAGCTTGGTGTGCAGCGACCATAGCCGGAAGCGCCAGTGGTGCCGCCACAGGGTGAAGATGACGGGGAAGCCGATCGAGCCGAGGAACACGCCCATCATCAGCACCGTCAGCAGGTAGTAGTCCTGGGCGAAGGGCGTGAGCCCGTCGGCGTTGGGGATGAAGCCGGTGTTGGTGAAGGCCATGGCCGCGTAGTACGGCGCCTCCCAGAGCGCGACGAGGGGATCGATGCCGCCGATCAGGAGCGCGGGGTAGATCAAGACGGTGAGGACCGCCTCGATGACCAGCGTCGACAGCGCTACCGTGCGAAGGAGCTGACCGACTTCGCCGAGGCGCACCGTCTGGCCCTCGTTGACCGGCCCGCCGTGGGCTCGAAGCGGGTTGCTGTCTCCCGCGGCGATGAGTTTGGCGCGCAGCCCCAGACGCTTGGAGATGACCAGGCCCAGGATCGAAGCCAGCGTCAGCACCCCCAGGGCACCGACGTTCACGCCGATGTAGGTGATCGCGTGACCGAGCGGCGACCAATGCGCGTACATGTCGACCGTCGACAGTCCGGTCACGCAGATGGTCGACACCGCCGTGAACAGGGCGTCGGCCAAGGGCGTCACCCGTCCGTCGGCCGCCGCGGCCGGCAGGGAGAAGAGTCCGGTGAACAGCAGGATGAGCGTCACGAACACCAGCACCGCGAAACGCGCAGGTGAAGCAGTCGTCAGATTGCGCAGACGATCCCATGCCGTGAAGGCGATGCGACGTAGTCGCACCGGCAGTCGCACCTCGTTCGGCGTCGCCGCCATGCGCTGCTCCCTTCGGTGCTCGGACCCGAATCATGGTACTCGGGCCAGGGCTTGGCTAATCTGATGCCATGGCGGACATCTTCGACGTGATCGCTGACGGAACGCGTCGCGACATCCTTCAGCTGCTCCTGGACCGGGTCACCGGTGGTGAGCGCGGCACCAGCGTGTCGCAGATCGTGGCGGCCCTGGGCGTCAGTCAGCCCACGGTCTCCAAGCACCTCAAAGTGCTGCGCGAGGCGGAGCTGGTGTCGGTGCGCGAAGAGGGTCAGCACCGGTACTACAGCCTCGCGGTGGCGCCGCTCGACGAGGTGGATGACTGGCTCGTGCCGTTCTTCTCCGTCGATGAGGAGAACGAGCCCGCTCTGCCCGAATCAGCCGTGCATGCCGCCGAGGTGGTAGGTCGGGCCGCCGCGTCCGTCAAGCACTCCTTCTCGACCGCCCTGCGGAAATTCCCCGGGCGCTGAGATCCCCGCGGGGACCGTCGGATGCCGGTGAGTGCGGCATCCGGAATGCACGTCCGTCACACGCGGCCCACCGGTTTACAGCCGTCACGGCCAGACCCTAGAGTGTGGTCAGCATCAGAGGGTGAGTCCACCCGGATCGAGGGGTGAACGATGGCCGAGCTGCCGGACGTGCGGTTCCTGACGGTCGCCGAGGTCGCCGAGCTCATGCGCGTGTCGAAGATGACCGTCTATCGCCTCGTGCACTCGGGCGAGCTGCCCGCCGTGCGCTTCGGACGCAGCTATCGCGTGCCCGAATCGGCGGTCGCCGAGGTCGTGCAGCGACCGGTGTCCGACGTCGGCTAGACTGATCCGAGGCTTTTTTTCCATCGCCTGCTGTTCCCGGGGGCCGACATCGGCACCCAGACCCCGACTTAGTGAGGTTTTCCGTGGGTTCTGTCATCAAGAAGCGCCGTAAGCGCATGGCGAAGAAGAAGCACCGCAAGCTGCTTCGCAAGACTCGTCACCAGCGCCGCAACAAGAAGTAAGCGGCCACTACACCGAGCGCCTGTCCGTTGCGACGGGCGCTTCGTGTATCCGTCGTCCGTCTTCGAGGCGCCACGGCATCCGACCGTCGCCTCGCCCCCGGGAGAGAAGCATGCAGTCCATCACGGTCCACGACCTGCACGCGGGACGCGAGCGTCCCCTGATCGATGTGCGCGAGGAGCACGAGTTCGCTGCCGGCCACGTGCCCGGTGCGGTGAACCTGCCGGTGTCGACCCTCGGTGAGCACCTCGACGAGCTGCCGGGCGAGCCGTTCGATGTGATCTGCCAGGTCGGTGGTCGATCGGCGCGGGTCGCCGAAGCGCTCGCCGCACGCGGTCACGACGTGACCAATGTGGAGGGTGGAACGGGTGAATGGGTCGCGGCGGGGTACGGCGTCGAAGCCTGAGGCGCCCCGCTCCTCCTAGGATGGAGGCGTGACGACCCTCACGCTGATCGGCAAGTCCGGCTGTCATCTGTGCGATGTAGCCGAGCAGATCGTCGAGACGGTTGTCGCCGATCTGCCGATAGACGTCGCAGAGCGCGTCGAGATCGAGCAGGCCTCGATCTCCGACGATGCGGCGCTCCACGCGGTCTGGTGGGAGAAGATCCCGGTCGTGCTCATCGACGGCGAGCTGCACGCGCACTGGCGCGTCTCCGCCGACCGCCTGCGAGCCGCACTCATCGCGGCCGATTCCGAAGGAGCCTCCTCGTGAGCATCCGTCACATCGTCCTCTGGAAGCTCGCGGCCGATGACGCCGACACACGGGCACTGCACGCCGAACAGGTCGCAGACAGACTCCTTGCTCTCCGCGAGGTCGTCACCGAGATCGACCACATCGAGGTGGGACGCAACGTCGTCAATCCGCAGTCGAACTGGGATATCGCGCTCGTGAGCGAGTTCGCGGACGCCGCCTCGCTGGAGCGGTATCAGGTGCACCCGGCTCACCAGGAGGTCGCGGCGTTCGTCCGCTCCGTCGTCTCCGAGCGCTCCTGCGTCGACTACCCGTTCTGAGCTGAGCGCGCCGCGACCCGCGGTGCGAACGTTCTTGCGTCGTCAGTCCCGGGGTCGCACGTTCACCGGCACCGGCGCGAGGGCGATGCGCGCGCGAGTGTCGACGTCGAGGCGGTGCTCGGCGGGATGTTCGATCACGACACGGCTGCCGTCAGCGGTGACAACGGTCGAGCGGCGGACGCTCCCGAGGAACGTGGTCTCCTCGACGATGGCATCCACCCCGGTCGTGTCACCGCTGACGAGGACGACGTCCTCGGGGCGCAGGACCACCTCGCAGTGCCCATCGTGCGCCGCGACGGCCAGGGCGAGACGCTGGCCCCACACCTCGACGACCGCACCCTCGACGATCCCGGGTACGGCGCTGACCGGGCCGAGCACTTCCGCAACGGCGGTATCGCCCAGGCGTCTGTACACGTCGGCGGGGCTGCCGGTGGCGACGATGCGTCCGCCGTCCAAGACGACGAGCTCATCCGCGACGGCGGCTGCCTCCGCCGTGTCGCGCGTCGCCCACAGCGTCGTCACGCCGCGCTCGCGGAGTTCGCGGACGACGCGGTCGCGGGTCTGAGCGCGAGCGGTGGTGTGCAATGCCGCGAGGGCATCGTCGAGCACGAGTGCCCGAGGGCGCGCTGCCAGCGCCTTCGCCAACGCCCAGCGTTGACGATCCCCCAGCGCGAGCCGGGACACGGGCGCATCCCCCGCCCGCAGGCCCACCAGCGCGCACAGGCGTTCCGCCTCGGCCTCGGGTGCGACGACCCCGGCATGGCGAGCCGCCGTCGTGATGGACGCGAGGGCGCGACCGAAGCGTAGGGCCGGACTACGGTCGAGGACCGCGGGGACCCGGGGGGCTGCGGCGCCCGTGTGCCCGTCGACCGTGACCGTCCCGGCGTCGCAGTGCTCGGCGCCCGTGGCCAGTCTCAGCAGCGTCGAGGCGCCGCAGCCCGACGGCCCGACGACCGCCACGATCGTGCCCGCGCAGATGTCGAGGTCGACGTCGCGGAGAATGCTCACGCCCGCACGGTCACGGCTCACCCCGCGAAAGATGATCGACCATCCCCGTGGCCGCGGTGCGCGCGCGAACGCCGACGAATCCACGGGCGTGACGGCGACCATGTGCCCACATTGAACAGCGCCCGTGACACGCCGACGCCCGGGGAGTGAACCCCGGGCGTCGCTCGTTCGAATCTTCGAGGTCGACGCCGCGCGGAAATCGGACGGACGTCGACGGCTCGGGACTTACGGCGCCAGTCGCGTCGGGCCGCGGAACAGGTACGTAACCTCGCGGATCGACGACTCGCCCAGAAGAAGCATCAGCACGCGGGCCAGGCCCATGCCGAACCCGCCGTGCGGCGGGGCGCCGAACCGGAAGAAGTCGAGGTAGAAATCGAGGTGCTCGGGATCGAGACCCTTCTCTTTCGCCTGCTCGATCAGCACGTCGACGCGGTGCTCGCGCTGGGCGCCGGTGGTGATCTCGACGCCGTTGAAGAGCAGGTCGTACGACTTGGTCAGCCCGGTCTCCTCATCGCGCATGTGGTAGAAAGCGCGGATCTCGGGGTGGTAGTCGGTGATGAAAACGAACTGGTGGCCGAACGTCTCGGCCACGTGCGCGGCGATCTGGCGCTCGCCCTCGGGGTCGAGGTCGCCGTCGGTGCGGGGGATGTCGTAGCCGCGTGCGGCGACGATCTCGCGCGCCTCGGCAAGCGGGACGCGCGGGAAGGGCACCGAGGGGACCTGCACCTCGACGCCGAACAGCTCCTGGATCTCGGCGCCGTGCTTGTCGGCGACGGCCTGGAACGCGGTGTGGAGCAGCTCCTCCTGCATGCGGGCGACGTCTTCGTGCGAGTCGATCCAGCTGATCTCCGCGTCGATCGAGGTGAACTCGGTCGCGTGACGGCTGGTGAAGGAGGGGTCGGCGCGGAAGGCGGGGGCGATCTCGAAGATCTTGCCGAAGCCGGCGACCTGGGCCATCTGCTTGAAGAACTGGGGGCTCTGCGCGAGATAGGCCGTCTTGTCTTCGAAGTACGGCACTTCGAACAACTCGGCGTTGGATTCGGAGGGGGACGCCATGAGCTTGGGGGAGTGCACCTCGATGTAGTCGCGCTCGACCCAGTAGGTGCGCATCGCGTGCTCGAGCGTGGTCTGCACGCGGAAGATGAGGTTGTTACGGCGCTGACGCAGGTCGATGAAGCGCCAGTCCATGCGCTTGTCGGGGCTGCTGTCCGCAGCGATCGGGGTCTCGGGGTTCGCCGCGGCCGCGATCACGAGCTCGCCGACCTTGATCTCGACCCCGCCGAGCTTGACGCGCTCGTCGTGCTTGAGCTCGCCGCGGACGGTCAGGAAGGTACCGGTGGCGAGGGCGCCGATCGTCTCGGTCAGCGCGAGCGCGGCGGCATCCTGATCCACCTCGGTCCCCGAGTCCGCCGAAGGGGCGGACGGACGCGTCGCAGGGTTCACCAGCTGCACGGCACCGGTCTCGTCACGAAGGACGACGAACTGCACCTTCTTCTGATCGCGGACGGTTTCGACCCACCCCGACACCTCGACGGCGCCGGCGGGAAGGGACTTCAGCTGGTTGACCAGGACTCGTTCGCTCACGATCGACCATCCTACGTGCGCCCGTCCCGCCGCAACGGGACGCGGGTGCGGGTGGTGCGGCATCCCCTCGCTCGGGGGCAACCCTCAGGAACCGTGCACCGGGGGGTCCTAGCCTGAAACGGGCGCCCGGTCGGGCGGCCGATCACCGAGCGCGAAGGCACCCGATGACCGACACCACCCTCTCTGCGTCCCCCCTACGGTCGAGCTCCGGCTCCGGGGAGGAGCAGTCGTGGCTGACCTCTCTGGCCGACTGGACCGTCTCGCTCATGGAGATCATCGGCCCGGTCGGGGCCGGCGTCGCCATCGCGCTCGAGAACCTCTTCCCGCCGCTGCCGAGCGAGGTCGTGCTGCCGATGGCGGGGCTGACCGCCAGTCGCGGGTCGTTCACGCTCTTCGAGGCGCTGCTGTGGACGACGATCGGATCGATCGTCGGCGCGTTCATGCTGTACGGCCTCGGCCGCTGGCTGGGGGCGGCGCGCCTGCGCACCTTCGCCGCCAAGATGCCCCTCCTGCACCCCGAGGACGTCGACCGGACCGTGGCGTGGTTCGAGCGGCACGGGGGCAAGGCGGTGTTCTTCGGTCGCATGATCCCGATCTTCCGGAGCCTCATCTCGATCCCCGCGGGAGTGTCGAAGATGTCCCTGTGGCGCTTCGGTCTGCTCACGGGGGCCGGCAGCCTCATCTGGAACACGATCTTCGTGCTGTCGGGCTACCTGCTGGGCGAGAACTGGCACATCGTCGAGGAGTACGCCTCGATCCTGCAGTACGTCGTGATCGTGGCGGTGGGCATCGGCGTGGCACTGTTCCTCTACACCCGCGTCCGCTCGTTGCTCGCGGCCCGCAAAGACGCCTGATCGTCCGGGATATCTCCACGTCGAAGCAACCGGCGCCCTTGCTCAGTCAGACCACAGAACCCGCGCCTAGACTCGGGTCGTGACCGCCGATCGCCTCCATCTCGTGCGCCACGGAGAGGTTCACAACCCCCGTCGCGTGCTTTACGGGCGGCTCCCCGGGTTCGGTCTCAGCGTCGCGGGTCGGCGGATGGCGCTCCAGGCAGCCGAGTACGTGCGGGGTCTTCACCGGCCCATCAGCGCTCTCGTCGTCTCGCCCCTGCAGCGCACGCGTGAGTCGTCGGAGCCCTTCACAGAGTTCTTCGGCATCCAGCCGTACATCGACGATCGCGTGATCGAGCCGACGAACGTCTTCGAGGGGCGGCGCATGAAGCGCGCGCTGGCGAACCCCCTGAACTGGCGTCACCTCAGCCGTCCCGCGGTACCCAGCTGGGGCGAGCCGTACGAACGCGTCGTCGCCCGGATGACGGATGCCATGGCCGACGCCTGGGAGCGGGTTCCCTCGGGCGACGTCGTCGTCGTCTCGCACCAGCTTCCGATCTGGGTGACCCACCTCGCCCTCTCCCACCAACCCACCCGCCACGACCCCCGCAAGCGCCGGTGTGCGCTGTCGAGCGTGACGAGTTTCGAACGGCGAGACGGCGCCGACGGCTCGACGCGCTGGGTCGAGGTGGCGTACGCCGAGCCGGCATCCACCGCCGGAGCCGTCGACGTAGGAGCCGTGTGATGCGCCGAATCCTCACCGCCGCCGGAGCGATGGCCGCCGCCGCGGCCCTCGTCGTGGGCTTGGCGGCCTGCACCGCCGACCCGCTCGCCGAGCAGTACCGGGCGGGCGACAACAAGGGCTACATCGCCGCCAACGGTCTGCAATGGCAGGAGATCCCCGAGTCCGACCGCGGCGAGGCCGTGGAGTTCTCGGGCAGCCTTGACAACGGATCGCCGGTGTCGAGCGCCGACTACGCCGGCAAGGTGCTCGTCGTGAACTTTTGGTACGCGACGTGCGGCCCGTGCATCATCGAGGCCCCGCGCCTCGAGCAGGCGTACCAGAGCTTCCAGGGCCAGGACGTGGCCTTCCTCGGCATCAATACCTACGACCAGCCCGCCACCGCGTTGTCGTTCGCCCGCGATCACGGGGTGTCGTACTCGAGCGCCATGGCTGTCAACGACGGCGAACTCAAACTGGCCTTCGCCGACAAGACCCCCATCAATGCGACGCCGACGACGCTCGTCCTCGACAAGCAGGGCCGCGTCGCCGCCCGCGTCATCGGCGAGCTCCCCGAGGCCTCGATCCTCGAGTCCATGGTGCGCACGCTCGTCGCGGAGCCCGCGTGAACCCGGGCGCCCTGGTCTTCGATGGGGCGCTGTGGCTCGCCCTGCCCGTCGCTCTGGCGGCGGGCCTCATCTCGTTCCTCTCGCCGTGCGTGCTGCCTCTTGTGCCGGGTTACCTGGGGTTCATCGGCGGTGCCGTCTCGCCGCGGGGTGCGTCGGCATCCTCCGCCGGCCGGGGACGGCTGCTCGGGGGGACACTGCTGTTCATCGCCGGATTCACCCTGGTGTTCATGGTCGCGAACGTGCTGGGCGGCACGGTGGGGCTGTTCTTCCTTCGCTACGCCGACGTCATCACGCGCGTGATGGGCGTCGTGATCATCGTGCTCGGCTTCGTCTTCATCGGCCTCTTCGGCGTGGCCCAGCGGTCGGTGCGGTTGCAAACACGCGGCAACCTCGGTCTCATCGGCGCCCCTCTGCTGGGCATCGCCCTCGGGGTGGGGTGGACGCCGTGCATCGGCCCGACGCTGGCCGCGATCCTGTCGGTGTCGTACAACCTGGGCGACCCCGGCCGCGCCGCGCTGCTGGGGCTGGCGTACTCGCTGGGTCTCGGCATCCCGTTCATCCTGCTCGCCCTCGGTTTCGGGTGGGCGACGCGCTCGGTGGCGTTCGTCCGGCGGCACATCCGGACGGTCAACCTCATCGGTGGAGCCCTTCTCATCGTGCTCGGCCTGCTCATGGTGACGGGCGCCTGGGGCCAGTGGATGTCGACCCTGCAGGGAGTGATCGGCAATGTCCAGCTCCCGCTCTGATCGAGGAAGCACCGTGAAAGAACCCACCGACGGCGTTCTGCGTCCGTCTGACCACGCCGACTCGGACGAGCCGGAGATCACGCAGCCGCGCCTGGGTGCCGTGGGGTGGGCACGCTGGGGCTGGCGCCAACTGACCAGCATGCGCACGGCCCTCGTGCTGTTGCTGCTGCTCGCGATCGCGGCGGTTCCGGGGTCACTGGTCCCGCAGCGCACGGCCGACCCCAATGGCGTCACCCAGTACTTCACCGACAACCCCGACCTCGCACCGGTGCTCGACAACCTGAGCCTGTTCGACGTCTACACCTCGCCGTGGTTCTCGGCCATCTACCTGCTGCTGTTCATCTCGCTGATCGGCTGCGTGCTGCCGCGCACCAAGCACCACTGGAAGGCGCTCAAGTCGCAGCCGCCGCGGACGCCCGCGCGCCTCTCGCGCCTCGACGATCACCGCAGCCGCACGATCGCGGTCGATGGGGATCCGGATGCCACGGCATCCGCCGCCGTCGACACCGCCGCCGCTCAGCTGCGCAAGAGCGGCTACCGCGTGGCCCGGTACGACGGTCGCGGCACCTTCTCGGTCTCTGCCGAGCGCGGGTACCTGCGTGAGACGGGCAACCTGGTCTTCCACGCCGCACTCGTGGGCGTGCTCGTCGCCGTCGGCCTCGGCGGCGGGTTCACGTACACCGGACAGCGCGTACTGGTCGAAGGTCAGGCCTTCGCCAACAGCCTGCTCGACTACTCCTCGTTCAACCCCGGTCGCTTCGTCAGCGGTGACACCCTCACGCCGTACTCCCTGACGCTGGATAAGTTCGACGTGTCGTACGTGCCGCCCGGGCAGCCGGGCTCGGGTCAGGCGGGTGACTTCGTGGCGCACCTGACGACCCAGGCGCCCGGCGGTGAGGCGCAAGACGGTGACGTGCGAGTGAACCACCCGCTCGATGTCGAGGGAGACCGCGTCTACCTCCTGGGAAACGGGTACGCACCGACCGTCACGATCCGCGACGCTCAGGGCGAGGAGGTGTTCCACGACTCGGTGGCATTCCTTCCGCAGGATGCCAACATGACCTCGCTCGGCGTCATCAAGGTCGCCGACGGTCTGCCGCAACAGCTGGGCCTCCTCGGCTTCTTCTACCCGACGATGGACGTGCTGTCCTCGGGGGCGCTGACCTCGACGTACGGTGCCCTCGAGTACCCCGTGCTCACGCTCCGCGTGTACGAGGGCGACCTGGGTATCGACGACGGCACACCGCGCTCGGTGTACACGCTCGACCCGTCGGGCATGACCCAGATCGCCGGCGGTGACAGCGGCACGCCCGCGCTGCAGCTCATGCCGGGCGATACGCAGGATCTGCCCAACGGCCTGGGCACCATCACGTTCGAGAACGAGGCGCCGGCGGGTGCCTCCGGCTACGACGGCTCCGTCAAGCGCTTCGCCTCGCTGTCGATCCATCGCGATCTCGCCGGACCCTGGGTGCTCGCGTTCGCGCTGCTCGCGCTGCTCGGCCTGCTCGCCGCGCTGTTCGTCCCGCGCCGGCGGATGTGGGTCAAGGCGACGCCGAAGGGTGACGGCGTCCTCGTCGAGTACGCGGGACTCGCCCGTGGCGAGGATCCGACTCTCGCCGCCGCCGTCGACCAGCTCACCGAACGCCACGGCGCCTCCCTTCCTGCCTCGAGCCACCCCGACACCGGAAAAGTAGACTGAGACCATGCCCGGAACCGACCCGCTTCTCCTCGACGAGATCTCCCTCCTCCTGGTGTGGACGGCGGTCGCCATCTACGTGCTGGCCTTCATCGCCTACGCCATCGACCTCGCCCGCCGCTCCGACCTCGCGCTCAAGGCGAAGGACGAGGTCGTCGCGCGCCAGCTGGTCACCGCGGGTGGTGGGGGAGTGATCTCCGGGTCGGCCGGCTCCTCGGCATCCACGTCTTCCTCCCGGCCCCGCTACCTGTGGGCCCGCCTCGGTACCGTGCTGACGGCGCTCGGGTTCGCGTTCCATCTGGTTGCTACGGTGCTGCGCGGGATCGCGGCCGAGCGCGTGCCGTGGTCGAACATGTACGAGTTCGCCCTCACCGGGCTTCTGCTGATCATCGGCGTGTACCTCGCGGTGCTCACCCGCTACGACCTGCGTTTCCTCGGCTCGCTGATGACCGGACTCGCCGTGCTGCTGCTCGGCGGGGCGACGTTGGCCTTCCACGTCGAGGTCGTTCCCCTCGCCGACCCGCTCAAGTCGGTGTGGCTCGTGGTCCACGTCTTCGTGGCGAGCCTCGCGACGGCGCTCTTCGCCCTGGCATTCGGGTTGTCGGTCGTGCAGCTCATCCAGACGCGTCGTGAGCGCAAGCTCGCCGAGGCCCCCGCGGATGCCGAGCCGAAGCGCAGCTTCCTGCGCACGGTGCCGTCGGCAGATGCCCTGGAGTCGCTGGCCTACCGCTTCGCGATCGTGGGCTTCATCTTCTGGACCTTCACCCTCATCGCCGGATCGATCTGGGCCAACGACGCCTGGGGTCGCTTCTGGGGTTTCGACACCAAAGAGGTGTGGACGTTCGTGATCTGGGTGCTCTACGCCGGCTACATCCATGCCCGCGCGACCCGCGGGTGGCGTGGCACCCGTTCGGCGTGGCTGTCGATCATCGGCTTCACCGCCGTGCTGTTCAACTTCACGATCGTGAACGTCTTCTTCAAGGGACTGCACGCGTACAGCGGCCTCACGACGTAACGCGGGGGTGCGCGCGCTGCTGGTCGGCGCGGCGCTGGCGCGGGGTGGTGTCGTGCTGGCGCGGGCGGGCGCCGACCGCGACGAGTCTCCGTGCTGAACGTCTAGGACACCCGGAACACTCGTCGAGGCCACCCGGGTGTCTCGGACACTCGGATGTCACCGCTCGCGGAGCGCGCGAGCCGCGGTCTACGTGAGTCGCGGTTTACGTGAGCCGCGGTCCACGCGAGCCGCGGTCTACGCGAGTCGCGGTCTACGCGAGTCGCGGTCTACGTGAGCCGCGGCCTACGTGAGCCGCGCCCTACGCGAGCCGCGGCCCACGCGAGCCGCGCCCTACGCACGCCGCGGCCTACGCGAGCGCGGCAGCGACGCGGGCCGACGTCGTGCGGCGACGGATCACGACGAGCGTCGTGGCGATGAGCGACAGCACCGCCCAGACGACGAACCCGGCGATACCCGTCGCCACGCCGCCCGAGGAGGACAGGGCGCCGAGCATCGCGTCGTACGCCGGGGCGGTCGGGAGCAGGGAGGCCACCGCCGCGAGGGCCGGTGGCACGGTCGATACGATGCTCGCGCCGAGCGCCAGAGCGCCGATCACGGCGGCGAGCCAGCGACCCGCTCCGCCGAACACGGCGACCAGCGCCTGATTTACGGCGGCGAAGGCCACACCCGCGGCGATGCAGATGAGAGCGAACAGCGCCCAGTCGCCCCAGTCGTAGTCGGATGCCACTTGCACCACGGCCGCGACGAGCAGTCCCTGGACGGCGCCGACGAGCGCCGCGGGGGCGAAGCCGCGCAGTGCCACGAGCGCCGAGGGACGTCGGCTGGTCAGGGAGCGCGCGGAGACGGCCTGGAACGCCACGAACGATGCGACGCCACCGAACCACAGCACGGCCATCGAGAGCAGCGGTACCGCGGCGAGACCGAACAGCGAATCCTGGGTGCCCGTCGCCGAGACGGGATCCGCCACCACGTCGGCGAGCGTGGTCGCCTGTGCGTCGGTGTAGCTCGGCAACTGGTCTACGGCGCTGTCCAGGCCGCTGGCCAGCGACGAGGTGCCCGTGGCGACCTGGTCGACGCCGTCGGCGAGTCGCCCGGCGCCGCCCTGGGCATCGGATGCTCCAGATGCCAGCTGCGCGGCGCCCGACCCGAGAGCGGCGGCACCCGCGCCGAGCTGGCGCGTGCCGTCGGCGATCTGCGTCGCGCCGCCGGAGAGGCCGTCGATCCCGCCCGCGATGGTGTTCAGGCCGGACGCTGCTTCGCGTGCGCCGCCGGCGAGCCCGGTGGCTCCGTCGGCGAGCTGCTGGTTGGCGTCGGCGATGGCGCGGATGCCGGCCGGCAGCTGCGCGGCTTGACCCGCGAGGTCGCCGATCTTGGTCACCGTCTGCGTGGCTTGGGGGAGGGCCTTGTTCGCTTCGTCGGAGGCGACGCGCAGGGCCTGGCACTGCTCCGGTGTGCCCGTGCACTCGTCTGCGGCCTTCTGCAGCGCCGCGGCCGCATCGATCAGCGCTTCATTGACCTGGGGAGCGGCGTTCGACAGGGCGGCGGCGTCTTCGGCGAAGCTCGGGGGGATCTGGTCGGCGAGACCGTTGATCTCTGTCGCGAGCTGCTGATTACCGGAGGCGATTCCGTCGGCGCCGCCGGCGAGCTTGTCGACGCCGACGGCCGCGTCGCGCGTGCCTCCGGCCAGGGCACTCGCCCCGCTGGCGAGCTGCGCGGCGCCGTCGGCGAGGGGCTTCGTGCCGGCCGAGAGCTGCCCCGCGCCGTCTGAGAGCTGCTCAGCTCCGCTGGAGAGTTGTCCCAGCCCGTCGCGGAGGCCGCTCGCCCCGGTGGCCGCCTGGGCGGCACCGTCGGCGAGCTGATGGGCACCGTCGGCAGCGGTACCCAGCTGATCGCCGAGCGTGGTGAATCCGAGGAACACGTTCTTCAGGTACTGCGATGACAGCTCGCCGCCGAAGACGTTGGAGGCGGTGGATGCCAACTGCGCGGTGATCGCGCCGTCAACGACGCGGGCGTCGGGCGCCGTTCGCACACCGATCGTGGCTTGCTCGGGGGTCTCGCCCGGTCGGGTCGAGAGGGAGGCTGCCGTGAAGTTCTCGGGGATCGTCACCACGGCCGTATACGTGCCGTCGGCGAGGCCCGCTGCCGCGTCGTCATCGTTCGAGATGACCCAGTCGATGTTGCTGGGCTGGTCGTCGGCGCCCTTGACCAGCCCGCCGGTCAGCTGTCGTCCGAGGGGGACGAGTTGGCCGTCGAGCTCGACGGCCTTGTCGTCGTTCACGATTGCGGCAGTGATGTTCTCGAGCCGGTCGGTGGGGTTGTACAGGGCGCCTACCAGGATCCCGCCGATCACGGCGGGCAGAAGCAGCACGCCAACGAGCGTCAGCCAGGTGACGGGGCGGCGCGAGCGGGAGCGCTCGACGGAGAGAGTCATGCGAACACCTCGGAGAGATCGGCGAAGGTTTCTTGCGGCGGGCGCGGGCGCCGCGGCGTGGGGAGGGCGAGCGAGGCGACGTCGGGACGCTGCGCTTCCGAGAGGAGGGTCAGAGCACGATGCTCGTCGCGGGCCGAGACGACGAGTGTGAACGGCACGTCGTCGTCGCCGGCACGGTCGCGCCTCTCGGTCGCGGCGCGCCGGAGCACGCTGGCCACGTCGTCGCGGTCGTCGTCGTCGAGACGGTCGATGTCGCTGACGACGGCGATGCGTGTCCCGCCGGCCACCGCCCGGCGGACATCGGCCGCGGCCGTGGCCGGGTCGTCGATCAGGGCGATGCCGACGCGCGCGCGAACGGCGCCGGCGCGTTCGGGGACGAGCAGGCCGTCGACGCGCAGGCGTCCATCGATCTTCGAAAGACGCCCGGCGAGTGCGAGCAGGAGCGTGCGCGTCGTACGCTGCTCACCGGTCACCAGGAGAGTGCCGCCGTAGGCGAGACGCACGGAGACGTCGGCGAACACCGGCTGCTCGTCGTCCGAGACGGTCAGGGCGCGCAGCTCGTCGGCGGCGATCGCGGTCGGGGGTCCTGCGGGCCAGGCGGCCAGATGGATCTCGCGTTCGACGGCCTCGCCCTCGACGTCGAGTTTGGGCAGGAGACGGTCCAGCCACCGCGGCATCCACCACGCCTTGTCTCCGAGGAGGGCGAGCACTGCAGGGACGAGGGTCATCCGCACGAGGAATGCGTCGACGGCGACGCCCACGGCGAGTCCGAGGGCGATGGGCTTGAGGCTCGAATCTCCCTCGGGAACGAACGCCACGAAGACCGCGAACATGATGACGGCGGCAGCCACGACGACGCGGGCGGAAGCCGCGAAGCCACTGCGGACCGCGTCGAGTGCGACCTCGCGGGGCGTGCGGCCCTCGCGATTCGCGTGGACGTAGTCTTCGCGCATACGCGAGACGAGGAATACCTGGTAGTCCATGGCGAGGCCGAAGAGCACGCCCATGACGACGATCGGCATGAAGCTGATGATGGGGCCGACCTTGGCGACGTGCAGCGCGTCGGCGAACCAGCCCCACTCGAACACCGCAGCCACGACACCGAAGGCGGCGGCGACCGACAGCAAGTAACCGCCCGCAGCGGTGAGCGGCACCCAGATCGAACGGAAAACGATCATCAGCAGCACGAGCGACAGACCGACGACGAACAGCCCGAACGGCAGGAGCGCGGCCCCGAGCTGATCGGAGATGTCGATCGTCACCGCGGTGTAGCCGGTGACCAGCAGGCGCACGCCGAATTCGTCGTAGAGGCGGTCCTCTTGGGCCCGGAGCTCGCGCACGAGGTCGGCGGTGCGCGGGTCGTCGGGGGCGGTCTCGGGCACGATCTGCACGATGCCGGTGTCGGCGGTCTCATTCGGGGTCGCCAGCGCGACCTCGGCCACACCGGGGATCTTCGCGATCTCTTCGCCGAGGTCGGTCATCAGCGTGAGCGGGTCGTTGCTCGTGACGATGGTGCCGGTCATGATGAGCGGCCCGTTGGCGCCCGGACCGAAGTATTCGTCGGTCAACTCGTACGCCACGCGGGCCTCGTCACCCTCGGGCAGCTGCCCGGCGTTCGGCAGGGTGAGGGCGAGAGATGCAGCGGGGATCGCTGCCGTTCCGAGGAGGGCGACGATGCCGACGGTGGTGACCACGGGATGCCGTGTCACCAGCCCCACCCAGCGCTTCGCGGGTCCGTTGCGCTGCGCACGGATGGCCGCGGTGTCAGCCTTCTCTCGGCTCTCGGCGGCAATCCGGGCGGCCTCAGTCGGGTCGTCCTCGGTGCCGGCGCCGCGAGCGCGCTTCTTCGGTCGCGTGAACCCCCACCCGACCACACGGTGTCCGGCGAAACCGAGGAACGCGGGGGTGAGGGTGAGTCCGACGCACACCGCGATCGCCACGGCGACCGAGGCGGCGACGCCCATGGTGGTGAGGAACGGGATGCCGGCGAAGCTGAGTCCGATGAGGGCGATGAGCACGGTGATTCCGGCGAAGACGACGGCCGAACCGGCCGTGCCGACGGCGCGGGCGGTGGACTCCTCGGGATCCATGCCTGCTCTCGTCTGGTCTTGATGCCGCGACACGATGAAGAGGGCGTAGTCGATGCCGACCGCCAAGCCCAGCATCACCGCCAGGAGCGGCGTGGTCGACGAGACGGTCGCGAAGCCCGTGGCGATGAAGATGAGCGCGATCGAGAGGCCGACGCCGAGGATCGCGGTGGCCAACGGCATTCCGGCCACGAGGAACGAGCGGAACGTCACCATGAGCACGAGCGCGGCGATCACCACGCCGAGGGCTTCGGTGAGGGTCGCGCCGGGAATCTCGGTGGCGAAGAGCTGGCCACCGAGGACGGCCTGCGAACCGGCGGGCAGGGCGGAACCGAGGGCGGTGGCAGCGTCGCGGAGCCCGGTCTCCGTGGCTTCGGGGACGGCCGTCGCCTCGCCGGAGAACTGGATGCGGACGATCGCGGCGCGGTCGTCTTCTGCGATGCCGCCCGCGATGCGCGAGTCGTACGGATCGGTGACCGCCGCGACGAAGTCGAGCCCGCTGACATCGGAGGTCGTCGTGGCGATGGCCGTCTGGTACGCCTGATCGCGCACGCTCGCGCCGTCGGCAGCGACCACGATGATCTCGGCGCTGGCGCCGCTCACCTGCGGGAAGGTGCGGTCGAGCATCTCGAGCCCGGCCTGCGATTCGGTGCCGGGGATCGCGAAGGTGTTGTCGGTCCCCTTCGCGAAGAGCGCGACCCCGCCGCCGGCGACGACCAGTATGAGAAGCCACGCGGTCAGGACCCGCCAAGGGTGACGGAATGACCAGCGACCCAGGGTGTACAGGAATGTCGACACGGCGGCTCCCACGATCGGTGAATGAGTCGATACATCACCGTATCGGATACATCAATGTATCGTAGTCCCCGATGGTGAGGTCGAACCTGGATTTCACCCGAGGACTGGAGGTCACGGATGACCGATTCCGCGCCCGCGACGACGCGCCGCCGCGAGAACACCCGTACCCGCCTGATGGATGCCGCCGCTGAAGTGTTCGCCGAGGTCGGCATCGATGCTGCCTCCGTCGAGGCCGTGTGCGAGCGAGCGGGCTTCACCCGCGGTGCGTTCTACTCCAACTTCGCCTCGAAGGAGGAGCTGTTCCTGGCGCTCTGCGCGCGATCCGCCGAGACCACCATCGCCGCCGTGCGGGAGCGGGTGACCTCCATCGAGGACCGCGGTCTCAACACTGCCGACGACGTGATGCAGCTCGTGCACGAGGTGCTCGAGGCGACGGGGGAGGATCGCCTCGACGTGCTTCTCGGCGCCGAGACGCGCCTTCAGGCCCTGCGCAATCCCGAGTTCGCCCAGGCGTACCTCGCGCTGAATCAGGGGTTGGGCGAGAGCGTCACCCACCTCGTGCGCGACATCGCCGAAGCGCGCGGGTTGTCGCTGCGCGTACCCGCCGACGTCGCGACGGAGCTGCTGCTGTCGGTGTGGGTCTCGACGTCGGAGACCGCTCTGCTCCTCCGTCAGGCGCCGGCGCTGTCCCGCTCGGGACTGGCCGAGCGGCTCTCTCAGGTGGTCGGGCTCATCCTCGAGTGACCTCGAGCAGGTCGTAGCAGCGACGCAGGCGGGCCAGCCACCAGTCGCGACGCTCGTCGTCGGCGGCCACGCGATCGAGGTCGGTGGACGACGGCCGCGGGCGTTCGAGTGACACCACGCCCCCCCGGGCGATGAGGGGGGATGCCACGACGTCGGCCGTGAACAACGATGCGGTGCCGAGACCGCAGTCGAAGTCGAGCTGCGGCAGCGCCGCGGCGAGGGCCGCCCCCATCGACAGTCCGATCGAGGTGTCGAGCGCGCTGGACACCACCGCGGGGAGCCCCGCCTGGGCGACGAGGTCGAGCGCCGCGTGCACTCCGCCCAACGGCTGCGCCTTGATCACCAGGATGTCGGCTGCCCCGGCACGGGCGACGAGGAGCGGATCGGCCGCCTTTCGCACACTCTCATCGGCGGCGACCGGGATGTCGAGGTATCCGATGCGCTCCCGCAACTCGGCGAGCTCGTCGACCTCGGCACAGGGCTGCTCCACGTACTCCAGGTCGAATTCGGCGAGCGCGTGTATCGCTCGCTCGGCTTCGTCGACGTTCCACGCCGCGTTGGCATCGATGCGCACGCGGCCCTCCGGCCCCATCTCGTCGCGCACCGCCCGCACCCGCGCGACGTCGTCGGCGAGCGTCTGTCCCGCCTCTGCCACCTTCACCTTCGCCGTGCGGCATCCGTCGTACCGGGCCAGGATGCGGGCGACGTCGGATGCCGGGACGGCGGGCACCGTGGCGTTGACGGCGACGACGTCCCGGACGGCCGGCGGCGTGGGTCGCCAGCCGAAGTCGAGGGCGCCGGCGAGCCAGGTGGCCGCTTCAGCGTCGGGGTACTCCGCGAAAGGCGAGAATTCCGTCCACCCCCGCGGCCCCTCGAACACCACGGCCTCGCGGGTGCGGATGCCGCGGAACGGCGCGGCGAGCGGAAGGGCGACCACCCGCGCGGTGGCGAGGACGTCGGCGAAGGGCGGGAGGGGCGTGGTGCTCATGTCCCCATCCTGGCCCGGGTGTCAGTGGCCCGGAATAGGCTGACCGCATGCTCTTCGACACTCCGGTCCGGCTCGGCGTCCAGATCCAGCCGCAGCACGTGCAGTACTCCGACATCCGCGACGCCGTCTTCCGTCTGGAAGAGATGGGCGTCGACATCCTGTTCAACTGGGACCACTTCTTCCCGCTGTACGGCGACCCCGACGGCGAGCACTTCGAGTCGTGGACAATGCTGTCGGCCTGGGCCGAGCAGACCGAGAGGGTCGAGTTCGGGGCGCTGGTCAACTGCAACAGCTACCGCGGCGCCGATCTGCAGGCCGACATGGCCCGCACGATCGACCACATCAGCAAGAAGGGCGGCGACACCGGCCGTTTCATCTTCGGCACCGGATCGGGCTGGTTCCAGCGCGACTACGACGAGTACGGCTACGAGTTCGGCACCGCGGGCTCGCGTCTGAACGCGCTCGCCGCCGACCTCGACCGCATCGTCGACCGCTGGGGAAAGCTGAACCCCGCCCCCACTCGCAAGATCCCCGTGATGATCGGCGGCAAGGGCGAGCAGAAGACGCTGCGCATCGTCGCGCGCCACGCCGACATCTGGCACAGCTTCGTCACGCCCGACGAGCTCCCGCACAAGCTCGGCGTGATCGAGAAGTGGGCCGAGACCGAGGGACGCGACCTGTCGACCCTCGTCGTGTCGAACGAGCTGAAGGATCGCGACGAGACCGACGCCGACGCCCTCTTCGACGCCGGCACGCGCTTGTTCACCCTCGGCTTCTCGGGCCCCGAATGGGACTACTCGCTCATCGAGCGGTGGTTGACCTGGCGCGACGCGAAGAACGCCTGAGGCTGATCGGGTGACCGTCTCCGAGCTCTTCGACCCCGCCGAGTGGACGCTCGCGCCCGGCGCCGAGCGATACACCGACATCACCGCGCACGTCACCCACGACGGGCGCGTCGCCCGCATCGCGTTCGACCGTCCCGAGGTGCGCAACGCCTTCCGCCCACATACCGTCGATGAGCTGCACCGCGCGCTCGACATCGCCCGCCAGGATCACCGCATCGGCGTCGTGCTGCTGACCGGCAACGGGCCGAGCACGAAAGACGGCGGTTGGGCGTTCTGCTCGGGCGGCGATCAGCGCATCCGCGGCCGCGACGGCTACAAGTACTCGCACGACGAGACCGCTGTGCACGATCCCGGCCGCGCCGGGCGCCTCCACATCCTCGAGGTGCAGCGCCTGATCCGTTTCATGCCGAAGGTCGTCATCGCCGTGGTCCCGGGGTGGGCTGCCGGCGGCGGGCATTCGCTCAACGTCGTGTGCGACCTCTCCATCGCGAGCGCCGAGCACGGCCGTTTCAAGCAGACGGATGCCGACGTCGGATCCTTCGACGCCGGGTACGGCTCCGCGTACTTCGCGCGCCAGATCGGTCAGAAGTTCGCGCGCGAGATCTTCTTCCTCGCGGAGGAGTACTCGGCCCAGCGGGCGTACGAGATGGGTGCCGTGAACCGCGTCGTGCCGCACGCCGAGCTCGAGCGGGAGGCGCTCGCGATGGCCCGAACGATCCTGACGAAGTCGCCCACCGCGATCAGGATGCTCAAGTACGCCTTCAACGCGGTCGATGACGGCCTGGTGGGGCAGCAGTTGTTCGCGGGGGAGGCGACGCGCCTCGCCTACGGAACCGATGAAGCGACCGAGGGTCGCGACTCCTTCCTCGAGAAGCGCGACCCCGACTGGTCCGACGTGCCGTGGCACTACTGACCGGGACCACCGAGACGTGAGAATCGGACCACCGGCGTCCACCAGCCCCCGCGACGTGCTGCGCGCCCTTCGGGCGGCGGTGCTGGGTGCAGGCCCGGCGGTCTCGCTGGGGCGGATCGACCCCCTCGGCGAGGTGCCCTCGGGCACCGCCGCGGTCGTGACGACGTCGGGATCGACGGGCGTGCCCAAATCGGTGGTGCTCTCGCGCAACGCGCTGATCGCGAGTGCCTATGCGACCGCGGCGCGTATCGGCGAGGGGTCGTGGCTGCTCGCCGTGCCGGCGACCTACGTCGCCGGGGTGCAGGTGCTCGTGCGGGCGTTCCTCGCCGACCGGGAGCCTGCCGTCCTCGGCGGTCCCTTCCGCCCCGAACCGTTCGCCGCCGCCGCCCTCGGTATGGCCTCGCACGACAATGGTGCGCGCGTGCCGACCTACACCTCCCTGGTCCCCGCGCAGCTTCAGCGCCTGTTGGATGCCGCCGACTCCGATCGCGCCGTCGCCCAGTCGCTGCGCTCGTTCGAGGCCATCCTCATCGGAGGGCAGGCGCTCGCGCCGTCGGTTCTCGAACGCGCGGCGGCCGCGGGCGCGAGGGTCGTGCGCACCTATGGCTCCACCGAAACCAGCGGCGGCTGCGTCTACGACGGCGTCCCTCTCGACGGCGTCGCCATGGCGATCGTCGAGGGGGAGGTGCGCTTGGCCGGGCCCACCCTTGCCGAGGGTTATCTCGACGAGCCGGAGCGCACGGCATCCCTCTTCCCCGTCGACTCCGACGGCACCCGCTGGTACCGCACCGGTGACGGGGGCGAGATCGTCGACGGAGAGCTGCACGTGTCCGGCCGCCTCGACAACGTCATCGTCTCGGGTGGGGTGAATGTGTCGCTGGACCGGGTGGAATCGACGGTGCGGAGCCTGGCGGGACTGGAAGCTGCGGTGGTCGTGCCGATCTCGGATGCCGTCTGGGGTCAAGGCTCGGCCGTCGTCCTGCCGCACGTCGAGGTGAGGGAGGTGTCCTCCGTGCTCGAGCGCGTCCGCGCCGCCGTCGGCGAGGCTCTCGGCGCCCCCGCGCGCCCGGCGCGCGTGGTGGTCGTCGACGAGGTGCCCGCACTCGACTCGGGCAAGCCCGACCGTGCAGCCCTCCGTCGCTGGCTGGCGGCGGGCGCACCCGGCACCCGGGCTTAGGATGAGCCTCCGTGGCAGCACAGTCTCGTAAGCGTTCGACATCCGCCGCGAAGCGGCGCCCGGGCGGCAACCCGCAGAAGCCCAAGAGCGGAGCGGCCCAGGCCGTGACCCCCGCGACCGCGCGCGACTGGATCGCGGCGGCGCGCCTGCGGACTCTTCCGCTCGCGATCACCCCGGTGCTGATCGGCACGGGGGCGGCAACCCTCGTCGACGACCGACTCCACTGGGTCATCGCCCTGGCCTGCCTCGCCGTGGCCTTCGCCCTGCAGATCGGCGTCAACTACGCCAATGACTACAGCGACGGCATCCGGGGAACGGACGACGTGCGAGTGGGACCGGGCCGCCTCACCGGCGGAAGGAAGGCGAAGCCGCGAACGGTGCTCCTGGTCGCACTGTCGTTCTTCGCGCTCGCCGCGCTCATCGGCCTGGCTCTGGTCATCCGCACGGGCCAGTGGTGGCTCCTCCTCGTGGGTGCCGTGTGCATCGTCGCCGCCTGGTTCTACACCGGCGGCAAGCGCCCCTATGGCTACAACGCGATGGGCGAGCTGTTCGTGTTCGTCTTCTTCGGCCTCGTCGCGACTCTCGGGACCACGTGGCTGCAGGTGTTCTCGCTGCCGCAGGAGGCGTGGTTCGGAGCCGTGGCCGCCGGCCTCCTGGCATGCGCGGTGCTCCTGGCCAACAACCTGCGTGACATCGATCAGGACCGCGTGGCGGGCAAGCGCACGCTGACAGTGCTCATCGGGCGGCGGGCGACGCAGGTGCTGTTCACAGTGTTCGTGCTCGTCCCGTTCGCCATCGCGGTCTTCCTGGCGTTCGTCTACCCGATCGCTTGGCTGACGCTCATCGCCCTGCTCGGCGGTCTCGCCGCGATTCTGATCGTGTGGACCTACCGTGCCCCGCGCGAGCTCATCACCGCCCTCCAGGTGACGAGCTTCACCTCCGTGGCCTACGGCGCGCTGCTGTTCTGGGCCTTCGCCGGCTGACGCCCGCACCGTCCTCAGGAGGCGAACTAGCCGAGGACAGCTGGTGTGAGTGGGCGGCGGGTCAGATGGCCGGGGGCTCGCCGGACTCGGTCGGCCTGTTTCGAGGGGTGCCGCGCTGCGCCGAATCCACGACGGCGTCTTCGGCATCTGCATCGGTCTCTGCACCCGTTCGCCGGCCGCTCGCGGTGCGCTGCGCGCGACGCTCGGCGAGACCGCCCGTGACGTTGTCGAGGGGGCGACGCAGGAACAGCAGCGACAGGCTGAAGCCGATGAGCGCCGCGAAGATGGCGGCGAGCCAGGGCAGCTCCTGGAACACGGGGAACAGCAGCAGGATGCCGAGGGGCACGAGGAACGCGAGGAGTCGCAGCACCGTGTAGACGAGGGCCGAGCGAGCGCGCATGCGCCCAGTCTACGACCGTCGTTCCCGCCGCTCCCACGAGTGGTTCGACGGCGGAAGACCGGATGACGCCTCCGGGCCGTCGCACAGCCGACGCACGTAGAATCGATCCATGGCACGGTTGCTTCTCATCCTGGCGCTCGTGGCGACCGTCTTCTGGGTCTACACGATCGTGGACTGCGCCGTGCAGCCGACCTCCCGTCACCGCGGAGTGAGCAAGGGCGCGTGGATGGCGATCGTCATCCTGCTGCCGGTGCTCGGTGGCATCCTCTGGTTCGTCATCGGTCGGGGTCGCGCCGCGGGCAAGCCGGTCGTGCGACGCGCGCCCGACGACGATCCGGAATTCCTGGGGCGTATGACGGCGTCGGCCCGCGCCGAGCAGGACGAGCGGATTCGCCGGCTCGAAGAAGAACTCGCGCAGCTCGATTCCGAGGCCGACGACCCGGAGCCGCCGCAGAAGCCGGTCGACCCCGACAACCCTCCGGGCAAGGGCGACGACGACACCCGCGGTCAGCGCGGCGCCGTCGGCTGAACGGCGGTGACCTCGCTCACAGGTGGCGCGCCCGCCACCGATGCCGCAGCCGCGCTCCTGAGCGGACTCGTGGCCCGGGGCGTGCGCCACATCGTGCTCAGTCCGGGGTCGCGATCCCAGGCCCTCGCGTTGGTCGCCGCCGACCTCGAGCGCGCGGGGCTCGTCCACCTGCACGTGCGTATCGACGAGCGCGTCGCCGGCTTCACAGCCCTCGGTATCGCCCGCGAGACGGGGATTCCCGCGGTCGTGGTGTGCACGTCGGGCACCGCCGTGGCCAACCTCCTCCCGGCCGCTCTCGAGGCCCACCACGCGGGCGTCCCCCTGGTGTTGCTCACCGCCGACCGCCCGGCCGAACTCCGCGGTGTGGGCGCCAATCAGACGACCCGCCAGCCGGGGCTGTTCCGCTCGGCCGCGCGGTTCGAGGCCGACCTGGCCGTTCCCGAACTGCTCGACGCCGCCGGTACCGGCGAGCAGACCGCCGCACTCGACGCTCTTGCGGCCGAGGCGCTGGCCGCCTCCCTCGGTGAGGGCATGCGTCCGGCCGGCCCCGTGCACGTCAACGTCCCCTTGCGCGAGCCGCTCGCCGGGGCGTCGCCGTCGTGGCTCGTCGAGCGGGCGGCATCCCGAGCCGTCGAGTCGCCGACGGACGCCACGGATGACGTCTCCGGCGCGCTCTACCAGGGCGGTGGCGGGATCGGAGTGGCCGACGTGGCCCCCGACATCGAGGCCGCGCACCGCATCGAGACCGGTCCGCGCACCCTCGTCGTCGCGGGAGCCGATGCGGGCGCCGCGGCCGAGCAGCTCGCCCACGCGGGAGGCTTTCCGCTGATCGCCGAGATCGTCAGCGGCGCGCGCTTCGGTCGGCAGATCGTGCACGGGTACCGCTCGCTGCTGCGCGAGCCCTCCCTCGGCGGACGCGTCGAACGCGTCGTGGTGTTCGGACGCCCGACTCTCAGCCGCGAGGTGGCGCTGCTGCTCGGGCGCGACGACGTGGAAGTGATCGCCGTGCGCGGCCCGGGAGAGCCCATCAACCTCAACGGCGCGACCCTCGCGGTCGACGCGGTGCGGGTGTCCGGCGACGCGGATCGCGCGTGGCTGGGGGAGTGGATGCGCGCGTCGCGCGACGCCGCCGTCGACCTGTCTCCCCCCGCCCCCGACGCCGACGGTCTGGCATCCGCGGTTCCGCACGAGCGGCTCGGGGCGATCAGCGCCGAGGTCGAGGTGATGCGTGCGCCGCTGGATCGCGCCGCGCTCGTCGACGCCCTCTGGCGGGCGACGTGGCCGCACGACCGCCTCGTGTTCGGCTCGTCGCGGCTGGTCCGCGTGGCCGACGAAGTGCTGGGCGGGAAGAAGGTCGCCGTTCACTCCAATCGCGGTCTCGCCGGCATTGACGGGACGATCGCCACGGCGACCGGAGTGGCCCTGGCGAGCCAGGTCGACGAGCGTCCGGGGGTCACCCGGCTGCTGCTGGGTGATCTGGCGTTCCTGCACGACGTGGGGGCGTTGCTGCTTCCTCCGGGAGAGGCCGAGCCGAGGCTGCAGGTCGTGGTGGGAAACGACGGGGGCGGCACGATCTTCGACGGCCTCGAGGTGGCCGGGGTGGCCGGGGCCGATGCGATGGCCCGCGTGCAGTACACCCCCCACACCGCGCGGCTCGAGCACCTCGCGCTCGCCTTCGGGTGGGAGTACCACCGGTGCACGACCCGGGTCGCGCTCGATCAGCTGCTCACCGCGCCCGCGGGAGGCCGCCAGCTCATCGAGGTCCCGCTCCTACGCTGATTCCCTCGTCAACGGGTGGTGCCGACGCGGGATGCCGCGGCACGATGACGGGATGAGTACGAGCAGCAGATGGTCCACGCCCGCCTCCGACGCGCTCCGTGTCGAGCCCGGCTTCCGCCTCAGCGAGATCGACCCGCGGTCGACGCCCGGTTACGACGGGAACAAGGCCACCGGCAAAGCCGACCTCGACGCCGGCCGGGAGCCACTGGAGGATCTGCAGGAGCGGCTCTTCGCCCAGAGCGTCGCGGGAACGGCCACCGGCTCGGTGCTGCTGGTCCTGCAGGCGATGGACACCGCGGGCAAGGGCGGAATCGTGCGGCACGTCGTGGGAGCCGTCGATCCGCAGGGCGTCGAGCTCGCCTCGTTCAAGAAACCCACCGCCGAGGAACTCGCGCACGATTTCCTGTGGCGCATCGAGAAGCGCCTGCCCGATGCCGGGCGCATCGGCGTCTTCGACCGCTCGCACTACGAGGACGTGCTCATCGGGCGCGTGCGCTCCCTCGCTCCGGCGTCGGAGATCGAGCGTCGATACGGAGCGATCGTCGCCTTCGAAGCGCAGGCCGCCGAGATGGGCATCCGGGTGGTCAAGGTCATGCTGCACATCTCGAAGGACGAGCAGCGCGAGCGTCTCGCCGAGCGCCTCGACCGGCCCGAGAAGCACTGGAAGTACAACCCCTCCGACGTAAACGAGCGCGAACTCTGGGACGACTACATGGACGCCTACCAGGTCGCCATCGAACGCACCTCGACGCCGATCGCGCCGTGGCACATCGTGCCCGCCGACCGCAAGTGGTACGCCCGTCTCGCGGTCCAGCAGCTGCTCATCGACGCCCTGACCGACATCGGTCCGCGGTGGCCGGCGGCCGACTACGACGTCGAGGAGGAGAAGCGTCGCCTCGCGGCATCCTGATCCGAGGTGACCGACGTCGCATCGGTCGGCGACTAGGCGAGAGCTTCGACGATGGGGCGGAACTTGACGCGCGTCTCGAGGAGCTCCGACTCGGGGACGCTCTCGGAGACGATCCCCGCACCGGCGTAGGCGGTGATCGCTGCGGTGGGCGATGACGGGGCCGCCCGGTCGATCTGCGCGCACCGGAGGGCGATGGCCCATTCCCCGTCGCCCGAGGCGCTCGTCCAGCCCACGGCACCCGCGTACCGGCCGCGATCGAACGGCTCGAGGCGTCGGATGACCTCGATCGCCGCCGCCGTGGGCGTGCCCGCGACCGCGGCGGTGGGGTGCAGGACCGAGAGCAGATCGAGCGAGGACGCGTCTTCGCTGAGCACGCCCTCGACGTCGGTGGCGAGGTGCCAGACATTCGGCAATTTGAGCGTGAAGGGCTGGTCCTCGGCCGCCAGTGACGACGTGTGCGGGCCGAGCGCCTTGAGCACGCTCTGGACGGCGAAGCGATGCTCGTCCTGATCCTTCACGCTCCGGCTCAGACCGACGGATGCCGCCACGTCGGCGTCCGTATCCCCTCCACGCGCCGCCGTGCCGGCGAGCACCCGGGCGGTCACCGTGCCGCCCGACACCGTCACCAGGGTCTCGGGGCTGGCGCCGATGAGCCCGTCGACGGCGAAGACCCAGCAGTCGGGGTAGCCCTCGAGCAGGGAACGCACGAGTCGGCGCAGGTCACTGCCCGCGGGAACGGTGCCGACGATGTCGCGCGCGAGCACCACCTTGGCCACCTCGCGGGCGCCGATCGCCTCGATGGCCTGACGGACGGCATCCTGATACTTCTCGGCCGTCTGCTGCCCGGGACCCAGGGTCGCCGACCAGTGCGGGCCGAAGGGCGAGCGCGGCGGGAGTTCGGGCTCGGGCTCGTCGGGGGTGTCGTCGAAGGCGAGGCGCGTGACCCAGGCGCGTCCGCTATGGCGGCCCACGATCATGCCCGGGACGCGCAGGACGTTCTCACGTGCGGACCGCGGGTCGAACACGAACGACCCGAAAGCCACCAGACCCGTTCCGGGTAGCCGCATGGGGTCGTCGATCTCGGCTGCCGCGGCGATGGCACGCCAGCGGTCGGAGATCGTGGCATCCCCCGGTCGTTCGCCGACATAGCGCAGCGTCAGCAGATCGCCGAAGGCGGCGAGCGACTCGCCTCGACGACTCCAGAAGAGCGGGTCGTAGGAGGTGGTGTACGCCAGGACGTCGTCCATCGGGGGCAGCTCGCGCGTGACCACCCGCAGGCGCGGCACGACGTCTTCCGCGGGTTCGAGCACGTCTTTCAGCGTAGACCCGCGCCCCGCGGGCGGGACGCGCGGAGCAGGACGGAGGCGATCGGCCGCTCGGTCACGGTCTGGCGGCGGGATCGCGGGCGGTCGGCCGCGGACGTCCTGCGTTGTGCCCCGCGTCGGGCGGGCTGCGTCCGGACAGAGGGCGGGGCGGGTCGCGACCATGGGCCGCGGCGGGCGATTTAGACTCCGGAACATGGATCCCCGACCCGCCCCCGGCACCCGCCTGCTGTTCGAGTGGCGCAAATGGGACGGCTCGCCGCACTGGGTGCAGGACAGCGTCTACCTCGGCGCCGACGAGTGGGGCGACTGGTTCGGGCAGCAGGTCGGATGGCGCAGCGCTCGCCCGGGGGCGGAGTTCGTCTGCCGTCAGCCGAACGTCACCCTGGTCCCGGCGAGCGGCGACTGGGCCTTCACCCACAACGCCGACCCGCACCCGGTCGCCGTCTACATCGACCTCGCCTGGGACGTGCGCTGGCACGATGACGGCGTGCCGCGCGGCATCGACATGGACCTCGACGTCGTGCGTCGCACCGACGGACGCGGGACGTGGATCGATGACCGCGACGAATGGGACGACCACCGCGTCCGGTACGGCTACCCGCTCGACATCGTCGACCACCTGGATGCCGCGGCCTCCGACCTCGAGCGACGGGTGCGCGCATACGAGGCGCCCTTCAGCGACGCGGTCACCGGTCCGTGGCTCGAGCGCCTCGCGGCTCTCGCAAGCCCCGGCGACCGCCCCGTCACCCCGGCCTAGACTCGACGAGTGAGCAGCGACCCCAACCGCGCCGACCTCGGCAAAGACCCGCAGCGCGTCAGCGGCATGTTCGATCAGGTCGCCGCCGCCTACGACCGCACCAACTCGGTGCTCAGCCTCGGCAACGACCGGCTGTGGCGCGTCGCGACGCTGCGGGCGGTGGCGCCGAAGAAGGGCGAACGGATCCTCGACCTGGCCGCCGGCACCGGCACCTCGTCGATGGCGTTCGTGCCGAGCGGGGCCCACGTGGTCGCCGCCGACTTCTCGCGCGGAATGATCGCCGAGGGGCGTCGCCGTCACGGGGACGTGCCGAATCTCGAGTTCGTGCAGGCGGATGCCACCGACCTCCCCTTCCGCGACGGCGAGTTCGACGCGGTGACGATGTCGTTCGGGCTGCGCAACGTCAACGACCCGCGCCGGGCGCTCCGCGAACTGCGCCGCGTAACCCGCCCCGGCGGCCGCATCGTCGTGTGCGAGTTCTCGCACCCGCCGTCGCCCGTCTTCAACGGCCTTTATCGGTTCTACAACGACCGCGTGCTGCCGATCGTCGCCAAGGCCGTGAGCAGCAATGCCGACGCGTACGACTATCTCAACGAGTCGATCCGCGACTGGCCGGACCAGCCGACGTTGGCCCGCTGGATGCGCGACTCGGGATGGGATGACGTGGAGTACCGCAACCTGTCGTTCGGCATCGTGGCCCTTCATCGCGGCATCCGTCCAGCCGACTGATCCCGGCGTCGGCGGCAGCTCCCGCCGTGCCTGATCGCTGTCAAGCGTCGAGATACCCGCGGCTGGCCCTCAGCGCGCCAGGCTAGGCTGAAAGAGTGACCCCGAGACCGCCCGCGGCCGGCTCCCGCCTGTCCGGCAAGATGGGCCTGAGCGACCGCATCTTCGCAGGCCTCCGTTCGCGCACCCTTCTCTCCACCGTCGAGGCCGGTCTCGCCCTCGTCGAGGCCGAGCTCGAGGGCGAGGTGCGAAGCGCCGACAAGCTGGCTGACGTCACCGCGCGCTATCTCTACGAGGCCGGCGGCAAGCGGGTGCGGCCGATGCTCGCGATCCTGACCGCGCAGCTGGGTCAGGGAACGACGCGCGAGGTGGTCGAAGTCGCCACCGCGCTGGAGCTCACACACCTCGGCTCGCTCTATCACGACGACGTCATGGATGGAGCGGACAAGCGCCGCGGGGTGCCGAGCGCCCAGACGGTGTGGGGCAACAACATCGCCATCCTCACCGGCGATCTGCTGTTCGCTCGCGCCAGCCAGCTCATGGCCCGCCGTGGCGAACGCGCGATCCAGCTGCAGGCCGACACGTTCGAGCGGCTCGTGCTCGGACAGATGCACGAGACCGTGGGCCCGCAAGAGGGCGACGAGCCCGTCGACTACTACCTTCGTGTCCTCGCCGACAAGACCGGCTCCCTCATCGCCGCCGCCGCCCAGTCGGGCGTCATCTACTCCGGCGCTCCCGAAGAGTACGAGCAGCCGATGGTCGTCTTCGGTGAGAAGGCGGGAGTCGCCTTCCAGCTGCTCGACGATGTCATCGACCTGTCGCCCGACCCGTCCGAGACGGGCAAGGTTCCCGGCACCGACCTGCGTGCGGGGGTGCCGACCATGCCGTACCTGCTGCTCGGACACCGCTCCGACGCAGCATCCGCCGACCTCCGTGCCCGCATCGACGAGGGACAGGAACGCATCGCCGATGGCGCCGACCCGTCGATCCTCGACGCGGCGCTCGCGGAGCTCCGCGACCACGAGACCACGCACGAGACTCTGCGTCTTGCGCACCAGTGGTCGCAAGAGGCGATCGACGCCCTTGCGCCCCTACCCGACGGCGCCGTGCGCGAGGCGCTGACGCGTTTCGCCCGCGCCGTGGCCGACCGCTCGGCCTGATCCCCTTTCCACCCCCCCGATCGCGATCGAGAGGACCCCATGACGAAGCTGCGCCTCGCCATCGTCGGAGCCGGCCCCGCCGGCATCTACGCCGCGGACATCCTGCTGAAGGCCGAGCGTCAATTCGACGTCTCGATCGACCTGTTCGAGCAGCTGCCCGCGCCCTACGGCCTGGTCCGCTATGGCGTGGCCCCCGACCATCCGCGCATCAAGGGCGTCGTCACGGCGCTGCGCGAAGTTCTCGACCGCGGCGATATCCGCCTGTTCGGCAACGTGCGCTTCGGCGAGGACATCACCCTCGACGACCTCAAGCAGCACTACAACGCCGTCATCTTCTCGACCGGCGCGATCCGCGACGCCGACCTCGACATCCCCGGCATCGACGCGCTCGGGTCGTACGGCGCGGCCGACTTCGTCAGCTGGTTCGACGGTCACCCCGATGTACCGCGCGAGTGGCCGCTGGAAGCCGAGTCGGTCGCGATCATCGGCAACGGCAACGTCGCCCTCGACATCACGCGCATGCTCGCGAAGCACGCCGACGACCTGCTGCCGACCGAAGTGCCCGACAACGTCTACCAGGGGCTGACGGCCTCGCCGGTCACCGACGTGCACGTGTTCGGTCGCCGCGGCCCGGCGCAGGTGAAGTTCACCCCGCTCGAGCTGCGCGAACTCGGTGAGCTGCGCGACGTCGACATGGTCGTGTACGACGAGGACTTCGACTACGACGACGCCTCGCGGGCGGCGATCGAGACGAACAAGCAGGTCAAGGTCATCGACCGCGTGCTGCAGCAGTGGCGCACCCGCCCGGGCGTGAACAACGCCGGCGGAGAAGCGTCGCGCCGCCTGCACCTGCACTTCTGGGCGAAGCCGCTCGAGGTCGTGAAGGACGACGAGGGTCGCGTGGCCGCCTTCCGCTACGAGCGCACGAAGCCCGACGCCGAGGGCGGCGTCATCGGCACCGGCGAGATCCGCGAGGTCCCCATCCAGGCGATCTACCGCGCGGTCGGCTACTTCGGTTCGCCGTTGAAAGACGTTCCCTTCGACGAGCGGCACGGCGTCATCCCGAATCACGAGGGTCAGGTGCTCTCGGCCGATTCGAACTCGCGTGTTCCCGGCGTCTACGCGACCGGGTGGATCAAGCGCGGGCCCGTCGGCCTCATCGGGCACACGAAGTCGGATGCCATGGAGACGGTACGCCACGTCATCAACGACCAGGGCGCGTGGTGGCGTCCCGCGCACCCCGAGGAAGAGGCCGTTCCGGCCCTCCTCGCCGAGCGCGGCGTGCGCTGGACCGACCTCGACGGCTGGCACCGCCTCGATGAGCACGAAGTGGCTCTCGGCGCCCCTCACGAGCGGGCGCGCATCAAGGTCGTCCCTCGCGACGAGATGATCGCGATCTCGCGCGGCGAGTGACTGTCTGACCTCGAACCGTCCCGTCCGATCGATGGGGCGGTTCACCGCCCACAGGCGTCAAATGCGCGGGGTATGGGGCGGCTACGCTTTCCGGATGCCAAGGACTCCTCCTACGAACCCCATCGTCGGGTCGTGGCGTTGGCTGGGTTATCAAGCGAATCGCTTCGAATCTCTTGCCCTCGTCTTGTCTGGGCTCCTCCTCGCCGGGGGCGGGCTCGTGGGGCTTAACGTGCCCTGGCTGAGTGTTCCGATGCTCATGGTGGGCACGGTTGTGCCTGTGGCGGCAACCGCGTGGAAGCGCCGCGAAGAAGAGGATGAAGAAACGTCCGATGCTCGAGCGCTGCTGCTTGAGCAGTCCCTCCGCCCTCTTCTCGAGCTCGCCGCGACGACCACCTCCCAGCCTCGGTCGGAGCGCCTGAGGACGGCGAAGTCGGCGGCCGAACGGGTGGTCGTGGAATTGGCGAACGCGTTCAGCGACGTCTCCGGGGTAAGGGTTGTCGTGTTCCGCATCGGTGAAGATGGCTCTGTCATGGAGCCCGGCCAGCCGGGTGGCAGGCAAGACCGTCCGAGTGCGTTCGTGCGCGGGACCCCGCGGGGTGACAAGGCGTTCGAAGTGCTTCAGGGACCGAAGCCTTTTGTTCGCGTCCCCGATCTCTCGGAGGTGGATCCTGACGAGTGGCAAGGGACGGGCAACGGCTATCAGACGTTCATTTCCGCACCCATCCGATCGTCGGAAGACGGTTTAGGACTTCTCACCGTCGATGCGCCGGTCGCCGACGCGCTCGAGGAACGTCATGGGGCAACACTTGCCCTCTTTGCGGCGGCACTCGGGGTGTTGTTCGCGGAAGCCGTGCGCGGTGGGGGAGGGGCGAGTTAGGGTAGTGAGCACCTGGAGGAACGGAGAGGCGGCCATGGGCAAAGTAAGACTTGCGTCCCCGCAGCCGAACTACCTTGAGAGGCCGATCACGGATCCGGAGCAGGCGATGAGCCGTGCCCGGGAATTGGTTCGTGAAAGTCGACGTGGCCGGGCTCGGTTTCTGATCTCGGTTTCTGCAGGCCCCGCGCGCTGAGTCGCTGCGTCCCTTCTGATTCGGTCTGCGGGGGAGATCCTTCTTCGGCGAACCTGCATCCGCGCATCGCAACTCGACGCGGTGCGATTGTCCGCCCGCGCGATTACCACCCCGCCAACGCCGGGGGCAAGCCTGAAGTCCCGAATCCACGCCGGTCGGCAGGATGGTGAGCACGACGCCGGGTACCGACGCCCCGCGCACAGAGGCGAGGGGGCCGGATGCGAACGGCGAGACGGATCGTGGCCGGAGCATCGGCGCTCGCCCTGGCGGGCACGCTCGGCGCCTGCTCCGCGGGTGATGGAGTGCCCACTCTCACCTGGTACATCAACCCCGACGACGGCGGTCAGGCCGAGATCGCGGCATCCTGCACCGAGGCGGCGAACGGGGCGTACCGCATCGAGACGTCCCTGCTGCCGCGCGATGCGGCATCGCAGCGCGAACAGCTCGCCCGGCGTCTCGCCGCGAGCGACCGGTCGCTCGACATCATGAGCCTCGACCCGCCGTTCATCCCCGAGCTCGCCGAGCCCGGGTTCCTCGCACCGGTTCCCGCCGATCTGCAGAGCACCGACGGCATCGTCCAGGGTGCGGTGCAGTCGGCGAGCTGGAACGGCGAGCTCGTGACCGTGCCCTTCTGGGCCAACACGCAGCTGCTCTGGTATCGCAAGTCGGTCGCCGAGGCGGCGGGCCTCGACATGACCCAGCCGGTCACGTGGGACCAGATCATGCAGGCGGCCCAGGATCAGAACAAGCAGCTGGGCGTGCAGGGTGCGCTCGCCGAGTCGCTCACCGTGTGGATCAACGCGCTCGTGGCATCCGGGGGCGGCAAGATCCTCGAGGATCCGGAGGCGGGTCCCGACGAGATGCAGCTCGGTCTGGAGTCGGATGCCGGGAAGAAAGCGGCCGACATCATCGGACGCATCGGCTCGTCGGGCCTGGGTGGTCCGGGTCTCCCGACGGCCGACGAGAACGCGAGCATGAATCTCTTCCAGGGCGACGACGGCTCGTTCATGGTCAACTGGCCCTTCGTCTACCCCGCCATGCAGGGTGCGGCCCCGGAGGTCGTCGACGACCTCGGGTGGGCGGTGTACCCCCGAGTGGATGCCGGGACCCCGGCCGCTCCTCCCGTCGGCGGCATCAACCTCGGCGTCGGTGCGTACAGCGAGAACGTCGACCTCGCCTGGCAGGCGGTGGCGTGCATCGTCAGCCCCGAGAACCAGGCCCAGTACTTCGTCACCAACGGCAATCCGCCCTCGAACCTCGCCGCGTACGACGACGCCGAGGTGACCGAGAAGTTCCCGATGGCCGACACCATCGCCGAGTCGCTGCAGCTCGGGGCGCCGCGGCCGCAGACGCCGTACTACAACGAGATCTCCATCGGACTGCAGCGCACCTGGCATCCACCGAACGCGGTGAACCCGGATTCGACGCCGCCGTCCTCGACCGACTTCATCCTCGCGGTGCTCAGAGGGGAGCGACTGCTGTGACCGACACGACCGTCACGCGCGCCACGCGGCGCGAAGAGGCAGCGGCTCCGAAGAAGAAGGAGCGCCGGTCGGACCGCGCGCGCGCCGAGGCCCGCCTGGGCTGGATGCTCGCCGGACCCGCCTTCGGCATCATGCTGCTGGTCACTCTGTACCCGATCGTGCAGGCGCTGTGGGACTCGCTCTTCAGTCTGCGCCTGACCGCCCCCGACGACCGGGCGTTCGTGTGGTTCCGCAACTACGCGGTGATCCTCAGCGACCCGGCGTTCTGGCAGTCGATGGGGGTGACGCTGTTCATCACCGTCGTGACCGTGCTGCTCGAGCTCATCATCGGCTTCGCGTTCGCGCTGGTGATGCACCGCGCGATCAAGAAGCTCCGCGGCTTCGCCCGGACGGCGATCCTCGTGCCCTACGGCATCATCACCGTCGTCTCGGCCTTCGCTTTCTTCTACGCCTTCGACATCAACTCCGGCGGATACGTCAACAGCTGGCTGGCGTGGATCCCCGGATTCGACGAGAACCTCAACTGGTTCGCCTATCAGGGCACGTCGCTCACGGTCATCATCCTCAGCGAGGTGTGGAAGACCACGCCCTTCATCTCCCTGCTGCTGCTGTCGGGTCTGGCGCAGGTGCCCGGCGACCTCGAGGAGGCGGCCAAGGTCGACGGCGCCACCTCGTGGGAGGTGCTGCGCCGCGTCATCCTCCCGAACATGAAGGCCGCGATCATGGTCGCCGTGCTCTTCCGCACGCTCGAGGCGTTCCGCATCTTCGACAACATCTTCATCATGACCGCGGGAGCCAACAACACCGAGGCGCTGTCACTGCTCGCTTACAACACCTCGATCGGGCGCCTGGAGATCGGTCTCGGCTCGGCGATCTCGGTGCTGCTGTTCCTCAGCGTGCTGATCATCGCGGGCATCTTCATCAAGGGATTCAAAGTGGATCTGTCGGCGGGAAAGAACTCGTGATGGGCGTTCCCGCGGGATCGCGGACCGGCATCCGGTGTGAAGGAGTGTGCAGCTGATGCGCGCAATGACCTGGCCCCAGCGGATCATGTGGCTCGTGATCATCGCGGCCGTGCTCGTGTGGTCGCTGTTCCCCGTGTTCTCGATCCTGATGACCTCGTTCAAGACGCAGGCGGGGCTCTTCTCGGGAACGCTCATCCCGCAGGAGTGGACGCTCGACAACTACGCGACGATCCTCGCCCCCGGCGGCAGCGCGCAGGACCTCTTCCTGCCGGCGCTGCGCAACTCGATCGGTATCTCGCTCATCGCGACCTTCATCGCGGTGGTGCTGGCGACGCTGTGCGCCTACGCGATCGCCCGCCTCGACTTCCCGGGCAAACGCATCATCCTCACGACGGCGCTCGCGGTGTCGGTGTTCCCGATCGTCTCGATCGTCACCCCGCTGTTCAACCTGTGGCGCGTGGTGGGCCTCTACGACACCTGGCTCGGGCTGATCATCCCGTACCTGTCGCTCACACTGCCGATCTCGATCTGGACCCTGGCGGCGTTCTTCCGCCAGATCCCGTGGGAACTCGAGCAGGCCGCGCAGGTGGACGGGGCGACGCCGTTCGAGGCCTTCCGCAAGACCGTGGTGCCCCTCGCGGCCCCCGGGGTATTCACCACCGCGATCATCGCGTTCTTCATCGCCTGGAACGACTTCGTCTACGGCATCTCGTTGACCTCGACGGATGCCGCCCGTCCGGTGCCGGCGGCCCTGTCGTTCTTCACCGGGGCCTCGCAGTTCGAGGAGCCCACCGGCGCCATCTCGGCCGCCGCCATCGTGGTGACCATCCCCATCGTCATCGTCGTCGTCATCTTCCAACGTCGTATCGTCTCGGGCCTCACGCAGGGCGCCGTCAAGGGATAAGGACTCACACCATGGCATCCATCACCCTGAACAGAATCGTCAAGACCTACGACGACGGGTTCACCGCGGTCCAGGGCGTCGACCTCGACATCGCCGACGGCGAGTTCGTGATCCTCGTCGGCCCTTCGGGCTGCGGCAAGTCGACGCTGCTGCGCATGATCGTCGGGCTCGAGGACATCTCCGACGGTGAGCTGAGGATCGCCGACGAGGTGGTCAACGACAAGGCGCCGAAGGACCGGAACCTGGCGATGGTCTTCCAGAACTACGCGCTGTATCCGCACCTCACGGTGTACGAGAACATCGCGTTCCCGATGCGCCTGAAGTCGAGCGACCTCAGCGACAAAGAGATCGACGAGCGCGTGCGCCGGGCCTCGAAGCTGCTCGAACTCGACGAGCACCTCCAGCGCAAGCCCGCGAACCTCTCCGGCGGCCAGCGTCAGCGCGTGGCGATGGGGCGCGCGATCGTGCGGAACGCCAGTGCGTTCCTGTTCGACGAGCCGCTCTCGAACCTCGACGCGAAGCTGCGCGGGCAGATGCGCACCGAGATCGCACGCCTGCAGCGCTCGCTCGGCATCACCACCGTCTACGTCACCCACGACCAGACCGAGGCCATGACCCTCGGCGACCGGGTCGCTGTGCTGCGCCGCGGCGAGCTGCAGCAGGTCGCGAGCCCCCGCGGGCTCTACGATCAGCCGGTCAATCTGTTCGTGGCCGGATTCATCGGCTCTCCGCCCATGAACTTCCTCAGTGGGACCGTGGACGGCGACACGCTGCGTCTGCCCATCGCCGACGTCCCGCTCGACGACCGGCTGCGCGCGGCCGTCGAGGGTCGCGACCTCGTCATCGTGGGTGTCCGGCCCGACGCGTTCGAAGACGCGGATGCCACGGAGCGCGACCTCACCGGCGGCATCACGGCCGAGTTCGACATCGAGATGACGGAGTGGCTCGGCGAGGTGCTGTACGCCTACGTGCCGTACGAGACCGACCCCACGGTGAAGGAGAAGCTGTCGGAACTCGACCGCGACCTCGACGGCGAGAGCCTGCGCACCGAACTAGTCGTGGCTCTGGATGCCATGAGCTCGATCCGCGCGGGGGACCGTTCGCGGCTGTGGTTCTCGCCGGACTCGCTGCACCTGTTCGACCCCGAGACGGGCGTGAACCTCACGCGCGACGAGGCGAAGGCCGAGAAGCTCGAGGAGGACGCCCGTCTCGCGCGGAAGCGCGCCCTGGAGCGGGCAAAGGAGCGGGCCGACCGCGAGGGGTCTTCGGCGGCGCGTTGAGGGACCCCGTGCGGCCTCGATCCGCTCTCGACACCGTCGGGCGGGGTCGGCCGCGTCAGACGGATGAACCGAGCTGGCCCAGCCACGCGTAGAACCCGATGAAGGCCGCCGATCCGCCGGCGGTGGCAAGACTCCCGAGCACGATCGGTGCGGTACGGGGTCGCGCGGCCAGGGCGCCGGCGGTCGCCAGCGCGATACCGAGCACGATCTGCAGGACCCAGTAGACGGGGCTGGTGGTCGCGGCGACGATCGTGAGGCCGTACACGCCCTCGCCGATCAGCACGGCCGCGACGGGAGCGGCCGCCAGGGGCTTCCACGACGCCGGCCCCGAGCGCACGAACGCGGCCGACAGGCCCACGATGGGTCCCGCCAGCACCCCGATGATCGTGAAGGTGTCCTGGAACGGTTCGGCGTAGAAGAATCCACGCCACCCCGACACGATGCGATAGCCCTCGATGAGCAGCACGAACGACACCGCCCCGAGTACGGCAGCGGGAAGGGGCTTCAGGCGCACCAGCCAGATGAGCCCGAAGGTCAAGATGGTCCACCCGCCGGCGGAGTTGGCGAACGACGTGAGCGCAGACGGCAGGAAGGTCTGCCCTCAACTGGTGAGGCCGCCGAGCACGAGAGACGCGGCGATGACGATCAGTGCGGGGACGAACCACTGCCGGGGGTGCATATCATCACGGTAGGCGGGCGGGTTCGCCCCCGCGTCCGCCTCGAGAGGGAGTCGCATCCGTCTCGGGGATGATGCCGGCGGCCGGATAGAGACGATCGCCGCGGGTCACGTGCCGCAGAAGGTCACGAACGGTCGTTCGGCGTCCGCGGGAGCCGACGCGAGCCGTCTGGCCAAGGGCGTCTCGCGCTCTCGATACGGGGTCCGCAGCACCTCGACGAGGTCCTCGACCGGGCGCAGGTCTCCCTGAACGGCGGCCGTCAGGGCCTCGTCCACGATGTGGTTGCGGGGGATGTAGATCGGGTTCGTCGCCGCGATCCGCGCGGCATCCGGTGCGTGGGCGGTCCAGCGAAGGGTCCAGGCACCGATCGCCGACGCGGCCGGTGCCGAGAGGCTGTGCTGCATCACGGACGGATCACCTCCGGTCGCGGTCACCAGATGCCGCCAGAAGCGCGTGAAGTCGAGGCGATGGGCCGCGAGCATCGACAGCACATCTTCCCCAAGCGCGCGCACTGTCAAGGGCGGGACCGCCGGTCCGAGACCCAGTTTCTCGCGGAACACCTCGGTCCACGCGTCCACATAGAGCCCGTCGAACGTCGAGACAATCTCCTTGGCGACCGATCGACCCTGGGAGGGATCGTCGGCGAGGGCGATCGACAGCGCTTCCCCGAGGCGGTCGAGGTTCCAGCGCATGATCTCCGGTTGGCGGCCGTACGCGTATCTGCCGTCGTGGTCGATCGAACTGAACACGGCATCCGGATCGTAGGCGTCGAGGAAGGCGCACGGACCGTAGTCGATGGTCTCGGCGGAGACGAGCACGTTGTCGGTGCTGAGCACTCCGTGGACGAACCCGACGCCCGTCCACCGCGCTGTCTGATCGGCCGCGGCGGCGGCGATCGCGGCGAGCAGAGCACGGGCGGGGTCCGGGTCTCCGATCAGGTGCGGATAGTGACGGCGGGTGACGTGATCGACCAGACGCAGCAGGAGAGACCTGTCGCCACGGGATGACGCGTACTCGAACGATCCGTACCGGACGTGACTCGAGGCGACGCGGGTCAGGACGGCGCCCGGGAGCACCTCCCCGTCGAGCAGGCGGGGGGCGCCTGTGGCGACGACCGCGAGCGCCCGGGTCGTCCGGATGCCGAGGGCGTGCATCGCTTCACCCATGACGAATTCGCGGAGCATCGGACCCACGGTGGCGAACCCGTCGACGCGCGACATCGACGTCGGCCCGATGCCTTTCGCGTGGACGTCGCGGAGGGATCCGGTTCTGTCGCGTCGTTCGCCGAGGAGGGCGGCGCGACCATCGCCGAGGAGCGGTCGGAAAACGCCCCACTGGTGTCCCGCGTAGACCTGAGCGACGGGCCGCGAACCCGGCGCACGGCGCTCGCCGGTGAGAAAACGGAGCCCGGCGTCGGTGCGCAGCAGCCGGGGGTCGAGATCGAGGTCCCGCGCGACCCCCTCGTTCAGCACGAGAAGGCGCGGGTCCGGCGTCGATCGTGGTCGGGCGGACCGCGACAGCTCGGGGAATGTATCAGCCCACGCGCTGGTCAGCGCGGGGAGAGCAGTGGGGTGCTCGTCGACGGCGGAGTGCGGGGGCACCCACGGGCCGGGCGGGCCGTCCTGATCGGGCGCGGAGAGCATGAGGGGAGTATGGCCGGTCCGCGATCTCGGTGCGGGCCCGTGACGTCGGACGGCGCTTTTCGACGCCGTGTGACGTGCGGTCGCGGAGGTGAGGGAGGCCCTGCGCGAGAGAACCCTCCCTCACCTCGGCGCGATCAGTCGGCGCGGTCGGCCGCCGCGTACTTCTCCGCGAGCTCGTCGTCTCCCACCGCCGCGGCGGTGACGCTCTTGCGTCCCGCGTAGACGTCCCGATCGATCTCATCGGTGCCGTTCGCCACGAGCATCGCGACCATCGTGTCGCCGTTGACGTTGAGGAACGTCCGGAAGATGCCGGTGAACCAGTCGACCGCGATGAGCAGTCCGACCGCCTCGAGCGGGAGCCCGAGCGAGGTGGCGAGGAAGGTCGCGGCGACGGCGAAGCCGCCGGGAACCGTGATCGTGCCCATGTTCAGCATGATCGCCAGTGCCATGCCGAGGATGATCTGCCCGGGAGTCAACTCCACCCGCCCGGCCTGGGCGAGGAAGAGGATGACGATCGTGTAGTTCAGTACCGCGCCGTACGACCCCATCGTCAGGCCCACCGACAGCGTGAAGTTCGCCACGCGCTGGCTGATCCCGACCTTTTCGACGGCGTTCTTCAATACGGTGGGGAAGGTGACGGCCGAGCTCGTCGTCGTGACGGCGATGACCGTCTGCTCGGCGAGCTTGCCGGGGAGGGCGGCCGGGTTGAGACGGGTGCGCACGCTGACCACCACGACGAACAACGCGGTGACGATCAGAACGCCCACCAGCGTGGCGCCCAGGTACGACAGTGCGGTCGTCACCACGGCGAAGCCCACGTCACCGGCGAGCGCCGCCAGCAGGCAGAACACCCCGATCGGCGCGATGCGCATGACCAGGCGGATCATGCCGAGGATGATCTGCTGCAGCTGGTCGAGCAGGGTGACGACGAGTTTGTTCCCCGTCGTGCGGACGTAGCCGTTCAGGGCCAGGCCGAACAGGAGCGAGAAGACGATGATGGGCAGCATGCTCGCGGTCGACATCGCGTTGAAGATGTTCGTCGAGACGAAGCCCAGGACGGTCTCCTGCCAGCCGGCGGGCGTCGCCGCCTCCTGCAGAGCGGGGTCGACCGCGCCGGAGTAGTCGATGCCCGCACCGGGGCGCACCACGGTCGCGAGCGCCCAGCCGACGATCGCGGCGACGACCGAGAAGCCGATCATCCACGCGAAGGTGCGTCCCGCGAGGCGTCCCATCCCCGACCCGGTCATGGAGCCCGTGGCCACGATCACCGAGGCCATCACGAGAGGCACGATCGCCATTTGGATGAGGCGGATGAACAGGTCGCCCACGAACTTCAGGTTCGCCGCCCACTCACCGGTGATGAGGCCGAAGACGATGCCGAGTACCGCCGCGAGGGCGATCAGGCTCGCCGGGTGGCGCAGGATCCGCCAGGTCGTCGCGAGACCGCGACCACCGTTCGTGATGTCTTGGTTGGTCATGACCGCTCCTCCGCAGATGTCCCTTGGTCGGTCCAATTGTGCGGGGGGCGCGTTTCAACGACCGGTTTTGCGTGTTTCCAGCCCGTTACGGTCTGACCAATCGGATCGAGGGCCGCCGCCGCGCCTGGAAAGATGGAAGCGGGAGGCCCGATGAGCGATCACGCGACGCTCGCGCCGCTGGAGCGGCACGGCGGTTCGGTGCACGAAGAGATCGTGGCGCGACTACGCGCCTTGATCCTGGCCGGTGTGTTGAAGCCCGGTGACCGGTTGGCCACCGAGCGCGAGCTGGCCGAGCAGCTGGTGGTTTCCCGGTCAGCCGTGCGCGAGGCGCTCCTCCGACTGCAGACGGCCGGTCTGGTCGAACGGCGACAGGGGAGTGGCACGCGCGTGAGCGCTCGCGTTCCGATCTCCGCCGCCCTGGCCTCGTGGCGTGACGATGATGACTCGGCGACGATCGCCGCGGCATCCGAGTTCCGAACCGTCGTCGAGCCGCAGATCGCCCGTCTGGCCGCGACGCGCATCGACGCCGCCGAGCTCGACGCGCTCGCCGCGGTGGTGGCTGAGTCGAGCACCGTCCGTGAGGGCGAGCGGTCGGTGCAGCTCGACATCGCCTTCCATGCGGCCGTTGCGGCGGCCACGCGCAATCCGCTCCTCGCGTCACTGAGCGAGCTGACGGTGTCGTGGACCCTCGAGGCCCGACTGTTCTCGCACGTCGCCGTCGACGGTCGTCGCCTCTCGCACGAGGGACACGCCCGTATCCTGCGTGCCCTGCGGGCGGCGAATCCGGATGCCGCAGAGGCGGCCATGCGCGTGCATCTCGACGAGATCGCCGGCCTGGCGCAGCGCGTTCGCGACTGACGGTTCTCGAGGGGCGCCACCCTCGTCGGGGAAACTCGAACCGCTGTCGGAGGGGAGGTCTAGCGTAGGACGCGATCGAAGGAGCCCCATGATCCCCACCGACGCGACCGCGACCGAGCGCTACCGGGCCGCGCGCGACGAACTCCTCGCCGCGCGCACCGATCCCGACCGGGCCGCACGGGTCACCTGGCCGCGGTTCGAGGGGCCGTTCAACTGGGCAATCGACTGGTTCGATCCGATGGCGCGCGGCAACGACGGGACCGCGCTGATCGTCGTCGACGACGACGGCACCCACCACCAGCGCACCTTCGACGAGCTCGCACGTCGCTCCGACCAAGTCGCCGTGTGGCTGGCATCCCGGGGTGTGCGCCGCGGCGAGACCGTGCTGCTCATGCTCGCCAACCAGGTGGAGCTGTGGGAGGCGATGCTCGCGATCATGAAGCTGGGCGGCGTGATCGCCCCGACCACTACCGCGCTCGGTACCACCGACCTCGGTGACCGCATCGAACGGGCGGCGATCCGGCATGTCATCGTCGGCGCCGGGGATGCCGACAAGTTCGACGACCTGCCGGAGGGACTCGGCCGGATCGTCGTGGGGGGAGAGCACCCGGGCTGGGCGACTTACGACGACGCCTTCGAGGTGGATGCCGAGCCCGCCCGGCATCCGGGAACCACCGCCGACGACCGCCTCCTCCTGTATTTCACCTCGGGCACCACGTCGAAGCCCAAGCTCGTGGAGCACACGCACGCGTCGTACCCGGTGGGCCACCTCAGCACGATGTACTGGCTGGGGCTTCAGCCCGGCGACGTGCACCTCGCCATCAGCTCGCCCGGGTGGGCGAAGCACGCGTGGAGTCTGTTCTTCGCGCCGTGGATCGCGGGGGCGACCGTGCTCGCGCTGAACTACTCGCGGTTCTCGGCGGAGCGGTTGCTGGCGGAGCTCGAGGCGGATCGGGTGACGACGTTCTGTGCGCCCCCGACGGTGTGGCGCATGCTGATCCAGGCCGATCTGACCGGGCGGCGCGGAGCCCTTCGCGAGGTCGTCTCGGCGGGGGAGCCTCTGAACCCCGAGGTGATCGCCTCGGTGCAGCGTGCGTGGGGCCTCGACATCCGCGACGGGTACGGTCAGACCGAGATGACGGCGGTCGTGGCGAACACTCCCGGGGCTTCGCTCGTTCCGGGCTCGATGGGTCGACCCCTCCCGGGCTGTCCGGTGGTGCTCGTCGACCCCGTCACCGGGGAGTTCGCCGACGAAGGTGAGATCTGCCTCGACCTCACCGATCGCCCGCTCAACCTCATGACCGGCTACGTCGGCGACGCCGCTCGCAACGCCGAGGCGTTCGCCGACGGGCTCTTCCACACCGGCGACGTCGCCCGTCGTGATGAGACCGGGAGCATCACCTACATCGGCCGCACCGACGACGTCTTCAAGGCGTCCGACTACAAGATCAGCCCCTTCGAGCTCGAGAGCGTGCTCATCGAGCACCCCGCGGTGGTCGAGGCGGCGGTCGTTCCCGCGCCCGACGACCTGCGTCTGGCCGTGCCCAAGGCCTACATCGTGCTGGCCGGTGGACGGGAGGCGGGCGATGAGATCGCGCTCGACATCCTGCGGTTCGCGCGCGAGCGCCTCGCGCCGTACCAGCGGGTTCGTCGCGTGGAGTTCTTCGAGCTTCCCAAGACGATCTCGGGCAAGATCCGCCGCGTCGAACTGCGCCAGCGCGAAGAGGCCGTCGCGCGCGGCGAGGTCACGTGCGTGGAGTGGACGGATGCCGCGCTGCGCGGCGAGGGCGGAGCGGCGCACCATGGGTGACGTGCTGGATCCCGGCCCGTTCTTCCACGGAACGCGGGCCGACCTGCGCGTGGGCGACTTGCTGACTGCGGGGTTCCGCTCGAACTACCGGCCCGAGGTGGTGATGAACCACGTGTACTTCACGGCACTCCTCGACGGGGCGGGACTCGCGGCCGAGATCATCTCCGGCGACGGACCGCCGCGCGTCTACGAGGTCGAACCCCTCGGAGCGTTCGAGAACGACCCGAACGTGACCGACAAGAAGTTCCCCGGCAATCCCACGCGCTCGTTCCGCAGCGCGGAGCCTCTGCGCATCGTCGCGGAGCGCGATGACTGGACGAGACTGACCCCGGAGGCGCTCGCCGCATGGCGGGAGCGTCTCACGACGTTGCGCAACGACAACGCCGAGATCATCAACTGACGCCCGGTCAGACCGGCTCGGTCGTGCGGATCAGTCCGCAGTTCACGCACGACCACGCCACGAGGAAACGCTCGTCGTCGAGGATCTCGAAGCGCAGCGGGTCACCGCACGTCGGGCAGGCGAGCGGGTCGACCGGTCGGCTCATCGCGCGAACGTGACGTGGACGACGCCGCTCTCCGCCACTTCGGACGTGACGGTGAAGCGCTCGTCGAGGCCGCGAAGGTCGTCCCACAGTCGGCCTCCGCGACCGAGGACGACGGGCCTGATGGCGACGTGGAGCCGGTCGACGAGGTCGACTTCCAGTGCGGAACGGACGGTGGACAGCCCGCCGCCCACCCGGACGTCGGCGCCGCCCGCGAGGTCGCGCGCTCGGGCGACGGCGTCCTCGATGCTCTCGGACGAGAACTCGAAGCGCGTGCCGTTGGAGAAGGCGATCGGCTCGCGCTCGCGATGGGTGAGCACGATGACAGGAACTTGGAACGGCGGCTCGTCGCCCCACCAGCCGCGCCAGTCAGGGTCGTCGGGGAAGGAGTGCAGGCCGAACATCGCGGCGCCCATGACCTCGGCGCCGACGTTCTCGAAGTACTCCGCCGCGTACCGGTCGTCGACGCCGGTGGTGCCGGCGCCGGAGGTGTCGCCGAAGACGCGCTCGCGGAACGTCTTCGTCGCCATGTAATCCGCGACGAGACGACCCCAATCCTCGCCCATCGGGTTCTCGGGTGTGGGGTCGGCGGGCATGGCGACCCCGTCGAGCGAGATGTTCAGATCGACGCGGACAGCCATGGCATCCTCCCGCCGTCGCTCAGCGGTAGTTGGTGAACTGCAGGTCGACGTCGAGTTCGGCGGCCTTGAGCAGGCGCTGCACCTCTTGCAGGTCGTCGCGCGACTTGGACTGCACGCGCAGTTCGTCACCCTGGATCTGCGACTTCACGCCCTTGGGGCCGTCGTCGCGGATGATCTTGTTGACCTTCTTCGCGATCTCCTGCGAGATGCCCTCTTTCAGCGTGGAGGTGATGCGGTATTCCTTGCCGCTGGCGACGGGCTCACCGGTCTCGAGGCTCTTGAGCGAGATGCCGCGCTTGATGAGCTTGGTCTGGAAGACGTCGAGGACGGCGTTCGCGCGCTCCTCGGAGTTCGCCTTGATGACGATGGACTCGCCGCTCCAGGCGATCGAGGCGTCGGTGCCCTTGAAGTCGTAGCGCTGCTCGACCTCTTTGTGCGCCTGGTTGAGGGCGTTGTCGGCTTCCTGCCGGTCGATCTTGGACACGATGTCGAACGAAGAATCAGCCATGGCGCAATTCTATTCGCGCGCCCTGCGCGCGCAGGCCCTGGACAGAGCATGGCCCGGGTGGGTACCGGCGCTCGTAGAATCGGATGCCATGCGAGCACTCACCGAAGACGAGGTCAGGGACTCGTTCGTCAACGCCACCCCCGACGAGCTGCGTGTCCTCACCCTCCCGCACGACTTCCTGCTGGCGGACTGGGACCACCTCGATTTCCTCGCATGGCGTGATCCGCGTACTCGCGGTCGTGGGTACGTGATCACCGAGCACGAGGGTCAGCCCGCCGGTGTCGTGGTGCGTGCAGCCGACGGTCAGTCCCGCGCGCGTTCGGCGATGTGCAACCTGTGCCACACGATGCAGCCCGGCGACCAGGTGTCACTGTTCACCGCCCGCAAGGCCGGGGAGGCCGGCGAGCACGGCGACACCGTCGGCACCTACATCTGCGCCGACCTGTCATGCCACGAGACGGTGCGCCTGGCCGCCCCTCTCGCGCCGAGCGAGATTCGCGCGAGTGTGGACCGCAAGATCGACGGGACGAAGCGCCGCGCCGAGGAGTTCGTCGCGCGGGTCTTGGACACTGCCGAAGTCTCTCGCTGACGGTTCGTCGCCGTGGTTTGAGGCACCGCTTCCGGGATAGTAGAGTGGTCTATCGCGCCTCTGGTCGACTGCGAAAGCCGGGCGGGTGCGCATCTGGCGAGTTACCCAAGCGGCCAAAGGGATCTGACTGTAAATCAGACTGCATTGCATTCGGGGGTTCGAATCCCTCACTCGCCACCACCTCGAAAAGCTCCGGTTGACCGCAGATCTGCTGCGATCGACCGGAGCTTCGTCGTTGGGCGGTGACGTTGCATGCGCCGTGCGTGGAATGGGGGGCGCGCCCCGAGGTATCCTTTCGGGTGCCGCCGCGTGGGCGGCGAAGGGTCGTCACCGCAGCCGACAGATTGCGCGACGACACGGCTGTTCTGAACTGGGGGGTTCCGTTGCCGTATCTCATCCTCGCGGGCGTGCTCGTGTTCGTGATCGTGCTAGCTATTCAGTACTGGTACATCGTCCTGCCGATCGCGCTGCTCGTCTGGGCGATCGCAGTCGCGCCGCGCGTCATCCGGCATATCCGCAAGAACCGCTACTTCTCCAGCGACGAGTTTCTCGCGCGCAAGGATGCGATCGCTGCGGTGGTCGCAGAGCACAACGCGATCGCTGGGTACACCGCCGAGATGCGCGCTCGGGGATCGTTCGACATCGGGGCGTCATCGACTGGCTCGCATGCGCACCTCGCCACGTACGAAAACACGAGTCGGCACGGCTACCGGCGTGATCGGAACGTGGCTGAGTTCGGAGCGTCCAACGTGCACAACTGCTCGCTGCAGGTCGTCCGCAACGCGGCCACCGACCCCCTGAAATACGTCATGAAGTACTTCGAAATCAAGCCCACGGAGGAGACGCTCGCCGACGTCGAGCGTCTCGGCGACGGCATCGCGCGGCTCGAGAATGCGGTCGCGAACCTGCAGCATCGCGAGAACCAGATCGTCGGGTCGTTCAACCCGCCGCCGTTCATCCTGCGCTACTACGAAGACGAGTTCATGAGCCACGTCGGCGTGAAGCTGCCTGAGGTACGCATCCCATACCCGGAGTACCGGTTCGAGTACGTCAGCGCGGGCGGGAACAGCTCTCAGCGCACATCGCTGAGCTTCAACACGCCCACGATCGACGCCCTGATAGAGGCGCTGTCGCAGAAGATCAAGTTCAGCAAGAGCGCTGCGGGGCAGCGCGCACTGATGACGGCGAAGCTCCGCGAGTTCATCAAGCGCCGCGATGGCTACGCGTGCAAGTCGTGCTCGGTCTCGGTCGCCGCGGAACCGAACCTGCTGCTCGAAGTTGATCACATCGTGCCGGTATCACGAGGAGGCCTTTCAGAGGTGACCAACCTGCAAACCCTCTGCTGGCGCTGTAATCGCACAAAGTCGAACAAAGTCGTCGCCGTTAATCTCTAAGTGACAACGACAAATGGCGAATGGCGACTCATTCCGAGTTCCAGCAAGCGGCCCCACACATCGGGGGTTGGCGTCACCGCGGGGAGTAACGCCGCACGAGCATGGCATTACAGCTCGCGCCTTCACCCGTTACGACGAAGCTTTCCGAGCGTGCTTCGCGCCAGCCTTGGAATGGGCAACGCGGCTGTAGCTCGAGTCGCTCCCCATCGTGGTGGATGGAAGCACACTTGAGGGTGCGCCCGCGTTCGAGTACCTCGTATCGCTGCGCGCAACGTTAGTCGCGACCGTAGAGGAGCGGGCTGCGGTGTACTCCTCCAGCTCCTGGCTGTATCTCCTCAGGTTGCTCAATCCTGCTGCTGTGAGAGGAGTCGGCTCTTTCGGACCTGATGCGAACTTTCAGTCTCTGTTCCGTGTCGCCGAGAACCTAGTGGGTTGCGCCGATGGCCCCCCACTTCATGGGGTGTCGGAGCAGGGGGTCTCAACCGCGACGTCCATGCAGCTTGCGCGGCTGCTTGCGCTCGCGGCTATTGTCGATGATCTTGAGGGCGCGATCCGATCGTCGACAAAGGGGGCCTGCTTTCGTGTGTTTCGTCGACGGCGGCCGAAGCTCGTGCAGGATGATGAGTTGCGCGATGGCCTGGCCGAGTTCGATCTGAGAAATCGTTACGAAAACGTCGAGCATCCGCCTACCTCGCGCACGACACCCCGTACGATCTGCCGGGCAAACCGCCGGTTCTCTGCGCATTCCGGTTTCCAGGCGACGTCGCGGTCAATCCGACGTGGAGCGGTCCTTTCCTCGGCGCGGTGACGGCCGACGAGCCCGCGCAGTTGACGGTCCGCGTTTTCACAACCGGGGACCCGACTCACGCCATCCTCGGTGCTGGAGCGCCTGGAGCTTTTGACGATCCTGACACCCCTGCCGCGATCGTCGTGTTTGGGCACGCAATGCTTCCCGCGTTGTGGAGCAGGGCAACACGGCAGGGCAGTCGATCACTGGCTTTGGAACCTTTCATCTGACTGACCAAGAGCTTCGGGCTGACGTCGAGAGCGCACTGATGAAGCCCAACGTTGAGGCCTCCGCCACCTTGATCGTGGCGTCGGTGTCGAGCCGTGCGGCGATGAGGTCGGCGAGCGCGGGGTCACGCTCAGCACGTTGACCTCATCGCCCAGGTTCACGAGTTCGACGGCGTTGAGCTCGATGGTGGCGTCGCGCGCTTCCATCGTCGCCTCCCATGCGCCGGCGCCGCCGCTGATCGGCTGCGGGTGGGTGACCGCTCTCGCGCCGCTGAGATTCAAGACGATCACGCCTGAGTTCGGATCCGTCTCGTCGTCCTGTTCAAGCAGGGAGTTTCCGGCGCAACGCCTGGCCGCCGATAGTCGACCTGACGGGACGAGGGGCCAGACCGGTGGCGACGCGCTCACTGGCGCCAATATGCTCACGAGGTGGTTCAGATAATTCTTGCTACTGGCGAACTGGCTGCCGCCGATAGTCCCAGACCTCTCGAGTTGTGGACCCTGATCGTGGCGGCTTTTGCTGCCCTCGCGGCCGTTGTGGCGGCTATCATCACTGCAGTCGCCGCTGTCAGACGCGATCGTTCTAGCTGGATTCGGCAAGAACAAACCGCCGCGTGCGAAATGTTCAGCGCCGCCATGCATGCAGCGATGGACGGGATCAGCGCCGGCGCAGTCGATCGGGCGCTCCATACTCCGGGTTTTGTCGGTCTCGAGGAATCTTTCGAAGGGTTTTCGCCGCTGCTCGGCTCGGTCAATGAATCGCTGAGAAAGTTGCTCGTGGTCGGGGAAGAGCATTCGCTTGCGGCGGCAGTCGACTTCATGGACGGGCTAGCCGGCCTTGGGGCACTGGCATACCCGCGTTCCGGGGCAGCCCATGAAGCCGCACTCAGCCAGCGCGCTGCCACTATTCACACCCTCGCTCGTCTCGCGTTGCGCGCGGATTTCGCGTTCCGAGCTGATCTGCGAGTTATGTCCCCGGGAGAGCGGCGTCGGTTCTTTGCGGAATTTGAGAAGCATGAGGGTGCACCCAGCCTGGCTCCAAGAGACCCCGGGACCGCGCGCGCCACGCTTATAGATTGGCGCGTGCGAACGTGGGACTTCGAGGACTCCGAAGCCCGGGGCGGATGGCTGCGGGCAGACAGTCCGTGGTCAATGCTGCGAGTGAACAACACTAACCTGTACCGCCCGTTGGGGGCCGTGCTCATCATTCGACCGAATATGCCCTGGCGCGCCGCGATCAGCAGCAACCTAACCCCTCATCAGATTGCCGAGATCGAAGCTGACATGTCTCTCCTCGTAAGATACGGGGGCCGAGGAGGGAAAACGCTCTATGCCGGCGGAAACGGTGGCTGGGTAGATGGTGAGATTGAGGCCGAGCAAATTTGGTTTTGGCAGTTAGAGGGATTGCCCGCCGCCTAATCCACGCGCCTCTACTTCTTTGTCGCGCGGCGGCGCGCGCCTTAGCGCGCATACTGAGCAAGAAACTGCCAAAGTGGTACGGTCAACTTCTCGAGTCTTTTACCTTCGATTGATTCTACTCAGGCGCAGTGCGTTGCTCAGCCGGCCGCCTGCAACGCTTTCGCTCAGCCCGCCGCCAGCAGCGCCCGCGATTTCGTCTCGAGGAACGCCACGAGCGCACCCAGCACGTTAACCTCGTTGCCCAGGTTCACCAGTTCGACGGCGTTGAGCTCGATGGTGGCATCGCGCGCTTCCATCGTCGCTTTCCATGCGCCGTCACCGCCGGTGATCGGCTGCAGGTAGGTGACGGTCTTCGCGCCGCTCAGGTCGACGACGATCAAACCCGCGTCGGGGTCGGACTCGTCCTCCTGATCGAGCAGGCGGATCTCACTGCCGGTCGGGTAGCCGAGCGTGCGGAACTGCGCGAGCCAGTCGTCGAGCAGGTCTTTATTCAGCAGGCGTCGTACCGGCACGCTTCTCCCCGATCCATGCGCGTGAATATCACGCGTCCCCACATTATGGCGGGTGGGGAGGGATCGGAGCTGGGGAACCGGTCTCAGGCGGCGCGGACCGCGCGTCCCGTGCCCCGTGCGGCGTGAACCGGGCTGTGGGACGCCTGCTCGGCGGTCTCCCACGTGCGGACGTCGACGACGAGACCCGATGCGGCATTGGCCTGATCGGCCAATGCTCGCAGGTACTCGCCGACGAGCTGCTCCGGCTCGGGGGAGTCGAAGACGAAACGCAGGGGGATCGCCGGCTGGAGCCAGATGGTCGATCGGCCGGTTTCTCCGTCCGCACCCGTCCAGGTGAGGGTGAAGGACTCCCCGCGACGCAGCTTGGTGGATGCGATGACTTTCAGATAGCCCATCAGGCGATCCGGGAAGGAGATGGGGGCAGTGTCGGAACCGTAGAACAGCGTGGCCATGGTGATCTCCTTCAGTCGTGAGTCGGGGTCGGCTAAAAAGTAAACTAGCACGTATTTCACGAAGTTAATTATTTTCGTGAAATATTCGATTCGTTCACTATGGTGGGGGAAGTGGTCGGCCGGACCACGTCGAGGAGGTGGATGCCATGTCGCTCCCCTCTGCGCTGATGACAGCCCTCGACGACTACGTGGCCGCACGTCACGACGCCATCGTGAAAGCTCGCAGGAACCTGGGCGTCAGCGAGCTCGAGGCCTCGGCGTTGTCGAACATCGCCGACCAACCCGGCATACGGCCGTCGGATCTTCGGGGACGTCTCGGCGTCACCGCGGCCGGCGTGACGACCCTCGTCGATCGCCTGATCGGGCGTGGTCTCCTGCGTCGCGAACTCGACGCGGACGACCGGCGCGTGAACCACATCTACCTCGAGGTCGATCTGGACTCCGAGCCGTGGGTGGCGCTGCGGCGCTTCCCCCGCGAGGTCGAGTCGGCCATGCACTCCGAACCCGCCGAGGTCGCCCGCGACGCCGCCGAGATGCTCGCGCGCGTCACGGAACGGGTGCGCGCGCGGCTCTGACGCCATCACGGGAGGTGCGAACCCTTCCCGCGTCGAGTTCGATCAGCTGGTCGGCGTCGCCGATGAGGCGGTCGTCGTGGCTGACGCAGACGACGGTGGCTCCCCGACCGCGTTCGTGAGCGATGGCCGCACGGTTGCGCTCCGCGCTCTTTGCGTCGAGTCCGGTCGTCGGTTCGTCGAGGAGAAGGATGTCGGCCCGCCGAGCCAGCCCCTGCGCGAGGAGTGCGCGCTGGCGCTGACCCCCCGAGAGGGAGGCGAACGGCACCGCGGCCAGGTGTGCGATGTCCAGGCGCTCCATCGCTGTCTGGATCGCCGCGCGGTCCGCTGAGCCGAGGCGGCGCCACGGTCCGACGCGCCCCCACGCCCCCACGGACACCAGATCGCGCACGGTCAGCGGGAGGTGTTCCGACACGGCCGCGCGTTGCGGCACGAACGCTCGGGAGTGTGCGCGAGCGTTCACTGTTCCGGCGGATGGTTCCCGTGCGCCGGCGAGCACTTCGAGCAACGTCGATTTGCCCGCGCCGTTCGGGCCGACGATGACGGTGAGCGCTCCGATACGGATGTCGACGTCGACGCCGTCGAGGGCGACGTCGCCGGCGAAGTCGACTCGGAGGGCGCGCGCGATGACAGCGGAGGGAGGCATGGCATCCATCATACGAGTTTGAGAATCGTTCTCATTCTCGATACGGTCGGGCAACGTGTCCTGGCTTTCCGATCCCTTCTCGCTCGAGTTCGTGCAGCGCGCGTTGCTCGGCGGCGTCCTCGTGTCGATCCTGTGCGCGATCGCCGGTACCTGGGTGATCGTGCGCGGCATGGCGTTCCTCGGCGAAGCCCTCGCGCACGGCATGCTCCCCGGTGTCGCCCTCGCAACCGTGATGGGCTTCCCCGTCCTGCTCGGGGCCGCCGTCAGCGCCGTCGTCATGAGCCTGGGCATCGGAGCGCTCCAACGCCGGGCGAAGCTCTCGTACGACTCGAGCATCGGCCTGCTGTTCGTCGGCATGCTCGCTCTCGGCGTGATCGTCATCTCGCACGCCGGCAGCTTCGCCACGGATGCCACCGCCATCCTCTTCGGCGACATCCTCGCGATCGGCGCGGGAGACATCGTCGTCCTCGCCGTCGCCGTGATCGTCGGGCTCGCCGCCGCGATGCTGACGCACCGATCGCTCGTCGCCCTGGCCGTCGACGAGCGGGTCGCCCGCGTACTGGGTCTCAGCCCGCGCGTCGCGCAGACGGTGCTGGTGGGGCTCGTCACCCTGGCCGTCGTCGCCTCCTATCAGGCGGTCGGCTCGCTCCTCGTCGTCGGTCTGCTCGTCGCACCGGCGGTCGCCGCTCGTCGGTGGACCCACCGCATTCCCACGACCATGGCGCTCGCCGCCGCCATCGGCTCGGCCGCGGTCGCGGTCGGACTCCTCATCTCCTGGCACGCGGCGACCGCGGCGGGGGCCACGATCGCCGCCACCGCCATCGGCGCGGCCGGCGTCTCGTGGGCACTCGCAGCGTGCCGTGACGCCGTGCGCCGCCGCGTGGCATCCCCTGTTCTCGTTCCCGTCTGACCCGGAAAGTCCTCATGCCCCATCCCCCCACCTCCCGATGCCTCGCCCCGATGAGCGCGCTGCTTCTCCTCGCCCTCGCCGGGTGCGCGTCCCCGGCGTCGACCCCGCCTGCCGAGACCCCGTCCGCCGACACCCACGGCGAGATCGCCGGGGCCGCGGAGCTCGCCGAGCCCGCCGTGGGCCTCACCTCCATCGACGGCGAGGGACGGGTGTCGCACCTCGACCTGCTCGACGAAACCACCACCGACCTCGGCGCGGTGCGCGTGCCGCTGTCGCTGCACTCTGACGGGCGCTACCTGTTCGCGGCTGACGAATCCGGCGTCTCGATCGTCGACAGCGGCGTGTGGACCTGGGACCACGTCGACCACTTCCACTACTACCGCGCCGCGGCTCGGATTCTCGGCGAGGTGGAGGGCGAGGGGACCGCCGTCGTGGCGACGTCGAACTCCTCGACCACCGGCGGCACGGGGCTGTTCTTCCCGGGCTCGGGTGAAGCCGTGCTGCTCGACACCGAGGCGTTGTCCAGGGGTGAGGTCGTCGAGACCTTCCGCCTGTCGGTGGCGCCGGGCGCCGGGCTCGTCACGCCCGCGGGTTCGTTCGCCGCCGTCGCGGCGGGCGGTGAGATGACGCTGCACACGGCCGACGGCTCCGCGATCGGTGAAGCCGAGACATGCGCCGATCCCGCCGGGACGGTCACCACCCGCGTCGGTGCGGTGATCGGATGCCAGGACGGAGCCCTCCTCGTGACCGTGGAGAACGAGCAGCCCGTCGTCGAGCGCGTGCCGTATCCGTCTGGCACGGTTGCGCCCCGCGCCACCGCGTTCGCCAACCGCGAGGGTCGCCCGACCGTCGCCGCCGTGGCCGAGGGCGTCGGGGTGTGGCTCCTCGACACCCGCGAGCGCTCATGGACTCTGCTGCCGACACCCGAGCCGGTCGTGCAGGCCACCGCGGTGGACGACAAGGACGCGAACGTTCTCGCTCTCACCGCCGACGGCCGGGTGCTGGTCCTCGACGGCGAGACGGGGGCGCAGCGCGCGGCGACGACGCCGCTCGTGGGGGCGAGCCTCGCAGCGGGCCAGCCGGTCACGCTCATCGCCGACCAGCAGCGCGCGTACCTCAACGGTCCCGCCGAGGGCCGGATGTGGGAGATCGACTTCGCCGACGACGCCCGCATCGCCCGCGAGTTCGCGCCCGAGCGCACGCCGCTCTTCGTCGCCGAGACGGGACGTTGACGTGCGGAAAGCCCTCGCCCTCGTCCTCACCACCGCGGTGCTCGCCCTCGCCGGGTGCGCCGGGACCGCGGCATCCGATCGCCCGCTCGTCGTCGTGACGACGAACATCCTCGGCGACGTCGTGTCGAACCTCGTCGGCGACGACGTCGAGGTGCTGACACTCATGCGCCCCGGTGCCGACCCTCACTCGTTCGAGATCTCCGCGGCCGAGGCAGCCCGTATGCGCTCGGCCGACCTCCTCGTGGCCAACGGGATCGGGCTCGAGGAGGGGCTTCAGCAGCACCTCGATGCCGCGGCATCCGAGGGGGTGCGCACCTTCGTGGCCGGCGACGCCGTCACCGTGCTGCCGTACACCTCGACCGACGCCGGGGGAGCCGACGACCCCCACTTCTGGACGGATCCCGCGCAGATGGACGCCGTCGTCGACGCCCTCACGCCGGTCCTGGAGCAGATCGACGGGGTCGACGCCGACGCGATCGCCCGGAACGCCTCCGCGTATCGCGCGGAACTCGGCGACCTGGATGCCGAGATGACCACCGCCTTCGCGGCCATCCCCGCCGAGCGGCGTGCCCTGGTGACCAACCACCACGTGTTCGGCTACCTCGCCGACCGTTTCGGGTTCCGGCTGGTGGGGGCCGTCATCCCCGGCGGAACGACCCTCGCCGCTCCCAGCACGAGCGACCTCGCCGACCTCGTGTCGGCGATCGACGAGGCGGGGGTCCCCACGATCTTCGCGGAGTCGTCGTCACCCGACCGCCTCGTGCGGGCACTGGCGAACGAGGCCGATCGCCAGGTGACGGTGACCGAGTTGTTCACCGAATCGCTGACCGACGCCGGCGGTGGCGCCCCCGACTACCTGACCATGATGCGCGTCAACACCGAGCGCATCTCCTCCGGCCTCGTTCCCTGAGCCACCACAGCCCCTGACGCGCCCTGGAGCGCGTCGACCCCCGGCTCCCGTGCACGCGGGAGCCCGCCACCACAGAAAGAGAAATCACATGCGCAGTTCTTCCTTCCGACGCGCGGGCCTGCTCGCGCTGGCGGTCGGCGCCACCGTCGGCCTCTCGGCGTGCGCCGGCGGTGCCGGCACCGGTTCGGCCGCTCCCACCTCCGGAGCCCCGGAGGACATGGATACCCGCGTCGCCCTGTCGTACCCCGGCGGCATCGTCGTGCTCGACGGCGAGAGCCTCGAGACGCTGGGGGACTTCCCCTCCGAGGAGTTCACCCGCCTCAACTCCGCCGGCGACGGTCGCCACGTCATGGTCACCACGAGCGCGGGCTTCCAGGTGCTGGATGCCGGCACCTCGGCCACCGAGCCCGAGCTCACCGACCTCGTGTTCCCGGCGTCCAAGCCCGGTCACGTCGTCGCGCACGGCGGCACCACCGTGCTGTACGCCGACGGCACGAGCGACTCCACCGTCTTCGACACCGATGCCCTGTTGGCATCCACCGACGCCCTCCCGACCTTCGAGACCATCCCGGGTGTCGAGGCGCACCACGGGGTGTCGATCGTGCTCGAGGACGGGTCGTTCGTCACGACCGTCGGCAACGCCGACGGTCGCACGGGCATCGTCGTGAAGGACCCCTCGGGCGCCACCGTGGCCGAGAACGCAACCTGCCCCGGCGTGCACGGCGAGGGTACGGCGAAGGACGAGGTCGTCGTCTTCGGGTGCGACAACGGCGCCCTGATCTACGACGACGGACAGATCACCAAGGTGGATGCCCCCGATCAGCCGTACGGCCGGTCGGGCAACATGTTCACCAGTGCGACCAGCCCGCTGGTGCTCGGCGACTACAAGGACGACCGCGACGCGGAGGGCTACCTGCTCCACCGGGTGTCGGTGGTGGACACGGCCGACAAGACGCAGACCATCGTCGACATGCCCGAGGGCGCCGAGTACACCTTCCGCGATCTGGCGCGCGGCCCCGAAGACCTCGGGTACATCCTCGCCTCGGACGGCGCCATCCACGTGTTCGACCTCGAGAAGGGCGCGTTCACCGGGGCGTTCCCCGTCATCGGCGCGTGGGAGGGCCCGACCGAGTGGCAGGATGCCCACCCCGCGATCAAGGTATCGGGGAACATCGCGTACGTCACCGAGCCGGCGAAGAACGCCGTCCACGCGGTCGACCTCACCACGGGCGAGGTGGTGAAGAGCGTCACGCTCGACGTCACGCCGAACGAAATGGCGCTGACCGAGTAAGGCCCGCGCGATCTACCGACCGCCCCGGTCGTACGCCACCTGCAGTGCTCGTCGCACCGCGCGTACGCCGGGGCGGTCGGCCGTTCCGCGGCGGACGGCGGTGAACACCTCGCGTCGAGGCCCGCCCGGCAGGTCGACCAGACGCACCGGCGGGGTGTCGCCGGCGAAGACGAGGTCGGGGATCATCCCCACCGCGTGACCGGATGCTACGAGCCGCACATGCGCGGTCAGGTCGGCCATCTCGAAGCGCACGTCGGGCTCGAAGCCGGCGGCGCGACACTGCTGCGTCGCCCACTGCCGCGCGGCGGTGCCGACGGGCTCCATGACCCAGGCGCGCCCGCGGAGGTCTTCCAGCCCCTGCGCCGGATGGTCTCGGGAGACGGCGAGGCGGATGGCATCGCGCCCCAGCAGGCTCCGCTCGATGCCGTCGCGGAGCTCGCGCGTGTGACCGGGGTACTGCTCGGCGACCGCGAGATCGAAGCCGCGCGCGGCGACCTCGAACAGCCCTTCTTCGGGGGCGAGTTCCGCGACCTCGATGCGCAGCTGCGGTTCCCTCTCGGTCAGGACGTCGAGGGCGCGGGGCAGCAGCCCGTGGGCCGCGGACTGCATGACGACGACGCGCACGGGAGCGAGCGACGGGCGGAGGCGCTCGAGTTCGGCCCTCGCCGCTTCGTCAGCGGCCAGCATGCGCGCGGCGTGGGCGGCGAGGGCCGCGCCCTGAGCGGTGAGACGCAGACGGCGCCCGTCGGGCTCGAGGAGGCGGACGCCCGCTTCGCGTTCCAGCAGCGAGAGCTGTTGCGAGATGGTCGATGGGCTGTACGAGAGGGCTTCGGCGACGGCCGCCAGGGTGCCGCGGAGCGACAGCTCGTGGAGTAACCGGAGCCGGCGGAGATCGAACATTGCATCCCTTCGTTTTTGTCGAACATAACCCGTCACCAATCATCGCTTTTCCTGACGGGATGCGGGCCGCATGCTGAGGGCATCCGAGGAAGGACCGCCATGTCGCTCACCGACGCATCCCCCGCCACCGAGCTGATTTCGCCCGCCGAGCTGATTTCGCCCGCCGAGCTGATTTCGCCCGCCGAGCTGGTCTCGTCGGCTGAGCTGGCGGACGAGGCGATTGCCCTCGTGCGCCGCTGGCTCGCCGAGAGCCGTCAGGAACCGGTCGACGCCGCCGCCCAGCGGCTGGCCGGGGTGCTGCGCGATCCTCGTGGCCTCGACTTCACGGTCGGCTTCGTCGACGGCGTCGTGCGCCCCGAAGACGTCCGGGTCGCCGCGCGCAACCTCGCCGCGCTCACCCCGCTCGTCCCGAGCTTCCTTCCGCTGCACTTGAAGGCCGCGATCCGCCTCGGCGCCCTCGCCGCGCCGATCCTCCCGCGGGTCGTCGTGCCCTCCGCCCGCGCGGCCCTCCGCTCGATGGTGCGCCACCTCATCGTCGACGCCAGCGACCGCAAGCTCGGCGACGCCATCACCTCGATCCGCGGCCGGGGCGACGGCATCCGACTCAACGTCAATCTGCTGGGTGAGGCGATCCTCGGCAAGAAGGAGGCGGCCCGCCGGCTCGCGGGAACACGCAAGCTCCTCGCCCGTGACGACGTCGACTACGTCTCGATCAAGGTGTCCTCCACCGTTGCCCCGCACACGCCGTGGGCGTTCGATGCCGCCGTGTCCGACGCGGTCGAAGCGCTACGTCCGCTGTACCGCGTGGCGAAGGAGACTGGCACGTTCCTCAACCTCGACATGGAGGAGTTCAAAGACCTTGATCTCACCCTCGCGGTATTCGAGACGCTGCTGTCGGAGCCGGAGTTCCGCGAGGTGGAGGCCGGGATCGTGCTTCAGGCCTATCTGCCCGACGCCCTGGCCGCGATGATCCGCCTCCAGGAATGGACCGCGCGGCGCGTGGCCGCCGGGGGAGCGACGATCAAGGTGCGCGTGGTGAAGGGCGCGAACCTGCCGATGGAGCGGGTGGATGCCGACGTGCACGACTGGCCCCTCGCGACCTGGCCGTCGAAGCAGGCGACCGACGCCTCCTACAAGGCGGTGCTCGATTACGCGCTCCGTCCCGCGCACACGCGGCACGTGCGCATCGGTGTGGCCGGCCACAACCTCTTCGATGTCGCCCTCGCCTGGTTGCTCGCCGAGCGGCGGGGAGTGACGGGCGGCATCGACGTCGAGATGCTGTTGGGCATGGCGACGGCGCAGCAGGCGGTCGTGCGTCGCACCGTCGGGTCGATCCTCCTTTACACCCCGGTCGTGCACCCGCAGGAGTTCGACGTCGCGATCGCCTACCTGATCCGCCGCCTGGAGGAGGGTGCGTCGAGCGAGAACTTCATGTCGGCGGTGTTCGACCTCGACACCCACGTCGCGCTGTTCGACCGCGAGCGCGACCGCTTCCTGGCATCCCTCGCCGACATGCCGTCGGGGGTGCCGACGTCGAACCGTGTGCAGGACCGCAGCGCGCCGGCTCCGGCCGCGCCGAGCCGGGGATTCCGCAACGCCCCGGACTCCGACCCGGCGATCGCCGCGAACCGCGGCTGGGCGCGCGCGATCACGGCCCGGATGGAGGGGTCGGACCTCGGTCGCGACACCATCGCCTCCCACACCGTGACCGACGAGGTGACGTTGAGCGCGCTGATCCAGGATGCCGCGACCTCCGCCGCCGCCTGGCGTGAGCTCGGGGCGGCAGGGCGTGCCGAGATCCTCCATCGCGCGGGCGACGCCCTCGAGAGGCGTCGTGCCGACCTGCTCGAAGTCATGGGCGCCGAGTGCGGAAAGGTCATCGAGCAGAGCGACCCCGAGGTGTCGGAGGCGATCGACTTCGCCCACTATTACGCCGAGCAGGGCCGCGGCCTCGAGGACGTGGACGGCGCGCGCTTCACCCCGGTCGGTGTGACGGTGGTCACCCCGCCGTGGAACTTCCCCGTCGCGATCCCCGCGGGCTCCACGCTCGCCGCGCTCGCCGCCGGCTCCGCCGTGGTCATCAAGCCGGCGGCCCTCGCGGAGCGCTCGGGCGCCGTGATGGTAGAGGCGCTGTGGGAGGCGGGAGTGCCCCGAGAGGTGCTGCGACTCGTGCAGGTGTCCGAGAACGATCTGGGACGGCAGCTGCTCACGCACCCGGCCGTCGAGCGGGTCGTGCTGACCGGTGCCTACGAGACGGCCGAGCTGTTCCGCTCCTTCCGTCCCGATCTGCCGCTGCTGGCCGAGACGAGCGGCAAGAACGCCGTGATCGTCACGCCCAGCGCCGACCTCGACCTCGCCGCGAAGGACGTGGCCATGTCGGCCTTCGGCCATGCCGGTCAGAAGTGCTCCGCGGCCTCGCTCGTCGTGCTCGTCGGCTCCGTCGCCCGCTCGCGCCGCTTCCGTGACCAGCTCGTCGACGCGGTGACCTCGCTCGAGGTGGGGATGCCGTGGGACGAGGCCTCCCGCGTCGGCCCGCTCATCGAACCCGCTCAGGGCAAGCTGCTCGAGGCCCTGACGACACTGGAGCCCGGCCAGCGGTGGCTCGTGGAGCCCCGCCGCCTCGACGAGGACGGGAGGCTGTGGCGTCCCGGCATCCGCGAGGGCGTCCAGCCCGGGAGCGCCTTCCACCGCACCGAGTACTTCGGACCGGTGCTCGGCATCATGACCGCGGAGACCCTCGAGGAGGCGATCGACATCGTCAACGCCATCGAGTACGGCCTCACCTCGGGCCTGCACGCGCTCGACTCATCGGAGATCGACTCCTGGCTCGCGCGCATCGAGGCGGGAAACGTCTACGTCAACCGCGGCACGACCGGCGCGATCGTCCAGCGCCAGCCGTTCGGCGGGTGGAAGAAGTCCGCGGTGGGCGCGGGCACCAAGGCGGGCGGACCGCACTACCTGTTCGGATTCGGGTCGTGGACGGATGCCGAGACCACGGCGCCCCGCTCGGCCGACGCTCTCGCCGCGCCCGCGCTGGCGGCCGTACCCGCGGGGGACCGCGCGTGGGTGGCAGCGGCCCTGTCCAGCGATGCCGCCGCGTGGGCCGAGGAGTTCTCGCTCGCCCGCGATGTGACGGGGCTGGAGTCGGAGCAGAACGTGCTGCGCTACGGTGCGGTGCCGGTCACGGTGCGTGTCGAGGATGCGTCGGAGGCGGCGCTCGTGCGCGTCGCCGCCGCGGGCGTCCGTGCGGGATCTTCCGTGACGGTGAGCGCGGCTCGCGAGCTCTCGCCCGCCGTGCGCGCGTGGCTGCAGGGAGTCGGCGTGCGCGTCGCCGTCGAGGACGGTGCCGAGTGGGCTCGCCATGGCGCCCGCCTCGCTCGATCGGGCGGTCGCGTGCGCCTCCTCGGCGGATCGGTCGCCGCGCTCGCCGAGGCCACCGGGGGATCTCCCTCGGTCGCGGTGTACGCCGGCGAGGTCACCCGTGCCGGACTCGTTGAGTTGCTGCCGTTCCTGCGGGAGCAGGCGGTGTCGATCACGGCGCACCGCTTCGGCACGCCGCGACGGTACGAGGTGCCGCCCCTGGTGAGCGCGCGCTGAGCCCGCCCGACAGACGAGCGGGCTTCAGGCCGTGCCCCGGGTGGCGACGCGTTCTGCCGCGCTCAGGCCGCCGGGCGACGGGCGGGCTTCAGGCCGTGCCCCGGGTGGCGACGCGTTCTGCCGCGCTCAGGCCGCCGGGCGACGGGTGGTCGTCAGGCCGTGCCCCGGGCGGCGACGCGTTCTGCCGCGCTCCGCACGGACGCCGGAACCGGTGTGCCCGGCACCGTCTGCGGTGAGGTGACCGGCTCGCCCGCGCTCATCCGCAGGGGCAGGATGCCGGCCCACACCGACCGGTCCTCGCCGTCGTCGTCGACCTCGACCAGTGAGCCGGCGTTGTCCTTGACGCTGGCCTCGGCGAGCGGGATGCGAAGGACCATCGTCGCGGCGACCTCGCGCGGGGTCATCGGCCGCACGTCGTCGCTGCGCCCGGGCATGAGGTGCTCCGACAGGGTCAGCAGCGCCGTTTCCTTCTCTGCGGGAGGGACGACGGATGCCACGGCGTGCACGATCGCGCAGCGGTAGCGCATCGAGCTGTCGAACAGCGAGCGCGCGTACTTCAGGCCCAGCAGGTGCGTCACCGTCAGACACACCGGCGCTCCCGCGGCGATGCGACGGAAGAAGTCGCTGCCGGTCGATCCGTGCACCAGCACGTCGTCGCCGTCGCGGGCGATGCCCACCGGGAGGGCGACCGGGCGGTCGTCGCGCACGATGGCGAGGGTGCCCGCGAGGGCCCCGTCGACAACGTCGTACAGCGCGGAACGGTCGGTGATCTGGTGGTGGGCGCCCCGGCGGACGCGCGTGAGGGCGGTGAGCGGAAGATCGGTCATGGACCCAGTCCAGTAGCTGCACTGGTCCAGCGAGTAGTCCGCTTCGCCTCGCTGCGAGTGGACCAGTGCCAGAGTGTAGGCGTGATCTCCCTCGGCATCCTGGACCGCAGCTCGGCTGCGCCGCTGCACGAACAACTCGCGCACGGGCTCCGCGCCGCGGTGCTCGCGGGACGTATCGGAGGGGGAGAGGTGGTGCCGTCTACGCGTGCGCTCGCCGCTGATCTGGGAGTCGCGCGCGGGACCGTCGTCGCGGCGTACGAGATCCTCGCGGGCGAGGGGTACCTTCTCACCCGGCCGGGAGGGAGGACGGTGGTCGCCGAGGTCGCGCACCGTTCGCCGCTGCCGCCTCTGCCGCGCGGACCGGCTTCCGACCGAGCGCGCGTGAAGCGCTCCGTCGTCGACCTTCGGCCGGGCCGACCCGGCACAACGGGACTCGCTGACGCCGCGTGGCGATCGGCGTGGCGCCGCGCGACGGCGAACGATCCGGATGCCGACGTGTACGACCCCGCAGGCACGCCGGCCCTGCGCGCGGAGATCGCGCGGCACCTCGGTCGCGCGCGGGGCCTCGACGTGTCGGCCGCCGACGTCGTCGTCACCGCGGGGACCAGCGACGCGATGCTGCTGACCCTTCTCGCGCTGTCGCCTCGGAATGGTCGCGGGTCCCTGCGCGTCGCCATCGAGGATCCGGGGTATCCACGCGTCCGCATGATCCTGCGCCGCCTCGGGATCGAGGCGGTTCCCGTGCCCGTGCGCCCGGGGTCGGGCCTGGCCCTCGATGCCCTCGAAAAGCTGCATGGAGTCGACGCGGTCATCGTCACCCCGCATCACCACTACCCGCTCGGCAGTCGATTGGATGCCGAGGATCGCGCCCGTTTGCTGGCATGGGCTGCTCGCGAGGATGTGGTGGTCATCGAGGACGACTACGACAGCGAGTTCCCGCACGGCCGCGCGCCCCTCCCGCCGCTGCACCTCCTCGATCCCGCGCGGGTCGTGCTGATCGGGAGTCTGTCGAAGACCCTCACCCCTGCCGTGCGGTGCGGATGGATCGTGGCGACCGGCGACGTGGGGGCCGCGATTCGCGCAGCGCGTGACGACCTCGACCTGCCGGTCTCTCTCGTGCAGCAGCACGCGCTCGCGCTATACATCGCCGAGGGATCGCTCGCGCGTCACACCGCGCGGCGGCGCCGAGACTACCGCCACCGCCGACGGCTTCTGCTCGAGGCGTTCACGGGCGCGGCCGGCGTGGAGCTGACGGCCACCGACGGCGGCCTGCACGCGGTGGCCGTGCTCCCCGGCGTCGTGCCGTCCGGCGTCGCGCACCCCGGCGCCGGAGTCGACGGCGCCGGGACCGACGGCGAGCGGACGAGCGTGGAGCGTGCGATCGTCGCCGATCTGGACCAGCGCGGCGTTCGGGTGGCCCCGCTGGGGTCGTACGCCGTCGATGCGGACGCGACCTCGCTGCCGGTGGGAATTGCTTTCGGATACGCCGAGCCATCGACGGTCGCGCTGATGGAGGCCGTCCACGCGATTATCGACGTGCTCCGAAGGCACGCTGCCCGGGGTGCATCGCAGGATGAGGTCACTCATCGAGCCATCCCGTCTCGGTGAGCAGTGCGTGCGCGATGTCGGCGGGTGCGCGGCCGTCGGTGGCGATGCGGATGGCGATGTCGAGGGCGTCGAGTTCCGCGGCAGCGCGGCGGCTGCGGTCGATGTGCACCGCTGCCGCGGCTCCGAACTCGCGCCGCCGGAGCCGATCGCTGACGGTCTCGTCGTCGGCCGTGAGCAAGACGCCCCGGGCCTCGACCTCCCCACCGAGTGCCCGGCTGAGCCCGTCGATCTGCGCGACACTGACCGTGTTCGTGAAGAGCAGACGGTGGTATCCGGCGCGTCGATAGTTGCTCCACATCGCCGCAAGATTCTGTTCCGCCAGGTCGATACCCGCGCGCCACGGCTCGGGGTGCGCCTGATCGAGGTTGTCACCCTCGATGACCGCATGTCGCACGTCGCGTCCGGCCAGGATGCGCGACGCAGCCGCCGCGACGGTCGTCTTGCCCGATCCCGATCGGCCGCCGATGAAGATGACCCGGGTCGCCCTTGCACTGTCCATGTCCTCGATGCTCTCTCTCGTGTGCGGCTCCCGGTCGCACCCCACTCAGAACGGGGGCGGGTCCGGCACGATGTCGTCGCCGACACCGTCCGGAATGAACAGAACGCGTGGGGGAGGGGTCTCCATCACCTTCTGCCCGAGCGGACTCTCGAACCGCAGGTTGCCGTCGAGGTCTTGGGAGACGGTCCATTCGGTCTCCGTCTTCAGCGTGTGATGCCGAACACACAGGTGGGCGAGGTTGCTGAGGGTCGTCCCACCGCCGTGCTGCGCCTCGTGATTGTGGTCGATCTGGCATCGAGTGAGCGGTGCACGGCATCCGGGCGCACGGCAGTGTCGATCGCGTGCGGCGAGGTACCGCCGCTGAGCGGAGGTGGGGCTGTAGCGGTCGACGTCGAGCACAGTGCCGACGACGGGGTCGCACAACACGCGGTCCCAGCCCGGCGCGCGGGCTGCCAGCCGGCGTGCCGTCTGCGGGTCGATCGGGCTTCTCCCCGCGACTGCTGCGCCGACATCCGAGAGACCCAGAAGAGTGAGGACCGGCACGGTGATCTGCACCTGCGCGCGGATCGCTCCGAGGCCGCCAGGGCAGGAGGGGTCGTCCGTCGGGTCGACGGTGGGCGCAGCGGTGAGAAGGAGGTCGGCGCAGATATCGGCGCCGATCTGGTTCAACGTGCGGTCGTCTCGAACCGGGGCGGGCATGGCGATTCCGGGTTCATGGGCCGGTGATGCGGTGCCGGGGGTGGACGCCGGCAATCCTGCGTCGACGAGAGAGCTCGCCGAGGTGTCGGCGTGACGCGGATTCGTCTCCGCTTTCCGAGACTCGCGCGCCCCGGTATCGACCGCACGAGCGCCCGTTTGCTCGGGACGCCTACCGTCCGCGGAACCGGCACCCGCGGCCCGAATCGCCGCAGCCTGCTTCCTCAACCGATCGCGGATGCCGTACGCGACCGTCGCCGGCAGGATGACGCTGAGCTCGGCCATTCCGTCGGCGAGGTCACGGACGCTGACTCCCCGCGTCGCGGCCGCGCGAGCGTGTCGTTCCGTCATGCCAACGGGCTGAACGCTCTCGGCCAGTTCGCGTGCGAATGCCCGCGTTCGCCCCGGTGAGTCGCGTTCGGCGCGCGAGAGGACGACCTGCTCCCACCCCGCGCGGGTGTCGTCGTCGTCGATCACGGCGCCCGTGTCGAGGATCGCCTGCGCGTGACGCATGCCGATGCGTCCCGACTCGAGCGCGTCGACGGTTGCGCAGAATTTCTCGGTGAGGGTGTGTGCCTCGTTGAGCTCTCTCTGGACGGCCAGGTCGTGCGTGTGTGTGGCCGCGGCGATCTCGAGCGCTACAGGGCGCACTGGGAGTTCCCGCTCTTGCGAGGCCCGGGAACCCGAGCGGGCCACCTGATCGAGGGCGATCCCCATGACCGCAGCCCGATGCCGAATCAGACTCGCCTGTACCCGCGTCAGCGCGAGCGTGCTCACGCGGATCTGACTGACGAGATCGCGAAGGCGCTCGCGCTCGGCGTCGGAGACATTCTGAGCCTCGGCAGGAGAAGAATCGGCCATGACTCGAGTATAGAAACTATGTTCTAATTCGTGTCCGAAGTTCACCCCGCCCCCGCGCAGTTTCACCTGGTGAACGAAGGGCGCGTCGACCCGTCGAGAGCCCGGCCTACGGGGGCGCATCAAGCGGCCGCAGACTCACCCCTCCAGAATCTCCAGCGCCGCCATCGCAGCGTTCTGTCCGCCGATGCCGCTGACCGCCCCGCCGCGCTGCGCACTCGATCCGCACAGCAGTACGCGCGAGTGCGGGGTCGCCACGCCCCACCGCTCCGCCGGGGTCGACGCCGCGGACGACAGCCACGGCCACGACAGGGCCCCGTGGAAGATGTCGCCGCCGACCATGTTGAGCGACTTCTCCAGGTCGCTCGTCGTGCGCGCTTCGATGCACAGCCGTCCGTCCGGTGCTCGGTGAATGCAGTCCCGCAGGGGTTCGGCGAGCACTGAGTCGAGCGAGGCCTGTGCCGCGGCCAGCAGTCGAGCTCCGGCGGCGACGGGGTCGGTGTCCTCGATCAGCCGGTGCGGCACCTGCAGCCCGAACATCGTGAGCGTTTGCGCGCCCGACGCGCGCAGCTCCTCACCGAGGATGGAGGGATCGGTCAGCGAGTGGCAGTAGATCTCGACGGGGAGTGGCTCGGGGATGAGTCCTCCGGATGCCGCGACGTGCGCGGCATCCAGTTGGGTCATCGTCTCGTTGACATGGAAGGTGCCCGAGAAGGCGGCCTCCGGAGTGACGGACTCGTCGCGCAGCCGAGGCAGCCGCGACAGCAGCATGTTGACCTTCACCTGCGCGCCCTCCGCGACCTCGGCCCCGGTGGTCGTCGAGCCTCCAGCCGCCAGCATCCGGTCGAGCACCGCGCGCCCGACGCCGCTGAGGATCAGATCGCCGTGGAACACCTCGGAGCGGTCGGTCATGGTGTGCACGTCGCCGTCGGGCGAGAGCGAGATGACCTCGACCCCGGTGATGATGTGCGCGCCGGCCTCGCGCGCGGCCCGTTCCAGTTCCGCCGTCACCGCGCCCATGCCGCCGACGGGCACGTCCCAGTCGCCCGTCTCACCGCCGATCACGTGGTACAGAAAGCACTTGTTCTGCGCGAGCGAGGGGTCGTCGGATGAGGCGAAGGTGCCGATGAGTCCGTCGGTCAACGCGATCCCTCGCGCGAGGTCGCTGTCGAGGGAGCCGCGCAACAGGTCGCCGAGAGGGCGCGAGGTCAGAGCGTCCCACAGCTCGTCGTCGCCCACCCGCTCGCGCACGTCGTCGGCCGTGGGCAGCGGCTCGGTCATGGTGGGGAACACCGCGCGCCCGAGAGGAGCCAGGCGTTCGCCGAACGCGGCGAACCTCTCCGCTTCTCCGGTGTCGCCCAGGGTTCGGACGAAGGAGGCGGCCGTGGCATCCGAGTCGTGCGTGTCGACCAGGATTCCGCGCGACGGATCCGTCGGGTCGGGCGTGTACGAGGAGTACCGACGCCGGCGCAGCTCGATGCGCAGGCCGAGATCGTCGATGATCCTCCGGGGCAGAAGACTGACGAGATACGAGTACCGCGACAGACGCGCGTCGACCCCCGCCCAGGGGCGTTCCGATACGGCGGCGCCACCCACGGCATCCGATCTCTCGATCACCACGACCCGGCGCCCCGCGCGGGCGATATAGGCCGCGGCGACGAGGGCATTGTGCCCTCCTCCCACGATGACGACGTCGTACCGGCGAGAATCCGAAGCTGTCATGTCGACCACGCTATCCACAGCCGCGAATTCGGCGAGAGGGGTGGCGCACTAGCGTGGATGCCATGACCTCTCCCGCGGATCTGCTCGACATCGCCACACGCATCGTCCGAGAGGCGGGGGCGCTCGCCCACCGCCGCCGCCAGGAGGGGGTCACGGTCGCGGCCACCAAGTCCGCCGCCGCCGACATCGTCACCGCCGCCGACCGCGAGGTCGAGGCCTTCATCCGTTCGGAGCTCGCGCGAAAACGACCGGATGACGGGTTCTTCGGTGAGGAGTCCGGAGCCGAAGAGGGCACGAGCGGCATCACGTGGGTCGTCGACCCGATCGACGGGACGGTCAACTACGCCTACGGCATCCCGGCCTGGGCGGTCAGCATCGCCGCGGTCGAGGGTGTGGCTGAGACGGCGTCGTGGACGGCGCTCGCCGGAGTCGTGTTCAATCCCGTGACGGGTGAGCTGTTCCGCGCCGCGCGCGGCGGCGGGGCGTGGCTGGGCGATCGGCGGCTCTCCGTCAGCGAGGTGGGGGAGGCCGGCGGACTCGTCGCGACGGGCTTCGGCTACAACCCCGAGACGCACGGTCCGGCCCTTGCCCAACTGTCGCGCGTCATGCCGATCGCACGCGACGTCCGGCGGATCGGTGCGGCGTCGCTCGACCTCGCATCCGTGGCCGCGGGCCGTGTCGATGCCTACTACGAGAGCGGGACGCACCCGTGGGACCACGCTGCCGGCGCTCTGCTGGTCGAGGAGGCAGGGGGTCGGATCGGCGGCGCACCCGGAGGTCGGCCGGGCAAGGGCATGGTCATCGCGGCGGGCGCGGACTTCTTCGCGAAGCTGGAGCCGCTGCTCGACTTCGACCGGTGAATCGTCCGCCCGCTCATCGCTTTCCCAGATGGGCGGGGTAGGCTGTTTACCAGTTCGTTATCTTCCGCAACCCGAAACTGCGGAGATGGCCAAGCCCTACAGCCCGAAGCCGTCGCCTCTTGCGCGACACGACACGAGAGCCCTTCGCGTTGCCGTCAGAAGCCTCCCCGATCGAGCCCGCCCCCACCCGGCGGTCCCGTCGCCCCCTCGCTGCCGCCCCCGAGCTCGAATCCCGGTCGACCCGGGGCGAGATGCGCCGCCGAGGACTCACCGATTCGCCGGCCGCGACGCCCCTCGATCCGGCGCCGGTCGACGCACCGAACGCCTCGCAGCCCGAGCTGATCGAGAACGTGGCCGCCGCCGTCCTCGAGACGGTGATCGCCGCGACGATCGATCCCACGCTCCCCGAGAAGGATGCCGCACCCGCGACCGACGAGGCATCCGATGCCCTCGAGATCACCGTGGTCGATGAGCGCTCTTCCGACGACGTCGCCGTGATCCTCCAGAGCGCGTCCAACGACGTGGCGACGACGCCTGTCACCCTGCCGACCTCGCCGATCACCCTTCCCGTCTCGTCGCGCCGCTCGCGCCGCCGTCCGCAGGGCGCGACCATCCTCGACAGCGCCGAGACACCGGCCATGCGGGCTCTTGAAGCCCCGGCCGCCGAGGTCGATCAGCCCTCCTCCGCGCAGACCCCTACCGCGCACCCCGAAGCCGCGCAGCCCGACGCTGAGCCGTCCGACGCCGCGCAGGATCAGGATGCGGCTGACGACGAGTTCGTCGCCGCCGCGCGCCTCTTCGCGTTCACCGGCGAGACCGCCGTTCAGGCGGCTCCGGTCGTCGCTCCCGCGCAGACCGCTGTTCCGGGGCTTCCCGCCGCAGCAACGGCCGGCTCGCGTCGCAACGTTCGCCGCCTTACGGCGACGTCGTTCTCCATCGGCGTCATGGGCGTTGTCGGTCTGCTCACGGTGGGCATGACCATGCCGGTCAGCGCGCTCGCCTCGGCCAACGGCACCGACAGCGTCACCGCCACCGAAACCGCGACGACCCGTTTGGCCGTCGGTGGCGACGTCGCGGCATCCGAGGGTGCCATCCAGGCGTACGTGGCTCCGGCCCAAGCGGCGTCGGGTGTCGTCGACCGCGCAGACGGCTACAGCGCGACCACGTACGCCAAGATGGCCGCCGACTCGGGCATCACCAACCCTTCCAACTTCTACGTCAACGACCCGACAGCGCCCATCCAGTGGCCGTTCGCGGTCGGTGTGCCCATCACGTACGGCTTCGGCATGCGCGACGGCACCATGCATGAGGGTGCGGACTTCGTGCCCGGCGAGGGGTCGCCCGTGCAGGCGATCGCCGACGGCACCGTGCGCATCGCGACCGAACAAGGCGGCGCCTTCGGCGTCACGGTGCTCATCGACCACGAGATCGACGGTCAGCTGGTCTCGAGCCGTTACGGTCACATGCAGTATGGCTCGCTCCAGGTCACCCAGGGGCAGCAGGTGAAGGTCGGCCAGTTCCTCGGGCGCACCGGCAACACGGGACGTTCCTTCGGTGCGCACACGCACGTCGAGATTCTGCAGAACGGCACCACCCCGATCGACCCGATCGTGTGGCTGCGTCAGCACACCGGCGGCTGACCCCGATTGGTGGGAGGGTGTCGCGGTCTGATATCCTCTTCAAGTTGCCCGGAGCGATCCGGGTACGCCCCGATAGCTCAGTGGTAGAGCACTTCCATGGTAAGGAAGGGGTCGTCAGTTCAATCCTGACTCGGGGCTCAAGGCATCCACGTTCACACTGCGGATGCCGTCGCGGCGGGGTAGCTCAGTTGGTGAGAGCGCACGACTCATAATCGTGAGGTCGCGGGTTCAAGCCCCGCTCCCGCTACACAATTTCCTGATCAGCCCCGGTTGCGACCGGGGCTGTCGTCGTTTCCCGGACGAGCCCGGCCAGCTTCAATCCCAGCGCGTGTCCCGCTCGTCGTCGTCCCCGGCCCGCGCCGGGTCCGTGCCCGGCCACTCCAGCTGGAAGCCGCACTCTCGACACTCGTCGGCGCGGATGCCCTCGTCGAGCAGCGGGTGCATCGTCACGCCGCACGCGGGGCAGATCGGCTGCGCCGCGTCGGCGAAGGGGTTCGCGTAGTCCACAGGCCCTCCGTCCGTACCGGGATGCCGAGTGTCCGGCCCTCCTCCATTGTCGCGGCCCGACGTGCCGCTAGCGTCGGATCATGCCTGCTTCTTCCGCCCGCCTGGGCTTCGGCCTGGCCGCCGTGGGACGGCCGGCGTACATCACCACCGACCGCGACGACGATCTGGGCACCGCCGCGGACCGCTCGGTGTCGGCGCTCCGCGCCAGAGCGCACGAGTTGCTCGACGAGGCGTGGGGTCTCGGCATCCGGTACGTCGACGTGGCGCGCTCGTACGGCCGGGCGGAGGAGTTCCTCGGCGATTGGCTCGCGGCGCATCCTGAGAGGCGTTCCGAGCTCGTGATCGGCTCGAAGTGGGGGTACGCGTACGTCGGCGAGTGGAAGATGGATGCCGCCGTGCACGAACGCAAGGAGCACTCGGCGGCCATGTTCGACCGGCAGTGGCCCGAGACGCGCGCCGCCTTGCGGTCGGCGCCCGACTTCTTCCTCATCCACTCGGTGACGCCCGACAGCGCGGTGCTCTCTGACGAGGCGGTGCTCGAGCGGATGCGAGGTCTTCGGGTCGACGGGGTGCGGGTGGGGCTGTCGACGAGCGGTCCCCGCCAGGCGGACGTCGTGCGGGCGGCGATGCACCTCGACGACAGCCCGTTCTCCGTGGTGCAGTCCACCTGGAACCTGCGCGAGTCCTCGGCGGACGCCGCGTTGACCGAGGCCCACGACGCCGGCTGGACGGTGGTGATCAAAGAAGCGCTGGCCAACGGGGAGTTGGCGAGGGCGGAGGCGGGCACTGACCTCGACGAGGCGGCATCCGGGATCGACACCGATCTGTTCTCTCTCGGAGCGGCCCTCGGACAGCCGTTCGCCGACATCGTGCTGAGCGGCGCGACGACAACCGACCACCTGCGCCGCGGCGTCGGGGCGCAGGTGGTCGGGGTCAGCCGAGCGGTGCTCGAGCGTCTGGCTGTCGAGCCCGCGGACTATTGGCGGCGCCGGTCCGAGCGGCCGTGGCGCTGACGCGGCACGAGCGGGCCTGTCCCTCGCGGGCGAGACGACCGATCAGGGAACGCAGCGCACGTCGGCGACGGAGCCCGACACGTTCGCCCACGACCCGGCGATCGCGGTGGCGAGCACAGAGCCCGACGATGACCGAGCCTGCGCGTAGCCGGTGGAACGGGCATCCGCGATCGAACGCACCGTCATCCCGGGTGCGTACGTCCCGCACGAGGACCACGACACCCGCGTGCCCGACAGGCCCGTTCCGCTGAACGCGCACACGTTGCCGGTGGCGCAGCTGCCCACAGCCTCCTCGCCGGGCACGTCCATGCTCATGCCGAGCTCGGGCCAGCGTGCGTGGTTCGCGTCGATGACGATGCCGCCCGGTAATTCCTCGAGTGCGGCGGCGATGTCGGGGTGGAGGTCATCGGGAGCGGTCATTGCGGGGCGTCCTTCCTATCGCGCACATCCCACAGGATGTAGTCGGTGATCGATCCGGCGGGGAGTTTCAAGTTCGGGTTGTCCTCGACGAGGGCTGATTCATAGCCCACAATGCGGCCCGTCTCCGTCGAGATCAGCAGGGAGATGTCCGCGTTGGCTGCGCCCGACAGGATGCCGCCGAGCCCGACGACCGGGCGACCTAGGCGGTCGTGGGTGGTGCCCAGCACACGCAATCCGGGCGCGGAGCCGATGAGATCGAGCAGGGCCGACTGCTGCGCACCCGTGAGCGTCCACTCGCTCTGCAGCGACCGCACCGCCAGCATCACGTCGCCGGCCGTGAGCGGTTCGCTCGCCCCCGTCGAGGCGACTGCCAACGCCCGCATGGCGTCGACGGTCGGGGCGGGAGGAGTGCGCGTGAGAGGGGAGAACTGGTTCTGCACAAAACGCATGTCGCTGACGACGGTGCCGGGCGTCGGATCGTCGGCGGGGACGGTGTCGCCGTCGGCGTTGGTCGTCTCGGCCGCCGTGGTGACGATCGACCCGGACAGGTCCTCGTTCCACCGCAGGTCGACCCACTCGCGGCGGAAGACCGTGGCCTCCGCGTCATCGGGAGAGCCGCTGAAGTACCACCCGAGCGAGAGCGACCGGCGCTCCGGCAGGAGGGAGGTCGTCGACTCGGCCAGTCGCCGCTGTGCGTCGGCGATCACCTCCGAGGCACCGTCGGCGACGGCGGAGTAGACGAGGGGCTTGGGAGTGAGGGCGTATGCCGAAGGAGCCGGCATCCAGAGAACCCCGGACACGATGGCGAGCACGAGCACCACGGCAGCCGCGGCGGACGTCCAGGCGAGAACGGGGCGACGTCGACGTGCGACGGGGCGGCCGACGATCTCACGCAGACGTCGTTCGGCGTCGAGCGGGATCGGTGCCTCGGGCGGCGTACGGGCGGGGTCGAGCCGACGCAGGGCCCGCGCGAGCTCATCGTCGGTCATCGCGCACCTCCTCGCCGGTCGGGGCCGCTCGGCCCAGGAGGGGTCGCAGTCGCGAGCGCAGACGATTCAGCCGGGTCCACACGGCGCCCTCGCTCGTGCCGATCACGACCGCGACCTCGGCGGCCGACAGCTCCTCCCAGTACGTCAGCCAGAGGATCTCGCGCTCGCGCTCGGGCAGCTCGCGAATGGCGTCCAGCAGGCGCTCGGTCATCGCGGGCTCCGCCTCGCTCGACAGGGTGCGCACGTGGTCCTCGATATGCGTCCACAGGGCCCCCTCTCGATCACGTCGTCGGTATTCGTTTGCAATGAGATTGCGTGCGGTCCGGTACAGCCAGGGCAGTCCGAACGGATCGCGGGGATCGCGTTTGCGCCAGGCGATCTCGAAGCAGTCCATCGTGAGGTCTGCGGCGGCCTCGCGATCCGAGACGCGCCGTTCGATGAATCGGAGAACGGCGTTGTGGTGCTCGCGGAAGAGCGCCACGAAATCCGACTCGTTGATCACCGGTGTAGGTCTCCGTGTATTCGTAAGGACAGTGTTTGATCGAGGCAAATCCTTACACATCGACGTGACCGGAGTTTTTTTGCGAGGGGCTGTAAGGATCCGATTCCGACAGACACCTCTCTCATGGGGGTGGGTGTCCTCTCCGGCTTCGAGACGACACCCGCACGCCCGCCGACCGATGTTCGGGACTGACCTCGGCGGGTGAGGGGTTGCACTGCGTGGGGGCAGTGCAACCCCTCGGATCCTCGACACCGATGCCTGATGCCGCGACGCCGACGTCAGTCCGGATCGACCACGGTATTCGTGATGCGGGCCGTTGCGATGAGTCGCTCGGCGTCGTCGCGGACCACGACGTCCTCGGTCGCTGCGTCACGGCGCGCCGCGGAGGGCACCGCGACCCGCAGCCGCGCGCTCAGGCTGTGCGTAGGCCGTCGAGGGCGATGCGCACGATGTCCGCGCCGAGGCGCCCGCCGTCGACGCCGCCGCCGGGGCGATACCACTCCACGACGGAGTTGATCATGCCGAACAGCAGACGGGCGGCGACCGCGGCGTCGACGTCGTCGCGCACGTCTCCCTCGGCCTGCGCCGCGGCGACGAGGTCCGTCACGCGGTGGTCGAAGACGCGCCGGCGCTCGAGGGCCGCCTGCTCGACGGGACTGTTGCCGCGCACGCGCAACAGCAGCGTCACCGAGGGAAGTTGTGCGACGAGCACGTCCGTGGCGCCGGTGAGCACGAAGCGAAGGCGCTCGGATGCCGGTCCCACCGAGGCGCGGGGATCGTCGAGCACGGCCTCGAGGCCGCCCAGACCCGTCTCCAACGCCACCGAGAGCAGCTCTTCTTTCGAGGCGAAGTGATGGTAGAGCGCCGACTTCGCGAGTCCGAGGTGGCGGGCGAGGTCGGAGACGCTCGTGGCGTCGTAGCCCTGCGCGTTGAAGACCTGCACCGCCACGGCGAGGATGCCGTCGCGATCGTACCCTGGTCGCCCTCGTCGAGCGGGGGAGTCCTCAGAGGTCGAGGCGGGGTTCGGCGCGGTCACGATGTCAGTGTGTCACTCCAGCAGCCCGGGGGAGTCGGCGCGCAGAAGCGCGCGCGCCGCGTTGCCGATGACCGCGCTGTAGGTCGGGTAGGCGAATCGCACGCCCGCCAGGGTCGCCACGTCGATACCCGCGGCCATCGCCGTCGTGACCGACTGGATGACCTCGACGGCGTTCTCGCCCACCGCGTGCGCTCCGAGCACGAGCTCCCGGCGACGGTCGGCGATGAGCATGAGGAAGCCGTTCTCGCGGTCGTCGATCACCGCGCGGTCGAGGTCGGCGAAGCTGACCGTCGCCACGACGCACGAGGGGTCGCGGTCGCGCGCCTGCTCCTCGGTGAGGCCGACACCGGCGTAGTCGGGGTCGGTGAACCCGCCCGCGGGGAGCAGGTGGTGGGGTGTGCGGCGGTTCGCGCCGAGCACGGCGTTCTCGGCGGCGGCCTCGCCCTCGAACTGCGCCGCCTGCACCAGCATGTCGCGGCCGTTCGCGTCCCCCACGGCGAGAATGTGCGGCACGACCGTGCGGAAGTATCGGTCGACGGGGATCGCCGAGCGCTCCACGTCGATCCCGGCACGGTCGAGGCCCAGGTCTTCGACGTCGGCCGGCCACCCGGTGGCCATGATGACGACGTCCGCGTCGACCTCGCGTGCCTCGCCGCTCTCGCGCCAGGTCAGGCGGATCGCGTCATCCCGCTCCTCGAGGCGTTCGACCGTTTCGATACCGGTGTGCACGTCGACCCCGTGCGCCACGAAGGAGTCGGCGATGACACTCGAGATCCGGGCATCGGATGCCATGAGCACCCGCGGCGCCACGTCGAGCAGTGTCACCTCGGAACCGAACGAACGGAACACCGTCACGAGTTGGGCGCCGGTGTTGCCCGCGCCGATGACGGCGACGCGGCGGGGGAGTTCGGTCAGGGACAGGACGTCCTCGGGAACGGTCGCGAGCTCGGCGCCCGGGATGGGAAGGCGCCGGGAGTGTCCGCCCACGCACACGAGGATGGACTCGGCGCGCACGAGGCGGCCGCTGTCGAGGCGCAGGGTGTGATCGTCGACGAAGCGGGCGCGTCCCTCGTGGATGAGCTCGATGCCGGCTTCGGCGAAACGCTCGGCCTCGCGCTTGATGGAGCGCACGGCATCCACCCGTTCATGTACGCGGCTCACCACGGCCGGCCAGTCGACGCGGGGTTCGTCGACGACGATCCCGTAGTCGTCGGCCGAGCGCGTCTCCCTCATGAGACGGGCGGCCTTCGCGAGGACGCGCGTGGGGACGCACCCGGTGTTGACGCAGGTGCCGCCGACCCGACCGGCTTCGAGCACGACGACGGAGGCGCCGAGCTCCGCGGCCCTCAGGGCAGCCGCGGTTCCGGCCGGTCCCGCGCCGATCACGGCGATGTCGTAGCTGTCGGCGTCGCTCACGATGGTTCTCCCGTTCGATCGGTGATCCCAGTCAAACCCGTCCCGACGACGGGGGCGCAGGGCTTGCGCCGCGGGTCAGAACCCTTCGTAGATGTCGGTCGCCGTCAGCCCCGTACCGCCGAGGGCGTGGACCCCCGGAGCGGGATGCAACTCGAACGTCGTGCCGTCGTGCAGGAGCACGGCGGTGTAGTCGCCCCGGGTGTCGAGCTTGAGCTCGTAGCGGCCGGTGTCGATCAGCCGGAGCGTCACAACCGCTCCGCTGCGGGCCAGGAAGCTCACTTCTTTCTCGTGGGCCGTGGGGAGAGGGATGACGGGCTGGTCGTCGTCGGTCATTTGTGATCGCGCCATGAGTGCTGCGGGTCGAAGCCGAGGAGGCGCCGCGCCTTGTCGATCGACAGCAGCGTCGTGTTCTCGCCCAGATCGCCGCGTGTCTCGACGCCAGGGAACACCTCGGCGACGAGCTCGGCGTTCGGACGCGTCATGACCGTATCGGCGGCGGCGATGATGAACGTGTCGAACCCCGTCGGTGCGGCATCGAGCGCGCGCTCGATCGACTGCGCGCCGTCCCGCGCGTCGATGTAGCCCCACAGGTTCCACTTGCGGGTGCGCGCGTCGGCGTCGAAGGGGAACTCGGCGTAGTCCTCGGGAACCATGACGTTGGAGAACCGGAGCGCGGTGATCGCCAGGTCGGGATGCCACCTCACCAGCTCGGTCGCCAGTCGCTCCTCGAGCGTCTTCACCAGCGAATAGACCGACTCGGGCCGCGGGGCGTACTCCTCGTCGACGGGGATGTAGGGCGGCGGCACGTCGAACGGCAGGCCCAGGACCGTCTCGCTGGAGGCGTAGACGATTCTGCGGATGCCGAGGCGCACGGCGGCCCAGAACACGTTGAACGTGCTCGTCATGTTGTTGTGGAACGTGGCGATGTCGGAGCGGATGCCGGGTGCGGGGATCGCGCCGAGGTGTACGACGGCGTCGAAGCCCGTGTGCTGGTCGTTCACTCCGGCGAGGGCGTCGATCACCTGGCCGTAGTCGGTGAGGTCGACCTGGACGAAGCCGGGCCCCCGCTCACCGTGGATGTCGAGGCCGATGACGTCGTGTCCGGCGGCACGCAGTTCGTGCGCGACGACGGTGCCGAGCTTGCCGGAAGAGCCGGTGAGGGCGATACGCATAGGGGTCCTTCGGGTTGGAGGTGGTGTCGAAGATAGTGCCGGGCACCGACAGTCGGCCGCGGGTTGACGTCGAGACCGCCGAGCCGCACAGGGCGGTCAGCGGTTGTACGCCTCCTCCTGCTCGTCGTCGTCGGGGCCCTGGGCGACGACGGCGTCGACGATGACGGTGTCTCCGCCGTCGTCGCGGGCGCCGACGAGGGTCGAGCCGGTCCGTGCCATGCGAAGGGTCCGTCCGTCAAGGTCCGAGCCCCCGGACGACCCGGGGTGTTTCGCTATGGGGACGAGCCGGATCCGTGAAACGTCACGGATCGAGGCTGGAAAATTGCTGACAGGAACCGCGATGCCCTCTTTGTCTTCCGCCACAGACGCGTTCCTCGCGTCGCGGGCGGCCGACGGTGACCAACTCGCCTTCGGGGTGCTGGTGCGCAGGCACGCGCCCTTCCTCGTCGCCTTCGCGACGCGATTGACCGGGTCGCGCGCCGATGCGGACGACTGCGTTCAGGAGGCCCTCATCACCGCGTGGCGGCGACTGCCCGACCTGACCGATCCCGAGAAGGTGCGCAGCTGGCTCACCACGATCGTGTCGCGCAAGGTGACCGACCGGATGCGATCGCGCAAGATCTCGGAGCAGATCGACGAGCAGATGGTCTCGGCGAAAGACGACCCGGAGCGCGCCGTTGTGGCATCGTCGCAGATGGACGCGCTGAAGAAGGTCCTCGGTGATCTGCCCGAGGAGTTGCGCGTCGTCTGGGTGCTTCGCGAGGTCGGCGGGCACAGTTACGACGAGATCGCCGTCGAAGTCGGCGAGACCGCCGCGACCGTGCGAGGCCGTCTCGCCCGTGCCCGAAAGACCGTGTTGGAACGCATGCAGGAGTGGAGGTGACCGGAATGAGTGACGACATCGACGACATCGGCGGCTCGGGGTACTCCCTCGAGGAGCTCTCGGCCTACCTCGATCGGGGGCGCACCCCCCGCATCCCCGCGATCGAGCGCAACGCTGAGTGCCAAGCCGTCCTCGCGTCCATGGAACGAATGGGCCGTCTGTCTCGCGAGATCGTCGAGGAGCAGGCATCCGAGCCCCTCGCCGAATCCTGGTACGACAGCATCATGCGGCAGGTCATGCGCGAGTTCCGTGCGGGCCGCGACATCCCCCTCGCCCGCGCCGCGGACGGTACCGAGATCGTCGTGACCGAAGGGGCGCTGTACGAGTTGATCCGCACCGTCGGCGACGGCGTGTCGGGAGTGCTGGTCGGCCGCGTGCACCTGAACCAGTCCGAACCGGAGGCCCCGCTCGACGTCCGCGTAACGGTGAGCGTGCGCTTCGGCCGCGCGATGACGGCCGCTGTCGACGAGATGCGCGACGGCATCCGCACCGCCATCGAGCGCCATGGCGACCTCAGAGTGGGTCGAGTCGATGTCACCGTGGGCGACGTGCACACGGACGAGGGAGAAGACCGATGACCCCGATCACCGCCGCCGAACTGGCGCCGCGCATCGATCTCGCCGTGACCGCGGTCGAGGGCGTGCGAGAGAGCTACTCCGCGCGTCCGGTCGTCGCCCGCGCGATCGAGCACGTGGCCGAAGTCGAGGGTTCGCTGGCCTCCGTCGAGGAGGCGGCGGGTGCTCGCGCCATCACCGTGTGCATCGGGGTCTCGCAGGATGAGGACGCGGCGACCGTGGCATCGGCCGTCGCCGCCGCCGCCCGAGGAGCGGGGGACGACGGCATGCCGTCGTCCGTTCGCGTGCGCGTGGCGCGTCTGGTGGTCCCCGCTTCCTGAGTCGCTTCACGGCCCTCGACACCCACGGCGGCTTACGCTGGGAGCACCGCCCGCTCGCTCTCGGAGGTCGTATGACCACGCCGCCCCTCATCGCCGTCACCGGATCCACCGGCGCCGTAGGAGGACGCGTCGCGCGCGACCTCGCCGCCCGCGGCATCCCTCAGCGTCTTCTGGTTCGCGACGCGTCGCGCGCGCCGTCGCTCGAGGGCGTCGACGTGCACGTGGCGGGGTACTCCGACGCGGATGCCGCCCGCACGGCTTTGCAGGGGGTGGAGACGCTCTTCATGGTGTCGGCGTCCGAGACCGCCGACCGGGTCGAGCATCACCGGACGTTCGTGGAGGCTGCCGCGGCCGCCGGTGTCCGTTCCATCGTCTACACCTCGTTCCTCGCGGCGGCCCCCGACGCCGTCTTCACGCTCGGGCGCGACCACGCCGCGACCGAGGAGATCATCGGTGCGTCGGGCATGCGGTGGACGTTCCTGCGCGACAACTTCTACATGGACATGATGGAGCTCTTCGCCGGTGACGACGGCGTCATCCGAGGTCCTGCCGGCCACGGGCGGTGCTCCCTCGTCTCCCGTGCCGATGTCGCGGCCACCGCGGTCTCGGTGCTGCGGGACCCCGGCGCGCACGCCGACACCGCGTACGACTTGACGGGTCCCGAGGCCCTGACGATGACCGAGGTGGCGCAGAAGATCTCCGCCGTCCGCGGTCACCCCGTGCGTTTCGTCGACGAGAGCATCGACGACGCCTACGCCTCGCGCGCCGCCTTCGGCGCCCCGCGCTGGCAGGTCGACGCCTGGGTCAGCACCTACACCGCCATCGCCAGCGGCGACCTCGCCGCCGTGTCCGACGACGTCGAGCGCGTGACGGGCCGGAAGGCGCAGGTTTTCGAGGAGTTCCTCGGCGCCGTGTCGTGACGATCGGCGGGGGAGGGTATGCTGGCCGCGTGCTGACCTGTCGCTGTTGTCGCTGAACGCTCCCGCGTTCTCTCGACGACCCCGTCAGCCGCGCCCTCCGGCGCCACATCCCCAGGAATCCATCGTGCGTTACGCCCAGAGCGTCGCCGACCTCGTCGGCAACACCCCCCTCGTCCGCCTGACTCGGGTGACCGAGGGCATCGCCGCCACCGTGCTGGCGAAGATCGAGTACTTCAACCCCGGCGGTTCGTCGAAAGACCGTATCGCCGCCAACATCCTCGACGCCGCCGAGCGCGACGGTCAGCTGGCGCCCGGCGGAGTGATCGTGGAGCCGACCAGCGGTAACACCGGCGTCGGCCTCGCCCTCATCGCCCAGCAGCGCGGGTACCGGTGCGTTTTCGTGGTTCCCGACAAGGTCGCCGAAGACAAGCGCGCGGTCCTCCGGGCCTACGGCGCCGAGGTCGTGGTGACGCCCACGAATGTCGAGCCCGACGATCCGGACTCCTACTACAGCGTGAGCGACCGGCTCGTCCGCGAGATCCCGGGTGCGTTCAAGCCCAACCAGTACGCCAACCCCAACGGTCCGCGCAGTCACTACGAGACGACGGGCCCAGAGATCTGGCGCGACACCGACGGTCGGCTGACCCACTTCGTCGCGGGCGTCGGCACGGGCGGAACGATCACCGGCACCGGACGCTATCTGCGCGAGGTCGCGGGCGGCAGCGTGCGCATCGTGGGGGCCGACCCGGTCGGCTCGATCTACTCGGGCGACGACGTGCACGGCTACGACGTCGAGGGCGTGGGCGAAGACTTCTGGCCCGCGGCGTTCGACCCGTCGCTCGTCGACGGTTACGAGCGCGTCTCGGATGCCGAGTCCTTCGCCATGACGCGGCGTCTCGCTCGCGAGGAGGGCCTGCTCGTCGGGGGTTCCAGCGGAATGGCCGTCGTCGCCGCCCTCCGCGTCGCCCGCGATCTCCCCGCGGAGGCGGTGGTGGTCGTGGTACTGCCCGACCACGGCCGGGGATATCTCAGCAAGATCTTCGACGACGACTGGATGATCGCGCGCGGCTACGACGTTGCACCCGTGGCATCCCTTCTTCCCCCCACTCCCGAGGAGCACTCCGCATGAGCACCCACGACGCCGCCCGCGGCTTCGACAGCCTCGCCGTCCACGCGGGTCAGACCCCCGATGAGGCGACGGGCGCGGTCATCCCCCCCATCCACGTCTCCACCACGTTCGTGCAGGACGGCATCGGAGGCCTCCGCGGGGGCTACGAGTACGGCCGCAGCGGCAACCCCACGCGCACCGCGCTCGAGGTGCAGATCGCCGCACTCGAGGGCGGTGTCCGGGCGCTGTCGTTCGCCTCGGGCCTGGCCGGCGAAGACGCCCTGCTGCGCGCGGCCCTCGTGCCCGGCGACGAGGTGCTGCTCGGCAACGACGTGTACGGCGGCACCTACCGTCTACTCGCGCGAGTACTGGGTCCGTGGGGCGTGAAGCTGCGCGTGGTCGACATGAGCGATCTGGATGCCGTGGCCGCGGCCATCGAGGAGCGCGCGCCGAAGATGGTCTGGGTCGAGACGCCCAGCAACCCCATGCTGCGCATCACCGATATCGCGGGCCTCGCGCGCCTGGGCCACGCGGCCGGTGCCCTCGTCGTCGTCGACAACACCTTCGCGTCGCCCGCGCTGCAGCGCCCGCTCGACCTCGGCGCCGACGTCGTCGTGCACTCGGCGACGAAGTACCTCGGCGGTCACAGCGACGTCGTGGGAGGAGCGCTCGCCTTCGCCGACGCCGACCTCGCCGACAAGACGCAGTTCCTGCAGTTCGCCGCCGGCGCCGTGTCGGGCCCCTTCGACGCCTACCTCACCACGCGCGGCATCAAGACGCTCGCGGTGCGGATGCAGCGGCACAGCTCGAACGCGCAGGCCGTGGCCGAGCACCTCGCCGGTCATGATCGGGTGGCGACCGTGTACTACCCGGGCCTGCCGACGCACCCCGGCCACGAGCTGGCCGCGTCGCAGATGAGCGGTTTCGGCGGCATCGTCTCGCTCGCGCTCGCGGACGGTGCCACGGCCCGCCGCTTCGCGGAGTCGACGCGTCTGTTCACCCTCGCGGAATCGCTGGGCGGAGTGGAGTCCCTGGTGAACTATCCGGATGCCATGACCCACGCCTCCGTGCGCGGAACCGAGCTCGCGGTCCCCGACACGATCGTCCGACTCTCGGTGGGCATCGAGTCGGTGGAGGACCTCGTCGCCGACGTCGATCAGGCGCTCGCGTCCCTCTGACCTACGGCTTCGCGGAGTCCGTGGCATCCACGCGGAAACGCGATTCGCGCCGATGAACACGCTGAGAGAGCGTTCATCGGCGCGAATCGCGGTTCTGGGCGAGCTGCGCGGCGCGCGTCTCAGCGCTCCGCGCGATCCAGGTTCTGCCGCAGCTCATCGGCGTTCTGCCGCACGACGTAGGCGGGCTGGTCGCGCTCGACGCGCCAGCTCTCGCGGAGCGGGCCGATGTTCACGGTGTCGAAGCCGAACTCGTCGTAGATGCGGGTCACCAGCGCGACGGCCTCGTCGGAGTCGCCGGCCGTGGCCAGGGCGCGACGGTCGTCGGTGTCGGCGGGGGAGCCGTCCGTGAGGATGTCGGCGGCCATGATGTGGTTGAACGCCTTCACCACGCGCGATTCCGGCAGGTGCTCTTGAAGCATCTGCGAGGTGGTGGTCTTCTTCTCGTCGAGCTCGGCGATGCGGCCGTCGCGCTCGAAGTAGTAGTTGTTCGTGTCGAGGACGGTCTTGTCCGCCAGGGGAGCGACGGGGACCTCGCGGTAGGCCTTGAGAGGCACGGTCACCACGACGATGTCTCCGGCCTCGGCGGCATCCTGAGCCGTCGCTGCGCGGGCGCGGTCGCCGATCGACGCGACGAGGTCGGCGAGCGTCTCGGGTCCCCGGGAATTCGCGATCACGACGTCGTAGCCGTTCTTGGCGAAGCCCTTCGCGAGTGCCGAGCCGATGTGTCCTGCTCCGATGATTCCTACGGTTGTCATGACGGACATCAACGGCGACGGCGGGAACGCCATTCCCGGCCCGGGCGAAAAATCAGCGGGACAAATATTTAGCACTCCGAGCTATCGGCGTCAAGCGGTGGGATGACGGTGGTCGGGCGGAATATCGTCATCTTGTCGCACCCTCACGAGAGTGGTCGCGGGCCGGTGTTCGGGTCACCGTCCTGCTTGACCTGTGAGGGCGACGGCCCCCGGTGGACGCGGCTTCGGACCACCGGGGGCCGCTTTCTTTTCGCGCACCGATGCATTCCGGTCACGCGCGTCATGGCCTGCGGCGCGCGGGTGGAAGACTGGAACTCGGCGGCACTCCGTCCGCCCTGGTACGTCCCCGAAGGAATCCCGAGCCTGTGACCTCCGACACCCGCCCCGTTCGCTCCACCCGGTTCTTCCTCGTCTGCATCGGCGTCGGCCTGCTGGCGGGACTGCTGTCGGGCCTGTTCGGCGTGGGTGGCGGCACCGTCATCGTGCCGCTGTTGGTGCTGCTGCTCGGATTCAACCAGCGGCTCGCCGCCGGGACTTCGCTCGCGGCGATCGTCCCCACGGCATCCGTCGGCGTCATCTCGTACGCGGTGCACGGCTCGGTGGCGTGGCTTCCCGCGCTCATCCTCGCCGCCGGCGCCGTCATCGGCGCGCAGATCGGCACGTGGTTGCTGCCGAAGCTCTCGCAGACCGCCCTGCGGTGGTCGTTCGTGGCGTTCCTCGCGGTCGTCATCGTCAGCCTGTACTTCGTCGTCCCCTCGCGCGACGCCGATCTCGTGCTGACGTGGGTCACGGGACCGCTGCTCGGCGTGCTCGGCGTCATCACCGGCATCCTGGCCGGCCTCCTCGGCGTCGGTGGCGGCATCATCGTCGTCCCCGCGCTCATGCTGCTGTTCGGCACGAGCGACCTCGTCGCCAAGGGCACGTCCTTGCTCATGATGATCCCGGCGGCGGTCTCGGGGACCGTGGGCAACCTCCGCCGATCCAACGTCGACCTGCGGGCGGCGGCGTGCGTCGGCCTCGCGGCGTGTACGACGACCGCCCTCGGTGCCTACATCGCCACCCTGGTCGATCCGCTCGTCGGCAACATCCTCTTCTCGATCTTCCTGGCGTTCATCGCGGTGCAGATGGCGGTCAAGGCCGTGCGCGGTCGCCACCAGCGCTGAGAGCGGCCCGGCCGCGTCGATAGACTGATTCGATGCCCGTGAATCCCGAACTGGTCGGTCGCGCCTTCCCGGCGACCGCACCGTATCTCGTCGGTCGTGAGAAGGTGCGCGAGTTCGCACGTTCCGTGTTCGCCGACGCCCCGCACCACGTCGACCCCGAGGCGGCTCGCGCACTCGGCTATGCCGACGTGGTCGCCCCGCCGACATTCGCCATTGTCATGCAGGACATCACGCTGCAGCAGATGCTGGCCTACCCGGACTCCGGCATCGAGCTGTCGCGCGTCGTGCACGCCGAGCAGCGCTTCCGGTACTCGCGACCCATCGTCGCCGGAGACGAACTGGTCGCGACGCTGACGGTCGCCGGCGTCCGCGCGATGCGGGGCAGCTCCATGGTCACGATGGAGGCGGAGGTCGTGGATGCCGACGGCGCCCACGTCGTGACCACCACCAGCATTCTTCTCGTGGGGGACTCCGACGCATGAGCGATTTCACCGTGGGCCAGATCATCGCCGAACGCTCCGTGCACCTGACGCGTGAGTCGCTCGTGCGCTACGCGGGAGCGTCGAACGACTTCAACCCCATCCACTACAACGACGACGTCGCCGCGGCCGTGGGCCTGCCGGGTGTGCTCGCGCACGGCATGCTCACGATGGGGATTGCCGTCGGCATCGTCTCCGATGCGCTGGGAGACCCCGGCCTGATCGCCGAGTTCGGTGTGAAGTTCACGCGTCCCGTGGTCGTGGACGCCATGACCGGTGCCGACATCCACGTGCGCGCCGAGGTCGGCGCCGTCGACGACGACGCGGCGCGTGTCGACCTCACCGTGACGTTCGCCGACACCTCCGTGCTCGGCAAGGCGCAGGTGCGGGTGCGGGTGCGCTGATGCCCGAGGTCGCCCCGATCCCGCTGTCGCGGCTGACGACGCTGCGCACCGGAGCCGCCCCCGCGCGCCTCGTCGAGGCGGCCTCCGCCGCCGAGCTGGTGGCGGCCCTCCGCGAGGTCTGGGCCGGCGGCGAGCCCTGGTTCGTGCTCGGTGGGGGGTCCAATCTCTTCGTGGGCGACGAACCCTTCGACGGCACCGTCATCCGCGTGCGCACGACGGGCATCGAAGAACTCCCGGGCTCGCACGACGGCACCGTCCGCCTGCGTGTGCAGGCAGGGCACGACTGGGACGCGCTCGTGGCCGAGACCGTCGAGCGCGGTTACGCCGGTATCGAGGCCATGTCGGGGATCCCCGGTACCGTCGGTGCGGCGCCGGTGCAGAACATCGGCGCGTACGGGCAAGAGATCGTGCAGACCCTCGTCGAGGTGGAGCTGATCGATGAGGCGAGTGGCGAGGTGTCGGTCGTTCCCGCCTCCGAGCTCGGACTCGGGTTCCGCACCTCCGTCCTCAAGCAGCACTACGGCTCCACGCCCCCGCGCACCGCCGTCATCCTCTCGGTGACGCTCGAGCTCGCGCGCATCGGCGACGGGGAACGTCCGATCGCAGGTGAACAGCTACGCTCCGCCCTCGGACTGGATGCCGCCGACACGGTGTCGCTGCGCTGGATCCGCGACCACGTGCTCGCCACCCGTTCGCGCAAGGGAATGGTCCTCGACGCCGAAGACCCCGACACCTGGAGTGCCGGCTCCTTCTTCCAGAACGCCATCGTTTCCGAGGCGTTCGCCCGGACACTCCCCGCGGCGTGCCCGAAGTGGCCCCTGTCGCCGGAGCTCGACCCGGTCAGGGTGATCCCGCTGGCCGCGTTCGACGGCATCCTTCCGCCCCCGCCCGTGGAGCGGCGCGAGGTGAAGGTGAGCGCGGCCTGGCTCATCGAGAACGCCGGGCTCTCGCGCGGTTTCCGCTTCCCCCGCTCGCGCGCCGGTCTGTCGACCAAGCACACCCTCGCGCTGACCAACCGCGGCGAGGCGACGGCCGCCGAGATCGCCGAACTCGCCCGCTTCGTGCAGAGCCGCGTGGCGGCGGAGTTCGGCCTGGTCCTGCAGCCCGAGCCCGTGCTGGTGGGCGTGGAGCTGTAGCCCCGCCCGCCCCCTTCGGTCGGCTAGCGCGTGACTCGCCAAGAATCGTCGCTTCGACACCCCCGAAGGCGACAATTCTTGGCGACTCACGCGACCGGGGTTTGCGCCAGGAGGCGGCGGATTCGCCCGAGCAGGGCGACGGGATCGTCGAAGTCGCGGGCGGTGACCACGGTCATCCGGTAGCCGAGCGACTCCAGCTCGGCGCGCCGTGACTGGTCTTTGCTCCACTGGACCGGGTCGCGGTGATGGTCGCCGTCGTACTCCATCACGAGACGCTGCGCGGGATAGAGAAGGTCGACGCGGGCCACGAAGCGCGCACCGTCGAAGATCTCGACGTTGCTCTCGGGCGCCGGGAGCCCTGCCTGGATCAGAAGAACGCGAAGTTCGGACTCGCGTGGGGACTCCGCCCGCTCGTCGGCGAGATCCACCGCGAGGCGCCGCTTCTTCGACCCGCGGCCGCCGAGGAAACGGCGATGGGTTCGCTCGAGGTCGTCGCGCGTGGCGAGGGGGTGACGGCGCGAGATGAGGCGGTCCGAGATCGCTGTCAGTTGTCCGACCCCGAGGGACTCAGCGAGCTCGGCCCATGTCCGCAACGGAGAGGTGCACCGGATGCCATCGACCTCCACGATGTCTTCGGGGACGACGGTCAGGGCACGCCCGGTCGTGCGCGGCCGCCGGATGCGGTTCTGGCCCGAGGGGACGCCGATGACCGGCTTCTCCCACGCGACCGCATCGAGGGGACGAGGAAGAGGGAGCCCATGCAGAACGGCCGCAGTCGGGCCGCAGAAGAAGGCGTGCGGGGGCAGGGCGCGCGAGAGCGCCGCAAGGAGTTGCATCTGCGTCGAGTGCTTCTCGACGCGGATTCCGGCATGTGGCGCGGACCACTCCGATGCTCTCAGCGTGCTCGGGGACAGACCGTGCGCCGCCCCTTCCGCGACGGTGAACGCAGCAGCGGGGCCGACGGGGCGCGGTGGAAGAGGCATCCGCCGATCATCACCGCTTCAGTGTCACCGCGTGGTTCCCTCTCCACAGCCTGTCGGCGCTGATGCGCGAGTCGCCAAAATCTGTCGCTGCGACACAGCTCGAAGCGACAGATCCTGGCGACTCACGCAGGGGCCGGAGGGGCCGGAGGGGAGAGAGCTAGGCGAAGAGGCGCTGGAGGCGCTGCACGCCCTCGAGGAGCTGGTCGTCGCCCAGGGCGTAGGACAGGCGCAGGTAGCCGCTCGGGCCGAAGGCCTCACCGGGCACGACCGCGACCTCGGCCTGCTCGAGGATCAGATCGGCGAGCTCGAGCGACGACGTGGGGGTCACGCCACCCCACGTTCGGTTCAGCAGGCCCTGCACGTCGGGGTACACGTAGAACGCCCCCAGCGGGTTGGGCACCTCGACACCGTCGATCTTCGACAGTTCCGACACGATCAGCTTCCGGCGGCGGTCGAAGGCGAGACGGAACTGCTCGGCCTCGTCCTGCGGCCCGGTGAGCGCTGCGACGGCGGCCCGCTGGGCGACGTTGTTGACGTTGCTCGACAGGTGGGACTGCAGGTTGGCGGCGAGCTTCATGGCATCCACCGGTCCCACCATCCAGCCCACGCGCCATCCGGTCATCGCGTAGGTCTTGGCGACGCCGTTGACGAGGATCGTCTGCGCGGCGAGCTCGGGGACGGCCTCGACGATCGAGACGGCGCGGATGCCCTCGTAGGTGAGGTTCTGATAGATCTCGTCGGTGATGACCCAGATGCCGTGCTCGAGCGCCCAGCGGCCGATCTCGGCGGTCTCCTCGGCGGTGTACACCGAGCCGGTCGGGTTCGACGGCGACACGAAGACGAGCACCGTGGTCTTGTCGGTGCGCGCGGCCTCGAGCTGGGCGACGGTGACCTTGTAGTCCTGGTCGGCTCCGGCGAACACCTCGACGGGCGTGCCGTCGGCCAGCGCGATCGCTTCGGGGTAGGTCGTCCAGTAGGGCGCGGGCAGCAGCACCTCGTCGCCGGGGTTCACCACGGTCTGAAACGCCTGGTAGACCGCCTGCTTGCCGCCGTTCGTGACGATGACCTGCGAGGGAGCGACCTCGAGACCCGAATCGCGCAGCGTCTTCGCGACGATCGCCTCGCGCAGCACGGGCAGGCCCGCCGCGGGGGTGTAGCGGTAGTTCGCCGGGTTCTGCAGCGCCTCGGCGGCGGCATCCACGATGAAAGACGGCGTTGCGAAATCCGGCTCGCCCGCGGCGTACGAGATCACCGGGCGGCCGGCGGCCTGAAGGGCCTTCGCCTTGGCGTCGACCTTGAGGGTCGCGGACTCGGCGATGGCGGACAGCTTGCGGGAAAGAGGAGCGCGGGAGGTCACGTCTTCGAGCCTAGTGTTTCGGTCCGGACGCGCCGAGGGTCAGATCGCCGATCCCACCCACAGCAGGAACGGGGGCACCAGCATCAGGATGCCGACCACCAGCGCCACGATCGAGATCGACCGAGGCCCGCGGCGCCGCACGCCGACCGCGATACCGATGATGGCGAGAACCACGACGACGACCCCGTCCAGCACGAGAAGGGGCAAGAGCACGAGTCCCAGCCACCAGATCGCGTTCATCTCGGGAATCAGCCCGATCAGGAAGACCCCCAGTGCCGGGAGGGTCACCAGGCTCGCGAGGCACACCGCGATGATGCCGAGGACGTCGACACCGCGCCGGCGCGGCGGGGGAGGAAGTGCCGTCATGCCGTCACGCTAGCGCGCCATCGGCGCGACACACGGGTCGGTTACCGTGAGCGGGTGACAGCGCCCACCACGCCCCTCCGCTCCCGACGTCGGGGACTTGGCTCGCTCGTCCGGCTCGGGCTGGCGACCGCGCTCGTCGGCGTCGCCGCGGGTCTCGCGGTGCTCGTGCTCGTCTGGATCGTGCACAGTCTGGAGCATCTCGTGTGGGGGCACGAGGAGGGGCCGTTCCTCGACGGCGTCGCCGTCCCCGACCCCTGGTGGTTTCCGATCGCGACGGTGGGCGGCGCTGGCGTCGTCGTCGCCGTCGGGTGGTACCTCCTGCGCCGGTTCGGCCGGCGCATCGCCACCGTCGAGCAGGGTGTCGAGGGTGCGCCGATGCCGTGGTGGGAGACGCTCATCGACACCGTGCTGCAGGTGGGGTCGGTGGCGATGGGGGCGTCCATCGGCAAGGAAGTCGCCCCGCGCGAACTGGCGGCGATGGCGGGGTCGAAGGTCGTGCGATGGCTGCGGCTGGACGCCCGGTGGTGCCGCATCCTCATCGCCGCCGGTGCCGGCGCCGGTCTCGCCGCCGTCTACAACGTCCCCCTCGGCGGCGCCCTGTTCGCGATCGAGATCCTGCTGGCCCAGTTCAGCGTCGGCGCCGCGGTGGTCGCGCTCGCCGCCAGTTCCCTGGCCACCCTGGTCGCGCGTCCGCTGGTCGGGGACGGGTCGCTGTACTCCGTGGTATCCGTCGAGGTGAACGCCTCGTTGATCGTCGCCGCGGTGCTCATCGGGCCCCTGATGGGGTGGGGCGCGACGAGCTTCTCGGTGGTGACGAAGAAGCTGGCGCGGTTCCGCCCCGAGGGCTGGCGGTTGTTGATCGCCCTCCCACTCGCCTTCACCGCGGTAGGAGTCCTCGGCGCGGTGTTCCCCTTCATCCTCGGCAACGGTCGCGCGCTCGCCGCCGCCGGATTCGACCTCTCCCAGCCCGCGCTGCTGCTCATCGCACTCGCCCTGATGAAGTACGTCGCCACCTCGATCTCGCTCGGGGCGGGGGCGATCGGCGGCACGCTCCAGCCATCGGTCGCGATCGGCTCGGCACTCGGCGCGGCCGCAGCGGCCGGATGGGCCTTCGTTTGGCCCGGCGCCGACGGCACGGCGCTCGCCATCGTCGCGGCCGCGGCCTTCCTGGCATCCAATATGCGCGCGCCGTTCACCGCGGTCGCCCTGGTCATCGAGTTCACCGACACCGGGTTCACCCTGCTCGTGCCGATCTTCCTGGCCGTGGCGGGGTCGCTGGCGGCCTCCCGCCTGACCTCCCGCGAGAGCCTCCGCCGATTCGCGCCCATCGACCCGTCGCGGGCGTAGCGCGCGGGCCGGTCGTCGAGAGCATCCGTGGCAGTCGTGCGCCGTGCTCTGACCTGTCCACCCGCCGCACCTGGGCACCGGCACCCGCCGAGCCGCCGCGGGCCGCTCGCGCCTACTCCGCGAGACGCAGCGCGGCCCACAGCTCCGCGCGCGCGGCGAACGACGACAGGTCTCGCTCCACGACCCGCTCGGCCAGCGCCATCCGGGCGCGGACGGTATGGCGATGGATGCCGAGCGCGTGCGCCGTCGCCTCGTGCGAGCAGTCGTTCGCGAGCCAGGCGTCGAGGGTCTCGATGAGCGCGGAGCCCTGCTCGGCGTCGTGCCGGCGCAGGGGAGCCAGAGCACCCGCGGCGACGGTCCGGGCAGCGTGCGAACTGAGCGCGGCGATGAGCCCGGCACGGGCGGTGTCGGCGAAATCCGCGACGCCCGGCGTGGGCACCCGGTCGCGGGCGGTGCGGGCCTGCTCGAGCGCGCGGGAGAAGCCGTCGTACCCGGTCGGCGTCGAGCATCCGACGACCGTTTCGAACCGGTCGGCGACCTCGGACAGCAGGTCGCGCGCGCCCGCGGGAACCACGAGGACCAGTCCGTCGTCGCCCCGGCCGAAGAACAGGTCTCCCCGCCGCTCGTGGGCGCGGCGCTCGAGCCACTCCGAGAGAGCGGTCGAGCGAGCGGATGCCGCCGGCGTCAGCGCCACGATGACCGGTGCGCTCGGCAGGGGACCCAGCAGATCGCGGGCCGCGCGTCGCGCGAGGGCGGGGTCGTCGCCGCTCAGCGACTGCACCAGCCCGGCTCGGAAGGTGCCGATCGCCCGCCCGAGGCCGTCCTGCTGCTCGAGAGCGAGTGCCGCCATCGCCACGACCGCGGTGACGACGCTGCGGGCTTCATGGTCGAGGTCGTCGGCGGCGATCGCCAGAGCCCCGCGGAGGTGCCCGCCGCGGCCGAGCGTCTGCACGGTGACCGCGACATCATCGACGCGCACGGCGCCGGCGGCGCGCGTGCCGCGACGAAGCATCGCCGTGACCTCCGCGGCGACGGCGTCCACCGCGGCCGGTGCGAGCGTGCCGGCGGGGTGCGCGTCGCGCAGGCTCCCGGCGGCGTCGAAGAGGCCCACCCAGCAGTCGAGCTGCCGCGACAGTTCGGCGAGAGTGGCCGAGAGGCCGTCGGGACGCAGCGCGGCGAGGGAGACCGCCCGCTGGGCCGCGAGCGACCAGCTGCGGCGCGCGTAGGCGTCGGCGGCGATCGCCTCGGCGCCGGCACGGGCCACCGCGATGAAGGGCGTGCGGTAGGGCACTTCGAACAGCGGCATCCGCGCCGCCGCGCACGCCTCGACGAGGCTCGAGGGGATGCCGTCGCGAACCACTTCCGTGCCGAAACCGAGCGCACGCACGCCGCGGGCCAGTAGCCGTCCGACGTAGGCGGTGTAGTCCGCGGCCGTCGCGTCGGCGAACTGCGTGCCCGTGGTCAGCAGGACCAGCCCCTCGCTGAGGAAGGGCGTGGGGTCGGCGAGGTCGCTGGAGTGCACCCAGCGCACCGGCCGGTCGAGACCGCCGGGCGCGAGGTCGCCCTCGTCGATCACGAGGCGCAGATGGAGGTCGCGCCGCGCGAGCAGTGCCCGCAGGCTGGGCGGAACAACGGTGTCGGCGACCATGCGTCCTCCTGTACAAGTCGTATACGGCGGTGCGAGCGACTGTACATCCAGGAGAGTGCGAGCCGTGACGCGCCGTCCGTAGCATCGCCGCCATGAGCCTCGACACCCTCCCCACCGTCGGCGGTCCGTCCCTCACCCAGGAGCGCCGTCTCGTCACCGCCATTCCCGGCCCCCGCTCGCAGGAGCTGCTCGACCGCAAGGCTGCGGCCGTGGCATCCGGTGTCGGCCACACGGTCCCCATCCAGGCGGTCGCCGCCGGCGGGGGAGTCGTCGTCGACGCCGACGGCAACTCGCTCATCGACCTCGGTTCGGGCATCGCCGTCACCAGCGTCGGCAACGCCCACCCCGCCGTGGTGGCCGCCGTGCAGGAGCAGGTCGCCGCCTTCACCCACACGTGCTTCATGATCTCTCCGTACGACTCCTACGTCGCCGTGGCCGAGGCGCTGAACCGCCTCACGCCCGGCGACCACGCCAAGAAGAGCGCGCTGTTCAACAGCGGCGCCGAGGCCGTCGAGAACGCCGTCAAGATCGCCCGGAAGTTCACGGGGCGCCAGGCCGTCGTCGCGTTCGACCACGCGTACCACGGCCGCACCAACCTCACGATGGCGCTCACGGCCAAGAACATGCCGTACAAGAGCGGCTTCGGGCCCTTCGCGGCCGAGGTCTACCGCGCCCCGCTGTCCTACCCGTACCGCGACGGACTGTCGGGCCCCGAGGCCGCGGCCAAGGCGATCTCGCTCATCGAGAAGCAGGTCGGCGCCGAGAACCTCGCCGCCGTCATCATCGAGCCCATTCAGGGCGAGGGCGGCTTCATCGTCCCCGCCGACGGCTTCCTCAACGCGATCGTCGACTGGTGCCGCGACAACGGCGTCGTCTTCATCGCCGACGAGGTGCAGTCCGGCTTCGCCCGCACCGGTGCGATGTTCGCCAGTGAGCACTTCGGCATCGTCCCCGACCTCGTCACCACCGCCAAGGGCATCGCCGCGGGACTGCCGCTGGCGGCCGTGACGGGACGGGCCGAGATCATGGATGCCACTCACACCGGCGGCCTCGGCGGAACCTACGGCGGCAACCCGGTCGCGTGCGCGGCGGCCCTGGCCTCCATCGACGCGTTCGAGAACGAGGGGCTCATCGAGCGCGCGCAGCAGATCGGCGAGGTGCTGAAAGACCGCCTCCACGCCCTCCAGGCGAACGACCCCCGCATCGGCGACGTGCGCGGACACGGTGCGATGATCGCCGCCGAATTCGTCGACCCGACCACCGGCGCACCCGACGCCGCCCTCACCGCGGCCGTCGCCAAAGCGTCGATCGCCGAGGGCGTCATCGTGCTGACCTGCGGTACGTACGGCAACGTCATCCGGTTCCTGCCCCCGCTGTCGATCGGCGACGAACTGCTCCACGAGGGCATCGACGTCGTGGCGGCAGCCCTCGCCCGCTCCTGACGAACGCCCCGGCGGCGGCGGCCCGAACTCCACCGCCGCCGGGACCAGGGCTCCCGCCGGACCCCGGTGCCGTGACAACGAAGACGTAACGAGAAGGAAGAAGATCCCATGGACGAGATCACCCGCGACGTGGTCGTCATCGGAGCCGGCGCCGCCGGCCTCACCGCCGCCAACGACTTGCGCAGGGCCGGCCTTTCAGTAGCGGTCCTGGAGGCGCGCGACCGCGTGGGCGGGCGCCTGTGGACCGACGTCATCGACGGCGCGATGCTCGAGCTCGGCGGGCAGTGGGTCTCGCCCGATCAGCAGGCCCTCATCGACACCGTGGCCGACCTGGGGCTGACGACTTATAGCCGGTACCGCGACGGTGAGAGCGTCTACGTCGGAGCCGACGGCGAGGCCAAGCGCTTCACGGGCGAGATGTTCCCCGTGGCCGCCGCGACCGAGGAGGCGATCGACGAGATCACCGCGCGCCTGGATGCCATGGTCGCCGAGATCGATCCCGACCGGCCGTGGGCGCACCCGAAGGCCGCCGAATGGGACACGGTCTCGTGGGACGCCTGGCTGCGCGAGCAGACCGACGACGACGAGGCAGTCCGCAACCTCGCGTTCGCCACCGGCTCAGCGATGCTCACCAAGCCCACGCACACGTTCTCGCTTCTGCAGTCGCTGCTCATGGCGGCATCCGCGGGCTCCTACTCCCACCTCGTCGACGCCGACTTCATCCTCGACAAGCGCGTCGCGGGCGGCCTCCAGCAGGTGCCGGAGCTGCTGGCCGAGCGTCTCGGCGACGACGTCTTCCTCAACCAGCCGGTCCGCCGCATCGTCTGGGGCGCCGAGTCGTCGACGCCGGACCGCCCGGCCGATACGGGTCGACGTGTCACGGACCTCCAGGCGCTGACCGCCCGCGTCGAGGCCGCGGCATCCTCCTCCGACGGCGTCACCGTGATCGCCGACGGCGTCACCGTCCGCGCCCGCTTCGCCATCCTCGCGCTGGCGCCGGTGCTGTACCCGCGCATCTCGTTCGAGCCGCCGCTGCCGCGCCTGCAGCACCAGATGCACCAGCACATCTCGATGGGCTTCGTCATCAAGGTGCACGCGGTGTACGAGACGCCGTTCTGGCGCGAGCAGGGCCTTTCGGGCACCGCGTTCAGCCCCTACGAGCTCGCCCACGAGGCGTACGACAACACCAACCACGGCGACGAGCGCGGCACCCTCGTCGGGTTCGTCTCCGACCAGAACGCCGACGACCTCTTCCGGTTGAGTGCTGAGGAGCGCAAAGAGCGCATCCTCGAGTCGCTGTCGCATTACTACGGCCCCGAGGCGAAGAGCCCGGTCGTCTACTACGAGAGCGACTGGGGTACCGAGGAGTGGACCCGCGGAGCATACGCGGCCAGCTTCGACCTCGGTGGCCTGCACCGTTACGGCGCCGACCTGCGCGAGCCCGTCGGACCCCTCCACCTCGCCTGCAGCGACATGGCCGGGGCCGGATACCAGCACGTCGACGGCGCGATCCGTCAGGGGCACCGTGCCGCTGAAGAGATCCTCGATCGGACCCGCGGATGAGCATCGACCGCGTCGTCGTCGGCTACACGGCCACCGAAGCCGGCCGGGACGCCCTCGCCCTGGGGGCCCGTTTCGGTGCCGCGCTCGACGCGTCGGTCCACGTCGTCGTGGTGCTGCCGTCGGCCGAGAACAACGTCTCGATCCCCGTGGACGCCGGGTACGAACGGCTCGTGCAGGAGACCGCCCGCGGATGGCTGCGCGAGGCCGTGGCGCCGCACCCCGGCGCCCGGGGTCACGTGCGCGTCGCGCACTCCGCGGCCGAGGGACTGGTTGCCGCCGCGGAGGAGTTCGACGCGGGGCTGATCGTCGTCGGCACCGGCGGGGGAGGGCCGCGCGGGCGTCACCGTCTCGGTACCACCGCCGAGGAGCTGGTGCACTCGGCTCCTATTCCCGTCGCGCTCGCCCCGGAGGGCGCCCGCGGCATCGATCCGGGCGTCGGCGTCGCGAGGGTCACGGCCGCGATCGGCACCCGCCCGGGCGCCGAAGCGCTCCTCGACGCCGCCGCGACGATCTCGCGCCGCACCCACGCGCCGCTGCGGCTCCTGTCGCTCGCCGGGGTCGACCTGCCCGACCGCATCGACGCCGGCCTCACCCGTCTGACCGGCCAGACGCACGCCACGAGCGTGCTCGACGCGGTCAGGGCGTCGCTTCCCACCGAGATTCCGGCCGAAGCGGTCGTGGGTACCGGCAACGACGTCGAGGACGCCGTCGCGCACATCGACTGGCGCGACGGCGAGGTCGCACTCGTCGGATCCAGCCGGCTCGCACAACCGCGTCGACTGTTCCTCGGATCCACCGCGGGTCGCATGCTCCGCGCCCTTCCCGTCCCCATGATCGTGGTGCCCCGCACCTCGGAGGTCTCCTCATGACCAATGCTCGCAACGACGCGAGTCCCGCGCCCGGGCCCGACAGCGCCGTCACCACCGGTATCTCGAACAAGGGTCTGCGCGTCGGCTCGATCGGCATGATCGGTGCCGTCGTCATCGGCATCTCGACCATCGCCCCCGCCTACACGCTCACCGGCGCCCTCGGGCCCACCGTCTCGGCCGTGGGCTTCCAGGTGCCGGCGATCATCCTCGTCGGTTTCATCCCGATGCTTCTGGTGGCCCTCGGCTACCGCGAGCTGAACTCCCGGATGCCGGATGCCGGGACCTCCTTCACGTGGGCGGCGCGCGCGTTCGGACCGTGGGTGGGCTGGATGGCGGGGTGGGGTCTGGTCGCCGCCACCGTCATCGTGCTGTCCAACCTCGCCGGTATCGCGGTCGACTTCCTGTTCCTGCTGATCGCGCAGATCAGTGGCAACGCCGACATCGCGGAGCTCACGCGGGTCGTCCCGATCAACATCGCGGTGTGCCTGATCTTCATGCTTCTGGCGACGGTGGTGTCCTACCGCGACCTGCAGACCACCCAGCGCCTGCAGTACGGCCTGGTCGGCTTCCAGATCCTCGTGCTGCTGGTCTTCGCCGGCGCGGCCGTCGTCGAGATGCTGAGCGGCAACGCTTTCGACGCCAGCCCCGTGCAGGCGTCGTGGTTCAACCCCTTCGAGGTGGACTCGTTCAGCTCGTTCGCGGCCGGCCTGTCGCTGTCGATCTTCATCTTCTGGGGCTGGGACGTCATCCTCACGATGAACGAGGAGACGAAGGACCCCGACCGCACGCCGGGGCGCGCCGCCACCGTCACGGTCTTCCTCATCGTGGCCCTGTACCTGTTCATCGCCGTCGCGCTGCTGATGTTCGCGGGCAACGGCACCGGCGAGCTGGGCCTGGGCAACGAGGACATCCAGGAGAACGTCTTCTTCCACCTCTCGGGACCCATCCTCGGACCCCTCGCGTTCCTCGTGTCTCTCGCGGTGCTCACCAGCTCGGCATCCTCGCTCCAGGCAACCTTCGTGGGCCCGGCGCGGACCCTGCTGGCCATGGCGCACTATGACGCCCTGCCGAAGAAGTTCGCGAAGGTGAGCCCGCGGTTCTTCACCCCCGGCTACGCCACGATCGTGTCGGCCGTCGTCGCCTCGGCGTTCTACGCGATCATGCGCGTGCTCAGTGAGAACGTGCTGACGGACACCATCACGGCACTCGGCGCCATGATCTGCTTCTACTACGGCCTGACCGCCTTCGCGTGCGTCTGGTACTTCCGCAAGCAGTGGTTCGACTCGGCGCGCAACGTCTTCCTGACCCTCCTCGCCCCGCTCGTGGGCGGTGGCATCCTGGCCGTGCTGTTCGTCACGACCCTCATCGACAGCGCCGATCCCGAGTATGGATCGGGATCCAACATCGGCGGTGTCGGGCTCGTGTTCGTCATCACCGTCGTCATCATCGTCACGGGCATCGTGTTGATGGTGGCGCAGCGGGTGGCGAGCCCGGCCTTCTTCCGCGGTGAGACCCTGGGTCGGGAGGCACCCGCCAGTGCCCGCCGCCGCCGCACGTCCTGACATCGAAACGACAAGGAGCACCATGAGCGACTACGCCGTCGTCAATCCCGCCACGGGGGAGACCCTCGCCGAATACGACACCTTGACTGACGCCGGAGTCGAGGACGCCCTGGCATCCGCCCACGATGGATACCGCGCGTGGTCTCGGACCGCTCCGGCGCAGCGGGCCGAGGCGCTGCGGCGCGTGGCCGAACTCCACCGCGAGCGACGCGACGACCTCGCCGCGATCATCGTGCGTGAGATGGGCAAGCCGCTGGAGGCGGCGCTCGGTGAGGTCGATTTCGCCGCCGACATCACCGAGTACTACGCCGACAACATCGACAAGATCACCGGCGACACCCCCCTCGACATCCTGGGGGAGGGCTCCGCGGTCATCCGCCGATCCCCGCTGGGCGTCCTGCTGGGCATCATGCCGTGGAACTTCCCCTACTACCAGGTCGCCCGCTTCGCCGCCCCGAACCTCGCGGTCGGCAACACGATCCTGCTCAAGCACGCACCCCAGTGCCCCGAGTCCGCCGAGGCGCTGCAGGCGATCTACCGCGACGCAGGGCTGCCCGAGGGGGCCTACGTCAACATCCGCGCCACGAACGACCAGGCGGCGACGATCATCGCCGACCGGCGCGTGCAGGGCGTGTCGGTGACGGGGTCGGAGCGCGCGGGCGCCGCGGTCGCCGAGATCGCAGGACGCAACCTCAAGAAGGTCGCGCTCGAACTCGGGGGTTCCGACCCGTTCATCCTGCTGTCGACGGATGACCTGGATGCCGCCGTGCAGGCCGCCGTCGACGCCCGCCTCGACAACAACGGCCAGTCGTGCAACGCCGCGAAGCGCTTCATCGTGATCGACGACCTGTACGACGCCTTCGTGGCGAAGTTCTCGGCCGCTCTCGGTGAGGCCAGGGTCGGCGACCCGTTCGCCGACGATACGGTGCTCGGCCCCCTGTCGTCGCTCGCCGCCGCGGAGCGTCTCGATGAGCAGGTGCAGCGCGCCATCGCTCAGGGCGCGACCGTCGAGGTCGGCGGCACACGCGACGGGGCGTTCTACCCCGGTACCGTGCTGACGGGCGTCACGCGCGAGATGGACGCGTACGGCGAGGAGTTCTTCGGCCCCGTCGGCACCGTCTACCGCGTCGCGAACGAGGACGAGGCCGTCGAGCTCGCCAATGACACCGGCTACGGTCTGGGCTCCTACGTCTTCACGACGGATGCCGAGCAGGCTCAGCGCATCGCCGACAGGATCGAGGCCGGCATGGTCTACGTCAACGTCGTGCTCGCCGACTCGCCCGAGCTGCCGTTCGGCGGGGTCAAGCGCAGCGGCACCTCGCGTGAGATGGGGCTGCTCGCGGCCGATGAATTCGTGAACAAGAAGCTCATCCGCACCGTCTGATCGTCGTCTCGTCCCTCGACCCGGTCCGCCGGGCCGGGGGACACCCGCGGTCCGGTTCCGGGCCCTCGATACCGGCCTCGGTTCGCCAGGCCGAGGTCGATGACATAGACTGGATAGTGCAGTCGAAATCTGCATTCTTTCGCTGTGCCCTCGGGTACGCGGCATCCTCCCCTGAGAGATTCCACGCGAGAGTGCGCTGATTTCACATCCTGGATCCCGCGGGATCTTAGGGCGGTAGCTCAATTGGCAGAGCAGCGGTCTCCAAAACCGCAGGTTGCAGGTTCGATTCCTGTCCGCCCTGCGCACAGCGCACGCTGGCACAGACACAGACCAAGGTGGTTCGATGACGCAGGACGAGGCGAAGGGCGAGATCGTCGCCGAGCGCGGCGCCGCCCGTGAGAAGAAGCCCAACTTCTTCGCACGGATCGCCCTCTTCATCCGCCAGGTCTTCGCAGAACTCCGCAAGGTCGTCACCCCGACCCGGCAGGAACTGCTGAAGTTCACCGCCGTTGTCCTCGGTTTCGTCGTCGTCATGATGGCGATCGTCTACGGCCTCGACGTGCTGTTCGTGTGGATCACCACCGCCGTCTTCGGCGTCCCCGGTACCGCCGGCGCCTGACCGGCGTTCGTGCGGACGTGCGGCGCCAAGAGCGGCCGCCTCTGAACGGAAGAGATCACAGTGTCTGAAAGATATGTCGACGACGCCGATTGGGCGACGGCAGCGGAGCAGTCCAGCGAGGACGACGAGGCCCAGGAGGGCAACGTGCTCGAGTCTCAGGAGCGCGCCTCCGACTCCGCCGAGCACGCCGCAGTCCACATCGTCGATGACGAAGCCGACCTCGACGACGCCGACCTCGGCGACATCGACATCACCGACCCGGAGGCGGACGCGATCGTGAACGACGCTCTCGAGATCGACGAGACCAGCGAGGCCGAGGCCGCCGCCGACGTGCTGACCGACGCCCTCGCCGAGGAGCAGGCCGAAGAGGCCGCCGAGGCTGCCGACGAGGTCACCCCCTACGACGGTCCCGACATCAACGGCGAACCCGACGCGCCCGTGCTCGACGAGGATTTCGTCGACGAGGTCTCCGCGGCTGCGAGCGTCGTCGACGAGGTCGAGGCCGACGAATCACCCGCCGATGCGCCCACCGACCTCGACCCCGACGACGAGGACGAGGACGCCGACCCGTACGAGGCGTACCGCACAGAGCTGCGCTCGCTCCCGGGCAAGTGGTACGTCATCCACTCCTACGCCGGTTTCGAGCGCAAGGTGAAGGCCAACATCGAGCAGCGCAAGTCGACGCTCGAGGTCGAGGACGACATCTACCAGGTCGAGGTCCCCATGGAGGACGTCGTCGAGATCAAGAACGGCCAGCGCAAGATGGTCAACCGCGTGCGCATCCCCGGCTACGTGCTGGTGCGCATGGACCTCAACGAGGACACCTGGTCCGTCGTGCGCCACACCCCCGGTGTCACCGGCTTCGTGGGCAACGCCCACAACCCCACGCCGCTGCGGTTCGACGAGGCCTTCAACATGCTGAAGAGCCTGGTCGAGATCAAGGAGTCCGCTCCGACCAAGGCCGGTGCCGCCAAGGGTGCCGCGACCGCTCAGCGCGTCATCCCCGCCGAGGTCGACTTCGAGACCGGCGAGACGATCACGATCAAGGAAGGCTCGTTCGCGGGACTTCCCGGCACGATCAGCGAGATCAAGCCCGAGAGCGGCAAGCTCACCGTGCTCGTGTCGCTCTTCGAGCGCGAGACCCCGGTCGAGCTGTCGTTCGACCAGGTCACCAAGATGGTCTGACGCCCTCGCGCGTCTCGCGGACGCCCCGCTCTGCTCCGGCAGGCGGGGCGTTCGCCGTTTCCGCCCTTCCCGCGTCGGCGTCCGCGCTCTCCGATAAACGCTATTCCTGCCGAAACACGCTGCGTTGCGCCGTGTTCGACGAGGATCACCGTTTATCGATGCGTTCAGGGCGGAAGCAGCCCCCGTCAGTCGGAGCGGGGGTTTCGCGCCAGGGTGTGCAGATTTGCGGCGTCGCATGCACGCAGCGGGGACAGGCCCGCCAGTCGCAGCGCATCTCGGAGTCCGTTCACCCCGAGAGTCGCTGAATAATCCCACCGAGCCACCCGCCACCCGGCGCGTCGAAGCGCGTCCTCTCGACGTTTCTCCTCGCGAACGGCGTTCCGCGATCCCGTCGGGTCGATCTCGTCATACTTGCGCCAACCGTCGGATTCGCCGACTATGCGCTCGCGTGGCCAGCAGAAGTCCGAGCGGTACAGCCGCCCCTCGACCCGGTGCTCTTGCTGGAGCACGGGCGAGGGGAACCCGCACCACTCGATGACGGCGCGGCTCAGCGATTCGCCGACCGATTCGGCGGCCGGTGACGCGCGTTCGAGGATCCACGTCACGCGCTTTCGACCCCGTCCGTCGCGCCGGCGATCGAGGATGGCTCGCAGCTCGGGCTCGGTGACACCGTGCGTGCGCATGGCTGCGTCGGCCACGGCTAGGCCGAACGCAGGCGGCAGGGCTCGGGCGAGGTCGATCACGGTGTCGGCGACCGATGTCAGGTGGATGCCGTCGACAGCGCGACTCCGCCGGTCGTCGGCGCTGGTGTGCACGCGAACGTCGCCGTAGGACAGCGATCTGTTCCGTCGCGCGTCGAACAGGTGAAGGTGCCGCGGATGACCGAAGAGCGGCAGCCCCATCAGCGCCGCCGCGGACTCGTGCGAGAACACGCCATCGGGTCGGACGAGATGCAGCGCGTAAACGCGCAGTAGGTAGCGGCTCCATGAGGGCAGGTCGTTCCATGCCCGCCGCGGGGCGTAGACGCCGGGGCGTACGCGATGCAAGGTGGCGTCCGTCGATGGATGCGTACCAAGGGCTGCGGTGTTCGCGGCGGCGATCAGCGACGTGGGAGGCGAGACTAGCGGGGGTCATCCCCAGAGGGTGTCAAAGCGCCTCCCGTCGCCGTGACCGTTTGTGGATAACGCCCCGCACTCTCCGCGATAAACGCCGTTCCTCTCGAGACGCACCGCGCCTCAGCATGTCTCGAGAGAACCAGCGTTTATCGCGGAGATGACGTGACGCCGAGATGGCGGAGAGGCAGAGAGGTGGCGGTGCGGTAGGAGTGGCACGGACGGTGGATGCCGGAGAGCGCGGCGTCGCGTATGATGGGGAGGTTGCGTGCGTCAGCGCGTGACGACCGCTGCCCGGAACCGCCGGGCGTGCGGGAGAGAGGGAGCCGCGAGGCGCCCGCTCGAGAGAGGAAAAGGATATGGCACCCAAGAAAAAGGTGACCGGCCTGATCAAGCTCCAGATCAAGGCGGGCGCGGCCAACCCCGCGCCGCCGATCGGTCCGGCGCTCGGTCAGCACGGCGTCAACATCATGGAGTTCTGCAAGGCCTACAATGCGGCGACCGAAGCCCAGCGCGGCAACGTCATCCCCGTCGAGATCACGGTCTACGAAGACCGCAGCTTCACCTTCATCCTGAAGACCCCGCCCGCCGCGGAGCTCATCAAGAAGGCAGCCGGCCTCGCCAAGGGCTCGTCCACGCCCCACACGGTCAAGGTGGGCAAGCTCACCAAGGACCAGGTCCGCGAGATCGCCACCACCAAGCAGCCCGACCTGAACGCGAACGACATCGAGGCCGCCTCGAAGATCATCGCCGGCACCGCCCGTTCCATGGGCATCACGGTCGAGGACTGAGGGAGATAACAATGGCTACCAAGTCCAAGGCATTCCGCGCCGCAGCTGACAAGATCGCGGCCGACACGTTCTACACCCCGACCGAGGCCGTCGCCCTCGCGAAGGAGACCGGCTCGAAGAAGTTCGACTCGACCGTCGAGGTCGCGCTGAAGCTCTCGGTCGACCCCCGCAAGGCCGACCAGATGGTCCGCGGCACGGTCATCCTGCCCCACGGCACGGGTAAGACCGCGCGCGTCATCGTCTTCGCCAACGGCCCCGCGGCCGAGGCGGCCCTGGCCGCCGGCGCCGATGAGGTCGGTGGCACCGAGCTCATCGAGAAGGTCGCCGCCGGTTACACGTCGTTCGACGCCGCCGTCGCCACCCCCGAGCTCATGGGTCAGGTCGGTCGCCTCGGTAAGGTCCTCGGACCCCGCGGCCTCATGCCGAACCCCAAGACCGGCACCGTGACCCCCAACCCGGCCAAGGCCGTCGAGGAGATCAAGGGCGGAAAGATCGAGTTCCGCGTCGACAAGCACGCCAACGTGCACTTCGTCGTCGGCAAGGCGTCGTTCACTGCTGAGCAGCTCGACGAGAACCTCGCCGCAGCGCTCGAGGAGATCGTCCGCCTCAAGCCGTCGAGCTCGAAGGGCCGTTACATCCAGAAGGGCGCCGTCTCGACCACCTTCGGTCCCGGCATCCCGCTGGACGTCAACGTCATCGCCTGACATTCGTCACCCGAGGACCCCGCCGTGCCCCGCGCCGGCGGGGTCCTTGCGTTTCCGGGCGCGGTCGGCCTGCACGATCGTGCAATACGACGTCATGCGGGAAGACGCGAGCGTCCCCGCGTGTTCTGCTGGAGGGTACGCCTGCACCGCGTGCCTTCCAGTTGCCCTCGGCAACCGTCTCCACCCTCCCCACACATGTCTGGAACAGCTATGCCCCGTCGCCGTTTGACCGTCCTCGCCGCCACCCTGGGCCTGAGCGCCCTCGCGCTGACCGCCTGCAGCGGCGGAGCGACCTCCGAGGCCTCCCCGGGAGCGGGGTCGGAATACGGCCTCGTCTCGGACGGCACCCTCACCGTCGCCACTGAGGGCACCTACCGCCCGTTCTCGTTCCACGAGGGCGCGGGAGACCTGACCGGCTTCGACGTCGAGATCGCCCAGGCCGTGGGCGAGAAGCTCGGTCTCGAGGTGAAATTCCAGGAGACCCAGTGGGATGCCATCTTCGCGGGCCTCGACGCCGGACGCTTCGACGTCATCGCCAACCAGGTGTCGATCAACCCCGAGCGCGAGCAGAAGTACACCTTCAGCACCCCGTACACCGTGTCGCGCGGCGTCGTCGTCACCACCGAGGGTGACACCTCGATCTCGAGCTTCGCCGACCTGTCGGGCAAGACGACCGCACAGTCGCTGACGAGCAATTGGTATGAGCTGGCGACCGAGAGCGGCGCCCAGGTCGAAGCGGTCGAGGGCTGGGCGCAGGCTGTCGCGCTGCTCACGCAGGGCCGGGTGGATGCCACGGTCAACGACGAGCTGACCTTCCTCGACTACGAGAAGACGAACAGCCCCACCGGTCTCAAGATCGCCGCCGAGACCGAGGACACCTCCGAGAGCGCGTTCGCGTTCAAGAAGGGTCAGGACGCTCTCGCCGAGGCCGTCGACGGTGCCCTCGACGAGCTGCGTGCCGACGGCACGCTCGCGGAGATCAGCCAGAAGTACTTCGGCGCCGACGTCACCCAGTAAGAGTCGGCTGTAAAGCCCCGCGGACCGACCACCTCCCACCCCTAGCGTGGGGGCGGTCGGTCCGCTCCCGCGTGCAGGATCCGGGCGGTGCGTCCGCGTGAAGAAGGAGGCCCATGAACGACATCTGGCCGCTGTTGCTCGACTCGTTCTGGCCCATGGTGCTGGCGGGCTTGCGGGGCACCATCCCCCTGTCGTTGGCGTCATTCGCGATCGGTCTCGTGATCGCGTTGTTCGCGGCCTTGCTCCGCCTATCGCCGAACATGGTGCTGTCGGGGATCGCCCGGTTCTACATCTCGATCATCCGCGGTACCCCGCTGCTGGTGCAGCTGTTCGTGATCTTCTACGGCCTCCCCGCCGTGGGGCTCACCATCGAGCCGTTCCCGGCGGCGGTGATCGCCTTCTCGCTCAACGTCGGCGGATACGCGGCCGAGGTCATCCGCGCCGCCATCCTGTCGGTTCCGCGCGGGCAGTGGGAGGCGGCGCACACCGTGGGCCTCTCGCCGGCGAAGACGCTGACGCGCATCATCCTCCCGCAGGCGGCGCGCGTGTCGGTGCCTCCGCTGTCGAACACGTTCATCTCGCTCGTGAAGGACAGCTCCCTGGCATCCCTCATCCTGGTGTCGGAGTTGTTCCGCCAGGCCCAGAACATCGCGGCCTTCTCGTACGAGTTCATGGCCGTCTACCTGGAGGCGGCGCTCATCTACTGGCTGTTCTGCCTCGTGCTGTCGTTCGGGCAGAACGCCCTCGAGAAGAGGTTGGATCGACATGTCGCCCACTGAGAAGCCGCTCCTGCAGGTCACGGGGCTCGAGAAGAGCTTCGGCACGAACCGTGTGCTCGCCGGTGTCGACCTCGAGGTGCGCCGCGGCGACGTGCTGGTGCTGATCGGCCCCTCCGGGTCGGGCAAGACCACGGTGCTGCGCTGCCTGAACGGTCTGGAGACTCCGGATGCCGGAGTCGTGGCGTTCGAGGACGGACCGACGGTCGATTTCTCGATGAAGGTGACGAAAGCCGACCGGACGGCGCTGCGCGACCGTTCGGCCATGGTGTTCCAGCACCACAACCTGTTCCCGCACCTGACGGTGATCCAGAACGTCATCGAGGGACCCGTCCAGGCGCACGGTGTTCCGAAGGCCGAGGCCGTCGCGCAGGCCGAGGCGCTGCTCGCCCGGGTGGGCCTGGCGGAGAAGCGTGATGCGTACCCGTCGGAGCTGTCGGGCGGACAGCAGCAGCGTGTGGGGATCGTCCGTGCGCTGGCCCTGAAGCCGCACCTTCTTCTCTTCGACGAGCCCACCAGCGCCCTGGACCCCGAACTCGTCGGCGAGGTGCTGATGGTGCTGCGCGAACTCGCGACGGAGGGGTGGACGATGGTCATCGTCACGCACGAACTGGGCTTCGCCCGTGAGGTCGCCGACGAGGTGCTGTTCTTCGACGAGGGCGTCATCGTCGAGCGCGGCGCGCCGTCGGAACTGCTCCGCCACCCCGAGAAGGAGCGCACGCGGCGGTTCCTGAACCGACTCCTGCGGCCGCTCGACGGCCCCGACCCTACGTCGGACGACGGCGAGTGACGCGGACGGCCTCGAGCCCGCGTCGGATGGTGGCGCGTATGCGGACTGCGCCGGATAGACCGACGGCTCGTGGTGCGAACGACGCGCTCAACGCGAACGACAGAGAGTGACGCGGGCGAAAGCGAGTAACGCGAACGACAGCGCGTGACGCGGGCGACTGCCCCTCGCGCGGGCGGCGAGGCGCAGTAGCGTCGGAGCATGCGACGCCTCGAACGCCTCCTCGGTATCGATACGCCCATCGTCCTCGGACCCTTCGGCGGGCTCTCGTCGGTCGCGTTGACCGCGGCCGTGAGCGACGGTGGGGGCCTCGGCTCGTTCGGCTTCTACGGATACACGCCCGACCGGATCCACGACACGGTCACGGCTCTGCGTGCGGCGACGCCCGGGCGCATCGCCGTGAATCTGTGGCTCCCGCGTGGTGACGAGGTCGTGCCGGGCGAGATCGACGTCGCGCCCTTCCTCCGTGCCGCCGACCCGCTCTTCGCCGCCGCCGGGATCGCTCCGCCGGAGCCCCCGGCATCGTTCATGCCCCCGCTCGCCGACCAGCTCGACGCGGTCTTCGACGCGCGCCCCGACGCGCTGAGCGTCGTCTTCGGCATCCCGGATGCCGGCACCCTCGAGCGGGCGAAGGGGCTCGGCATCCGTGTGATCGGCACCGCCACGTCGGTCGCGGAGGCGGTGGCGCTCGAGGCCGCGGGTGTCGACGCTGTCGTCGCGACCGGGTCGGAAGCCGGGGGGCACCGGGTGTCCTTCCTGCGCGAACCGGCGCAGTCGCTCGTCGGCACGTTCGCGCTGGTCCCCCAGGTGGTGGATGCCGTGGACATCCCCGTCATCGCCGCCGGCGGCATCGCCGACCGGCGCGGCGTCGCGGCGGCATTCGCGCTGGGGGCCGCGGGCGTGCAGGTCGGAACGGCGTTTCTGCGCACTCGACAGTCCGCCGCGACCCCGGGTCACCGCAGCGCGATCGCCGCAGCCGCCGACACCGACACGGTGCTGACGCGGGCGATGAGCGGACGGTTGGCCCGTGGCATCCCGAACCGCGCCATGCGCGAGCTCGAGGCGTCTGGCGTGATCGCGCCGTTCCCGGCGCAGAACTGGCTCACGGGGGTCTTCCGCGCCGCAGCGGCCGCGTCGGGCGACGCCGACCTCGTGTCGCTCTGGGCGGGTCAGGCCGCCGGACTCGCGCGTCTCGACGACGCGCGGAAGGTGCTCGAGGAGTTGCGCGCGGGGCTGCCCGGCTGAGCCGTTCGGCGGTCCAACTGCGGCTGTCGGGTCGCGGCGGTGTCATCAGGCGTTCGGTGCGGCGCTGCGGGCGTGAGGTCCGAGGCCGTGTCCGGCGTTCGGCGCGGAGCTATCGGCGGTCGGGGCTCCGGCGGTGGCGTCGGGCGATCGGCGCCGACCTGCGTCTCGGGGTCGCATCGGCCCGGCGGCCCGGGGAGTCGGGCCCTTGAACCGCTGCGCCTCCTCAAGCCGTGGCGCGGATCTCGAAACCCTCGGGAGGCGCTTCCGTGCTCTCGACCACGTCGACGCGGTCGACGCCGGCCGACGGTGGCCCTGTGTGCGCCCACGCGGTCACAGCGTCGACGGTTCCCGCGTCTCCCGCGACAAGGGCTTCGACCGTTCCATCTCGACGGTTGCGCACCCAGCCTCGAGCGCCCGCGCGCTCGGCCGCAGCCTGCAGCGCGTAGCGGAAGCCGACGCCCTGAACCCGCCCGTGCACCGTGATCGTCACTGCTCGCATGGGTTCATTCTCGCGGAGGCGCGGTCGTGGGGAGTGGTCATCGGGGCTCGGGGCGCGTTCCGCGTTCTGGGGCGGGCCGATCCCGCCCCGAACCGCGGATTCCGCCCCGAATCGTGGATGCTGCCCCGAATCGTGGATGCTGCCCCGAGCCGCGGATGCTGCCCCGAATCGTGAATGCTGCCCCGAATCGTGGATGCTGCCCCGAATCGTGGATGCTGCTCCGAACCACGGATTCCGCCCCGAACCGCGGACCCAGCCCCGACCTTGGAGGGCCGAAACGCGCGTCGAACCTGACGGGCCGGTGTTGACGCCGGGAGGACGTGCGGGTCAGTGAGGCAGCACGAGCGACAGCGCGATCGCGAACATCACCACGGCGATGACCGCGTCGAGGATGCGCCAGGCGCGCGGAGTGTCGAGCCACCGGCCGAGGAACCGCGCCCCGAAGCCCAGCGCCGAGAACCACACGAGGCTCGCGACACAGGCGCCGATCGCGAACGCCCAACGTCCCTCGCCGTGCGTCGAGGCGATCGAACCCAACAGGAACACGGTGTCGAGGTACACGTGCGGGTTCAGCCACGTGAGGGCGAGGCAGGTCAGCACCGTGGCGGTCAGGGTCGTGCGCGTGCGCATGACCGTGCCCCCGGCATCCGGAACAGGGGGCGCGGATGAGTGCACGTTCAGGGTCTCACCGCTCGGCCGCAGGGCCCGACGCGCCGCCAACAGACCGTAGCCGACGAGGAACGCCGCTCCCGCCCAGCGCACGACGACGATCAGCCAGGGAACCGCCTGCAGCACCAGACCGATCCCCGAGACGCCCAGCAGGATCAGGACGGCGTCGGAGATCGCACACACCGCGACGACGACGACCAGGTGCTCGCGACGGATGCCCTGGCGCAACACGAAGAGGTTCTGCGCGCCGATGGCGACGATGAGGGAGAAACCGAGGCCGAGACCGGCGAGCAGGGGAGTGAGCACGGTTCGACGGTAGAGAGGCGTCGCCAGGAAGACCAGCTCATCATTCTGCACGACCATTAGCATTGCTTCATGTCCGTCTCCTTCGATCTCGCCCGGACTCTCGCGACGGTGGTGGAGGAGGGCACTCTGGATGCCGCGGCTCGCCGCCTGCACATCACGCCCTCCGCCGTGAGTCAGCGCATCCGCGCCCTCGAGGATCAGCTCGGGCGGGTCGTGCTCGTGCGCTCGAAACCGGTCCGGACGACCGAGGCCGGGGACGCGGTCGTGCGCCTCGCGCGCCAGCTCGCCCTGCTCGAGCACGACGCGCTGGCCGCGATGGGCGCCGAGGGCGGGTCAGTGGCATCCGTCCCCCTCGCCGTCAACGCCGACTCGCTCGCCACCTGGTTCCTGCCGCCGCTGGCCCGCGTCGCCGCCCGTCGGGCGGTCGTGTTCGATCTGCACCGGGACGACCAGGATTTCACGGCGGGCCTGCTGGAGTCGGGCACGGTCATGGCCGCCGTCACCTCGAGGGAGACTCCGGTCGCCGGGTGCCGGGTACGACGACTGGGCGTGCTGCGGTATGAGGCGGTGGCCACGGCCGGTTTCGCCGCGCGCTGGTTCACTTCCAGCGCCGACGCAGACGCCGACGCCGGCGCCGACGCAGCCCCCGACGTCGACGCCGCCGTGCTCGTCGACGCCGACGCGCTCGCCGTGGCGCCGGTCGTCGACTTCGACCGCCGCGACGACCTCCAGACCCGTTGGCTCGCGCGCCGCGGAGTGGCGGCGGCGGCGCCACCGCGACACCGGGTGCCGGCATCCCAGGACTTCGCCACCGCCATCGAGCTGGGACTCGGGTGGGGGCTGCTCCCGGGATTCCAGTCCGCGGCGGGTCTCGCGACGGGCGCGCTCGTGCGCCTGGGCGACGATCCCGTGGACGTCCCGCTGTTCTGGCAGCAGTGGAACCTCACCTCGCCGCTGCTCGACGAGATCGCCGACGAGATCGTCGACGAGGGGCGCCGCGTGCTCGCGCGGTGAGTCAGTCGTCGCTGACGCGCAGCACGATCTTCCCGCGCGTGTGGCCGCGCTCGAGCTCCGAGTGCGCGGAGGCTGCGTCGGCGAGGTCGAATACCCGATCGATGTAGACCCGTACGGCACCGGAATCGAGCAGACGTGCGATGGTCGCCAGCGCACCGCCGTCGGGGATGGTCTTGTAGTCGGTGGAGCGGATGCCGCGGGCGGCGGCCGCCTCGCGGAAACCGGGCCACGCACCGGTCGGCACCTCGATCAGCAGCCCGCCCGGGCGCAGCACGTCGAGCGAGCGTGTGCCCGTGTCGTCGGACACGTTGCCGATCAGGTCGATGACGACGTCGACGTCGGCCAGGACGTCCTCGAAGCGCGTCGAGGTGTAGTCGACCACCTCAGCGGCGCCGAGCTCACGCAGCCACTCGAGGTTCTGAGGCGACCCCGTCGCGATGACGTGCGCCCCGAAATACGCGGCGAACTGCACGGCGAAGTGTCCCACCCCACCGCCGCCCGCGTGGATGAGGACGCGCTGGCCTTGATGGGCGAGTGCCGTCTCGACCACGAGTCCCCACGCGGTGAGGGCCGCCAGGGGCACGCCCGCCGCCTCCACGTGCGACAGGGAAACCGGCTTGCGGGCGAGCGAGAGGGTCGGTACGACGACGTACTCGGCGTAGGTTCCCGCGGTGCGCGGGAAAGCAGCCATGCCGTACACCTCCGTGCCCACGGGGAAGGGGTGCGCGTCGAACGGGGCGCGAACGACGACACCGCTGACGTCGAACCCGGGCACCGCGGGCCACGAGTCGACGGATGCCGACATCCCGCGGCCGGCGCGCGTCTTGGCGTCGATGGGGTTGACGCCCGCGGCCACCACCCGCACCAGCACCTCGCTCAGCACCGGGGTCGGCACGGCCGTCTCGGTGACGCGCAGCACCTCGGCGTAGCCGGGCGCGTCGTAGACCACCGAACGCATCGTCTCGGGCACCGCGGGGGCGGGGTGCAGGGCGGTCTCGGGACGCGTCGATCGGAATCTCATCGGGCGCTCTCTCTCGCGGGATAGTCGCAGTCGCGGCGGCCTCGCCGGAACCATCCCAGTCAAGCGCCTCATTGTCTCGACGGTGTTTCGCCGCCGTCACCGTGTCGCGACGCACCCCTCGCTGTCGCGCACGCGCCGAGACCGCGAGGGCACGCCGAGGGCGGCTCTGGCGGGAGGAGGCTGCGCCCGTCGAAGCCTCTGGGCGTGGCGTGGGTGCCGGTCCCTTCGACAAGCTCAGGGACCTGGGGCGAGGCGGGTGGGTGCCGGTTCCTTCGACAAGCTCAGGGACCTGGGGCGAGGCGGGTGGGTGCCGGTCCCTTCGACAGGCTCAGGGACCTGGGGTGGCGGTCGGCGCGTCAGTCCCGGACGGGGACTTCGCCCACCGCCAACGCGTGCAACAGCGTCGAGAGGTGCCGGATGTCGTCGATCGACCAGTCGGCGATGGCCTCGAAAAGGCGGCTCTCGTGCGGAGCGCGAGCGTCGGCGAGACGCTGATGACCCACGTCGGTGACCGCGATGAGGCGTGAGCGTCCGTCGTTCGGATCGGGCGTGCGGGTGACGAGCCCCAGTTCCTCGAGTTCGGTGATGGACCGGCTGAGGAAGCCCTTGTCGGCCGCGAGGCGCTCGGCCAGGGCCGAGAGTGTCAGGGGGCCGAAACGACTCACCACCGAGAGCGCTTTGAAGGTGGCCGGGAGCATTCCGGGGCTCACGCGTTCCGCCGCCTCGGACACGAAGCGGCGGAAGACGGTCATGAGCTCCGAGAACGACGATTCCAGGGCCTGTACGGCCACCCGGCGGTCATCGGTCACGTCGCTCATCACGTCAGCCATCCTCTCCCATCTCGGCGTCGCGGCGCGCGTGACGCGAGCCGACGGCATCCACTGTCCGCACGGAACCGGTGGCGGAGAGGGTGGCCATGGCCTCGGGGACGGAGACGGTGGCGAGATCGGCCTCGCTCGCCGCCACCCGCTCGGCCGTGGTCATGCGGGTCAGCGGACGGTTCGGCAGGAACAGGATGGCGATGAGGCTGATCACAGCCACGGGCACCGCGATGAGGAACGAGTGCGCGATGGCCTGGGCGTAGACGTCCTCGACGATGACCCGGACGGTCTCGGGAAGGGCCGAGACCTGCGGGATCGTGCCCGACTGCAGCGACGCGGCCACCGCGGCGCCGTCTGCGCCGAGTCCCCTGATCGCCGCCTGCAGGTCGGCTGCGCGATCGGCGAACAGGCTCGTCGCCATGCTGGCGAGCGCCGCTCCCATGACGGAGACGCCGATCGTGCCGCCCAGGCTGCGGAAGAACGTCACTCCCGAACTCGCCGCCCCCATCTGCTCGGGGTCGGCGGTGTTCTGCACGATCAGGACGAGATTCTGCATCGTCATGCCGACGCCCGCGCCGAGCAGCGCCATGTAGAGCGAGACGAGCGCGAAGTTCGTGTCGTAGTGGATGGTCGACAGCAGGAACGAGCCCGCGATGAGCAGCGCGCCACCCGCGATGAGGAACGGCTTCCAGTTGCCGAAGCGCGAGATGAGCGCACCCACCACGATCGAGGACACCAGGAGCCCGCCGATCATGGGAATGGTCATGACACCGGCCTCGGTGGGCGTGGCGCCGCGAGCCATCTGCATGTACTGGCTGAGGAACACCGAGGTGCCGAACATCGCCAGGCCCGTTGCGATGGAGGCGATCGTAGCGAGGGTGAAGGTGGCGTCGCGGAACAGCGTGAGGGGCACGAGCGGCTCCGAGGAGCGCAGCTCGACGACGACGAAGAGCACGGCGGCGAGGACGGCTCCGCCGACCATGAGCACCGTTTCGACACTGGCCCACTCGTAGGAGGTGCCGGCGTTCGTCACCCAGATGAGCAGCAGCGAGACCGCAGTCGACAGCAGGACGATGCCGACGTAGTCGATCTTCACCTTCCGCTTCGCGCGGGCCGGGAGGTGCAGCGTGCGCTGCTGGATGAGGAGCGCGGCGACGGCGAAGGGAAGGGCGACGAAGAAGTTCCAGCGCCAGCCGAAGGCGTCGGTGATGACGCCGCCGAGCAGAGGTCCGCCGACGGTCGCGACGGCCATGACGGCGCCGAACAGGCCCATGTACCGGCCACGCTCGCGCGGGCTGATGATGTCGGCCATGATCACCTGGCTGAGCGCGGCGAGACCGCCGGCACCCAGACCCTGCACCGCGCGGAAGGCGATGAGCATCTCGGTGTTCTGCGAGAACCCGGCGGCGGCGGTGGCGAGCACGAAGATGGCGATCGCGACCTGGATGAGCACTTTGCGGTTGAACAGGTCGGCGAGCTTGCCCCAGATCGGGGTCGAGATCGCGGTGGTGAGCAGGGTCGCGGTGATGACCCAGGTGTAGGCGTTCTGGTCGCCCGACAGGTCATGCACGATGACCGGTAGCGATGTCGAGACGACGGTCGAGGCGAGCATCGACACGAAGGTGCCGAGCAGCAGCCCGATGAGGGCCGGGAGCACGCGCCGCGGCGCGGCGGTCTCGGGGGGAAGAGTTGTCATGCGGAGCTCCACGTGGGGGACGGATGCCGCGACGACGATGGCGCGATTAGTTGACTGATGTCAACGATACGCCTGATGCTTGACTTGCGTCAACTATTAATCGAGGAGCGCGAGGGCGCGGTACCTCTCGGTGGGCTCGGGGCGCACCGGCTCGGGGCGCGGTTGACGTGCCTGCATCGTGCGGCGGTAGAGCTCGTCGATGAGAGACGTGGCCAGGCTCACCAGCTTTGCGATCTCGCGCTCGTCGCGGTCGATCCACTGGCATCGAGGCTCGTCATGGAGAGGGACGAAGCCGTCGTGCTGCTCCCACGCGACCAGGGTGCGCTCGGCGCCGAGCACGTGCTGCTGCCACCAGATCTGCCGCATGTAGGTGCGGGGGATCGAACGCCACGCCTTGTTCGTGGTCTTGATCTCGGCGAGCACGATGCGGCCCTCGCCGTCGACGACGACACCGTCGGGGGTCGCGAGGTGACGCCTCTCGACGACCGCGTGGTACAGAGCGGACGAAGGCCGGATGCCGTGCGTCGCGGCGACCCACGCCGCGATCTCGGGCTCGCGCCGACGGCCGTGCGCGGTGAAGGCGTTGCCCGAGAAGTTCGAGCCCATGAGCTTGGCATCCGCTGCCCGAGTGATCGCATTCGCGCTGGTGAGGGTGGCGACGTCGGTGGCGGTGATGCCTCGTGATCGCGCGCGGATCCACGCCACGCGATCGCGCGAATCGGCGACGATGCGTGCATCGAGGTCGGCGCTGCGGGAGGCGACGAGCTCGGGGGACATGCGTTCGACCCTAACCCCGCTCGATCGAGGATCGGAGGCGAATCCCGGCGCGTCGGCATCCGGGGTCTTGTCCTGAAAGTAAGGGTGACCTAAGTTGTTGGGCATGACTTCGGATGCCGCTTCGCTGCGTCGACCCGACGGGGGCCGCTGGTGCGATCTCGAGGGGGCGGTGCTGCTCGGCGGCGACGCGCGGAACCTTCCCGAGATGCGGCGCATCGCCGCCGCCCTGTCGCCCGCCGCGCACGTGACCGTGCTGGTCGAGGTGTGCGGGTCGGATCAGGTCGGCGTCATCGACGCGCGCGAAGGCCGGGTGAGCTGGCTCGACCGGTCGCTCGACGGCGGCCTGCGGCCCCGCGGCGAGCGTCTCGCGCAGGCGATCCACGCCTGATGCGCCGAGTGGGCCTGCGGCGACGACCCGGTGTGCACCGTCTGGCTCGGCGCCCGCACCCCGTCACGCATCGTGCGGATGACGCGGGCCTTGTTGCCCGAGTCTCGCGTGTCCTGACGCGGCGGGGCCTGGCTTGCCGGCCGGGATGCCCGCGGCGTCGGCGCGGCGCGGCTGGTGGCGGTTCGCTGAGGACGCATGGGATGGCCGAGAACGTACGTGATTGCCGCCCGTGCGGTGCGTCTTCGTCAATCGAGCGCGTCCTCGTGAGGGTCGGTGGGCTTCCTCCCCTGCGCGCGCCTGTGGAGAGGGAGCGACGCCGGGATGCTGGAGTCGGCAGGGTGGACGCATGCAGGCGGGATCATCGATCGAACGCGCTCGGCGGTCGCTGTTCTCCCGATCGGAACTGCGCGAGCGCGGTGTCTCGGAAGCGGAACTCAGGAGGTCCGGCGCCGGCGGCGCATGGTTCCGAATCCAGCCCGGGGTGTACATCGCCCGCGATGAATGGGTATCGGCGCGGCCAGCCGACCGCCACCGCTTCGCGATCCTCGCCGCCGTCGACAGGGCGCGCGACGCCGGCGGGGTGGTCTCCCACCTCTCGGCGGCCGTTCTTTACGCTCTGCCGCTCTACCGATTCCGCGGCGGGCCTGTGCACGCGACGGTTCCGCGCTCCGCGCATCCTCCGAGTGGACGCGGGCTCCGCCGGCACACAGGCGCCCTGGGCCCGGAGGATGTCGTCACCGTTGACGGGATCCGCTGCACCTCGCTCGGACGGACGGTCTTCGACATCGCGTGCACCGAGGAACGGGAGATGGCGCTGAGCTGCGCCGATGGGGCTCTTCGTCGCGTCGCTGTGCACGGTCGGCGGTTCGACTCCGACGCGCAGACTCTCTGGCGTGACGCCATGCGCGAGCGCGTCGCGCGCGCACGGGGGCGACGCGGGGTGCGCGAGGCTGGCTGGGTCGTCGAGTTCGCCGATGGAAGGGCGGAGTTGCCGGGCGAGAGCGTGAGTCGGCTCCAATTGCACCGGCTCGGTTTCCGCGATATCGATCTGCAGGTGGCGGTGGAGGGTCCGCGGGGGTCCGCCTACTTCGTCGACATCGCGTTGCGCGACGTGCGAACGTTCTGGGAGTTCGACGGCGAGGTGAAGTACCGGGAACCCTCCCTACGCGGGGGTCGTTCCGTCGAAGACGTCGTCCTGGACGAGAAGAGACGTGAAGACTGGATCCGCGGTGTCACGCAATGGCGATTGTGCCGCGGTGGCTTCGCCGACATCGCCTCGCCGGAGGCGCTCGCCGCCCGCCTAGCGGCGTTCGGAGTGAGGCCGCCGCGATGACCGGCGAGGACGTACTCCTTCGCCGCGATGACCGGCGAGGACGTACTCGTTCGCCGAGGACGCATCCGTTCAGCATCAATCCGATGCGGCGTCGACGAAGCACTGCGTCCTCGGCGCTTGCGCACCGCGGCGCGGGCGGGGAGGCAGGGTGGGGCGGCGCCCAGTTTGGTGGCGGGCGGGAGGGTCGGGTACAGTAGAACCCAAGCCAAAGACCGTCGGTTATCGGAGTGCTCGCACTCCGGTCGAAGCGTCTGCTGAGAAGCAGAGAACCTACGCAGGTCACTTGAACTCCTCCCGAGAGGGAATCCGAGCTCCGTGCGCCTGCGCCGGAGCTCTTCTTTTTGCCCAGACCCGGTGTCTTCGGCCGGCGCCCCGCCATCGCGGAGCGCCTCGTACACACAAGGAGTGGCCATGGCGCAGAAGGATGCATCGGTCGCCGAGCTCACGAAGAACTTCGAGAACTCGACCGCCGTTCTGCTGACCGAGTACCGCGGTCTGACGGTTGCCCAGCTCAAGCAGCTGCGCAACGATATCCGTCAGGACGCGGATTACGCCGTGGTGAAGAACACGCTGACCAAGATCGCCGCGTCCAACGCGGGGGTCACGGGACTGGACGACGAGCTCAAGGGCCCGTCTGCCATCGCGTTCGTGCACGGCGACCCCGTCGCCGTCGCGAAGAGCCTGCGTGCCTTCGCCAAGGCTAACCCTCAGCTCGTGGTGAAGGGCGGCTACTTCGATGGCGCCGCTCTGACCGCGGATGAGGTCAACAAGCTCGCCGATCTCGAAAGCCGTGAAGTCCTGCTGGCGAAGCTCGCCGGTGCGATGAAGGCGACGATGACCAAGGCGGCATACGTCTTCCAGGCGCTTCCGTCGAAGGCCGTTCGCACGGTCGACGCGCTGCGCGAGAAGCAGGACACCGCGGCCTGACCCGGCCCGGCTGATTAACCCGATCAAGGAGATACAACATGGCTAAGCTCAGCACCGAAGAGCTGCTCGACGCGTTCAAGGAGCTCACGCTCATCGAGCTGTCCGAGTTCGTCAAGGCGTTCGAGGAGACCTTCGACGTCACCGCTGCCGCCCCCGTGGCCGTCGCCGGCCCCGCCGCCGGTGGCGCTGCCCCCGCCGAAGAGGTCGAGGAGAAGGACTCGTTCGACGTCGTCCTCGAGGCCGCCGGTGACAAGAAGATCCAGGTCATCAAGGTCGTCCGCGAGCTCACCTCGCTCGGCCTCGGCGAGGCCAAGGCCGTCGTCGATGGTGCTCCCAAGGCCGTGCTCGAGGGCGCGAACAAGGAGACCGCCGACAAGGCCAAGGAGGCCCTCGAGGCTGCCGGCGCCACGGTGACCCTGAAGTAATCACGCTTCACGCGGTCGCGGTAACGCGATACACGAAGACCCGGATGCCACTGGCATCCGGGTCTTCGTCGTTTGCGGCCCGGGATGCCGGCGGGCTCCGGACGCTCCGCGCCGTGTGAGACCCGGTTTCACCGCGTGAGGGACCGATGTTCACCAGATCGAAATGTATAAGTCTGGGAAAACCGTATGCCATCGCTTACGGTCGTGGGGAACCCCCGTCGATCCCCCCATCCGACGTCGATCGTTCGCGCGTCGGTACCTGGAGACTCATGCCCAACGCTGCCTCGCGCGTACCCGCGCGCCGCTTCACGACCGCGCTGAGCGCCGCCCTCGGCGTCGCTCTGCTCGGTTCCGCACTCGTCCCGCTTCCGGCCTTCGCCGCCGACGGCCCCCGGGTGGTGATCAACGAGGCCTACCTGAAGGGTGGGAGCAACGGAGCCTTCTTCAACAAGAAGTTCGTCGAGCTGTACAACGCCGGCGACACCGCTCAGGACCTCAGCGGGTGGTCGCTGCAATACCGCTCAGCGAGCAGCGTGGCGGCCCCGACCGGTGCGAACACGCAGCTGTTGACCGGGTCGATCGCCCCCGGCGGGTACTACCTCATCGGACTGCCGGGCAACGGTGACGGCAGCGTCGGCGCCGACTTGCCCGCCGCCGACATCACGAGCGGGGGCCTCAACCCCTCGGGCACCACCGGCCAGCTGTTCCTCGCCAATGTCGCGGAGTCGCTCGCGGTGCCCGCGGGCTCCGTCGCCGACAGTCGCGTCGTCGACTTCCTCGGGTACGGCGGCGCGGCGAGCTTCGAGACCACGGCGGCGTCCGTCGACGGCCCCAACGGTACGGCGAACGCGCTCGTGCGCACGGGCTTCGTCGACACGAACGACAACTCCCTCGACTTCACCAACACCACCACCGTGACGCCCCAGGGCTCGGGCGGCGCGGTCACGCCGACGCCCGCGCCGACCGCCACGGCCACCCCCACAGCGACGCCGACCGCCACGCCGACGCCGACACCCACCGCGACCGTCACCCCCGGCACGGTCACGCCGATCCGCGACATCCAGGGCACCGGAGCGACGACGCCGCTCGCCGGCGCCACCGTCACCACGCGCGGTATCGTCACCGCCGCCTACCCGACGGGCGGATACAACGGGTTCTTCGTCCAGACCCCCGGCACGGGCGGTTCGCTGGACCCTGCCACCCAGACCGCGTCCGACGCCATCTTCGTCTACGGCTCCGACGCCGCGAAGCAGGTGTCGATCGGCCAGCACGTCGAGGTCACGGGCACCGCGGGCGAGTTCTCCGGGCAGACGCAGATCACCGCCGACTCAGCCTCCGTCCGCATCCTCACGGAGCAGGCCGCCGCCGTGCAGCCCGCGGCGATCACGTGGCCGAAGACCGATGAGGAGCGCGAACGCTTCGAGGGCATGCTTCTCGCGCCGCAGGGCGACTTCACCGTCACCAACACCTACTCGACCAATCAGTACGCCGAGGTCGGCCTCGCCGCCGGCGAGACGCCGCTGCGCACCCCCACCGACGTGGCGCGCCCCGACAGCCCGGAGTACGTCGCGGCCGTCGCCGACAACAAGGCGCGCGCGGTCGTGCTCGACGACGGTGCCTCGATCAACTTCCTGAACGACGCCAACAAGGGCATCCCGCTGCCGTACGTCTCGCTCACCGAACCGGTGCGCGTCGGGGCCGCCGTGGAGTTCACCCGTCCCGTCATCCTGGACTTCCGCAACAACGCATGGAAGTTCCAGCCGACCGGACAGCTGACCGTCGACAACAAGGCTTCCGTGCAGCCGGCGACGTTCGAGAACGATCGCACCGCGGCCCCCGAGGCCGTCGGCGGCAACGTGAAGATCTCGAGCTTCAACGTGCTCAACTACTTCACGACGACGGCCGAGAGCGTCGGGTGCACCTCGACCTACAAGGACCGAGAGGGCAACCCCGTCACGGCTGACACGTGTCCTTCCCCCGGTCCCCGTGGAGCGGCGAACGACGCCAACCTCCAGCGCCAGCAGGCGAAGATCGTCGCCGCCGTCAACGGCCTCGGTGCCGATGTGGTCTCACTCGAGGAGATCGAGAACTCGGCCGTCTTCGGCAAGAACCGGGATGCCGCGCTGTCGACCCTGGTCGATGCCCTGAACGCCGCGCTCGGCTCACCGGAGTGGACCTTCGTGCCCTCGCCGGCGGTGCTCCCGGCATCCGAAGACGTGATCCGCACCGCCTTCATCTACAAGAAGGCCGTCGTTGCGCCGTCCGGCGACAGCGTCATCCTCGACGACCCGGCGTTCCGCAACGCGCGACAGCCGCTCGCGCAGGCCTTCGCCCCCGTCTCCTCTCCGGATGCCAAGATCCTCGCGATCGTGAACCACTTCAAGTCCAAGGGCGACAGTCGTCCCGCGGCCACCGGTGACAACGCCAACGGCATCCAGGGAGCCTTCAACGGTGACCGCGTGCGTCAGGCGGAGGCTCTCGGCGCGTTCGCGAAGACCCGCTCGGCTGAGGTCGGCACGGACGATGTCTTCCTGCTCGGAGACTTCAACGCCTACACGCAGGAGGACCCGATCCAGAAGCTCCGCGAGTACGGCTTCGAGCCGCTCGAGGCGGGCACGGGGAAGTACTCGTACTCCTTCAGCGGGCAGTCGGGCTCGCTCGACCACGTGCTGGCCTCGCCGTCGGCGCGCGAGCTGGTCACCGGCACCGACATCTGGAACATCAACGCGGTTGAGGCGCTCGCGCTGGAGTACAGCCGCTTCAACTACAACGTGCTGAACTTCTACGACACCACGCCCTACCGGTCCAGCGACCACGACCCGGTGATCGTGGGCTTGGATCTCGGGCCCGAGACCACCGACATCACCCTGCTCGGCATCAACGACTTCCACGGTCGGATCGACGCCAACACGGTGAAGTTCGCCGGCACGATCGAGAGGTTGCGGGCGGAGGCCGGTGAGGACAACACGCTCTTCCTCTCCAACGGAGACAACATCGGCGCCTCGCTCTTCGCCTCGGCGTACTTCGACGACGAGCCGACCATCGAGGTGCTGAACGCGCTCGAGCTCGCGGCATCCGCCACGGGGAACCACGAGTTCGACAAGGGCGCCGCGGACCTCACCGGACGCGTGACCGACGCCGCGGACTTCCCCTACCTCGCGGCGAACGTCTATAAGGACGGGCAGCCGCTCCTCGACGAGTACGCGATCTTCGAGGTCGACGGACTCCGCGTGGGCGTCATCGGCGCCGTCACGCAGGAGACGGCCCAGCTCGTCTCGCCCGGCGGCATCGAGGGGATCGAGTTCCGGGAGCCCGTCGCCGAGGTGAACCGCGTGGTCGCCGAGATCGAGGACCAGGTCGACGTCATCGTCGCCGAGTACCACGAGGGCGCCGCCGAGGGCGATTCGACGGGCGAGACCATCGAGGCGGCGGTGGCCGCGGGCGGCGCCTTCGCGAAGATCGTGAACGAGACGGATGCCGCGGTCGACGCGATCTTCACCGGTCACACCCACCAGAAGTACGCGTGGAACGCCCCGATCCCGGGCGGTGAGGGGACACGCCCGATCGTGCAGACCGGAAGCTACGGCGAGAACATCGGGGAGATCGTGCTGACCGTCGATCAGGAGAACGGCGAGGTCGTCGACTACTCCGCGCGCAATGTGCCCCGTCTCGCCGCGGCGACCGTGCCGAACGACCCCGCGCAGACCGCTGCGAACAGCGCCGCCCTGGACGCCGAGCTGATCGCCACCTATCCGCGCGTGGAAGAGGTCGACCGGATCGTGAAGCTCGCCCGTACCGAGGCCGACCGAGTCGGCGCCCAGCCGGTCGGATCGGTCACGGCCGACATCACCACCGCATTCCGCGGCGGTTCGTACGTCGACGGCGTCTACACCGGCGGCCAGCGCGACGACCGCTCGAAGCAGTCCGCGCTCGGTGGCCTGGTCGCCGACGCCCTGCGCGACACCCTCGCGGATCCGACGCGCGGCGGGGCCGAGATCGCCTTGGTCAACCCGGGTGGTCTGCGCGCAGAGCTGCTCTACGGCGGCGACGGGATCATCACGTTGGCCGAGGCCAATGCCGTGCTGCCGTTCGTGAACAACCTCTGGACCACGACGCTGACCGGCGAGCAGCTGCGACTCGCGCTCGAGCAGCAGTGGGGCAACACCGCCGGCCGCGACCGTGATCTGGCGCTCGGTGTCTCCGACAACGTCCGCGTCACCTACGACGTGGCGCGGGGTCCGGGTCAGCGCATCACCGGTATCTGGATCGACGGGGTGGCCGTCGACCCGGCGGCGCAGTACCGTGTCGGCTCGTTCAGCTTCCTGCTGCAGGGTGGTGACGCGTTCAAGGCGCTCGGCCAGGGCGCGGACACCCGCGATTCGGGCCTGATCGATCGCGACGGCTGGATTGCCTACCTGGAGGCGAATCCCGGCCTGACCCCCGACTTCACCGCCCGTGCGGTGCAGGTCTCGGGCATCCCGGCCGAGGTCGTGCCCGGCGGCGACGTGACGCTCGCCGTCTCGAATCTCGACCTGACCTCGCTCGGCGCTCCGGCGAACACCTCGCTGGCCCTGGATCGGGACGGCGACACCGCGACCTCGCCGACCTTCCCCGTCATGAACGGGGCCGCGACGGTCACCTACGGCGTCCCGGCCGACGCTTCGGGCGTGGTCGAGCTGCACCTGGTCGCGCAGCCCAGCGGGACCGACGTGTCTGTGCCGATCCAGGTCGGCGTGCTCGGCGGCGGCTCCGGCTCCGGTGCGGGCCAGGGTGCCGGCGTGGGCCAGGGCGGCGGCTCGGGGCAGGGCGGGTCCCTTCCCTCCACGGGTGCCGACACGGGCTGGATGGGTGCCGGTGTGCTGGCGGCACTTGCGCTGCTCGGGCTCGGTGTCATCGCCCGTCGCCGGTCGGTTCGCCACAGCGACTGACCTTCGTCGTCACGAAAGCCCCGGATGCCATGTCATCCGGGGCTTTCGCCGACGTGCGCGGGCGACTCCGGACGTCACGGTATCCGGGGCCCTCGTCGTCTCAGGTGGAGCGCGGGGGAGCGGTGGACGCGCGCACGACCAACCGCGTCTCGGCATCGGTGCGCGGTGGCGCCTCGCCGGTGCCTTCGATCATCGAGACGAGGATGCGCGTGGCCTCGATCCCCTGCGCGAGGGGGAACTGCTCGACGGTGGTGAGGGAGAACATCTCGGCGTAGTCGTGCCCGTCGATCCCGACGACGCTGAGTTCGGTCGGCACCGAGATGCCCATCCGTCGTGCGGCGATGATCACCCCGATGGCCACCTCGTCGCACGCGGCGACCACCCCCGTCGGACGTGAAGCCGCGTCGGCGAGGAACGAGGCCGCGGCGGCGTACGCATCAGTGATGGTGAGGGTGGAGGGGACATCGCGGATACGCACGGCGAGACCGTGGTCGTTCATCGCGTTGCGGTAGCCGATCGAGCGCTCGTCGACGTCTTTCGCCGGGGCGTCGGTGCGGGGCGTGCTGCCCACGAAGGCGATATCGGTGTGACCGAGGGCGATCAGATGCTGCGTGATGATCCGCGTGATGGCGATGTTGTCGAGCCCGAGCGTGGGAACGCCGGAAAGGGCGTTGCCGATGCTGACCACGGGCTTCCCGATGTTGGCCAGGCGTTCGAGGTCGGCGTCGTCGGGCTCGAGGGCGACGGCGATGATGCCGTCGAAGCGCTTCCTGGCGAGGTAGGTCGAGTACAGGCTCTCGCGATCGTTCGAGCCGGGCTCGGCGACGTACAGGGTCACGTCGTAGCCGAGGGGGATGAGGGTCCGCTCGACGCCCTCGACGATCGAACCGAAGTACCAGCGGTTCACCTTCGGCACGATGAGGGCGATCGTGCGGGTGCGGCCCGTCGCCAGGCTCACCGCACTCGTCGAGGGGACGTAGCCCAGAGATGCCGCGGCATCCACGACCCGTTGGCGAGTGCCGTCGGAGACGTAGCCGCCGCCCGTCAGGGCACGGCTGGCGGTCGACTTGGACACGCCGGCCAGGCGCGCCACCTCGGCGATTCCGCTCATGCGTGGTCTTCCTCGTCCTGCGTCGACGTCCGTGTCGACGTCGAAGAAGATTATCCGACATCGGGGAAAAGTGGAACCGGTTCCGGGTCGAGGTGTGACGCGGCAACGCCGCCAATCCGCTAGTTATCGGTTCGTGATCTGGTCACGGTTGCAACTGTTGTGGATTGCCTCTACGGTTGCCTGGAATCGGTTCCCGAATGGATCCGGTGCACCACAGAACTCAAAGAGGAGAGACCACATGGGTATGTCACAGCGGACTCGCCTGCTGGCGCCCGTCGGGCTGCTGGCGGTCGGTGCGATCGCTCTCGCGGGCTGCGCCGAAGGCGACAGCGGCGGCGCGAGCGGATCGGGCGGAGGCGAGACCACGGTCCGCATCTCGGGCGGAATCACCGGAACCGAGGCCGACGCGCTGAACCAGACGTTCGAGCAGTTCACGCAGGACACCGGGATCAAGGTCGTCTACACCGGCGACAAGGGCTTCGAGGGCAACATCGTGACGAAGGTGTCCGGCGGAGACGCCCCCGACATCGCGATCGTCCCGCAGCCGGGTCTGCTCAAGACCCTCATCGGCACCGGCGATGTGCAGGCAGCCTCCGACGCCGTCTCGTCCAACGTCGACGAGTACTGGGGAGAGGACTGGAAGTCGTACGGCACCGAGGACGGCACCTTCTACGCCGCCCCGATGCTCGCCAACCTCAAGGGCTACGTCTGGTACTCGCCCGCGAAGTTCGCCGAGTGGGGCGTCGAGGTTCCCAAGACGCTCGACGAGCTCATGACGCTGACCGCGACCATCCAGCAGAAGACCGGCGCCGCCCCGTGGTGCGCAGGCTTCGCGTCCGACGCCGCGTCCGGCTGGCCGGGAACCGACTGGGTCGAGGACATGGTCCTGCGCCTCTCCGGCCCCGACGTGTACGACCAGTGGGTCGCCAACGAGGTCAAGTTCACCGACCCGCAGATCAAGGCGGCCTTCGACGCGGTGGGTGACATCCTCCTCAACCCGTCGTACGTGAACGCCGGTTTCGGTGACGTCAGCAGCATCAACTCGACCGCGTTCGCCGACGTCGCCGCCAAGGTCGCCGACGGCAGCTGCCCCATGACCCACCAGGCCTCGTTCCTTTCGGCGAACTTCCTGACGGTCACCAACGCCGCGGGCCAGACGCCCACGATCGCGCCCGACGGTGACGTGTACGCGTTCCTGACCCCCGGTGTTACCGAGGGTGAGCTCGCGGTCGAGGGTGGCGGCGAGTTCGTCGCGGCCTTCTCCGAGGACGAGAGCGTGCAGAAGGTCGTCGAGTACATGTCGACCCCGGAGTTCGCCGACGCCCGCGTCAAGCTCGGCGGCGTGATCTCCGCCAACAAGGGTGCGGACCCCTCGCTCGCGTCGAGCGAGTTCCTCACCGAGGCGATGAAGACGCTGCAGGACCCGAGCACCACGGTGCGTTTCGACGCCTCCGACCTGATGCCGGCGACTGTCGGCTCGGGCTCCTTCTGGAAGGGCATGGTGAGCTGGATCGACGGCTCGCCCACCGACCAGGTGCTCAGTGACATCCAGGCCGGTTACGACAACTAGTCGGAACCGACGAATCGATGGGCCGCCCGCGACGCGGGCGGCCCATCCGGTCCATACTCATAATCCGCCCCACGCACCACACGGGCACTCATCGATGAGCACGAAGGCGTGTTCGGGAGGGACGTCATGACCGATATCAAGAACGCGGAGACGACGCCGACGGCGTCACCACCTCCGACAGGCCGGGGCAAGCCCGCGTCACGCGGCTCCGCAGCCACACGTCGGACCACGCTTCTCGTGGTCCTCGTAGGTCTCATCCTGGCGGTGGCCCTCTTCCTCTTCATGGTGACGCGCGCCCCCGCCGACACCAAGCCGACCACCCTCGGCTTCTCCCTCAACAGCTTCTTCATCTGGCTCGGCGGGCTGAGCCCGATCGCGCAGATCCCGCTCGTGCTCCTGGTGTTCGGCGCCGTGGTCGGCCTTCTGCTGCTGCTCATCGAGTACGCGCCTCGCTCGGGCAAGGGCTATTTCTGGCTGCGACTGGCGGCGTGCTTCGTCATCCCTGTGCTGGCCTTCATGCTGCTGCGGCCGTACCAGAACGCCGTCGTCTACGTCCTCGGCATCGCCATCATCCTCGGGGCGATTCTCTTCTACGCCGACTACCGCTCCCGGCAGGGCGCGGGGTACCTGTTCCAGCTCATCCTGTTCGCCGCCCCGGCCGCGATCCTGCTGCTGCTCGGCCTGGTCTATCCGGCGATCACGACGTTCTTCCAGTCGTTCTTCGACAAGACCGGGGAGAACTTCGTCGGCTTCGAGAACTACATCTGGACCTTCACGAACCCCGAGGGCTTCTGGTCGGTCATCAACACGCTCATCTGGGTGCTGCTCGCGCCGACCATCGCCACGGCGATCGGCCTCGCCTACGCCGTCTTCATCGACCGCGCGGCGGGGGAGAAGTACCTCAAGGTGCTGATCTTCATGCCCTTCGCGATCTCGTTCGTGGGCGCCGGCATCATCTGGAAGTTCGTCTACGACTTCCGTCAGGGCGACCAGATCGGCATCCTGAACGCCATCGTCACCTCCTTCGGCGGCCAGCCGATCTCGTGGCTGTCGGCGGCACCCCTGGTCAACACGCTGCTGTTGGTCGTGGTGTTCATTTGGAGCCAGACGGGCCTCGCCATGGTCATCCTGTCGGCGGCCATCAAGGCCGTCCCGCCGGAGCAGAACGAGGCCGCCGAGCTCGACGGCGCGAGCGCCTGGGAGCGTTTCATCAACGTCACCGTCCCCGGCATCCGCTCGTCGCTCATCGTGGTGCTCACCACCATCGCCATCGGCGCGCTGAAGATCTACGACATCGTCGCCGTCATGACCGGCGGTCGTAACGACTCGACCGTCCTCGCCTTCGAGATGGTCAACCAGCAGCAGCGCTTCCAGAGCTACGGACACTCCGCGGCACTGGCGGTCGTGCTGTTCGTCTTCGTGCTGCCGCTGATCATCTTCAACGTGCGCCAGATCCGGAAGCAGAGGGAAGTGCGATGACCACCTCCACCGTGGTGCTCGAACCCACCACCGACACCCGCACCGCCCGCCAGGTCGCCCGCGACACGCGAAAGCACGAGGCCATGGCGCGCAGGCGCCTGACCTCCAAGGGCGCCACGATCGCGGCGATCGCGATCGCGTTCTTCTGGACGATCCCGACGTTCGGGTTGTTCCTCACCTCGTTCCGCCCCGGATCCGACACCCAGTCGACCGGGTGGTGGACGGTGTTCACCAACCCGTCGTTCACGCTGGAGAACTACCGCCTCGCGCTGACCTCCGGCGGGACGGCGCTGACGCTGGCCCAGTCGTTCCTGAACTCGCTGGCGATCACGATCCCGGTCGTGCTCTTCGCCCTCGCGATCGCGTCGCTCATCGCGTACGCCTTCGCATGGATCGACTTCAAGGGCCGCAACTTCTTCTTCATCTTCATCTTCGCGCTGCAGATCGTGCCGCTGCAGATGGCCCTCGTGCCGCTGCTGAGCCTGTTCTCGCGAGGGCTGACGATCAACGAGGTCACGATCTTCCCGGGCTTCGACCTGCGCGGGGCGGAGCACAGCTTCGCCACCGTGTGGATCGCGCACGTGATCTTCGCGATGCCGCTGGCCATCTTCCTGCTGCACAACTTCATCGCAGAGATCCCCGCGGAGGTCATCGAGGCGGCGCGCGTGGACGGCGCCGGTCACGGGCAGATCTTCTTCCGCCTGATCCTGCCGCTCGCCGCTCCCGCCCTGGCGTCGTTCGCGGTGCTGGAGTTCATCTGGGTGTGGAACGACCTGCTGGTGGCGACGATCTTCGCGCCATCGTCCTCCCTACCACTGACCCAATCGCTGAACTCGCTGTCGGGCACGTGGGGCGACCAGTGGTTCCTGCAGTCCGCGGGAACATTCATCTCGATCCTGGTTCCGCTGATCGTCTTCTTCCTGCTGCAGCGCTTCTTCGTGCGCGGCCTGCTGGCGGGGGCGACGAAGGGCTGAGGCTCGATCTTCCCGCGAGGGGCGCGGCGTCCGAAGGGGTGCCGCGCCCCTTCTTCGCGCTCGCGCGGGCATGTGCGGCAGCGGTGCGGTGAGAAACGGCATCCGTCGCGAGACACGCCGTGACACTGCGTGTCTCGCGAGGCGGTGCGTTTGTCGGGCGGGGTGGGCGGATGCCGGGGCGTCAGCGCAGGCGGGGCGGTCAGGAGCTGCAGCCGAGGCGCGATTGGATGTCGCGCATCGCGTCGATCTCGGCGGACTGCCCGCTGACGATCGTGCCGGCGACCTCTTTCACCCGCGGGTCGTCGCCGAGCTCGATGACGGCCTGCGCCATGGGGATCGCGCCCTGGTGATGGCGGATCATCAGGCCGAGGAACAGGCAGTCGGCGGGCTGGCCCTGCAGGGCGCTGAGCTCGTCGAGCTCGGCATCCGAGGCCATTCCCATCTCGGTGAGCAGCTGCTCCTGCGTGAGCGCCGCGGTATCGCCGTGGCTGTGCTCGCCCGACGCTTCCATCCACGTCATGAGCGGCTGGCTCGACGCCTGCGGCAGGCCCCACTCGACGAGCCACCCGTACATCTCGCCGCGCTGACCCGCCTGACCGGTCGCGATGTCGTACGACAGGGTGCGCAACTCGTCGTCGTCGGTCTTGCGGTAGATCTCCATGGCCATGAGCACCGCCTGCGTGTGGTGCACCTGCATGTCGCGGGCGAAGCCGGCATCCGCGGAGGTTTCCGACGGGTGCGCGGGCGCGGCCGTCGCACCGAACGCCGTGAAGCGTCCGACCGCGAAGACCACGGCCATCACGGCGACCGCGACGACCGCGACGACGATCCAGCGGACCGCGGGACGCGCCGCCGGAGCGTCGTCGCTCACGTCAGGCCTTGCCCGGACCGTCGATCGCGCCGGAGCAGGCGGCATTGGGCTCGGGGACATTCTGGCTACGCCAGAACTCCGTGAAGAATTCCTGGATGCGCGGGTCGGTCGGGTCGTCGACCTTGAGCTGGTTGTTCCATCCGCTGACCGCGACGGGGGTGTCCATGTCGGGGTACGGGGAGAGGATCGCATAGCTGGAGGGCAGGACGGCCTTGAGCGCGTCGACACCGGCCTCGCCGACCCGGGCCGGGTCGTAGGTGACCCAGATCGCGCCGTGCTCCATCGAGTGCACCGCGTTCTCGTTCACCTGCGGCTCGGTGTAGACGCCGCAGTTCAACCAGTAGGGGTTGTGCGGGCCGCCGGCGGGCGGGTTCTGCTCGTACGTCACCGTGCCCTGCACGTGGTCGGAGCGGTTCTCGAACGTCTGGACGCCGCTGATCTCCTGCCCCGTGGCGTTGCCGGCCTCGTAGCTGGGCGCGGGCGCGGGAGCGAGCGCGAAGGATGCCACCACGAGCCCGATCACGGCGAGGGAGGCCACCGAACCGACGACCCACCACACCAGCTTGCCGCGCTTACGGCGTGCCACCTGCTTCTGGTACTCGGCCAGCTTCTCCTGGCGCTTCTGCTCGCGCTGCTGCTTGACGGTGAGCTCGATCTGAGCCTGCTTGGCGGGGTTGCCGCTCGCTCGCTTATCGGAGGGGGAGGTCATGCGGTGTGTTCAGTCTCTCTTCGGGGCGGGACACATCGGCATCCGCCGACACGTCCAGCCTATTCGGGCGAATGGGCCGGTGGCCTGGGAGGAACCCCCGAGCCGGAATGGTGGCACGAGGGGAGTCGCGATAGTATGACGATGTCGAATCGATTCGAGGTTCGACGATCCCCCCACTTTCTCAGCCCGATTCCGTCGGGCTGTCCGTCGTCACGAAACGAGACCAGCCGCGTGCTCGATACGTCTTCCCACCCCGTCATCACCCCCTCCCCCTCCACGACGCCCTCGTCGTCGGCGGGCGTGCCGTCGCGCCCCGTGCCGACGGCCACAGGCGCCATCCGGACGCTGGGCAAGAACCCGGCTACCGCTCCGATCGTGCTGCACCCGGGCGACGCGATCCCGGCGTCGCGCCGCGTGCTCTACATCGTGCTGCTGGGTGCCCTGACCGCGCTCGGTCCGTTCACGATCGACCTGTACCTGCCGGCGTTCCCGGTGCTCGAGGCCGACTTCCAGACCACGGCCGCGGCCATCCAGCTCACCCTGACCGGCACCATGATCGGCTTCGCGCTGGGGCAGCTGATCGTCGGCCCCCTCAGCGACAAGGTCGGTCGCAGGCTTCCGCTGCTCTCGGTGACCGCGCTGCACGTGGCCGCCAGCATCTTCGCGGCGTTCGCTCCGACGCTGGGCACCCTCTCGATCGCGCGCGTGCTCATGGGCGCCGGCGCCGCCGCAGGCGGCGTGGTGGCCGCCGCGATCATCCGCGACCTCTTCGGCGGCCGACGCCTCGTCGTCATGCTCTCGCGCATGGCGATGGTCTCGGGCGTCGCCCCCGTGCTGGCGCCGCTGGCCGGCTCAGCCCTGCTGCTGGTGATGAACTGGCGCGGGATCTTCGTCGTGCTCGCGGTCTACGGCGCGGTGATGCTTGTGTCGGCGATCATCTTCATCCCCGAGACGCTGCCCGCGGCACGTCGTGGCGGCCCGGGAGCCACGACCGTGTGGCAGCGGTACGGCAGTGTTTTCCGCGACCGCGTCTTCATCGGCGTGCTCGTCATCGGGGCGATGGCCTTCAGCGGTCTGTTCTCGTACCTGTCGGCATCCTCGTTCCTGTTCCAGGTGACCTACGGATTCAACCCGCAGCAGTACGGGGTGCTGTTCGCGGTCAACTCCGTGGGAGTCGTCGTGGGCGTCCAGGTGGCGTCGCGACTCGCCGCGCGCTTCGGGCCGCAGTGGGTGCTCGCGGTGTCGACCGCGGTGCTGGTGCTCGCGGGCGGGGCCATCGTGCTCACCGATCAGCTGGGCCTGGGCCTGTGGGGCACGGTCATCCCCCTGTTCTTCTTCATGACCGCGTGCGGCTTCACCTTCCCGTGCGCGCAGGTGCTGGCGCTCGACCGGCACGGCAAGGCCGCCGGGACGGCGCAGTCGATCATCGGCGCGGCCAACTTCGGTGTCGCCGGCATCATCTCGCCGCTGGTGGGACTTCTCGCGACCGGTTCGGGGATCACGGCGACGACCATGGCATCCGTCATGGTCGGGTGCGCGGTGATCGGCGTCATCGCGCTCTGGACGCTCGTCCGTCCGCGCACGGTGGAGCGTCTCGCGCCCTGACCGGTGCTCTGCGGATGCCGCGTGTGGCGGCGAACAGTATCAGAGCCGTCGGAACAGGCTGTCGGCGTGCCCGACCATTCCGCGGCGCCGCGGGACGCGGCATCATGACGTGATGGATGACAGAGCGATGGACGACCGGGCGATCGATGTCGTGCTCGACACGCGACCGCAGCGTTTCCGGGCCGTCGTGGGTGTCGTGCTCCTGGCGCTCGCGTGTGGACTCGGGGCGTGGGTCTTCTTCCGCGGTCCCAGCCCGTTCGGGGTCGACGTGTGGTGGAACCAGCTGTTCGCCGCGGCTCCGTCACAGCCCGTCTACGTCTTCGCGCTCGTGATGGACACGGTGGGGGGTCACCTCACCGCCGTGCTGATCGTGCCGCTGCTGGGGGCGTCGGCGCTGGTCCTGTCGCGCCGACGATGGTCGGCGGTGTACTTCCTCGCCGCCTCGGTGGGGAGTGCGCTGTTCGTGCAGGTCGTCAAGCACACGTTCGGCCGCGCGCGTCCGGAGGACATCCTCATCCTGAGCGACTACGGCTCGTTCCCCTCGGGGCACACGGCGAACGCCGCGACCATCGCCGTGGTGGCGGCGGTACTGTTTCCGCGAGTGTGGGTGCGCATCGTCGGTGTCGCCTGGGTGGTGCTGATGGCGTTCAGCCGCACCTACCTGCACGCGCACTGGCTGTCGGACACGGTGGGCGGCGCGCTCGTCGGCGCCGGAGCCGCCCTGGTGTTCGCCGCGGCGTTCTCGCGCTTGCGCGCCCGTGACGAGGACCGGCTGACGATCCGGCGCGCGCGGAAATCGGATGCCGAGGCGTCGGCCTCGTCGTAGGCTGACGCGCATGAGCGACCCCGGCGACGCAGCCCCCGTTCCCTCCGCGGTCGAAGCCGAGCTGGCGCGCCGGAGAGCGGAGGCGGAGGCGGCCGAGGCGGAACTGCGGCTGGCACGAGCGCGTGCCGACCTCGCCGCGGCCGAGGCCGCCGCGGCAACCGCGCGGGCGCGGGCGGCCGGCGGGCAGGGGGCACCTGCCGCGCCGGAGGCCGCGACACCGTCCGCGTCCTCCGCACCCGCCGTCACGCCCGCACCCGCCGCGTCCGCACCCGCCGCGCCGCCCGCACCCGCCGCAGCGTCGACCTCCGCGGCATCCGGTGCCCCGCTCACCGACGCGCAGGTCGCCGGGATCGCCGCGGGCTACGCCGCCGACGGCGCGGCGCTCGACCTGGGCGTGCTCGTGAACGGCGGGCCGGTGGCATCCGTTCCCGTGCGCATCCCGCTCGCGATGATCAACCGCCACGGCCTCGTGGCCGGAGCGACCGGTACCGGCAAGACGCGCACCCTCCAGCTGCTGGCCGAGCAACTGTCGGAGAACGGCGTGCCCGTGTTCGCCGCCGACATCAAGGGCGACCTGTCGGGAGTCGCCGCCCCCGGCGCACCGAGCGAGAAGCTCACCGCTCGCACGGCGGCGATCGGACAGGAGTGGACGCCGCTCGCCTTCCCGACGGAGTTCTACGCGCTCGGCGACGACGTGGGTTCGGGCATCCCGGTGCGGGCGACGGTGTCGGGCTTCGGCCCCCTCCTGCTGAGCCGGGTGCTGGGCTTGAACGCGACGCAGGAGTCGAGCCTCGGGCTCGTCTTCCACTACGCCGACGAGAAGGGCCTCGCCCTCGTCGACCTGTCGGACCTCCGCTCGGTGCTGACCTTCCTCACCGGCGACGAGGGCAAGGCGGAGCTCAAGGGGATCGGCGGGCTGTCGGCCGCCACCGCGGGGGTGATCCTGCGCCAGCTGGTCGCCGTCTCCGCCGCGGGCGCGGAGTCGTTCTTCGGCGAACCCGAGCTCGACGTGCGCGTGTTCCTGAGGACGGATGCCACCGGCGCCGGTGTCATCAGCCTGCTCGAGGTGCCGAACGTCGCCGCGCGCCCGGAGTTGTACTCGACGTTCCTGATGTACCTGCTGGCCGAGCTGTACGAGGTGCTGCCCGAGGTGGGCGATGTCGACAGGCCCAAGCTGGTGTTCTTCTTCGACGAGGCGCACCTGCTCTTCCGCGACGCGTCGAAGGCGTTCCTTTCCGCCATCACGCAGACCGTGCGCCTGATCCGTTCGAAGGGCGTGGGCGTGTTCTTCGTCACGCAGACGCCGAAGGACGTGCCCGGCGACGTCCTCGCGCAACTCGGCTCGCGCGTGCAGCACGCCTTGCGCGCGTTCACCCCCGACGACGCGAAGGCGCTGCGCGCGTCGGTGCGCACCTACCCCGACTCCGGCTACGACCTCGAGCGCGTGCTGCAGGAGTTGGGGACGGGCGAGGCGATCATCACGGTGATGAGCGAGCGGGGAGCGCCGACCCCGGTCGCCTGGACCCGCATGTTCGCGCCGCGGGCGTCGATGTCGCCGATCACCGCCGAAGCGATGGCGGCGGCCGTGACGGCATCCCCTCTCTTCTCGACGTACGGCACGGCGATCGATCGCGAGTCGGCGCGCGAGATCCTCGGCGCGCGGATGCAGGCCGCGACCGAGGCGCGCGAGGCCGAAGAACGGGCCGAGAAGGCCGCCGCCGACGAGGCCGAGTACGCCAAGCAGAAGGCCGCGATCGACAAGGCCAACGCCGCCGCGCAGAAGAAGGCGCAGCAGGAGTACGAGCGGATCCTGAAGTCCACGGCGGCACCGCGCGGGCGGGCGAGCACTCCGGCGCCCGGGTTGGACGGACTGCTCGGGCGCGGGGCGACCAAGAGCATCGTCTCGGGAGTGATCCGCGGGATCTTCGGCACGGGCCGGCGGCGGTAGGTCGCGGGTCCGGCGCTCGGCGGCGCGGCGCGGCGCCCGAACCGTGTACACGGGCGGTGTGTGCGCACGCTGTGCTCGAGGTCCGCGATGTGCAGAGGCTCCGTCGGGTGGGGGCGTGGCGGCGGAGGGCGTGCGCATCGCGGAGGTCGTGCGCGGTGTGCGCAGTCCTGACGGGAGTGGATGCCGTGGTGCTCGGCATCCACTCGTCCCCGGCTCGGGTCAGGGTCGGCGGAGCTCCAGTGGCATCGTGGAGGTGTCGATGAGCGGGTCGTCGTCCTGTCGCTCGACGACCGCCTCCGCCTCGGCCGGGGTCTCCACGGTCGGCATCGAGCCCAGGAGCGGGCGTCTGGCCGTCTCTCCCATCGCGAGCATCGCGACCAGCCCGAGGGCGGCGAAGAACATGATGTAGAACGCGGGCATGAGGGTGTTGCCCGTCCAGTCGATGAGCGCCTGGCTGAACAGCGGGGTGGTGCCGCCGAACAGCGACACGGCGATGTTGTACGCCACCGCCATCGCCCCGAAGCGCGACGCGGTGGGGAAGAGGGCGGGTAGGGCCGATGCCGCGATCGCGACGTAGAAGCCGACCGGGATCGCCACGATGAAGAGGGCGATCATCACGGCCCAGATCTCGCCGATCTGCATGATGAGGAACGCCGGGACCGTCAGGACGATGGCCGAGCCCGCGGCGATCGCGTACACGGGGCGGCGTCCGATGCGGTCGCTGAGGCGTCCGATGAAGGGCAGCGCCGCCGACATCACCAGGAGCACCGGCACCGTGGCCACCGCGGCGGTGAGGTTGGACACCCCGACCTCGGTCTCGAGGTAGACGGGCATGTAGCTCGTCAGCGCGTACCCCGCGGTGTTGGTCGCGGCCACGAGCGCGATGGCGATGAGGAGCGAACGCCAGTGATGACGCACGATCCCGCGCAGTCCCTGGCGGGACATCGGGTCGTCGGCGTCGATCTCGGCCGTGTGGCCCTGCTCGAACGACGGCGTCTCGGGGATGCGCAGGCGGAAGTAGATCGCCACGATGCCCAGGGGGATCGCGAGCAGGAAGGGGATGCGCCAGCCGTACTCGGTCATGGCATCCGGGCCCGAGAGGTTCGTGGTGATCGCCGTCGTGAGGGCCACGGCCGAGGCGCCCGCGGCGAAACCGACGTACGAGCCGACATCGAGGAACGACGACCAGAAGCCACGGCTGCGGTCGGGCGAGAACTCCGAGACGTAGGTCGTGGCTCCGGCGTACTCGCCGCCCGTGGAGAAGCCCTGCACCATCTTCAGCAGGTACAGCGGCACGATGGCCCACAGCCCGATCTGGGCGGAGGTGGGCAGGATGCCGATGAGCGCGGTCGCCGCGGCCATCATCGCCATCGTCAGGAACAGCACCTTCTGCCGGCCGATGCGGTCACCGAGGGGTCCGAGCACGAAGCCGCCGAACGGGCGGACCAGGAAGGAGATGGCGAAGCCCAAGAGGGTCACGAGCAGGTTCCACGGCGCGGGGACGTTCGAGGCGAACACGGCGCTCAGGGTGACGGCGAGGTAGCCGTAGATGCCGAAGTCGAACCACTCCATGAAGTTGCCGACGACGGTGCCGCCGATCGCGGTCCGCACGCGCTTCTTGTCGACGACGATGACGTCGTCGACCGCGAGTCGGGGGGAGGGGGATGCCGAGGGGGGATTCTCGTTCATCCTTCTAGCGTTACTCCGATCGCCGCGAGGATGCCAATCGCTGCGCCGTCTCGACGATCGTGCTAGCGGAAGGCCAGCACGTCGTCCCCCCACGCGCGCCGGAGGTCGGCGTCGAGGTCGCCGACGACCCGATCGCGCCGGTCGATGACGAGCGTCGCGCGGGTGTCGACCGAATACGGGGGCCAGTCGGGCGATTCGGATGCCGCGGGTTCCCGGCCGTGAGCGAAGGCGCTCCAGCGCTCCTGCATCCGCGCCGACAGTTCCTCGGCGGTGCGGCGCCCGCCCAGGCGGAAGGTGAGGTCCTTCGGTCCGCCGTCCAGGGCACCCCAGAGATAGATCAGCTCGCTGCCGTGCGTCGCCCCGAGGCGGACGAGGCGCAGGAACGGCGTGCTGTGGTCGAAGCGGTACAGGTACACGGGGGCGACGGCGCTGTGTCCCTCGGCGACCCACAGGGTGGGCAGGCGGAAACCGATATCGCCGGCGATGTCGAGTCCCAGGGCTCGGTGGCGGACATGCTCGTAGGCGGCCAGGACCTGCGACCGTTCCGGCAGGACGACCTCGGGGTTCTCTTCGGCCATGTCGGCGAACATGCGCTCGATGCGCTCGCCCGTGATGGGGATGAGCGGTGACTTCATGTAGGCGAACAGCGACGCCTCGTCCTTGTTCGTGCCGATCATCAGGGGCACCGGGAGTCCGCGTCCCTCCCTCAGAACCGTCACGGGCGCTTCGGGGACGAGGTCGCCGTCGACAACGGGAGCGAAGGCGAGCGTGCCCGGATCCTCGGTCGGGACGTCGGCGAACAGGCGCTGGCCGGTCTCGGCGAGCGCTGCGGCATCCACCGCGCGCAGCTCGTCGCCGACGCCGGGGGTGGCGGCATCGAGGCCGAGCAGGTCGACGAACCGCTCGGCGACCCGTTTGGCGCGCTCCCGGCCGTAGACGCTCGACGCGGGGGAGGACTGCGCGATCGCGCGGTGGAAGAGACCGGATGCCGAGGGCGTCGCCAACAGCGTCGTCACCAGGCCGCCTCCCGCCGACTCGCCGAAGACCGTGACCCGGTCGGGATCACCGCCGAACGCCGCGATGTTGCGTCGCACCCAGGCGAGGGCGAGCAGCGCGTCGCGCAGGGCCAGGTTGGCGTCGAAGCCCGCGTCGGGGAAGGCCGCGTCGAGGTCGAGGAACCCGAGGGCGCCGAGACGGTAATTCAGGGTGACCACGACCACGTCGCCGGCGGCGGACAGGCGGGCCCCGTCGTAAGTGCGCTGGCTCGCGGCGCCGAAGACGTAGGCGCCGCCGTGCAGCCACACCATCACGGGCCGGGGCACCGAGGCGTCGGCATCCGGGGCCCAGACGTTGAGGAAGAGGCAATCCTCGCTCTGGGCGATGCCCTCACCGAGGGGCAGGGGGCTGGGCGGTTGCGGGCACGCCGCGCCGAAGGTGCCGGCGTCGATCTCGTCGTCGGCGTCGAGTGCGGCGAGGGGAGCGCGCCAGCGCCGTGGTCCCACCGGCGCCTGGGCGTAGCGGATGCCGAGCCAGTGGCGAGAACCGCCCGCGAGGCGGCCACGGAAGCGTCCGGCCGGGGCCGCGGCCACCGGGTCGGGGGAGACGTCGGTCACGCGCTCACCCTAGCGCCGCCGTCAAGCCCCCGGCGATGTCGGAGGCCCGGCGTACCGTGACGGGCATGAGCGAGCTGACCACACCCACCGGCCGCGAACCCGCCCTCGTCGCGCAGTCCCGCGATGACGGGTCCAAGCCCCGTGCCCTGGTGCTGGGAGCCACCGGCTACCTGGGCGGGCGTCTCGTTCCGCGACTGATCTCGGCGGGTTATCGCGTGCGCGTCCTCGCCCGTGACCCGCGGCGCGCGGGGGCGTTTCCGTGGGGCGATGAGGTCGAGGTCGTCAAGGGCGACGCCACCGACGTCTCGGCGGTCACGGAGGCGGTCGACGACGTCGACATCGTCTACTACCTGATCCACTCGATGGGCGGCGGGCGCGACTTCGAGAGCACCGACCGCCGCGCGGCACAGACGGTCGCCGATGCGGCGGCCGCGGCATCCGTTCATCGCATCGTGTACCTCGGCGGCCTCCACCCCGATGACGCGACCCTGTCGGCGCACCTGCGCTCGCGCGTCGAGGTCGGCTCCATCCTCATGGCCAGCGGGGTACCCACCCTCGTGCTGCAGGCGGGGGTCGTCATCGGTTCGGGCTCCGCGTCGTTCGAGATGGTGCGCCACCTGACCGATGTGCTCCCGTACATGCCCGCGCCGAAGTGGGTACGCAACCACATCCAGCCGATCGCGGTGCGCGACGTGCTGCACTACCTGCTGGGGGCCGCGCGCGTGGCGCCGAACGTCAACCGGGCGGTCGACATCGGCGGACCCGACGTGTTGCGGTACGGGCAGATGATGAACGGCTACGCCCTCGAAGCGGGCCTGAACCAGCGTCCGATCGCGTCGCTGCCCGTGCTCACGCCGCGGCTCGCGTCGCACTGGGTCAACCTCGTGACACCGATCCCGAAGTCGATCGCGCGCCCGCTCGTGGAGTCGCTGCAGAACGACTGCGTGGTCAAGGACCGCGCGGTCGACGACCTCATCCCGCGTCCCGAAGCGGGGCTGATGCCCTACCGCGAGGCGGTCCGCCTGGCGATGCGGCGCGTCAACAACGACGACATCGAGACCAGTTGGCTGGATGCCGAGGTCTCGGGCGTTCCGAGCGACCCGCTGCCGAGCGACCCCGACTGGGCCGGCCGTCTGGTCTACACCGACAAGCGCTCGATGACGACGACGGCGAACGCCAAACAGCTGTGGTCGGTGATCGAGGGGATCGGCGGCGAGAACGGCTGGTACTCCTCGCCGCTGCTCTGGGCGGTCCGCGGCTGGATGGACCGGCTCGTCGGCGGTGTGGGACTCGCGCGCGGTCGGCGGAGTCGCTCGGTGGTGACCGTCGGCGATGCGCTGGACTTCTGGCGCGTCGAAGCCATCGAGCCCGGCCACCTGCTGCGGCTGCGCGCCGAGATGAAGGTTCCCGGCGGCGCGTGGCTGGAGCTGCGCGCCACCCCCGAGGGCGACGGGGCGCGCTTCGACCAGCGCGCGCTGTTCTTCCCCATGGGTCTGGCCGGGCGGCTCTACTGGCTGGCCGTCCTCCCGTTCCACGGGTTGATCTTCAGCGGTATGGCGCGGCGCATCACCGCCGCCGCCGAACACGTTCAGCGCGAAGACCCCGAGCCGCAGTCCGAGGCGGGCCGCATCGCGCCGGAGGTGCCCGAGGTCGAGACGATCGGCGGGTGAACCCGGGTCGTCGCGCGAACACGGCGGGTGGCGCGTGGGAATGCGACTTCGCCCGCGGGTCCGCGTCGGGATGCCGCCTCGTCGGGGGCGGGCGTGCCGGAGCGTCGCGGCGGCGCTCTGCCCGCGGCATCCGGTCGCGCCTAGGCTGAGCACGTGCCGCATTCCGCCCGAGTCATCACCGTCTCCGACCGCTCCGCCGCGGGACTCCGCGAAGACCGTGGGGGACCGTTGGCCGTGTCGCTTCTGCGCGATGCCGGGTTCGCCTGCGCCGACGCGATCGTCGTCCCCGACGGCGCCGACAGCGTCGAGGCGGCCCTGCGAGAGGCCGTCGCGGCGGGACCCGGACTGATCGTCACGACCGGCGGAACGGGCGTCTCGCCGCGCGATCGCACGCCCGAGGGCACGTCGCGCGTGCTGGAGCGCGAACTGCCCGGTATCGCCGAAGAACTTCGGCGCCGCGGCCTGTCCGACACCCCGCTGTCGATCGTCTCGCGCGGCCTCGCCGGCATCGTCGACCCCGGCACGCTCATCGTCAACCTTCCCGGATCCACACGGGCCGTGGCATCCGGGATCGCGGTGATCGTCGAGATCGCCCCGCATGTGCTCGACCAACTCGCTGGAGGGGACCACTCATGAGCGCCGTCCGTCTCGCGCGCCTCTCCGAGGAGCCGCTCGACCTCGATGCCCACCTCGACGCCGTCGAGGACTCCTCGTCGGGCGCGGTCACGACCTTCGTCGGCCGCGTGCGCGACACCGACCCCGACGCGTCCGACGCCGTGGTCGCCCTCGAGTACAGCGCGCACCCCGACGCCGAACAGACGCTGCACCGCATCGCCGCCGCGGCGGCCGAGGGCACCGACGCGATTGTCGCGGTCAGCCACCGCGTGGGTCGACTGGGCGTGGGCGACGCGGCGGTCGTGATCGCCGTGGCATCCGGGCACCGCGCCGAGGCGTTCGACGTCTGCCGCACGGTGATCGAGACGATCAAGACCGACCTGCCCGTGTGGAAGCGCCAGGTCGAGGCCGACGGAGCGACGCAGTGGAAGGGCCTGGGGGGGTAGGTATCGGATCTGATACCATAGCGAGCATGGATTCGGATCTTCCCGCCGGGCTGGCTGAGGTTCTTGACTCCGCAGCGCGGCTGCAGGAGCTCGTTCCGGATGCCGTCCTGGTCGGCGGGTCCGCGGCGGCCCTGTACGCGCGCCACCGAATGTCGACCGATCACGATCACGTGCTCACGGACCTCCGGGATCGATTCGACCTCGTGCTGGATGCTCTCGAGCGTGACGGCGACTTCGTTCTCAACCGAGCCGTGCCGGGGAAGATCATCCTGGGCGAGCTGGGCGGCATCGAAGCCGGCGTGCGGCAGCTCATCCGTCGTCGCCCGCTCGAGGTCCAACGCGTGACACTCCCGTCCGGAGGAGAGATCACGGTGCCGACGGTCGCCGAGATCGCTCGCGTGAAAGGCTTCTTGATCGTCAAGCGCAACCAGATGCGCGATTACCTCGACGTCGCCGCGCTATCCGGGGCTTTCGGCCCCGCCGAGATCGGCGGCATCCTGCGGGGCATCGACGAGTACTACACCGATCCCTCGCATCCCGAGGATCGCCCTGTGCAGGCCCAGCTCGCCCGACAGCTCGCCGCTCCGGCTCCCCGAGACTCTCGCGCGATCGGCGGACTCTCCACCTATAAGGAGCTCGCGCCCCGCTGGCGCGAGTGGAGCGATGTCGTCAGCGAGTGCCGCGCCCTGTCCGTTCACCTGATCTGACCGGAGTCACCGTGCCCTTGCGTTTCCGCAACGTCGACGTCACCCCCGACGACCCCGTCGAGTCCTGGGGCTTCGAGGGGATGCTGGCCGCGATGGATCGAGGGTACGCCGTCGACTGGCGCAAGCTCATCGAAGCCGTCTTCGATGATCCCGTCCTCCGCGCGATCTACGACGACGCGCGCGATGCGGCGGAGTCGGAGGCGACAGTGATTCTCTTGGATGCGGCGCTCGCCGCCCGCAGTCGTTCCACGGAACAGGAAGCGCGGGAGCGTCTGCGGGCGGCTTTCCGCGCCACCGGTCTCACGCACGCGCAGCTCGCCGGGCGGCTCGGCACATCGAGGCCGCGCATGACGTCGTATCTGAGCGGTTCCGTCACGCCGGCCATGGACGTTTTAGTCGCCATCGAAGCAATCGCCCGTGAACGGCGCGCGCCGTTGCTCGCCGCACACCTCGAACTGGTGTGAGCCCGAGCGCTGGCGCGGCGTTCGGCGCGTTGCCTCCATACCGGCTCCTCCCGGGGCGGCTCAGCCGCCGGCGAAGGGCGGCAGCACGTCGACGTGGGTGACTCCCGCGAGCGGGGCGTCGTCGTCGTGCCGGGTGCCGTCGAGCAGCACGGCGCAGCGGTCCAGGATGCCGCCGAGCGCGGGGTGGTCGACGACGACGGCGGTGCGGAGGGCCACGAGGGTCGACTCGGTGCGGTCCTCGGCATCGGTGCCGGCGGCCTCGGCGGCGGCGGCGAAGTAACGGACGCGGACGCTCACGCGGATGCCCCCTCGGCGTCGGGGGCGTCGCCCTCGCCCGGTCGCATCCAGTCGCCGGACTTGCCGCCGGTCTTCGACACGATGCGCACGTTCTCGATGGAGGTGCCCTTGTCCATGCCCTTCACCATGTCGACGATCGCCAGCGCCGCGACCGAGACGCTCGTGAGCGCCTCCATCTCGACGCCGGTGCGGTCGGCGGTGCCGACCGTCGCCTCGATCTCGACGCCCTCGTCGGTGATCTCGAGGTCGACCGAGGCGCGGTGAACGCCGATCACGTGCGCGAGGGGGAGGAGTGCGGGAGTGGACTTCGCGGCCTGGATGCCGGAGATGCGCGCCACGGCCAGCACGTCGCCCTTGGGGGCGGTGCCGTCGCGCAGGGCCGCGACCACCTCGGGCGCGCAGCGCACGAAACCGCGGGCGGTGGCGCTGCGGACAGTGGGCTGCTTGAGCGTGACGTCGACCATGCGGGCGTGGCCCGCGGCATCCAGGTGCGTGAAGCTCATGGAATCAGCATGACATCGAGCGGGTCGTCGACCGACACGGTCGACACCTCGGCGGGGATGATGGCGAAGGCCTCCGCGCGGGCGAGCGACGCGGCCAGGTGTGAGCCCGAACCGCCCGCCGTGGCGGGGCGCACGGTTCCCGCGACGAGGTCGATCACCGCGGGGAGGTACTGGCGGCGTCCGGGAGGGGTGGTCCAGCTTTCGGATGCCGCGAGCCGGGCGATCCGCCGATCGACGACGGCGCGGCCCTGCAGCGCCAGCAGCGCGGGGCGCACGAACACCTCGAACGACACTGCCACGCTCACCGGGTTGCCGGGGAGACCGAAGACGAGTCGTCCGTCGTCGAGCACGCCGAAGGCCTGCGGTTTGCCGGGCTGCATGGCGACTTTGTCGAAAGCGATGCGGTCGGAGAGGGCGAGGCGGACGGGCTCGTAGGCTCCGGCGCTCACACCTCCGGTGAAGACGATCACGTCGGCGTCGTCGGCGCGGGAGAGGACCGCGTCGACACCGGCGGGATCGTCGCCCACGCGATCGACGAGCACGACCTCGGCGTCGGCCGCGGCGACCATCTCGGCGAGAAGCGTCGCGTTCGAGTCGGGCGTCTGACCCCGGCCGAGGGCCGTGCCGGGATCGACGAGCTCGCTGCCCGTCGACACGACGGCCACTCGAGGGCGGCGCCGCACCACGACCTCGGCGACGCCGGCGGCCGCGGCAGCCGCCAGAGCGAAGGGGCCCAGGCGCTCGCCGGGGGAGAGGACCGCGACTCCCGCGCGCGTGTCGCCGCCGCGGCGTCGGATGAACGCTCCCGCGGCAGCGGGAGCCCGCAGCACCTCCACCGTGCCGAGCGAATCGGCGAGACCACCCGCGGTGTCTTCGAAGGGCACGATCGCGTCCGCGGCGGCGGGAACGGCCGCCCCCGTCATGATGCGCGCGGCCTCCCCCGGAGCGAGGTCGGGATCGTCGGCCGTGCCGGCCGGTAGATCGGCCACCACTCTCAGCGACGCCGGGTGCTCGGCATCCGCCCCCTCGACGTCGGCGAAGCGCACGGCGAAGCCGTCCATCGAGGAGTTGTCGAAGCCGGGGAGGTCATGGGCCGCGAGCACCGGCTCGGCGAGCGTGCGGCCGGGCGCGTCGGACAGGGGCACGGTCTCGGCGGGGAGGACCGAGACGGCGACGAGCACGCGGGCGCGGTGCTCCTCGACGGTGAGCAGCGGGGTCATCGGGGCCTCCGGGGTCAGGGTGAAACGACGCGGCGCGTCGCCGGGGTGAGCGGGATCACGTCGTGCCGGGCGCGCAGGGCGTCGATCACGACGAGTCGCCCGAGCAGGGGGTCGCCGGCGCCGGTCACGAGCTTGATGGCCTCGGTCGCGAGCATGCCGCCGACCTGCACGCACAGCGACCCGAGCACGCCGACTTGCGCGCACGTCGGGGGTTCACCGGCGGAGCCCGTGGGGAACAGATCTCCCAGCACGACCGGGGCGTGGCCCTCGGGTGGGGCCGACCAGAACACGGTGATCTGCGCCGCCCACTCCTGCACGGCTCCCCAGACGAGCGGGATGCCGAGGTCTTCGGCCGCGGCGGCGACCGCTTCGCGGGTGTCGAAGGTGTCGCTGCCGTCGATCACGAGGTGGGCGTCCGCGAAGAGCTCGCGCGCGTTGTCGGAGGTCAGTCGTACGTTTCGTTCATGGACGAGGGTGAGGGGCGAGAGATCGCTCACGGCACGCGCCGCGGATGCGGTTTTCGCGGTGCCGATGTCATCGACGCGGTGCATCAGCTGGCGCTGCAGGTTCGTACGCTCGACGATGTCGTCGTCGATGACGGTGAGTTCACCGACGCCCGCGGCAGCGAGGGCCAGCAGCACGGGCGAGCCCAACCCCCCGGCTCCGACGACCGCGATGCGGGCAGCGGCCAGACGGCGCTGGCCCTCCTCGCCGATCGCCACCAGCACGGCATGACGGGCGGTGCGGATGAGCTCCTCCGGGGCGAGGGATGCCACGGGCTCGACGAGCGGCCTCATCCGCCGATCGCGCTCATCGTGCGTTCGGGCTGTACGAAGTCGGGGCGCGCGAGTCCGACGCGGTCGGAGCCGTGGGCGCGGGGCTTGACCCACATGGCATCCCGCCAGATCTGCGCGAGTCCCTCGTCGTCGGCGCCGTCACGGAGCGCCGTGAGCAGATCGGTCTCTTCGTGCGAGAACAGGCACGAGCGGATGCGACCGTCGGCGGTGACGCGCGTGCGCGAGCAGGCGGAGCAGAACGGCTCGGTCACCGACGAGATGATGCCGACGTGTCCGGCGAGCGTCGTCTCGCCGTGGCGGCGCACCTCCCAGCGTTCGGCGGGGGCGGCGCCCCGGCCACGCGGATCGGCGGTCAGGCTGAAGCTCTGCTCGATGGCCGCGCGGATGTCACGCGCCGGGATGACGTTGGTCGCGCTCCACGAACGATCGCCGTCGAGCGGCATGTCCTCGATGAAGCGCATCTCGAAGCCGTTCGACACGGCCCAGTCGACGAGCGGCACGACTTCGGTGTCGTTGATGCCCCGCAGCAGCACCGCATTGATCTTGATGGGCCCGAGGCCCGCCGCGCGGGCGGCCTGGAGACCCGCCAGCACCTTATCGAGGTGGGGGCGACGGGTGAGCTCGGCGAAGGTCTCGGGATGCAGGGTGTCGAGTGAGACGTTCACGCGGGTGAGCCCCGCGTCTTTCAGCGCCTGCGCCCGACGGTCGAGCCCGACGGCGTTGGTCGTCATCGAGATCGGCAGGTCGGGGTTGTCGGCGCGGATGCCGGCGATGATGAACTCGAGGTCCTTGCGCACGAGAGGTTCACCGCCGGTGAGGCGCAGTTCCTCGGCGCCGAGCGACTGCACCGCCACGCGCACGATGCGGCGGATCTCATCGGTGCTCATCAGCTGCGACTGCGGGAGCCACGGCATCCCGTCGGCCGGCATGCAGTACGTACAGCGCAGATTGCACTTGTCGATGACCGAGACGCGCAGGTCGGTGGCGACGCGGCCGAAGCGGTCTTGCAGGCCGCCGTCGGTCGGGGCGCCGGTGGCTCGGACAGCGCCGGGTTCGCGCTGCGGTCCGGGCCGCTGCGGATCCGCCGGTCGGGGCCCTCCGGTGGAACGGATCGCGCCGAGCTGGGCGGCCGGGCCTGCTGCCGACGTGACGGTGGCGCCAAGCGGCACGGACACCGGACGCGATGTCGCGTGCGCGTGATCGGCATCCATGGCTTGAGCCTAGGTGAGCCCTGCGGGGATGGGGCGGGCCGAGACGGGAGTGGGAGGAGTTTCGCGGGTTTCCGGACGCGCTGAGAACGTTGAATCCGGTGCCTTCAGCGCTTCACGCTGAGCGTATCGAGCGTCGGTTCTCGCACGTCGTCGAGGGGCGTGTGGCGGGCGACGACCTCGGGGTCCTATCGTCGGGACGGATGGGGGCGCCGTGCTCCCGCTGGGGGATCTTCATGTCATTGTTCTCGTTCGCTACCGTCCGAAATCCGATCGCCGTCGCGGCGGCCGTCCTGATCCTGAGTTCAGGGGTTGCCGTTCCCGCCCACGCGGATGCCCTCGAGGCGACCGGCGCCATCAGTGGCCGAGTGCTCCTGGAGGGTCCTCCCGACGCTCCGCCCGCCGCGGGCACCGAGGTGTACCTGTTCCCACCCGCGGTGAATGAACAGACCCCCACCGTCATCGCCACCACCGCCGCCGACGGCACCTTCACCGCCGACGTCGTCCCCGAGGTGGAGTACGTCGTCGCCGCGCAGGTCGATGACGGGGTCCACGTGCCCCGCAATCTCGGAGCCACCACGAGAAGGGACAAGGGGACCGCTTTCGCCGTGGCTGCCGGCGAGACGCTCGTCCTTCCCTCCTACGTGCTGCCGCTGGGTGCGACCATCAGCGGTCGCGTCAAAACGGACGACGGCGGTCCCGTCTGGGTTTCGGCTTCTTCGGGCGCATTCGGCCTCAACTTCGACGCTCAGACGGACGCGAACGGTGACTACACCGTTCGTGGACTCGAACTCGGCACCTACTTCGTGACCTTCGAAGGCCGCGGCAGTAACGGCGAGCCGCAGCAGTGGTGGCCGAACGCGCCGACCGAGGGCGGAGCCCGACCCATCGTCGTCACCGACGTGGACCAGGCTTTCACCGGTATCGACGCTGACCTGCGGGCCCCGCGCACGAATCCGCTCGAATCCGCTCCCTGCCTCGACCGCTCCACCCTCACGTTCGCGAAGGCCGCCTCTGCCGCTCGCGCGTATCTCCGAAGCCACCCCGACCTCGACGTGCGGAGAGACCTCACCCGCGCCGATGTAACGCGGTACCTCGCCCGCTGCGCCTGACGCACTCGTCAGGGGGAGAGGCCGTCGGCGTCACGCCGACGGCCTCTCACGTCTTCCAGCCGCGCGGGTAGCGATGAGACCGCCCGGGGAACAGGGGGAGCGGTGAGCCTCAGCCCTCCACGAGCGGCACGGCGAGTACCGGCGGATGCGCTACCGATCGTGCGGATGCAGGAACCGAGGTGTTGCATCGAGTCGGATCTCACGAGCACGATTGGGCTTCAGGTGGACATGTACCGGGTGAGATCACCCACGATTGGACACCACGATGCCCACTGACCCCGTTGCAGACGTACTCAACGCCGCAGCCCCGCTCGTCCGATTCGATGTGTCGGCGCGCAACCGTCGAGCCACCATCCGGGCCGCCCGGCGCAGCGCCGGAACTCACGCGGCTAGTACGGTGCGCCTTGCTGTCGCAGCGGGTTTTGCTGTCGCGCTGGTCGCAGGCGGCGGGGCGACGGCGTTCGCGATGAGTCCGGAACTGCGCGAGTGGATGGCCCCGAACATCGAGGACCCCTACGTGACGATCGAATACGCGATGCCAAGCGGGGCGATCTGTACGGAGACCTGGGGAGACACCATCGCGACTGATCCTGAGGCAGCTGCGGCGCTGCGCGCCTGGGTCACCTCCGCAGACGTCCTCACTCTCATCGACATCGACGCCGCGATGACGCACCTGCGTTCCGAGAAGGACTACGTGGACGTGGAGGTTGGCTCCGATACCGAGTACAGCTTCGCGATGGGGAATGCCCTCATCGCCGCGGCCCGCGACGAGCTCGAGCGGCGGGGCTTCCCGCCGGGATCGATCGATTCGTGGTCGAGCGAGGCTGACTGCACGACGCCGGCCCCATGACACGAACGACTGACCGTTCCAGGATGCTGACGGCTGCGTTGTCAGACGCCATGCCCGCTCTCGCGGGGTATTTCCAACGCCGGGTTCGCCCTGACGACGCTCCAGATCTCCTCGGGGAGACGCTGGTCGTCGCGTGGCGACGTGTTGCGGAGACTCCGGACGGTGTCGAGGCGACGCGAATGTGGCTGTTCGGGATCGCGAGGGGGACTCTCCTGAACCATGCCCGGGGCGAGCGGCGCCGCCTCGCACTGGTGGACCGCATCCGCAGCGGCATGTCCCGCGAACAGACCGCCTCCTCCGACGTGGGGACCGATGTGCGTGACGCTGTCGACCGCCTTGACGAGAACCTGGCGGAGATCGTCAAACTCATCCACTGGGACGGGTTCACGATGCCAGAAGCAGCCACGATCCTCGGCGTTCCCCTGACGACGGTGCGAAGTCGTTATCGGCGCGCTCGAGAGACCCTGCGTGAGACCCTTGGAATCGAGCGAGAGAACGACTCGGGCGTCGGAGCGGTTGCTGCGATCGTGACGGGACCTGCTCGGGAGTAGCGCGGAGAGTTCCTCCGGCCGACGACCAGCGCCTCCGCAGACGGCCGCAGGTGCGTGCGGTGGTCCCGGCCGCTGCGCACCCGCCGGGCGGTGCGGCCGGTGGTGCACACTGCGCCGAGCTGGGAGGCCGGGATTGCCGTGGCCCCCACCGCCTTCCACCGAGTCCTTCCTCTCCGACCGAGAGCCACCTCATGTGCCCACGGTAAGCCGGCTCCGCGACGCGAGACGGTGACGGCGGCGCGCGACTGAGCGAACGTGCCGACTCGGGAAAGCGCGACGGCTAGCGCCGTCGGGCTGCCGCCGCCGTCACCCCGACCGCGGCGGCAAGGGTGAGGGCGAGCGTGGAGAAGACGGGTCGGCGGTGGCGGATGGCCCACGTCTGGGGGCTGAACGAGTGGGCGTCGTCGGAGAATATGCCTCGGGCGCCGTGGTCGCCCGCGACGGGTTCCCACAGGTTCGAGGGCTGCGTAGAACGAGGCTTGCCCGTCTCGACCTGCCCGCTGTACGCCGTCTTCGCGAGGAACCAGTCGAGGAACCGACCGGCGAATCGAGCGCCGAGGATGGTGGCCGCAGTGGGTTCGCCCACCCACGTGCGTCGACGTGGCACGTCCGCAACATCCGCGATCGCACGTGCACCGACCTCGGGTTCGAAGATGGGAGGTACGGGCTGGGGGTGTTCGGGGAAGTTCGACTTCACCCAGCCGAACTGCGTCGTGTTCAGCGCGGGCATGTCCACCAGCGACACTGCTACATCGCTGTGAGTGTGCGTGAGTTCCGCGACGACGGCGTCGGTGAACCCATGGACGGCATGTTTCGCGCCACAGTAGGCCGCCTGCAGCGGGATCCCTCGGTGGGCGAGGGCTGAACCGACCTGGATGACGTGCCCCGTCCCGCGAGAAGTCATCCGGCTGAGCGCCGCACGGGTGCCGTTGACGACCCCGAGGTAGGTGACCTGTGTGGCTCGATCGAAGTCCTCGACGGACGTATCGAGGAACTCCGAGATGGTGCCCGCCATCGCATTGTTCACCCACAGGTCGATAGGACCGAGCTCGTCCTCGATCGCCGAGGCGGCCGCATCGACGGCGCCCCAGTCCGCAACATCGGTGCTGACGGCGTAGCCCCGGCGTCCCCGCGCCTCGATCTCTCGCACGGTGGCGGCCAGACCGTCCTCGCCTCGCGCCAGCACGGCGACATCCCACCCCCGATCCGCCAGCTCCCGACTGATCGCTCGCCCCAGGCCCGCAGACCCTCCCGTCACTACCGCCACACCACGCGCGCTCATCGTTCCCCCTCATCACCGGTTAGCTTCGCGGCAACCGTACGACCCGCACCCACCATCGAGAGGGGGTTGTGGGACGCCTCACCGCCGTACCCGAGAACTCGAACGGGCTGAGCCTCCCGGCGCGCACCGCCGGAGCGGGCGTGCCAGCTCGCGCAGTTGACTCCGCCCCAGGGGCAAGGCTCACAGTATGAACATGCCCACCACGCTTCCCCCGAACTTCTCTGCGGGTCGATTTCGTTCACTGACCGGCCTCTCCGAGAAGGCGCTGCGGCTGTACGCCGACCACGCCGTTCTCACCCCCTCTGCGATCGACCCGGTCAACGGCTACCGGTCCTACGCCCCCGACCTGATCGTCGACGGCATCACGCTGGATCTCCTCCGTCGAGCAAAAATCCCGCTCGACGACCTCCGCCCCGACAGCCGGTTCCGATTCGACGAGCATCGCGGAAACCTGGCGATACGCAGAGCCATGGAGGACTTCTACCTCGACGTGGCCGAGCGCGTTGCCACCACTGACCCCGATGGCCTCGAGGCGAGCGTTCACGACGCAGATCCTGCGCACTGGATCGGGTGTGAGATCCCCTTCGGCATCTCCTCGGATTCGAATGAGTTGACAGAGACCTTCACTGCGTTGGCGGTGGATCTTCCGAACCTCGACCGTGTCTTCGTCGACGCTCTCCGGGCAGAGGGGATCGAGCTCCTCCCGGAATCCTGGACCACATCGGTATCGACTGTCGTATCTCGAATGCGCCTCGCGCATCGTGTGACAGGTCCTGCTTCACCCGACGCCCTTCGCCGCGTGGGCGACGTCGTTGCACCGCTGCTGGATGCCGCCGCGCGGGTCACGTCAGGCACGCTGCCAACGCGACAGGAGCTGGTCTACTCACTGCCGCACGCGACCGCCACGGACGACACGGGCCTCGACGACTCGACGCTCTCCTATCTCGCCAACATCGCTTTCGCCCACCGGATTGCGACCGGCCACGTTCACGCCCTCAGCGACGTCGCCCGCCGCCGGGCCTTCTCGGTGTCCATGTTCGATTCCTCAACCAGCGCCGAAGACGTCTTCGACCTGGTGCCCCACTCGGCGCCTCCCCAGCCAGCGCGCGACGCGTGAGGCCACGGATGTAGCGTTCGCGTCTTCTGGGTCTTCGTACTCGCGGGTCTCGCGGCAAACCCTGCTCTCGCCACGGAGCTCCATCCGCATCGGTGGCGGAGCACTGCGGGTCCGTTCGGTGCGAAGCCGCGTCGCCCCTCTCGCGGTGGCGCACGACGTGAAGAGCCCCGGATGCACCGCTTGCGTCCATCCCCGTGACCGGCCCGCGCCCCGGCGGACTCAGGCGCTACGGTCGGGGGATGCCGAACACCTTCCGCATCGCGACGGCCGCTCGCCTCCTCGGAGTCAGCGACGACACGGTGCGTCGCTGGATCGATCAGGGTGTGCTGCCGACGACGGGATCCTCGCCGGCGGAGATCCCCGGCGCCGCCCTGGCCGAGCGCGCGGTCGCGCTCGCCGACGAGCCCGATGACCCGACCGGCGTCGCATCCAGCGCCCGCAATCGGTTCGTCGGGATCGTCACCCGCGTGCAGATCGACGGGGTGATGGCGCAGGTAGACCTGCAGTGCGGTCCGCACCGGGTGGTGTCGCTGATGTCGGCCGAGGCGGCCAACGAGCTGGCGCTCGAGCCCGGCTCGCTCGCTGTGGCGTCGGTCAAGGCGACGGTCGTGACGGTGGAGGCCCCGCGCGGGTGAGGCGTCGGTCGCGCCACCCACTACCGAGGTGGTGCGTGGCGAGCCCCGCGCGATCGAGGCGGTGCGTGGCGAGCCCCGCGCGATCGAGGCGCGATGACTCCGACGACGCCCGAGGTGGTGCCTGTCGGGGCCGGCGCGACGAGATTTCGGACGCGGCCGCGTGATCCACAGCGAGGAGCTGAGGCCCGCGGCGGCATGCCGGCGCAGCCGCGCACTCGAGCGTCAGACCGCGAAGCGCGGACCGATGGCGTCGGTGGTGAGCTCCCAGAGCTTCCGCGCGTCGCCGGCGTCGCGGAAGGGCTCCCACAGCGCGACCGAGCGGGCCGGGCCACCGATGAGTCGGGAGGGTCCGAAGAACGTGCCGCTGGATGCAGGAGCTGTCGCGGCGAGCACGGCGGGTTCGGCGGCGGATGCCACGGTGCCGGTCACGTGCACGCGCGAGAGCAACCGGATGACACGGCGGGCGCCGAGTTCGCGCGAGCGGCCGAGACCTGGTTGCGCCGCGAGCAGGTTGGTGGGCGAAACGCCGGGGTGCGCCAAGGTGCTGGTGACCTGCCATCCCTGGGCGCGGCTGCGGCGTTCGAGCTCCTGGGCGAAGAGACCGACGGCGATCTTCGACTGCGTGTACGAGGCCATCGCGTCGTAGGGAGTGGCGTCGATCGCATCCTCGCGCAGACGCCCCCGGCGGGCCGCGATGCTCGTTTGGTGCACGATGCGCGCGCGACCCTCGCGCAGCAGCGGGAGCAGGCCGAGAGTGAGTGCCGCGTGACCCAGGTGGTTCGTGCCCCACTGCAGCTCGAAGCCGTCGGAGGTCGTCTGCCGGTGCGGTGGGGTCATCACGCCGGCGTTGTTGACGAGCAGGTGCACGGGCCGCCCCTCCCCGCGGAGCTCGGTGACGAGAGCGTGCACCGAGTCCAGACTCGCGAGGTCGAGCGTGCGCGTGGAGGCCTCGGCATCCGGGATCTCCCTGCGCAGAGCGTCGAGCGCGCGTCGGCCCTTCTCGGGGGAGCGGACGGGCAGGACGACCTCGGCGCCGAGTGAGGCGAGGCGCGTCGCGATGACCGTGCCGATGCCGTCGCTGGCACCGGTGACGACGGCCAGACGGCCGCGGAGGGAAGAAGAGGTGGGGGACATGGTCGGTCCTTTCGCGTCGATGTCTCGATGCTCTCGCCCGTGCCCTGAGCGGGCCAGTGCCCGCTCAGCCGCTGTTCGGCGATCCACCCCTCAGCGCCGCACGTCGTGGGCGGGTGCGACCGGGCAGCCTCAGTGTGCTGCGGTGGAGGGCGCGCCGATGACCGCCAACAGGCGCAGCTTCTCGGCGCTCTCGCTTCCGGGCTGGGCGGTGTAGACGAGCAGGCGGTGCGAATGGTCGGGGTCGAGCAGGGTCTGGCACGACAGATCGAGATGGCCGACGTCGGGGTGGTGGAACCGCTTGATCTCCGGCGGCCGGGCGCCGACCTCGTGCGCGTCCCACAGCGCCGCGAACTCCTCGCTGACGGCGCGGAGGTCGTCGGCCAATCGCGCCGGTCGGGAGTGCGGTCCGCGCGTGGCGACGAGCTCGCGCAGCCCCGCCGCATAGACCCGCGAGAGGACCGCGACCTCGTCGGCAGGGTAGGCGATGCGAGTGGTCGGATCGGTGAACCAGCGATACCCGAGACTCCGCGCGGGACCCGTGCGCCGCGACGCATCGCCGAGGAGGGCGACACCCAGGCGGCTCTGGCGCAGGGTCTCGCCGAGCTCCGAGACGATCTCGGCGGGGGTGTCGTCGAGACGGTCCAGCACGCGCAGCATCCCGGGGCCGACGTGTTCCGTGCCCGAGTGGCGGGAAGGCGGCTGGTGTCCCGCGAGCCGGAAGAGGTGATCGCGCTCGGCGAGGCTGAGGTGCAGGCCCTGCGCGAGGGAGGTCAGCATCTGCTCCGAGGGGGTGGGACCCGTGCCGCGTTCGAGACGGGCGTAGTAGTCGGTGGACAGGTGGCAGAGGAGGGCCACCTCTTCGCGACGCAGGCCCGCCGTTCGTCGTCGCACGCCGCGCGAGAGCCCGACATCCTCGGGCTGCAGGGCCTCGCGGCGGTGCTGGAGGAAGTCGCCCAGGCCGGTCAGGTCGCTCATATCGTCGCTCGCATCCCCCGTTCCTACCGCGCCGCGCGGAGTCGTGCCAGGACTCGCCGGTCCACCCCTCGCGCTCGCCGTGGCGGCTCCGGCGTCGGGCCCGCGAGGGTGTGCCAGCTGACGAAGCGGTCGCAGCCTGCAATCGAGATGTCGGCGAAATGCCGCCGTGCTGCGAAAGCGGCCTTGTAACGGCTATGAATCCGCAGATGCGGAATAATAGGGAGGTAGCGGCCCTCCGGCGTCGCCGAAAGGATGCCATGTCTCGCTCTGTCCGTCTTCTCGCCCTCCTGGGCGCTGCGGCTCTCCTTGCCGGGTGCGCCGGCGCCGCGCCCGCCCCCGCCGCCCCGGCGGCATCCGAATCCGCCGTGTCGTCGGACGACCTCACGGGGACCGTCGAGGTCTACGCCGCGGCCTCCCTCCAGCGCTCGTTCGATGAGATCGCGACGGCGTTCGAGCAGGAGCACCCGGGCGTCACGGTGAGCGCGGTCTACGACGGCTCGAGTACCCTCGCCACCCAGATCGGCGAGGGCGCACCTGCCGATGTCTTCGCCTCTGCCGACGAGAAGAACATGGCCAAGGTCACCGCCCAGGCGCCCGACCCTCAGGTCTTCGCCGGCAACACCCTCGTCATCGCCGTGCCGACGGGGAACCCCGGCGGTGTCCGGACGCTCGCCGACCTCGCGCGCGTGACCACCGTCCTGTGTGCGCCCGAGGTCCCCTGCGGCGCGGCCTCGGCGACCCTGCTGTCGAACGCGGGCGTCAGCGTGAGCGCGGCGAGCTCGGAGCAGAACGTGACCGCGGTGCTCACGAAGGTCGCGGCATCCGAAGCCGACGCCGGACTCGTCTACGCCACCGACGTCGTCGGGCGCGACGACGTCGAGGCGATCGTCCCCGACGGTGCCGACGCGGTCGTCAACCGCTACCCGATCGCCGCGCTCACGGGGGCGCAGAACCCCGACGCGGCATCCGCGTTCGTCGCTTTCGTGCTGTCGGACGAGGGACAGCGGATCCTCGCCGACGCCGGTTTCCGCGCGCCGTGAGAGCCGCGGGATACGTCCCGCGCTGGCTGATCGCGCCGGCGGTGGTCGGGCTGCTCTTCCTGCTCGTGCCGCTGACCGCGCTCATCGTCCGCGTCGAGTGGGCGACGCTGTGGAGCGACATCAGCTCGGATGCCGCGCTGTCGGCGCTCGGTCTGTCGCTATCGACGGGGGCGGTGGCGACGGCGCTCTGCGCGATCGTCGGCGTCCCTCTCGCCGTTCTCATCGCGCGAAGCCCCGCTCGCATCGCGGCTGTGCTTCGCGCATTGGTCACCGTGCCGCTCGTCCTGCCACCGATGGTCGGTGGTGTCGCGCTGCTCTATCTCTTCGGGCGGAACGGCTGGTTCGGCGCGCTCGGGTTGCCCTTCTCCACGCCCGCCGTGGTGCTCGCGCAGGTGTTCGTCGCCCTGCCGTTCCTCGTGCTCGCCGTGGAGGGCGCGCTGCGCAGCACCGGGGTCGAGTTCGAGCGCGCCGCGGCGTCGCTCGGGGCATCGCGCGCGACGATCCTGCGCCGCATCACGCTGCCGCTCGCGGCCCCGGGAATCGTCGCGGGCGTCGTACTGTGCTTCGCCCGCGCGATCGGCGAGTTCGGGGCGACCGCGCTGTTCGCCGGCAACCGCCCGGGCGTGACCCAGACCATGCCGCTCGCCATCTACACCGCGTTCAACGGCGCGGGCGTCTCGCAGGGCACTGCCGTGGCGCTGTCGCTGCTGCTGCTGGTGACCGCGGTCGCGGTATTGCTGCTCGTGCGCGGGTGGCGGCCGGGGGTGGGGCGATGAGCGGTGAGGGCCCCGCGGTCGGCGGTCGGTCGGACGGCACGACGGGACCCGTGCCGGATGCCGCTGCGGCCGGGCGACGGGTCGGCTCCGGCGGAGACGCTCCGGATGCCGCCGAGCGCGGGGAGCATCCGCGGAACGCCGGAGCCGCTCAGGATGCCGCCGCGCTCCGCGCCCACGTCGTCGTGGGCCGTCGCGACTTCGAGGTCGACATCGCCCTCGACGTCGACCCGGGTGAGACCGTCGCGGTGATGGGGCGCAGCGGCGCGGGAAAGTCGACGCTCCTCGACGCGCTCGCCGGCCTCACACCGCTCGACGGCGGCACGATCACGCTCGACGAGCGGGTGCTCGATCGCGCTCCACGGGTGCGGACCGCCCCCATGCACCGCGGCATCGTGCTGCTGGGGCAGGACGCCCGGCTCTTCCCGCACCTCACCGCGCGCGAGAACGTCGCTTTCGGTCCGCGGGCGGCCGGGGTCTCGGCATCCGCCGCTCGGACCTCCGCAGACGAGTGGTTGGCGCGGGTCGGGCTGCCCGGCGCGGGTGGCCGCCGGCCCGCGCAGTTGTCGGGCGGTGAGCAGCAGCGCGTTGCGGTCGCCCGGGCCCTCGCGGCTGAGCCGCGGGTCGTGTTGCTGGATGAGCCCCTCGTGGCCCTCGACGCCGTGACGGCGTCGGAGATCCGGGCGATGCTGCGGGATCGTCTGGCCGGGGTGACGACCGTGGCGGTGACCCACGATGCCGTCGACGCCGCAGCTCTCGCCGACCGGCTCGTCATCGTCGAACGCGGGCGGGTGACGCAGGCGGGTCCGGTGCGGGAGGTCCTGGCGGCGCCCGCGACCGATGTCGCCGCGAAGATCGCCGGGCTCGAACGGATCGTCGGGGTGGCGCGCGGCGACGCGTTCGAGCGGGGCGCGCTGCGGCTTGAGTCGACGGATGCCGCTTCTCTCGCCGCCGCGGCCAACGAGGGTGCGATGCTCGCCGCGGTGTTCTGCGCGTCCGACGTACGGCTGGGCTCCGGCTCGCCGGGGGTCGTGTCGCGCCTCGAACCCACGCCGGCGGGCGTACGCGTCGTTCTCGACATCGGCGCGGCCGAGGTGCCGCCGACCGAGGCGGTGGGGATGCGGCCGGGCGATGTGGTGCGATGGAGCATCGGGCCGGATCGCGTGCGGTTCGTGCCGGCATCCTGAGCCGGGGCGGAGTGGGGGCGGCATCCTGACACGGGCGTCCTGTCGCACAGGCGCGCCCCTACACTCGACGCATGGGGATGAGGCGAGGTCGGGCCGTGCTCGCCGTGTGCGCGGTCGGGCTGATCCTCACCGGGTGCTCGCCGACCCTACCCGCAGCCCAGCCCCCCGTCACGGCGAGGCCCGAGATCACCCGCGCAGCGCAGGGACCCGCACTGCGGATCGAGACGGACTTCGCCCTCCCCGGTGATCCGGACCCGTGTCAGGCGGCCCGATTCCCGGAGGTCCTATCCGACCCGGGCCAGATCGAACAGCTCGGCGGAGCGACGCTCGCCGTCCCCTTCGATCGGGGGCCGATGCCGAATGCGTCGGGCGAGACGATCGTGGACGCCACCGGGGTGCCGGTCGCCTATGTCGTGGCGGAGAACGACGTTTTCTCGACAGTGGGTGCTCGCCTGTGCGTCGGAGAGCAGTGGCTGCGCTGGGTGAACTTCGCGCGACGCGACGGAGAGGCGCTGTACGTCGGCGACACCCTCAACATCGACGCGCACACCATCCTCAGCGTCGGTGATCAGAACGGCTCCGTCTCGAGCAATGAGTTCCCCGAGGGGTTCGTGCTCCCGCCGCAGCGCTGAGTCTCCGCGCCGTCAGCGGCGAAGGATGATGCGCTTTGAGACCATCCGCCCGCCCTCCACCCGCACCTCGCGATCCACCAACCCCTCCGGCACCTCGATGTGCGACACGAGCACCACCGCCTGATCGCTCTTCACCGCGCCGAGCAGATCGCGCAGCAGGGCATCGGATGCCGCGGGATCGACGCCCGCGGTCGGCTCGTCGAGAACGAGCACGGGGAAGCCGCGCAGCAACGCCCGCGCCAGAGCGAGACGATGCGCCTGCCCGCCCGAGACGAGCGCGCCACGATCGCCGATGAGGGTGTCGAGGCCCCCGCGTCCTCGCGCCCACCCGTCGAGGCCGACGCGGGCGAGCACCGACCAGAGGTCGGCGTCGAAAGCGGCGTCGCGGGCGAAGAGTAGGTTCTGCCGCACGGTCTCGTCGAAGAGGTGCGGCGCCTGCTCGATGATCCCGACGGTGCGGCGCAGATCATCGCCCGAGAGCTCCCGCGCCTCCACGCCGCCGATCGTGTACGACCCCTCGTAGTCGAGGAAGCGACCTAGCACGTGGGCGAGGGTCGTCTTGCCGGCACCGCTCGGGCCGGTGATCAGGACGCGCTCGCCGGGGCCCACACGGAGGTCGACGTCGTGCAGTCGACCGGAATCGCCGTCGGTGTCGCTCCGCGTCGGCCAGTGGGCCCGGATGCCGCGCAACTCGAGGCCCGTGCCCAGGGCGGGGGCAGCGCCGGTCGCCGCCGGTTCGGCGCGAGGAAGGCCCGCGGGGATGTCGGCGGGAACGGCGGCGGCGATGCGCTCCGCGGCGGCGCGCACCTGTCGCCACGACGCCAGGGCGAGGGGAACCGGGCCGAAGACCTCGAACACCGCCATGGGCAGCAGCACGACGACCGCCAGCCCCGGTCCCGACAGCGGGCCGAGGGGAGCCGCGACGAGAAGGGCACCCAGGGAGGCCGCACCGGCGAGCGCCGACACCGCGCCGGCCGTGAGCCCCTGCGCGCCACCGCGGCGTACGACCGCCCGGCGCAGCGCGGCATCGGCGGAGCGGACGCGCGCCGTGGCGGCATCCAGGGCCCCGTACGCGGTGAGCACGTCGAGATTCGTCAGCAGGTCGTGCACGGCGTCGGCGACGGTGGCGCGAAGCGGTGCGATCGAGCGCTCGGCGCGCGAGCCGGCCGCCCAGCCCACCGCGACGGCGACGGCGAACGCCACGAGGAGGCACCCGAGCAGCACGAGGGCGGCCGGCCACGAGACGAGGGCCGTGAAGACGACGGCGGCGAGCGAGGTCAGGGCCGCGACCGACAGCGGCAACACCACGCGCAACGGGAGGTTCTGCAGCTCGTCGACGTCGTCGACGACGCTGGAGAGCAGCCCGCCGCGACGGGCACGCCCCAGCCCGTCGGGGGCGAGGGGCACGAGCTCGCGCACGAGATCGGCCCGCACCCCGGCAAGCTGGTGCAGGGCCGCGTCATGCCCGGTGAGTCGCTCGAGGTACCGGAACACCCCGCGCGATAGCGCGAACGCCCGCACCCCGACCACGGCCATCGACAGGTACATCACCAGCGGCTGCTCGGCCGCCCGGGCGATGAGCCACGCGCTCGCCGCCAGCAGCGCGATCGCGCTCGCCGCGGTGCCGAAGCCGGCCAGCACCGCGGGAGCGAATCGCCGACGCGAGGGCATCGCGGATCTCAGGATGCCGCGGACGCGAGTGTTCACGCGCGCACCTCTTCCGTCCCGCGTGAGTCGCCAGGATTTGTCGCTTCGAGGTCGGCGGAGGCGACAAATTCTGGCGACTCACGCGACTCACGCGACTCACGCGGGGGGAGTAGGTCGATGACGCGGTCGGCGATCGCCCGCGCAGAGGGGCGGTGCGAGATGAGCAGCACACCGCGACCGGCATCGGCCTCGGCGCGCAGCGTCGTCCACAGGTGCGCCTCGGTCGCGGCATCCAGGGCACTTGAGGGCTCGTCGAGCACGAGCACCGATGCGCCCGTCACCCGGGCCCGGTACAACGCCCGCGCCACGGCGACGCGCTGCGCCTCCCCACCCGAGAGCCCCGACCCGCCGGCGCCGAGTGCCGTGGCGGGGTCGATGCCGGAGGCTCCCGCGTCGGCCAGAGCCGCGATCACGGTGGCGGGTTCGAGGGACGCTCCTAGCGAGACGTTCTCGGCGACCGATCCCGTAACGAGCCCCGGCCGCTGTCCCGCCCACGCCACCGAGGCACACGCGTGCGGCACCACACGACCATCGACGCGCACCTCGCCGTCGTACTCGGCGTACCCGAGCAGCGCCGCGACGAGGGACGACTTGCCCACGCCACTCGGACCTGTCACGAGCACGAGCTCGCCCGGTCCCACCGACAGCGACACTTCCGGGAGGGCTCGGCCCCCGCGGTCGACGCGGATGCGGTGAAGTGCCACCGTCGACCCGGGCGTTGCGTCCGCGGCATCCGGGTTCGGCGTCGCACGGGCGGAGTCGAGCGCGTCGAAGATCTCGTCGGTCGCGGCCACCCCCTCGCTCGCGGCGTGGAACTGCACTCCCACCTGACGCAGCGGCAGGTACGCCTCGGGCGCCAGCAGCAGCACGAAGAGCCCCACGAGCAGGCTGAGATCACCCGCAAGAAGGCGGAAGCCGATCGTCACGGCGATGATCGCGACCGAGATGGATGCCAGGAACTCCAGCGCGAACCCCGAGAGGAACGACACGCGCAGCACCGTCATCGTCTCGCGCTTGTAGTCGCGCGTGATCGTCTCGATCGAGTCGGCGGCCCGGTGCTGCCGGCCGAACGCCTTGAGTGTGCCGAGGCCCTCGACGGTGTCGGCGAAGCGCGCCGCAAGGCGCCCGAGCGTGCGGTACTGCCGCTGCTGGACGCCCCGGGTGGCGAGACCGATGAGCACCATGAACAGCGGGATCAACGGGATCGTCAGAGCGACGGTGAGGCCCGAGAGCGGGTCGGCCAGTGCGATCGTGCCGATCAGCACGGGCATGGTGATCGCGGTGGCGACCAGTTGCGGCAGGTATCGGCCGAAGTACGCGTCCAGAGCCTCGAGGCCGTGCCCCGCGGTCAGCGAGAGCGAGGCCGTGTTCCGCCGCGCGAGCCATCCGGGGCCGAGTCTGCCGACCGCCGAGACGAGCGCCGCACGCAGCTGCAGCGATGCCGCCGCGGCTCCTCGCGCCGACACACGCTCCGAGGCCGCGATCAACAGACCTCGCACCACGACGAGGGATGCCGCGACCCCGACGTGACCCCAGAGCTCGTCGAGCGGCCGGCCCTCGATCGCCCCGACCAGCGCGTGGGTGAGTGACCACGCGAACCCGACGACGACGCCGGTCTGCGCGAGCACGATGGCCGCGGTGACGGCGAGGAAGCCGCGGGAGGCGGTCGCGTAGCGGAGGAGCCGGGGGTCGACGGGTTTCATGGGGTGGTGTCCAGGGGGCGTCAGTGCGCGCCGAGCGCGGCCTTCTCGATGCGGGCGCGGGTCACGCGCTTGCGGAACACCCAGTACGTCCAGCCCTGGTAGGCCAGGATCAGCGGCAGGAAGATCAGGGCCGCCCAGCTCATGATCGTCAATGTGTAGTCGGTGCTCGAGGCGTTGTCGATCGTGAGGCTGGATCCCTCAGCCAGGGTCGAGGGCATGACGTTCGGGAACAGGGCGAAGAACAGGGCGGCGACGGCTGCGACGATGGTCACCGCGCCCAGGGCGAAGGCGGTGCCCTCGCGGTCGCGGCTGTTGGCCACCCACGAACCGATGAGCGTGAGCGCGGCCACTCCCGACAGGCCCACCAGCCCGAGGAACAGCGGGGCGTCGGCGGCATTCGCGACGGTCCACGCCAGGAACAGTGCCGCAAGCGCGATGGTCACGAGACCCGCGCGTCCCGCGAGGCGGCGCGCATCGGCCCGCACCTGTCCGTCGGTCTTCAACGCGACGAAGTAGAGCCCGTGCAGGAAGAACAGCGTCAGTGTCGTCAGCCCGCCCAGGATGCCGTACGGGTTCAGCAGCGTCAGTACGGTGCCGACGTACTCGTGGTCGGCATCCAGGGGCACGCCCTGCACGATGTTCGCGAAGGCGACGCCCCAGAGGAACGCCGGTGCTGCCGACCCGAAGAAGATCATGCGGTCGAACGAGCGCTTCCAGCGGAGCGAGTCGCGCTGGTGCCGATACTCGAACGACACGCCCCGGGCGATGAGCGCGAGCAGGATCACCAGCAGCGGCAGGTAGAAGCCGCTGAAGAGCGTCGCGTACCACTCGGGGAACGAGGCGAACAGGGCGGCGCCCGCGACGATGACCCACGTCTCGTTGAGGTCCCACACGGGGCCGATCGTGTTGATGATCTGCCGGCGGGCGATGTCGTCCTTCCCGAGGAAGGGGATCGACATGCCCACGCCGAAGTCGAAGCCGTCGAGCACGAAGTAGCCGACGAAGAGGAAGGCGACGATCCAGAACCAGAGGTACGCGAGATCCATGATGAGCTCCTAGTAGACCGTGGTCGGGGTGTTCTCGATAGAGTCGTCGCGCACGGCATCCGGGTCGGGCAGGGGGTCGGGGCCCTTCTGCGCGTACTTCTTGATGAGTCCGAACTCCACGACGGCGAGGCTGGCGTACACGAGGGTGAACGCCACCAGCGAGATGAGCACGCTCCAGCCGGGGACGCTCGGCGAGACGCCGTCTTCAGTGAGCATGAGACCGAAGACGATCCAGGGCTGACGGCCCATCTCGGTGAACACCCAGCCGACGAGGCTCGCGAGCATCGGCAGGGGAGCGGCCCAGATGGCCACGCGCCACATCCACGGCGCGACGGGGCGGGTCGCCTTCTTGCGCGTGACCCACAGGCCCGCGACGCACACCAGCGCGGCGATGCCGCCGAGCGCGATCATCCAGCGGAACGCCCAGTAGGTGACCCACAGCACGGGGGCGAAGTTGCCGTCGACTTGGTCGGCGAACTGCGGGAACAGCTGCTGGCTGTAGAGCGTGTTGAGGTCGTTGATCCCCTCCACGCACCCGTCGAGCGAGTGGGTCGACAGCAGGCTCAGCAGGAACGGCACCCGGATCGAGAACAGCTCGCTCGTGCCGTCGGGGGTTCCGAGCGTGAAGATCGAGAACGAGGCATCCGCTCCGCAGACGGTGTTGAAGGTCGCCTCGGCCGCGGCCATCTTCATCGGCTGGGTGGCCACCATGACCAGGCTCAGCTGGTCGCCGACGATCGCGACGAGCGCGAACGACACCACCGTCGACCACAGGCCGAAGCGCAGGGTCTTGCGCATCATGTCGACGTTCCGCCCCCGCGCCAGGTGCCAGGCCGAGATGGCGACGACGATCATGGCGGCGAACATCCAGCCCGCGAAGATGGTGTGCGGGAAGGCGGCGAGGGCGACGGGGTTGGTGAGCAGGGCCCAGAAGTCGACGAGTTCGGCGCGGTGACCCTCGGCCGACATCTGGTAGCCGACCGGGTTCTGCATGAACGCGTTGGCGGCGATGATGAAGTACGCCGAGAGGGTGGCGCCGATCGACGCCATCCAGATGCTCGCGAGGTGGGCGAGGCGGGGGAGCTTGTCCCACCCGAAGATCCACAGGCCGATGAAGGTCGCCTCGAGGAAGAACGCGAGCAGCCCCTCGAAGGCGAGCGGGGCGCCGAAGACATCGCCGACGAAGCGCGAGTACGCCGACCAGTTCATGCCGAACTGGAACTCCTGCACGATGCCGGTGACCACGCCCATGGCGAAGTTGATCAGGAAGATCTTCCCGAAGAAGCGCGTGATGTGCAGCCACCGGACGTCTCCCGTGCGGTACCAGACGGTCTGGAAGACGGCCACGATCAGCGACATGCCGAGCGTCAGGGGCACGAACAGGAAGTGGTACAGCGTCGTCAACCCGAACTGCCAGCGGGCGAGGGCGAGGGGGTCGAGCCACTCCATCGGGAGCCTCCGATCAAACCGGATTGTGTGGTCAGACCACATGGTACGCCGGGGCTCTCCGGCGCGTCGGGGGATCCCTCGGCGTCGAACGATATACTCGGCAAGCCATTTTCAACCCGCCGGGAGGCGCCCGTGTCCGTCCGTCTGAGCCTGCTCGCGATCCTCGATCGCGGCGCCTGCTACGGCTCTCAGCTGCGCGCCGAGTACGAGCGGCGCACGGGCGCGCGGGTCAACGTCGGGCAGGTGTACACGACGCTCGAGCGCCTCGAGCGCGACGGGTTGGTGACCGGCGCCGGCGTCGACGACGAGGCGCGCGTGCTGTGGGAGCCGACGGAAGCCGGTCGCGTCGAGACCCGCGCGTGGCTGTCCACCGCATCGCTGGCCGAGGGACGCGACGACGTCGCGCTGAAGATCGCCCTGGCGGTGACGCTGCCGGGTGCCGACATCGGCGGCATCCTGTTCACCCAGCGCGCGGCCGTTCGTGCGGCCCTGGCCGAGTCCGAGACCGAAGACCCGGATGCCGTGCCCGCAGCGATCGTCCGTGCGGCCCGGCGCGCGCGGCTCGACGCCGACCTGCGATGGCTCGATGAGGTCGCGGCGCTGACGGTCGGGGCGACCCCGTTCGAGCTGTCCGAGGACCGTCCCCGTCGCGGTAGGCCCGCCCGCTCAGCCGGGTAGCGTACGGCTAATGCGGTGCTGAGGATCCGTCAAGCCCGGGACACTTCCCGGCTCGACGCTCCACTCTGAGAACACCCCGGACGACCGAAGGAGTTCTCGCATGGTCATGGAAGCACCGCTCAGCCGCCGGGGTTCGTCGAAGGCAGCCCGTCCCCTCGTTTCCGGTCCCGTCCCCACGGTGTCGACTGGGGCTCCGACGGAGATCCCCTGGACGCGGATCGACCTCGACCTCTACGAGGTCAGCCGCGGCGGCTACATCGTCGGCTACGTCGAGGTCGTGGGCGCGGTGTTCGTCGCCCTCGGTGGAGCACGGTACGACCGCGCGGTCGAGGTGTCGCAGCACGTCACCTTCCACGCGGCTGTCGACGTGCTCGTTCGCGGCGTGCTCTGACGCCGGCACGCGGCCGCTCAGCGCGCGAGTGTGTAACCGGCCTCGTCGATCGCCGCCGCGAGGTCGTCGTCGCTCGCCGCCCCCGTCGATGCGATGCGCACGACCGAGACACCTCCGTCGTGCAGATCGACATCGACGACTTCGACGCCGTCCAGCGCCGTGAGTTCCTCGGTGACCGCGCGCACGCAGTGGCCACACGTCATGCCCTCGACGCGGAGCTCGCTCGTCGCGGCCTGCGCCGTCAGGTTCTGCGTCGTCGGCGTGGATGCCACGCCCCCGGCGCCGCACCCGCACCCGTCGCTGCATCCGCCGGAGACGGGGGTCGTGGCGCTCAGGCCGAGGTCGATTCGCTGCTCGGTCATAGGAGTCTCCTTCACGAACGGACCAGCCGGGCGATGGCCTGGTTGGCTTCTTTGAGTTTCTCTTCGGCGACGGGCCCGCCCTGGGCCGCAGCCTCGGCGACGCAGTGCGACAGGTGATCGTCGAGCAGCGAAAGGGCGACGTTCTCGAGAGCCTTGGTGACCGCTGACACCTGGGTCAGGATGTCGATGCAGTACTGGTCGTCGTCCACCATGCGCGCGATGCCGCGCACCTGTCCCTCCGCGCGGCGGAGGCGCTTCAAGAGGTCGTCCTTGTTGCCCTCGTATCCGTGCATGGCGGCAATGATACCCCCGTGGGGTATGCCTAGCATCGTCCCCGATCCTGTCAACCCCCTCGGCTCCGGACCTTCGGCGGGAGATGGTCGGAACATCAGGAGGTCGACATGCACAACCGTCGTACCGGTGGTGGTCGAAGATGACCGCCGAACCTTTCCCCACCGGACCCCATCGCCCCGTGCGCATCCCGGCCCTGCCGCCGCTGCGCTCGCAGCGGAGACAATCTGAAGATGACGAAAACGCTGGCGGCACTGCCGGGCGCCGCGCGGAGACTGTGTCTGAGCCGAAGAAACGGCGAGATCTGCACCCGTGAGGACGGCCACCGTGGCCTGCACCACCGCACGGGCGGACGTCTGCTGTGGAGCGACCTGCAGGCCGACCCGCCCGCGTGCACCGGGGCGGGGGAGCCGGCGGCACCGGCTCCCACCCTCCCCGACGGTTACCCCGGCGGGCGGGCGCTCTGCCCGGTCTGCTGGGCGTTCGTCGCACCCGTGAACGGTGTGCTCGCCCCGCACGATTCGTGGCGCGGCGACGAGACGCGTGAAGAGGCCGACCGGCGACGGGACTGGTTCAACAGCTTCGGCTGGTGAGGTCCACCGCGTCGGATTCAGACCGGCGCCGCGACGAGACGGGCACGTCCGTCGACGACCTCGACCGTCTCGTCGAGCGTCCCCGCGTGTACGACGTCGTGGGTGACGAGAAGCGTGGCCGTCCCCCGCTCGCGGGTCAGGCGGGCGATCAGCGCCATGATCTCGGCCCCGCGTGCCGTGTCGAGCGCACTGGTCGGCTCGTCGACGAGCAGCACGCGCGGGTCGTGCACGAGTGCGCGGGCGATGGCGACGCGTTGGCGCTGCCCGCCCGACAGCTGGGCGGGTCGTCGATCGCCGTGGGCGCCGAGGCCCACGGCATCCAGGATCTCGTCGACGCGTCCGCGGACCTCGGCGCGCCGCTCCCGTCGGCCCCGCCCGCCGAGCTCGGCCATCACGCGCAGCTGCTCGCGGACGGTGAGGGCGGGCAGGAGCTGCGGCTGCTGGAAGACGATTCCGATGCGCTCGCGGCGGAGGGTCGTGCGCCCCGCGGCGCTGAGGTCGGTGGCCTCCACGCCGTCGACGACGACGCGTCCGGAGTCGGGACGCACCAGGGTGGCGGCGAGGGCGAGAAGGCTCGATTTGCCGGAGCCCGAGGGGCCGGTGATCCCGGTGAGGACCCCCGGGCGGCCCTCGAGCGTGACGTGGTCGACCGCGGTGACGCGCGCATCGCCGTCGGGATAGGTGAGGGTGACGTCGTCGAGAAGGATCATCGTGTGCTCCCGAGAGCGGTGAGGGGATCGGAGGTGGTGACGGTGCGCAGCGACACGGCCGCACCGATCAGTCCCAGCACGATCATGACGAGCGCGGGGGCGAGGGTCGTGAGCGGACCGAGGACGAACGGCAGCGCTCCGCCGGCGAGCGTCCCGAGCGCCGCGGTGAGCCCGATGCCGACCCCGACCCCCAGCACGAGCACGACGAGGGCCTGACCGAGCGCGTCGCGGACGAGCGCCGGGGTGCTCGCTCCGAGGGCTTTCAGCACCGCGATGTCACCCGCCCGTTGCATGGTCCAGACCGTGAAGAACGCACCGACGACGAGCGCCGAGACGCCGAAAAGCATCGCGATCATCAGGGCCAGCGAACCGATCTCGGAGCGGAAGGTGGGCAGCGCCGTCAGGCTCGAGAGCGGGGTGGATGCCACCGTGCCGGTGTCGGCGGCGACGGCGTCCCACGCTGGTTCCCCCGACACGGCGAGCACGGTCGCGGTGCCCGTGCCGCCGAGGCTTTCGTCGAGCGCGCGCCAGGCCGACGGGGTGAGGGAGATGACCGGGGTGTGGCTGTACGAGAGGTCGTCGCCGATCGCCGAGACCGCGTAGGTCGACCCCGCGACCGCGACCGTGTCGCCGACGGCGGCTCCCAGCGTCTCGGCGGCACCCGCCGAGAGCACGACCTCGCCGTCGCGGGTGGGGGCGGGGAAGCGGGTCCCCGCGTCGAGGCCGAAGAGCGCGACGGCGCCCGCGGCCCCCGGGCCCTCGGCGCGTGTCTGCCGGATGCCGACCGGGTCGACGCGAGCGACGCCCGCGGCGTCTCGCCACGCGGCGACCGTGGCGTCGTCGATCGCCGAGTCGGCGAAGGTGGCCGTCGTCGCCCCGGCGGGCTGCAGCACGAGCCGGTCACCGGGCAGCGCGAGCACGGCCGAGACGTTTTGCGCGGCGAGTCCCCCGGTGAGCCCCGAGAGGAAGCCGACGAGCAGGGTGATGAGGGCGACGACAGCCCCGATGAGGGCGAATCGCCCGCGGGCGAAACGCAGATCGCGCCATGCGACGTACACGTCGCCTCCTTCCGCCGGTGGATCTCGCCGGCTTCCCCAGCCTCGTGGTGAGGCGTCGGCGGGTCATCGGCGGCCCGGGCGAACTCCCCCTCCACCTTTCGGATGATCCGCCGGGGCCGCGGCATCCGTAGCCTGGACTCCGACATGCCCCACCGCACCCTCGCCCCGGTCTTCGCGGGCCTTCGCGCGGGTCTGCACGTGCTGTTCGGCGGACTGCTCGCGCTGGTCGTCGTGCGGGTGCTGCTGACGGGCGCGCCGGTCATCGCCCTGCTGCTCGCGGGGGTGCTCGGTGTGCTCTACCTGGCGGGTCTCGTGCTCCCGCGCGCGGGCCGCTCCGGCGCCGCGATCGCGTGGCTCGCGGCGCTGAGCGGCGTGTGGGCGGCTCTCGTGTGGCTCGTTCCCGAGGCGGCCTACCTCGTCTTCCCGCTCTTCTTCCTCTACCTGCACCTGCTCCCCGGGGTTGTCGGTCCGCTCGCGGTCGTAGCCACCACCGCGCTGACCATCGGGGCTTTCGCCGTGCACGGCGGTCTGACGGTCGGCGGGGTCGTGGGACCGGTGGTCGGTGCGGGGGTGGCCCTGCTGATCGGCCTCGGCTACGCCGCCCTCGAGCGCCGCGCGGCCGAGCGCGAGGCGCTCATGACCGAACTGATCGCCACGCGCGACCGGCTCGCCGCGGCGGAACGCGAGCAGGGGGTGCTCGCCGAACGCGCGCGCCTGGCCCGCGAGATCCACGACACCGTGGCGCAGGGCCTGTCGAGCATCCAGATGCTGCTGCACGCGGCGGAGCGGGCGGATGCCACGGGCCCGGGTATCGAGCACGTGCGCCTCGCACGGCGTGCGGCGGCCGACGGACTCGCCGAGACCCGGCGCTTCATCCGCGAGCTCGCGCCTCCGAGCCTCGACAGCGGACTGGGGGCGGCGCTCCACCGTCTCGCCGAGGGCTGGGGTGCGCGCGAGGGCGCGGCGGTCACCGTCGAGGTGTCGCGGGAGCTGGCGCTACCCATGGATGCGCAGACGGCCCTGCTGCGCGTCGCGCAGGGTGCTCTCGCGAACGTCGCGCAGCACGCTCGCGCCGGCCGAGTCGGCATCCGACTCGAGCGGGCCGACGACGCGGTGCGTCTCGAGATCGCCGACGACGGCGCGGGGTTCGATCCGCGCGTGGCCGAGCGGGCGGCATCCGCGACCGATTCCTTCGGCCTGCGCGCCATGCGGGAACGCGTCGACCAGCTCGACGGTCGCCTCGACGTCGTCAGCGCCCCCGGCGCGGGGACGACGATCACGGCGACGCTGCCGGCCGGTGCGCCGTGATCCGCGTCGTCATCGCCGACGACCACCCGGTTGTGCGGGCGGGCGTGCGGGCGCTGCTGGATGCCGAGGCCGACATCGACGTGGTCGGCGAGGCCGCTACGCCCGATGAGGCCGTGGCCCTCGCCGACGAGCTCGCACCCGAGCTCGTGCTCATGGACCTGCAGTTCGGCGATCGCGCCGCCGGAGCCGATGCCACTCGGCGGGTGCGCGCGTTGGCCGCCCCTCCGTACGTCCTCGTCCTGACCAACTACGACACCGACGGCGACATCCTCGGGGCCGTCGAGGCGGGGGCCAGCGGTTACCTCCTCAAAGACGCCCCTCCCCACGAGCTGCTCGCGGGCGTCCGCGCGGCGGCCTCCGGCCAGAGCGCCCTGGCCCCCTCCATCGCCGGCCGCCTGCTCGCCCGCCTGCGCGAACCGCGGGTGACGTTGTCGGTGCGCGAGATCGAGGTGCTGCGTCTGGTCGCCCGCGGAGCGTCCAATGCTGACGTGGCCCGTGGGCTGCACATCACCGATGCGACGGTGAAGTCGCACCTCGCGCACGTGTTCTCGAAGCTCGGCGTGTCCTCCCGCACCGCTGCGGTGTCGGCGGCGCGGGCGCTCGGCATCCTGCGCTGACATCGCCCCGCACGGTGCGTGGGCCCGCACCCTCGTGGTGGGGGAGCACCGTACGATGGGCGGATGATCCGGGTGCGCGTGGTCGGAGTGGCTCTCGACCCGGCCCAGCAGCACGTGATCCTGCTGAAGCCGGTCGACACCGAAGCGGACGGCGACCGGGTGCTCCCCGTCTGGATCGGCCCGCAGGAGGCCATGTCGATCCTCGTCGCGATCGAGGGCACACCGTCGCCGCGTCCGCTCGCGCACGACCTCATGACGGCGATGCTGGGCGAGCTGTCGGCGTCCGTCGATCGCGTCGAGGTCACCCACCTCGACGAGGGGACCTTCCACGCCCGCGTGGTGCTGGACACCCCGGCGGGGCAGCGCACGTTCGATGCCCGCCCCTCGGATGCCATCGCCCTCGGCGCCCGCGTCGATGCGCCGATCTGGGTGTCCGACGACGTCCTCGCCGAGGCGGGCGTGCCCGACGAGGCGGTCGAGCTCGACGCATCGGCCGAGGAGGAGAGGGTGGAGGAGTTCCGCCGTTTCCTCGACGACGTCGACCCCGACGACTTCCAGGGCTAGCACCGATGCCCAGGCCCCCGGGCGGCTCCTAGACTCGCGGAGGGGCCGCGCGGCGCGGTCCGTGATCCACGACGAACGGGGTACGGATGCAACTCGCCATGGTCGGACTCGGACGAATGGGCGCCAACATCGTCCGCAGGCTCATGAAGGACGGCCACGACTGCGTCGTGTTCGACGTGAATCAGGATGCCGTTGCCTCCCTGGTCGCAGAGGGCGCCACGGGGGCGACGAGCATCGCCGACCTCGCCTCGAAGCTGCAGAAGCCCCGCGCCGTGTGGCTGATGATCCCCGCCGGTCTCACCGGGAAGGTGGTCGACCAGGTCGCCGAGGTGCTCGAGCCCGGAGACATCATCATCGACGGCGGCAACTCGAACTACCGCGATGACGTGCGCCGCGCGGCGAAGCTGAACGACAGCGGCATCCATTACGTCGACGTCGGAACCAGCGGTGGTGTCTTCGGCCTCGAACGCGGCTACTGCCTGATGGTCGGCGGTCACGAGGAGGCCGTCACGCACCTCGAGCCCGTGCTGCGCACGATCGCCCCCGGACCCGGTGAGGTCGAGCGCACGCCGGGCCGTACCGGCGAGTTCACGACCGAGGAACGCGGGTATCTGCACTGCGGTCCCTCCGGCGCCGGTCACTTCGTGAAGATGGTGCACAACGGCATCGAGTACGGCATCATGGCCGCTCTCGCCGAGGGGCTCAACGTGCTGAACAACGCCGATGCGGGCCTTCATCAGGGCGAGCACTCGGCCGAGATCGCCCCCCTCGAAGAGCCCGAGTACTACCAGTTCGACATCGACACCGCCCGCGTGACCGAGCTCTGGCGCCGGGGGTCGGTGATCTCGTCGTGGCTGCTCGACCTCACGTCGGCCGCGCTCTCTCAGAACCCCACGCTCGACGGTCTGGCCGGGCGCGTGTCCGACTCGGGCGAGGGGCGCTGGACCGTCAAGGCAGCGGTCGACACGGGCGTTCCCGTCCCCGTGCTGGCGGCATCGCTGTTCGAGCGGTTCGCCTCGCGCGGCGAGGACCACTTCGCGAATCAGGTGCTGTCGGCGATGCGTCTGCAGTTCGGTGGTCACCAGGAACTCCCCGCCGGAGACGTGCTCGAAGCGGGTCAGAAGAAGTCCGAGAGCGGCCGGGACTGAGCCGCGCGGCTCAGCGCTCCAGCAGGATCTGACATACGAAGAGGCCCCCGCCGTCGCGCCACACCTCGGTGGCGGGGGCCTCGCACGTTCCTTCTTCGGGCGTGAGAAGCCGGACGCCTTCGTCGTCGTAGAGCGCGTACGGCCCGACCGTGCCGCGCACCGGGGTCGTCGCCCCCGGCGGGAGGTCGCCGACCGTCTCGAGGGCGGTCATCAGTGGCGTGCTCGCATCCTCGGTGTAGAACGTGGTGCTCTCGTAGTCGCGGCAGTTCGCGGTTCCTCCGGTGCCCACCGGGAACCCGTCGCCCAGGCAGTACCCGCCCGACGCCATGTCGGGGAGAGAACCGTTGGCCGCTCGGTACTTCTCGAACACCTCCTGCCACTGCACCAGGCGTTGCGTCGCCTCGGAGTTCGAGTCGGTCGGTGCGGCCAGCAGCCAGATAAGGAAGCCCACGGCCCCGGCGATCGCGACACCCGCGATCGCGAGGGCGGTGACGGCGGCGGGGTGCAGACGGGCACGGGGACGGGAATCTGTCGACATGACGGCGGACCTTCTCGAGGGGGACGACTCGCGCGGCGGCGCGGACCGCGCCAGATTCGCACGGTGCCGCGCCCCCTTTTGCGGCTCCTCTCGCGCTGTCTGCCGGCCGGAGGTGACGTTCACCCCCGCGCTCACCCCCGCGGAGAGTCCGTGGGGCCTCAGCAGCCCGTCCGAGCGGCATCTGCGGCGGGGTTAATGCGGGCGAGAGGGGAGACTAGAGGAATGAGCAGTTCCTCCGCGCCCGCCTCCTCCGACCGCTACATCGTCGCCACCGACGGCGCCTGCAAGGGCAACCCGGGGCCGGCCGGGTGGGCCTGGGTCGGGGAGGACGGCCACTGGGCGGCGGGATCCATCCCCGCGGGAACGAACAACATCGGAGAACTCCTGGGCCTGCTCCACGCGATCACCGACCACGCCGACGTTCGTGATCTGGTCGTGCAGGCCGATTCGAAGTACGCCATCGACACGTACTCGTCGTGGATGGACGGCCACCGCCGCCGCGGGTGGGTGACCAGCGCGAAGAAGCCCGTCGCGAATCAGGGCATCCTCGAGGCGCTCATCGCCGCGCGTGATGCGCGTCGGGCGGAGGGTCTCCCCGACGTCGTGCTGGAACACGTCCGCGGGCACAGCGGGCACGTGCTCAACTCGTGGGCCGACGAGAGGGCCGTGAGGGCGTCTCAGCACGCGGCCAAGGGGGAGGAGCTGATCTGGACGTCGCTGCGCGGGCTCGACCGACTCGAGGTGGCGTCGGCGCCGCCGCGTTCCGCCGCCGACCGCAACGGGCGCTGAACGGCTCTTCTCACAGGGTGGCGACGTGGCCGCGGTGATGCGGGGTCGTGACGCCCGCACCTTGGCCGGCCTCAGCGTGACGAGCCCGCGAGCACCTCGGCCTCGTCGGCGGGTGTGAGACCCGCACCGCGGGGTCGGTCCAGGCCGCGCGCGCGTTCGTCGTCGAGGGTGCGACGCACCGTCTCGGACAGCGGACGTCGGCGACCCCCGGATGCCAGGAAGGCGGCGTCGCTGCGCCGCGAGAACCCCCGCGCCTCGGAGGGGAGCCACAGCGGCAGCGACCGCGGACCCATCCAGTACTGCACGCCGTGGTCCTCGAGGGTCGCGTCGTCGAGCGCCACCATCTCGCTGTCTCGTCCGGACGCGTCCTTCGCAACCGCGAGCACGGCGGCGAGCGGGTACTCCTCGCCGATCGCGTTGACCGGCCCGGCGGTTCCCGCCCGCCCGGCGCGCTCGATCCAGGTGGCGAGGTCGTCGACGTCGATGCCCTGCACGTATCGACCGCCCGTCTCGGGGGTCAACACGCGTCCACCACGGGCGAAGCGCGCCGGCCAGTAGCCGAAGCGATCGGTCGGGTCGCCCGGACCCACGATGAGGCCGGCGCGGGCGAGGAGGGCGCGGTCACCCAGGCGCAGCGAGGTGAGTCGTTCCGCATGCACCTTGGCATCCGAATACTGCGAGAGGTCGACGGGCTTGACGAGGTCCGCGGTCTCGTCGGTGAACGGCACGTCGGAGCGGGAGTACACCGAAACGCTCGAGACGAGCGTCCAGTGAGCCGCACGGTCGGCGAGAGCATCGAGCCCGGATGCCACGAACCCCGGATCCCACGACAGCTCGACGACGTCGTCCCAGTCGCCGTCGAGGGCGTCGTAGGCGTGATCGTCTTCACGGTCGGCTGGCACGAACCGCGCACCCGGTGCGACCGCGCCGGCCTCGCCGCGGGCAAGGCACGTGACATCGGCCCCCGCGGCGACGGCCGCAGTCGTGATGGCGCGGCCGAGCCACGCCGTTCCACCGAGGATGAGCATGCGTCGCATGCGCCACAGCCAACCACCGCACGGGGGATGCGTCGAGCGGGTTCGCCAGCGGCGGACGGGGTGAGCGTTCCCCGTGTTGTCCACAGATCCGCGTGCATGCCCGCGCGCGCATGCACGGACCGCTACGTTCTCGCCCACGGAATATACGTGCCCTGGGGGGCGAATCGAAGGGTGAAGACGATGTCGGATGTTCAGAAGCAGCACGTGCTCGGTCGGCCGACCGGAGCGTTCGTCGGAGCGTCGTGGGTGGCGCTCGGACTCGGGGCTTCGGTGTACTTCATCGGCCTGTACAACGCGCGCATGGCGCTGTCGGAGAAGGGTTTCTTCCTCGCGGTGTTCCTGCTCGGATTGTTCGCCGCGATCTCGGTGCAGAAGGCGGTGCGCGACCGCGCCGAAGACGTCCCCGTGACCGGCGCCTACCTCGGCGTGGCGTGGGGGATGCTGCTGGTGTCGTTGACCCTGATGGTGGTCGGCCTCTGGAACGCCGAGCTCCTGCTGTCGGAGAAGGGCTTCTACGGCATCGGTTTCGCGATGAGTCTGTTCGCGGTGGTCGCGGTGCAGAAGAACGTGCGCGACCTCGCCGCGTTCCGCCGGGCCAACCCCGAGGCCGTGCCCGTCGCGCGGCCCGCGTTCCCCGCTGCTCCCTGAGTCAGTCGGGCACCGCTGTTCCCTGGTGAAACACGCACCGCGGCCGGGGATCGCCCTGCCACACCGATGATCGCCGGCTGATGCGGTCGTCGGCTCGTAGAAGGTAGGTCGGCAGCACCGTCTCCGGTCCGAGCAGCCGGCTGTCCCGCTCCTCGATGATCGGCGGACGGGCGCTCGTCGTCTCGGCGGCGAGGGCGACGATGATGTCGTCACGGGTCCACCGTCGTCCGGACCGACCGATCTCGGTGAAGTCGTCGGCGAGCAACCGGCGCAGCTCGTCGGGGTCGCGCCTCACCGCGGGAGTCAGCAGAAGCTCCTCGGCGGTCCATGCCGCGGCGATGAGCTCCCCGCCATCGGCGCGCCGCGGCTCCCCTGACCGGGGCGTCTCCGGTCCGCACGGGACGGGCGTCGTCGACCCGCTCGCCCAGTCGCGGCGCAGCACACCGTAGGCGACGGATGCCAGAGGCTCGGCACCGTCGACGGGCCAGCCGTCGCGATACCAGGCCTCGCGCACCCACCCGGCCTTGTCGAAGGCGCGGCGCATTGGGGCGTTGTCCTCGCGTGTCTGGCCCTCGAGGCGGGCTACGCCCTCGCGTGTGCGGAACACGCGATCCACGGCGAGGGCGAGGGCCCCTGCACCGAGTCCTTGCCCGCGCCACGGGTCCGCGAGACGCAGGTCGACCACCGCCGTCGGATCTGCGAGATCGTCGAGGCGGAGCAGACCGACGCGGCCCCGTTCGTCGTCATCGATCCAGAACGCCTCGGTTCGATCGTCGCCCCAGCGGCCGGTGTCGATGTCGACCGTCACCTGGGCGCCCGACAGTCGCTGTCGCACATGGAATGGCCAGAGGTTCGCGGTGAGGAAGTCCGTCAACGCGCGGCGGTCCCCGCCTGCGGCATCCATGAGTGTCAGTGTCAACGCCATCCATCCACCGTAGACAGCCCGTCCGGCATCCTGTCTACGCTGGAACGACACCCCGCTCCCCGAAGGATCCCGTCGTGCCCTCTGCCTCCCGCGCTCCCGCCGCCCGCCCCTCCGCCGACCGCGCCACCACTATCCGCCTGCTGCGCACCGCCTCGCTCGTCGTCGCCGGCGTCGGTGCATCGATCACGATGGGCGCACTCGGGTCGTGGTGGACGCCCGTCATCCTGCTCGTGGCCACCGCGGGGGCGGTGCTGGTGGTCTGGCGCGGCGGAGTGACGCCGGTGGGGGAGCGAGTCGTGGCGCCGGCGCTGGCCGTGGTGGTGGCCCTCACCGCGGCGGCCCTGTTCGGGCTCGCGGGGGTCCTGCCCTCCGGCTGGACGTGGGCGTCGCTCGGCGCCTACGGCGTGGCGTGGGGCGAGTACCTCTTCACCCAGACGCTCGCGCGCTCGCGCGCGGCGGGCTCCGCGCGCTGAACGCGAGGCTCTCGCGTCGAACGGGCGCACGCTCGTGAGGAGCCGCAGCTGAACGACGCGAAGGCACCAGCTCTGCGAGGACTCGCGCTTCTCTTCCGTCGATTCTGGGGCGAGGCATAGGTTGAACGTGCTGCCCGACGAGCGGGCGATCGGGGGTCCCTCATGAACGATGTCGTCGGTCGATCGGCCTGGAGCCGTTTCTGGAACCGCGGGCGCTGGTGGAAGGCCGTCGTCCTCGCCGCGGGCTACCTCGTCCTCTACGAACTCGCGTCCCTCGCTTTCCTCCCGCTCGTGCCGTTCGCGGGGGATTCGGGTTCCGCGTCGTTCGTGTTCATCTTCTACGTTCTACCGATCCTCGTCGGCGCCGTGATCCTCATCGTCTTCGGGGCGACGACCGGATGGTTGCGAGGACTCTTCGCTCGTCAGTCCCTCGGGGGGCGGGGGTGGATGTGGATCGCCGTCGTCGTCGTGCTCCTGTTCAACGTGCTGCACCTGTTCAGCATCGACTACAGCGCAGCCGGCATCGACTACGTGATGACCTGGCTCCTCGCGGGGCTGTTCGTCGGTTTCGCCGAAGAGGTGCTGACCCGGGGGTACGTCGTGCGGATCATGCGCGACGCGGGGCATCGGGAGATCGTCGTGGCCTTGGTCTCGGCGGGGCTGTTCGCGCTTCTGCACTCGACGAACCTCCTCGGCGGTCAGGCCCTCGTCCCGACGCTGGTGCAGATCGTCTACACGTTCTTCTTCGGCATCCTCATGTACCTCGCCATGCGCGTCACGCGCACTCTGCTCGCGCCTGTCCTCCTCCATGCCAGCACCGACCCGAGCATCTTCATGCATGCGCAGTACCCCGCCGAGGGGGCTCTGGGATCGCTGGCGAACCTCGGCAACATCGTCGTCATCGTCGTCGGGCTCGTGCTCGTCTTCTTCATCCGCGGCCGCGTCGGCCGTAACGAGGAGTCGACGTTCCCTTCCGCCTCGCGGTGACGCGGACGGCCGGCGGCATCCGACGCTCTCGGGAGAGCCGGACGCCGCGGCCCTCCTACACGGTGGCCGGCGTGTGCGTCGGTACCCAGCCGAGGGCCGGGGCGACGTGCTGGGCGAAGTTCTCGACGAGGCGCAGGTTGAACTCCACGCCCATCTGGCTCGGGATCGTCAGCATCAAGGTGTCGGCGCTCATCACCGCGGCGTCGTTCTGCAGCTGCTCCACCAGCCTGTCGGGGGTGGCCGCGTACGTCTTGCCGAAGGTCGAGCGCATGCCGTCGATGACGCCGATCTGGTCGCTGCCCGCCGAGCCGCCGAAGTACATCTCGTCTTCGTCGGTGACGATCGGGAAGATGCTGCGGCTGACAGAGGTGCGTGGCTCGCCCGCGTGCCCCGCCTCGCGCCAGGAGGTGCGGAACGCGTCGAGCTGCTGCGCCTGCAGGATGTCGAAGGGGGTGCCGTCGGCCTCGGTGAGCAGCGTCGACGACATGAGATTCACGCCGATGCGACCCGCCCACTCAGCAGTCGCCGTGGTGCCGGCGCCCCACCAGATGCGCTGTCGCAGGCCGGGGGAGTGCGGCTCGATGCGCTGCAGTCCGGTCCCGCCGCCGAAGGGGCTGTGCGGGTCGCGCTCGGCGAGTCCTTCGCCGTCGACGGCGCGCAGGAAAAGGTCGAAGTGCTCGCGGGCGATGTCGCCGCCGCGCGGGTCGTCGGATCCGGTGTAGCCGAACGCCTCATAGCCGCGGACGACGGTCTCGGGTGAGCCGCGACTCACGCCGAGCGCGAGGCGATTGCCACTGATCAGGTCGACGGATGCCGCCTCCTCAGCGAGCATGAGCGGGTTCTCGTACCGCATGTCGATGACGCCGGTGCCGACCTCGATGCGCGAGGTGCGGGCGGCGATCGCGGCGAGCAGGGGCATGGGGGCGGCCTGCTGGCGGGCGAAGTGGTGCACGCGGAACGAGATGCCGTTGACCCCGAGGTCGTCCATGCCCTGGGCGAGGTCAATCGCCTGGAGCATCGAATCGCCCGCGGTCAACTGACGACCACCGCCGAGGGGGCCGTAGTGGCCGAAGGAGAGTGTGCCGAAGGAGCGCATGTCGGGTGCAACGCCGGGCGCTCCGGTCTATTCCCGCGCATGGACCGCGAGACGACCCCGGGGTGCCTCAGGTGTGGAACCATTCAGGACATGGACGACGACGTACGCCACGAGCTGCGTCGACTGCGCGCCCGGGCGTACGGCCCTGACGCCGACATCGCCGACGACCCGACGGCGTCGGCGCGGCTCCTCGCCCTCGAAGAGCTCGAACGGCGGGAGCGGTCCGCGCCCGGGACCACGCCGGCACCGGCGCCGGACGTCCGGCCTGAGCCCGTGGCATCCGCTGTCGACGACGAGGACGTGACCCCCGCCGACGCGGAAGACGCCGACGACGAGACTCCTCGCGAGCATCGCCCGCTCGTGCGATCGAGGCGCCAACTGTGGGGGTGGGCGATCTCGCTCGCCGTCGTCACCGCGCTCGCGAGCGCGACGACGGCGCTCACCGTGTCGTTCGTACCGGTGTCGAGTTCGGTGGGAGCGCCTCAGGTCGGCACGCTGGAGTCCGATCCCGACACCGAGACCCCGGCCATCTTCGGCCAACGAACAGGCGCGGAACGCGCGTTCAAGGACTTCTACGGAGTGACCGCCTTCGTGGGCTTCGCGCAGGTCGACGCGACGGATAACCGCAGCCCGTGCGTGTATCTGCTCGAGACCTCCGAGGTGTCGCTGCGGGGCGCGCGCGGCGTGAGCGGCGACTTCGTCTACGGCGGATGCGGCGCGGGGGTCTTCCCCGCCACGGTGGAGTTCGTGGTGGCCGAGGGCATGCCGGACGCGTTCGTCGAGCAGTTCCCGATCGGCACGAGCGTGCAGTTCGTCTTCGACGGCGAGAACGTGGGCGTCTTCGCCGATCGGGGCTGAGGTGCGGGGAGGGGACCGGTGGCTTCGACAGGCTCAGCCACCTCGGCGAAGCGGTCCCCGAGCTTGTCGACGGGCGGTCCCTGAGCCTGTCGAAGGGTGGTCCCTGAGCTTGTCGACGGGTGGTCCCCGAGCTTGTCGACGGGTGGTCCCTGAGCCTGTCGAAGGGCCCGTCCGCCCGGCGGGTGAGAGGGTGGGGGAGTGACCCCCCTCCTCGAGCACGTGCCCACCGGTGCCGATCCGGATGCCGTGTACCTCGGCTTCGTCGAGTGGGCGGCCTCCCGCGGGCTGACGCTCTACCCCGCGCAAGACGAGGCGGTCATCGAGATCGTGTCGGGGGCGAACGTGATCCTGTCGACCCCGACCGGCACGGGCAAGTCGCTGGTCGCCGTCGCCGCCCACGCGGCATCCCTCTCCCGGGGCGGTCGCAGCTATTACACGGCTCCGATCAAGGCGCTCGTGAGCGAGAAGTTCTTCGCGCTCGTCGACATCTTCGGCGCAGAGAACGTCGGCATGGTCACGGGCGACTCATCGGTCAACGCGGATGCGCCGATCGTCTGTTGCACGGCCGAGATCCTCGCGAACCTCGCCCTTCGTCAGGGGGCCGATGCCGACGTCGACCAGGTCGTGATGGACGAGTTCCACTATTACGGCGAGGCCGACCGTGGTTGGGCCTGGCAGGTGCCGCTGCTGCTGCTGACGCGGGCGCAGTTCATCCTGATGTCGGCCACCCTGGGCGATGTCGAGGGCATCGCCGACGATCTTTCGCGCCGCACCGGGCGCGCAACCGCGCGCGTGACCGGCGTGGAGCGCCCGGTGCCGCTGCACTTCGAATACGCCCGCACGCCCGTGCACGAGACGGTGCAGGAGCTGCTCGACACGAGACAGGCGCCCATCTACGTCGTGCACTTCTCCCAGGCCGCCGCGATGGAGCGGGCGCAGGCGCTGTCGTCGATTCGCATCATCGGACGCGAGCAGCGCGACGAGATCGCCGAGGCCATCGGCGGGTTCCGCTTCACCACCGGGTTCGGCAAGACGCTCTCGCGCTACGTCCGCGCCGGCATCGGCGTGCACCACGCCGGGATGCTGCCGCGATACCGACGGCTCGTCGAGACTCTCGCGCAGCGGGGGTTGCTCCGCGTGATCTGCGGCACCGACACCCTCGGGGTCGGCATCAACGTCCCCATCCGCACCGTGCTCATGACCGCGCTCACCAAGTACGACGGCATCCGCATGCGTCAGCTCTCGGCGCGGGAGTTCCACCAGATCGCGGGGCGCGCGGGCCGGGCCGGCTACGACACCGCCGGCACGGTGGTGGTCATGGCCCCCGATCACGAGATCGAGAACGCCGCCCAGATCCTCAAGGCCGGCGACGACCTGAAGAAGCAGAAGAAGATCGTGCGCAGGAAGGCGCCGCAGGGCTTCGTCAACTGGACCGAGCAGAGCTACGACCGCCTCGTCGCCGCTGAGCCCGAGCCGCTGCAGCCGCAGATGAAGCTGAGCGCCGCGATGCTGATCAACGTCATCGCGCGCGGCGGCGACGTGTTCGCGAACGTCCGCTCCCTGGTGTTCGACAACCACGAGTCGCGGCCCCGCCAGTACGAGCTCGCCCGCCGCGCGATCGCGATCTTCCGCACCCTGGTGCAGGCCGGCGTGGTCGAGGCTCTCCCGCGCGAGTCGCCTGAATTTGTCGCTTCGGAGGCTTCCGAAGCGACAATTCTTGGCGACTCGCGCATCAGGCTCACCGTCGACCTGCAACCCAACTTCGCGCTCAACCAGCCGCTGTCGCCCTTCGCGCTCGCCGCGATCGAGATGCTCGACCCCGAGGTCGAGCTCGGCAGGGCACCGGACGCCACGGCTGCCGCCGGCAGCGTCGGCACCGGGCACTACGCGCTCGACATCGTCAGCGTGATCGAGGCGACGCTCGACGATCCGCGCCCGATCCTGTCGCAGCAGCAGTTCCGCGCGCGCGGGGAAGCCGTCGCGGCGATGAAGCGCGAGGGCATCGAGTACGACGAGCGCATGGAGCTGCTCGAGGAGATCACCTGGCCCAAGCCCCTCGACGACCTTCTGGCGCAGGCGTACGAGGTGTTCGCCTCCAGCCAGCCCTGGATCCGCGACTTCGAGCTGTCTCCCAAGTCGGTCGTGCGCGACATGTTCGAACGGGCCTGCTCGTTCGGCGAGTACGTCTCGCTGTACCAGCTCGCCCGCAGCGAAGGACTCGTGCTGCGCTATCTCAGCGACGCCTACCGCGCCATCCGCCAGACCGTCCCCGTCGACGCGCAGACGCCCGACCTGCTCGACCTCATCGCCTGGCTCGGCGAGCTCGTGCGCCAGGTGGACTCGAGCCTCGTCGACGAGTGGGAGCAGCTCATCAACCCGGCCGACGACCCGACCGCCCCCGTGGTCCCGCCGGCGCCGCCGTCGATCCTCACGAACCGGCGCGCGTTCGTCGTGCTCGTGCGCAACGAGATGTTCCGCCGGGTGCAACTCGCTGCGCTCCAACGCGACGATGAGCTCGTCGAGCTCGACCCCGACGTCGACTGGCCAGCAACCCTGGATGCGTTCTTCGACGAGCACGACAGCATCGGCACCGGGGGAGCGGCGCGCTCCTCGGCCCTCGTCGTCATCGACGAGTCGTCGGCCGCGGACGGCCTCTGGCGGGTCGAGCAGATCATCGACGACCCCGCCGGCGACCACGACTGGCGCATCCGGGCGGAGGTCGACCTCGCCGCCTCCGAGGAGGAAGGCACAGCGATGGTGCGGGTGACCGAGGTGCTGCGGCTGTAGTGCGTGCCGCTCCCGGGAACCCCGTGATCATGGCGCGACCTCCCGTCTCGACACGGTCCTCGGCTCGCGATCCGTCCCTGGCGGCTCCCGTCCGTCGACGGCGGTGGTGAGGTGCCGGGTGAAGGTGCGGGAGCGTACGCGGCGTGACCGCTCCGCGCGGATCGAGGGACTCGCGAGAGAGACACTGTGCCGCGGCTTCCTCTCACCAACACCGCTCATGCGCACCTCGTCGTCACTGCCCTCCCGCTGACGGGTAGAACGAACGCACGACATGACATGTGTCGATGGATGAGGCGGGAGCCTCGGGCGGAGTGCGACGTGGTTCAGCAGGTTTCTTTGGATTCGACGTCGGGCGCGAACGTCCCGACGCGCCGGACGGTTTTGGCGGGAGGGGCCTGGGCGGTTCCCGCGATCGTCGCCCTCACGGCCACTCCCGCGTTCGCTGTGTCGGGTGGGACGGTTTCGCTGGCGGTGCCGTCCGACCGGGTGACAGCATCCGGAGCGGTGACTGTCACGGCGACGGTGCGCGACGCTCGAGGGACGGGTGCGGCGGGGGAAGCGGTGTCGTTCGTCGGCCCGACGGACGCGACGTTCACTCCGCCCTCGGCGACGACTGACGGAAACGGGGCGGCGACATCGACGTTCGACCTCCGGAAGCCGTGGACCAAGCCCGGCTCGACGGTCACCGTCTCTGCGGTGTCGGGCTCCTCGAGAGCATCGAGGTCCGTCACCGTCCTCGGCGCGAATGCGCTCGTTGCGGGGGTGGGATACACCTCGACGCTCGCTCAAGCCGAGCAGGCCTTCCCCGCGCCTGTTGTGCAGATGCAGTCCTCGACGCTCGATGGCCGCGGACAAGCATTCCTGGCTCTCCTCGGTGATGGGACCGTGTGGGCCAAGGGCGATAACAGATACGGGTTGCTGGGAGATGGGACCACGACGAGCAGATCGACGTGGGCCCCCGTGACGAGCCTGGTATCGGTGACCCGGTTGTCTCTCGGTCTGTACACGGCGTACGCCCTGCAGCAGGATGGCACCCTCCGCGCGTGGGGCGCCAACGGCTCGGGTCAGTGCGGCAACGGCACGACGGCGAGCCCTCAGAAGACACCGTCGGCCGTGAGCAGTCTGACCTCGGTGACATCTTTCGTGGGTGGGAGCGGGTCCGCGTACGCAGTGTCGGGCGGAAAGGCGTACGCCTGGGGCAACGGGCAGAACTACGAGCTCGGTGACGGATCGAGGTCGGCGTCGCGGACCACGCCGCAGCTCATTCCGGGGCTGACGTCCGTGACGCAGGTCGAGGCTCACGCCGCTGGCGGCTACGCGCTGGCCTCGGGGCAGGTGTACGCGTGGGGCCAGAACTTTTACGGTCAGATCGGCGATGGCACGACGGATTCGAAGTCGACTCCTGTCGCGATCGCCGGGCTGACCGGCGTCACCCAGATCGCCTCGGCGCAGACCGGCGCGTACGCCCTGCTCTCCGACGGATCCGTCCGCAGCTGGGGCCAGAACTCGAGCGGCCAGTGCGGCGATGGCACAACCGCCGATCGTCGGTCGCCCGTTGCGCCCGCGGCCCTGGCATCCGGCGTGTCGCAGCTCTTCGCCTGCTACCGGACGGGATTCGCACTGTTGGCCGACGGCACGCTGAGCGGGTGGGGCGACGGAAGTCAGGGTCAGTTCGGCGACGGCACGCGAACCCAGCGCGCGACGCCGGCCGCTCTCACCATGCCGTCGGATTCTCCCTCCATCGATGCTCGCTCGCTCTTCACCAACCAGTGGGGACCGAGTCTCTTCTTGCCGACGACGGTGTGACCCGACGGTTCCTCGCGATGTCGCGCGCCGGCGACGTGAGCGCCTCCGTCGCCCGCCCGTGCGGGACTCTCCTTCTCGCGCGTAGCTCAATGTGCGCATGTGAACACGCGGCGTGCCGAGGTCGTTCGTATGTGAACACGCGGTACGCCGAGACCGCGGCATCCGGTGTCAGGCGAGTCCGCCGTCACGTGACCCGGACGTCAGCGGGTGAAGCGGGGGGCGAAGCCACCGGCAGTCTTCGCCGACGCGCGAAGGTCGGCGGGGCAGACGGGGCGGATGATGTCGGACTCTTCGCCAGCCGGCCGTCGACGGGCGGTCGATGGGGCGGCGCTTCAGCACTGTCAGAGTGCACGACACCAGGGTGCGCGTCCTGCTGCGCACGGGGACTGAGAAACGGAGTGACCAATGGCCGAGAAGACGCCCATGACATTCGATGAATCGCGGATCATCCCTCGGCGAACACTGGTGGCGGCAGCCGGATGGGCGGTGCCGGCGATCGCCGTCACGACGGCCAGTCCCGCCTTCGCCAGCTCAGGGCAGTCGGTGAACGTCTCGACTCCCTCGAATCAAGCGCCTGCATCGGGACCTGTGACGGCCACCTCGATCGTCACGAACGCGGCGGGGCAGGCTGTGGCGGGGCAGTCGGTGTCGTTCACGGGGCCCTCCGGATCATCGTTCATACCGGCGACCGCGACCACCGATGGCGCGGGAGCCGCGACCAGCACGCTCGACCTCGCGACGCCCTGGGCGACCCCCGGCTCATCTGTCACGATCTCCGCGGTGACTGGCTCGGGAAGTGCCTCGCGTGCCCTCAGGGTCGTGGGATCCAATGCCGTCGTCGCGGGTCGCAGCTACTCGGCAACTCCCGGGCAGACCGAGTTCGTCTTCCCCTCTCCTGTCGCATCGATGATCTCCTCGAGTGTGATCAGTACGATTTTCCTCGCGCTCCTGGTAGACGGCACCGTCTGGGCGAAGGGCGGGAACGACTCCGGCCAGCTCGGCGACGGAACGACCACCGCGCGTTCCACGTGGGCCGTCGTCCCCGGGCTCACGGGCGTCACCCAGATCGCCGCGGGGAGCTCAACCATCTACGCACTGCTGTCGAATCGAACGGTCAAGGCATGGGGGAACAATGCCCACGGTCAGATCGGCGACGGGACCTCGGGCACCAACCGGCTGGGGCCGACCGTGGTCTCGACCCTCACCAACGTCTCGTCCATCGCCGCAGGCAATCAGACGGGGTACGCGGTCGTCGGAGGCATCGTGAAGGCATGGGGGTGGAACTCGAGCGGTCAGGTGGGAGACGGCGGAACGTCGGATCGGCTCACGCCCACGACGGTGGGCGGTATCTCCGGCGGGGTGACCCAGGTCGCCGGCGGCTCCGCCTGCACGTTCGCCCTGCTCTCCAACGGCACGGTCATGGCTTGGGGCGACAACGCCTACGGCCAAATGGGTGACGGAACGACGGGCGCTGATCGTCTCTCCGCGGGCGCCGTCCCCGGGTTGAGCAACGTGACGCAGATCGCTGCGGGGGTCGGGACGGGCTACGCCCTCCGGGGCGATGGATCGGTGAAGGCGTGGGGGCTGAACACCCTGGGCCGGATCGGCGATGGGACCACCGTGAACAAAGCTGTTCCCACGCAGGTGTCCGGACTCACCTCGGGAGTCACGGAGATCGCGGCTGGAGCCGCCTCGGCCCACGCCCTGGTGACCGACGGATCCGTACGATCGTGGGGGTACAACTACTACGGACAGCTGGGCGACGGAACGAAGAACGACAGCTCCATCCCCGTCACCATGGCGCTTCCGGCCGGTCGGACGGTCCGTCGTCTCAACTCCTCGTCGGCGTCGATGACGGCGACCGTGGTCATGTCGACGAGCTGACCGTCACGACCCGCTCCACCTGCGACGTCGCTCCGTGCGTACCGGTGGATCACACACCGGATGCCGAGGCCCTGAGGCCCCGGCATCCGGTGTCTTCGATCGCGCTCAGGACTTGCGGGCGACGCGGTTCTCGGCGCTGACCATCCACGACAGCTGTTCGAGGCGCTCGAGCACGCCGTGCAGGATGTCGGCGCTCGTGGGGTCTTCCTCGTCGACGCCGTCGTGCACGTCGCGGACGGTGCCCACCGTCGCGTCGAGACGCTCGGTGATGAGGTCGATGACCTCGGCGGTGTCGACCTCGCCCTGGGGGAACTCCGGGAGGGTCGTGGTCTCGGCGACCGTGTCGCTCCGTCCGTCGGGCAGGGCGTGCAGGGCGCGCATACGCTCGGCGACCTCGTCGCTGAACTCGCGCGCGGCGTCGATGATCTCGTCGAGCTGAAGGTGGGTGTCGCGGAAGTTCTTGCCCACGACGTTCCAGTGGGCCTGCTTGCCCTGGATCGACAGTTCGATCAGGTCGACGAGCACGGCTTGCAGCGCGTCCGTCAGCTTCTCCGACGCCTGGAAGCCCTTCTCGGCGTTCTGCTCGTCCGTGGTTTCGGGGCCGCTGCCGCCACGGGCGGGACGACGGCGGTTCTTGGTGGTCTCCTGGGTGGCGGACATGCGCCTTCCTTTCCCTCGCGTTCATCAGCGACGTTAGGCCGCAATCCGAGCCGTGCGGCGGGGGTTGCGAGGCCGTCCGCGGCGAGGTACCTGCGGCGCACGAGGTCTCCGTAGCCGTTCGGCATCCTTTCGACAACCCCGCCTCGGGGTCGCCGGGCCGTTCCTAGCGTGAGGGCGTGACAACCACCCCTCCTGCCCCGTCTCGACCGCTGCGCGATTACGCGGCCATCGGCGATGGGCGAACAGTGGCGCTCATCGGCCTCGACGGGTCGGTCGATTGGCTGCCCCTACCCAACATCCACTCCCGGCCGGTGTTCGCGCGGATCGTCGACGAGTCGGCCGGAGGCTGCATCCAGCTGGCGCCGGTGGACGACTACGAGGTCACGCGACGCTACATCCCGCGCACGAACGTGCTCGAGACGACCTTCACCACCGCGACCGGTGTCGCGAAGGTCACCGACGCGATGGTCACCGGCATCGCCGGTCGTCTGCCGTGGGCCGAGCTCGCGCGTCGCGTCGACGGGGTGACGGGCGAGGTCGAGTTCGCATGGTGCGTGCAGCCGGGCACGATGCTGCGCTCGGCGGCTCCGTGGACGGAACGCATCGACGGCTTCTCGATCATGCGCATCGGCCACGTCTCGCTCGCCGTCGTCGGACACGAACACGGCCTGCACGGCGATCCGGACGCGGGGAACGAGAGCATCGACGGCGGCTTCACGACCTCGAAGGACTCGCGCCACCTGCTCGTTATCGCCGCGACCGAGGGCGAACCCCTCCGTGTGCCGGACGCGAAGAACGTCGATCGCGGCATCGACCGCACGGTCGACGGGTGGACGATGTGGTCGGACGAGTTCTCCTACGACGGTCCCTGGGCCGATGACGTCCAGCGCAGCGCGCTGGCCCTGAAGCTTCTGCTGTTCAGCCCGACCGGTGCGATCGCGGCGGCCGCGACCACCTCGTTGCCGGAGAGCCCGCGCGGCGGCAAGAACTGGGACTACCGCTACGCCTGGGTGCGCGACCTCGCCTACACCGCCCACGCGTGGGTGGGCTTCGGCCTGCGCGAGGAGACGCACGCGGCGATCTCGTGGTTGCTGCGCACGATCCGCAGGAACGGCCCCGAAGTGCAGGTCATGTACACCCTCGACGGCGACGCCGAGATCGGGCTCGAGAAGCACGACGTGCCGGGGTGGAACGGCAATCAGCCCGTCGTCACCGGGAATCCCGCGCAAGGGCAGCTGCAGCTCGGCGTCTACGGCGACCTCATCGCGCTGTGTCGCACGTACGTCGAGGCGGGCAACCGCCTCGACATCCAGACCGGGCGCCTGCTCGCCGATGTCGCCGACCGCACGTGCGATCTGTGGCGGCGCGAGGATTCAGGCATGTGGGAGCTCCCGGAGCTGCGCCACTACACGTCGTCGAAGATGGGCTGCTGGAAGGCCCTCGACGATGCCCAGTGGCTCGCCGCGGGCGGACACATCCCCGACAACGGCGACCGCTGGCGTGCGGAGCGGGACCGCGTCCACGCGTGGGTCGAGGAACACTGCTGGTCGGAGAAGGTCGAGGCCTACACGATCGCCCCCGGGAGTGAGGATCTCGACGCCTCGGTGCTGCTGCACGCCCCGACCGGTTTCGACCGCGGCGAGCGGATGTCGAAGACCCTGGATGCCATCACCGCGCGTCTCACCACCGAGAACCACCTCGTCTACCGGTACACCGGCATGGACCAGGAGGAGCAGACCTTCGTCGCCTGCGCCTTCTGGCGGGCGACGGCACTCGCGTGCGTCGGCCGCCACGCCGAGGCGGTCGAGGCCATGGACGCGCTCGTCGCCCAGGGCAACGACGTCGGCGTCTACGCGGAGATGATCGCCGAGACCGATGGCGCCTTCTGGGGCAATCTGCCGCAAGCCCTCAGCCATCTCGCCCTCATCAACGCCGCCCTCGTCATCCGCGATCTCGTCGACGACGCCGACCTCTGCGGACACTGATCCCCGCCGGTGCGGTTCCGCCCCGGCATCCCCCTGAAAGGACTCGCCATGAGCACGCAGTACACGTTCACCGATCCCACGAAGCTCTACGCCGACATCGACCCGAAGGCGCAGGATCAGCCCGAGCCGGGTCTCGACGCGGAGCTGACGCCGAAGGCGGCCCTCGGTGAGGACACCTACGTCGGATCCGACCGCCTGAAGGGGCGGAAGGCTCTCATCACGGGCGCCGACTCCGGTATCGGCGCGGCCACGGCCATCGCCTTCGCCCGTGAGGGCGCGTCGGTGGCCATGTCGTACCTCCCCGAGGAGAAGGTGGATGCCGATCGCATCGCCGGTATTCTCCGCGAGGCCGGCGCCACCGTCGTGCAGATCCCCGGCGACCTGCGCGAGCGCGAGTACGCGCGCACGCTGGTGAAGGAGGCCGTCGAGGGCCTCGGCGGCCTCGACATCGTCATCAACAACGGCGGGAAGCAGATCTTCAACGAAGACATCACCACGCTGAGCGACGAGCAGTTCGACGACACCTTCAAGACCAACGTCTACGCGATGTTCTGGATCTGCAAGGAGGCCGTGCCGCACCTGGCGCCCGGCTCCACCATCATCAACACCACCTCGATCCAGGCCTACTCGCCGGCACCGATCCTGGTGGACTACGCCTCGACCAAGGCGACCATCAACACCTTCACCAAGGCGCTCGGTCAGCAGCTCGCGCCGAAGGGCATCCGCGTGAACGCCGTGGCGCCCGGCCCGATCTGGACGCCGCTGCAGGTCACCGACGGCCAGCCCGACGAGAAGGTCGACGAGTTCGGCGAGGAGACCCCGCTCGGGCGTATGGGCCAGCCCGCCGAGCTCGCCCCGGCGTTCGTGTACCTCGCCTCGGCGGAGTCGAGCTACGTCATCGGCGAGACGCTCAACGTCAACGGCGGGATGCCGACGCCGTAAGTGCCGCGCAGGAAGGGCCGTCGTCCGGGTGCGGGCGGCGGCCCGTTCCGCGCGCGCGCGGGTCTCGGTCCCTTCGACAGGCTCAGGGACCTGTACGCATTCAGGAACTCTTGCGCGGCCCGCGACCGCACATGGGGAGGTGGCTGAGCCTGTCGAAGCCACCGGTGGCGTCAGACGAGAGCCTTCCGGTAGAAGATCTCGCCGTCGGCGGTCTCCTCGGTGCGGTGGTAGCCCTCCCGCTCGTACAGACGCTGATTCGCCTCGCTCAAGCCCCCGGTGAACAGTTCCGATCCGGTCGCTCCGGACTCACGGCCCCGTTGTTCGACCGCACCGAGCAGGAGCGTGCCGAGCCCCTCACCCTGCTGATCGGGCGCGATCGCGAGGCGCCCGATGAGCAGCAGGCCATCGTCGAGTCGCGCGCGCACGGCACCGACCATGCGGTGGCCCGCGACGGCGACGCAACCGAGGTTCTCGACGAGTTCGGCCCGCAGCTCCTCCAGGGTCTGGGTGAGCGGCGGCATGTCGGGATCGCCGTAGACGAGTGCTTCGCTCGCGAAGGCGGCGCGCTGGATGGTCAATACCTCACCGGCATCGTCGGGGGTGACGGGGCGAATGGTCGGCGCGTTCGACATGGGGTCATTTGTGAGGGAGTGTGCGGTCAGGTTAACTATCATGGGCATCTACGCCCTGGTTTCTCGCCGATGGGCTAATGCCCCCATGAACGACTTCTTCGATACGAGCGTCCGCACCGCCGATGTGGCCGAGACGCAGGCGTGGCTGCAGGCGCAGTACGGTCAGGTCGACGTCCAGGCGGACCGGGCGACGATATCCGAGCACGCCGTGGGGGATGCGGCTTTCTCGCTGCGTCGACTGGACTGGGACTGCCGGGCCGAGGTGATCTACGAGGCCGATCGCTTCTACTTCGCCACCTCGACTCCCGGGTACGCGTGGACCGTGGGGTCGACGTCGGGGGAGTACAGCGTCGAACCGGGTCTCGTGCAACCCGGTCAGGAGCTCGTGGGGCACCCCAGCGACACCACCCTGCACCTCGTCGCCTTCGACGTCGACTGGTTGACCGAGTCTGCTCGAGCCATCTATGGCGACCAGTCGCTCACCATCAGCTTCGCCGACGCCGAGCCCGTGTCGCGGAGGATGCGCGACTATTGGCTCGCGACCGTTCGATGGGCGCTGACCCAGGTGCCCGTGATGGCGGAACCCCTCGCCCGCGCGCACGTGCGGCGGTCGCTGGTGGCGGCGACACTGGAGACCTTCCCCCTGGCCGGCGACCCGCGGGAACGTCGTGCGTCCGCCCTCGAGCAAGCGTCGATCTACACCGCCGCGACGGCGTGGATCGACGATCATGCCTCGCTGGCTGTGACGGTGGACGACGCCGCCCGTGCCGTCGGGACATCTGCTCTGGGTCTCCGGCGTGCGTTCGCCGCGAATGGTCAACTCAGCGACAACCCGGAGGGATACCTGACGGCGGCCCGCGTGAGCGCGGCGCATGCCGACCTCGTCGACGCCGACCCGACCTGCGTCACGCTCGACGAGGTCGCCGCCCGCTGGGGGTTCCTCGACCGCGGCGCCTTCGCCGCGGCATACCGCGCCGCATATGGCGTGCCGCCCGAGCGAACGCTCCGACGCTGAGGGGTCAACGGTCGCGGTCGGTGTACTCGCCCGGGTCGTCGAGAGATTCGTGGGACTCGTCGCCCCCGGGTAGCTCCACGTCGGTGTACGCACCCGCCTCGTCCGACCGCGGCCGGGCATCGGTGCCGTCGGCGTTCTCGCGGTCGACGTACTCGCCCGGCAGATCGGCGCTTCCTCGGTCCGCCGTGCCATCGGGCAGCTGCAGATCGGTGTACTGGCCCTCTTCGGGTCCCGTGCCGTGTCCATTGACATCGCGCTCAGCCATTGCCGCCTCCAGGATCGTGGTGGCTCGACGGTAGACCCGCATCGGCGGAGCCGCAGCCGTCTTGACAGACGCGGCACCCGCCCGCGTTCCGCGTCGCCAAGCGAGCGCCGGCGTGTCAAGGCACAGGCGCCCGCGCGTCGCCACGGGAGCGCTCCCGTGTCAAGGCCATGGGGGTCCGCGTCGAGGCGCGACAGTGTGAGGTCATGCCCGCTCTCGCCATCATCCTCGTCATCGTCGGTCTCGTGCTCCTGTTCCTCGGCATCTTCGTCGAGGCGGTGAAGTTCCTGTTGTGGATCGGCGTCATCGTCCTGATCGTCGGTATCGTCGCCGCGGTCTTGCGTTTCGTCCGCCGAAAGGTCTGAGGTGCTCTCCGGGGCAGCGTCATCCGTGGTCCCCGGCTCCTCGTCGCGCGGCCGGACCGCGCGGCCGGACCGCGCGGCCGACCACCTGCTTCTCAGGCCGAGAACAGATCGCGAGCCCGCGGCCGGTGGAGGGACGCGACCTCGTCGAGCGCCGGGCCGAGCTCGGGGTACCGGAATGAGAAACCCGCCTCGGTGAGCGCGCGCGGTATCGCCCACCGACTCTTCAGCACGAGCTCCGGTTCGGTGCGCAGCAGCGCCATGGCCGGGTCGAGCATCCAGCGGAATGCCGGCAGGCCCCACGGCATCCTGGCCACGCGCCGGATCTCTCGCATGAGCGCGCGGTTGTCGCTGACACCGGGAGCCGAGAGGTTCACGGGTCCGGCGAGGTCGTCGCGGTCCCGGAGGAAGCGGACGGATGCCACGACATCGTCGATGTGGATCCAGCTGAACCGCTGGCGACCGGCCGTGCGGTGCCACGACGACCACGCCGGACCGGTGGGCCGCGCGCCGATTCCACGGTAGCGGCGGTGCGGGAACCACCAGCTGTCGATCTGGGGGCCGCCGAGACCTCCTCGTCCGAGGGCGAACAGCATGCGGGTCGCGGGTCCGTCACCCAGCACGATGGCCATGCGCAGCGCCACGCGCCGGGTGCCGGGCAACTCTCCCGCGAAGAGCGCCCGTTCCCAGCTCGTTGCCACATCGACCGAGAAGCCGGCGCCCAGGATCCCGTCGGTCTCGTCGTTTCCGTGCTCGGTCTCGTGCCGGTAGATCGTGGCGGTGGAGGCGTTCATCCACACCCGCGGCGGGCGCTCGGCCCGTGCGACGGCGGTGTGCAGTTCGCGGGTCGTCTCGACGCGCGAGCGGAGGATCTCGTCACGGTTCGCGTCGGTGTAGCGGCACGACACGATCTTGCCCGCGAGGTTGACCAGCACCTCGGCGCCGTCGATCAGCCGCGCGACGGCGGCGGCGTCGCCCCACACGGCGTCGCCGGTGCGGCCCACGGTGGCCACCTCGTACCCGTCGTCCTCGAACGCCGCGACGAGGGCCCGACCCACGAAGCCACTCGCTCCGGCGATCACGGCACGGGGTCGGGTCACGGCATCCTCCAGGTCTCGGTGGCCTCAGCCTAGGGGCGACCGCGCGCGTGCCTCGACGGGCGGCCGCGCGCTCCCGGCTGACACAATGGATGCCATGCGACGACACGACCGGGGCTCGCGCGTCGCGCGCGGAGCCGTCGCGGCGTGCATGGCGACCTTCGTCGCGCTCGTGTCGCACGTGTCGGCCGGGGGAGTCATCCCGGGTCTCATCGGGATCGTGGTGCCGCTCGCGCTGTCATTCGTCGTGTGTGCCGTCCTCGCCGGCCGAAGACTGTCGGCGGCGAGACTCGGCCTGTCCGTCGTGATCAGCCAGACGCTGTTCCACACGCTCTTCGTGCTCGGCAGCTACGATCTCGGCACCGGTGGACACGCACACGGCGCTGCTGTCACCGTGACCGCGGCCGGTTCATCGGGCCCCGCACTCACGATGGATGCCGGCATGGCGGCCGGTCACCTGATCGCCGCCGTCGTGACGACGGTGGCGGTCCACCGCGGCGAACGCACGATCGCGGCGCTCGGCGCCTTGGCGGTGCGCTGCGTCGCGTGGCTGCGGGCGCGCGCCCGCCTCGTCGTCACGGCGTGCGTCCCGAGCCCGGCGCGGAGCGTGCGCGCCGCGATCGTCGTCGCCGTGCAGCCGGTTTCGGCCCTTGTCGTTCGAGCGAGCGCTCGTCGCGGCCCGCCGGTCGCGGCATCCTGAGTCCCGCCCCACGCGTCCGCGTCATGGGGCGGTCGGCCGTCGAGCCGGGTGCCGTCGTGCGCCCGCCGGGGCTGCTCCGCGTCCACTGAGGACGCGTTCCGACCATCAGTACCCGCCGTCCCCGACGATGCAGCATCGCGTGTCGTCTCGGCGGGCGGCGGTCTCGGCGATGCCGTCTCGGCCGCCGGATGACGGGTGCCCCGCACCCGGAAAGCGATCTCGCAATGTCTTCACTCCGCATGAACCCGGTGGTCCGCTCGTGACCGTTACAGAACCCGCGGCCCCGAGCGCGGCCGCCTCGCCGGCCCCGGTCCGGACAGGGTGGCTCACCGCCCTGCTGCGCCGCCTGCACTTCTTCGCCGGACTTCTCGTCGGACCGTTCATCGTCGTGGCGGCCCTGAGCGGGGCGCTGTACGCCCTCACCCCGAGTCTGGAGAGGGGGCTGTACGCGCACGAGCTCACCGCGTCGTCGACGCGTGACGGCATGCCCCTGGCCGACCAGATCGACGCGGCCGAAGCGTACGTCGGCGGTGGGACGCCCGTGGCGGTGCGTCCGGCGCCGGCACCGGGCGACACCACCCGCGTGATGTTCGCCGACGATGCCCTGCCCGAGAGCACGACGCGGGCCGTCTTCGTCGATCCCGCGACCGCGGAGATCCGCGGCGACCTGCCCGTCTACGGCACGAGCGGTGCGTTGCCGCTGCGGCACTGGATCAGCGACCTGCACCGCTCCTTGCACCTGGGCGATGTCGGGCGGTGGTACAGCGAGCTCGCGGCATCCTGGCTCGGCATCGTTGCGCTCGCGGGGCTCGGCCTGTGGGTCGGGCGGTTCCTGGCCACGCGCCGGCGGTCCAGCCGTCGGGCCCGTGGCTATCGGCGCCTGTTGCGGTGGCACTCGGGGCTCGGCGTCGGGCTCGTGCTGGGAGCGTTGTTCCTCTCGGCCACCGGGATCACGTGGTCGACGTTCGCGGGGGCGCACGTGGCGGATCTGCGCGCGGCGGTCGGGGCGGGCACACCCACTCTGGTGACGACTCTCGACGGCACGGCCGGCGCGGGCGAACACGCCCACCACGGCGGAGGGCACGAGCCTGTCACCGCGGCCGACGCCGCGACGTTCGATACGGTTCTCGCCGCCGCGCGAACGGTGAACGTGAACTCCGGCGATGTCGAGATCCGTCCGCCCGCCGCCGAGGGAACGGCATGGGTCGTGCAGGAGATCCACCGCAGCTTCCCGACCGAGGTGGATGCCGTGGCGATCGACGCCTCGACCATGCGGGTGACCGACCGGGTCGACTTCGCCGACTACCCGCTCCTCGCCAAGCTCTCCCGCTGGGGCGTCGATCTGCACATGGGCACGATGTTCGGGCTCGCCAATCAGCTCGTGCTCTTCGCCCTCGCAATCGGTATCGCGGCGCTGGTCGTGCTGGGCTACACGATGTGGTGGAAGCGGCGGCCGACGCGGGGGCTCGCCACCGCGCCCGCGCGGGGCGTGCTGCGACACGCGCCGTGGTGGGGGATCGGTGCGGTGCTCGCCGCGGCGGTGGCGATCGGACTCGTGCTGCCCCTGGTCGGCTTCACCCTCGCGGCGTTCGTCGCGATCGACGTGCTTCTCGGGTGGCGGGCGGGGCGCGTGTCACCGTCCGGGCGGCGCGGAGCCGCGTCACCCGGACGCCGCGTCGACTCTCGCTGCCGCGGGGCTGCCTCTCGCTGCCGCGGGGCTGCCTCTCGCTGACGCGGGGCTGGCTCTCGCGGCTGCGGGGCTGGCTCTCGCGGCTGCGGCACGGGTTGTCGTGCCGCGGTACCGCGAGACGGCATCTCGCTGACATGTCGGTTGCAGGTTGCAAACGCGTCGTCGGCGGGATGCCGTTTCGCGGGGCATGAGCTGCCCCGCGGAACTCCGCGTCGGCGCGGCGCGATGCGGCCCCCGCCGGCTCAGGCGAGCAACTGGTGCATCGTCACCGAGCCGTTCGTCGGTTGCTCGAAACCCAGGCTCCGGTACAGCGCCTGGCCCGGCGGATCGGCCAGCAGCGTCACGTACGCCCCCTCGGGGGCCTTCGCGCGGATCTCCGCGAGGAGGTCCTCGAGGATGCGACGCCCGAGTCCACGCCGCTGATACTCGGGCAGCGTCGCCATGTCGGCGATGAGGAAGTACCACCCGCCGTCTCCCACCACGCGACCCATCGCGACCGATCGGCCCGTGGCATCCACGATCCGGCGCCAGGCCCAGCTGTTCGCCAGAGCCGGCGCCCCCTGCTCAGGGCGCTTGGGCGTCAGACCCGAGGCGCGGCGCAGCTCGAGGTAGTCGTCGAGGCTCGGGGCGAGGGGTTCCAGGCGGAGGCCGTCCATGACCCCAGCCTGGCAGGGACCGGCCTCCGACGAACGGATCCGTGGGTGGCGACGCTTCGTACGACGCCTGCCGCGCACGCCGCCCCTACCGGCTGGCGGACGCGAGAGTGACGATCGTCCGGGCGAGGGCCGCGGCGTCGACCTGTCCGGTCGTGTCCACCTCGTGGAGCGGTCCCGCGCCCAGGGCAGCGACCGGACGACCCCGCGACGGGCGCCGCTCACCACCCGACATCGGCGGGTGCCGAGCGGCCGCCGTCGATGACCGGCCCGGTAGCGCGTCAGGCGCCGTCGGGATGAGGGAGGTTCTGCGCGATCTTGCTGGATGCCGCAGAATCGCGGCCGACACCGGGCTGGAACTGCGCGATGGGGTCGTCGGCGTCGACATGGGGCTCGCCGCCGTCGCGCACCGGCGGGGAGGCCGGAGTGCGGTCGCTCTCGGCGGCGTCATCGGACGCGTGCGCCTCGCCGGCGGTGTCCTCGGTGTGGCGCGAGGTGGAGCCGCCGTCGCCGTGGTCCGTACCGCGTTCGGTCAGGCCGTCGGCCGCGCGCGTACCGACACCGGGCAGGTCGTTCTGGCTCGAGACGTTCTGGATGCGGGCCTCGTCGTCGGCGTCGATCTCAGCCGTGCCGACGGCTCCCGAGTCGGCTCCGGCGGCGCCCGCGGGCACGTCGGCGGCCACCCCCTCGGATTCGGGGACGATGTTCTCTTCGTCGGCTCCGGGGAACCGGTCGGCGGGAGTGTTCATGGCGATCCTTCCGTGGGTGTGCCGCAACGTTAGGCGCGGCACCGGCGGGGCGGGCCGGGGTTGCGCTCGGTCGCACCGCGGCATCCGTTCCCGCATGGCCCCGGTGTCGGAGGGGCTGGATAGGCTCGACGGAGCTTCGAAAGGAACCGCAATGCAGCAGCGTCCCCTCTCCCGTACCGGCCGCGAGGTCTCGGCGATCGGCCTCGGCACTTGGCAGCTCGGCCCCGACTGGGGCGGGGTGAGCGAGGATGATGCGCTCGCGGTGCTCGCGGCGGCGGCCGACGCGGGGGTGACGCTGTTCGACACCGCCGACGTCTACGGCGACGGACGCTCCGAAGAGATCATCGGGAAGTTCCTGCGCAGCACCGATGCCGCGGACATCACCGTCGCGACCAAGATGGGCCGGCGCGCCGAGCAGTCGCCCGAGCACTTCACGATCAAGAACTACCGCGGCTGGCTCGACAGGTCGCGCCGTCTGCTCGGCACCGACACGCTCGACCTGGTGCAGCTGCACTGCCCGCCCTCGGCCGTCATCGACGACGACGCCACGTGGGAGGCGCTCGACCAGCTCGTCGCGGAGGGGGTGATCGCCGCATACGGCGCCTCGGTGGAGACGATGCAGCAGGCCTTGTCGGCGCTTCGCCGACCGAACCTGACCAACCTGCAGATCATCTTCAATCCGTTCCGTCTCAAGCCCCTCGATGAGGTGCTGCCGCTCGCGGCCGAGAAGAACGTGGCAGTCCTCGCGCGCGTTCCCCTCGCGAGCGGCCTGCTCTCGGGGAAGTACACGCGCGACACCACGTTCGACAAGGACGACCACCGCACGTACAACCGCAACGGCGAGGCTTTCGATAAGGGCGAGACCTTCTCGGGCGTCCCCTTCGACGAGGGCGTGGCTGCGGCCGACGAGCTGAGGGCGTCGCTGCCCGAGGGTGTGACGCTCCCCGCGGCGACGCTGGCGTGGATCGCGTCGCGCGAGGGCGTGACCTCGGTCATCCCCGGTGCCCGATCGGTGACGCAGGCGACGGCGAACGCGGCCGCGGCCGATCTGATCACGGGCGGCTTCGACCTCGACGCGTTCGACGCCCTGGTGCGCGACGTGTACGACCGTCGACTGCGCGCGGAGATCCACCCGCAGTGGTGACGCACCCATGACGAGAGCCGGGCCCGCCCCGAAGGGTGGACCCGGCTCTCGAGGGATCGGACGTCAGCTGACGTCGCCGCGCCACGCGCCGGACTCGGCACCACGTGACTCGATGTACTTCTTGAAGTTGTCGAGGTCCTTCTTCACCGAGTGGTCGTCGGCGCCGAAGACGGCACCGAGCTTCTCGAGCAGGCCGGTGGGCTCCCAGTCGATCTGCACGGTGACGCGGGTCTCGTCGTCGGAGAGACGGTGGAAAGTCACGACACCAGCGTGGTTCTCGTCGCCGCCGACGCTGTTCCACGCGACGCGCTCGTCGGGGTGCTGCTCGGTGATCTCCGCGTCGAACTCGCGCTCGGCGCCGCCGATCTTCACCTTCCAGTGCGTCAGGGTGTCGTTCTTCTGAGTGATGGACTCCACGAAGCTCATGAAGTGCGGAAACTCCTCGAACTGCGTCCACTGGTTGTAGGCGACGCGGACGGGAACGTCGACGTCGATGGTTTCGATGACCTGGGCCATGGTGTCCTCTTTCGTGTGATTTCCGGGGCTGTCCTCAGTCTTCGCGCGGTGACGGTGAGGAGCCCCGGGGTTGAGGGATCCGTATTCGTGCCCTATACGCGCGGACGTGCCTCCGGTGTCCGCATGGGCTCGGAGACCCCGCGTACGGCGGATGGTGCTGAGCTCTTCGACGCCTCCGGCGAGCGGCGAAGAGACCGGGTCAGGCGAGCCCGCGCAGGATCAGGTGCCAGTAGACCCAGGGCAGGATACGGCGATCGGCGATCCAGGACAGGCGCCGCTCGCGATAGAGCGAACGCCAGAACGGAACCGTCGGCTGCAGCCGCCCCTCGCGGTCGAACTCCGCGAACACCACCGTGCCGCGCGACACCGTGAAGGGGACGACGCTGTAGCCGTTGTATTTCGCCGACGGCGTACGTCCTTCGCGGACGGCCTTCATGTTCTTCACGAGCGCCTTCGCCTGCTGACGGATCGCCCCGCCCGAGCGACGCGTGGCGACCGAGGCGGCATCCCCCACGGACCAGACCTCGGGATGACGCAGGTGCTGGAAGGTTTCGTGATCGACGTCGACGAAACCGTGGGGGTCATCGGATGCCGCCAGCCCGCTCCCGGCGATCCATTCCGGTGCCCGTTGCGGCGGTACCGCGTGCAAGACGTCGTACGACAGTGTCTCTTCGGCGTGGCCGTGGCCGATCACGAGCGTGCGGGCGTCGGCATCCACCGACCGGAGCTCCCTGCTGTAGCGCACCTCGATGCCGTACTCGTCGAGCTTGCGTTGCAGTTCCCTGTCGATGGCGGGGATGCCGAAGGGCACGGGGTCGGGGCAGACGAAGACGACGCGGATGTCGTCGCGCACGCCGATCGACCGCCACCAGTCGCACGCCAGATACATGGGCTTCTGCGCCGCGGCGCCGCACGACGCGGGCTCGGGCGGTTGCGTGAACACCACCGTCCCGGAGCGCAGGTCCCGCAGCAGCGGCGACGCTTTCGCCGCGAGGTCGTAGTCGTAGTTCGAGGCACCCGTCGGTGCCGCCATCGCCTCGGGGAGCCCCGGTACCTGCTCCCACGCCATGCGCATGCCGGCGCAGACCACCAGTTGGTCGTAGTCCAGCTGCCCGCCCGAGACGAGGTGCACGCGTCGGGTATCGGCATCGACCGTGAAGACCTCGTCGTGCAGCCACCGCACCCCGGACGGGATGACGTCGGACTGCGCTCGCACAGCCTCGGAGGCGCGCGCGGAACCGCCGGCGACGTGGGACTGCAAGGGTGCGAACACGTGCTGCTCGCGCGGCTCGATCACGGTGATCGTGCCGGCACGCGCTCGATGCAGGCGGCCTGCCACCGAGAGCCCGGCGTTGCCACCGCCGATGACGACGATGCGCGCGGGCACGGTGGTAGGGGAGTCGTTCATGGGGGATCCTCTCGTCTCCCTCACGGTCGCCCGGCACGCTCCGCGGCGCCAGCGCCTTGACAACGTGTGGCATCGACGACGGTCCGGTGACGCCGCCCGATTCGCGCCTCCATCCGCCGGGGATGCCGTGGGATCACCCTCGCGGGGCGGACCTGCGTCGGCTCGCGGAAACGCGGACCGGGCACGAGGCGTGTCAAGGGGCGGACCGGTCGCCTGTCCGGCGTGTGGGATGAGAGCACCGCTGTTCCCGGCGGTGACCCGCGTCCGACGGAAGGACCCCCTCATGAGCGACGCCTCGATCGACCCGACCACCGCCTCTTCGAACCCCGCCACTGACAGCGGGGTCGCTGGTATCCAGCCCCTCCGTGACGGCGACACCTCCATCGAGCCCGACCCCGCGCTCGACCCGGCGCAGGCCGAGTGGGATGCGACGACGGCGCTCGACGAGGGCGCCGACCCCGACGACATCAACCCGGCCACCGCCACGGGCGCCGACCCTGCCGAGATCCCCGCCGACGACAGCGACATCCCGCTGGAGGACATCCACCCGTTCTCCACTGGCACCGACTCGCAGGGCCAGGACCCCGGCGTGGTCGAGCTCGGCGAAGAGGGCCAGGGCGACCTCGCCCCCGAAGACCTCTGAGACCTGCGACGCCTCGGGTGTCCACCGAGGCGGATCCCGGGGCGTCGTGTGCGCCCGTCCGGTGCACGATAGGGGGCGTTCCGACGCACGCCGTGCCCGCGTCTGCCGGAGCGGTATGTCATCCGCGGCCCCGCGGTCGTGCACGTGCGGGTGGGGCGCGGCTTCGCCGGGCGGGGCCACCGCCCGCTCCTCCACGTGCCCGCGGTAGCGTCATCGGGTGACGGATGCCGCGGCGGAACCGCCCCTCGCCCGCGGGCGGTCGGGTGTCGTCGCGGCGCTGTGGGCGTCGACGCACCCCGGCCCCACGCTCGTCGTCACGGTGCTGTCGCTCGCGCTCGGGGTCGCCGCCGGCGTCGAGACCTGGTCCCTCGTGCTGCTGGTGCTCGCGGTGTTCGCCGGACAGGTGTCGGTGGGGCTGTCGAACGATGCCATCGACGCGGCGCGGGATGCCGCGGTCGGGCGCACCGACAAACCGATCGCCGGGGGAGCGGTCGCCGCCGGCCGTGCGCTGGCGGTCGGTGTGGGGGCGGTCGTCATCGCGTTGCTGCTCTCGGTGCCGCTCGGGCCCGGTTTCGTCGCCGCCCACGCGATCGCCCTCGCCTCGGCGTGGGCCTACAACGCAGGCCTGAAGTCGACGCCCTTCTCCATCGCGCCGTTCCTGTTGAGCTTCGGACTGTTCCCCTCGTTCGCTCCCCTTTCGTCGGCCGCGCCGGCGCTCGCGGCGCCGTGGGCGACGGCCGCGGGCGCGGCACTGGGGGCGGCCGTCCACCTGACCAACGTGGTGCGCGACCTCGACGACGACCGCCGCACCGGCATCCACGGTCTTCCGCACCGGCTCGGCGCGCGCCCGTCCGTGCTGCTCGCGGCCGTCGGGATCGTGATCGGTGCGCTCGCCGTGCTCCTGGGTGCGGGGGTGAGCGTGATCGGCCTCGTGTTCTTCGCGGCGGTGGCGGCCGTGGCCCTGGCGACGGTGGTGCGGGTGCTCGTCCGGCCTCCCGGTCGCGCTGTATTCCAGCTCACGATGCTCGCAGCGCTCTTGCTCGCCACGCAACTGGTCGTTGCCTGAGGGTTCGTCCCTCGCGCCGCCCTCCCGGGCGCTCCCGTATCGCCTCCCGCGCGCGATCCGGAGGGTCGAATACGCGCGATGCACCGCACGTGAACGCGATCGGAGACGAATGGAAACGCTTCCGCTACCATCGACGACTGAGCGGCCACCGCCGCCGTCAGGTGGTGATCTGTGCACGCCGACGGTCGACGTGGGCCTCGATGAGGAGGTCTGTCATGCTGTCCAACCTGTCCAGCGTCCCCCACCACGACGGGTCCGAGGCGTATGTCTCGACCCTCGCCCCGGTGCTCGGCGACGTGGTCTCCGTCGTTCTCCGCGTGCCGAGGAGCAGCGGCGTCCAACGCGCGCTCCTGCGCACCTGCATCGACGGAGAGCAGGCCCTCATCGAAACCCACGTCGACCGCGAAACCCCGCACGACGTCTGGCTCCGGGCCGAATTCACCGTCGAGAACCGTGTCGTCAACTACCGGTGGCTGCTGGATGGCGTGCCGAATGCGTACCAATGGCTCAATGGAGAAGGTCTGCACCAGCACGACGTGACCGACGCTGCGGACTTCCGCATCACGACCCACCCCGCCCCGCCGAACTGGGCGCGGGATGCCGTGCTTTACCAGATCTTCCCCGATCGGTTCGCGAAATCGATGGACCGGGCCGCGCCCGACTGGGCGATCGCGCAGGAATGGTCGGATGCCGTGATCGGCGACGGTCCCGAAACGCCGTTCCAGTACTACGGCGGCGACCTCGACGGGATCATCTCCCACCTCGACCACATCGCCTCCACCGGAGCGAACACCCTTTATCTGACGCCGGTCTTCCCGGGCCGATCGAACCACCGTTATGACGCGTCGACGTTCGACCACGTCGACCCGCTGCTCGGCGGCGACGAGGCCCTCGTGAGGCTCTGCGACGCCGTGCATGCCCGCGGGATGCGCATCATGGGCGATCTCACGACCAACCACAGCGGCGACGGTCACGAATGGTTCCGCCGTGCCGTGAGCGACGCCGGCTCGCCGGAGGCGAGCTACTTCACCTTCACCCACCACCCGCACGATTACGTCTCCTGGTTCGGGCACTCCTCGCTGCCGAAGTTCGACCACAGCAGCCCCGCCCTGCGAGAAGCGCTCTACGAGGGGCCGGGATCGACCGTGGCCCGCTGGCTGGGTCCTCACGGCCTCGACGGATGGCGCATCGATGTCGCCAACATGACCGGGCGCCTCGGCCCCGTGGATCTGAACCACGAGGTCGCAACCGCGATCAACGCGACCATGGCGAACGCGCATCCCGAGTCGTTGCTGCTCGCGGAACATTCGCATGACGCTTCCGCGGATCTTCTCGGTGACGGGTGGCACGGAGTCATGGACTACGCCGGCTTCTCCCGTCCGCTCTGGCAGTGGCTTCGACCTCCCGCGCCGATAGAGCTCCAGCCCGGCCCCTTCACGCCCATTCCCACCCTGGATGGGCACGCGATGGTCGCTGCCATGCGCGCCTTCGACGCCGCCGTGCCGTGGCGCTCTCGAGCGCACGCGTTGACCCTGATCGGCTCGCACGACGTCGCCCGGGTCGCGACCTTCCTCGAGCGGGACACGGACCTCGTCACCGTGGCCTTCGGGATGCTCGCCGCCATGCCCGGCATCCCGATGCTCTGGGCCGGAGACGAGATCGGGCTGGAGGGAGTGAACGGGGAGGACGGCAGGCGCCCCTTCCCCTGGCAGGACCCCTCGCAGTGGGACACCGCTCGGCTGGCGCAGACGCGAGCTCTGTTCGGCGCGCGCGCCGGCAGCGCGGCTCTCCGACGCGGCGGGCTGCGCTGGCTGGCCGTCGGTGCCGACGTCGTCACGTTCGTTCGAGAAGCTCCGGATGAGAGCGTCCTCGTGCACGCGGCACGATCACCGCACGAACCGGTTCTGTTGTCACCGGGAATCGCTGACGGCATTCTTCACGGTCTGGCGGGTACCGCCGACGTGAAGACCGACGCCGACGGCGCTCTTCGGCTCCCGGCACACGGTCCGGGTTTCTCGATGTGGCGACTGCCCTAGCTGCCCGACGGCGTCCGGGGATTTGTTGCAGCACCCGACGATTTCGGCGCCTTCTCGATCGCGAGCCCCCGTAACAAATCTGTGACCTTCCGAGCAATGGAAACGCTTCCAAAGTAGCCGCCGTTGGCGTTACTGTCCTACTCAACGCAGAGCCGCGTTCCTCCGGGATCGCGCTCTTCGCCCACCGATTCCCTGAGGAGCATCATGCGCAAGACCGCACCGGCCGCCGTTCTGGCCGGCCTCTCCCTGCTGCTGGCGGGTTGCACCGCAAGCGGCGGAGGCACCGCCCCCACCGCCGACGCCGGAGCCTCGCCCGACTCGACCGCCGCTGCCCGCGGCGGCGAGGACCTCGTCATCTGGGCCGAGCCCACTCGCGTCGACTACATCCAGAAGCTCGCCGACGCCTTCGCCGAGGAGAACGGCATCACCGTCGGAGTCCAGGGCATCGTGGACACCCGGCAGAGCTTCATCACGGCCAACTCCGCGGGCAACGGGCCCGATGTCGTCGCCGGTGCGCACGATTGGATCGGACAGCTCGTCCAGAACGGCGCCATCGACCCTCTGCAGATCTCCGCGAGCGATCTGCAGGGCTACCTCCCCGTGGCCGTGCAGGCCGCCACCTACGACAGCCAGCTGTACGCGCTGCCGTGGGCGGTCGAGTCGGTCGCGCTGTATTGCAACACGGCCTACGCGCCCGGCACCTACGCCACCATCGAAGACGTCATCGCGGCGGCGCAGCCGGCCGTCGATGCCGGAACCATCGAGGTTCCGATGATCCTCCAGCAGGGCGAACTCGGCGACGCGTACCACATGCAGCCCCTGTTCACCTCCGCCGGCGGATACGTCTTCGGCCGTGACGCCGACGGGAACTACGACCCCTCCGACCTCGGACTCGACACGCCGGAGTCGATCGCCGCTGCGCAGAAGATCGCCGCGCTCGGCTCCGCGGGTGACGACACCATCCGTACCTCGATCAGCAGCGACAACTACCTCTCCCTGTTCACCGAGGGCAAGGCCGCCTGCATGGTCTCCGGCCCCTGGTCTCTCCCCGACGTCAAAGAAGCGCTCGGCGATGCGTACACAATCCAGCCGGTTCCCGGGTTCGCGGGTGGGGCCACGGCTCAGCCGTTCATGGGCGCGCAGGGCTTCATGGTCGCGTCCGAGGGCAAGAACAAGTCCTTCGCGCAGGAGTTCGTGACCAACTACCTCAACAGCGACGACGCCATGCAGCAGCTGTACGACCTGAGCGGCCAGCCGCCGGCCTCTTCGGCGGTGCTCGCGGGAGTCACCGACGAGGACGTCCTGAACTTCGAGAGCGCGGTCACCAACGCCGCGCCGATGCCCGCCATCCCGGCGATGGCGGAAGTGTTCGCACCGCTCGGCCTGGCCTGGGCCGCGATCATCAGCGGCGAGGACCCGGCCGCCACGATGGACAGCACGAAGAAGACCATCGCGACCGCAATCGGCGACAACTGATCGGGACGGCGGTGGGGCGGGAGGTCGCTCTCGCTCCACCGCCGTCGCCATCCCACCCTGGACCCCGTGGGGTCTTCGCAATGAGCTTTGGAGCGTGACCCGTGGCTATCCAGTTTGACAACAGAGCGCAGAAGAAGAAGAGCAGTCGTCTCGATCCGAGCTCGCCGGGGGAGAAGCAGCCCACGACCGTGAGCGGACTCCTCGTCAGGATCCTCTGCCTGGGGATCATCGCCGCTCTCGCGGTCATGTTGACCCCGGCCCTCATCAGCACCGGCCAATGGGCGTTCCTCGCGGTCATCTGGGGAATCGTCGCGGTGCTCGTGGTGGTCTACGCCACCAGACGATTCGTCCCGGCGAAGTACCTCGTGCCGGGAACGCTGCTGCTCGTCCTCTTCGTCATCTACCCGATCATCGTCACGTTCCAGCTCTCGTCCACCAACTACGGCGACGGCACACGGACGACGAAAGAAGTCTCGGTCTCGCGAATCATCGCGAACTCGGCCGTGCAGGCCGATGGCGCACGCACCTTCAATCTCTCGGTCGGCAGCGAGGGCTCGTCCACCGGCGGTCCCTACACGTTCCTCCTCGTCGACGAGTCGACCGGTGATGCTTTCGCGGGCAGCCCCGACGGCCTGCGCGAGCTCGATCCCGGCTCGGTCACAGTCGACAACGACGTCGTCACCGCGGCCGACGGCTACACGATCCTGAGCAGAGTCGAGGTCAACGAGCTGAGCCAGGGCGAGGGGCCGCTGGTGGGCTTCGCCGTCCCCACGGACAACGGCGTGATCACCCAGCAGGGCTTCCGCGCCGTCGAGCTCTCCTCGCCCCTCGTGTACGACGAGGCGACCGACACGATCACGAACACTCAGACCGGTGTCGACTACTCCCCGGTCCAGGTCGGCGACCGCAAGTACTTCACCAGCGCGGACGGCGAGCGGCTGTCGGACATCTCCTGGGGTGAGAACGTCGGTTTCGGGAACTACATCCGGGCCTTCACCGACCCCGCCATCAGCGGCGATTTCCTCGGCATCTTCGCCTGGACGCTCATCTTCGCCGTGCTCTCCGTCGCGACCACTTTCGCGCTCGGACTCTTCCTCGCCACCGTCCTCAACGACGACAGGGTGAAGGGCCAACGGGCGTTCCGATCGACTCTGCTCCTGCCCTACGCCATCCCCGCATTCATCTCCCTCCTCGTGTGGTCGAGCTTCTTCAACCCGGAGTTCGGCCTCATCAATTCGACGACCGGCCTCGGGATCGACTGGCTCGGCGACCCGTTCTGGGCGAAGGTGGCCGTGCTGCTGGCGAACCTCTGGCTCGGGTTCCCCTACATGTTCCTGGTGTGCACAGGAGCGCTCCAGGCGATCCCGTCCGACCTCAAGGAGGCGGCGTCGATCGACGGAGCGACCGGGCTGACCAACTTCCGCAAGATCACGTTCCCGCTGCTGCTGGTCGCCGTCGCCCCCCTGCTCGTCTCGTCGTTCGCGTTCAACTTCAACAATTTCGGTGCGATCTTCCTCCTCACGGAGGGCGGCCCATTCAGCCCCGATAATCCGACAGCCGGGGGCACCGACATTCTCATCAGTTACACCTACCGCCTCGCCTTCGGCGGCGGAGCACAGCAGATCGGCTTCGCCTCGGCGATCTCCGTGATGCTCTTCATCCTCACCGGCATTCTCGCCGCCATCCAGTTCCGCGCCACGAAGAAGCTCGAGGAGTACTGATGACACAGGTCAACCCCCAGGCGGGCCAAGTCGTCCCCTCCGCAACCCTCACCGATCCGAACGAGAGCGGCCCGGTCTTCCAGCACCCGCAGATGAACAAGATCTCGCGTGGCCGATGGTTCAAGGAGGTCGGCTGGCGCTACATCGTCGGCGTTCTGGCGGTCGTTTATGCGCTCATTCCGATCGTCTACATCCTCTCGGCGTCGCTGAACCCCAACGGCAGTGTGTCGTCGGCGTCGATCCTGCCGACGGCGTTCAGTCCCGAGAACTACATCGCGTTGTTCACCGACCCGACGTTGCCGTTCGCGCGCTGGTTCCTGAACACGGTGATCGTCGCCACGGTCGTCGTCGTCGTCTCGATCTTCTGCAGCGCGGCCGGGGCGTACGCGTTCTCGCGATTCCGTTTTCGAGGGCGCCGGGGAAGCCTTTTCGCTCTCCTGCTCGTGCAGATGTTCCCGCAGTTCCTCGCAGCGGCCGCCCTGTTCACCATCTTCACGACCGTCGGACAGGTTGCGCCGTTCATCGGGCTGGACACCCTGGCGGGTTACATCGTGGTCCTCCTCGGCGGCGCTCTCGGCCAGGTCTGGCTCATCAAGGGCTTCTTCGACTCCATCCCGCGCGAGCTCGACGAAGCGGCGATCATGGACGGCGCGACTCACACGCAGGTGTACTTCCGTATCATCCTGCCGCTGGTGACGCCGATCCTCGCGGTGACCGGGGTGCTCTCGTTCGTCAGCGTGATCGGTGAATTCATCCTCGCGTCCATCTTCCTTCGCGACACCGAGGTCAAGACTCTCGCGGTGGGCCTGTACGGTCTGCTCGACTCCGACAGGACCGGCAACCTCGGCGTTTTCGCAGCCGCGGCAGTCCTCACGGCCGTACCCGTCGTGCTGTTGTTCCAATACCTCCAGCGCTACATCGTCGGAGGCATCACCGCGGGGTCGGTCAAGGGCTGAGCTGCGCCCCCACCACGGGGCTCGGGCGAGCGAGTTCCGTGGTGGGGTGGGGGCGCACTCGCGCTGGGCTATCCTCACGTTGAGCGGTCCGGACCCAGCCGAGGCCTCAGGAAGCAGGGGCATCATGGTCGGTATCGAAGACGTGGCCCGTGCGGCCGGCGTCTCGGCCGCGACCGTGTCACGTGCCCTCACCGGTCGCGGATCCGTCGCTGGTCTCACTCAGAAGCGCGTCGTCTCCGTAGCGGCCGATCTCGGCTACGTGGCATCGGCCACCGCAGCCGGACTGGCGACGGGGCGATCCCGCGCGATCGGCATCATCGTGCCGATGGTGCGGCGGTGGTTCTATGCGTCGGTGCTGGAAGAGGCGCAGAACGAACTCATCCGCGCGGGATTCGACCTCACCCTGTACAACCTCGGCGGTGGCGCGGACACCCGCGGGAGCGTCTTCACCCAACTCCTCCACCGAGGCCGCACCGACGGGCTGATCGCGATCAGCCTCGAGGTCGGCGCGGAGGAGGCGCGCAGTCTGCTCGCCGTCGGGAAGCCCGTCGTCTGCGTCGGCGGTCCCATCGCCGGACTGCACACGCTCAGCGTGGACGACGTCGAGATGTCGAGACTCGCCACCGACCATCTCGCCTCCCTCGGTCATCGCAGGATCGCCCTGATCGGCGGTGCACCGGGGCAGAAGGACTTCCATCTCCCCGTCAAGCGACAGGTCGGCTACGAACTCGCCCTCCAGCAGAACGGCTTGCAGGTCGACGCCGCGCTCCTCGAGACGGGCAGCTTCTCGATCGAGAGCGGTTATCAGGCGGCGATGCATCTCCTCACCGATGACTCCCGTCGCCCGACAGCGATCTTCGCCGTGTCGGACGAGATGGCGATGGGAGCGATCCTGGCGGCTCGTCACCTGGGACTCCGGGTCCCGGAGGACATCTCCGTCGTGGGCATCGACGATCACGAGCACGCGCAGTTCTTCGGCCTGACCACGATCGCTCAGTACCCGGGAGCGCAGGGCGCGCAAGCCGTGAAGATCCTGCTGAAGCAGTTGGACGGCGGCGCGGGTATCGACGACCCGGGGGATCACACCTCTCAGCCGTTCGACCTGATCGTTCGATCGAGTACTGCTGCGCCGTCTGACGCCCGGTGAGGCGCGGCCACCCCGGGAAGTGACCACGCCGCGAAGACCGGCCCCGAGGCGGTGAGTGCCGCCCCGCCGCTCTCGTCGAACGCAAGAGCGGCGTCACCGAAGACCGACGTCGCCGAACGGGCACCCGCGAGCACGACGGGGTCGAGGTCGACGACGACATCGCCGAGGGCGGCGAGGACCAGGATCGACTCCCCCTCTCCCTCGCGGAGGAAGACGATCGCGTTGTCGTCCACGTGGACCCAGCGCAGGCCGCCGTCGCCGAGGACGTGGTGGTCACGGCGCACGGCGACGAGCGAGCGATACAGCGCGAACCGGGCCGCACGCCCGGGTTCATCGACACGATGCCAGGGCATCGGCGTGCGACTCATCTCACCGTCGACGCCCTGCTCGCCGAACTCGTCGCCGGCCCACACCACGGGGACCCCTGGAAGGGTCATCGACAAGCCGACGGCCAACGGGATCACGGCGGCATCGGCGTGCGTGGCGAACCGGGCGGTGTCGTGACTGTCCAGGGTGTTCATCGTCCCCAGGCGCACCGACCAGGGGATGCCGCTGAGGAAGCGGTTGTGCGTCTCGACGAACTGTCGTGCGGTGAACCGCGGGATCTGCGCGACCGGCTGACCGAAGTACCAGGGAGCCGCCACCGTCTCCCCTTGCGCATTCCGGTACGGCGTCGTCGATGTCTCGCCGAGCCAGTTCCAGAGCGGTCGAGTGAAGGGCACATAGGTCATCGCACCGTGCCACGCATCGCCCTGCAGGTCGTGTGTCGCGTCGGCCGTCGACTCCGCGACGAGGTATGTGTCGGGATTCACGGCCGTCATCGTGCGGCGGATCGCGCGGCGGACGACGGCGTTTCGATCCTCTGCCCTCCGGCGTCCGGTCATGTTGGCGACGTCGATGCGCCACCCGTCGAGCGAGAACGGCGGGTGCATCCACCGAGCGACGACGGAATCCGGGCCGTCCACGAACCGGCGAGCCAACTCCGAACTCGCCCAGTCGAATTTCGGGAGGCTCGGGAATCCCAGCCAGGACGTGTACTGCGTGTTGGCATCGTCCGTGAAGTAGTAGAAGTCCTCCTCCGCGGCGCCCGGATGCCCGTATGCCGCACGGAACCAGTCGTGTCCGTCGCCCGAGTGATTCACGGTGAGGTCGCCGATGACTCGAATCCCGCGATCGTGCGCGGCCGCGATGAGACCCGCGTATGCCGCATCGCCGCCGAGAACCGGGTCCACGTGGTCGAAGGTCGACGCGTCGTACCGATGGTTGGAGGAGCCGGGGAAGACCGGCGTGAGGTACATCACCGTCACACCGAGATCGACGAGGTGGTCGAGGTGTTCGCGGATGCCGTCGAGATCGCCACCGTAGAACTGCCGCGTTCGCGCGGGGGACACCGGATCCACGGGATCGTCCCACGCCGCGGGAAGCGCCCACGAGGGCACGGGTCGACGGTCTGCCGTGGCCGACCGCGCGAATCGATCGGGGAAGATCTGGTACATCACCGCACCCGGCAGCCATGACGGGGGAGGGTTGTCCGCGACGAGCGCGAAGTCCTCGGAGTCGCGGGTCTCGATGGCGGACAGCCCGGCCTGGTTGAGCCAGACGACCCGGTTCCCGGAGAGGGTGAGCATCCACCGATACCCCGTACGCGGGTTCGCGACGGGCAGCGGCGCCTCCCACCAGTGCCACCCGTCGACGGTACCGAGCGGGCGTGCTTCGACGAAGAAGGGCTCGGCGTCGGCCGTCGAGCGGATCCGTACGGCGACCACGTCCTCGTGCTCGACGGGTATCCGAAGTCGCACGCGAACGAGATCCCCCATCTGGGGAGAAGACTCCGAAACGTGCAGTGGTGAACCGTCGTGATGGGGGAGCAGGGGGTTCATGCGACGACGCTAGCGTCGCAGGGACCTCATCGGGAAGAACCGCTCATCGTCGCGCCGACGCACGCCACGTGGTCACGCTCCCCGCGCCGCCCGGTCGAACCGCATCGCGTACGCGCGCGTGAACGCCGCCCCGCCCGGTCCCCGCAGGAGCGTCCGCAGCGTGCCGGTCCGCATCCGGTGCGCTGCCGGACCCGCCGCGCGCCCGAGCAGGGTGTTGAGGAAGGCCAGTCGCGCCGCGTGCCGGGCCGAGGCGAGACGGTCGCGTTCCCACCGGGCCAGGGACGCGTCGTCGCCCCGCCGCACCCACGGGGCCAGCAGCGGGGAGAGCGTGAGGGCATCGAGAAGACCGAGGTTCATGCCCTGCCCGCCGATGGGACTCACCTCGTGCGCGGCGTCGCCCACGACGACGATGCGCCCGCGCCGGAGGGCCGGGGCGACCGCGCGCCGCACGCCGAACGAGGAGGCCCCCGCGATGTCGACGTCGACTCCGGTGCGGGCGGCGACCGCGTCGCGGAGGAAGCCGTCGGCATCCGCCACCTCGTCCGATCCGGCCCACGCGACGAGCCGCCGACGCCCCCCGGGCAACGGGAACGACTCCACAACGCCGTCGCGTTCGAGGTGCACGCGCGCCACCGGACCCCCGGATGCCACGACATCGGCCATGACGTAGCGGTCGGGGTAGTGGAGCGTGCGCACGGCCGCCGGGCGGTAGACCAGTCCGCGTCCCGCCCAGCCGGATGCCACGACGACCACGCCGGCGCGCAGTACGGCCCGTCCGTCGGGTCCCGCCACCTCGGCCCGCACGCCGTCGCCGTCGGGATGCAGCGCCTCGACGGTTGTTCCGTGGCGCACCGGAGGGGCCAGAGCGGACAGCACCCGCATCGTGTCGGTCTGCGCCAACGCCGCGACGTAGGGATGCCGCGCCCGCAGGCTGTCGAAGCGGATCTCGGCGATCACCCGTCCGTCGGCGCGCGCCTCGCCCCGGGCGATCTTCACCGCTTCGGCGCGGATGCCGTCTGTCGCGCCGCACGCCTCGAGCAGCGCCAGAGCGGGGGAGTGGATGCCGATGGCGCGTGTTCCGCCGCCCGCGTCGGCGCGACGTTCGACGACCTCGACGTCGACTCCCCTGGAGTGCAGGTCGGCGGACAGGGCGAGGCCCACGGGTCCCGCGCCGACGACGAGTACCTCAGGCATCGGCATGCGCCCGTCCGCGGGCGACGGCGAGCACGCGGAACGGTGCCGGCGTCTCCACCCGCCACGGGGAGCCGAGCGCGGCGGCCAGTTCGGGCGCGCGATAGCTGCGACGGATCGAGCGCAGTCCATCGACGCGCAGGAACGTGCCGGCCGAAAGAGGGGTGATGCCGACGGCGTAGAGGGCGTACGCCGGACGGCTGCGCGCGATGTCGGCGTGCAGGACGGCGCCACGCGACAGGGCGAGCGAGTCGTCGGCGAACGAGCGCAATCCCTCGGTGTCGAGATGGTGCAGCACATGGTTGCTCACGACGAGGTCGAACCTCTGGCCCGCCTCCAGCAGCTCGCGCGAACCCGCGGCGACGAACCGCACGCCCGACCGTTGCCGTTCGAGGGCGGCGGTGTGCGCGCGGGGGTCGGGGTCGGCGCCCACCCAGTCGACGGCGAGACCGTCCCGGGCGGCGAGGGCGGCGAGGCGCACGACGACATCGCCTCCGCCGCAGCCGAGATCGAGTACCCGCGCCCGACGACCGAGCGAGCGCAATTCGGGCGCGACGTGCTCGCGGTACACGCGTCCCCAGGCGGACACGAGACGGTTCACCAGGTCGAACCGGCGGTAGGTCGCGGCCAGCGCCCGAGGGTCGCAGTCGGGGTCGTCCATGAGTTCGGTCAGCGACGTGTCGCGTCGCGACAGCCCCCGGGGCCGGGCGGCCGACGTCACGGGGCGGTTCACGCCGCCGGGCGCCGGACGGTGATCTTGGCCGCCTCGACGGTGAGTCCCGGCCCGAAGGCGAGCGCCGCGACCCGATCGCCCTCGATACGCGCGGTGTCGGCGAGCAGGTCGCGCAGGATGAACAGGAGCGTGGCACTGGACATGTTGCCGTGACGGCGTAGCACCTCGCGCGAGGGCGCGAGGGCGGCGGCATCCAGGCCGAGGGCGTTCTCGACGCGGTCGAGGATGCTGCGCCCTCCGGGATGGACGGCCCACGCGTCGACACGGTCGAGGTCTCCCACGACATCGGCGGCGATGGCGGAGATCTCCCGCCCGATGATGCGCGGCACTTCGGGCGTCAGCGTCATCTCGAAGCCCGAGTCGCCGACGGTCCACGACATGTCCTTCTCTCCCTCGTCGGTCACGTGGGTGGCGAAGTCGTCGAGGTCGAGGCCGTCGTGGGAGGCGTTCCCGGATGCCACGACCGCCGCGCCCGCACCGTCGGCGAACACGGACGCGGCGACGATCTGGTCGGGGTTCGACGACGTCTGCCAGTGCAGGGAGCACAGCTCCGCGCAGGCGACGAGGACGACCGCCGCGGGGTCGGCGCCGACGATGCGCGCCGCCAGTCGCAGCGCGGGGATGGCCGCGGCACACCCGATGAAGCCCAGGTGGTAGCGCTCGACGGACGGTGCCAGGTCGAGGTCGCGGACGAGGTGGTAATCGGGCCCGGGCGCGAACATGCCGGTGCACGAGACCGTCACGACGTGCGTCACGGCATCCGCCTCATATCCCGACCCGGCGATCGCGGCGCGGGAGGCTTCCGCGAACAGCGCGGGCGCCGTGCGGCGGTACTCGTCGTTGCGGGCTCCGGTGGGCGGCATGAGCAGCGTGTCGCCGTCGCGCACGCCGAGGCCGTCCCCGGCGTGTCCGGCCAGCTGCGGCAGCACCACGTGGCGGGTGTCGATCGCGGCGGCATCGAAGGCCGCGCCCACCAGCCGCTGGCTCTTGCGGTCGAAGCCGGGCTGTGCGGCGAAGAGGTCGCGCAGTGCCGACTGGTCTACGCGCGTGTCCGGCAACGCCGTGCCGATCGAGAGGATGCGCGCGGTCATGTCTCACAGTAGGCATGGCATCCGGTGCGCGCTGCAGGGATAGCGCACCGTGAGTGGGGCGTCTATGGTGCCGCGGGGCCGAGAGGGCGGGCGCCGGCGCCCCGACGGCATCCGCTCGGCTGAGAGTCCCGCGGGACATCGCGCCCGCCCGGTGCCATAGTTCACTCATGAGCGAGACCTTCCCGACCCCGCACGACACCCCGCAGATGACGCCTGAGGTGCTGGCCGCGTTCAGCGACGCCTGGACCCGCCGCGACCTGGACGCCCTCATGAGCCACGTCACGGACGACTGCGTCTACAGTGCGTCGGTGGGTCCCGAGCCGGGCCGCACCTGGTCGGGAAGGGAGCGGGTCCGGGAGGGGTTCGCGCTGATGCTCGCCTTCGACACCGGACAGGAACGGCACGAGGAGGAGCAGCCCCTCATCGCCGGAACCCGGGGCGCGGCGACCTGGTCGTTCACGGGCCCCGGTCCCGACGGAACGATCCTGACCACGCGCGGCTGCGACATCTACGAGTTCCGCGACGGCAAGATCGCCCGCAAGGACGCGTTCCGCAAGGTCTACCAGCCCGATCAGCCGGAGTGACGTCTCCTCGACGGCCCCGCGGTGGCCCAGCCGGTGATGAGGGTGCGGTGACTGTCGGCCCGCAGGCCCGATCCTGGCTTCTCGTCGCCCCGGCGGTGATCGTCCTGGCCTGGGGCGGCAATCACTTCCTGCCCTTGATGCAGTACTACCGGCAGGTCGAGGGCTTCTCCCAGGTCCAGGTCGACATCCTGCTCGGCGCCTACGTGTTCGGGATTATCCCGGGGTTCGCTCTGTCGGGCGCCTGGTCCGACCGGTACGGTCGGCGACCGGTGCTGCTCGTCGGGCTCGGCCTCGGTGTCCTCGGGAGCGTCGTCCTCGCGAGCTCGAGCGCGAGCTTCGTCGGTCTCGGCGCCGGGCGGTTCATCTGCGGTCTCAGCGTGGCGGCCGGGATGGTCGTCGGCACGTCGTGGATCAAGGAGCTCTCCATCGCGGAGGGGCGGTCGTCGGCGGGTGCGCGGCGGGCCGCGGGCATGCTGACGATCGGCTTCGGAGGTGGCGCGGGGATCGGCGGGGCGTTGGCGCAGTGGGGTCCGTGGCCGGCGGTGGTGCCCTATCTCGTGCAGATCGTCGCGTGCGTGGTCGCCGCCGTGGTCCTCCTCCGGGCGGCCGAGACGCGCCCCTTCACTCCCGGCGTGACTCGGCTGTACGGCGACCTGCGACTCCCGCGGTCGGCCCGACCGACGTTCCTGCGCGTCATCCTTCCGCTCGCACCCTGGGTGTTCGCCGCCCCGGCCCTGTCGTTCGCCGTCGGTCCGAGCCTGGTGAGCGGTCGCCTCCCGGGGTTCACCGTCGGCTTCGCAACGCTCGTGGTGGTCATCACGCTCGGCGCGGGCTGGGTGACGCAGTTCTTCTCGGGTCACCTCGCCACGTTCTTGCGCGGACGTATGGGGGTGGTCGGTGGCTCGCTCATCGCCCTGGGCGCCGTCCTGCTCATGCCCGCCGCCGCCCTGCAGCAGGTGTGGATCGTGCTGGTCGCAGCTCCCGTCTTCGGAGCCGGCTACGGTCTCGCGATGGTCGCCGGACTCGCCGCCGCCCAGGCACTCGCCACACCCCGGGACCTCGCCGGCATCACGGCCGTGTACTACTCGCTGACGTATCTCGGATTCCTGCTGCCGGCAGCCCTCGCAGCGTTGACCGTGTTCGCGCCGATGTGGGTGCTCCTCGGAGGGACGGCCGCTGCGTGCGCGCTGTGCACGGCGCTCGCCGCCCATGGGTTGCGACGCACCGTCACCGTCGGCTGACCCCTCCGCAGGTTCGGGCCGAGGTGTGGCGGCCGTAATGCTCGCCCGCCGCCGCCGCCGCCGCCGGTGCGCCGCGGGGCGACCTCCGACGTCAGGCCGCCATGACGCTCGGCAGCAGCAGACCCGCGATCGCCCCGCGGTAATCGTCGATCATGCGTCGCCGGTCCAGCCGCCCGCGAGCGCCGAGGGCGGCTGCGCGCAGGGTCGTCCGATGCCGGAGAGCTTCGCCCCACGCCGCCACGATCGCATCCTCGTTCCGTGATGTGACCAGCCCGAAGCCTTCGACCACGCGTGCGGCGTCGCCGACGTCGGTCGTGACGGGCACGGCCCCGGATGCCGCACCCTCGACGAGGCAGAGGGGCGACGCCTCGCCGAACGCGCTGGTGAGGGCGACGACGTCGGCGGCGCGGTACAGCTCGGGCATGTCCTCGCGCAGGCCCAGGGCGTGCAGGGGCACCTCGGCGCCGACACCGCTCTCGGAGCGCAGCGCGACGAAGGCGGGGTTGGCGGCGGTCATTCCCGCCCCGCACACGACGTAGTGCGTCTCGGGGCTGCGACGCGCGTGTCCGGCGACCGCCCGCAGGAACAGTCCCGGGTCCTTCATCGCATCGAACCTCGCGGCCAACATGATCACGGGTGCAGACTCCGGGATGCCGAGACCGGCGCGGACGCGTCGACGTTCGGCCCGGGTGCCCGGGCGGAACCGCCGCGTGTCGATGCCGTTGTCGATGACCCACGAGGTCGCGGGGGCGACGCCGGCGCGCGCGTACGCCGTCGAGGTGGACTCGGCGCACGCGATCGTCGCCGTCACCGCACCCGAGGCGGCCGCATCGGCCAGCCACCCGAGGGCGGGACCCGAGTGCGTCGGGTCGGAGCGGTGCAGACACGCGGCGATCGGACGGTCGGGCAGCAGACCCGCGCGCTGCAGGGCGACGACGAGGCTGAGGGGCTGTTCCTTCAACGACAGCACGACGTCGGTCTCGGCGAAGAGCTCCGCGGCGCGCGTCAGTTCGTCGACCGTGAAGTCCTCGGGTGCGAGGGGGCGGTCCCCGGCGATGCGGTCGAAGGCGTCGATCGCAACGCCTGCGGCCCGCAGCCGGCGAAAGCGTGTGTCGTCGCGCGCCAGCTGCAGCGAAGCGTCGCGGCGGGCGGCGGAGGTCAGCGAGAGCACGCGGTGCTGCTGCGACCCGTCGCGGGCCAGACCCGCCACGACGTCGGAGTGAAGGATGCGCGCACCACCCGCGAAGAACCCTTCGTACAACGACAGCACACGGACCGGTCGAATCATCGGGTCGCCTCCGGGTCGGGACTCCAGCACCGCGGGAGCGGTCGTCCCATGCTGAAGGCTCGACCCGGCATCGTGGGTTACGCCCGGACGACCATCGAATGAACGCCCGCGCACGCCGGGGCGGTCAGCCCGCCGGCATCCGGATTCCTCGATGCCCCCGTGATCCGCGAGGGTCGACGGCCCAGCGGGCGCCGCGGCGCGAGGCGACCTCGGAAGGGAAAAAGCCGACGCGCCGACTCCAGGGGGTGGGAGCCGACGCGCCGGGGGGAGGGGCTGCGGATCAGGCGCGGCGCAGGGCCGCCATCGACTCACCCGCGTCACGCGTGCGCGACCAGGGCCAGCGCAGCGCGGTGCGCGCGCGAGGTTCCTCGATCGAACGAGGCACGATGCCGTTGCCCATGGCGGTCGACATCGCGATGCCCCACACCGAACCCGCCTGCTGTCCGCTCTGCTGTCCGTGGATCATGGTGCTCTCCTTGCTCCCGTCTCCCGACGGGGTGCTGTTGGTCTCAGTCCTATCGTCGGTCGGGACCGCCCGCGCCCCGCTTGACAACGGCGACGAGCTGCGCGTGGCGCCCGCCGACGGCGACGCGCAGACGCGCGGAGCGCATGCTGCACGCGTCCATCGCGGAACTGGGTACGATCGGGGGTCGTGCTCCCCTCATCCGAGATCTCCTCGTCGCCCGTGCCCGGGTCGACGCTCGGACACGCCCTTCTCGCCTACGGAGAGGCGCGGCGGATCGCCGCTGCCGGGGCTCGTCGCGAGCTGGGGCTGAACGAACTCGACGCACGCGCTCTGCTGTTCGTCGCCGACAACCCCGGAGCCCGGCCTTCGCACGTGCGCGACCACCTCGGCATCACCTCGGCGGGAGTGACGACCCTCATCGATCGTCTCGTGCAGCGAGGGGCGGTACGCCGCGATCTCGACGACGACGACCGCCGTGTCAACCACATCACGGCGACCGTCGACCTCGGAGCTCCGCCGTGGTCGTCGCTGCGGGCCTTCGATGCCGACATCGAAGCGGCGATCGCGACGATCAATCCGGCCGAGGCGGGGCGGACGGCGGATCTTCTGCGGCGAATCGTCGCGACGGCCGCAGGCTGACGCACCGCGGTCTCGGCGTGCAGGACCCGACCTGGGCTGCCGCGAAGTAGCAGCTTGCCATGGGTGTCGCCGTCCCGGCGCGCGGGCGCAGTCGGCCCCGCCCGATCCAGGATGCCGCTGACGACCGGCAGCTGCGAGTCTCGGGAGCGGGGCCGGGTGCCGTAGGCAGGTCGTCCGTCCCCCGCTGGGCGGCTTCGTCCGAGGATGCCGCCGACGTCGGCGGTCGGCTCCGATCAGTCCGGAACGGAGGCGAGGAACGCCTCGGATCGCGCCTGCAGGAAGGAGCAGAGTGCCGCGAGGGTCGCCAGTTCGCCGGCGAGTGCCATGACCCGGCCGGCGGGCAGAGGGGCGGCGTCTTCACGCGGTTCGAATGTGACAGCCCACTCCGTCGAGCCCTCGGCCGCTCCGGGTGCCACGTAGAACGTCGTCGACACGCTGCGCAGACGCGCCGCGATCAATCCGGCGTCTTCGCCCGCGTCGCTGTCCTGGGGGATGACGCGCAGGATTTCTGCGTCGTCGTACCCCAGAGCGCGGAAATCGTCGACCCAGGTCTGCAACGTCGTCATTGTGCGAAACGGCATCGGCATCCCTTCGAGAAAGGCCGCCGAGCGGCGACCCCCCTCATTATCGCGGGACGGAGGGCGTCTCGGCGCGGCGTCACGAGCGCCACGCCGAGACACCGCCCGACCGACCGCGTCGGGGAACGACGAACGCTCGGTCAATGCCGCCCCGTCCCGGAGAATGCTCCCCTGCTCGGGCCGCCCGAGCAACGATGAAAAGGCGACGATGCGCGGGACGGACGGAGGTGCGCGCGTTGCGGCCACTCCTGCGAAATGCGCACCACAGCCGACTCAAAGGTTACGGTGGAGTGCGGGTGCGGGGGCATCGGTGGTCAGTACCGACTTCTTCGTCCAACGCATGAGAGCGGTCCCATACCTTCTCGTATTTCCCGGCGCAATGGTCTTGCCGCATACTTTCGGACGATTTAGGAAAAACCCGTGGAGCACACCAATATCGAAACGCGCGACGCCGAGACCGTCGAGCATCTCTGGCAGACGATCGTCCCCGGCGCGCGCATTTCGCGCGCCGAGGCGATCCAGCCGGCGCTCGCCTGGCACGCGGCATCGGAGCCCGGCTTCGGGTTCTGCGACTACACGATGGGCTCCACGATGACGGTCGAGTCCGACCCTCTCGACCAGGTCGTGGTCGGCCGCATCGCCGGCCCTCGGGTGACGGGGACGTATCGGCGCGAACGCATCGACACCGCCGTGCCGTTCATGGTGGTGGACCGCCCGATCGAGCTCGCCTTCACCGGCCGCATCGCCGGCACCGCCGTGTCCTTCGCCCGAGCGGAGTTCGACGAGGCCGCGCGTCGGCTCTCGGGCGACGACACCCTGCGCGTCCGACCCACCGGGTATGCGCCGGTCAACGAGCAGCGGCTGCGGTACTGGACACGCACGTGGGAGTACGCCCGCGACGTGCTGTTGCGCTCGCCGGAGCGCACCCCGATCATCGAGCAGCAGGCGCGGACGCTCATGCTGGAGGCCTCGCTCCTGGCCTTCCCGACCACCTTCACCGATGCCCTCGCCGCCGGCAGGCCGGCGCGTCCGCTCCCCGCTCCGGTGCGGCGTGCCAAGGCCTATGTCGAGGCCCACGCCGCCGAGCCGGTGGTGCTGGCCGACATCGCTCAGGCGGCGCGTCTATCGCCGCGCGGTCTGCAGTATGCCTTCCGTTCGGCGACGGGCCGCACCCCGATGCAGTACCTCCGCCGCGTGCGTCTCGATGCGGCTCGCGCGGAGCTGCGCAGCGCCGACCCGTCGGTGGAGACGGTGGCCGCCATCGCCGCACGCTGGGGCTTCTCCAACCTGGGCCGCTTCGCGGCGATGTACCGCGGGGAGTTCGGCGAGACCCCGTCGACGACGCTGCGGACCTGACGCCCGCCGCTCCGCACCGGCCCGCCGCGCCACGCTCTGCCTCGCCACGCGATACCGGCATCACCGCGCACCGCCCCATTCACGGCCGCACCGTCCCGGCCCGGCTATGCCGCCTCGCGCCCGGGGTCAGTGGCCCACGCCGAGCCCGCCGGTGAGGCGCCCGTGGAAGCGCCTGGCGGCGTCGTTCATCCCGTGCAGCTCGACGGCGGTTCCGAGGCGGGCGTACTTCGTCTGCACGGCATCCAAGGCTGCCACGGTCGAGGCATCCCAGACGTGCGAGCGCGACAGGTCGATCACGACGCGAGCCGGGTCGCGGTGGTAGGCGAACTTCGTCGTCAGGTCGTTGCTCGAGGCGAAGAACAGCTCGCCCTCGACGGTGTAGCGCGCGACCTCGTCGTCCGCGACGCGGGTGACGGTGGTCAGGCTCGCCACGCGGCGGGCGAACAGGACGGCTGCGGCGACGACACCCACGCCGACACCGATCGCGAGATTGTGCGTCCACACCGTGACCGCCACCGTCAGCACCATCACGATGGTCTCGCTCACCGGCATCCGGCGCAGCGTCGAGGGGCGGATGCTGTGCCAGTCGAACGTGGCGACCGAGACGACGATCATGACCGCGACGAGCACCGCCATGGGGATGATCGCCACCACATCACCGAACACCAGGACGAGAACGAGCAGGAAAACGCCGGCCAGGAAGGTCGAGATGCGGGTGCGGGCGCCCGATGCCTTGACGTTGATCATCGTCTGGCCGATCATGGCGCAACCGCCCATTCCGCCGAAGAAGCCCGACAGCACGTTCGCCGCGCCCTGGCCGAGCGACTCACGCGTCTTCGAGGACGGGGTGTCGGTGATGTCGTCGACGAGGGATGCCGTCATGAGCGACTCCAGCAGCCCCACGATGGCCATGGCCACCGCGAAGGGGAAGATGATCGCCAGGGTGTCGGGGGTGAACGGCACGTTCGGGATCAGCAACGCGGGCAGGCTCTCGGGCAACGCACCCTGATCGCCCACCGTCGGCACCGAGATGCCGAACACCACGGCAGCGCCGGTCAGCAGCACGATGGCGACGAGGGGCGCCGGTACCGCCTTGGTGACGCGCGGGAGCAGGTACATGATCAGGAGTCCCACCGCGGCGATCGGGTACACCGCCCACGGCACGCCGATGAGCTGCGGCACCTGCGCGGTGAAGATGAGGATCGCCAGCGCGTTGACGAAACCGACCATCACGCTGCGCGGGATGTAGCGCATGAGCTTGGCGACGCCGAGGAGGCCGAGCACCACCTGCAGGATGCCGCCGAGAATGACCGTGGCGAGGAGATAGTCGACCCCGTGCTCGCGGGCGACGGGTGCGATGACCAGGGCGATCGCCCCGGTCGCGGCCGAGATCATGGCGGGGCGCCCACCGAGGAAGGCGATCGCGACGGCCATCACGAACGACGAGAACAGACCGAGCCGCGGGTCGACCCCGGCGATGATCGAGAAGGCGATCGCCTCGGGGATGAGGGCGATGGCCACGACGAGGCCGGCGAGGACCTCGCGGGTGAGCAGGCGCGGTGAGCGCAGGGCCTGCAGCACGGTGGGCTCGGGCCGCGGGCGCGCGAGGACGTCGGTCATGAAGATGCTCCGGGAGGTGGGAGGGAACCCGCGTCGGCGCGGGGAAGAATAGGGGGGTCGCGATCGCGACCGATACGAACTCTACCGTAACGAGAGGGTTGCGGAACGGGGGATGCCATGACCGCCCAGCGACCGATGCAGATCGGCGAGCTCGCCGAGCGCACCGGGCTGTCCATCCGCACGCTCCGCCACTACGACGAGATCGGTCTGCTGCGCCCCTCGGCGCGGAGCGACGGCGGATTCCGGCTCTACACCCCCGACGACGAGTCGCGGCTCCTGCTCATTCGCCGGATGAAGCCGCTGGGGTACTCGCTCGAGCAGATGGGCGACCTGCTCGCCGTCGTCGGCGGGCTCGACGCCGACCCTCGCGATACGGCTCTCGCCGCCCGCTTGGCCGACATCCGCGACGAGGCCGTCACGCGCCGCGATGATCTGCGCCGCAAGCTCGACGCCGCCGACGAGTTCGTCGCGCAGTTGGAGGCGCGATGACCGTTCACGACATCGTGCTCGAGGGGCATGGCATCCGGCTCACCCCCGCGCACCCCGACGACGCGCCTGCCGCGTGGCCGCTCACCGACCCGGCCTTGTGGGCAGGGATGACGACGCCCTGGCCGGACTCGGTGGGGGCCTACGCCGACCGCGTCGCGCAGCAGCTCGAGACGCCGGGGATGTACGCCTTCACGGTGCGGGATGCCGAGACGGCGGTGATCCACGGCTCGACGACGTTCTACGACTTCGCACCGGCCCAGGGCCGGATCGAGATCGGCACGACCTGGTACGGCCGCGCGTTCCAGGGTGGGCGGACGAATCCGGCGGCGAAGCTGCTGCTGCTGCAGCAGGCGTTCGACACGTGGGTCCTGAACCGCGTGGCGCTGCGCTGTGACGCGCGCAACGCGCGCAGCGCGCGGGCGATCGAACGACTCGGGGCCACGCCCGAGGGGCGGTTGCGTCACCACCGCATCGCGCCCGACGGCAGTGTCGGAGACACCCTCTACTTCTCGATCCTGCGCGAGGAATGGCCCGCGGTGCGCGCCGGGCTGGAGGAGCGCCTGCGCGGCTGAGCGCGTGCGCCTGGCCCTGTCCCGGGCCGGACCGTGCCGGCAGGCGTGTCGCCCCAGGAGGAGATCCGGCCAGGGGAGGATGCCGCCGAGGGCGGTCTCATTGGGTCAGTGCAACACCCTGATTGAGGGGCGTGGCTGTGTTCAGCGTTTTGCGGAGTGTGAAGCGG
>NZ_JALGRP010000037.1 GCF_022815605.1 Microbacterium sp. VKM Ac-2923 | reverse complement strand
CCGACGATGATGAGCGCGGTCCGGCATGTGGCTGGGCTGCTGGGGATGAGTCCGGAGACGTTGCGGTTGTGGCAGCGTCGCTACGAGGTCGACGCCGGGGTGAAGCCCGGCGTCACGACTGAGGCCGCGGCGGAGATAAAGCGGTTGCAGAAGGAGGTCTCGGAGTTGCGGAAGGCGAACGAGATCCTCAAGGCTGCGAGCGT
>NZ_JALGRP010000036.1 GCF_022815605.1 Microbacterium sp. VKM Ac-2923 | reverse complement strand
CTCGACTTCCGCAGCCCACATGTCATGCTGACCGAACTGATCAACGGTGTTGCACTAGCCACCTGAGACCACCTTCGAGACCGTCCGGGTGTCTTGGACACTCAGCGCGGTGCGGCGACACGAGCGCGCCGCCGGAAGATCGCGTGGTCACGCGCCCCAGCCGGCCTGGATGCCGCCGACACGCTCTTCCGCGATGCGGGTCGGGTATCCGGATGCCGCGAACGCGGCCATCGGGTCGGCGGGGAGGCCTCGCGACTCGCGCCACTCGGCGAGGGCCGGG
>NZ_JALGRP010000035.1 GCF_022815605.1 Microbacterium sp. VKM Ac-2923 | reverse complement strand
CCCCACCGAAGCCCTCGAACGACTACTCTCAACCCCACCAGACAACGGTGTTGCACTGACCGCCTGAAACCGCCGAGGAGCTGATCCTCCCGTCGCAGGATCTCCTCCGCACCGGACCAGACCGGACCGCCCCGGCCCGGCACCGGACCGCCACCGCCCTACGCCGCATCCACCCGTGCGCGGTTTCAGCCGCGGCGCGGCACGGTGACGAGTGGAGGGCATCGGGTGAGCGGAGGAGTCTGCGGGCGGAGCTGATCCTCCCGTCGCCGTATCTCCTCCGCTCCG
>NZ_JALGRP010000034.1 GCF_022815605.1 Microbacterium sp. VKM Ac-2923 | reverse complement strand
TATCCGGATGCCGCGAACGCGGCCATCGGGTCGGCGGGGAGGCCTCGCGACTCGCGCCACTCGGCGAGGGCCGGGCGTACGTCGGTGTAGAAGGCGTCCATGAGCACGGCGTTGGCGCCGAGCACGTCGTTCGCCTGCTGCGCGGCGGCCAGGGCGTCACGGTCGACGAGCAGGGCCCGGGCCGTCATCTCCTGCACATTGAGCACCGAGCGGATCTGGCCGGGGATCTTGTCTTCGATGTTGTGGCACTGGTCGAGCATGAAGGCCACGTCGGAGTTGTTCAGGCCCCCGCCGCG
>NZ_JALGRP010000033.1 GCF_022815605.1 Microbacterium sp. VKM Ac-2923 | reverse complement strand
CCCGGGGGTGCCGTGGCGGTGATGGTCGCGATCGCCGGCGTACCCGCCGAGTTGGCGAGCTGTCCGCGCACCTGCACGGTGTCGCCGGCCTTCTTCAACGATGACAGGTCGGGCTTGCTCCAGGTGACGGCGACGGTCTCGCGGTGACCGTCCTTGAAGGTCGCCTGCGCCGTGCCGGGCAGCGACACGTCGGAGGATCCGGCCGGGACGGTGGTCGCGACCGGGTCGATGGAGGTCACGAGCAGCGAGGGGTTCCACTTCGCTGCCAGGGCGTCGCGCTCTTTCGCCGTGATGGCGAGGATCGAGCCGTGGCGCGGCGAGGCGGGCAGCGAGAAGCTGGACGGGAT
>NZ_JALGRP010000032.1 GCF_022815605.1 Microbacterium sp. VKM Ac-2923 | reverse complement strand
TTCGACAACGGCCACGACACCCGCGCCGACCGCGTCGCACTCCTCGGCGAACGCGCCGCCGAGCAGCTCGGCATCAACCGCGTCGACACCCAACCCTCCATCTTCATCGACGACATCGCCTACGCCGTCGTCGGCATCTACGGCACCCCCACCACCCGCGGAGAGCTCGCCGACGCCGTCATCATCCCCACCGGCACCGCCCGCGCCGACTTCGCCGCCGCAGCACCCGGCCAAGCCCAGGCCAGAATCGACGTCGGCGCCGGACCACAGCTCCGCCAGCAGATCGCCCTCGCCCTCGCACCCGACAACCCCGACACGATGGACGTCGCCGCCCCCTCCGGCCGCTCCGACCTCGGCACCAACGTCCAGGCGGACGTCAACCTCGTCTTCGTCATCCTCTCCGTCGTGGTCCTCCTCGCGGGAGGCCTCGGCATCGCCAACGTCACCACACTGTCGGTCATGGAACGCGTCGGCGAGATCGGTCTCCGACGCGCCCTCGGCGCCACCCGCAGACAGATTGCCGGGCAGTTCGTCGTCGAATCGGTCGTCATCGGCCTGCTGGGCGGGCTCATCGGCGCCTC
>NZ_JALGRP010000031.1 GCF_022815605.1 Microbacterium sp. VKM Ac-2923 | reverse complement strand
GTCGTAAAGCGACGTGAATACCACCGGGCTAGCCGACGTCCCGTTCGCCACCAACGATCCAGCCACCGTCAAGTTGGTTCCTGACCAAGCTCCCGGCTGGAATTTGATGATGGTGCCGGCGGGCGCCGTCATCGTGACTCCGGCCGCGACGGTCAATCCCTCGGCGGGAGCGTCGAAAGTGACAACGATGCGGGGGCCAGCGGTTGGGACAGTCCAGTTCTCCACGAGGGTGCCGTTCAGGCAGAACGTGTCGGGCTGGTTGCCGGTGATGGTGTTGCCCGTCAGATTCGACGGGCGAAGCTTCACATCGGAGATCTTCAGGGCACATAGAGAGGTGTTACCCGTGATGGTGTTACCGGTGACCCGGATCGCCGGTGCGTTGCCACTGGCGTTGGCGGAGCTCACCTGCACAGATCCGCGTTGGACGGTGTTGCCAGTTACGGTCACCCCGAATGCGAACTCCGCCCCGTCATACCGGGTCACCTGAACATCGCCGTCGCGGACGGTATTGCCCGTAACGGTGACCGCCGACTTCGCACCCCACACCGACACGCCCTTGTCGATAACCGACGATGTGACGCTCAACCCGGTTGGCGACGCCCCAGACACACCAGTGGATCGCGGATACAACACCCTGGCCTGCGTCAAAGCGACGCTGCCACCGTCGCTGACGCGGATACCGGACCAA
>NZ_JALGRP010000030.1 GCF_022815605.1 Microbacterium sp. VKM Ac-2923 | reverse complement strand
GTTCCACCACCACACGTACTCGAGGGTCGCGAGCTCGACCTGCTCGACGGTTCGCCAGGGGCCGCGCTGACGGATCAGTTCGGTCTTGTAGAGGCCATTCACGGCCTCAGCGAGGGCGTTATCGAACGAGTCGCCGACGGTCCCGGTGGAGGGGACAGCGCCGAGTTCGACGATCCACTCGGTGTAGACCATCGCGGTGTAGTTCGACCCGTGATCGGCGTGATGGACCAGCCCATCGAGTCGGCCGCCGACGTTCCAGGCGGCCATATCGAGCGCCTGCATCGGAAGGATCTCCGACCGCAGCGTCGACGCGACGTTCCAGCCCACGATGCGACGCGAATAGACATCGGTAACGAACGCGACGTAAGCGAACCCCGACCACGTTGCGACGTAGGTCACGTCACAAACCCAGAGCCGCCGCGGCGCCGGCGCCGTGAAGCGGCGGTTGACGAGATCACTCGGCAGCACGGTCGTCTTGTCCGAGCGGGTAGTGAACACACGCTTCGACTTCCGGACGCCTCGGACCCCGGCCAGGCGCATGAGGCGTTCGGTCTGGTCGCGGCCGATGTCCCACCCTTGCCGACGCATCAGTGCATGCATCTTCCGGCGGCCGTAGACGCCGTAGTTCTCCGCATGCAGCCTGGCGACCTCCGGGACGAGCAGCTCATCCTGCAGCTGGCGGGCGGACGGCACACGGCCGATGGCGGCGCGGTAGCCGCGGGAGGTGAGGAACCCTTGAACTGCCGGGCGCAACACCCGGCAGATGAGCTCGACCCCGAAACGATCCCGGTACTCGGTGATGAACCGGATCATCTCGGTCAGGGGCGGTCGAGCTCCTTCGCGAAAAACACGCTCGCAGCCTTGAGGATCTCGTTCGCCTTCCGCAACTCCGAGACCTCCTTCTGCAACCGCTTTATCTCCGCCGC
>NZ_JALGRP010000003.1 GCF_022815605.1 Microbacterium sp. VKM Ac-2923 | reverse complement strand
GTGGGCAAGATGTGGGCAAACCGTTTCCGGTGCTCCGTTTTCCCTTGATTTTACTGGGGTGGCTAACGGGACTTGAACCCGCGGCCCCCGCGACCACAACGCGGTGCTCTACCAACTGAGCTATAGCCACCATGTGTCTGCCGCAGCAGACAACTGAACGATTATGTCATACGTCCAAAGCGAACGACGACACGGCCGCCGATGAGACGGCCTTCGCCTCGTCGCTCGTCGGCCCGGGCTGCGGCACGAAGACCGCGGCGCGGTAGTAGGCCAGCTCGCGGATGGACTCACGGATATCCGCGAGGGCGCGATGGCCACCGTGCTTGGCCGGCGCCTGGAAATAGGCGCGGGGATACCACCGGCGCGACAGCTCCTTGATGCTCGAGACGTCGACGTTGCGGTAGTGCAACCACCGGTCGACGCGCGGCATGTACTTCGCGAGGAACATGCGGTCGGTGCCGATGGTGTTGCCGGCGAGGGGCGCCTTGCCCTCGACGGGGGCGAACCGCTGGATGTACTCCAGCGCCTGGAACTCGGCATCCGCGAGACTCACGCCGTTCGGGATCTCGTCGATCAGTCCGGAGGACCTGTGCATCTGGGTGACGAACTCGCCCATGTTGGCCAAGGCGGAGTCGTCGGGCTTGATGACGATCTGGAAGCCCGGGTCGAGCACGTTCAACTCGAAGTCGGTGATGACGACGGCGATCTCCACGAGTTCGTCGACCGCCAGGTCGAGACCCGTCATCTCGCAGTCGATCCAGACGAGCCGGTCGTTCTCGGAGGCGTTTACCATCCCCACATCTTAGTGAGGGGCTCCGACATCGGTCCTGGTCCCCCAGACACGATTCGAACGTGTGACCGGCGGATTAGAAGGCCGCTGCTCTATCCACTGAGCTACTGGGGGTCGTCCTCAGGATATCCGTCGACCTGGTCGCGCTGCACCAGCCCCCTGGTGCGTCCGTCCCGGCCGGCGTAATCTCCGCCGCAGAGAGAGCAAAGGAGCACTCATGTCAGAGACCGTGACGAACCGACTCTGGGTCGCTTATGGACCCGTGGGGGCCGTCGGCAAGATCCAGCAGGATGCCGAGGGCTACAGCGTTCACATGGCGGGCAAGGCCGAACGACTCGGCGTCTATCCGTCGATGGAGATCGCCAAGAACGCGCTCCACTCGCACCTCAAGCCCGGGAGCGACCGGCCGGAGTTCCGAGAGCACTGACGGCTGCCGCGTCGCCCGGCTGACCGACCAGCTGCGGCGGCGTGCGCAACGGATTCCGCGCGCCGGTGAGGCGGGCGGGCGGAATCCGGCCTCCGTCGTCGTGCGCGACGCACCCCGCGGGCTGATACCTCGTGAGCGGGATCCATGCGCCGACGGGCCCGGGCCCCGATTTCCGCCTCAGGCGTTTGCGAGCCGCGGGGGACGGGATGTGGGCCGCGGGAACGCGAGCAACGGCATCGCGATGTGCACGAGCGGGCCGATTCCCAGGGCGAACACGACCGTCCCGAGGCCCACGGTGCCCCCGAGAAGCCAGCCCAGGACGAGCACCGACCCCTCGACGACGAGACGGCACGCCCAGATCGGCCACCCGAATCGACCGTGCAGACCCGTCATCAGCCCGTCGCGCGGTCCGGGGCCGAAGCGCGCGCCGATGTACAGCCCGGATGCGGTCGCGACCAGGACGACGCCGGCGACGAGAAGCAGTGCCTGCATCCAGAGCTGATCGGGGTGAGGCAAGACCCAGAGCGCCACCTGCATGCTCGTGCCGACGAGCAGGATGTTGGCGACGGTGCCGACTCCGGGCCGCTGGTGGAGCGGAATCCACAGCAGCAGGACGGCTAGGCCCACGGTGTTGGTGATCCAGCCGATTCCGACGCCCGTGACGCGGGAAAGGCCCTGCGCGAAGACGGTCCACGGGTCGACGCCGAGGCCGGCGGCGACGGTGAGGGCGCACCCCACGCCGTACAGCGCGAGTCCGACGAGGAGACGGGTGATCCGGGAGAGCATGGAAAGATCCAATCAGACGATTGGATGTTAGGCAGGATGCCAATCGAGCTAACGTGGACACATGGACTCTCGCATCTCTGCCCGCGCTCTCGCCGCCGCTCTGGGCGGCTGGCGGGGGAGCGGCTCCGCCTACGAGTCGCTGGCCGATGGCATCCGGCTGCTGTGCCTCGACAACCGGCTCGCGCCCTCGACCGCCCTGCCCGCCGAGCGCGAGCTCGCCTCGGCCCTCTCGTTGAGCCGCACCACGGTCGCCGCCGCGTATCGCAGCCTTCGCGCGACCGGGCACATCGAGAGCCTGCGGGGGAGCGGTAGCGTGACGCTGCCGCTTCGCAGGAATGATCCCGGGGGCCATGAAGGCGACGGCGCCACGATCGACCTGCAGCAGGCGAGTCCGGCGGCGTGGCCCGGCCTGCCGGCGGTCATCGCCGAAGCGACGCAGGACGCTCCCGCCCTGGTCGCGCGCATCGGATACGACGTGGTCGGCGACCCGCGTCTGCGAGCCGCGATCGCGCGCCACTATGTCGAGCGGGGGATGCCGACATCCCCCGATCAGATCCTCGTCACGACGGGCGCTCAGAGCGCGATCCACCTCATCGCGTCGGTGCTGCTGAGCAGGGCCGATCGGGTGATCCTGGAGACCCCGACGTATCCGCACGCCGCGGACGCGTTCCGCCGCGTCGGAGCGCGCCTCGTCGGCGTGCCGGTCGACTCCACGACGGGGTGGGACCTCGAGCGCGCCGCGCAGAGCTTCGCGCGCGCACTGCCCTCGCTCGCCTACCTCATGCCCGATTTTCACAATCCGACGGGCCGGACGATGACCGCCGGGGAGGTTTCGGCCTTCGTCGCGGCGGCACAAGCGACCGGGACCCTGCTCGTGCTGGACGAGACCACAGCGCAACTGGACATCGACCGTACGTCCGGACCGGCTTGGTTTCCCGACGACGACCGCATCATCCGCGTGGCGTCGCTGGGCAAGACCGTGTGGGGTGGCCTGCGGGTCGGGTGGATCCGCGCGGCCCCCGACATCGTGCGCCGCCTCGCGAGCGGACGGCCGGTACACGATCTGGGCACCCCGGAGATCGAGCAGGCCATTGCGACGCGGCTCGTGCCGCGGCTCGACGAGATCGCCCGCCAACGCGGTGACGTGCTGCGCGCGGGCCGCGACGCCCTGGTGGCCGCTCTGCGCAGTGAGCTGCCCGACTGGGAGGTGCCCGAAGTCTTCGGCGGTGTCTCGCTGTGGGTGGGACTCGGTGAACCGCTGAGCACTCCGCTCGTCATGAACGCTCGGGCGCGTGGGCTGGCGTTGTCGGCAGGGTCGCGTTTCGCCGTCGAGGGAGGCCACGATAGGCGACTGCGCGTCCCCTTCACGGCGCCTCCGGCAACGCTCGAACGTGCCGTCGATGTGCTGCGGGTCGCCTGGGATGACGTGCGCGACGGGCGGACGAGCCCCGTGCGAGAGGACTTCGCCACGGTGATCTGATCTGAGCGGACGGTCGGGGCCGGGCGGGACGGGCGACGGGGACTCATCGCGCGTAACGAAGACACTCGAGGGCATCGCTCGACGACCAGAACTCGCCGAGACGGCGGAAGCCCCCCGACGCGGTATGGAACCGCTCGGCGGCGTAGCGCCACCCCGCGTCGGAGGCGATCGCACGGATGTGACCCACGACGATGCCGCGCGGATCGGCGATGCGCCACAGGCCGGCGGCGACGTGCGTCGCCGCGCCCCAACCGGCCGAGCGCGGGGCCGGTGCGGGATCGTTCCACAGTGCGGTGCTCATGCCGCTGACGATAGGACCAACCTCCGACATCGGTGTCGGCGCGATCCCGGGCCACTCCTCCCCATCCGGTCGATCGATCCGTTCCTCCACGGACCCGCGGAAATACGCCGCGCTCTCGTCCGCGCCCGAGCCATCCTGAGCGTGGCTCCGGCATCCGTCGGGCACACGGATGCCGGAGCGCACATCACGTCGAGAGGACAACATCATGAGCGACCACATCACCCTGGTAGGCAACATCGTCGGGGATCTCGAGCAGCGCGCAACGCGTGGGGGCGGCTCCGTCGCAGCCTTCCGCCTCGCCGTCGGCGAGCGCAGGCTCGACAAGGAGCGCGGCGAATGGGTCGACGCGCACACGAACTATTACTCGATCTCGGTGTTCGGCGAACTGGGCGCCAACGCCCTGCGCTCCCTGCGCAAAGGAGAGCGGGTCGTCCTGAGCGGCCGACTGCGGCTGCGCGAATGGGAGACCGAGACGAAGCGCGGGGTGAGTGCCGACGTCGTCGCCGACGCCATCGGTCACGATCTGCGCTGGGGGACGACGCGCTTCGACCGCACGCCGAAGCCCACAGCGCAGACGGCTCCCTCGCCGGACCGGGCCGCGGCGGACACCGAGGCGCAGGCGGGAGGGGCGATGGAGGCCGCGTGGTCGGTTCCGGGAGCCCCGGGGGAGCCGGTCGGGGTCAGAGCCGGGGCGGGCGGTCTGGTGGAAGCGGCAGACTTGGAGGCGCCGTTCTGACGCCCTGCCCGCGAGAGGCGGCTCCGGCCGGAGGGCGGCGGACGCTGCGTCCCGACGCCTTCGCGGCGAACGGCGGTGCAGCAGGAGGTCAGGGGCTCAGTCGTCACCGCCGTCTGGCGGCGGGTACGCAGGCCGGCGGGCTCAGGCGCGGCGTTCCGTAGACTCGAAACCGTGTCTCGCTCCCTCGGTCGTCCCCTCGCCGCCCTGACCCTTGTGGCCGTTCTGGCCCTCGCGGGCTGCACGGGCGAGCCGCCCGCGCCGGCGTCCACTCCGACGGGTGCGGGCGACGCCGGCTCCTCGGCGTCGCCCGCACCCGCGGATACCGTCCCGGCACCGATTTCGCCGTCCCCCGTCGCCTTCGTCCCCGGAGGGAGCGCTCAGCAGAACCTCCCGATCTTCACCCAGGTCGTCTCCACTGTCTGGGCGGGAGCGGACCAGGTCTCCGGGCGCGCGTACGTCGACGCGCTGACGGCATCGGGCTTCGACAAGGGGACGATGCAGGTCACCCCTGACACCTCCACGATCGGCAACGGTGCGGAGAGCATCGAGTTCGCGGTCCGCCTCGGCGACGAGTGCCTCGTCGGCCAGGTGGGCCCGTCCATCGGTGATCCCGTCACGACGGTGCTCCCGGGACTGTCGTCCGGCGGATGCCTGATCGGGCAGACGCGGCCGATCGACTGGTGACGAGCGGCCGACGATCGTCGGCCCCCGCGGCAGGCCGCCCCTAGACTGGACGGGATATGGCCGAATACATCTATTCCATGGTCCGTGCCCGCAAGGCAGTGGGCGACAAGCTCATCCTCGACGACGTCACGATGTCGTTCCTCCCCGGTGCGAAGATCGGGATGGTCGGCCCCAACGGCGCCGGAAAGTCCACGATCCTCAAGATCATGGCCGGTCTCGACAACCCCTCCAACGGTGAGGCGCGTCTCAGCCCCGGCTTCAGCGTGGGCATCCTCATGCAGGAGCCTGAGCTCGATGAGACCAAGACCGTCCTGGAGAACATCCAGGACGGCGTCGCCATCAAGCCCAAGCTCGATCGCTTCAACGAGATCTCGGCTCTCATGGCCGACCCCGACGCCGACTTCGACGCACTGCTGGCCGAGATGGGCACGCTGCAGGAAGAGATCGACGCCGCGGACGGATGGGACCTCGACTCCCAGCTGGAGCAGGCCATGGCTGCACTGCGAACGCCGCCGGCCGACGCCTCGGTGGTTCCGCTCTCGGGTGGAGAGCGTCGTCGCGTCGCCCTCGCCAAGCTCCTGCTGCAGAAGCCCGACCTGCTCCTGCTCGACGAGCCCACCAACCACCTCGACGCCGAAAGCGTTCTGTGGCTCGAGCAGCACCTCAAGGCCTACAAGGGCGCTGTCATCGCCATCACCCACGATCGGTACTTCCTCGACAACGTCGCGGAGTGGATCGCCGAAGTCGATCGCGGTCACCTGTACCCCTACGAGGGCAACTACTCGACCTACCTCGAGAAGAAGGGCCAGCGCCTCGAGGTCCAGGGCAAGAAGGATGCGAAGCTCGCGAAGCGCCTCAAAGAGGAGCTGGAGTGGGTGCGCTCCAACGCGAAGGGTCGCCAGGTCAAGTCGAAGGCCCGTCTCGCGCGCTACGAAGAGATGGCAGCCGAGGCGGAGCGCACGCGCAAATTGGACTTCGACGAGATCCAGATCCCCGCGGGTCCGCGTCTGGGTGGCATCGTCATCGACGCCAAGAAGCTCGAGAAGAGCTTCGGCGACCGTTGGCTCATCAGCAACCTCAGCTTCAACCTGCCCCCGAACGGCATCGTCGGTGTCATCGGCCCCAACGGTGTGGGCAAGACCACGCTGTTCAAGACGATCGTCGGTCTCGAACCGCTCGACGGCGGCTCACTCAAGATCGGCGAGACGGTCAAGATCAGCTACGTCGACCAGTCCCGCGCGAGCATCGATCCGGAGAAGACGCTGTGGGAGGTCGTGTCCGACGGGCTCGACATCATCACGGTCGGAAAGACCGAGATCCCCTCTCGCGCGTACGTGTCGAAGTTCGGGTTCAAGGGACCGGACCAGCAGAAGAAGGCCGGTGTTCTTTCGGGTGGTGAGCGCAACCGACTGAACCTGGCGATGACGCTCAAAGAGGGCGGCAACCTGCTTCTGCTCGACGAGCCGACGAACGACCTCGACGTCGAGACGCTGAGTTCACTCGAGAACGCCCTTCTGGAGTTCCCCGGCTGCGCCGTGGTCATCACTCACGACCGGTGGTTCCTCGACCGCATCGCGACACACATTCTCGCGTACGAGGGCACCGAGGAGCACCCGGATCAGTGGCACTGGTTCGAGGGCAACTTCGAAGCGTACGAGGCCAACAAGATCGAACGCTTCGGAGCGGATGCCGCCAACCCGTCGCGCGCGACGTACCGCAAGTTGACGCGTGACTGACAACACCGCACCTTCCGACCCGGGTTCGGCCTCCGCCGGACCCGGGCGGGTGCACGTGCCCATCCACCTTCGATGGGGCGATCTCGACGCGCTCGGCCACGTGAACAACGCGTCGATGCTGAAGCTGCTCGAGGAGGCTCGTCTGCGCGCCTTCTGGCGCGGCGACGACGACGCCGAGGCGTTGCCGACCGCCGTCTTCGACATGAGTGTGCTCGAGAGCGGCGGCGAGCGGGCGACCCTGATCGCGCGCCAAGAGATCGAGTACCTGCGACCGGTTCCCTACAGCCAGCGCCCGCTCGATGTGCGCCTGTGGATCGGTGCGATGGGCGGCTCCAGCGCCGACATCTGTTTCGACGTTTTCAGCCCCGCGGGATCCGCCGAGCCGGTGCTCTACGCCCGGGCGACCGTCGTGGTCGTTCTGGTCGACACGGCAAGCGGGCGGCCAATCCGCTGGAGCGCGTCCGAACGCGATGCGTGGACGCCCTACATCGGTGACCCGATCGAGTACCGCCGCAGATCCGGTCGCTCCTGATCTCACGGGCCCGCCAGCCCGATGGCGGTGCGCGGGCCGATCGACGGCCGCCGCCGCGCTCGTCATAGTGGCGTCCGACCCCCGGCCTGAAGGCGGTGCGCAGCCACCCGATCGAAGACCGCCGCCGGTCCGGTCGTCCACGGCCCGCCCGGACCCGCGTCCGCCGGGAGCGCCTCGGCGGCATCCGCCCGCGCCCACCGGGAGCTCCTCGGCGGCATCCGCCCGCATCCACCGGGAGCGCCGCCGCGGCATCCACCCAATCCGCCGGAGAGCCGCGGGCGGCATCCGCCCCCTCTCCACGGAGTCGAGGAGCTCAGTCGCGCGGCACGCGCACCATGATCTCCTGCGCGACGCTCGCCACGAGCACACCGTCGCGCGTGTAGACGCGCCCCGTCGACAGGCCGCGCCCTCCGCGCGCGTTCGGGGACTCCTGCACGTACAGCAGCCAGTCATCGACACGTCCGGGGCGGTGCCACCACATCGCGTGGTCGAGGCTCGCGACCTTCAGCCCCGGCGTGTTCCACGCGATGCCGTGCGCGCGCAGGATCGTCTCCTGGATCGTGAGGTCGCTGAGGTATGCAAGCGCGGCGCGGTGCACCGCCAGGTCGTCGGGGAGCGACCGGCGAGTGCGCATCCAGACGGCCTGGCGCGGAACTTCCGGACCCTCGACGGAGGTGTAGATGGGCGAGGGAACGTGCAGCACGTCGACCGGGCGCTCGGAGAACATCCGACGGCTGAGGGGATGCAGGCCCTCCGGATCGAACTCCGGGAGGTCCTCGGGGAGCGGGATGCCGTCGGGCATCGGCTCCGCATGCTCGAGGCCGGGATCGTCGTCCTGGAACGAGGCGATCATCGAGAAGATGGGCACGCCCCCCTGATAGGCCTGAGTGCGGCGCGTCGAGAACGAGCGACCGTCGTGGATACGGTCCACCGAGAACGTGATGCCGTCGGCGGGATCGCCGGGCCGCAGGAAGTAGCCGTGCATCGAGTGCACCGTGCGTTCGGGCGGCAGGGTGCGCGAAGCCGCCACGATCGACTGCGCGAGCACCTGGCCGCCGTAGACGCGGCCGAACGGCATCGACTGCGACACGCCGGTGAAGATGTCCTCGGTGGTCCGGGCTCCCGCGTCACGAAGGTCGAGCACCGCGAGCAACGACGCCACAGGATCGACCGCGTCGGTCACGTTCGCTCCATTCCGGTACGGCAGGCCCGCACCGATTGGTAGTTTAGGGCGGGTGTCCGCGCGTCTGTTGTTCCCCGATCCGCAGGCGGCTGCCGACCTGCTCACCTTCGCGTCCCGCGCGATCCGTCTCGGCGACGGGACGGTGCGCCTTCGAGCTGACGCCGGCGTGCTCGTCACGACCGCCGCGCCCCTCGCGCCCCGCGGCCTCTTCGACACCACTCCGACGGTGCTGGGGATCCGCGTGTCGGCGATCGACGCTGAGCTCGAATGCGATCTCGTCGTGGATGCCGCTGCGCTCCTGCCCGCCCCCGACGACGCCCAAGCCGTCATCCTGCCGGAGACCGCGACCTCGCCCGCCTGGGCGGGGATCTCCCCGCCACGCAGCGGATGGGATGAGACGGATGCCATCGACGCGGCGGTTCTGGCATCCCGCGCGCAGTTCGGGGTCGCCGCCGTCGCGGACGCTCTGCCCGCGGACGCGGGAGAGGACGTCGTGCGCGTCATTCGCGCGCAGGTGTGGGGTCAGCCCGACGACGCTCTCGGCGGCCTGCCGCTCGGGACGGCGTTCGCCGCGTTCGCGCTGGGGTTCATCGCCGGCGGCGAGACGGCGACAGTCCGAACGAGCGGTGCCTGGACGCGCGTGACGCTCGCCCGCGGTCATGTGCTCGTCCGAGGGCCCGTGCGCTCCGGGTTGACGGCCGTGCGCTCGACGGGCGGCTGATCCAGCAAGCGCATAGGTGGCCGCCTTACGATGGAGGTCGCAAGGGGAGTACTCCCGTCGCGATGCATCCGTCATCACGAGGCCACCGTTGGTCTCCGGGTGCGTCGGTCCGAATCGGGCGGAGGAGACCTTGACGTCGCAGCCGTGCGCTGCCCGTCGAGAGGTTCTCCCATGGTTTCGTTCTCCCGTCTGTTCGATCTCGCGTCCAAGGCCGTCGACAAGGCCTCGTCGTCGTCGTCCACGCCGCGTCCCCCGGCCGCGGGCGGCGGCAAGGACTGGCGCGACATGGTGCGCTCGGCGGCGGACGCCGTCACCGGCGATCGCCGCACCGACTCCGCCCCCACCCCGCCGGCACCGCCGGCGACTCCTCACGTGTCGACGTCGCGGGCGCCGGGGTCAACCGGTCGTTACGCTCCGCCCGCCGCATCAGGCACCGCGTCGAGCCTCTCGGCCGACGACCGTGCCGCGATCGCCCGCTACGACTACCTGCTTCGCACGGCCGACCCCGACCGTGTCGAGGAGATGCACCGGGAGGCCTTCAAGCGTTTGACGCCGGCCCAGCGCGCGCACGTGCGGGAGCGGATGGACGCCGATCTGGCTCCGCACGAGCGCCCGCGCTCTGATGCTCCGGACGACCTGGCCCGCACGGCCGCGCGGGCCGAGGCGGCTCGCCCGGGGCGCATGTCGACGCTGCTCGCGCGTGCGGGCCGCGGTGGTCTGATCGGAGCGGGCGTCGTCGGAGCAGGTGGCCTGCTCGCTGCCGTCGCCGGTGGCGCGGTCCTCAGCGCCGTCGCGGGCCCCCTGCTCGCCCAGGCCGGACAAATGGGCGTCGACTTCGCAGGACTCGCCGAGGGCGTCGACCTCGAGGCGCTGGCATCCGGCGTCGACGTCGCGAGCCTCGCCGAGGGCGTCGACCTCGGAGCCGCGGGTGAGTGGGCCGGGGGAGCACAGGATGCGGTGACGGGCGCCGGCGACAGCATCAGCGGATTCGGCGAGAACCTGTCGAATTTCGACATCCCCGGGTTCGGCGACTTCTTCGGTCGCTGACGCGCGGATCCGGCCAGGGAGCGTCGACCGCGCTCGTCAGTCGGCTGCGCGCAGGGGCAGCCCGGTGTCGGGGCGGCCGTCCTGCCGGGGCCCGATGCCGCGGGACTCGAACGTGTTGACCATCGCGTACGCGGCACGCTCGAGATAGTCCCAGAGCGGCGCCTCGAACACGAGCGGCAGGGAGATCTCGTCGACCGCGGCGCGCATGTGCCGCAGCCACCGGTCGCGAGCATCGGGGTCGACGTGGAAGGGCATGTGCCGCATGCGCAGACGCGGGTGGCCCCGCGTCTCGCCGTAGATGGGCGGTCCTCCCCAGTACTGCGCGAGGAAGAGCGTCAGGCGCTCGGCGGCGGGGCCGAGGTCTTCTTCGGGGTACATGGGCTTGAGCACCTCGTCGGAGGCCACGCCGCGGTAGAACGCATCGACGAGGCGACGGAAGGTGTCCATCCCCCCGACCTGGTCGTAGAAGCTGACGGGCTCGCTCATCAGGTGCCTTCTTCGTCGGCGCGGACGGCCGGGGGCGTGGGCTTCGGGGTGTCGGCACCCGGGAGGTCGAGAGTCGTCGTGGGCGCCGCGTCGTGCACCGTCTTCTTCTGCGTCACGGGTGCGGCGTCATCGTCGTCGGTGGCGGGGGCGAGGGGCTTGCTGCGGCGGCGCGGTTTCCAGACCGGGCGTGCGTCGCCCGCCGTGACGGGCGTCTCTTTCGTCTTGGGCGGGTGGGCGCCGCGAACGCTCTGCGCCCCCTCTGCGCCGGTGAGCACGATCGAGTTCAGCTGCGGCAGCGAGATGCCCAGCTCGTCGATGGCACGCTTCAGGCGGGCGCGGAGTTCGCGGGCGACGTCGTCCTTCGCGCTCGAGCGCGTCTTCATCACCAGACGGATGACGATCGCGTCGCCGCCGATGGATTCGAGGCCCCAGATCTCGGGCTGCTCGATGATGCGCGAACGCCACTTGTTCTCTTTTGCCATCGTCTTCGCGGCGGTCAGCATGGCCTTCTCGACGTCGTCGAGGTTGGCATCCACCGGCACGGCGAGGTCGATGATGACCCGCGACCAGCCCTGCGACATGTTGCCGATCCGGGTGATCTCGCCGTTTCGCACGTACCACAGCGTGCCGTTCACGTCGCGCACGTGCGTGATACGCACGCTGACGAACTCGACGATGCCTGTCGCCAGCCCCAGGTCGACGACGTCACCGATGCCGATCTGGTCCTCGGCGACGATGAAGATGCCGTTGAGCACGTCTTTGACGATGTTCTGGGCGCCGAAACCCAGCCCGGCGCCGATCGCCGCGGTGAGCAGGGTGAGCGAGGCGAGCGCGTCGGGCGCGACAATGCCGGCGATCCACACGAGGGCGACGATCACAAGGATGACGTTGACGATGTTCTGCAGGATCGTGCCCAGCGTGCGGGTGCGCTGCACGAGGCGGACGGCGCTGAGCGGTGAGCGGTCGAGAGCCTGTGTGTCGTCGACGCGGGCCTTGCTCTTGGCGCCGTTGACGATGCGGTCGACCACGCGACGGATGACCACGCGCAGGATCCACGCCGCGACGGCGATGCCGATGATGATCCCGAGGACCCGCAGCATCGTGCCGCCGAAGCTCAACAGCTGTGAGCCGATCCACGTCCAGGTGTCGGCACGCGTGAGATCCGCGGGGGACGTAATCGAGGGAGAGGGGGACGGTACGGGGATTTCGGCGAGAACGAACATCGGGTTCAGACTAACGACGGATGCCTCGGCGCCGGCTGAGCGTCGAGGCATCCGTCAGGGTGGACGGGTGGGGAGGAGGGGTCAGGCGTCGCGTGAACGCAGCGCCGCCCACCCCAGCAGCAGGGGCACGAGAGCCCATGCGGTCAGGGCGATCGCGGGAGCCGCCAGGTCGGTCGCGCCGGGACTGGTCAATGTGGCCGCGGCATTCATGGGCAGATACTGGGCCGAATCGAGCAGCCACTGCCACCGTTCGCCCGTGAAGGCGAACAGACTCACCACGATGGGGAGCACGAACAGCACCCCCACGGTGGCGGCGATCGCTCCGGCGCCGTTGCGGATGAGCACGCCGAAGCCGAGGCCGATGAGGCTGAACGCGATCATCGACGCGACACCGAGCGTGAGCGGGACGACCGATTCGGACGGAGTCGACCAGTCCAGACCGCCCGTCACCAGCGGCGCCGTGATGACGCTCGCCAGCACGTAGGTGACCGCGGTGGTCACGGCCATCACGGCCGAAATCACGATCGCCTTGGCCAGGAGGACTGCTCCGCGGCGGGGTTCGGCGGTCAGGGTGGAGCGGATCATGCCGGTCGAGTACTCGCCGGTGATGATGATCGCGCCGAAGATTCCGGCCACCAGCATCGTGAACTGGATGGGCGCGGTCATCAGCGTGGCGGCTGCGAACTCGCCGCCGTTGTCGCGCGCCGCCATCGCGAGCAGGAACGAAATGGCCAGCGAGAGCGCCGCGGTGAGGCCGAAGGACCACCAGGTCGAGCGCAGCGTGAGGATTTTGATGGTCTCACTGCGCAGCAGGTGAGCGAACGTGAGGCGGTGGGCGGGTGCGTGCGTGGCGCGGCGGGGTGCCGCAGTGAGCGAGGTCATGCGATCTCCTTGGTCTTGTACTCGACCGAGTCCTCGGTCAGAGCGAGGTAGGCGTCCTCGAGCGAGCCACTGCGCGGGGTGAGCTCGTAGAGGGGGATGCCGTGGCGGGCAGCGAGGTCGCCGACCGTCTGCGCGGTGACCCCCGTGATCTGGGCGGCACCGGGCTCGAGCACCGAGACGGTGGCATCCGGAATCTGGAGGGCGGCGACGAGGTCGGACAGGCGGGGGGAGCGCACGACGAGCGTCGTCGCGGTCCACGATCCGACGAGCTCCGAGAGGGGAGCGTCGGCGAGCACCCGCCCACGGCCGAGGACGATGACGTGGTCGGCGGTCTGCGACATCTCGCTCATGAGATGACTCGACAGCAGCACGGTCCGCCCCTCCGAGGCGAGGTGACGCACGAACGTGCGCACCCAGCGGACGCCCTCGGGGTCGAGGCCGTTGACCGGTTCGTCGAGGATGAGCGTGTGAGGGTCGCCGAGAAGGGCGGCAGCGAGCCCGAGGCGTTGCCCCATTCCGAGCGAGAACCCTCCGGCCCGCTTGCCGGCGACCGATCCGATACCGGTCAGCTCGATCACCTCGTCGACGCGCGCTCGGCGGATGCCGTGGGTGGCGGCCATCGCGAGAAGGTGGTGGCGTGCTGAGCGGCCCGTGTGCACGGCCTTGGCGTCGAGCAGCACACCGACCTCGGTGAGGGGCGAGCGCAGCCGCCGGTAGTCCTGGCCGCCGACGGTCACGCGACCGGCGGTGGGGCGGTCGAGGCCGACGATCATGCGCATGGTCGTGGACTTGCCGGCGCCGTTGGGCCCCAGGAAGCCGGTCACCCGGCCCGGGGCGACGGTGAACGAGACGCCGTCGACCGCGGTCTTGGCGCCGTATCTCTTGGTGAGGTTGTCTGCAACGATCATGCTTCCACGCTAGGGAGCGACCCTCTACGGGTCGTCCTCCGCGAGGATGACCCGGGGCTACCGGAGGATGATCGTCCGAATGACGGATGCCCCCTCCCGGCGACGGGGAGAGGGCATCCGATCGAGGACCCGATTACTGCGCGTCGCGCTCCTGCACGGCGAGGGCCCGCTCGACGCCGGCGAGGTTCTCGCCGACCAGGCGACGGAGCGCGGGCGCGGCGTCGGCGTTCTGCGTCAGCCACTGTCGCGTCGCGTCGCGGAGGGCCTTATTGGCCAGGGCGGCGGGGTAGAGGCCGACGATGAGGTACTGCGCGATCTGGTAGCTGCGCGACTCCCAGATGGGCAACAGCATGGCGAAGTAGGGCTCGACGAAGTCGGCCAGCGCGTCGACGGTGGTCGGGTGGGTGAAGCCCGCCGCCGTCGCCCGCACGATCGTGTTCGGCGCATCGGCGGAGTCGATGAGGGAGTTCCACGCCCTCTGCTTCGCCTCGTGCGACGGCAGGGACGCCAGCGCGGTGGCGGCGAACTCGCCGCCCTTGGCCGTGTTGTCCGCGGCGCGCGCCGCCTCGATGTCGGCCTCGGTCGCCACCCTCGCTGCGGCGAGCGAGATGAGAAGCTGCCACGACAAGTCGGTGTCGACCTCGAGGCCCTCGAGCGTCGTGTCGCCGTCACGCAGCGAGCGCACCGTCTCGGCGTGAGCCGGGGTGGAGGCCGCCGACGCGAATGCCGTGACGAACTGCAGCTGGCTGTCGCTCCCGGCCTCCGCCGATCGGGCGAGCTCCCACAGGCCGTCGGCCACACGCTCGCGCGCGGCGTCCCGGGTCGAGGGAGCGACGTAGGAGTTGGCCGCGAGCTGCAGCTGGGCGAGGGTCGTGCGCACCGTGGTGGACTCGGTCTCGGAGCCGATGTTGCGCAGCACGAGGTCGAGGTAGTCGGTGGCCGAGGCCTCGGCATCCCGGGTCTGATCCCAGGCCGCGCCCCACACGAGCGAGCGGGCGAGGGGGTTGGAGATGTCCTTGAGGTGCGCGATCGCCGTGGCGAGCGAGCGCTCGTCGAGGCGGATCTTGGCGTAGGCCAGGTCGTCGTCGTTGAGCAGCACCAGGTCGGGACGACGGATGCCGCGCAGCTCCGCCACCTCGGTGCGGTCGCCGTCGACGTCGAGCTCGATCCGGTGCACGCGCTCCAAGGCGCCCGCGTCGTTCAACGAGTAGAAGCCGATCCCGAGGCGATGGGGGCGGATCGTGGGGTAGTCGGACGGGGCCGTCTGCACGATCGCGAAGCGAGAGATGGTGCCGTCCGCGCCTTCCTCGATGAGCGGGGTGAGCGTGTTCACGCCCGCGGTCTCGAGCCACTTCTTGGCCCAGTCGCCGAGGTCGCGCCCGCTCGTGGCCTCGAGCTCGACGAGCAGATCGCCCACCTCCGTGTTCGACCACTGGTGCTTCTGGAAGTAGGCCGCGACACCCGCGAAGAACTGCTCGATCCCGACCCAGGCGGCCAGCTGCTTGAGCACCGACCCGCCTTTGGCGTAGGTGATGCCGTCGAAGTTCACCTGCACGTCTTCGAGGTCGGTGATCTCGGCGACGACCGGGTGGGTCGAGGGGAGCTGGTCCTGGCGGTACGCCCAGGTCTTCTCCATCGCGTTGAAGGTCGTCCAGGCGGCCTCCCACTCGGTGGCCTCGGCGGTGGCGATGGTCGACGCCCATTCGGCGAACGACTCGTTGAGCCACAGGTCGTTCCACCACTTCATGGTGACGAGGTCGCCGAACCACATGTGGGCGAGCTCGTGGAGGATCGTCACCACGCGGCGTTCCTTCACGGCATCCGTCACCTTGCTGCGGAAGACGTAGGTCTCGGTGAAGGTGACCGCCCCGGCGTTCTCCATGGCGCCGGCGTTGAACTCGGGCACGAAGAGCTGGTCGTACTTGGCGAAGGGGTACGGGAAGCCGAACTTCTCCTCGAAGTACGCGAAGCCCTGACGGGTCTTCTCGAAGACGTAGTCGGCGTCGAGGTGCTTCCACAGGCTCTTGCGCGCGAAGACACCGAGGGGGATGACGCGACCGTCGGCGCTCGTCAGCTCGCTGAAGATCGACTCGTAGGGACCGGCCACGAGGGCGGTGATGTACGAGGAGATGCGCGGCGTCGGCGGGAAGTCCCACCGCGCGACGTCGTCGGAGACGATAACCGGGTCGGGCGTGGGGGAGTTGGAGACGACCTTCCACGCCGCGGGCGCGGTCACCGAGAAGGTGAAGGCTGCCTTGAGGTCGGGCTGCTCGAACACCGTGTACACGCGACGCGAGTCGGGCACCTCGAACTGCGAGTAGAGGTAGACCTCGCCGTCGACGGGGTCGACGAAGCGGTGCAGGCCCTCACCGGTGTTCGTGTACTCGCAGTCGGCCTCGACGACGAGCTCGTTCTCGGCGGCGAGACCCTCGAGGGCGATGCGCGAGTCGGCGAACACGGTGGCGGGGTCGAGAGAGCGACCGTTCAGCGTCACCGAGCGAACGCTGCGCGCGATGAGGTCGATGAACGTCGACGCCCCCTCGGTCGCGGCGAAGGTGACGACCGTGCGCGAGGAGAAGACCTCGTCGCCACGGGTGAGGTCGAGCTCGACGCGGTATTCGCGAGTATCGACGATCGCGCGGCGTTCCTGCGCTTCGATGCGGGTGAGGTTCTCTCCTGGCACTGGCGTTCTCCCGGGGATGAGGGCGGAATCGACGCGAACGAGCGCGGACGCGGGTGACGACGAGCGCCGTCGGCGACGATGACAACCAGATAAGCCTAGTCACGAGACAACCCGCGTCCGGCCGTCCCGGCCAGGTGGGAGGATTGCACCGTGAGCACGACCGACACGGACACCAACGCTGAGACCGTCCTCTACGCCTCGCCCGCCGCGGCATCCGGACCCGAATGGGTCGAGACGCCCGTCGCCTACGACGGCATCCTCCTCGCCGGATTCGGCGGCCCGGAGGGTCAGGACGACGTCATCCCGTTCTTGCGCAACGTCACGCGCGGACGCGGGATCCCCGACGAGCGGCTGGAAGAGGTGGCCCACCACTACCGTCACTTCGGCGGCGTGAGCCCGATCAACCAGCACAACCGCGAGTTGAAGGCCGCCCTCGAGGCGGAGATCGCCCAGCGGGGCCTCGGCCTCCCCGTGTACTGGGGCAACCGCAACTGGGAGCCCTACCTCGAAGAGGCCGTGACCGAAGCGGCTGAGGCCGGCGACACCACGCTCCTGGCGATTGCGACGAGCGCCTACAGCTCGTTCTCGAGCTGCCGGCAATACCGCGAGGACTACGCCCGCGTGCTCGAGGCGACGGGCCTGGGCGAGACGGTGACAATCGACAAGGTCCGCCAGTTCTTCGACCACCCCGGGTTCGTCACGACGTTCGTGCGAGGTGTGACGGATGCCGTGTCGGCGTTCGTCGCGGAGGGCATCTCGCCCGAGAAGATCCGTGTGCTTTTCTCGACCCACTCCATCCCGTCGGCCGACGCGGAGCGCTCCGGCCCCCGCGACGTCGACTTCGGTGAAGGCGGTGCCTACGCCGCGCAGCACAAGGCCGTCGCCGCGTTCGTGATGGCCGAGGTCGCCGGAGCCGTCGCCGACGTCGAGTGGGAGCTCGTGTACCAGTCGCGGTCCGGCCCGCCGACGCAGCCCTGGCTCGAGCCCGACGTCAACGACGTCATCGCCGAGCTCCCCGGCCGCGGTGCCGAGGCCGTGGTGATCGTGCCCCTCGGCTTCGTGAGCGACCACATGGAAGTGCTCTGGGATCTTGACACCGAGGCGATGGAGGCGGCCGAGGAGGCCGGGATCAAGGCGGTGCGTACCCCAACGCCCGGCATCGACCCCGCCTACGTCTCGGGGCTCATCGACTTGGTCGAGGAGCGGCTGAAGGGCACGCCGAAGACCGAGCGCCCGCACCTGACTGACCTCGGCCCCTGGTACGACGTGTGCCGCCCCGGATGCTGCGAGAACATCCGCGCGGGCTTCAAGCCGGTGGCCGCGGGCGTGCGCCCCTGACCTCCCTCGACGCCGCCCATCCCCGCGGAGGGGGTGGGCGGCGTCGTCATATCCGCCCGCGGTGTCGGGCCCCTTCAATAGGATTCCCTCATGCGCATCCACATCGGCACCGATCACGCCGGTCTCGAGTTCTCCACCCAGATCCAGCACCACCTCGCCTCGCAGGGGCACGAGGTGATCGACCACGGACCCATCGAGTACGACCCGCTCGACGACTACCCCGCCTTCTGCATCCGCGCGGCCCAGGCGGTTGTGCGTGATCAGGCAGCGGGCGTCGAAGCACTCGGCGTGGTGTTCGGCGGTTCGGGTAACGGCGAGCAGATCGCGGCGAACAAGGTGCTCGGCGTGCGTGCGGCGCTCGTGTGGAACATCTCCACGGCCGAGCTCGCCCGCGAGCACAACGACGCCAACGTCATCTCGATCGGCGCGCGCCAGCACTCCTTCGAAGAGGCGAGCTCGTTCATCGATCGCTTCATCGCCACCCCCTTCTCCGGCGAGGAGCGCCACGCGCGTCGCATCGGGCAGCTCGCCGCGTTCGAGCAGGACGGCGTGCTCCTGCCCGATCCCCGCGCCGGCGCGTCCGAGAACACCGAGACCGACGCCAGCGATTCGTTCGACCCCGAGGCAGGCTGATGCCCGAAGGGCATTCCGTCCACCGCATCGCCCGGCAGTTCGAGCGCAACATCGTGGGCCGCACGGTTGCGGCATCCAGTCCTCAGGGCCGTTTCGTCGAGGGCGCCGAGGTCCTCGACGGGCGCGAGGCGCTCGAGGTGCGGGCCGTGGCGAAGCAGATGTTCCTGCGCTTCGACGGCGACGTGTGGCTGCGCGTGCATCTCGGCATGTACGGCGCCTGGGACTTCTCGGGCGACGTGTCGGTCGACGCGACCATCGCGTCGTCGAACGGGCGCATGGGGCAGACGAACCAGCGCGGCACCGTCGTTGACGACGCGATCATGGATGCCGCCGGCGAGAACTCCCTCAGCTCGATCGGTGCCCCGCGCCGCGCCCGTGTGCGGATGTCCGAACAGACGACGGGACTCGAGGAGCAGACCGAGTGGCCCCCGCCGCCGGTGGGCGCGGTGCGCCTCCGACTGCTCACCGAAACGACCTGTGCGGACCTGCGCGGGCCGACCGCGTGCGTGCTGCAGACGCCCGACGAGGTGCAGGCCACGATCGCCAAGCTCGGCCCCGATCCCCTGGTCGACGACCTTGTCGAGGGCGCGGAGCGCTTCACCGCCACGGTGAAGAAGAAGCCGACGCCCATCGGTCTGCTGCTGATGGACCAGGCGGTCGTCAGCGGGATCGGCAACGTCTACCGCGCAGAGATCCTCTTCCGCGCGCGGCAGAACCCCCACACCCCCGGACGCGACGTGCCCGAAGAGGTCGTGCGCGGCATCTGGCGCGACTGGGCGCGGCTGCTGCCCGTCGGGGTCGAGACCGGTCAGATGATGACGATGGACGACCTCGACCCGGCCGCCTATCGACGAGCGATGGCGCGCCGCGCCGACCGGCACTGGGTCTATCACCGCGAGGGACTGCCCTGCCGTATCTGCGGAACGGCGATCGTCATGGAGGAAGCCGCGGGTCGCAAGTTGTACTGGTGCCCGAACTGCCAGGCGTGACCGCCCACCCGCACGGAGGCGGCTGAGCCCGTCGAAGCCGCCGGCGTTCTAGGCTGATTCGGTGCGTCAGAACCCCAGCTTCGCGATGACCGACGTCGGAGAGATCCGACGCCTGATCGACCGCCACCCGTGGGTCACCCTCGTCTGTCAGACCGACGGAGGCCTCGTCGCCTCGCACTACGCGGTGATGCTCGACGAGGACCGCAATGACCTCACGATCGTCGGTCACGTCGGCAAGCCCGACGACGTGATCCTCGGTCTCGGCGATCGCGAGCTGCTCGTGGTCGTCCAGGGACCGCACGGCTACATCACGCCGCGGTGGTACGGCGACGTCCCCGCGGTGCCGACGTGGAACTTCGTCTCCGCGCACCTGTCCGGCATCCCGGAACTGCTGGCACCCGAAGAGAACCTGCGCGTGCTCCAGCGCCTCGTCGCACGGTTCGAGGGCGACGGCTCCGACGCGCGTGGCTTGTATGCACTGCCGAACGACGCCGCGTTCGTCGAGCGGCTCGAGCGGGGGACGGTCGGATTCCGGCTGACGCCGACGCGGGTCACGGCCAAGAGGAAGCTGAGTCAGAACAAGACCGCCGAGGTGGTCGAGACGGTGATCGCGGGTCTTTCCGAGCACAACGCCGAGCTCGCCGCAGAGATGCGTCGGGCCGCCGCTGCACGGGTGCGCCCGTGATCGGCGAGAACGCGGGGTTCCTCCGCGCCGTGCGAGTCGCGGGTCCCGGCCGCGAGTTCCTCCCCACCGAGGAGCCGGTCGACATCGTCATCGCGGGCGGTCGCATCGCCGATATCGCGCCGACCGGCAATCTGCGTCCGACCGGTCTCGTGATCGACGGCGAGGGCGGCTGGCTGCTTCCCGGGCTCTGGGATCACCACGTCCACGCGCTTCAGTGGGCGCTGGTCGCTGATCGCGTGCCCCTCGCCGCAGTCTCGTCCGCGCGTGAGGGTGCCGCCGTGATGGGCGCCGCGGCGCTGAGCGATGGATGCCGTGTCGGCGCCGGATTCCGCGACGGCCTCTGGCCCGACGCGCCCAGCCTGGAGCTGTTGGATGCCGCCACCGGTGTCATCCCGACGTATCTCATCAACGCCGACGTGCACAGCGTCTGGCTCAACTCCGCGGCCTTCCGTCGCGAGGGCTTCGCGCCCGTGGCATCCGGGATGCTGCGTGAAGAGGACGCCTTCGAGATCTCGCGGCGCCTCAACGCCGTCGCCCCCGACGTCGCCGACCGGGCTATTGAGCGCATGGCGCGAGAGGCCGCCGCCCGCGGGATCGTGGGCATGGTCGATCTCGACATGACCTGGAACGACGGCCCGTGGCAGCGGCGCGTGACGCGCGGCTTCGATACGCTGCGCGTCTCGTACGGCACCTATCCGCAGCACCTGGATCGCGCGATCGCGGAGGGACTCCGCACCGGCGACCCCGTGCGTGGCGCGATCGACGATCTCGTGCGCGTCGGGCCGTTGAAGGCCATCACCGATGGATCGCTCGGCACCCGTACGGCGGCGTGCGCGCACCACTATCCGGGTGACGTCGGTAATCACGGTCTTCTGACGGTGGCTCCCGACGAGCTCGTCGAGATGATGACGCGGGCGACGGCGGCGGGCCTGGAGTGCGCCATCCACGCCATCGGCGACGTCGCCAACAGCCATGCCCTCGACGCATACGCGCGCAGCGGTGCCGTCGGCACCATCGAGCACGCGCAGCTCGTCGCCCACGCCGACATCCCGCGTTTCGCGCGATTGGGCGTGGCCGCCAGCGTTCAGCCCGAACACGCGCTGGACGACCGCGACATGACGGACGCCATCTGGGCGGAGCAGTCTGCGCAGCCGTACCCCCTGCGGGCCCTGGTCGACAGCGGGGCGAACGTACGGTTCGGCTCCGACGCCCCGGTGGCGCCGCTCGACCCGTGGGCGGCGATGGCGTCGTCGGTGTTCCGCACGCGCGACGGGCGCGACGCGTGGCAGCCGCACCAGCGGGTGGGCATCGACACGGCGATCGCGGCATCCACCGTCGGGGGGACGACGGCGCCGGCGGAGATCTCACCCGGCGCGACGGCGGATCTGATCATCGTCGGGGCAGACCCGCTCACCGCCGACGAACGGAGCCTGCGCGCGATGCCGGTGCGCACGACGCTGATCGCCGGTCGGATCACGCACAGCGGCTGAGCCCCGGGCTCGAGGGGGCAAGAAGCGTCGCCTGAGCATCGACTCGGCGACAGGTGCTGACCCCTCCCGCCATCGTCTGCGAGAACGACGACGGGGGCGGCGCCGAAGCACCGCCCCCGTCGTGGAGAGTCTTACGCGGCGAGGTGCGCGAAGAGGAACCAGCGGTCCTTATCGAGACCGCGCTTGATCTCGATGGCGACGTCCTGGCTCGACATGTCGATCTCGTCGAGGCCCTCGATGGCCGCCTCGATGTCGACGAGCACGGCATCGATGTCGGCGATGACGGCGCGCAGAACCACGTCGGACTGCGCGAAACCGGCAGGAACCTCGGTGGCCTTCGCCTTCGCGGCGACGGTCGACAGGCGCGCGTCGATCGGCAGCCCCAGGGCGACGATGCGCTCGGCGGCCAGGTCGGCCCAGTCCTGCGCGTGGGCGACGACCGTGTCGAGCAGCTCGTGCACCCCGATGAAGTTCGAGCCGCGCACGTGCCAGTGCGCCTGCTTGCCATTGACGACGAGCGCCTCGAGGCCGATAACGACGGGGGAGAGGAACTGGGCGGTACCGGACGCCATGGTGGAGTCGACGGTGGTGGCGGCGGGGGTCTGAACGGTGCTCATTTTTTGCTCCTTAGGCGACGTTCGAAGTCTGATGTAAAGAACGCTACTCACTCTGTTCCATTCCGCAAGCAAGATGAGGCTCGGCTAAATCCCTGGTGAATAGGCAATCCTCACCTACTCTCAGACGGCATTCGCGACGGCGTCGGCGGCGGTGGATAGGGTCGCTCGCATGACGATCGCCCCGGATGCCACCGTGCTCGCCCTCCCCGACGCCGCACCCGCCATCGATGCCACCGCGTTCGTGGCATCCGGTGCGCGGATCGTGGGGGAGGTGCACCTCGGCGAAGGCGCGAGCGTCTGGTACAACGCGGTCCTTCGAGCTGACAGCGCGTCGATCACGGTCGGGGCGCGCAGCAACCTCCAGGACAACGTGTCGGTGCACGTCGATGCCGGACGCCCCGTGCGCATCGGAACCGATGTGTCGGTGGGGCACAACGCCGTCGTGCACGGGTGCACGATCGGCGACGGCTCACTGATCGGCATGGGCAGCGTCGTGCTCTCCGGCGCCGAGATCGGACCCGGATGCCTCGTCGCCGGGGGAGCGGTCGTCCTCGAGGGCACGGTGGTGCCGGCGGGTTCCCTCGTGGCCGGAGTCCCCGCCAAGGTGCGCCGGGCATTGACCGACGACGAGAGAACGAAGATCTTGCGGAACGCGCAGGTCTATCTCGCTCACAGCGAGCGGCACCGGTCGGCGCTGCCCGCCGGGCCTGACTCGGGGAGTGACTGACCACGCCGATGTCCAGCCCGCCGCAAAAAATGCCGCGCACGATCGGGCTGCGAAACGCATGACCTTACGTCGTCCCCGCGGGCATGCGCGTCGATCCTCGCCGTGGTTGTTCTCCTTCTGCAATGCTGGCGGTAGCGGAACGGGGGCTGCATGCAGGTGACAGCGGCAGGGCTGTGGCGTGAGTGGGAGCGAGCAGGCGCGCTGCGTCCGAACGACTACGACGCCGACGTCGTTGAACACCTCCGCCGGGTCCTCGTGCGTCAAGGGCACGACGGAGCAGTGCAGATCGACCAGGCGATGGATGACGCGAGATGGTCGTCACGTGACCTGCTTCACGCACTCGCTCCTCTGGTCGCGTCGTTCACCGGCATGCTGCGCGACCTTCTGCGTCTGATGCAGCGCGTGGATGCACTGGCGGGCACAGGAGGGAACCTCCGCGTTCAGTACGAGTTCGTTGAAGGCGACCTCGTAGATGAGTCGCTGAACGACTTTCGCGAACGCGTCCGTCGTATGGAAAGCACCGTCATTCGGCTGCGACCTCTTTCCTTTGACGCGTCCCGTGCGTTTCATCCTGGCCCGCTGCAGGACTACATGTCCTGGGATTCGGTGAACGGACTGTTGCTGAGTGCTGGCGCGACTTCGTGGGACAGTTGGCGATTCGCGGAAGGCGTGCCGGATCCGGTCCCCACCGGGCGTCCGCATATTGATGACCGGGCGGGACGCATCATCAGTCTGGTCCGTCGCGTGCTGGAGCGCCTCGAGGAAATGGGCGTCGACATGGACGCTGTGCGAGCATGGGAGCGTAAGCACCATGACGACCTGCGACGGGACCCGGTGCTCGAGCAGATCTACTTCGCTGCGACCGATCTGTGGCCCCTCTTCGTGGCGGGGGCGGTCTACGCATGGACGGCCGACGCGGCGACGAAGGCGACCGGACCATTGGACGAGAACCTCGCCGCGATCGACGAGTGGCTCGACGAGTTCGACGCAGACGAACGGGACGAGGTAACGGTCGAGCGTGATGTCGAGGATCTCCTCGATGTCCTGTCGCTGCCAGCGTGGGGAAAGCGCCACGAGCTGTACTCCGCGTGGATCACGACTCAGCTCGACCGCGCCCTCGAGTCCCGGCTCGAGTTCGTGGTCGTCGACAACGCGTTGCGATTCCCGTTTCACGCGACGCTGCTCGCGAATCTGCCCACTCTGCACGGCCCAGTCGAACTGTGGTGCGAGGTTCGCTCTGCGGCAACGGGCACGTTGCACGGGGGCCGAAAGCGCGGCATTCAGCCTGATTATCGGTTCCAGCGGCGCATGACCGGCACCCCGGCAGATCTCACCACGGTGGTGGCAGTGGAGGTCAAGCAGTACAAGTCGCCCGCTGCGCTCAGGCACGGAGGCACGATGCGTGACTACGTCACGAACCTGCCGGGTGCGACGGTGCTCCTGGTCGCCCACGGTCCCCTCGGGGAACGCGTCGTGGATGCGGTCCCCCCGTCGGATCGTGACCGTGCGCGTGCTCACCCCGACGTGCGAATCGGACGCCCTCGCGACGCTGCCGAGTTCCGCGCCGAGATCGCGCGACTGCTTCCGGCGCCGGCGCCGCGACCGACCCGGATCGAACTGCGATGGTCGTCGGCGGTCTCCGACCTTGACCTGTACGTCCACGACGGCGACGAGGAGACTTCGTATCGGACGCGCCAAACGACCCACTCGGTTCTAAGGGAGGACGCGGTCGATGGAGGGCCGGAAGTCATCGACATCGCGCCCGAGGTGTCCCGTCAGCTCGAAGTGCACGTGAACGTGTACTCAGCGGGGACGATCCGCGACGCCACACCGATGGTCACCTTCTTTCGAGGCGAGGACACTCTCCTCATCCTCGCGCCCCCGGAGGAGCTCGCGCTCATCGACGAACGCTGGTGGGATGTCGCACGCATCGACGATGCTGGTCGTATCGTTCCGTCCGAGCAGTCCCGCGAGGTCCGGGCCGATGTCGGGTTCGAATGAGCACCCGTCCGCCACGACGAGGCAAGCTCGTCCCGCGGGTAGAACTCGCGCTTGCCGCCTTCGCTCCCGCGTTCCTTCTCATCGCACTGCGATCGGGCGAGGTGTGGTGGTCGTGGGCGTTCTACGCGTTGACCGGGGTGGGCGTGCTGGTGCTCGTGGTCGGCGGTGTCCTCGTCACGACGGGTAACCCTGAGCGTTTCGAGCTGACCGAGATCGAGGACGCGTCTGACCAGGTCGTCGGGTACATCGCGGCCTACATCGTTCCCGTCCTGATCGACCCGTCTGCGTCGCCGCTGAACGGGATCATCGCCGCTGCGGCGATGTTCCTCGTCATCGTGATCCACGTCGCCACCGGACGAGTTCACATCAACCCTCTGCTGTATCTGATCGGGTACCGGGTCTACACCGCGAAGACGAGGACGTCGTCGTTCGCGTTGATTGCTCGATCCGAAGTCGCCGACTGGCCCGAGGAGCGGGCTCTCGTCGATCTCTCCTCGAGCGTCCTCGTGGAGAAATGGAGAAGGAAACGGACATGACGGCATGACCACTGCTCAGGTACTCGCCGCACTCGACATCCATCTTGACGGTCCGCTGTCGCTGGTCGTGGGACGTGCCCTCGACCAGGGCGGCGACGTGCGCCGCGTGCGGCTCGCCGCCGACGCCGCCGATGCCTTACGGGGATTCGGGCGAGATGCACGCACGCGCATTGCTGACGGGAAGACCGTCGAGTACACCGCCCTTACGGAACTACAGGCGGGGGAGCATTTCCTCATCGAAGATCGCGAGTCGCTTGACGAGATCGCAGATCTCAGAGCGGCGGTCCTTCACGCCGGTGATCTCGCGCCTGTCAGCCCGACGCAGCTCGATGCGAGCATCGGCTTCTACGTGGTCGGGGTAGGGGAAAGCGGCGAGCAAGCCGCGTTCATCCGTCGCACGGACCCGCGGATGGCAGCCAAACCTGGCCGGCTGCTTGCGATGGGCCGGGAGCGTCTCGAAAGCGTGGATGAGCAGATCTTCACGTTCTCCAACGAGTTCGACCTCGTCGTGGGACCGACCTGGGCGGTTATCTTCAATCAGATCGCGTTCGAGCGTCTCGCCCGTGAGAGCGGCATCGTCGAACGTCACGTCGCTAACTGGATCACGGGTATCACCGACTCTCTCGCGATGGACACGTCCAGCGTCGACCGGCTTCGGGAGACGGCGCTTCGCGATTCCCGGACCTGGCGGCGCCTTCGCGATATCAAGCGTCGCGGACACCTCGCGAACGTCGATCTGACCCAGGTCGTCGATTACGCCCGCGCTGTCGGCATGGATCCGCGCACCGTCGTGCGTGATGGAGCGCTGCACTTCGACCCGCAGGAGCGCTTCGGTTTCTTGCACCTGCTCAGCGAGGATCTCTATCGGGGCGCACTCACCGGAGAGCGCTTCGAGTCGCAGCGCAAAGCCGCGATGGAATGAACCGCAGCTACATCTCTGAACGGACGGCGCTGCTCGGGGGAGCCGAGGACGGGATGCGGCGTGAACCCGCTTGACTTCGAGCGCATCGTCGCTGGCGCCCGCACGACGGGCCGCGATCTCGCGGACGCTGTCATCGACGAGACGGCCGTCGCTTACCTCGGGGATCTGCCCAGCGCGTCGATGACGGAGTTCTCCTATCACGGAGCACGGTTCCTGTTCGACGCCACCGAAGGCATGGATCGCACGGTCCTCGCCATCGGCACACCCTCGATCGTGGATCGATCGCGCGAAGCGAGCTATCAGCGGGCGTTCCCGATCGCGGACACGTGTGCGGGGCGCCCACTGGACCGCGGCCATCTGCTGCCTCACACGGCCGGGGGCGGATACGGCCCGAATCTGTTCGCGCAGGATCGCGCGCTCAATCGTGGCTGGTCGGCCGATGGTCGTGAGTATCGGCGCATGGAGCGCCTCGCTGTCGCGGCGCCCCCGGGCACGTTTCTGGCCGTCGTGTTGATCTACATCGATCGCTCCGCGCTGCCCGGGTTCGTCCAGCTTGCGATCCTCGGCCCGGACGGCGGCGAGTCCCGTCTCTTTCGGAATCGGTTCGACGTCGTCGACGACGCCGACCGGCTTACCGCCGAGCTCAACGCGGCGACTGACGCGCAGCTTGGCGCGCTGGGGGAAGAGGCGACCGCGGTGTTCGTCGAAGAGAATCTCGGCGCGATCCTTGTCGCGCTCGGAGATGCCGGGATGCCCCGAACGGAAGGTCGCCAAGATCTCGATCTCGCCGTGATCGTCGATGATGAGCTGACAGCTCTCGAGGTCAAGACGAGGTATCGATCGGCGCTGGCGGGACGTCTCACCCGCGCAGGCAACCTGCGACGTCCACGGCTCCGCAGAACCCAACACGGTGGGCGGCAGGCCAGCCAGTCGTATGTGGCAGACCGGATTGGTGGGATCGTCGACACAGCTGATGGATATCACGGGGTTCGCGTACAGATCGTCGTGATCGACCTCGTTCTCATGCTCATACAGTTCTTCGACGTCACCGACGACGGCCGTCGTCTCGCGCCGTCAGCTCCGCCCACGCCGTGTGAGACCTCGGTCGAGGTTGCGCTCGCGCGTATCCACGCGCACCGCGGCCGACTCTGAACATCGTTGCCGCCCTCGCCAGGTAACGGCCTGAACAGGAGGTGGGTTAGTTCGCGAAGACGGCGAAGAAAGTCGTGATGCTGTCGGTGCTGTGGCCGAAGGCGACAACACGCGGCAATGTGTGGAGGGGCTGACGAGAATCGAACTCGCATCATCTGTTTGGAAGACAGAGGCTTTACCACTAAGCTACAGCCCCGAATTTCGGCATCCTGAGCAGGATGACGAACTCGAACTCGACCACTCTACGACACCCGCGCGGGTGGTGCGAACGCGGCGCATGGGCGTCTCCGCCGGTTCCTGTATGGCGGGACCTGCGCGCTCAGGCCGATCGACTAGACTTTCAGCGGTCGTTTCGTCGGCGCGTGCCGCGCGCCGCCCCGGGGCGTAGCTCAGCTTGGTAGAGCGCCCGCTTTGGGAGCGGGAGGCCGCAGGTTCAAATCCTGTCGCCCCGACGTCACGGCCCCACAGACCACAGGCCTAGCCGGCCCCCGCGTGCGCGCGGGCCACACGAGGAGAACGAACCGCATGGTCAACAGCACCGTCGAGAAGCTCAGCCCCACCCGGGTCAAGCTCCACATCACGGTCTCGCCCGACGAGCTCAAGCCGAGCATCGCGCACGCCTACGAGCACATCGCCAAAGACGTGCAGATCCCCGGCTTCCGCAAGGGCAAGGTGCCCGCGCCCATCATCGACCAGCGCATGGGCCGCGGCGCCGTCATCGAGCACGCTGTCAACGAAGGGCTCGACGGGTTCTACCGCGCGGCCGTCGAGGCGAACGACCTGCGCGTGATCGGTCGCCCCAATGCCGAGATCGTCGAACTGCCCGAGCTGAAGGACTTCTCGGGCGACCTGATCGTCGACGTCGAGGTCGACGTGCGCCCCGAGTTCGACCTGCCCGCGTACGACACCATCACCGTGACCGTCGACGCCGCCGAGGTCGACGAGGCCGGCATCGACGCCGAGCTCGACAAGCTGCGCGCCCGTTTCGGCACGCTCGTCACCGTCGACCGTCCCGCCACGACCGGTGACTTCGTCGAGCTCGACCTCGTCGCCACCATCGACGGTGCCGAGATCGACCGCGCCGAGGGCGTGTCGTACGAGATCGGTTCCGGCGAGCTGCTCGAGGGCATCGACGAGGCCATCGAATCGCTCACCGCCGACGAAGAGACCACGTTTCGCTCCAAGCTCGTTGGCGGCGACCACGCCGGTGAAGAGGCCGAGGTGGCCGTGACCATCAAGGCCGTCAAGGAGCGCGAGCTTCCTGACGCCGACGACGACTTCGCTCAGATGGCATCCGAGTTCGACACGATCGCCGAGCTCCGCGAGTCGCTCAACGAGCGTGTCTCGCAGCAGTCGGTGTTCACGCAGGGCGCCGCCGCGCGCGACAAGTTCATCGAGGCCCTCCTCGAGGCCGTCGAGATCCCCGTGCCGCCGGCGCTCATCGAAGACGAGGTGCACAACCACCTCGAGGGCGAGAACCGCCTCGAAGACGACGAACACCGCGCCGAGGTGACCGAAGCGAGCGAGAAGCAGTTCCGCACGCAGATGGTCCTCGACAAGATCGCCGAAGACGCCAACGTCCAGGTGTCGCAGGACGAGCTGACCCAGTACCTCATCCAGTCGGCCGCGCAGTACAACATGGCGCCGCAGGAATTCGTCAACGCGCTGCAGCAGGGCAACCAGCTGCCCGCGCTCGTCGGTGAGGTCGCACGCAACAAGGCCCTGGCCATCGCGCTCGGTAAGGTCACGGTCGTCGACACCGACGGCAAGCCCGTCGACCTGACCGGCTTCGTCGCTGTCGAGGGCGAAGAGCCCACCGACGGCGAGGACGAGGTCGTCGAAGAGGCGCAGGAGATCGCTGACGCCGCGGCCGACGCCGACGCCGTCGTCGAGGCAGAAGAGGCGCCCGCCGAGGAAGCCCCCGCGAAGGCTCCCGCCAAGAAGCGCGCCCCCGCCAAGAAGAAGGCCGCCGACAAGGCCGCCGACAGCGAGTAAGTCACGACGAGGGGCGGGTGCTGCGGCATCCGCCCCTTCTTCGTCCCCGGATGCCACCGCGCGACCCGCAACGCCGGTCAGTGTCCGAAACACCCGGGCCGGACCCCGCGCGCGTCCGGGTGTCGTGGACACTCGAGCGCGTGCCGGCTGCAATGCGGGGGCGGCGCCGGGCGGTGCGGTGGCGTGTCGCCCATATTCGAGTGTCCAGAACACGCGGGTCGGATCCCGCGGGCGTCCGGGTGTCGTGGACACTCGAGCGTGGGAGTCGACTGTCAGCGCGGAGGGTTCATGACGCTCGAGCGCGGGAGTCGACTGCCGCGCGGAGGTGGCGCGGACGCTCACGCCACGCAGGAGAGCAGAAAGAGGCACGAGCGATGGACGACTGGCAGGACAGAGTGGATGCGGTCTCGGCGGATGACACGCTCGATCCGGCCGAGGTGATCCAGCGGATCGACGCGCTGGCGCTCGAACGGCAGGAAGACGACGCGATCGCGCTGTTCGAGCGGGCGGGGGCCCGCGACTCGGCCGGCCTCGAAGCCGAGGCCGAGGTGCTGTACCGACAGGCGCTGACGACCGGTCTCGACGACGAGCGCCGCACCCGGGCCGCCATCCAGCTCGCGAGCACCATCCGCAACCTCGGCAAGACCGCGGAGGCTCTCGAGCTCCTGCGCGCGGAGTACGAGCGCGAGCCGCGGGGAGATCTGCACGACGCCGCCGCCGCCTTCTACGCGCTCGCACTGGTGTCGAGCGGAGAGCCCGAGCGGGCGGCATCCATCGCTCTGCAGGCGCTCGCCCCCCACCTGCCGCGCTATACCCGGTCCGTGACCGGATACGCGCGAGAAATCGCCGAAGAACCGCACTGATCCGCCCGCGGCGAACACGGCATCCCGCCCCGGAACGCGCCGGTAGATTCGTTGCAGATCACCGGAAGAGGAGCACACATGCCCGAACCCCTTATGGCAACGAGCGTCTTCGACAGGCTGCTGAAGGACCGCATCATCTGGCTCGGTTCCGAGGTGCGCGACGAGAACGCCAACGAGATCTGCGCCAAGATTCTGCTGCTGGCCGCAGAGGACCCGCAGAAAGACATCTACCTCTACATCAATTCGCCCGGCGGCTCGATCACGGCCGGTATGGCGATCTACGACACGATGCAGTTCGTGCCGAACGACATCGTGACCGTCGGGATCGGCATGGCCGCGTCGATGGGCCAGCTCCTGCTGACCAGCGGCACCAAGGGCAAGCGGTACATCACGCCCAACGCCCGCGTGCTGCTGCACCAGCCGCACGGCGGCTTCGGCGGTACCTCCAGCGACATCCAGACGCAGGCGCAGCTCATCCTCGACATGAAGCGTCGACTCGCCGAGATCACCGCGGCGCAGACCGGCAAGACTGTCGAGCAGATCAATGAGGACGGCGATCGCGATCGTTGGTTCACCGCCCAGCAGGCCCTCGAGTACGGCTTCGTCGACCACATGCGCGAGCACGCCACCGACGTCACCGGCGGCGGCGGAACCGCAGCGGTCTGAGCCGAGAGGAAAAAGGACACCGACATGAACATCCCCACTTTCGGCGGCGCAGCATCCCACATGCCCTCGAGCCGCTACGTCCTCCCTCAGTTCGAGGAGCGCACGGCTTACGGCTACAAGCGCCAGGACCCTTACAACAAGCTATTCGAGGACCGCGTCATCTTCCTGGGCGTCCAGGTCGACGACGCCTCGGCCGACGACGTCATGGCCCAGCTGCTCGTGCTCGAGTCGCAGGACCCCGACCGCGACATCATCATGTACATCAACTCGCCCGGTGGCTCGTTCACGGCCATGACGGCGATCTACGACACGATGCAGTACGTCTCGCCGCAGATCCAGACCGTCGTGCTCGGGCAGGCCGCCTCCGCGGCATCCGTGCTGCTCGCGGCCGGTGCCCCCGGCAAGCGTCTCGCCCTGCCGAACGCCCGCATCCTGATCCACCAGCCCGCTATGGGCGAGGCGGGCCACGGGCAGGCGTCCGACATCGAGATCCAGGCGCAGGAGATCCTCCGTATGCGCACCTGGCTCGAGGCGACGATGGCCCACCACACCGGACAGGACATCGTGAAGATCAACAAGGACATCGACCGCGACAAGATCCTCTCGGCTCACGAGGCGATGGAGTACGGCATCGTCGACCAGGTGTTGACGACGCGCAAGCGCCAGCCTGCGGCCCTCACCGCCTGACGTACGCCCGCGCGACCAGCCCCGCAGACCCGTCTCGGTCTGCGGGGCTTCCTCGTCCCCCCGCCCCCCGCGCGTGAGTCGCCAAGGACTGTCGCTTCCGAGCCGTCCGAGGCGACAATTCCTGGCGACTCGCGCTTGAGACGGGGGAGAGCTCGCGCTCGAGACGAGGGAGAGGGAGGGATGCCGCGTCCGCTACGGGCGATCATGACGGCGGCGCGGTCGCAAATGCCCTCTGTTCGCCCAGGCTCGGGTTAGGCTCGAACACACACCGGCGGGGGCCGGGTGACGGGAGGAACCGGCATGGCACGCATCGGTGAAAGCGCCGACCTGTTCAAGTGCTCCTTCTGCGGCAAGAGCCAGAAGCAGGTGCAGCAGCTGATCGCCGGCCCCGGCGTGTACATCTGCGACGAGTGCGTCGAACTCTGCAACGAGATCATCGAAGAGCGCATGGCCGAGTCGTCGGCCGGTGAAGTCGCCGAGTTCGACCTGCCGAAGCCCCGCGAGATCTTCTCGTTCCTCGAGGAGTACGTCGTCGGTCAGGATGCCGCGAAGCGCGCCCTCGCCGTCGCCGTCTACAACCACTACAAGCGCATCCGCTCGCACGGCACCCTGCAGCCTGCGGAAGCCCGCGCCGAAGAGATCGACATCGCCAAGAGCAACATCCTGCTGCTCGGTCCTACGGGGTGCGGCAAGACCTACTTGGCGCAGACGCTGGCGAAGCGCCTCAACGTGCCCTTCGCGGTCGCCGATGCGACGGCCCTCACCGAGGCCGGCTACGTCGGCGAAGACGTCGAGAACATCCTCCTCAAGCTCCTGCAGGCCGCCGACTTCGACGTGAAGCGCGCCGAGACCGGCATCATCTACATCGACGAGGTCGACAAGATCGCCCGCAAGGCGGAGAACCCCTCGATCACGCGTGACGTTTCCGGTGAGGGCGTGCAGCAGGCCCTGCTGAAGATCCTCGAGGGCACCGTCGCGTCGGTTCCGCCGCAGGGCGGCCGCAAGCACCCGCACCAGGAGTTCATCCAGATCGACACGACGAATGTCCTGTTCATCGTGGCCGGTGCCTTCGCTGGCCTCGAGGAGATCATCTCCGCCCGCGTCGGCAAGCACGGCGTCGGCTTCGGCGCGCCGCTGCACCGCAAGGAAGACGCCCCGGATCTGTTCAGCGAGGCGTTGCCGGAAGACCTGCACAAGTTCGGTCTGATCCCCGAGTTCATCGGCCGCTTGCCCGTCGTGGCATCCGTGTCGCCGCTCGACCAGGACGCCCTGATGGAGATTCTGACCGCGCCGCGCAACGCCCTGGTCAAGCAGTACCAGCGCATGTTCGAGCTCGACGGGGTGCAGCTCGAGTTCGACGAGGACGCCCTGCGCGCCATCGCCGACCTGGCGGTGCTGCGCAAGACCGGTGCCCGCGGGCTCCGCGCGATCCTCGAAGACGTGCTCGGGCCGATCATGTTCGACGTGCCGTCGGCCGATGACATCGCGAAGGTCGTCATCACGCGCGCGGCCGTCGAGGACCGTTCGGCCCCGACCATCGTGCTGGCTCAGAAGCGCCGCAGCGCCTGACGATCCGCGTCCACGCGAGGCTCACGAGCCGTTCACCGTATCGAGACGCGCCGGAACCGCACCCGATCGTCGGGGACGCAGTCGAGTGTGGCCCAGCGCGTGCGGTTCCGATGATCGGGATGCGGCTTCGGCGGCTTGGCGGGGCCCGACACCGGGGGCGGGCGGAGGTCGCCCCCCTCGGCGGCGTCAGCCGGCGAGACCGCGGCGTTCCAGGAGCGGCTGGATGTCGGCATCCCGGCCCCGGAAGTCGCGGTAAGCCGCGAGGGGATCGCCCGAACCGCCGACGCCCAGAAGACGGTTGCGGAACCGGTCTCCGTTCGCGCGCGTGAGACCGCCGTTCTCGCGGAACCACTCGACGGTGTCGGCGTCGAGCACCTCGCTCCAGATGTACGAGTAGTAGCCCGCGCTGTACCCGCCGCTGAACACGTGCGCGAAGTAGGTCGAGGAGTAGCGGGTGGGGACGGCCGGGTTGTCGAGCCCGATGTCGGCGAGAGCGGCCGCCTCGAAGCCGGCAACGTCGATGTCGGCCGCGGCTTCGTCGATCGAGAGGGAATGCCACGCCTGATCGATCCAGGATGCCGCGAGGTACTCGCTCGTGGCGAAACCCTGGTTGAACGCCTCGGAGGCGTGCAGGCGCTCGACGACGTCGGCGGGCAGCGGCTCGTCGGTGTCGATGTGTCGGGCGTAGTGCGTGAGGATCTCGGGCCAGAGGATCCACATCTCGTTGACCTGGCTGGGGAACTCGACGAAGTCGCGATGCACCGCCGTGCCGGCGAAATGCGGATAGGTGACCGTCGCGAAGAGCCCGTGCAGGGCATGGCCGAATTCGTGGAAGAGCGTCGTAACCTCGTCGAGGGTCAACAGCGTCGGCGTGCCGGGGGCCGGCTTGTTCACATTGAGGTTGTTGACGACGACGGGTGCGGTACCGCGTAGTTCCGACTGCGTGACGATCGCGTTCATCCAGGCGCCGCCGCGCTTCGTATCGCGCGTGTAGAGGTCGAGCAGGAACAGCCCCAGCTCGCTGCCGTCGGCGTTGTGCGCCTCGAAGACGCGGACGTCGGGATGGTAGCCCTGCAGGTCGTGCCGCTCGGTCATGCGGATGCCGTACAGCTGCCCGGCAGCGAAGAACACGCCGTCGCGCAGCACACGCTCCGCCTCGAACCATGGTCGGAGAGCCGCCCGGTCGAGGTCGTACTCCGCGGCTCGCACTTTCTCTGTGTAGAAGGCCCAGTCGTGGGCGTCGATCCGGATGCCGTCGGCGTCGGCGATGCGCTGGAGCGCCTCCTGTTCGGAGCGGGCGTTGGCGGCCGCCGGCACGGCGAGTCGGCGGAGCATCTCGTGCACGGCATGCGGGGATCCCGCCGTCTGATCGGCGAGGATCGCGGCCGCGTGCGACGGGTAGCCGAGCAGCGCGGCACGCTCCGCACGTACGCGCACGATGTCGCGCAGGACGGCCCGGTTGTCGTTCTCGTTGCCGCGAGAGGCACGGGCCCGCGAAGCCTGGAGCAGGCGACGGCGGCTCTCGCGGTTCGTCAGCGAAGCGAGCAGCGGATGCCCGGTGTACAGCGTCAGCGTGATCACATACCGGCCGTCGAGACCACGACTCGTGGCCGCCTGGGCCGCGGCCGACAGTTCGCCGTCGCTCAGACCGTCGAGCTCCGCCGCGGTGTCGAAGACCACGGCGAGGTCGTTGGTGTCGGCGAGGAGGTTCTTCTCGAACGCATTGGTGAGCACCGAGAGCCGCTGGTTGAGGTCGGTCAGGCGCGCCTTCTGCGTGTCGTCGAGTCCAGCGCCCGCCAGCGACATTTCGCGGTGATGACGCTCGACGAGGTAACGGCTCTCGGCGTCGAGGCCGAGGTCGTCGAGCTGGGCGTGCACGGCAGCGACGCGCGCGAACAGGGCGGCGTCGAGCTGGACGGCGTCCCGGTGAGCGGCCATGAGCGGCGCCAGCTCCTCCTCGATGGCCTGGATCTCGGCGGTGCCGTCGGCCCCAGTGACGGTGTAGAAGGTGCGGCTCACTCGACCAAGCAGTTCACCACTGCTCTCGAGCGCCACGAGGGTGTTCTCGAAGGTCGGCGGCTCGGCCTGGGCTGTGATCGCTTCAACCTCAGCCCGGTGCGCGGCGATGCCGGCGCGGAACGCGGGCCGGTAGTGCTCCGGCCGAATGCTGCCGTACGGGGGCAGGTCGTAGGGGAGAGCGGGCGGCGCGAGAAGGGGATTGGGGGCATCCGTCATCGGTCCAGCCTAGTGAGCGGGTCAAGCGGACCAGAGGCTTCGACAGGCTCAGCCACCCGTGGCCGACGGCGACGTGCGCGAGGGGTCCCTGTGCTAGTCGAAGGGACCGGGCCCTGCGCGTTCGGTGGCTTCGACGGGCTCAGCCACCTCCCTGCCACGGAAAACGCAGAACCCGCCGACGCACGAAAGCGTCGGCGGGCTCAGCGAAGACGCGTCAGGCGAACTCGGCGTCGTCGTCGTACCGCACGACGACCTCGCCGGCGGCATCCTGGGTCACGATGACCCCCGTGTCGAGCTCGGCGACCGGTCGCCCCTCGAGGAAGGTCAGCGTCCAGCGGGGCGCCGGAGCGCTGAGGCCGTCCGGGTTGAGCGCGGCCTCGACGGCGGCGATCTGCGCGTGCAGCGCCTCGGGAACGGCCTTCGGCGGCTGCTCACGGGCGGTCCAACGGGTTCCGAGTTGCATCAGTCCTCCTGGGGTGCGAACACGATGTCGGTGACGGTGGTGGTCTCAGCGGCGGCGAAGGTGATCGTCTCGATGCGGCCGACGGCGCGAAGGTCGCCCTCGGCCAGGCGCAGGGCCTCGACGTGGGGACCGGCGACGGTAAGCGAGGTGACCGGCGTCTTCTGCGAGGCCTTCGCCTCGGTCTTCGCGCGGCGGATGCCGATCAGCGCGGCGCTGACCGCCGTGAGCACAGCAGGGTCGCCTTCGATGCCGAGCGGCTCGGGCCACGCGGCGGTGTGCACCGAGCCCTCCTCGAACCACGACCACACCTCCTCGGCCGCGAACGACAGCACGGGCGCGAACAGGCGCACGAGCGTCGACAGGGCGGTGCGCAGGGCGAGGGCCGCGGACGCCTGACCGGCATCGGTACGGTCATACGCGCGCTCCTTGACGAGCTCGAGGTAGTCGTCGCAGAACGTCCAGAAGAACGACTCGGTGATCTCCAGCGCCCGCGCGTGGTCGTACGCCTCGAAGGCGGCGGTCGCGTCGCGGATGACGGCATCCAGGGTCGCGAGCATCGACGCGTCGAGGTCGTGCGTGACCTCGGCGCCCTCGGGCACGGGGAACGACAGCACGAACTTCGCGGCGTTGAGGAGCTTGATCGCCAGGCGCCGGCCGATCTTGACCTGCGTGGGGTTCTGCGGATCGAACGCCGCATCGGTGCCCAGACGGCTGGACGCCGACCAGTAGCGCACGGCGTCCGAGCCGTGCTGCTGCAGGATGTCGGCGGGCGTGACCACGTTGCCCTTCGACTTCGACATCTTCTTGCGGTCGGGGTCGACGATGAAGCCCGAGATCGCGGCATCCGACCAGGGGCTCCGGTCGTCTTCGAGGGCGCTGCGCAGCATCGTCGAGAAGAGCCACGTACGGATGATGTCCTGGCCCTGCGGGCGCAGGTCGAACGGGGCGACGAGGTTCCAGAGCTCCTCGTCGCGCTGCCACCCGCCGGCCAGCTGCGGGGTGAGCGAGGAGGTCGCCCAGGTGTCGAGGATGTCGAGCTCGGGGTCGAAGCCGCCGGGAACGCCCCGCTGGTCTTCGGTGTAGCCCGGGGGCACATCGACGGTGGGGTCGACGGGCAGCGACGCGACGTCGGGGGTCAGCACGCGCGCGTAGTCACGCTCGCCGTTCTCGTCGAGGCCGTACCAGACCGGGATCGGCACGCCGAAGAAGCGCTGGCGCGACACCAGCCAGTCGCCGGTGAGGCCGTTGGTCCAGTTCTCGAAGCGCACGCGCATGAAGTCCGGATGCCACGACATCTCGCGGCCGAGGGCCACCAGGCGCTCGCGCAGCTCGGCATCCCGAGCACCGTTGCGGATGTACCACTGACGCGTCGACACGATCTCCAGAGGCCGGTCGCCCTTCTCGAAGAACTTCACGGGGTGCGTGAAGGGTTTCGGGGCGCCCTCCATGGCACCGGACTCCTGCAGCAGCTCGACGATGCGCTTCTTGGCGCTGAACACCGTCTTGCCCGCGAGCTCGTCGTACGCCGCCTTCGCGGCATCCGTCACGATCACATCGGGGGCCTCGGCGACGATACGGCCGTCCTTGCCGATGATCGTGCGGTTGGGGAGGTCCAGCTCCCGCCACCAGATGATGTCGGTCACGTCACCGAAGGTGCAGATCATGGCGATGCCCGATCCCTTGTCCTTCTGCGCGAGCGGGTGGGCGAGCACCGGGACCTCGACGTCGAAGAGCGGGGTGCGCACGGTGGTGCCGAAGAGGGGCTGGTAGCGCTCGTCGTCGGGGTTGGCCACCAGGGCTACGCACGCGGCGAGTAGCTCGGGACGCGTCGTCTCGATGAACACGTCGCCCGAGCCGTCGGTCTTGGCGAAGCCCACGCGGTGGTAGGCGGCGGGCTGATCGCGGTCCTCGAGCTCGGCCTGGGCGATGGCGGAGCGGAAGTCGACGTCCCACAGCGTCGGCGCCATCGACTGGTAGGCCTCGCCGCGCTCGATGTTGCGCAGGAACGCGAGCTGGCTCGTGCGGATCGAGTCGTCGGAGATCGTGCGGTAGGTCTGCGTCCAGTCGACGCTGAGGCCGAGCTCGCGGAACAGGTCTTCGAACTGCTTCTCGTCTTCGACGGTGAGGCGCTCGCACAGCTCGATGAAGTTGCGACGGCTGATGGGCACCTGGTCGGCGGCCTTGCTGCTCTTGTTGTCGCCGCCCGCGAACGGCGGGGTGAAGTCGGCGTCGTAGGGGAGTGAGGGGTCGCAGCGCACGCCGTAGTAGTTCTGCACGCGGCGCTCGGTGGGCAGGCCGTTGTCATCCCAGCCCATGGGGTAGAACACGGTCTTGCCGCGCATGCGCTCGAAGCGCACCTTCACGTCGGTGTGCGTGAACGAGAAGACGTGCCCGATGTGCAGGCTTCCGGATGCCGTCGGCGGCGGGGTGTCCACGGAGTACACGCCCTGACGACCGGTCTCGGCGGCGCGGAGGCGGTCGAAGACATAGGTGCCGCGCTCACGCCAGGCGGCGTCCCACTTCTGCTCGAGGCCTTCCAGGGCGGGCTTGTCGGGAATCGTGGCCATAGAAGTACTCCTCGAACGATATGGGCGGCACTGTGTGAGCGTGCCTGATGGGTGTGGCATCCACGATACCGGGGCTGCCGTGCGTGCGTGGCGTGGCCAGCGGCGCGTACGGCCGGGTAGCGGGTGCGCGAGGTGGGTGATTCGCGCCGTGTCAGTCGGATTCGGCGGATGCCGGCTGAGGTCGTGCGGATCGCTGAGGTTGTGGGCGTGCGCGGGCTGGTACGCGCGAGGTGGGTGGTTCGCGCCGTGTCAGTCGTCCTCGGCGGATGCCGGCTGAGGTCGTGCGGATCGCTGAGGTCGTGCGGATCGGAACCGACGATCGCAGAACGATGCACGCTGGGGCGGCTCCTCCACAGCGGCCTCCCCATCCACCATCGCGCTCGTGATCGAGCCCCGCGCCTCGCGACGGACGAGCATGACATCCATGGATGCCGATCTCACCCGAGCCGTCGCCACGCGCGCTGCCGAACTGGGCGGTGTCGTTCGTGCCACCCGCCTGGTGAGCGAAGGACACACTCGGTACCGCATCTCGCGCGCTGTCGATCGCGGTCTCGTGGTGCGCGTGCGGTTGAACTGGATCGCCGTGCCGTCGGCCGATCCGCACCTCGTCGCCGCCGCGCGAACGGGGACGATGCTGTCCTGCGTCACGGCTGCGGAGCGACGCGGACTCTGGGTGGCCGAGCGGCCGGAGCGGCCGCACGTCGCGTACCCCGGCCGAGGGCGCCTGGAACAGACGTCGGCGGTCGTGCACTGGCAGAGGGCGATCGTTCCCCGGCATCCCGATCAGCTCGAGGACGATATCGAGAACATCCTCATGACCGTCGCGGGATGTCAGCCCTACGAATCGGCGCTCGCGATCTGGGAGTCGGCACTGAACAAGCGACTGGTCGACCTGGACGCTCTCCGGCGTCTTCGCTGGACGGGCACCGCGCGTCGTCTGGTCGAGGACGTGACTCCGTGGTCGGACTCCGGACTCGAGACGTTCGTGCCTCTTCGGCTGCGGTGGATGCGTCTGCCGATCCGTGCACAGATCTGGATCGCCGGATACCGGGTCGACTTCCTCATCGGCGAACGTCTTGCACTCCAGATCGATGGGGGCCACCACGTCGGAGCTCAGCGCACAGAGGACATCCGCCATGACGTCGAGCTCATGCTGCGTGGTTTCCACGTCATCCGCGTCGGGTATGAGCAGGTCGTGCATCGCTGGCCGGAGGTGCAGGCGCAGATCATGCGCGCTGTCGCGCAGGGCCTGCATCGACCCTGAACGTCTCTCGCGAGCTCCCCTGTCGACGATGACTCCGCGGGGTGAGCAGACACGCGCCGCATCCTGCGGGCGTCGTCCGAGACGGGAGTCGCCGGCGCGTGTGGGGCTGTCGCGCGATGTCAGCGATTCGCACGGTGTCAGCCCGAGACAGCCCAAGGCGACTGACCTGATGCGAATCGCGGACCGTGCGCACAGCCCCGGCATCCGGGAGGGCGGCGACTGCGCAGTCGACGGCGCGACCGCCGGTGCCGCGCGATGTCAGCGATTTACACGGTGTCAGCCCGAAACAGCCGAAGTCGACCGACCTGATGCGAATCGCTGACGTGGTGTGCGCGCGCCCGGATCTCGGCGCAACCCGGGGTTTCCGCACTGCGTCCAGGAACGCGGGTAGGCTAGAGGTTCCCCATCGACGTTTCCGAGGTCTTTCCATGCCTTCTGTGCCTACCCGCCGCATTCTGACGGCGGTCGCCGTCGCCGCGGTCGCCGCCCTGTCCCTGTCGTCGTGCGCCGGCGCCGACCCCGAGGCCTCCGGCGACGGAGAGATCGTCTGGGCGATCGAGGGCGCCAACCTCTCGGCCGGTCACATGGACCCGCAGACGAGCCAGCTCGACGTCTCGGCTATGGTCCAGCGTGCCGTGCTCGACTCGCTCGTTTACCAGGAGGCCGACGGGTCGTTCTCGCCGTGGCTCGCGACCTCGTGGGAGGTGGAGGACGGCGGGGCGACCTACGTCTTCCAACTCCGCGACGACGTGACGTTCCACGACGGCACGCCCTTCGACGCGGCCGCCGTGAAGGCGAACTTCGACCGCATCGTCGATCCCGAGACGGCATCGGCGCAGGCGGCATCCATGCTCGGGGGCGACCTGTACGCCGGCACCGACGTGGTCGACGACCACACCGTGCGCGTGCGCTTCTCGCAGCCCTACGCGCCGTTCCTGCAGGCCGCCAGCACGTCGCTGCTCGGCTTCTACTCGCCGGCCGTGCTCGAGAGCAAGGCCGACCAGCTCAAGGCGGGCGGCCCCGGCGTCACGGTGGGCACCGGCCCGTTCGAGCTGACCGAGTACACGCCCGATCAGGACATCGTGTACACCCGCAACGACGACTACACCTGGGGCCCCGACGGCACCGGGGCGCCGAGCTTCCAGACGCTGCGCGTCGACATCCTGCCCGAGGCGTCGGTGCGCGTGGGCGCGCTGTCCAGCGGCCAGGCCGACGTCGTGACCAACCTGCCGCCCAATCTCGTCAGCCAGGTTCCCGCCGACGACACCGTGGAGTCGCTGGAGTACCCGGGTCTGCCCTACTCGCTGTTCCTCAACGAGAAGAACGGCGTCTTCGCGGATGAGAAGGTCCGCCAGGCCTTCACGCGCGCGATCGACGTCGACACCGCCGTGCAGGAGATCTTCTTCGGGCAGTACCCGCGCGCGTGGAGCATCCTCGGCTCCACCACTCCCGGTTACGACGCGAGCCTCGAGAACTCGTGGCCCTTCGATGCCTCGGCCGCGGGCGCCCTCCTCGACGAGGCCGGATGGACGGGACGGGATGCCGACGGCATCCGCACCAAGGACGGTCAGCGCCTCACCGCCCGCTGGATCGCCTGGACCCCGGTGCCCGACGACCGTGCGGCACTCGCGAACGCGGTGCAGAGCGACCTGAAGGCGGTCGGTTTCGATCTGCAGCGCGAGGTGCTCGAGCCCGGCGCGTACAACGAGCAGTACGGCCCGAAGACCTTTGACGTCACCGACTGGGGCTTCTCGGGCGTCGACGCCGACCTGCTGCAGAGCCACCTCGCGACCGACGGCTTCCAGAACGCCTCGCAGGTGAGCGACCCCGCCCTCGACGCGCTGCTGGAGCAGGGCGCATCGACGACCGACGCCGCCGCCCGCAACGCGGTCTACGCGCAGGTGCAGCAGTGGAACGCCGAGCACGCCGCGATCGTGCCGCTGTACAGCCCCGCGCTGATCAGTGCCGTGCGTCCCGACGTCACCGGTCTCGCGTTCGACCTGTACGGCCGTCCGCTGTTCGCCACCGCCTCCGTCGGCTGAATCCGTCCCTCGGATGCCACGCTCTCGCCCACGCGCGTTGTTGACGCGTCTCGGCGGGGTCGTGGCATCCGTCGTTCTGGTGCTGTGGGGGGCGGCGACCCTGGCGTTCGTGGCGTTCCGCATCATCCCGGGCGATCCGGTCGACGTGATGCTCGGGCCGCAGGCGCAGGTGAGCGACGCGGTGAAGGACGGGATCCGCGCCGACCTCGGGCTGGATCGGCCGGTGCTCGAGCAGTACGGCGCGTTCCTCGGGCGCCTGCTGCGCGGTGACCTGGGGGAGTCGTACCAGCTGCGCCTCCCGGTCGGTGAGGTCATCGGTCGACAGCTCGGGCCGACCCTGCAGCTCTCGGCGCTCGCGCTGGTCATCGCGGTGACGCTGGCCCTGGCATCCACTCTTCTCGTGCGCGGGCGCACCGGGCGATCCGTGGCATCCGGGATCGAACTGGTCGTGCTGTCGTCCCCGGTGTTCTGGACGGGCCTGGTCCTGTTGAGCGTGTTCTCTTTCCAGCTCGGGTGGTTCCCGGTGTCGGGGGCGAGGGATGCCCCCGCGATCGTGCTCCCCGCTGTGACGCTCGCGCTCCCGGTCGCCGCCCTGCTGTCGCAGGTGCTGCGCGACGGCGTCGAGTCGGCTGAACGCGAGCCGTTCGTGCTGACCGTGCGCGCCCGAGGCGCGAGCCCGCTGCGCGAGAGCGTGCACCATACGCTGCGCCACGCGAGCGTGGGGGGCCTGACGCTGGCGGCCTACCTCGTCGGGTCGCTGCTGGGCGGCGCGGTGCTGGTCGAGACGGTCTTCGCGCGCCCGGGGATCGGGCGGGTGACGTTGACGGCCATCACCGACCGCGATCTGCCGGTGATCACCGGTGTCATCCTGCTGAGTGCGGTGGTGTTCGTGGCGGTCAACACCCTGGTCGACATCGTCGTCCCGCTCATCGACCCCCGGCTCCGCTCGGCGACCGCCGCCTTGAACGTCCGTGCGGCGGTGCCCTCATGAGCGCTGTCGTGGACCCTGCCCGTGGTGGCGAGATGAGCAAAGCGATGCCGTCATGAGTGTCACCGTCGTCCGGCCGCGGGCGCGGCCCGGGCGCGTCGTCGCCCTGGCGCTCTCCGGTGCCGTGCTGGCCGTCATCGCCCTCGCCACCGTGGCGCCGGCGCTCCTCGCCACGCACGACCCCCTGCTCACCGACGTGCGGGCGGCGCTGCAGCCCCCGAGCGGCGCGCACTGGTTCGGCACAGATCAGAGCGGTCGCGACGTCTACTCCCGCGTCGTGTACGGCGCGGGGCGATCGGTCGGGATCGGCCTGCTGGCCACGGGTCTCGCCCTCGTCATCGGCGTCGTGGTCGGCTCCCTCACCGCGGTCGCGCCGCGTCTCGTCGACACGGTCGCGATGCGCTTCGTCGACGTGCTGCTGGCATTCCCGGAGTTCCTCGTGGCGCTCCTGGTCGTGGCGGTGCTGGGACCGGGCCCGGCGAACGTCGCCCTGGCCGTGACCATCGCGGCCGTTCCCGTGTACATCCGTCTCGCCCGGGCTCAGACGCGTGCCCTGGCTTCGGCCGAGTACGTCGAGGCCGCACGTATCAGCGGAGTGCCGGCACCTGTCGTGCACGTGCGCCACGTGCTGCCGGGAGTCCTCGGTGCCGTGAGCGTCCTCGCGACGATCGGCGTGGGCACGAGCATCCTCGCCGCCGCGGGGCTGAGCTTCCTCGGCCTCGGGCCCACCGAACCCGTGCCGGAGTGGGGGCTGATGCTGTCTGCCGGGCGCAATCTGCTCCTGCAGGCGCCGTGGGTCGCCGTCTTTCCGGGACTCGCGATCACCGCGACGGTGGTCGGCGTGAGCGTCGTCGGCCGGACCCTGCGCGCGCGGGCCGAGGAGCGCGGGGCATGAGCGGACGGGATGCCGAGACGCCGCGCGCGGGCCGAGGGGCGCGGGGTCCGAGCGAAGCGGGTGCCGGAAGTGCGGGAGCCCCGCGCGCGAGCGCACGGGATGCCGAGACGCCGGGCGCGAGCGCACGGGATGCCGAGACGCCCCGCGCGAGCGCACGGGATGCCGAGACGCCCCGCGCGAGCGCACGGGATGCCGAGACGCCCCGCGCGAGCGCAGGGGTGCCGGGCGCCGAGGGTGTTCATCTGCGCGGCTTGCGCATCGACGGCCCCGGCGGCTCGCTCGTGCACGGCCTCGACCTCGATGTCACGCCGGGGGAGTGCGTCGCGATCGTCGGGGAGTCCGGCGCGGGTAAGTCGCTGAGCGCCCGGGCCCTGCTCGGTCTCGTACCGCGCGGACTGTCGTCATCGGTGGAGATGCTCTCCGTCGACGGGATCGACGCGGGGTCGCTGACCGAGCGGCAGTGGCGCGCGCTCCGCGGCCGGCGCATCGCGCTCGTCTCTCAGGACGCCCTCGTCTCACTGGACCCCCTCCGCCGCATCGGGGCCGAGGTGGCCGAGTCGATCCGCATCCACGAACCGGCCGTTCGCGGCGGCGCCCTCGCCGGGCGCGTGCGCGCGATGCTCGAACGCGTCGCGCTGCCCGAGCCGGACGCGCGCGCCCGCCAGTACCCGCACGAGCTCTCCGGTGGCCAGCGCCAGCGCGCTCTCATCGCCGCAGCCCTCTCGGCGACGCCCGCGGTGCTCGTCGCCGACGAGCCCACAACGGCTCTGGATTCCACCGTGCGAGCCCGCGTGCTCGACCTCCTCCGGCGGATCACCGACGACGGCGTGGCCGTGGTCTTCATCAGTCACGACCTCGCCGCCGTCGCGCGCGTGGCCGATCGCGTCGTGGTCATGCACGAGGGGCGCGTCGTCGAGACCGGTGTGACGACCGAGGTTCTGGCATCCCCTCGTCATCCGGCCACGAGGGCGCTCGTGGCGGCGGTGTCGCACGAACCGCTCGAGCGGGCATCGCGCTCGGATGCACCGATCCTCACGGCGGACCGGGTGACGAAGCGGTTCGGCGACCGGGTGGCCGTGGACGAGGTCTCGTTCGAGGTGCGCCGGGGCCGCACGCTGGCGGTCGTGGGGGAGTCGGGCTCGGGGAAGACGACGCTCGCACGGATGGTGGTCGGGGTGACGACCCCCGACGCGGGGATCCTCTCCTTCGACGGCCGACCGTGGGGCCCCGCGGCGGCTCACGGCGCCGATCGGCGACGCGTGCAGCTCGTGCAGCAGAACCCCTGGGGCGCGCTCGACCCGCGATGGACCGTCGGCCGAACGCTGATCGAGGCGGTCGCCGCCGCCGGCATCGCGTGCGCCGAACGGCGGTCGGCCGTGGCCACTCTGTTGGAGGAGGTCGGGCTGTCGGCGGAGTTCGCGGGTCGCCGGCCGGCGCAGTTGTCGGGCGGTCAGCGGCAACGCGTCGCCATCGCCCGGGCCCTGGCCGCATCTCCCGATCTGCTCGTGCTCGACGAGCCGGTGTCGGCCCTCGATGCGACCGTCCGGACGCGGATCCTCGAACGGCTGCTCGACCTGCAGCGGGAGCGGGAGCTGGCGATGGTCTTCGTCACCCACGATCTCGATGTGGTGGCGGCGGTCGCCGACGACGTCCTCGTGATGAAGGACGGACGGGTCGTCGATGCGGGTCCCGTGCCGCGCGTGTTCGCCGCCCCCGGGCACGCGTTCACCCGGGAGTTGCTGGCGGCCGCGGGGCTGAGGCCTGTCGAACGGGGGCCCGCGGACTGATCCGCCCGGCCGGCGGTGGCGCGTGTGCCGGTTTCGGTGTCCAGGACACCCGGATGCCTCGCGCCGCACTCCGGATGTCGTGGACACCGGAGCGCGGGCACGGGACCCGCCGCCGGACGCGGTCCCGGTTCGAGTGTCCAGGACACCCGGATGCCTCGCGCCGCACTCCGGATGTCGTGGACACCGGAGCACGAGAACCGGCCGATCGATCCACAGCGCCGCCGCGCCGGGACCGGCGAGCGCGTAGACTCGACCCATCAGCACCGATCCGGCCATCACCGGGGAGCTCGCGGAAGAACCTCCGACCCTTCGACACGCTCAGGGGCCGGATCAGTAGAACCGCGCGGGGCAGGCCCGTCACAGCCGCAGTGAGAGCGGCACCGGTCCCTGAGCTCGTCGAAGGGCCCGGCGCAATGCAGGGTGGTAACGCGGTCCGCAAGGGTCGTCCCGGCGAGTGAACCTCGACCCGCGGAGTGACATGACCTACCCACGCCCCTCATCCTTCGGCCCCGCCGCCGACCAGGCCGCCCACGCGTCGACCCCGGATGCCACGACCCCGGCCTCCGCGCAGAGCGCGACATCCGCTCAGAACGCCGCGTCCCCGGCATCCGTCGTCCCGAGCCCGCGCTTCCCGGCCATCGAGGACGACACGCTCGCCTTCTGGAAGGCCGACGACACCTTCCGTGCCTCGATCGCGAACCGCGACGGAGCCGAGGAGTGGGTGTTCTACGACGGCCCGCCGTTCGCGAACGGCCTGCCGCACTACGGCCACCTCCTCACCGGCTACGCCAAGGACGTCTTCCCGCGCTTCCAGACCATGCGCGGCAAGAAGGTCGACCGCGTGTTCGGCTGGGACACGCACGGTCTGCCGGCCGAGCTCGAGGCGATGAAGCAGCTCGGGATCACCGAGAAGGACGAGATCGAGCGCATGGGGGTCGCGACCTTCAACGCCAAGGCCCGCGAGTCGGTGCTCGAGTACACGCGCGAGTGGCAGGACTACGTCACCCGCCAGGCCCGCTGGGTCGACTTCGACCGCGGCTACAAGACGCTCGACACGACCTACATGGAGAGCGTTCTCTGGGCGTTCAAGACCCTGCACGACAAGGGGCTCGCCTACGAGGGCTACCGCGTGCTGCCGTACTGCTGGCGCGACGAGACGCCCCTGTCGACGCACGAGCTGCGGATGGACGACGACGTCTACAAGATGCGTCAGGACCCCTCGGTCACGGTGACCTTCCCGCTCGTCGGCGCCAAGGCCGAGGCTCTGGGCCTGACCGGCGTGCGGGCCCTGGCCTGGACGACGACGCCGTGGACCCTCCCGACGAACCTCGCGCTCGCCGTGGGTCCCGGCATCCGGTACGCCGTGATCGAGGGCGGCCCGAACGGTGCCGCCGACGTGCACACCACCCCCGACGGCACCCCCGACGAGGCGTTCGAGGCCGTCGCGCACCGCTACCTGCTGGCCGAGGACCTGCTGCCGAACTACGCGAAAGACCTCGGCTACGCGACCCCGGATGCCGCCCGCGCGGCCGTGGAGACGACCATCTCGGGCTCCGAGCTCGAGGGCGTGTCGTACGACCGCCTCTTCGACTACTACGCCGACGCCGAGACGTGGGGGACCGGCGACGCCTGGAAGATCCTCGTCGACGACTACGTCACCGTGTCGGACGGTACCGGCATCGTGCACCAGGCACCGGCCTACGGTGAGGACGACAAGCGTCTCGCGGATGCTGCGGGGCTTCCGACGATCATCTCGCTCGACGACGGCGGGCGGTTCCTGTCGGCCGTGACCGACGTCGCGGGGGAGCTGTGGATGGAGGCCAACCGGCCCCTCATCCGCCTGCTCAAGCAGGCCGGTCGCCTCGTGCGCGAAGCCTCGTACGAGCACTCCTACCCCCACTGCTGGCGCTGCCGGAACCCCCTGATCTACAAGGCGGTGTCGAGCTGGTTCGTCCGCGTGACCGACATCAAGGACGACCTGCTGGCGAACAACCAGCAGATCACCTGGGTGCCCGAGAACGTCAAGGAGGGCCAGTTCGGCAAGTGGCTCGAGGGGGCGCGCGACTGGTCGATCAGCCGCAACCGGTACTGGGGCTCGCCGATCCCGGTGTGGAAGAGCGACGACGCGAATTACCCGCGCGTCGATGTGTACGGCTCGCTCGCCGACATGGAGGCCGACTTCGGCCGCTTGCCGGTGAACGCCGACGGCGAGGTCGACCTGCACCGCCCCTACATCGACGACCTCACCCGCCCCAACCCCGACGACCCGACGGGGCGGTCCACGATGCGTCGCATCGAAGACGTGCTCGACGTCTGGTTCGACTCCGGCTCCATGCCCTTCGCCCAGGTGCACTACCCGTTCGAGAACCACGAGTGGTTCGACGAGCACGCCCCGGCCGACTTCATCGTCGAGTACATCGGGCAGACCCGCGGCTGGTTCTACGTGATGCACGTGCTCTCGACCGCGCTGTTCGATCGCCCGGCGTACACCGGTGTCTCGTGCCACGGCATTGTGCTCGGCAACGACGGACAGAAGATGTCGAAGTCGCTGCAGAACTACCCCGACGTGCGCGAGGTCTTCAACCGCGACGGTTCGGATGCCATGCGGTGGTTCCTCATGTCGAGTTCGGTGCTGCGCGGCGGCAACCTCGTCGTGACCGAGGAGGGCATCCGCTCGGGCGTACGCGAGTTCCTGCTGCCGCTGTGGAACGCGTGGTACTTCTTCGCGACCTACGCCAACGCGTCGGGGGAGGGCTACACGGCCGAGTGGCGCACCGACTCCACCGACGTGCTCGACCGGTACATCCTGGCCCTCACCGGTGATCTCGTGCAGGGCGTCGCCGCTGACCTCGAGGGGCTTGACTCCACGACCGCGGCCGAGCGGCTGCGCGACTTCGTCGAGGTGCTGACGAACTGGTACATCCGCCGATCGCGCGACCGGTTCTGGGTGGGGGTGACCGACGACCCGACCAGTCGCGAGGCCTTCGATACGCTCTACACCGTGCTCGAGACGCTCACCCGCGTCGCGGCCCCGCTGCTGCCGCTCGTGACCGAGCGGGTCTGGCAGGGCCTCACCGGCGGGCGCAGCGTGCATCTGACCGACTGGCCCGACGCGTCGGCGTTCCCCGCGGCCGAAGACATCCGCACCGCGATGGACACCGTCCGCGACGTCTCGAGCGTCGCCAACGCCCTGCGCAAGCGCGAGGGCAAGCGCGTGCGCCTCCCGCTCCCACGTCTGACGGTGGTGACCCCGGATGCCGCGGGCTTGGCGCAGTTCGACGACATCCTCCGCGAGGAGCTCAACGTCAAGAGCGTCGAGCAGGTGACGCTCGAAGCCGAAACCGCCGCAGAGTACGGAATCACCCACCGCCTGGCGGTCAACGCCCGCGCGGCCGGTCCGCGCCTCGGCAAGCAGGTGCAGCAGGCCATCAAGGCCGCCCGCGAGGGAGACTGGAGCGAGGTCGACGGACAGGTGGTGGTCGGTGGCATCCCCCTCGAGCCCGCCGAGTACGACCTCGTCGTCGAGACGGCGGGTCGCCCGGAGGGCGAGGCCCTGGCCGTCCTCGCGAGCGGCGGTTTCGTGCTGCTCGACACCGTGACCACCTCCGAGCTCGAGGCCGAAGGCCTGGCGCGCGACATGATCCGCGGCATCCAGGACACGCGCAAGGCCGCCGGATTCGACGTGAGCGACCGGATCTTCCTGCGTCTTGCATTCGCGGACGCCGAGGACGCGAAGGCCGTGGATCTGGCGTTCGACCTCGCCGGTGTCGCCGAGGAGACTCTGGCGACGGAGTACACGGTGATCGACCCGCAGGGCGAGGCGTTGAGAGCGGTGGCGACGACCGTCCTGGCATCCGCCGACGCCTCCGAAGACGAGCACACCGTCGAGATCCCCGCGCGGACCTACGCCAACGCGGGTGCGGTACGCGTCGGTGTGAGCCGGATCGGAGCCCCCGCATGAGCGACCGCACCAGAGCCGACGCCGTCTACAGCGCGCTGCTCGAGCGGCAGGGCGAGCAGTGGGTGCAGCCGCGCGTCGAGCGCACGCGCCGCGTGCTCGAGCTGCTGGCCGACCCGCAGCGCACCTACCGCGTCATCCACGTGACCGGAACCAACGGCAAGACCTCGACCAGCCGCATGATCGAGAGCCTGCTGCGGGCCATGGGTCTGCGGACGGGCCTGTTCACCAGCCCCCACCTCGAGCGGTTCACCGAGCGCATCCTGATCGACGGCGAACCCGTTTCGGATGCCGCGATCGCCGACGCGTGGGACGAGATCCAGCCGTTCGTCGGCATGGTGGATGCCGAGCTCGCCACGGCCGGAGACGCTCTGCTGACGTTCTTCGAGCTGCTCACGGTGCTCGCCTTCGTCGCGTGCGCCGACGCCCCCATCGACGTACTGGTGCTGGAGGTCGGCATGGGCGGGGAGTGGGACTCCACGAACACCGCCGACGGTGACGTCGCCGTGTTCACGCCGATCGATATCGACCACGTCGATCGCCTCGGCTCGACCATCGCGGAGATCGCGACGGTGAAGGCCGGGATCATCAAGCCCGGTGCCGCGGTGGTCTCGGCGGAACAGCCCGACGAGGCCCTGCGGGTCATCCGCGCCCGCGCCGAGAAAGAAGGCGCGACGGTCGCCGTGGCGGGCGACGGCTTCGCCCTCGAGGCGCAGACCCTCGCGGTGGGCGGGCAGCAGCTGACCGTGCGCGGTGTCGCCGGCACCTACTCCGAGGTCTACCTGCCGCAGTACGGCGCGCACCAGGGCCGCAATGCGGCGCTGGCCGTGGCCGCGGTCGAATCCCTCATCGGTGGGGGCTCCCAGCCGTTGGCCGCCGACGTTGTCGCCGACGGCCTCGGCAACGCCACCTCTCCCGGTCGCCTGCAGCTCGTCGGCACCGCCCCGACCGTGCTCGTCGACGCGGCGCACAACCCGCACGGTACCCGCGCGCTGGTGGCGGCTCTCGACGACGCGTTCGACATCGACGAGTGGGGGGCCGTCGTCGGCATCCTGGCGGGCAAGGATGCCGTGGGCATCATGTCGGCGCTCGTCCCCGCCGTCGCGCGAGTGTTCGCCACCGCGCCGGACAGCAACCGTGCGGCCGATCCCGACGCCATCGCCGACGTCGCCGAAGCCGCTGACCTCCCGGTGACCGTGCACCCCACCCTCGAAGACGCGGCCGACGCCGCGCGCGCCTGGGCGGCCGAGTCCGACCGCCGGGCTGTCGTCATCGCCGGCTCCGTCGTGCTGGCGGGCGAGGCGCTGCGGCTGTCCGAGCTCGAGGACTGGAAGTCGGGGTGGCAGGCGTGAGCCCGCGCACCCCTCGCTCCCCGCGTCCGCGCCGTCAGCGCGGCGCCCAGGAGTCCCTCGGCGCGGTCGTGCTCGGCTTCGAGTCGATCGTGGTGTTCCTGGGCGGACTCGTCGTCTACGGGTTGAAGGTGCTGCCCTTCGGCATCCCGGACTGGTGGGGGATCGTGGGCGGCGTCGTGATGGCCGTCGCGATGGTCGCCGTCTCGGGCCTCCTGCGCCACCGCGGCGCGATCATCGCCGGGTGGGCGCTGCAGGCGATCCTGATGCTGGGTGGTCTGCTCGTTCCCGCCCTCGCCGTCGTGGCCCTCATTTTCGGCGGCATGTGGGCGTATGCCACCATCAAGGGAGCGGCGTTGGACCGGCAGAACGCCCGACGTGCCGCTGACCCCGACCTCTCGACTGGAGAATGACCCATGGCTACCGAAGAGACCCTCGTCCTGGTCAAGCCCGACGGCGTCGCCCGCGGACTGACCGGCGCCATCCTCGCCCGCATCGAGGCGAAGGGGTACGCCCTCGTCGACATCCGGCTCGTCGAGCCCGACCGCGAGCGCCTCGCCCAGCACTACGCCGAGCACGAGGGGAAGCCCTTCTACGAACCGCTGCTGGAGTTCATGCTCTCCGGCCCCTCCGTCGCGATCCGCCTCGCCGGCAACCGCGTCATCGAGGGCTTCCGCTCCCTGGCCGGAACCACCGACCCCACCACTGCCGCCCCCGGCACGATCCGCGGCGACTTCGGCCGCGACTGGGGCCTGAAGGTGCAGCAGAACCTCGTCCACGGCAGCGACAGCGTCGAGTCCGCCGAGCGCGAGCTCGCGATCTGGTTCGCCTGATCCCGGATGCCACGATGGCCGCCACTCCCACCGGGTGGCGGCCATCGTCGTTCCCGCGTTCCGCGCGGAGGCGCACGGTCGGCTATTTGCGCGAGGTCGGCGGCATCCGCGGGTTTCGAGCTGAGGTCGTGCGGATCGCTGAAATTGTGCGCACGGCGGCGCGAGATCGGTGATTTGCGTCAGGTCAGCGGCATCCGCGGGTTTTTGGCTGAGGCTGTGCGAATCACTGAGATTGTGTGGATCGCTGACGTTGCGCGGACTGCGGAGGATGCGCACCGCGGGTGCGTCGCAAAGTCGGTGATTCGCGCCAGGTGAGTGGAAACCGGGGCTTTCGGGCTGAGGTTGTGCGAATCGCTGAGGTTGTGCGCACGGCGGCGCAAGGTCGATGATTTGCGCGAGGTCAGCGGCATCCGGGGTTCTGGGGCTGAAGTCGTGCGAATCACGGAGATTGTGCGGATCGCTGAGGGTGCGCGGACCGCGGAGGATGCGCGCCGCGGGTGCGGTGCGAGGTCCGTGATTCGCGTCAGGTCAGTGGTATCCGGGGCTTTCGGGCTGAGGTTGTGCGCATCACTCAGGTTGTGCGAGTCACTGAGATTGTGCGGATCGCGGAGGATGCGCGCCGCGGATGCGGCGCAAAGTCGGTGATGCGCGTCAGGTCAGTGGCATCCGCGGGTTTCGGGCTGAATCTGCACGAATCGCTGAGGTTGTTCACAGCGCGGGGGTGGGCGCGGGGTTGCGGCGCAAGATCAGCGTTATGCGCCGGATACCTGCGCACGGCTGACGGCGACGGACTGCGCCGCGGGCTCAGAACTGCGCGAGCACGTTCAACCGCACCTGGGCGAGGACCGCGACGATGGCGAAGGCGATGATCGTCATCAGCGGCACCCAGACCATCAGCCGGTCGGCCACCTCTCGCACTCGCGCCCCGGGGATGACCCCCTCGCGCAGCACGTGCAGCGTGACCACGAAGAACGACGGGATGACCACCGACCACGTCACCATGCACCAGGGGCACAGTGTCGCCAGCACGAACAGGCTCTGCGCGATCAGCCAGATGACGAACGTCAGAGCAAAGGCGAAGCCGAGCCAGAACAGCGCCCAGAACCACCGCGCGAACCGTGCACCGGCCAGGAGGGCGACCCCCACGACGAGGGGGGCGATCCAGGCGGACAGTCCGATGATCGGATTGGGGAAGCCGAACACCGCCCCCTGCGACGACTGGAGGTTGGCCGAGCACTGCACGAGGACGTTGAGGTCGCAGGATGCCGCCTCCCCGGGGTTCTGGAGTTGATGGAAACGCTCCAACGTCAGCGAGAAGGCCGCCCACCAGCCGACGACGCCGGCGAAGATCAGCCAGATCGCGACGACGATCGGGCGGCGGGGGACGACGGTTTGGCTCATGCCGTCATCCTGCCACCACGGACTTTTCCGGTCGCTGAGCGACCATCCTTGTATTCGACATCGTGCGCCGGGGTGGTTTTCGACGGTCGGGGAGAGTCTCCGGTGGCCCTCGCGCCGGTCCGTGCGATAATGGACGTCGATGTGACCGCGGCCGCGCCGCAGGAACACCACCCAGAAGACTTCGGGCGATGACCGCCCTCGCAGCACGAGCCGCAGGCCTGCTGCAGACCGAATGAGTTCGCGGCCCCGCCGGGTGCGGCGCTGCATGAGATTTCGTCGGGCGACGCGCGGTGTCGCCCGCCAGGGAGAACCCCGATATGGCCGATTCGACAGACGATCAGATCCCCGCCGACGAGACGGCGGCTGACACTCCCGAGACGCAGACACCCGACACTCCCGGTGGCGCGGGGGAGGGCGAGGCCCCCGACCTGCCTCTCGTCGACGAAGAAGAGGCCGCCGTTCAGGATGCCGAAGAAGCGGCGGCCGATGACACCGACGCCCCCGCGGCGCTCGATGTCGATGAGGCACAGCCGAGCACCGACGCGGTGCAGGCCGAGACCGCCGAGACCGCCGCTGCGGAGTCGTCCGACGCCTCGGCATCCACTCCCGCCGACGGGGCCGCCCTCGCTGACGCTCCCGCCGACGACGAGGCCGCTGGCGACGCCGTCGACACGCAGGCCGCAGCGGGGCAGCAGACCCCGCTCGCCGCGGAGACGCCTGCCGAGTCGCAGACGCCGGTCGAGCCCGAAAGGGGTGCGCAGTCGGAGACGCCCGTCGAGTCAGCTCCCACTGACCCCGCCGGCCCGGCTGATCCCGCCACCCCGGCTGAGTCAGAGGCCTCCGTCCAGCCCGAGGCCCCGGCCGAGCCCACGGCCCCGACCGAGCCGGAGACGCCCGCCGCGCCGGAGAAGCCCGCGCGCCCGACCGCCGTGTCGCTCGGTCTGCTGCCCGAGAACTTCGTGTCGGCCGTGTCGACCGAGCTGCACTTCTACGCGCCCGCTCTGCCGCCGCTTCCGGTGCGCGACGACTTCTCCGACCGCGACGATCGTTACAACCGCGACGATCGTTACAACCGCGACGACCGCGATGACCGTGACGACGACCGCGACGACGACGCTCCGGTCGGACGCGGTTCGGCCAACGCCCGCCGCCGCAACCGTCGCCGCGGGGGCAACGACACCCTGCCCGTCGAGCAGAACGACGCTCCCGCCGCGCCCGTCCGCCAGCGGGCCGTCGAGGTTATCACCGAGCCGCAGCGCATCAAGGGCTCGACCCGCCTCGAAGCCAAGAAGCAGCGCCGCCGCGACGGTCGCGAGGCCGGCCGTCGTCGTCCGGTCGTCACCGAGGCCGAGTTCCTCGCGCGCCGCGAGGCCGTCGACCGCGTGATGGTCGTCCGCTCGAAGGCCGGTCGCATCCAGATCGCCGTGCTCGAAGACAACGTGCTCGTCGAGCACTACGTCGCCCGCAACCAGGATGCCTCGCTGATCGGCAATGTCTACCTCGGTCGCGTGCAGAACGTCCTGCCCAGCATGGAGGCGGCGTTCGTCGACATCGGCCGCGGACGCAACGCCGTGCTCTACTCCGGCGAGGTCGACTGGGACGGCGTCGAGACCAACAACCAGCCGCGTCGCATCGAGCTCGCCCTCAAGTCGGGCGACCGTGTGCTCGTGCAGGTCACCAAAGACCCCGTCGGACACAAGGGTGCACGCCTGACGAGCCAGATCTCGCTGCCCGGCCGCTACCTCGTGTACGTGCCGAACGGCACGATGAACGGCATCTCCCGCAAGCTCCCCGACACCGAGCGCGCGCGCCTGAAGAAGATCCTCAAGGAGGTGCTGCCCGAGTCGTCCGGCGTCATCGTGCGCACGGCCGCCGAGGGCGCCACCGAGGAGCAGCTGACGCTCGATGTGCAGCGTCTCACCTCCCAGTGGGAGCACGTATCGAGCCAGGTGAAGACCATCCAGGCGCCGTCACTCCTGCACTCCGAGCCCGACCTCCTGGTCAAGATCGTGCGCGATGTCTTCAATGAGGACTTCACGCGCATGCTCATCCAGGGCGAGGAAGCGCTGCAGACGATCTCGAGCTACCTCCAGGGCGTCGCCCCCGATCTGCTCGAGCGGGTCGAGAAGTACGAGGGCGAGCAGGACCCGTTCGACGCGTTCCGCGTCACGGAGCAGATCGAGAAGGCCCTCGACCGCAAGGTGTGGCTGCCCTCCGGCGGTTCGCTGGTCATCGACCGTACCGAGGCCATGACGGTCGTCGACGTCAACACCGGCAAGTTCGTCGGCTCGGGCGGCAACCTGGAAGAGACCGTCACCAAGAACAACCTCGAGGCGGCCGAGGAGATCGTGCGCCAGTTGCGGCTGCGCGACATCGGCGGCATCATCGTCGTCGACTTCATCGACATGGTGCTCGAGTCCAACCGCGACCTCGTCCTGCGCCGCCTCATCGAGTGCCTCAGCCGTGACCGCACGAAGCACCAGGTCGCCGAGGTGACCTCGCTCGGCCTCGTGCAGATGACCCGCAAAAAACTGGGTCTGGGGCTGCTCGAGACCTTCAGCGAGGCGTGCGAGGTGTGTGCCGGTCGCGGCGTCGTCGTGCACCACGACCCCGTGGTCAAGCACCGCTCGTCGGGCCCGGCGAACGGCAACGGCAATGGTGGCCCGTCCAACCGGCGCGGTCGCGGTGGCGGCAACGGCAACGGCGGGTCCTCGAGCACGGGGTCCGCCTCTACGGCGAACACCGGTCAGAACGCCGGCGGCGGTGCCTCGGCGGCCGTCAACGGCGGGACGCACGTGATCACGGAGGGCGTGAAGTCCGCGCTCGCACAGATCGCGGCATCCACTGTCAAGCCGACGATCGATGACCCCGCCGTGGTCGAAGCGGCGGTCGTGGCATCCGTCGAGGCCGTTCTCGATGTCAAGGCCGAGGCGGAGGTTCCGCCGCCGGCGCGCGAGAAGCGCCCGCGGAAGAAGCGCGAGCCGCGTGCCCCCCGCACGGAGAAGGACGCGCTGCTCGAATCGGTGCTCGAGGCGCTCCCGGAGCCGAAGGCACCCGGTCAGGGACGCTCGCGTCGTCGCGTGACCACGGCGGCCCTCACCGGCACCCCGGTCAGCGCGCAGCCCACCCCGGAGTCCTGAACCGAGCGACCCCCTCGCGAGGGGTCGCCTCCCACCGCCGAGTCCCGTACCCGGTGCGCAGGAGGCGGCCCCTCGCGCGTCGCTTCCCGCAGACGTCGTCGAGGGGCTCGGCTCCGCCCGGAGGATGCCGTGGCGTCCGGCACGATGCTCGCGTGCGGGACGCCGTGAACGTCAGGTCCGACGCTCTTCCGCGGGATGCCGCGGGGTCAGGCGTGGCGCTCGCGCGCGGTGATGCGCAGGCCGGAGGCGCGGAGGCGTCGCACGAGCTCCTTGCCGCCGACGTGCTCGGCGCCGGCGGCGACCAGCGCGGCGTGGCGCTCGTCGGGCACGTCGTAATGGTCGAGGTCGAAGGCGCGGCGGGGGATCCCGGCCGAGGCGGCGAAGGCGTGCAGCTCGTCGAGATCGCTGTCGCTCACGAGGTGCGCCCACAGCCGTCCGTGCGCAGGCCACTGCGGGTCGTCGATCAGGATCGCCATCCCGTGATCTTACGATCGACACGCGGGTCGGATGCTTTTGCCGGATACCGCCCCGTGAGCTAAACTTGACCCTTGGTGCGTTGCGTCCGCCCTACGGGAGCGCGATGCCGCTGACTTCGTCAGCCGGATCGCACCGAGATTTGGGTCGTCAGACCCTCCCCTCGTCATCAGACAACCGGAGCCCCGCGCTCCCGAACGAAACAGGTGTGAAGTGGTTTACGCAGTTGTGCGCGCCGGCGGCCGCCAGGAGAAGGTCCAGGTCGGCACGGTCGTCGTGCTCGACCGCCAGAAGGCGAAGATCGGCGAGAGCATCCAGCTGCCCGCCGTCCTGTTCGTCGACGGCGACGCGGTCACGACCGACGCCGACAAGCTCGCGAAGGTCTCGGTCACGGCCGAGGTGCTCGGCGAGGAGCGCGGTCCGAAGATCGTGATCCAGAAGTTCAAGAACAAGACCGGCTACAAGAAGCGCCAGGGCCACCGCCAGGACCTCACGCGCGTCAAGATCACCGGCATCAAGTAAGAGCCAGGAGACGCAGAGATGGCACACAAAAAGGGCGCAAGCTCCACCCGTAACGGTCGTGACTCCAACGCACAGCGCCTCGGCGTGAAGCGTTTCGGCGGTCAGGTCGTCCTCGCCGGCGAGATCATCGTCCGCCAGCGCGGCACGCACTTCCACCCCGGCGCCAACGTCGGCCGTGGTGGCGACGACACGCTGTTCGCCCTGGCTCCCGGTGCGGTCCAGTTCGGCGCCAAGGGCGGCCGCAAGGTCGTCAACATCGTCACCGCCGCAGCGGAGTAATTCCCGCGCTTCGGCGCTCGAGGGGGTGGGCGCAGCCCACCCCCTCGTTTCATTTCTCGAACCGGCTGCCGCGCGTCTGGTTTTCTCGAGGCGGTCACGCCTCCCCGACCCGGAAGGACCCGCCATGGTCACCTTCGTCGACCGCGTCACCCTGCACCTGCGTGCGGGCAAGGGCGGCAACGGCTGCGTCTCGGTTCGCCGCGAGAAGTTCAAGCCGCTGGCCGGTCCTGACGGCGGCAACGGCGGGGGCGGCGGCGACGTCGTGCTCATCGCCGACCCGCAGGTCACGACGCTGCTGTCGTATCACCACTCCCCGCACCGCTCTGCGGGCAACGGCGGTTTCGGCATGGGCGATCACCGCTCGGGCGCGATCGGCGAGGACCAGGAACTCCCCGTTCCGCTCGGCACCGTCGTGAAGGACCCCGACGGCACCGTGCTCGTCGACATGCTCACGCCCGGGATGCGCTTCGTCGTCGCCCCGGGCGGGCTGGGCGGCCTCGGCAACGCCTCTCTCTCGTCGCCCAAGCGCAAGGCTCCCGGATTCGCGCTGCTAGGGACGCCCGGCTGGGAGGGTGACGTCGTCCTCGAGCTGAAGACCGTCGCCGACATCGCGCTCGTGGGTTTCCCCTCGGCCGGCAAATCCAGCCTCATCGCCGCCGTGTCCGCGGCCCGCCCCAAGATCGCCGACTACCCGTTCACGACTCTCCACCCCAACCTCGGCGTGGTGCAGTCGGGCGACGTGCGTTTCACCATCGCCGACGTCCCGGGACTCATCGAGGGCGCGAGCGAGGGCAAGGGCCTCGGCCTGGAGTTCCTTCGCCACGTCGAGCGCTGCACCGCGCTCGTGCACGTGCTGGACTGCGCCACGCTCGACCCGGGTCGCGACCCGCTGAGTGATCTCGACGTCATCCTCGCCGAACTCGGGGCGTACCCCGTACCGGAGGGTCAGACGCCGCTTCTCGAGCGCCCCCAGATCGTCGCGCTGAACAAGATCGACGTCCCGGAGGCGCGCGAGCTCGCCGACTTCGTTCGCCCCGACCTCGAGGCCCGAGGTTTCCGCGTCTTCGAGATCTCCACCGTGAGCCGCGCGGGACTTCGCGAACTCACCTTCGCGCTGGCCGACGTCGTCGAGCAGCACCGTCTCGCCACGCTGGACGATGCGCCCGCCGAGCGGATCGTCATCCGTCCCCAGGGCTCGCGGAAGGACTTCGAGGTCAAGGTCGAGGGCGGCACCTACGGTCCCCTGTACCGGATCCTCGGTGACAAGCCGGTCAAGTGGGTGCAGCAGACCGACTTCCAGAACGAAGAGGCCGTGGGCTACCTCGCTGATCGTCTCGCACGCCTCGGCGTCGAAGAGGGCCTGTTCCGCGCCGGTGCGGTCGCGGGGGCTACCGTCGTGATCGGCCCCGGTGACGGCATCGTCTTCGACTGGGAGCCCACGCTCACCTCCGCCGCCGAGCTGATGACCGCTCCGCGCGGAACCGACCCGCGCCTCGTGCAGAACCCGCGCCGCACCTCGTCGGAGCGTCGCGAGCGTTACCACGAGCGTATGGATGCAAAGGCCGAGGCCCGCGCCGAGCTCGAGACCGAGCGCCGCGCGGCGCGTGCCGCGGGCATCACCCCCGACGGTGAGTCGGCGGCGCGCGAGGTCGAGGACGACGCCCGGTGACGGCCGAGTCCCGCGCCGACATCCCGGCGGCCGCGCGTGTCGTGGTGAAGGTGGGTTCGTCGTCGATCAGCGGCGACGGCGCCCACCGCATCGACACGATCGTGGAGGCGCTCGCGCGCGCGCACCGCGCGGGCACAGAGGTGGTGCTGGTGTCGTCCGGCGCCATCGCGACCGCGTTGCCGCTGCTGGACCTCGGTGGGCGTCCGAACGACCTGGCGACCCAGCAGGCGGCCGCCGCGGTCGGGCAGAACGTGCTCATGTGGCGCTACCAGACTTCGCTCGACCGGTTCGGTCTTCTCGCGGGACAGGTGCTGCTGACCGCGGGAGACCTCGAGAACGCCACGCACCGCTCGAACGCCCGCCGCGCGATGGAACGACTGCTCGGTCTCGGCATCCTTCCGATCGTCAACGAGAACGACACCGTCGCCACGCACGAGATCCGCTTCGGCGACAACGACCGCCTCGCGGCCCTGGTCGCCCAGCTCATCGGCGCCGACGCGCTCGTGCTGCTCAGCGACATCGAGACGCTCTTCACCCGCCCGCCGAGCGAACCGGGGGCCCGCCCCATCACCGACGTGGAGTGGGGGCACGACCTGTCGGAGTTCGAGTTCGGCGCGGGTGTCGTGAACGGCGTGGGCACCGGGGGAGCGGCCACCAAGGCCTCGGCGGCCAAGCTCGCCTCCACCGCCGGCGTCGGTGTGCTCGTCACGAGCGCCGATCTGGTGGCATCCGCCCTCGCCGGGGACGCCGTCGGCACCTGGTTCGCCCCCAACCCCATCCCGTCAGCCTCGCGACGGGGCCCGTGGGCGCCGTGGGCGCGCCGGTACACTGAGCGCATGACCGTGATCGCCGCCTCCGTCGACGAGCGTCTGCGTCTCGCGAAAGACGCGGCGCGCGAGATCGCCCTGCTCGACTCCGCCCGCAAGACCGCTTTGCTCAACGCGGTGGCCGACGCCCTCGTCGCCGCCACCGACGAGATCGTCGCCGCCAACGCCGACGATCTCGAGCGCGGGCGGGTGGATGCCATCGGCGAGGCGTTGCTCGACCGTCTTCGACTCGACCACACACGCGTGGCTGCTCTGGCCGCCGCCGTCCGCGATGTCGCCGACCTGCCCGACCCCGTGGGCCGTGTACTCGACGAGCGCACCTTGGCCAACGGTCTCGAACTGCAGAAGGTGGCGGTGCCCTTCGGCGTCGTGGGCTCGATCTACGAGGCACGGCCCAACGTCACGGTCGACATCGCCTCACTCGCCCTCCGCTCCGGCAACGCCGTGGTGCTGCGTGGCGGATCAGCCGCGCAGAGCACGAATGCGACGCTCGTCGCCGTCATGCGTGACGCGCTGCAGGCTCAGGGCGTCGCCCCCGAGGCCGTGCAGAGCGTCGACGATTTCGGCCGCGACGGCGCGCGCGCCCTCATGAACGCCCGCGGTCTCGTCGACGTCCTGGTGCCGCGCGGCAGCGCCGGGCTCATCGAGACCGTCGTCACCGAATCCACCGTCCCCGTGATCGAGACGGGCGCCGGTGTGGTGCACGTCTTCCTCGACGCGACCGCCCGAGACGACTGGGCACGCGACATCGTGCTGAACGCCAAGACGCAGCGCCCGAGCGTCTGCAACGCCGTCGAGACGGTGCTCGTGCACCGCGGCGCAGCCGACCGCCTGCTGCCCGAGCTGCTGGCATCGCTGGCGGACGCCGGGGTCACCGTGCACGGCGACGCCGCGACGCGGGCGCACGACGAGCGCGTCGTGGCCGCCACCGACGACGACTGGTCCCGCGAGTACGGCACTCTCGACCTCGCCGTGCGCGTCGTCGACGACCTCGATGATGCTCTCGCGCACATCCGACGGTTCTCGACGCATCACACCGAGTCGATCATCACCGCCGATCAGGTCGCCGCCGACCGCTTCCTCGCCGAGGTCGACTCGGCGGTCGTGTTGGTCAACGCCTCCACGCGCTTCACCGACGGGGGCGAGTTCGGCTTCGGCGCCGAGGTCGGCATCTCGACGCAGAAACTGCACGCCCGCGGACCCATGGGTCTCGCCGAGCTCACGAGCACCAAGTGGCTCGGGCGCGGCGGCGGCCAGGTCCGCGCCTGACCGCCTAAAATGGCACTGCGCGCCGCGCAGACCACTCGAACGGAGTACTGATGACTTTCGCCTCGCTTCTCGCCCATGCCGCCGAAGAAGGCGGGCACCACGGCGGCAACGTGCAGGCCGAGACGTTCTGGATCGGTGCCGTGGCGTTCGTCGTCTTCGTGCTCCTGAGCCTGGTCACGCTCTCGTACCGCAACGTCTCGAACCGTCACGCGCACAAGGCCGAGGCTTACGCGCAGAAGCATGGCGCGCCCGTCCCCGAGGCGCACGGCCACTGAGGCCCACTGTATGTCGGTGACGCGCGCCCCTCGCATCGGGGTCATGGGTGGGACGTTCGATCCCATCCATCACGGTCACCTGGTCGCCGCGTCCGAGGTCGCGCAGTCGTTCGATCTCGACGAGGTCGTGTTCGTCCCCACGGGTCGTCCGTGGCAGAAGGACGACGTCACCGAGAGCGAACACCGTTATCTCATGACGGTGATCGCGACGGCGTCCAATCCGCAGTTCACCGTCAGCCGCGTCGATGTCGATCGGGCCGGTCCCACCTACACGATCGATACCCTGCGCGACCTGCAGCGGCAGCGTCCGGGGGCGGACCTGTTCTTCATCACCGGTGCCGACGCGGTCGCGCAGATCCTCAGCTGGCGCAATCATCAGGAGCTCTGGGATCTCGCGCACTTCGTGGCCGTGTCGCGTCCCGGTCACGTCTTGAGCACCGAGGGGCTCCCTTCCGAGAACGTCAGCCAACTGGAGATCCCCGCCCTGTCGATCTCGTCCACAGACTGCCGCGCCCGCGTGCGCCGAGGACACCCCGTGTGGTACCTCGTGCCCGACGGCGTCGTGCAGTACATCGCGAAGCACCATCTTTACCGGAGCAAGGCATGAGCACTCCCGACACCCCCGAGACGCCCGCCCTGACCCGCCGTCAGTTGCGCGAGTTGCGTCAGACCGGCGCGACGCCGATCATCACGCCGAACGACGAGCCCGAGGTCCCGGATGCTGCGGCCCCGGCGGTGGGGGGTGAAGCGCCCGCCGTCATCGACGCCGTTCCCGCGCCGGAGCCGGAGAAGCCCGCCGAAAAGGCGACGCCGGAGCCGGAGAAGTCCGCCGAAGAGGCGGCCCCGATGGCGACGCCGGATCCCGCGACCCCCGCGGCATTCGACTCGTACTCCGAGGCCGGCGCAGAGTTCGGCGTCTCGGGTCTCACGCGCCGGCAGGCACGCGAACAGGAGAAGATCCGCACGGCATCCGTGCCCATCATCAGCCCCGATCTCGAGCCGTCGCCGTCGGTCGTCGGATCGGCACCGAAGACCGCCGACGAGGCGCAGCCGGCCATCTTCCGCCCGGCACCCGCCGCGGAGACCCCGGCGCAGACGCCGGCTCCCGCCCCGTCGGTGGTCAACCCGGCGCTGGGCTCCGAGCTCATCAACGGCGCGACGCCCGATGTCACCCTGCCGGCGTCGTTCGACCAGCTGCTCGCTCGCACCACCGGGGCGACGGGCACCGTCTCCACGCCGAACTCGCTCATCCTCTCGCAGACGCCCTCGGGCGCGCCGCTCGTGGGCCCGGTCACCGCGACCGGCGAGATCATGATCACCGGCACGTTCGACCTTCCCGAGGGACTCGGCTCGGTCGGCCACGCCCCGGGCACCACCGACGGCCGCGACGCCGACGCCGTCCTCCTCGACGGCGAACTGCCCGCCGCCTCCTCACCCACCCCGATCGCTGCCAGCGCTGCGATCAGCACCGTCAAGCAGCCGGGCGAGATCATCCGTCCCCCGGCACCCGAGAAGGGGAGCAAGCTCCTCGTGGGTCTCATCATCACGACGGGTGCACTCTTCCTGGCGGTGGTCGCCACCCTCGGCCTCGCCTTCACGACAGGAGTCTTCCGATGACCGCCACCACCAACGGCAAAGAGATGGCGCAGATCGCCGCCCTCGCCGCCGACGCGAAGGGCGGCGACGATCTCGTCGCCCTCGACGTGTCGGAGCCGCTTCCCCTCGTCGACGTCTTCCTTCTCGTCACGGGTCGCAACGAGCGCAACGTCGCCGCGATCGCCGACGAGATCGAAGAGAAACTGCTCGAAGCCGGCCACAAGCGGCTGCGCCGCGAGGGGCGTCAGGAGTCCCGCTGGGTGCTGCTCGACTTCGGCGACCTCGTCGTGCACGTCTTCCACGAGGAGGAGCGCGTCTACTACGGGCTGGAGCGCCTGTGGAAGGACTGCCCCGTCGTTCCGCTCGAGATCCCCACGCCGGCTCACGCCGTCGAGTAGGCACCTCCCGACGACGCCCTCTGCCATTCGGCGGGGGCGTTCTTCGTATCCTGCGGACCCGAGGGGGTGCGGGCGAGACGCCGGTCGGTCAGCCGTACCGTTCGCGGTACCGTCGCTCGGCCGCCGGGTGCAGCGGCACGGGGAGCGTGTCGATCAGGCTCGCCGGCGTCAGGAACTGGATGCCGAGGGATCCGGGCGGCACGAGACGCGCGGCGTCGTCGATGAGCACGTCGACGAGACGCCGGGCCAGGTCGTCGCCCAGGCTGGCTCGGGCGAGAAGGAGGTTGGCGACACCTATGGCGGGGACAGCGGACTCGGCGCCGTACACTCCCGCGGGGATCGTGGTGGCCGCGTAGGCGTCGGGGTAGCGCCGGAGGAGCTCGGGCAGCACCGGGGTGGTATCCAGGACCGCGATCGGTGTCCGCGCGGCGAGGTCTGCGATCTGCGGTGTGGGGACCCCGCCCGACCAGAAGAGCGCGTCGATCCGGCCGCTCTCGAGGTCGGTGGCCGCGTCGCGGAAAGGCCGCTCGACCACAAGCGGTGGCACCGTCGCCGACGTCAGGCCCGCGGCATCCAGAACCCGTCTCGCCGTCGCTGCCGCGCCCGATCCGGCCGCCCCGAGCGAGACCGTGCGGCCGGGCAGGTCGGCGAGCGAGCGCGGACCGTCGCCCGCGCGCACGATGCACTGCAGGTAGTTCTGGTACACCCGCCCGATGGCGACCAGGCCGTCGCGCGTGGTCGCCGCCGCCGCCGAGTCGGCCAGCGAGAGCGCGAGGTCGACACGACCGGCGTCGAGCAGCGCGAGGTTGTCGACGCTGCCCTCGGTGGCGAGGGCGGTGATCTCGACGCCGCCGGTCTCTCGCGCCACCGCGCTCAGCAGTTCGCCGAACTGCAGGTAGCTCCCTCCGGCCTCGCCGCAGCCGAGCACGAGGGCGCGGGCGGGCGCCGGTGCGCAACCGGCCAGGCCGACCGCCGCGATCCCGAGGCCGGTCCAGAGGAATCGGCGTCGAGTGAGCCCGGTCACGACCGCTCCCAGATCAACCGAGCCGCAAGCCCTCCGAGCGCGGAACGGTGCACCTCGAGCCGGCCGTCGGCAGCGCGCATCAGCTGGGCGACGATGGCGAGGCCGAGGCCCGTGCCGGTCTGCGTGGAGTCCCGCCCGGCGCGCCAGAACCGCGTGCCCATACGGGCGAGGTCGTCGTCGGCGAGTCGCGTTCCCGAGTCCTCGACGACGAGGCGGATGCCGGCGGTTTCGTGCACGAGACTCACGCGCACCTCGGAGCCACGGCCGGCGTACTTGCGGGCGTTGTCGACCAACACGTCGATCATCTCGTCGAGGTCGGCGCGCCCGCACGGGACCGTCACCGCGTCGCCGGGTTCGACCCGCAGGCGGAGGTCGGCCGTCTCGAGCCGGTCGCGGTAGCGCGCGGTCAGCTCCGCGGCGGTGACCGTGCATTCCCTCGCGGCGCCCTCGTCGCGCGCCGCGTCACGGCCCTGAGCGCGAGCCGAAGCGCGGTGTTCGGCGTTCGCCAGGGTCAGCATCCGCTCCACCGTGTGCTCGAGTCTGTCGAGGTCGTCGTCGACGGCGGCGAGCTCGTCGGCAGCCTCGCCCTCTCGGGCAAGTCCGTCCACGCGCAATCGGATCGCGGCGAGGGGCGTTCGAAGCTGATGCGACGCGTCGGCGACGAATCCGCGTTGTTGTTCGAGGCTGCTTTCGACCTCGTCGGCCATGGTCGAGAAGGCGCGGCTGAGGTGCCGCAGTTCGGGTGGACCCGACGGACGCAGGGGCGCCGGGTCGCGATGGGCGGTGACGTCGGCGACGGCCGCGTCGAGGGCTCGCACCGGGCGGAGGACCCACCGTGTCCACAGCAGCGAGGCACCCATCAGGGCGCCGAGCAGCAGCACGCCGATCACGACGATCACCGCCCAGGCGCGCGACACATCGATCTTGGCGTCGCGAAGATCGACAGCCAGCACCACGACCCCGGTCGACAGATCGCCCGCCGCGATGACGGGGACGGCGACGAGCGCGGTGTTCGGCCCCCACGGTGTGACGCGGGGGAGCGAGAGTTGGGGGAGCGCGCGGGATGCGGCGGTCACGAGCTCATCCACGCGCGCGTCGCGCGTCAGGTCGCCGGCCGCGGCGACGGCATCCCCGCTCTCGTCGAGCACGAGCACGGACTCGGCGTAGACCGCGTGGAAGCGTTCCAGGTACGCCTGCAGACCATCGGCGTCGCGCTGCACCAGTGCCGTGCGCGCACGCTGGACCACCTGGTCGAGGGCGGCGGTGCGCTGCAGGGCGATCTGCTGCGTCCGTGAGTCGGCGATCGACTGCGCCACGGGGATGAGCACCGCGATCACCGCGATGAGCCCGAACACCAGCAGGGGCAACAGGACGCGCCGTCTCACCCGGCATCCTCCAGGCGGTATCCGACACTCCGCACCGTCGTGATCGTCACCTCGGGCAGCTTGTGCCGCACCTGACCCAGGTGCACGTCGAACGAGCGCGACGACGTCGCGTAGGCATCGCCCCAGACCTCGTCGAGCACCTGCCGGCGGCTGACGATCTGTCCCGCACGTCGGGCGAGCGAGATCAGGATGCCGAACTCGTTCGGCGTCAGGGCCACCTGTCGACCGTCCGCGATCACGCGTCGGGCGTCGACATCGATGTCGACGGTCCCCACCTGCACGCGCGCGGGCTCGTCGGGTGGGCTGTACCGCCGGGTGACGGCGAGCAGGCGGGCGAGCAGCTCGTGCAGGCGCACCGGCTTGACGAGGTAGTCGTCGGCTCCGAGTGACAGCGCCCGGACCGTCGAGCGTTCGTCGCCGCGGGCCGTGACGACGATCACCGGGATCGGACTCACCGCGCGCAACTGCCGCAGGGTGTCGAGGCCGTCCATGTCTTCCAGGCCCAGGTCGAGCAGGACGACCTGCGCGTCCCGGTGGCGCAGAAGCACGTCGCTGCCCCGGCTGACGCGCGTGCACGCGTGCCCGGCGCGCTGCAGCGCCGAGACCAGCGCTGCGGCGACGGAGCCGTCGTCCTCGGCCACGAGTACGTGCATGACTTCATCGTAGGCATCCCGCTCGTCCGCTTCCGGGCGGCGGGCCGGGACCCAATGTAAGGCGCATGTAAGGATCCCGGGGGAGCGCGAGGCGACCCGAGATGATGTCGTCATACACCTCGTCGTCGTCGCCGGGACGCTCCGACGGCACGCGAGACGAGAACGTCCATCGATCGATCGGATCTCCTATGTCAACGACGACACCACCGGCCACCACGACGACGATCCCCACGAGCCTTCGGCGCTCCATCTCGAACACCCTGAAGGGCTCGGCGGGCAACCTCGTCGAGTGGTACGACGTCTATGTCTACTCGGTGTTCGCAGTGTACTTCGAGTCGCAGTTCTTCAGCTCCGACGACAAGAACTCCACGATCTACGTGTGGGCGATCTTCGCCGTCACCTTCCTGATGCGTCCGATCGGATCCTGGTTCTTCGGCCGTTTCGCCGACCGGCACGGCCGTCGTCTGTCGCTGACCGTTTCGGTCTCGCTGATGGCCTTCTGCTCCCTGGTCATCGCCTTCGCCCCGACGGCCGAGATGATCGGCGTCGGCGCCGTCGTCATCCTCGTCTTCGCTCGTCTCGTGCAGGGCTTCGCGACCGGCGGTGAGTACGGAACGAGCGCGACGTACATGTCGGAGGCGGCGATGCCGGGCCGTCGCGGGTTCCTGTCGTCGTTCCACTACGTCACCCTCGTCGGCGGGCACGTGCTGGCGCAGACGACACTGCTCGTCATGGTGCTCACCCTCGACGAGGAGGCCATCACGTCGTGGGGCTGGCGCGTGGCGTTCGCCATCGGCGGCGTCGCCGCGGTCGCGGTGTTCTGGATGCGACGCACGATGGACGAATCGCTCGAGAAGAGCGTCATCGCCGACACGAAGTCGGGCCGTTCGAAGGACTCGGGCTCCATGCGCGACCTGCTCGTGAACAACTGGCGCCCGCTGCTGCTGTGTTTCGCGGTCACCGCGGGCGGCACCGTCGCGTTCTACACCTACTCGGTCACCGGTCCCAACATCGTCAAGACCGCGTTCTCCGGCGGCGATCTCGTCACCGGCACCGTGATCAACCTCATCGCGCTGACCGCCCTCATGCTCATGCAGCCCCTCGGCGGGTGGCTGAGCGACAAGGTCGGCCGCAAGTCGCTCCTGGTCTTCTTCGGCATCGGCGGTGTGCTGTACACGTGGTTCCTCATCACGATGCTCCCGCAGCAGACGAACGAGTTCGCGGCCTTCGCGATCCTGCTCGGCGGGTTCGTCATCCTGACCGGCTACACCTCCATCAACGCCCTCGTGAAGGCGCAGCTGTTCCCCACCCACGTACGCGCCCTGGGCGTCGGTCTGGGCTACGCCCTGGCCAACTCGCTCTTCGGGGGCACCGCCCCCCTGCTCTACGCGGGAGCGCAGAGCACGTCGCAGGTGCCGCTGTTCATCGTCTACGTGACGGTCATCATCGCCGCCTCCCTCGCGGTGTACATCTTCGCCCTGCGCAACAAGGCACCCAACTGGCTCGACGACGAGCTCGTCATGCGGGAGACGCAGGCGGCGAGGACGCGCGTGCCTGTCACCTCGCGCTGACGCTTACACGGCGGTGGGTGTCTTCCCTCTCGGGAGGGCACCCACCGCCGGCGTGTGGGGGTGGCTTCGGTCGCGATCGGATGTCCGTCTCGCCGAACGGGCGCGGAGAGATCTGAGCGTCCGTGGACGAATTTCGCAATCGCGCGCTCTGCTCGCAGTTCTCGCGAGGCGGACTGCGAGCTGCGCGACTTTCTGCGAGCGGCGTCACCTCGGAGGCAGGGGGGATCCGGATGCGGCGAGCCCCGCTTCCAGGGAGCTCCGCCGCAGAGACTCGCTCCGGGAACGACGAAAGCCCCCGCTGAAGCGGAGGCTTTGTCTTGATGTGGACCTGAGGGGACTCGAACCCCTGACCCCCTGCATGCCATGCAGGTGCGCTACCAGCTGCGCCACAGGCCCGTCTTTTGTTTTCCGCCCCCTTCGAGGCAACTCCATGAGCTTACAACACACTCCGCGACGGCAAGAAATCGGCGCCACCGGGCGTGTCGTCGCCGCTGGTGACCGCGTCGATCACGGCCCCGCGGAGCACCTGCCCGCGTTCGCTCAGCGCCCGCTGGCGGGCGACGTACTCGGCTTTGCCCTCGGCCGTTTCGATCGTCACGGCACTGTAGCCCCAGGCGCTCAGATCGTAGGGCGATGCCTCCATGTCGAGCGTGCGGATGTCGCGCGCGAGGTCGAACGCGTCGAGCAGCAGCGGCCCCGGCACGAGCGGCCCGAGCTTCACCGCCCATTTGTAGACGTCCATACCGGCGTGAAGGCATCCCGGCTGCTCGTGCGCGATCTGATCGTCTCGGCTCAGGGGCGTGCGATTGCGCGGCACGGCGTCGGGTGTGAAGAAGCGGAACGCATCGAAGTGCGTGCACCTCAGGTCGTGCGCGTCGACGACGGCGTCGGTGCCGTCGTGCCCCAAACGCAGCGGTACGGCGTGGCGCACGTCGCGGCTCCGGTAGGCCATGGCCCATTCGTGCAGCCCGAAACAGCCGAACTGCGCCGGCCGGTGCAGGGTCGCGCGCAGCAGGTTGACCACCCCGCGGTACAGCGACCCTCGTTCGGTGCGGAAGCGTTCGGCATCCACCCGCGTGCTCGAGCCCTCGGGGCGATACCAGCGCCATCCGGCGCGCTCCTGCGCGGCTTCGAGCACGACGTCGGGACCCGGATGCCAGCGGCGCAGGATCGCCGGTTTGTACGAGTAGTACGTGAAGAGGAAATCTTCGACCGGATGCTTCTCGGCGCGGCTGGCGCGCGCCCGATGCTCGGCGGTCAGGGCGTCAGCGCGTTCGGCGTGCGCCGTCGCCGCGGCGGTCCATTCCGCGCGGGTCAGCGTCGGAGTGTCGACGAGTGTGCTCACTCGACGGCAGCGATGAGATCGGACGAGTCGTTGCGCACGTTGCCGACCGCGGCCGAGACCACGTGATCCTCGAGCGTCTCGGCTACATCGGGGGCGGCGTCGATCGCGGCATCCAGAACATCGCCGACGTTCTCGGTGGTCGGATCGAGCCACGCGTCGGCGAAGTCGGGGTCCATGAACAGCGGCATCCGATCGTGGATGGAGCCCAAGCGGCCGATGGCGTCGCGCGTCAGGATCGTGCAGCTCAGCACCCACCGCGCGGGGTCGTCGTCGGCGCGCGCGGGGTCTTTCCACCACTCGTACAGCCCGGCGAAGAACAGCGGCGAGCCGTCGGCGGGGTGGATGTAGTGGGGGGTTTTGCCCGCTTCGGTGGTCTTCCATTCGTAGTAGCCGGATGCCGGGATCACGGCGCGATGCTTGATAAGGGCGTTACGGAACATCGGCTTGTCTTCGACCTCTTCGGAACGGGCGTTGAACGCCCGCGCGCCGATCTTCACGTCTTTCGCCCACCCCGGGATCAGACCCCACCGCGCAACTTCGAGACGCCGGACGGGCGGCTCGCTCTTGATCGAGTCGAGCACGATGCCGACCCGCGACGTCGGCGCGATGTTGTACGACGGGGGAGGCAGCTCATCGGTCTCGACATCGACGCGGAGCACCCCCACGAGCTCGGATGCCACATTGGCCACGACGAATCGACCGCACATGCCTCCACCGTACGCGCCCCCTCCGACATCGGGTCGTCGCCGCCGCCACGGCGTCGCCCCCGCGGCATCCCCGCGCACGACCTCAGCGATTCGCACGACCTCAGCCCGAAAGCCCTGGCTGCCACTGACCTCGCGCGCATCGCTGACATTGCGCACACCGCTGACATTGCGCACACCGCGGCATCCCCGCGCACGACCTCAGCGATTCGCACGACCTCAGCCCGAAGGCCCCGGATGCCGCTCACCTCGCGCGCATCACTGACCTCGCGCACATCACTGACCTCGCGCACATCGCTGACACTGCGCACACCGCGGCATCCGCCGCCGCTCAGCCGTCGCGCGAGATGACCCCGACATCCTCCAGCCGAGCGAGCAGGGCGGCGCCGTCCGAACCGGTCACCCACGGCACGTCGGCGGCGGAGTGGTCGTCGACGACGGTGCGGCCACCGGCGAGCACGGCCTCGGCGGGCAGCAGTCGGCGGATGGCGACGGCGGCGACGCTCTCGGGGTGCTCGATCGCGAAGCCGGTGTAGATCGAGTCGTCGTGCTGGCCGTCGTCACCGACGAGCAGCCACTTCACCTGCGGGAACTCCGCGGCGACGCGTCGCAGGTTGAGCTCCTTGTGGTCGCGGCCGCTGCGGAACCACCGGTCGTGGGTCGGGCCCCAGTCGGTCAATAGGAACGATCCCGCGGGGAAGAGATGACGGCGCATGAAGCGCGTCAGCGTCGGCGCGACGTTCCAGGCTCCGGTGGAGAGGTAGATGACGGGGGTGCCGGGGTGTTCGCGGGTGAGCCGCTCGAGCATGACCGCCATGCCCGGAACCGGCTGTCGGGCGTGCTCGTCGACGACGAACGAGTTCCATGCGGCCAGCAGGGGGCGGGGGAGGAGGGTCACCATGACCGTGTCGTCGATGTCGCTCACGACGCCGAACCGCACGTCGGCACCCACGATGAAGACGCGGGTCTCGGCGGGCTCGCTGCCCTCGACCGACATCGTGATGCTCTGCCACCCCGGCGCGAGGTTCGCGGGGAGCTTCGCGTCGATGACGCCACCGCGGTCGGCGGACACCGAGTGCGTCACGCCGTCGATGACGACATCCACCTTGGCCATGCCGACCGGCACGGCCGCGAAACTGCGCCATCCGCGGAGGCTCGCGAACTCCCCGGTCGAGGTGCGCTTGATCGGCGGGGCGATCAGCACGCGCCCGAGCACGCGCACCCACTCCTCGGTTCCGTAGCCGGGGAACCCGGTGATGGCGGGGCGCAGGTTGCGAGAGCGGGCCCGCCGCTCGCGCCACCGATGGAAGCGGCGCTCGAGTCGGGCGAACCAGAGCACCTTTGCGCGGGTGGAGCGAGGAGAACGAGGCATCGGCCTCAGTCTTTCACGTCACCGTCCGCGTGGCCGAGGGCGGTGACGTCATCGGCCAGATGACGTCGCTCGGCGCGCTCGATGAGCTTCTTGCCGACGAAGACGAGCACGAGGAAGACGACGAGGATGCCGACGAAGATGTAGCCGGCGTAGTGGAGCTGGTCCGCGAGTTCGCGATAGGTGCCCGCCGCCGTCGCGGCCACGGAGATGTAGAGCCCTGCCCAGATGATGCACGCGGGTGTCGTCCAGGCGAGGAACCGACGGTAGCTGTACCCGCTCATCCCGACGGTCAGCGGCACCAGCGAGTGCAGGACGGGAAGGAACCGCGACAGGAAGATCGCCAACCCCCCGCGGCGGCGGAGGTAGCGGTCGGCACGCTCCCAGTTGTGTTCGCCCAGCTTCTGGCCGAGGCGGGAGGCCCGGATGCGCGGGCCGAAGTACCGCCCGAGCCAGAAGCCCAGGCTCTCGCCCAGCAGCGCGCCCACCACGATCGCCGCCGCCAGCACGACACCCTCGAGCGGGGAGCCGACGGCGGTGCCGGCCACGATCACCATGGTGTCGCCCGGAACGATCAGGCCGACGAGGACACTCGTCTCGAGCATGACCGCGACGCCGGCGATGACGGTGCGCAACACGGGGTCGACGTTCTGGACGACGTCGAGCAGCCACGTGAGGATCTCGTTCACCCCCGTCAGCCTAGGGCCGCGCGCCGCCCGTAGCCTGGGAGCGTGCCGCACTCCGCCCCGCTCTTCACCCCGGTCGAGTGGGTCGATCCCGAGGCGGCGTTCCTGCATCTGTTCGCCGACGCCGCCGACGCCTTCTGGCTCGATGCGGGCATCGACGCCGGTACCGGGTGGAGCTGGATGGGCACCGGCCGGCTCGACCCGTCCTCGCGAGCGATGGAGCAGGCTGTCACGGCGCCCGGTGCCGCCGCCGGAACGGCCGGATCGTCAGTCGCCGGAACGGCCGGGGCGTTCCGCGGCGGGTGGGTCGGGTGGCGCAGTTACGAGGGCGAGTCGTCGTGGCTGCGGGTGGACGCTCTGCTCGCGTTCGACCACGTTTCGCGTCGCGTCTACGCCGTGGGGGACGCCTCCCTCGCAGCCCGCGTCGCCGACGCACCGACGCCCCCGGAGGCCGCTCCGGCACCCGCCCGGGGCACGGCATCCGCCCGCATCACCCCCGATCGCTACACCGCGCTGATCGAGGCGTGCCGAGACCGCATCCGCGAGGGTGACGCCTACCAGCTCTGTCTCACGACGCGCTTCACCGTGCCCGGTGCCGTCGATGCACTGGCGGCGTTCCGACGGCTCCGCCGAGCGTCGGCGTCGCACCACGCCGGGTTCGTGCGCATCGGGGACACGACGCTGGTGAGCGCGTCGCCCGAACGCTTCCTCGAGGTGCGCGACGGTGCCGTGCACACGCACCCGATCAAGGGGACACGTCCGCGTTCGTCGGATCCGGAGCGGGATGCCGCCCTCGCCGACGATCTGCGGACGGATGCCAAGGAGCGCGCCGAGAACGTCATGATCGTCGACCTCATGCGCAACGATCTCTCCCGGGTCTGCGAGCCGTCGACGGTCGGCGTCGACCGCCTGCTGGAGGTCGAGACGTACCGGCACGTGCACCAGCTCGTCAGCGAGGTCTCCGGCCGCCTACTTCCCGGCACCACCCTCGGCGGGCTGCTGGAGGCCACGTTCCCCGCGGGCAGCATGACCGGGGCGCCGAAACAGTCGGCGATGCAGATCCTCGCCGGTCTGGAGGGCTCCCCGCGCGGGCTGTACGCGGGTGCCTTCGGGTGGATCGGCGACGACGGCGCCGCGGACCTCGCCATGGTCATCCGCAGCATCGTCGTGTCCCCGGATGCCGCCTCCGTCGGGGCCGGGGGCGGCATCACCTGGCGTTCGGTCGCGGCCGCCGAGGTGGCCGAGGTCGGCATCAAGGCGCGCGCGCCGCTCGCGGCCCTCGGCGCAGAGGTACCGCCCGGGTGGTGACGTCCGGGTCCGATAACCTGGACGCTGGCCTCGCGGCCTCCCCGACTCACACGATTGGCTTTCCCCGTGTCTCAGAACTCCGCACCCGACGCCCGCGACGGTGGCTTCGACACCCACGCCATCCAGGCGAAGTGGCAGCAGGCGTGGGCCGAGAAGGACCCGTTCCGCGCCGGCGGCGACGACGACACGCGCCCGCGCAAGTACGTGCTCGCGATGTTCCCGTACCCCTCGGGCGACCTGCACATGGGCCACGCCGAGAACTATCTCTACTCCGACATCGTCGCGCGTTTCTGGCGTCACCGCGGGTACAACGTGCTCAACCCGATCGGGTGGGACTCGTTCGGCCTGCCCGCCGAGAACGCCGCCATCAAGCGCGGCGCCGACCCGGTCGAGTGGACCTACGCCAACATCGCTCAGCAGAAGGCGAGCCTGAAGGACTACGGCGTCTCGTTCGACTGGAGCCGGGTGCTGCACACCAGCGACCCCGAGTACTACCGCTGGAACCAGTGGCTGTTCCAGAAGCTGTACGACAAGGGCCTGGCCTACCGCAAGGACGCCCTCGTCAACTGGGACCCGGTGGATCAGACCGTGCTCGCCAACGAGCAGGTGCTGCCCGACGGCACGAGCGAGCGCAGCGGCGCCGTGGTGGTCAAGAAGAAGCTGACGCAGTGGTTCCTGCGCATCACCGATTACGCCGACCGCCTGCTCGACGACCTGAACCAGCTCGAGGGCTTCTGGCCGAGCAAGGTCATCCAGATGCAGCGCAACTGGATCGGTCGCTCCGTCGGCGCTGACATCGAGTTCGAGATCGAGGGCCGCGACGAAAAGATCACGGTCTTCTCCACCCGCCCCGACACGCTGCACGGGGCGACGTTCTTCGTCGTGGCGCCCGAGTCCGACCTGGCGGCCGAGCTGTCGGCATCCGCGGATCAGGGGGTGCGCGAGACGTTCGAGGCCTACCTGGCGCAGGTTCAACGCGCGACGGACATCGAGCGCCAGGCGACCGACCGACCCAAGACGGGCGTGTTCCTCGGCCACTACGCGATCAACCCGGTCAACGGCGAGAAGCTGCCGATCTGGGCCGCCGACTACGTGCTGGCCGACTACGGTCACGGCGCCGTCATGGCCGTGCCCGCCCACGACCAGCGCGACCTCGACTTCGCCCGCGCCTTCGACCTGCCCGTCAAGGTGGTCGTCGACACCAACGCCCCCATCACGGGTGCGATCCCCGTGATCGAGCTCGACCAAGACGGGGTGCCGATCGACCCGCTGGGCGACATCGACGACGTCGATCCCGCCAAGACCGGCGTCGCGCTGACCGGCGACGGCCGCATGATGAACTCCGGTTCGCTGAACGGCCTGTCCAAGCGTCACGCGATCGCGCGCATGATCGAGGAACTCGAGGCGAAGGGTGTGGGACGGGCGGCGAAGACCTATCGCCTCCGCGACTGGCTGATCTCGCGCCAGCGCTACTGGGGCACGCCGATCCCGATGCTGCACGGCGAGGACGGCTCGATCACGCCCGTGCCGGCCGATCAGCTGCCGGTCGTCCTGCCCTCGGTCGAGGGCCTCGACCTCAAGCCCAAGGGCACCTCACCCCTGGGTGCGGCCACCGAGTGGGTGGAGGTCGCCGACCCCGAGGCGGGCCAGACGCTGCGGCGCGACCCCGACACGATGGACACCTTCGTCGACAGCTCCTGGTACTACCTGCGCTTCCTCTCGCCGAACAGCGAGACAGAGGCGTTCTCGGGCCGCGAGGCGTCGAAGTGGGGTCCGGTCGACTTCTACATCGGCGGTGTCGAGCACGCGATCCTGCACCTGCTGTACGCGCGCTTCATCACCAAGGCGCTGTTCGACATGGGCCTGGTGGAGTTCACCGAGCCCTTCTCGAGCCTCATCAACCAGGGCATGGTGATCCTCGACGGCGCGAAGATGTCGAAGAGCAAGGGCAACCTGGTGCTGTTCCAGGAGGAGCTCGACGCGCACGGCGCCGACGCGCTTCGCGTGGCGCTCGCCTTCGCCGGCCCGGTGGAAGACGACAAGGATTGGAACGACGTCTCGACAACCGGCGCGGCGAAGTTCCTCGCCCGCGCGTTGCGCATCGCGCACGACGTCGACAGCGAAACCGACGTGGTGTGGGCCGAGGGCGACAAGGCCCTCCGCCGCGTCACGCACCGCCTGCTGGCGGAGGCACCGAACCTCATCGAGCAGACGAAGTTCAACGTCGTCGTGGCCCGGCTCATGGAGCTCGTCAACGTCACCCGTAAGGCCATCGACGGTTCCGCCGGAGCGAGCGACCCCGCCGTCCGCGAGGCCGCCGAGGTCATTGCGATGACCCTCGACCTGTTCGCGCCGCACACCGCGGAGGAGATGTGGCAGACGCTCGGCTACACGGGCTTCGTGGGGCTCGCGACCTGGCGTCAGCCTGACCCGACCCTGCTGGTGGAAGACAACGTCGTGGCCGTCGTGCAGATCGACGGCAAGGTACGCGCGACCCTCGAGGTCTCGGCCAAGATCGGCGGCGACCAGCTCGAGGCCCTCGCCCGCGGCGACGAGCGGGTGCGCCGTGCCTTGGGCGACCGGGAGATCGTGCGCGCGGTGGTGCGTCCGCCGAAGGTGGTCAGCTTCTCGACGAAGTAGGTCGACGTTCCGGATGCCACGTCCCCGGCGCTCTGCGGAGCGGTCGGGGCGTGGCATCCGGCGTTCTCAGCGCCGGTAGGCGGAGCCGTCGGGGTTCCGCGAAAGGAGCCCGGCGTCGACCAGGTTGCGCCTCAGGAGCGCCGGGTCGTCGGTGATCCCGTGGAGCCGCTCGGTGATCTCGGCCTCGGTGACGCTCTCGCCCGGGGTGAGCAGGTGAGAGGCGACTTGGGCGAGGACCGCCTGGCGATCAGCCTCGCGCGAGGGATATGTCGAGAGGCGACCCTCTGTGAAGAAGCGCTCCACTCCGCTCGGACGGGGCGCGGCGGGGGTCGCGGTGAGCGCGGCTCGGAAGACCTCGGGGTCTGCTTTCCACCCTCCCTCCACGGGGGCGATGAGCCCGGCCGACCGCAGCCTGTCGAGAACGCGGCGACGCTTCCCGGGTGACAGGTGTGCGAGACGCTCCTCCACGGAGTGATCGAGCACGATCAGCGCGTAGACCTCGCGCGCACGGTCGTCGGCGAGGGCTGCGACGAGGGCGCGCCAGGAGTTCTCGGACATCCGTCCAGGGTAAGTGCGGCTCCTCCCCGTGGGAGGATCTCGCTCGGTTGTGCACGAATGGGGTCTCGGCTGCGGCGGGCGCCGTCGGGATCTTCCTAGCCTCACGCCGTGACCGAGATGCCCCTGGAAGCCTCCGCCGCCGTGAGCGACCGGCTTCCGCCGCGCACGCGTCTCGGTGTCGGCGCGGTGATCGTGCTCGTGCTGCTGGCGTTCGCGGCGACGATCGGGATCGGAATGCTGCGCGGCGCGACGGGTGCCGAGGTCGTCGAGCCCGTCTCGACGGCGTCGTCGGCCCCGCAGCTGCCCGCCGCGGCCGGTCTCTACGTGCATGTCGCCGGCGCGGTGCGCGAGGCGGGACTGTACCGACTCGACGCGGGTGACCGGGTGGCCGATGCCATTGCTCGGGCGGGCGGCTTCGCCGACGACGCGGCGCGCGACACGGTCAACCTCGCGAGGCCGGTCGCCGACGGCGAGCAGATCGTCGTATCGGCCGTCGGGGCCGAGGCCCAGGCACCCACCGGGGGCGTCGGAGGCGCGGGTACGGCCTCCGGCGACCTCATCGATCTCAACACCGCCACGCGCGAGCAATTGGACACCCTTCCGCGCGTGGGACCCGCCATGGCTGACCGCATCATCGAGTGGCGCGAAACGAACGGTCGGTTCACGAGCGTCGACGACCTGCAGTCCGTTCCGGGTATCGGCGACAAGATGATCGCCGCTCTCCGCGATCTGGTGCGGGTGTGAGCGGGCAGAAGGCGATCCGTCGCCGAGCGCTGCGCCCGGTGTCGGTCGCGGTCACGACCTGGGCCTCAGCCGGCCTGGCGACGTCCTTCCCGGATGCGATCCTGCTCGCCGTCGTGCTCGGCATCCTCGCTGGTATCGCGACGGGCGTCTTCGTGTGGCGGCGGCACACGGCAATCGCCGTGATGGCCGTGGCGCTGGCTTGCGCCGCCGCGACGGCGGGCACGGTGGCCTCGTTCGCACCCGGGCGCGGGCAGGTGGCCGCCCTTCAGGCGGAGGGGGGTCGTCACCTCGAGCTCACCGTGACGGTCACCGGGCGCATCGATGGGTCGGCGGACGGAGGCGCCTGGTTCGACGCCGTCGCGTCCGAGGTGCGCGCCGGGGATGCAGTCGTCGTCGGCGCGATCCCCGCCCGGGTGCTCGTCGACGTGGACGGGCGAGCCGCTTTGTCGCACGCGAGCATGGGCAGCACGGTGGAGCTGTCGGGGCGGGCCATTCCCGTCGAGGGCGGGGAGAGGGCGGCGCTCGTCGTTCGCGCCGGGGAGGTGACCGCGGCCTCCGAGCCGGAGGGGATGTGGGCGTGGTTCGAAGGGCTCCGGGACCGGCTCGTCGATTCGACGCGCGGGCTGCCGCAGCCCGGAGCCGGTCTGGTTCCGGGGCTGGCGGTCGGCGATACGTCGAGCCTCGATCCCGCGACCGAGACCGCCATGACAGCGTCGTCGCTCTCGCACCTGACCGCTGTCTCGGGTGCCAACTGCGCGATCGTGGTCGGCGCCGCGTTCGCCCTTCTCGCGCTGTGCGGCGCTCCACGCGGTCTGCGTGTCGGCGGAGCATTCGTCGTCCTGGCGGCGTTCGTCGCCCTCGTCACGCCGGAGCCGAGCGTGGTACGAGCGGCGGCGATGGCATCCGTGGCCATGGCGGCGTTGGCGCTGGGACGCCCTGCCATCGGGGTCGCGGTGCTCTCGCTCGGGGTCACCGTGCTCCTCGTGATCGATCCCTGGCTGGCGCATTCCCTGGGCTTCGCGCTCTCCACCGCAGCGACCGGGGCCCTGCTCGTGCTCGCGCGTCCGCTGGCCGGTGGCCTCGAACGATGGATGCCGCGGGCCCTCGCCCTCGCGGTTGCCGTGCCGACGTCAGCCCAGCTGGTCTGCGGACCGCTCATCGTGCTCATCGATCCGCACGTTCCGCTGCTGGGCATCGCGGCGAATCTCGTGGCAGACCCCGCGGCGGCACCCGCCACGATCGCGGGTGCATTGGCCTGCATCGCGCCGCTTCCCTGGCTGCGCGACGGTCTGACCGCCCTTGCGTGGGTTCCCGCCGCGTGGATCGCTGCCGTGGCCCACACGACCGCCGCGGTCAGCGCACAGAACCTTCCCTGGCCCGACGGCCCCGGAGGAGCGGCACTTCTCGCTCTCGTCGCCGGGGCTGTCTGTCTCGCGATCGTGCGGCCGCGACGACTGCGCCGTGTCACCGCCCTCGCTTCGATCGCGGTGGCGATCGTGGTCGGCCTCACCCTCGGAACCGCCGCGGTGCGGACGGTCGCGGGGCCGCTCACCGTTCCATCGGCCTGGCAGCTGGCGATGTGCGACGTCGGCCAGGGAGACGCGACTCTGTGGCGATCCGCGAGTGCGACGGCGCTGGTCGACACCGGTCCCGAACCAGGGGCGCTCACACGCTGCCTGACGCAGTTCGGAATAGAGAGACTCGATCTCCTCGTTCTGACGCATTTCGATCTCGACCACGTGGGAGGGTCACCGGCCGTGCTCGGTCGGGTCGGACTCGTCGTGCACGGACCCGTCGACGGTGACGCCGACCAGCGGCTGCTCGATCGCTTCGCATCCGGGGGCGCACGGCTCCAGCAGGCGACCACCGGGACCACGGGCACGCTGGGGTCGACACGATGGCAGGCGCTCGGTCCTGCACCGCGCACCGAGCCGGGGAATGACGCGAGCGTCGCAGTCGACGTCGCCGGGGCCGACTTCCCCCGCACCGTCATGCTCGGCGACCTCGGCGAGGACTCGCAAGCGGCATTGCGGCGGCGCGTGGATGTGCCCAGGGTGCAGGTCGTGAAGGTCTCGCACCACGGGAGCGCGGATCAGGATGCCGACCTCTATCGGGATCTGCACGCGAGGGTCGGGTTGATCGGAGTGGGCGCGGACAACCGATACGGCCACCCGACGGACAAGCTCTTGACCATGCTGAGAGCCCTCGGCACCGCGATCGGACGCACGGATCGAGACGGCGCGCTGGCCGTCTGGCTGAATGACGACGGTGGGTTGATGCTCTGGCGGGAGCGCCCGGAGACACCGGCGGACCCGGGGGAGCCGTCACCCGTGAGCGCGACGACGGCGATGTCCACCGGCCGACGCGGGGCCTCCACGAGCCGGACTCGATCCCCGACACGCACAGCGCGGCGACCCGCAGACGGCGTGGGCGGCGCACCCGTTCCGAGTCGTCGAACCGACACCCGCTCCGACAGGGGTGGAGCGTGCGGAGTCGTGGGATCGGCAGGTGCCGCGACCCGGGGTCGGTCCATCCGAGACGCGGTGTCGGAGCCGGTCGGTAGGCTGGGGGAGTGACCCCGGCACCCCGACGATCCTCGCCCGCGAAGGCGAAGTCGGCCATTCCCCAGGTGTCGTGGCGAACCCCGCAACCGGCGCCCATCGTCCTCATCTCCGGCCCCGAAGAGGTCTGCGCCGAGCGGGCGACCGCCGGCATCCGGGCCATGCTCAAGAGTGAAGACCCGAGCCTCGAGGTCACCGACATCCGCGCCGACGATTACGCCGCCGGAACCCTGCTCGGCGTGACGTCGCCGTCGCTGTTCGGGGAGCCCCGGCTCGTCCGCGTGAGCGGTGTCGAAAAGTGCAGCGACACGTTCCTCACCGAAGCGGTGTCGTACCTCGCCCATCCGCAAGACGGGGCGACCGTCGTGCTCCGACACACCGGAGCGAGCGTGCGCGGAAAGAAGCTGCTCGACGGCATCCGTGCCGGCCAGGGCGGCGGCATCGAGATCGCGTGCCCCGCCGTCAAGCGCGACTCCGACCGCTTCGACTTCGCCGTCGGCGAGTTCAAGGCGGCGCACAAGCGCATCGCCCCCGTCGCCCTGCGCTCGCTCGTCTCCGCGTTCGCTGACGACCTCACCGAGCTCGCCGCCGCGTGCCAGCAGTTGATCGCCGACGTCCCCGGCGACATCGACGAGCGAACCGTCGAGCGGTACTACGGCGGTCGTGTCGAGACGTCGGCGTTCACCGTCGCCGACACCGCCATCGCCGGCCAGTACGGCCCCGCTCTTCTCGCCCTGCGGCACGCCCTGGCATCCGGGGCCGACCCCGTGCCTCTCGTCGCCGCCGTCGCCATGAAGCTCCGCACGATGGCGCGCGTCGCCGGAACCCGCGAATCGTCGTCGATGCTCGCTCAACGACTCGGCATGAAGGACTGGCAGGTCGACCGCGCCCGCCGCGACCTCGTCGGCTGGACCGGCAACACCCTCGGTATGGCGATCCACGCGACCGCCCGAGCGGATGCCGAGGTCAAGGGCGCCAGCCGCGACGCGGTGTTCGCCCTCGAGCGGATGATCACGATCATCGCCACGCGCGCGCCCTACGGCGACTGAGCCTCCGCCGCACGAGGCGCGTGGTCAGCTCAGCGTCGCACGAAGTGTCGAGCGAGGAACGTCGCCGCCATCAGGGTGAGGCGAGGCTCCGCGCGACGCAGATCGCGGACGACCGCGACCTCATCATGATCGGGAGACGACACGACGGCTGCCCACTGCAGAGCCGGCTCGGGCGGCTGTCCGCCCTCGGGCATCGTGCCGCCGAACAACTCCACGAGTCGTCGACGGGGATCCTCCCGGTCACCGAAGGATTTCGCCGCCCGCTCACTGTGCATGTCGCACCTCCTGGCGTCCACGCTACGAAGGAGCACCCGCGGCCCGCATCCTCCGAGGGGATGAGTTCGCACGACGCGCGATGCACCGTCGGTTCCGCGCGGCGCGGACTGTCGCGGTCCGCTGGGGCCGGGAGGGCTGACCGGCAGTATTCCGTCGAGTGACGAGGGGAGGAGATGCGGGGAGGGGAGGACCGATTCGGCCTCGTGCGGCCTCCGCTCGTCGCATTTCCTCCGTTCCGTAGGCCGAAGAGGGCCGCGGGAGCTGGTGCCCGCGCGGGCCGCGGGGACGAGGGGAGGAGATGCGGGGAGGGGAGGGCCGATTCGGCCTCGTGCGTCCTCCGCTCGTCGCATTTCCTCCGCTTCGCAGGCCGAGAGGCCCCCGCTCAGCCGCAGCGACGAGCGACGCAGGCCGGAAACGACGAAGCCCGCCCCGCAGAGCGGGACGGGCTGTCGAAGAAGAACTGCAGCTCAGAGAGCGGCGACCGACTTCGCGATGGCCGACTTGCGGTTCGCGGCCTGGTTGGAGTGGATGACACCCTTGCTCACGGCCTTGTCGAGCTTCTTGGTCGCGGTGGCGAGCGCCTTGAGGGCAGCTTCCTTGTCACCGGCCACGACGGCCTCCTTCGTGCGACGCACGTGCGTGCGCAGCTCGCTCTTGACGGCCTTGTTGCGCTCGCGCGCCTTCTCGTTGGTCTTGTTGCGCTTGATCTGCGACTTGATATTCGCCACGTCGACGGTCTTTCGTTTGAGTGAGTGTTGGAAGTGCCGGGCGAGCGGTAGAGGGGCGCTGCACCGGCGGTCGTGGAGGTCGGGAAAAACCCCACACGCAAGCCAAGGACCGAGTCTATCAGCTGGACGCTTCGATCGTGGTGAGCGCCACATCCAGCACCGCGTTGAAGACCCGCGGGCGCATCGCCGTGACGATGTGCGTCGTGCGCGGCACGATGACGAGCTCGGCGTGCGGGGCCACGGCGGTGAACAGCTTCTCGTTGATGCGCAGCTGATCCCATTGTCCGTTCACGAACCACAGCGGCACCGCGATCCGCCGGAGGGATGCCAGCAGGTCGAGGTCGGAGAGCGAGGCCAGGGCGATGTGCTGTGTGTCGAGGGCGTACCCCCCGGCGCCGAAATCAGGACGCGTCTCGGGCGGCAGCGTGAGATCGAGCACCCGATCGGTGAACCCCATCCCGCGGTCGGGGAGCCTGTCGGCGCGGCGGATCAGATAGCGGTACGTCGCGAGCGCCGGACCGCGGGGGAGCGAGGTGCACGACGCGGCGACCAGAGCGGCGACGGGCGGCGGATCCTCCCGCCCGAGGTAGTCGATCGACAGCAGCCCGCCCGTCGAGTGCCCGACCAGCACGACGGGACCGCGCTCAGCGGCATCCCGAACCGCCCGGTCGATCGTGGCGGACGCTTCGTCGAGGGTGAACGGCTCGCCGCGGCGCGTGCCGTGGCCCGGAAGGTCGACGGCGGTGACCGGATTGCCGCGCTCCCGCAGGTGCTCGACCTGCGCCCGCCACATGGTGGACGACGTGCGGATGCCGTGCACGAACACGACCTGGACCGTCATGGCATCCACTTTATGAGGGTGCGCCGCAGCGAGACCTGTGAGCTCGAGCGCCGGGATCACGCGATCGCGAGGAGATCACGCGCTCGCACGTGACGCGAACGCATGGTCTCGCGCCGACCGCGTGATCTCGCGACCGTCGCCGTTCCAGGAGAGCCCGGATGCCGGGACCCTGAGCATCCGCGGACGGCGATGTCGGCGCACCACCGTAGAATCGACGGAACATGTCACCGCGCGCCCTCAAGCCCCTCGAGCCGTCTGCCACCCCGCCGGAGCAGATCCGCAACTTCTGCATCATCGCTCACATCGACCACGGCAAGTCGACGTTGGCCGACCGCATGCTGCAGATCACCGGCGTCGTGAGCGACCGCGACATGCGTGCGCAGTACCTCGACCGCATGGACATCGAGCGTGAGCGCGGCATCACGATCAAGTCCCAGGCGGTGCGGATGCCGTGGGCCCTTCGCCAGGCTCAGGGACCCGAACAGACCTTCGCCCTCAACATGATCGACACGCCCGGTCACGTCGACTTCACCTACGAGGTCAGCCGTTCACTCGCCGCGTGCGAGGGAGCGATCCTGCTGGTCGATGCCGCTCAAGGTATCGAGGCCCAGACGCTGGCCAACCTCTACCTCGCGCTCGAGAACGATCTGACGATCATCCCCGTGCTGAACAAGATCGACCTGCCGGCCGCCGACCCCGAGAAGTACGCGGCCGAGCTCGCCGGCCTGATCGGCGGCAAGCCGGAAGACGTGCTGCGCGTCAGCGGCAAGACCGGCATGGGTGTCGAAGAACTGCTCGACCTCATCGTCGAGAAGATCCCCGCCCCCGTCGGCAAGCCCGACGCCCCGGCCCGCGCGATGATCTTCGACTCCGTCTACGACGCCTACCGCGGCGTCGTCACCTACGTCCGCATGATCGACGGATCGCTTCAGCCGCGCGAGCGCATCCAGATGATGTCGACGACCGCGACCCATGAGCTGCTCGAGATCGGCGTCTCGAGCCCCGAGCCGGTGCCCACTCGCGGCCTCGGCGTCGGCGAGGTGGGCTACCTCATCACGGGCGTGAAAGACGTGCGCCAGTCGAAGGTCGGCGACACGATCACGACGCACCGCAAGCCCGCCACCGACGCCCTGCCGGGTTACACCGATCCCAAGCCCATGGTGTTCTCGGGCATCTACCCGATCGACGGTAGCGACTACGCAGAGCTGCGCGAAGCCCTCGACAAGCTCAAGCTGTCCGACGCCTCGCTGCAGTACGAGCCCGAGACCTCGGTGGCGCTCGGCTTCGGTTTCCGCGCGGGATTCCTCGGCCTGCTGCACCTCGAGATCATCACGGAGCGCCTCTCCCGCGAGTTCGGTCTCGACCTCATCACCACCGCGCCGTCGGTGACGTACGAGGTGACCACCGATACCGGAGAGACCATCTCGGTCACCAACCCCAGCGAATACCCCGACGGGCGCGTCGCCTCGGTGTCGGAGCCGATCGTGAAGGTCGGCATCCTGCTGCCCAAGGATTACGTCGGCACGGTCATGGAACTCTGCCAGTCGCGCCGTGGTGCGCTTCTCGGCATGGACTACCTCAGTGAGGATCGCGTCGAGCTGCGGTACCACATGCCGCTCGGCGAGATCGTGTTCGACTTCTTCGACCACCTGAAGTCGCGCACCCAGGGCTACGCGAGCCTCGATTACGAACCCGCCGGCCAGCAGACCGCCGACCTCGTCAAGGTCGACATCCTGCTGCAGGGCGACAAGGTCGACGCGTTCAGCTCGATCGTGCACCGCGAGAAGGCCTACGCCTACGGCACGCTCATGGCCGAGCGCTTGCGCAAGCTCATCCCGCGCCAGCAGTTCGAGGTGCCCATCCAGGCCGCGATCGGCGCCCGCATCATCGCGCGCGAGACAATCCGCGCCATCCGCAAAGACGTTCTCGCCAAGTGCTACGGCGGTGACATCACCCGCAAGCGCAAGCTCCTCGAGAAGCAGAAAGAGGGCAAGAAGCGCATGAAGATGGTGGGTCGGGTCGAGGTGCCGCAGGAGGCGTTCATCGCCGCCCTGTCGGGCGACGTCGAGGCCAAGAAGTAACGCACGAGAACCGAGAGGGGTGGACCATGCGCCGGCAGAACTTCACCGATGACACGGTCGACTACGCGGCGGTCGGAGCCACTCAGGCGCCCGACCTGATGCAGTATCCGCCGGAGCATTCCGTGCCCGCCGAAGACGCCTGGCGTATCGGCAGCGGCGAGGAACGATTCGTCGCCGCGGGCGAGCTGCTGTTGTCGTGGGCGCCGTTGCGCGGCGAAGAGCTCAGCATCACCGACGTGCGCCCGGCATCCGGAGAAGGGTACGCCGGCGTCGGCTTCGACGCCGAGGGTGCGCCGGTGGCCCCCAGCCGTCGCGAGGCCGAGCAGCGCTTCGCCGCCGACGGCACCCCATTCGTCAGCCCCGGCACGGGCGTCCGTCTGCACGGCAAGGTCGACGGCCACCGCGCCGACGCCGAGCTGCGCGTGATCTCGGTGTTCGAGGAGCCCCGGCGCGTCGGGTTCATCCTCGGCACGGTGGGCCATTCGATCGTGAGCGGCGAGGAACTGTTCTCGATCGAATGGCGCGACAACGACGAGGTCTGGTTCGCCGTGCGCGCGTTCGACCGACCCACGGCTCCCTCGTACCGGCTGTTCACCAGCCGCGTACGTCGGCGCCGCAAGGCGCTGTTCGCGCGGTACCTGCGCGCGATCTCGCCGCTGTACACGTCCTGATGGGCGGGCCCCTTCCCCTCGGAGACCACGCTCCCGTCGACGGTCGCCTACCCGGCGACCTCGCGGTAGATCCCGCCACCGATTTCGGCGTTTATCTGCACGTGCCTTTCTGCCGGGTGCGATGCGGCTACTGCGATTTCAACACCTACACGGCGAACGAACTGCGCGGCGCACGCCAGGACGACTTCGCCGACACGTTGGCTGCCGAGGTGCGCCTGGCCGGCGGGGTGATGGATGCCGCGGGCGGTCGCCGCGCGGCATCCACGGTGTTCTTCGGCGGTGGCACGCCCACGCTCCTCCCGGCGGGCGACCTCGCGAAGATGCTCGGCGCGGTGCGCGAGGAGTTCGGGATCGCCGACGGCGCCGAGGTCACCGTGGAGGCCAACCCCGACACAGTCGACGACGCGGTGATGGACGTCCTCGCCGCGGCGGGGGTCACCCGCGTGTCGATCGGGATGCAGTCCGCCCGGCCGCACGTGCTGGCCGCGCTCGATCGCACGCACGATCCCGCGAACGTGGCCACGGCGGTCGCGGCCGCCCGTCGAGCCGGGCTCGACGTGTCGCTCGACCTCATCTACGGCGCACCAGGGGAGTCCCTCGACGACTGGCGGGCCTCGCTCGAGGCCGCCACGGCACTGGCCCCCGACCACATCTCGGCGTACGCGCTCATCGTCGAAGACGGCACGAAGCTCGCCCGACAGATCCGCTCGGGCGCGGTGGCCATGCCGGATGATGACCTGCAGGCCGACATGTACGAGCTCGCCGACGAGCTGCTCGCCGCCGCCGGGTACGACTGGTACGAGGTGTCGAACTTCTCGCGCGGCGTTCCGCACCGTTCACGGCACAACCTCGCGTACTGGCGCGGCACCGATTGGTGGGGCTTCGGCCCCGGGGCCCACAGCCATGTCGCGGGACTTCGCTGGTGGAACGTCAAGCACCCGGCCGCGTACGCCCAGCGTCTGGCCGCGGGCGAGTCCCCGGCGGCCGCGCGCGAGCAACCCGACGAGACCGCCCGACGCTTGGAATCGGTGCTGCTGCGCAGCCGTATCCGCGAGGGCCTGGCGGTGTCGGAGGTCGTGGGGGAGGGGCGCAAGGCCGTGGCATCCCTCATCGCCGACGGCCTCATCGAGGGGACGGATGCCGTGCGCGGGCGCATCGTCCTCACGCGTCGCGGACGCCTGCTGGCCGATGCCGTGGTGCGGGCGCTGACGGCGTAGACGTTCACTCGGGTGCAGCCGCGGGACACGATTCGGTCCTTCGCCTGCCGCGGTGGCCAGTCGGTCCCGAGAACGCGATCGCGGGCGAGAAACGCCTCGTCCCGACGTTTCTCGCTCAGCAGGGCGCTTCTCGTCGGAAGGCGAGGAGCGCCGGCCGCGAGCCCCGGACGCGGTGTCGTACCCATCCCGTAGAATTGGCACTCAGTCGAGTCGAGTGCCAAGCGGGAGGAGCAGCTCATGGTGTCGGAACGCGGCCTTCAGGTGCTCCGCGCGATCGTGCAGGACTACGTCGACACGCGAGAGCCCGTGGGGAGCAAGGCGATCGTCGAGCGCCACGCGTTCGGTGTCTCGGCGGCGACCATCCGCAACGACATGGCGCTGCTGGAGGACGAAGACCTCATCGTCGCCCCGCACACCTCGTCGGGTCGGGTGCCCACCGACAAGGGCTACCGGGTGTTCGTCGACCATCTCGCCGAACTCCGCCCCCTCTCCGTCGCCCAGCGCAGCGCCATCACGTCCTTCCTCGACGAGGCGGGCGATCTCGACGACCTCCTCGCGCGCACCGTGCGCGCCCTCACCCAGCTGACCGGCCAGGTCGCGATCGTGCAGTACCCGTCGTTCGCGCGCGCCAACCTCTCCCACGTCGAGCTCGTCGCGCTGGGCGGACCGCGGGTGCTCGTCATCCTCGTCACCGATACCGGACGGGTCTCGCAGCGCATCGCCCTCGTCCCGGCGGAGCCGACCGAAGCCGACGTCATCCAGCTGCGCGCGCGCGTGGGGGCCGTGCTGGTCGGCCGCAGCGTCGCCGATTGCGTGCAGCGTGTGGCCGACAGCACCGCCGTCGCGCCCCGACCGGGCGTCGTCATCGACGCCATCGCCGACGCCGTGCTGCGCGTGGTCGGCGAAGAGCTCGAGGAGTTCCGCCAGGACCGTCTCGTCATGGCCGGGGCCGCCACCCTGGCCAAGCGCGAGCAAGACTTCCGCGGAAGCATCTATCCCCTGCTCGAAGCCATCGAAGAGCAGGTCACCCTCCTGCGGCTGATGACCGAGATGGTGGCCGATGAGAAGGGCCTGTCGGCGAGCATCGGCCGTGAGAACGAGCCGTTCGGCCTCGTCGAGGCCTCCGTTCTCGCCAGCCGGTACGACGGCTCCACCGGGGGTGCCCGCGTCGGCCTTCTCGGCCCGATGCGTATGGACTACTCCTCCAACCTGGCGGCGGTCCGTGCCGTCGCGCACTATCTCACCCGTTTGCTCGAAGACGACGACAGCGCACGTTGACGAGCACCCCACCCGAACGACCCCGCGCGAGCGGGCAGGAAGGCGATTGTGGCTGACCACTACGAGGTCCTGGGCGTCGAACGCGACGCCAGCCCCGAGGACATCAAGAAGGCGTACCGACGCCTCGCGCGCCAACTGCACCCCGATGTGAACCCGGGCGACGACGCGTCCGAGCGCTTCAAGCTCGTCACGCACGCCTACGACGTGCTGAGCGACCCCGAGCAGCGCCGCCGCTACGACATGGGCGGCGACCAGAACCCGTTCGGGGGCGGGGGAGCGGCCGGTTTCGGCGGCTTCAGCGACATCTTCGAGACCTTCTTCGGTGGCGCTCAGAGCGGCGGCGGTCGCGGCCCCCGGCCGCGTTCGCGCCGTGAGCGGGGTCAGGACGCCCTCGTGCGCGTCACCCTCGGGCTCGGCGACGTCGTGTTCGGCGCCCACCGCGACCTCGAGGTCGACACCGCCGTGCTGTGCGAGACGTGCAAGGGCGCCTGCACGCAGCCGGGGACGAGCGAGGTCACGTGCGACATCTGCCACGGCTCCGGTCACGTGCAGCGCACCGTCCGCAGCCTGCTCGGCAACGTCGTCACCAGCGCACCCTGCACCGTGTGCCAGGGCCACGGCACCACGATCCCCTACCCGTGCGGCACCTGCCAGGGGCAGGGGCGCGTGCGCGCGCGACGCACGGTGTCGGTCGACATCCCCGCCGGTGTCGAGTCGGGTCTGCGCCTGCAGCTGCCCGGGTCGGGCGAAGTCGGCCCCGCGGGCGGTCCCAACGGCGACCTCTACCTCGAGATCACCGTCGATACCCACGAATCGTTCAGCCGCGACGGCGACGACCTCGTCGCGACCCTCGAGGTATCGATGTCCGATGCCATCCTCGGCGCGACCACATCGATCCAATCCCTTGACGGCGGTGTCGACCTCGAGGTGCGCCCGGGCGTGCAGTCCGGTGACGTGCTCACCATCAAGGGCCGCGGCATCACCCCGCTGCGCGGCACCCAGCGCGGCGATCTGCGCGTCGGGGTGCAGGTGCTCACGCCCACGCGCCTCGACCACAAGGAGCGCGCCCTCATCGAGGAGTTCGCCAAGCGCACCAAGGCCCCCAAGCCCCGTTTGGCCGAGCACCAGCAGGGCATGTTCAGCAAGTTCCGCGACCGCTTCCGGCACTGACCGTGGCGCTGCATTTCGTCACCGACGACGCGGCATCCGCTCAGCCGGGTGACCTCGTGGTTCTCACCGGAGCCGAGGCGCACCACGCTGCCAGCGTTCGGCGCGTACGCGTCGACGAGACGGTGACCCTCGGCGACGGACGCGGCGTGTGGCTCGACGGCCGCGTGACGGCCGCCGGCCCCAAGCAGGTCGACGTGCGGGTCACCACGCGCGGGGAGCAGCCCGCCCCGTCGCCGCGCTTCGTGCTCGTCCAGGCTCTGGCGAAAGGCGACCGCGACGAACTCGCGGTGCAGGCCGCCACCGAGCTCGGCGTCGATGCGATCGTGCCCTGGCAGGCCGCGCGCAGTGTGTCGCGATGGGACGCCAAAGCCGAGAAGGGCATCGCTCGCTGGCGCACGATCGTGCGCGAGGCGGCGAAGCAGGCGCACCGCGCGTGGATCCCTGAGGTGGAGGGGGTGGCCCGCACCGCCGACCTGGTGACTCTCGCGGGCACAGCGCTCGTCCTCGTGCTCGAGCCCTCGGCATCCGCTCGTCTCACCGCCGTGGCCGCCGAGGCCTCGGACGAGCGCGATGTCGTGCTCGTGGTCGGCCCGGAGGGCGGGATCGCCCCGGAAGAACTCTCCGCCCTCGAGGCTGCCGGCGCGCGGCTCGTGCGCCTTGGCGATACGGTGCTGCGCACGTCGACCGCGGGGGCGGCGGCCATCTCGGTGCTGTCGGCGGCGCACGGGCGCTGGTGACATCGGGCACTGCCGGTATGCCCCCCCCGTAAATTTGGTGGGGTGGGCCTCCTGTCTGTCGGGGCATGTTCACCCGGGTGGTTGCCGGTTGGGGGCGCGTTCGGCCCTTTGGGGCGCGGGATGCCGCCCCAAGGTGCCGGGTCCGCGCCGAATCGGGAAGTCACCGCCCGCTGCCTCCCCCTCCGACCGCGGTGTCGGAGGCCGTCACTAGACTGGATGCCATGACCGAACCGTCGATCTTCACGCGGATCCTGCAGGGAGAGATCCCCGCCGAGATCGTGGCCGAGACCGAGAACGCCTTCGCGATCCGCGACATCGCGCCGCAGGCGCCGGTGCACCTGCTCGTCATCCCCAAGACGGCGCAGTACCGCAACGTCGTCGAACTCGCGGCGGGCGACGCCGACCTCCTCACCGAGATCGTCGGCCTGGCCAACTCGGTGGCCGCCGAGCACTCCGACGGCGACTTCCGTCTCATCTTCAACACCGGCGAGGGTGCCGGTCAGACCGTTTTCCATGTGCACGCCCACGTCCTCGCGGGCGGCCTGAACGAAAAGAGCCTGGGTGGCTGATTCGTCCGAAGAAACCGTCTCCGACCGCATCGAGGTCGACGGCGTCGCCATGGTGCAGCTCCTCGGACCGCAGGACCGCCTGCTGCGGGTCGTCGAGAAGGAGCATCCCGATGTCGACGTCCACGTGCGCGGCAACGAGATCACGCTGTCCGGCGCACCCGAAGCGGTGCGCGGGGCCCGGGGCCTCGTCGACGAGTTGCTCGCCATGACGCGCTCGGGCCATGGTCTCGACCCGTCCGATGTGAGGAGCTCGAACCGCATGCTCCGCTCCGACGGCGGCCCCCGCCCGTCCGAGGTCATGGGCGAGGCGATCCTGTCGTCGCGCGGCAAGACGATCCGGCCCAAGACCGCCGGCCAGAAAGAGTACGTCGACGCGATCGACGAGAACACGATCGTGTTCGGTATCGGTCCCGCCGGTACGGGCAAGACCTACCTCGCCATGGCCAAGGCCGTCCAAGCGCTGCAGCGCAAAGAGGTGACCCGCATCATCCTCACGCGCCCGGCCGTCGAGGCGGGGGAGCGGCTCGGGTTCCTTCCCGGAACCCTCACCGACAAGATCGATCCGTACCTGCGGCCGCTGTACGACGCGCTCAACGAGATGATGGACCCCGACATCGTCCCCAAGCTCATGGCGACGGGCACCATCGAGGTCGCCCCCCTGGCCTACATGCGCGGACGCACGCTCAATGACTCGTTCGTCGTGCTCGACGAAGCGCAGAACACCACGCCCGAGCAGATGAAGATGTTCCTCACGCGTCTCGGGTTCGGCACGCGCATGGTCGTCACCGGCGACATCACCCAGGTCGACCTCCCTCAGGGCGCCTCGGGTCTGCGCCTGGTCACGCGCGTGCTCGACGACATCGACGACATCCACTTCTCGCGCCTGACCAGCGACGACGTGGTGCGCCACTCGCTTGTCGGCCGCATCGTCGACGCCTACAGCGAGTACGACGAGAAGCGTCTCTCCGCACGTCGTGAGCGCGACGAAGCGTCCGAGTTCGCCACCCGTGCGGAGCGACGCGGCCAAGCGGCCGCCGGTCCCCGCGATCACCTCCCGAGACGAAACCGCTCATGACCATCGAGATCAACAACGAGTCCGACCACCAGGTCGACGAGCAGGTGCTGTTGCGCCTGATGGAGTACAACCTGGCCGAGCTGCACGTCAGCGCCGACGCCGACGTGGCCATCGTGCTCGTCGACGAGGGGGCCATGGAGTCGCTCCACCTGCAGTGGATGGACGAGCCCGGCCCCACCGACGTGCTCAGCTTCCCCATGGACGAACTGCGTCCCGGGTCCGAAGACGCCCCGACCGCCGCGGGTCTGCTGGGCGATATCGTGCTGTGCCCCGCGGTCGCCGAGACCCAGGCGGTCGCGGCCAAGCACTCCACGCAAGACGAACTGATCCTGCTCACCACGCACGGACTGCTGCACCTGCTCGGTTTCGACCACGCCGAACCCGACGAGGAGCGCGAGATGTTCGGTCTGCAGCGCGAACTCATCACCGGTTTCCAGGCCGTCGAACGCCACCGTCGCACATGACCGAGGCGCTGCTCCTCGTCGCTGCATTCGTCCTCGTCGCCTTCGGCGGCCTGATGGCGGCGTTCGAGGCGGCCCTGGGTGTAAATTCGCGCGCGGACCTGCTCGAACTCGGCGTCTCCGGGCGCAACGGGCGGGCTCTGCGCCGCATCGCCGACGACACCGGCGCGCACGTCACGGCAGTGTCGTTCATCCGCGTCCTCGCCGAGACGACCGCCGCTGTGCTCGTCGCCGCGGCGTTCATGCTGATGTTCGACAACATCCTGCTCGCTGTGATCGCCGCCGCCCTGCTGATGACGGGTATCTCGTTCGTCGCCGTCGGGGCCAGCCCCCGTTCGGTGGGTCGCCAGCACGCGCGCGGCTTGCTGACCGGCGGTGCTCCCATCGTGCGGGGGATGCGGATCCTTCTCGGCCCGCTCGCGCACGGGCTCGTCGCGGTCGGCAACCGCGTGACCCCCGGTGTGCCGCGCTCGACGTCGTTCGCGTCGGAGGAGCAGCTGCTCAGCATCATCGACGAGGCCGCGGAGAACGAACTCATCGAAGAAGACGACCGCGAGCTCATCCACTCGGTCTTCGATTTCACCGACCGCTACGTGCGCGAGGTCATGGTGCCGCGCACCGACATGGTGAGCGTGGATGCCGCGGCGACCTCACGCGAAGCTTTGTCGCTCTTCCTCGAGAAGGGCGTCTCGCGCGTGCCCCTGGCCGACGACGAGGCCGATGACATCGTCGGCATGCTCTACCTGAAAGACCTGGTGCAATACGGCTTCCGCGACGAGGCCGGCTGGCGCGACGCGCCCATCCGCCGCATCGCCCGGCCGGCGGTCTTCGTGCCCGAGTCAATGAAGGCCGAGACCCTGCTGCAGCAGATGAAGAAGGACGCCGTCCACGTGTGCCTCGTCGTCGACGAGTACGGCGGGGTCGCGGGCCTGGTCACCATGGAGGATCTGATCGAGGAGCTCGTGGGCGAGATCGTCGACGAGTACGACGCCCCCTCCACCGAGGTGGTCGAGCTCGGCGACGGACGCTACCGGGTCAACGCCCGGCTCGGGCTCGACGAGGTGGGCGACCTGTTCGGCCTCGAGCTCGACGACGACGACGTCGACTCCGTCGGCGGGCTCCTGGGCAAGGCCCTGGGGCGCATCCCGCAACCCGGAGCGACGGCCGAGTACTCCGGTCTCGTACTCACCGGAGGCGCGTCCCGCGGCCGCAACCGCGGCATCGCCACGGTCATCGTGGAACGCTCCGAGATCTCCACCGACGAAGACGCCGAGGCCGACGCCTCCGTGCGCGAGAGGAACGACAGATGAGCGACCCCCGATCCGGTTTCGTGACCTTCGTGGGCCGGCCGAACGTCGGCAAGTCCACGCTGACAAATGCGCTGGTCGGCGAGAAGGTCGCCATCACCAGCGAGAAGCCGCAGACGACGCGTCGCGCGATCCGCGGCATCGTGAACCGTCCCGACGGTCAGCTGGTGGTCGTCGACACGCCCGGCATCCACCGCCCCCGGACGCTGCTCGGTCAGCGTCTGAACGACCTCGTCGAGCAGGTCCTGGGCGATGTCGACGTGATCGCATTCTGCGCGCCGGCGACCGAGAAGGTCGGCCCCGGCGATCGACGCATCGCGGAATCGCTCTCGGGCTACCCCCGGGCGAAGAAGGTCGCGCTGGTGACCAAGACCGACGCCGCGACGCGCGACCAGATCACCGAGCGTCTCGTCGAGGTCGACGCGCTGCGCGAGGACTGGGCCGCCGTCATCCCGCTGTCGGCGGTGACCAACGATCAACTCGACGTGTTGAGCGACGAACTGCTGGCGCTCATGCCCGTCGGTCCGCCGCTGTACGCCGACGACGTCGTCACCGACGAGACGCTCGAGGACCGTATCGCCGAGATCATCCGCGAGGCGGCTCTGCAGGGAGTGCGCGACGAGCTTCCGCACTCGATCGCCGTGACCATCGATGACGTCGCCGCGCGCGAAGACAGCGACCTGACCGACGTCTGGGCCAACATCGTGGTCGAGCGCGACAGCCAGAAGGCGATCATCATCGGCCGCAAGGGCTCGCGACTGGCTGATGTGGGCGCCCGCGCCCGCGCGGGCATCGAGCCGCTCGTGGGCGGTCGCGTCTATCTGTCGCTGCACGTTCGCGTCGCCAAGGAATGGCAGCGCGACCCCAAGCAGCTGGGCCGACTCGGCTTCTGACCACCCCGCCCGACCGTTTCGGGGCGGGCCTCCGCTCGCCCGCGACGACCCCTGACGAAAGGCACGACCATGGCGATGAGGTGGACGGCCCCCGCTCCGGGCCCGATCGAGACCTGGACCTTCGACGAGGTCGAGATCTCCCCGCCCGGTCACGGTGAGGCGACGGTGCGCATCCACGCGGCCGGCGTCAATCCCGCGGATGCCAAGCACGTGGCCCAGGCGCGCCCCGGCGCGCAGTTCCCGGTGCCGATCGGGTACGAGCTCTCGGGCGAGATCACCGCGGTGGGAGCGGAGGCCCTCGGCGGGTCGGGTGAGCTGCGGGTCGGCGACGAGGTCGTCGCGTTCCGCGTGCAGGGTGCCTACGCCACCGAGCTGACGCTGCCGGCACGAGACGTGTTCGCCAAGCCCGCGCCCCTGTCGCACCCGGAAGCGGCCAACCTGCTGCTGGCCGGCACGACCGCGGCCGAGATGATCCAGGTCACCCGCGTCGTCGAGGGAGAGACCGTTCTGCTTCACGCGGCATCCGGTGCCGTCGGGGTGAGCCTGCTGCAGCAGGCCCGTGAGCTCGGCGTCCGCGTGATCGGAACGGTCGGACCGGATGCCGAGGACTCCGCCGAGCGCGTACGACGCTTCGGCGGTATCCCGGTGGCCTACGGGGAGGGGCTTCGCGAGCGCGTCGAGGAAGCGGCCGACGGCGCGTCGATCGCCGCTGCCTGGGACGCCGTGGGCACAGACGAGGCCATCGACGTCTCGCTCGAGCTCGTCGCCGAACGCGACCGCATCGTCACCATTGTGAGTCCCGACCGGGCGAAGGCCGACGGGTTCTTTTGGATCGCGGGCTCGCGGCCCGAGAGCGCACGGTTCCGCGACATCGCACGTGCCCGCGTGCTCGAGCTGGCGGCATCCGGTGCCCTCGAGGTGCCCGTCGCCCGCACCTATCCTCTGGCCGAGGCGATCGAGGCCGTACGGTTCGTCATGACCGGTCACCCGGGCGGCAAGGTGGCGCTGCTGCCGTGAGCGCGTCGCCGTTCGTGCTGCCTCCGGCGCCCCGGATCCTCGACGTGCGGACCGATCGCGTGCGGTTGCGGCCCTTCGTCGAGGCCGACCTCGACGCCATGGCCGCCTACCGCGGCGATGCCGAGGTGTGCCGCTTCCTGCCTTTCGAGCCGCAGTCGGCCGACGACATCCGCGGTCGCATCGGCCACCTGTTCGGGTGCACGAGCCTCGAGGGCGAGCGCGACGGCGTCGTCCTCGTGATCGAACGGGTGAGTGACGGGGAGGTGATCGGCGACCTCGTGCTCTTCCACCTCGACGCGGAGGCGGGGTCGGCCGAGATCGGGTGGGTGGTGAGTCCCGCGGCATCCGGTCGAGGACTCGCAACCGAGGCGGTCCGCGCGCTCATCGACACCGCCTTCCGGGTGTACGGTCTGCGCCGCCTGACGGCTCGGATCGATTCCGAGAACGTCCGCTCGGTGGCTCTGGCCGAGCGGGTCGGTATGCGCCGCGAGGCGCACTTCACCGAGAACGAATGGTTCAAGGGACGCTGGAGCGACGAGCTGCGGTACGCCCTCCTCGCGCGCGAATGGGCGCCGACGTCGTGAACCCCTCGCTGCGACACTGCTACGATCGCAGGATGCGCTTCGGTGGCCTCCTTCTTCTTAGCTGCCGCGACGAGTCCTCGTTCTAAGGGCCTTCCTCGTCGCGGAGATCGTCGTCGGCCCCACCGAACGAATCTAAAGAAGCGACACATCATGAAGAACACCCAGAAGCCCACGTCCGCTCCGGTGCACAAGTACCGTCCCTTCCACGAGCAGATCCGGGTCGAGCTGCCCGATCGCACGTGGCCGTCGAAACGCATCGAGACCGCACCGCGCTGGTGCGCCGTCGACCTGCGCGACGGAAACCAGGCCCTCATCGATCCCATGAGCCCGGAGCGCAAGCGGGTCATGTTCGAGCTGCTCGTGAAGATGGGCTACAAGGAGATCGAGGTCGGGTTCCCGAGCGCGAGCCAGACCGACTTCGACTTCGTCCGTCAGCTCATCGACGACGGCCTGATCCCCGACGACGTGACCATACAGGTGCTGACGCAGGCGCGCGAGCACCTGATCGCCCGCACGTACGAGGCCATCGCGGGCGCAAAGCAGGCGATCGTGCACCTCTACAACTCCACGAGCGTGCTGCAGCGCGAGGTGGTGTTCCGCACCGATCAGCAGGGAATCGTCGACATCGCGCTCGAGGGTGCCCGTCTGTGCAAGCAGTACGAGGCGACCATTCCCCAAACTGACGTCTACTACGAGTACTCGCCCGAGAGCTACACCGGTACCGAGCTCGAGTTCGCCCTGCGCATCTGCAATGAGGTGCTGGAGGTCTTCCAGCCGACGCCCGAGCGCAAGGTCATCCTGAACCTCCCCGCGACCGTCGAAATGGCGACGCCGAACGTCTACGCCGACTCGATCGAGTGGATGTCGCGACACCTGAACCACCGCGAGAACGTCATCCTGTCGCTGCACCCGCACAACGACCGCGGCACCGCCGTGGCCGCCGCGGAGCTCGGCTACCTGGCCGGCGCCGACCGCATCGAGGGATGCCTGTTCGGCAACGGGGAGCGCACCGGCAACGTCGACCTGGTCGCCCTGGGCGTCAACCTGCTGACGCAGGGCATCGACCCGCAGATCGACTTCAGCGACATCGACCAGGTCAAGCGCACCGTCGAGTACTGCAACCAGCTGCCCGTCCCCGAACGCAGCCCGTGGGCCGGTGACCTTGTGTTCACGGCCTTCAGCGGATCGCATCAGGATGCCATCAAGAAGGGCTTCGAGGCCATGGAGGCCCGCGCGGCCTCCGAGGGCAAGAGCATCGACGACATCGAGTGGGCCGTGCCGTACCTGCCCATCGATCCCAAGGATCTGGGCCGCTCGTACGAGGCCGTCATCCGCGTCAACTCGCAGTCGGGCAAGGGCGGCGTCGCGTATTTGCTGAAGGCCGACCACGCGATCGACCTGCCCCGCAAGCTCCAGATCGAGTTCTCGGGCGTCGTTCAGACCCGCACCGACGCCGAGGGTGGCGAGGTGTCGAGCGCCCAGATCTGGGATATCTTCACCGACGAGTACCTGCCATCGAAGAACGACGACCAGCGCTGGGGGCGTTTCGAACTGCTGTCGACGCGCTCATCGAGCGACATGTCGGGCGACGTGCACCTCGACGTCTCGCTGCGCGACGGCGACCAGACGCACCCCGCCTCGGCCGTGGGCAACGGTCCGGTGGCCGCCTTCCTCGAGATCGTCCGGTCGCAGGGCTTCGACGTGACGCTGTACGACTACGTCGAGCACGCCCTCAGCTCGGGCGGCGACGCGCAGGCCGCGGCCTACGTCGAGCTGCAGGTCGACGACCAGCGTCTGTGGGGCGTCGGCATCGACGGCGACATATCGACCGCGTCGCTGAAGGCCATCGTGTCGGGCGTGAACCGCGCGATCCGCACCCGTCAGGACGCGAGCGCGCTGGCCGGCGTCTGATCGTCGTCTCGAAGCGCCGCCATCCTTTCCCGGGTGGCGGCGCTTCGGCGTGCGGGAGGCAACGCCCCGACGGCATCCGTCGGGCGTCGCACCGCCCAGGTGTCGACGCCGCGCCCTCGCCGCCGTCGTGCGGATGCGAGGATGAATCCGTGATCCGCGTCGACGCCCTCTACCGCTACCCCGTCAAGGGCTTCTCGCCCGAGCGACGGGACAGCCTCGTCATCCAGGACGACGGCCGCGTGCAGGGCGATCGTGCTCTGGTGTTCCGCTTCGCCGACGCGCTCGAGCCAGCGGACGCCACCTTCCCCAAGAGTCGCGGGCTGGCGCTCATGACCTTCCCGACCCTCGCGCGTGTGCGCCTGAGTTTCGACGACACGGCGCACACTCTGCGTCTCCAGGTCGACGACCTCGACGTCACCGCCGACCTCAGCGACGAGGGTCGTGCGCGTCTCAGCGAAGCGGTCACGGCGTACCTGCGCACGACCAGTGACGCGAAGCTGCTCGACGCCGACGGCGTCCTGCCCCTGGGCCTCCTCGGCGACGGTGCGACCGCGCGCTTCCAGGACCGGCCGCGGGGCTTCATCTCGCTGCACGGCTCCGCCTCGGTCGCCGACCTGGATGCCGCGGTACCCGCGCCCGTGGACGATCGCCGTTTCCGCTCCAACATCGTGATCTCCGGTGCCGACGCGTGGGCGGAACTGGACTGGACCGGTCGGCTTCGCATCGGCGAGGTGCTGTTCGACGTTCAGAAGCCCATCGAGCGGTGCGCCGCGATCACCGCCAACCCCGACACCGGCGTACGCGACGCACGGCTCCTCCGCGTGCTCACGACCGAGTTCGCCCAGGACGAGCCGACCCTCGGCATCCTGCTCCTCCCCGTGGACGGCGGCGGCACGGTCCGCGAGGGCGACGAGGTCGTCCTCGACGCGTGAGTCGCCAAGAAACGTCGCTTCAGACCAGACCCGAGCGACAGAATCTGGCGACTCGCTCGCGGAGGGGCGGGCGAGGGGTCAGGACTCCGCGCGGATGATCGGAATGCCGGTGGTCTCGACCGCGACCTTGCGGCGGTAGAGCTTGCGCTGCTCCGGCAGCGACAGGTCGAACAGCACCGCGAGGACGCGGATGATGGTGGTGATCGCGACGCCGATGACCGCGGCGATCGGCAGGGGCACACCGAACGCCGCCGTCGTCGCGAGCACCGCGCAGCCCCCGCCCGCGGCCACCGCGTACAGCGAGCCGACGTGCATGATCGCGACGGGCAGGCCCATCAGCACGTCGCGGAGCACGCTGCCGCCCACCGCCGCCAGCACGCCGACGAAGATCGCGGGGACCGCCGGCATGCCGAGAGCGAGGGCCTTCGACGTGCCGAACGCGCCGAACAGCCCGATCACGACGGCATCGAGCATGACGATCGCGCGGTTGAGGCGCTGGAAGATCCCCGAGAGGAGCATCCCCACGATCGAGGCGAGCGTCGCGGTGATGAGGTACCAGTTGCTCTGCAGGGTGGCCGGGGTCAACCCCAGGAGCAGGTCGCGGATGAGTCCGCCGCCCATGCCGAGAAGGATGCCGATGATCGCCACCCCGAGCAGGTCGAGTCGTCGCTGGCCCTGGAAGCCCGACGCGAACAGCGCGCCCTGGACGCCGCCGAGGGCGACGGCGGTGAGGTCCGCCCACAGGGGGATGACGAAGGTCGGCGTGTCCACGGCATCCATTCTTCCGCCCGGGGAGCCGGTTCGCGGGGCGCGCCGCGCAGGCTCCTCACGGGCGCGCGGCACGATAATGGACTGTGCCCACCTACCGCGACGAGGTCGTGGTCCTGCGTACCCACAAGCTCGGGGAGGCGGACCGCATCCTCACCCTGCTCAGCCGCCGCAACGGCAAGATCCGCGCGGTCGCAAAGGGTGTTCGGCGCACCTCGTCGAAGTTCGGGTCGCGGCTCGAGCCCTTCATGGTCGCCGACGTCCAGCTGTCCACCGGACGCAACCTCGACATCGTGCAGCAGGCGGAGTCGCTCGGTTCGTACGGTGCCGACATCGTCGCCGATTACGACCGGTACACCACCGCCAGCGCGATGGTGGAGACCGCTGATCGGCTGAACGAAGCCGAGGCGACGCCGCAGCAGTACCTGCTGCTCGTGGGCGGGCTGCGCGCGCTCGCGCGTGCCGAGCATTCGGAGCGCAGCGTGCTCGATTCGTACCTGCTGCGGGCCATGGCCCTCTCGGGGTGGGCTCCGGGGCTGACCGAGTGCGCGCGCTGCGGCACGGTCGGCGACCACGACTACTTCCTGCCCCAACTCGGCGGGGTGATCTGTTCGAGCTGCGCGCCCGCCGGCTCGCCGCGCGTCGCACGCGACACCGTCGACATGCTCCGCGCGCTCATGGCGGGGGAGTGGGAGGCCATCGACGCCGCCCCCGGGCGCACGACCGCGGCAGCCTCGGGCCTCGTGGCCGCGTACGCGCAGTTCCACCTCGAGCGCGGCATCCGTTCCCTCTCGCACCTGGAGTCGCCTCGATGACACCGAAGCCGTTCACGCACCGCGATGCCGTGCCGTACCGCCCCCTCGATTGGACCGGGGAGTACCCCCCGACCTACCCGAAGGGCGCCGTCCCCGAGCACGTCGCGATCGTGATGGACGGCAACGGTCGGTGGGCGAACCGTCAGGGACTCACGCGCGTCGAAGGCCACCGAGCGGGAGAGGCGGCACTTCTCGACGTGGTCGCCGGCGCCATCCAGGCGGGCGTGAAGCATCTCTCGGTCTACGCTTTCTCGACCGAGAACTGGTCGCGCTCTCCCGACGAGGTGCGGTTCCTGATGGGCTTCAACCGCGAGGTCCTGCATCGCCGCCGTGACCAGCTCAACGAGTGGGGCGTCCGCATCCGGTGGTCGGGCCGCAAGCCCCGGCTGTGGGGCTCTGTCATCAAGGAACTGCAGCACGCGGAGCGTCTCACCGAGGGCAACTCCACCCTGACGCTGACCATGTGCGTCAACTACGGCGGTCGCGTGGAGATCGTGGATGCCATGCGCCGCATCGGCGACGACATCGCCGCGGGCCGCCTCAAGCCCTCGGCCGTGACCGAGAAGCTCATCCGCAAGAACCTCTACCAGCCCGACATGCCCGATGTCGACCTGTTCGTCCGCTCAAGCGGCGAGCAGCGCACGTCGAACTTCCTGCTGTGGGAGTCGGCGTACGCCGAGATGGTGTTCCTCGACACGCTCTGGCCCGACTTCCGCCGCACCCACCTGTGGGACGCCATCGGTCTCTACCTGTCGCGTGACCGCCGGTTCGGCGGAGCCATCGACACGCCCACCTCCTGAGCGTCGGTCGCGGAGAGCGATGGATGCCGCGAACGGAATAGATCGACGAACCGGAAGGTTGCACGCGATATGACGGATGCCATCAAGATCGACGTGTGGAGCGACATCGCCTGCCCCTGGTGCTACATCGGCAAGCGGAACCTCGAGAACGGCCTGGCCGCCACGGCCGCCGATGACGACGCCCCGGTCGTCGAGATCGAGTACCACTCGTTCGAGCTCTCACCCGACACCCCCGAGGACTTCCACGGCGGCGAGGTCGACTACCTGTCGCAGCACAAGGGCATCTCGCCCGAATCGGCTCGCGAGATGCTCGACCGCGTCACCGGCGTCGCCGCCGATGCGGGTCTGACGTATCGCTTCGACATCCTCCAGCACACCAACACCGTCAAGGCGCACGAGCTGCTGCACTTCGCGAAGGAGCACGGGCGCCAGCTCGAACTCGCCGAACTGCTGATGTCGGCGTACTTCCTCGAGGGTCGCCACGTCGGACGTGACGACGATCTCGTCGAGGTCGCGGTCGAAGCGGGCCTCGACGCGGACGCCGCGCGCGAGGCTCTCGCATCTCAGCGCTACCGCTCGGCGGTGCGCGCCGATCAGGCGCAGGCGCAGCAGTTCGGCATCACGGGCGTTCCGTTCTTCGTCATCGACGGGAAGTACGGCGTGAGCGGGGCGCAGCCGGTGGAGGCGTTCACGCAGATCGCCCGTCAGGTGTGGGGCGAGCGTCGCGAGGCATCCGCGACCGCCGACGTCTGACCTGTCCTCCACAGCGGTGTCCGCCGTCGGCTCCGGCCGGGGCGGGCACCGCTGTCGCACGACGTCTGGGAGAATGAAACGATGACCACGGCAACGGCTCCGACGCGGACTCTCCGCATCGGCAACATCGAGCTCGATGCTCCCGTCGTCCTCGCGCCCATGGCCGGCATCACGAACACCGCGTTCCGCCGTCTCTGTCGCGAGTACGGCGCCGGCCTGTACGTGAGCGAGATGATCACGACGCGCGCGCTCGTCGAACGCAACGACACCACGATGCGTCTCATCCGGCACCACGAATCCGAGACCCCGCGCTCCATCCAGCTCTACGGCGTGGATCCTGCGACCGTCGAGGCCGCCGTGCAGATGATCGTCGACGAAGATCACGCCGACCACATCGATCTCAACTTCGGCTGCCCGGTACCCAAGGTCACACGCCGCGGCGGCGGTGCCGCCCTGCCGTGGAAGACGTCGCTGTTCCGCGAGATCGTCGAGCGCGCGGTGCGCGCGGCGGGCAGTACGCCGCTGACGATCAAGATGCGGAAAGGCATCGACGCCGATCACCTCACCTACCTCGAGGCCGGGCGGATCGCCGAGGGCGCGGGCGTGGCATCCATCGCCCTGCACGCGCGCACGGCAAGCGAGTTCTACTCGGGCCACGCCGACTGGTCGGCGATCACGAAGCTCAAAGAGACCGTGACGAGCGTGCCGGTGCTCGGCAACGGCGACATCTGGTCGGCCGACGACGCAGTGCGCATGATGGACGAGACCGGCTGCGACGGTGTGGTCGTCGGTCGCGGCTGCCTCGGTCGCCCGTGGCTGTTCGGCGATCTGGCCCGCGCGCTCGGTGGTCCCGGCGCCGCCCACGGCGCGCCGGTCGACGCCACTCTCGGGTTCGTCGCGCGGGCGTTCCGCCGACACGCCGAGCTGCTGGTCGAGTTCTTCGACGACGAGGGCCGCGGCTGCCGTGACATCCGCAAGCACGTCGCCTGGTACTTCAAGGGCTACCCCGTCGGCGGCGAGTTGCGCGCGAGTCTCGCGATCGCGTCGACGCTCGACGAGATCGACGAGCTGCTGGCCACGATGGAACTCGACGCGCCCTACCCGGGAGCGGCCGCGGAGGGCCAGCGCGGACGCGCCGGGACCCCGAAGCGCCCGGCCCTTCCCGACGGGTGGCTGGCCTCCCGCGAGATCGGCGACGACGCTGGTCGTGCCCTGGCCGATGCCGAACTGGACCATAGCGGTGGCTGAGGTCGCCGCGACCGCTGCCCGTCCGCTCGGGTACGACGACGCCGACGCCGCCCGCTTCCATGTCGAGAGGCATCGCTCGCGGCGCGACGACTTCGCGCGGGATCGCGCGCGCGTGCTGCACTCCGCCGCCCTCCGCCGCCTCGCCGCCAAGACGCAGGTGTTGAGCCCCGCGAGCCCCGCCGACTTCGCCCGCAACCGGCTGACGCACTCCCTCGAGGTGGCGCAGGTCGGCCGCGAGTTGGCGACGGCCCTCCAGCTCTCTCCCGACGTCGTCGACACCGCCTGCCTCAGCCACGACCTCGGCCACCCGCCGTTCGGGCACAACGGCGAGCGGGCGCTGAACGAATGGGCCGAGGACATCGGCGGCTTCGAGGGCAACGCGCAGACCCTGCGCATCCTCACCCGCCTCGAGCCGAAGGTGTTCGGCGCCGACGGCGAGCCGTTCGGTCTCAACCTCACCCGGTCGAGCCTCGACGCGACGTGCAAATACCCCTGGACGGCCGACGAGCCCGTGCCCGACCCCGGCGGACGTCTGAAGTTCGGCGTCTACCCCGACGACGAGCAGGTGTTCCACTGGATGCGGGGCGGCGCGCCCGCCCGCCAGCGGTGCATCGAGGCAGAGGTCATGGACCTCGCCGACGACATCGCGTACTCGGTGCACGATTTCGAGGACGCGGTCGTCAATCGCTACGTCGACCCTGCCCGACTGGCATCCCGCGTCGGGCGCGAGGGTCTGCTCGACGCGATCCAGCGCTGGGTGGGGTACGACTTCGTGCGCGACGACCTCGACGCGGGTCTCGAGCGCCTCATGGCCATGCCGGAGTGGATCCCGTCTTTCGACGGCACCCGCCCCGCGCTCGCGCGGCTGAAGAACCTCACGTCCGATCTCATCGGCCGCTTCGCGAGAGCCGCCACCGCCGCCACGCGCGAAGCGCACCCGGCCGACGCGCTCACCCGGTATCGCGCCCACGTGATCGTCCCGGCCGAGGTCGAGGTCGAGATGGCGGTGCTCAAGGGCATCATCGGCGCGACCGTCGTCTCGATCGACGGCCGCAAGGTTCTGTACCGCGAGCAGCGCAACGTGCTCAAGCGCCTGGCTTCCGCGATGTGGGAGAACCCCGGCGCGCTCGACGCCCTGCACGCGCCCGACTTCGCCGCGGCGACCGACGACACCGCTCGGCGCCGCGTCGTCGTCGATCAGGTGGCGAGCCTCACCGACCAGCTGGCGATCGCGTGGCACGGCCGGCTCGTGGGCGAAGTGGATGCCGCAGAACTCGGGGTATGGGCGCCGGGAGCCCGCGCCGCCCGGGGGGCGGATGCCTGATGGCCCGCATCCGCCAGGCCGACGTCGATGAGGTGAAGGCGCGGGTCAACATCGCCGACGTGATCGGCGAACGCGTCGCACTCAAGCCCGCGGGCGTCGGTTCGATGAAGGGCCTCTGTCCCTTCCACGACGAGCGGTCGCCCAGCTTCAACGTGCGGCCCCAGGTCGGCTACTACCACTGCTTCGGCTGCGGCGAGTCGGGCGACGTGTACTCGTTCCTGCGCGCGATGGACCACGTGTCGTTCACCGAGGCGGTCGAGCGCATGGCGGCCCGCGTCGGGTACACCCTGCACTACGAAGACGGGGGAGCGGCGCCCGAGATCACCGGACGCTCGCGGCTGTACGCGGCCAACGCCGCCGCGGCGGAATACTTCCGCAGCCAGCTGATGACGCCAGAGGCCGAGACCGGGCGCCGGTTCCTCGGCGACCGCGGGTTCGACGCGGGGGCGGCGGCCCACTTCGGCGTCGGCTATGCCCCGAAGGGCTGGGCGCACCTCCACGACCACCTGTCGTCGCTGAAGTTCTCGCGCGACGAATTGGTGACGGCAGGACTCGTCTCGCAGAACCAGCGCGGGGGGACGTACGACCGCTTCCGCGGGCGGCTCGTGTGGCCCATTCGCGACGTCACCGGCCAGGTGATCGGGTTCGGCGCGCGCAAGCTGTTCGACGACGACCAGGGCCCGAAATACCTGAACACGCCCGAGACGCCGATCTACAAGAAGGCGCAGGTGCTGTACGGCCTCGACCTCGCCAAGCGCGACATCTCGCGCTCCCACCGTGTCGTCGTCGTCGAGGGCTATACCGACGTCATGGCCTGCCACCTGGCCGGCGTCACCACTGCGATCGCCTCGTGCGGAACGGCGTTCGGCAGCGACCACATCACGGTGCTCCGACGCGTGATGGGCGACGACAGCTCCTCGGGCGAGGTGGTCTTCACCTTCGACCCCGACGCGGCGGGACAGAAGGCGGCGCTGCGCGCGTTCGCCGACGAGAAGCGTTTCGCCGCGCAGACGTACGTCGCCGTGGCGCCCGAGGGCCTCGACCCGTGCGACCTCCGCCTGCAGCGCGGAGACGGCGCCGTCCGCGCGCTGATGGAGAACAAGAACCCCATGTTCGAGTTCGTCATCGACCAGCGCCTCAAAGACTTCGACCTCGCCAGTGTCGAGGGGCGCGCGGGCGCCCTGCGGGCGGCCGCTCCCATCGTCGCCGACATCCGCGACCCGTCCCTCCGGCCGGGCTACGTGCGCGTACTCGCTCGCCGACTCGGCCTCGACATGCCCGAGGTGCAGGCCGCCGTCGAACGTGCGGCGCGCGGGGCGGACCGCGCCGAGCAGCGTGAGGCGCAGCGCGGGGCGGATGCCGCTCCCGTCGCCGTGTCGGTCACGATGGCCTCGTTGCCGAACACCCGCGACGTCGCCCTGGAGCGGGGCGCGATGATGGCCTTCCTGCAGTACGGGCACCGGATCGAGCCGGACGTGTTCCTCCGCGCTCTGCAACTGGCGTTCGGCCACCCCGCCCTCGAGGCCGTGCGCGGGTCCCTGGCATCCACCGATCTGTCGCAGCCCGGGTGGGCGGTGGCCGCCGTCGAGGCGGTGCGCGAGCCCTTCCGATCTCTCGCGGCAGAGCTGCTGACAGCGGAATTCCCCGCCCGCACCGAAGAGGGCGCGGTGGCGTCGGCGAACGATCTCGCCCGCGGGCTGCTCCTGCGCGAGTTGCAGCGAGAGAAGGACGAGCTGCTGCGGGGGATCCAGCGAGTGCTGCCGGATTCCGAAGAGGGACGACGCCTGCGCCTGCGCCTTCGCGAGCTGGATGCCGACCGCCAGCGCCTGATCGTCTCGTAGCGCGCGCTCTCGGCTGCCGCGGCGGCGGCTCTGGGCCCCGGCGTCCCCGCGGTGGTGGCTCGGGACCCCGGCGTCCCCGCGGTGGTGGCTCGGGACCCCGGCGTCCCCGCGGTGACGGCCCGTGCCCGCGGCGTCCCCGCGGTGGCGGCTCGTGCCCGCGGCGTCCCCGCGGTGGCAGCCCGTGCCCGCGACGTCCCCGCACCAGCAGTGCACGCGCGGCGATGTGCGCCGGGACCGCGGGTTGTGGCCGAGACCGCAGGGTGTTGCCGAGACCGCCCCTCAACGGCATCGACCGCGTGCGGTCTCGGCACGCGCGTGCGGCCTCCGCAGGTGCGACCCGGGCGCGCCGCTGGCATCCGTCTCCACGGTGGGCGAGGATGAAGGAATGCCCCGGACCCTCGACACCGACGTCGTCCTCCGCACCGACGACCTCTCGCTCGCCCGCGGCGGGGTGCGCGTGATCGACGGGATCACCTTCACGCTGCTGCCGGGGCGCACGCTGGTGGTGCGCGGCGCGACCGGGTCGGGCAAGACCTCGCTCGTCTCCCTCCTCGCCGGCGATCCCGACGACGGGCTGAACGTGGTGGGTGGCGATGCGCGGGTGCACGGCATCTCGGCGCGGCATCCGGGGCGAGCGCGTCGCGAATGGGTGTTCCACACCGGCTACCTGCCCCAGGGGGCGGGCGCGGCGCTGCCGTCGCGGCTGACCGTTCAAGACGTCATCGCCGAGCCGATCACGAGCCGCGACCGTCGGGTGAACACCCGGGCCCTCGCGGTGCGCGTGGCAACCCTGCTCGACGAGATGGAACTTCCGCTGGGTACCGCCCCGAAGTACCCCTACGAGCTCAGCGCGGGCATGCGCCAGCGCGTCGCCCTGGCCCGAGCGCTCGTGCTGGAGCCCCGGCTGTTCGTCGCCGACGACGTCTACGCCAACCTCGATCTCGAGGTGCGCGCGGCCGCCCGCACGGCCATCACCCGCCGCCGCGACGAGCGGGGCATGGCGTCGCTGATCGTGACGAACGACGCCGACGCGCCGCGTGAACTGGATGCCGACGTGCTCGTGCTGCACGCCGGTCACGCCGTCGGGCTGGGTCACGCCGACGAGGCCGTGCAATGGACGCCCGACGGCACGCCCGAGCGACGACTTTCCTCGCCGTGATTTTCTCGGCGCCCCCGCGTGCTGTTAGTATCGTCGGGTTGCCCACCGCAAGGCGGGCATGATCCTCGGTAGCTCAATTGGCAGAGCAATCGGCTGTTAACCGATAGGTTCTTGGTTCGAGTCCAAGCCGGGGAGCCAACGAAAGGCCCGTCTCGCGAGAGGCGGGCCTTCGTCGTCGCGGCGGCGGAACCGCGATCCGAGGTCACCTCGTCCGCGGCACCGCGGGGGACGACCGCAAGACGGACACCCGGGAGCGGCGAGGACGATCGCCTCGGACACGCTCGATGTTGCCAGGATGCCGAGAGGATCACGGCGGCACCGGCGGTGCTCATCCTCAGGTCGGTCCGCGTCGGCGCGGACGTCGACGAGTCGCGCGACGCGAGGTCACGGCATCCGTCTGCCTCTCCGGAGCCACGTTCGCATCGGACGACGCCCGGGCCGGGGGAGACGTGCCGAGCTGCCCGCCGGCGGGTCGACCGATGGCGCGGGCCCTGCGGCGGAAACGCCTCCGGGCGTCGAGAGCGGGGCGGTGACCGGGGCCGTCGCCGTCGTCCACCCCACGAGCGGATCCTCGGAGTCCGCCTCGTTCGCGGACGCCTCCCTGGTCAGTTCCGCCGCGCGCGCCGCCACGGTCGCTGCCGACGGTCGCTCCGCGGCGTCTGCAGCAATCATCGCGCTGAGCAACCTCTGCCACGCGGGACTCAGCGATCCCGGCACCTCGGGCCGACGTGCTCGACGTTCGAGCACAGTTCCCTGTAGCGAAGCGGCACCGCACGGGGGCCGTCGTGTGTGCGCTTCGATGGCCAACAGCCCGAGGGCGTAGATGTCCGCTGCGGCTCCCGGCGCTTCACCGCGCACCTGTTCGGGCGCGAGGTACGGGGAGGAACCGATCCCGGTGCGGGGGATGATCGGTCCCGTCGCATCGACACGAGGGCTGACGCCGAAGTGGGCGAGTACCGCCTCGACATCCCGGGTCGCCCCGTGGAGCGGCCGCAGCAGCACGTTCGACGGTGTGACGTCGCGATGCACGATGCCCGCGTCGTGCACGACCGCGAGGGCACCGGCGAGGTCGCCCAGGATGCCGGCGAGGTCGCTCGCTTCGATTTCGCCTCTCTCGATGCGCCGTTGCAGCGACGGCCCGGCGATGAGCTCCATCACGAGGTAGCCGTGATCCTCGTCGAGGAGTCGCGCGTCGTAAAGGGTGATGAGAGACGGGTGGTCGAGCGATGCGAACGTCCGCACCTCGGGCATGCGCCGCAGGGGTTCGGATTCGCCGCTCCCATCGGCGCGGAAGATCTTGATCGCGACGTCGCGGGCCAGCACTTCGTCGCGAGCGCGGAAGACGCGCCCCCGCCCACCCGCGCCGATGCGCTCGCGCAGGATGTAGCGCGCGCCCAGGATGCCGCCCGTATGCGGCATCGAGACTTCGGAGGCGTGGCTCATCGGATCCTTCGCGGAGCGGCCCGGGCGGCGGGCATGGGACGGCGCGGGTCACCGTCTGGTCGCACACTATGCGCGGCGGGAGTGCGTGGACACGGGGCTGGCGGTGGCCGGGAGCGGAACGCATAATGATCGCCCCTGCCACCCCTGTCGCGTACGTCCGGGTCCGCAACCCGGTCGCCATGTGCGATCGAGGTCGTCAGAGTGGACAGGTGACCCACGATCCGCACCGGTACGACCTCGACGCCCTGCGCACCCGCCTCCTCGACGAGACGAGCGGTGAGGTGGACGACAGCATCCCCCAACTCGCCGACGCCGATCCGGAGCTGTGCGCGATCGCACTCGTTCTGACCGACGGGACCGCCGTCACGAGCGCGGACGCCGATGTCGCCTTCAGCGTGCAGTCCGCGGTGAAGCCGTTCCTGTTCGCCCTGGCTCTGCTCGACACCGACGGCGAGGCTCTCGACCGCGTCGGCATCGAGCCGACCGGGGAATCGTTCGACGCGATCAAGCTGGAGAGCGGCACCGGTCGACCACCCAACCCCATGGTCAACGCGGGAGCTCTGCTCACGGCATCCTTGGTCCGGGGTGTCGATCCCGCCGAGCGCGATGCGCGCATCGCCGAGGGACTCGCGGCATTCGCCGGACGCGACCTGACCGTCGATGAGGATGTCGCGCACAACGAACACCTGCTCGGCGACCGCAACCATGCCCTAGCCCACCTCATGCGGGCCGAGGGGACCATGCACGTCAGCGCCGACGACGCGGTCGCCGTCTACGCGCGGGCCTGCGCGACCCTGGTGGATGCCGAGACCCTGGCCGTCATGGGTGCCACACTCGCGTGCGGCGGCGTCAATCCCCGCACCGGGGCCCGCGTCGTCCCCGAGCGCGTGGCGCGCGACGTCGTGTCGGTGATGGCCACGTGCGGGGTCTACGACGGGTCGGGCCGGTGGATGCGCGCCGTCGGCATCCCGGCGAAATCCAGCGTGTCCGGGGCGATCGTCCTCGCTGCTCCCGGGCGCCTCGGCGCGGCCGTCGTCAGCCCGCCGCTCGACGCGCAGGGGACGAGCGTTCGCGGCCGGCTCGCGAGCGAGGCGTTGAGCGACGAGCTGCACCTGCACAGCTTCGGCGCGGGCTGAGGCCTCCCACCTCCCGTGTCGGTGCCGACCGGTGCGGTCTCGAGGAGACCCGCCGCCGCGGGTGGGAGCCGATGATCCCGTGACCGTAGGCTGGCTGTATGGGGGCCCGCGGGATCTACGTCGAAACCATTATCCGCGCCACGCTCGACGAGGTGTGGGCTGCGACTCAAGACCCGCGACAGCATGTGCGGTGGGATGTCCGCTTCTCCCGCATCACCCCGACCACGCACACCCCCGAGGGTGCGGCTCGATTCGTCTACGAGCGCCGCACGCCCCTTCGCACCATCCGCGGCGACGGCATCAGCATCGGCGAGACATCTCGCCCTGACGGCACGCGCACATCGGCGCTGCGCTTCACGACCGACGACCGGCTGTCGCCCCTGCGGGAGGGGCGCGGGTACTGGCGCTACGAACCCACGGCGGACGGCATCCGCTTCTCCACCGGATACGACTACACGCCCGGATGGGGAGTTCTCGACGTCGTCGTGCGACCGCTGGTCGGATGGGCCACCGCGTGGAGCTTCGACCGGCTTCGGCTGTGGCTCGAGACCGGGCGGCCGCCCGAGACGTGGAGCCTGTTCGGCGCGGCGGCCGTGTGGCGCACTCCGAGGCCTCGGGCGCTTCGGTGTCGTCGAGTGCCCCCGCATCGTCGCCGTGCACTCGACGACGCCCCGGCGACCCTCACGACGCTGCCCGCGCCGGGAGGGAACCGATGACCTCCATCTTCGCCGAGGCGCTGGGCGCCGACTTCACCCGACTTCACCCGATGATGCAGCGGCGGTTCGGCGTCGGTCTCGACGGGGGCGAGGCGTGCGTCGGCCGCGGGATCATGACCGAGATCCGGCGCGGACCGTGGTGGACCGTCCCGTTCCTGCAGATCGGGAAGCTCCGCAACATCCTGGTGCCGGCCGTGGGGCGGGGCGTCCCGTTCACCATCTGGAACCGCCCCTACCTCGATCCCTTCGGCCGCGAAACAGTCACGTTCGTGCGCGAGTACGAGATCCGCGGTCGATCGGCGCGGTTCGACGCCACCATGATCCTCGCCGACGGCCGGATCGTCGATTACCTCGGCACGCACCAGCACCTCGCCGTCGATCTCGATCTTTCCGTCGACGATGATGGGGCGCTCATCCTGCGTTCCGGCGAGCAGCGATTCTACGAGGGCCCCGTCGGGTTCCGCTTTCCCCTGCTGTTCAGCGGCCGCGCGAGCCTGCGCGAGCACTACGACGATCGCCACGGACGCTTCCACGTCGACATGCGGGTGGACAACGACCGCTTCGGCTTCCTTTTCGGCTACCGCGGGAGCTTCACCTGCGAATGGATGCCGGCATCCGCCGCGCCGTCGCACGTCTTGCCGCGCCGCCATGAGGCGCGCGTCTGACCCCGGCGAGACGTCTACGCGTCGATGTCGTCGACGCCCGGCATCCACGAGGCCCCGGGCTTGCTCCACTTGCGCTTCTTCGCGATCTTCGCCACGACGCGGCTGTCCTCCTCGTCGAGACGGTCGACGTAGAGGATGCCGTCGAGGTGATCGAACTCGTGCTGCAGGATGCGCGCGCGCCAGCCGGTGACTTCGATGCGCACCGAGTGCCCGTCGAGGTCGGTGCCGGTGAGAAGCGCCGCCTCGGAGCGGCGGAGGGGGAAGCGTTCGCCGGGGAACGACAGGCACCCCTCGCTCTCGTCGTCCGGGTCGGGGTAGCCGGGTTCGAGCGGTCGGATCCACAGTTCGGGGTTGAGCACGACCCCACGCCAGGGCTGACCCTCGTCGTCCTCGTACATGTAGGTGAAGATGCGCAGTCCGACGCCCACCTGGGGGGCGGCGAGACCGACGCCCGGAGCGGCATCCATCGTCTCGAACATGTCGGCAACGAGCTGACGCACCTCATCGGTGATCTCGTCGACGCGGGCGGCGGGTGCGTGCAGCACGGGATCGCCCATGATGCGAATCGGGAGTACGGCCACGCCTCCAGCCTAACCAGGCGAGGGGCGGCTACTGTCGAGGGGTGATCCCGCTCGATGCCACCCTCAGCGACGGAATCGACCAACTCGTCGGCGTCTTCCGCGACCCGCGTATCCTCCTCGGCATCCCGCTGGCACTGCTGGGCGCGGTGTTCATGTCGTTCGGGGCGCAATACCAGCACCGCGGTGTGCAGAAGGTCGAGCGGCTGTCCGGCGGCAAGACGACCGGCGGTCTCTCTCGCTCCCAGTTGACCTCGCTGCTGACGCGGCCGTCCTGGGTGGCGGGTACCGTGATGCTGGGCCTGGCGATCGTGTGCCAGCTCGCAGCGCTGTCCGTGGCGCCGCTGATCCTCGTGCAGCCTCTCGGGGCGATCGCCCTGGTGATCACCACGGTGCTCAACGCCCGGGTGTCGCGCCACAAGCCGACCCGGCAGTCGCTCATCGCCATCGCCCTGTGCGTCGGCGGCATCCTCGTCTTCGTCACGATCGCGGCATTCTTCGCTACCGAGCAGGTCGTCACCGAGCGCGAACTCCTGATCATCCTCGGCATCCTCGCCGTGGTCGTCATCGTCTTCGCCTTCTTCTGGGCGATGGTGCGCCGTCGTGCCCAAGCCTTGTTCTACATCATGGCCGCGGGCGTCATCTACGGCTTCGTCGCCACGCTCGCCAAGGTCGTCATCAGCCGTGCGCAGGCGGGTGACTTCGAGTGGCTGACCCTGCTGTGCCTCGTCGCACTGATCGCCGCGGTCGCCGTCGGCGCCTACTTCGTGCAGACCGCGTACTCGGTCGGCCCGCCCGACCTGGTGATCGCCGGCCTCACCGTGATCGACCCGATCGTCGCCGTGCTGATCGGTCTGCTCGTGCTCGGTGAGGCCTCGACCGCCCCCGCGTGGGCGCTGATCGGCTTCGCCGTCGCCGGCGCGATCGCCACGTGGGGCGTCATCCAGCTGACGAAGCACCACCCCCAGATCACCGCCGACGGCAAGCCGAAGAAGCCGCGGGTGCACTGAGGCGGTCGCTGTCCGGCTTCGCGTTGCACGCCGTCGAGCGCCGATCGCCGACATGACCCGAGATGCGCGAGATCACCGGTTCCGGCGCGCGATACCGGGTCATCTCGGGAAGGACAGGTCGTCTCGCGGATGCCGTGGCGCCGGCGGTGACGGAAGGCGGATGCCGTGGCCCCGGCGGTGACGGGAGACGGATGCCGTGGCGCGAGCGGCGACGGGAGACGGATGCCGGTAGGCTCGTCGTCGCTGGGGGCGGTGGCCAAGCTGGTCAAGGCAGCGGGCTCATAACCCGACGATCGTGGGTTCAAGTCCCACCCGCCCTACGAATGCTTCCGCCGGAGACCCGGGCGAGGGGTATCTCTCCCTTTATCGAGTGGCGGCCAGCTACCCCCGCTCGCTTCCGGCCCACCACGGGACCCGAAGCACCCTCGGTCTTCCGGCCCGCTCGCCGGTGGGCAGTGTCGGGGGTCGCGGATAACCTCCCTCGCGTGGCGGAGAGAGTGCAATCGTGGTGGGCCCGACGGCAGTGGTCGAAAGGGCTCGACGTGCCCTACGCGGTGGGCGCGTACCGCGAGGCGTGGGCCGCGTACCCCGCGCTGATCCGGCAGTACCACCCCGATCTGAACGCCGGCATCGCCCTGAGCCAGGTACCGCCCGCCGCTGAGGTGCTGCTGCTCTGGCAGTGCGACGCGGGGCATCGTTTCGCCGCCACTCCGCATGAGCAGCGGCAGCGACCGGGTCGTGAACGTCGTCGCAGCGCGTGGTGCCCGGAATGCAGCGAGCAGGCGAATCCCACACGGGCCGTGGCCTTGCCGATGCGAGAGGCGATCACCGCCCCGGTCGTTGCGGCGAACGCGGTGCTCCGTCCGCGGCGCCCTCGTCGCCCGACGCGTCTGTGCGAGAGGACACCGGCCATTCCGATCGGTGAGGCGTTCGTCTCCGTCTGCGCTCCGAAACCCGCCTCGGCAGTCGAGGACCGCGTCCGCGCCGATCTCGGTCGCCGGCTGACCCTCACCGAGGGCGTCAACGCCGTCCGAGTCGCGCGTCCCTTCTTCGAGCACCTGGAGGTCTGGCCCGACTTCGTGTTCCCCGAGCTGCGGATCGCCGTCGAGTACGACACGATCGGCCGTCACGGCCTCGAGCATGTCGGGAGACGCGAAGAATCCGACCGTCGCAAAGACCGGGCGTTGCGCGCCGCCGGGTGGGAGGTGATGCGCCTACGTGTGGGACGCCTCGAACCACTCGGCCCCTTCGACCTGCAGATTCCCGCGTGGAGCGCCGCATCGCTGAGCACGCTCATCGAGACGTTCCGCGGCATCCGAGGAACGCTGCTGGTCGACCCCCTGCTTCGTGAGGACCCCGCGGTCGACGTGTGAGACGTCGGCGCCGGCCCCGCATGCGGCGGGCAACCGACCGCGGTCGCGCCGCACCGAACCAGCGTGCGTCGCACCCGGGGCGCGGGCCACGGGCCACGGGGCGCGGGGCGGACCGTCACCCGGTCCGCACCGCGCCGCGCGCTGTCCACTCAGGAGCCGTGCGCCTCCTCCGACACCGGCTGCCACTCGCGCCACGTCGTCAGACGCGACTCGTAGTCGCGCTCGGCGATGCCCAGGGGCTGTCCCGCTGCCCACGCGGTTCGGGGCGGATCCCGCCGTTCGGGGCGGGAGAGATCCGCCCCGAAGCGCAGAACCCGCCCCGAACCTGAAACCGCGCCTAACGCGCCGTGACCGCGGCCAACTCGCCCGGCCCGGGCAGGATCTTGCGCAGCAGGTCGTCGAGCGTCACGACCCCGAGCAGCCGCTCGTCCTTGACCACCGTCGCGAGCTGCACGCGGCCGCGGCGCATGCGCGCGAGGGCGTCGTACGCCGAGGCATCCGGTCCCAGACGCAGGGGCTCGCGCGCGATGTCGAGCGCCGGCGTTGCCGGGTCGACCGCCAGCGTGTCGCGCACGTGGGCCACTCGGGATGCCGCACCGGAACCGACGAGGATGCGCAGGTGCGTCGACGAGGCGGCGACCGCCTGGATGTCGGCGACCGTGGCATCCATCGGCACGGCCGTGGGGGAGCGGTCGGTGCGCACGATGTCGCCGACGGTCAGTGTGCCCAGGGCGATCGCCTGCGCGATCGGCTCGGAGTACTGCTTCTCGAGGGTGCCCGCCTGGCGCGAGTGCGCGACGAGTTCGCGGATCGTGTCGGCATCCTGTCCACCGGCGGCGGCCTTGTCGACCGGCTCCACGCCCGAGGCCTTCACGAGGCGGTTGGCGATGTGGTTGATCCACAGCAAGAACGGGCGCAGCGGCCACGTGAGGGCACGGGCCAGGATGCCGGTGGCCTTCGCCGCGGTCTCGGGGTGCGCGATCGCCCAGGACTTCGGTGCCATCTCACCGATCACGAGGTGCAGGAAGGTCACGACGATGAGCGCGAGCATGAACGCGATGATGTCGGCGAGCACGTACGGCAGGCCCCACGTCTCGAACACCGGAGAGAGCGCGTAGTCGATCGCGGGCTTGGTGATGGCGCCGAGCAGGAAGGTACAGGCGGTGATGCCCAGCTGCGCGAACGCGAGCATGACGGTCAGTTCGTTGACGCCGCGCAGCGCCGCGCGGGCGGAGGCGCTCGTGGCGGCCTCCTCTTCCAGACGGTGACGGCGGGCGGCGAGCAGGGCGAACTCGACGATGACGAAGAAGGCGCTCGCGATGATCAGCGCGGCCGTGATGAGCGCGACGGTCCAGCCGTTCATCGGGCCACCTCCTCGTCGATCGCACGGACGTCGTCGGCGGTCGCGGCATCCCGATCCACCTCATACAGCTGTACGCGCACCTGGGCGGGCACGTGACGATCGACCTCGATGACCTCGACGGCGAGCCAGCGCTCGATGTCGAGACCCTGCACGGTCTCACCGGGCCGCTCCGGGAGGTCGATCCGCACCACGGTGCCGACCGACGGCAGGTCGCCGTGCGTCTCGATGACGAGCCCCGCGACGGTCTCGACGTCGCTCTCGGCGAGGTCGTGGCCGATCAGCCGCTCGAGTTCGTCGAGGTGCAGGTCGCCCGGGACGCTCCACGCGTCGTCGCCCACGGCGGCGGCTTCGGCGATCTCGACGTCGTGCTCGTCGGACAGCTCGCCGATCACCTCTTCCGTGAGGTCTTCGACGGTGAGGATGCCGTCGAAGTTGCCGTACTCGTCGACCACGCACGCCAGTTCGTTGCGGGACTGACGCATGCGCTCCAGCGCGACGGGGAGCAGCATCGAGGTGGGGATGACGACGGCGGCGCGCATGACGGAGGCCACCGGCGCGTCGTCGACGGGCTTCTCGCGGAGCAGGTCGATGAGTTCCACGACACCGACGGGGGAGTCCTCGTCACCGATCACCGGGTAGCGCGTGTGGCCCGTCGCCATGAGCGCCCGCACCTCGCCGACGGTGGTGTCGGGCGTCACGGAATCGATCTGCGAGCGCGGAATCATCGCGTGCTCCACGTCGCGCTGCGGGAAGTCGAGGATGCGGTCGATGATCATCGACAGGTCGTCCGGCAGGTCGCCGCTCTGACGGGACTCCTCGATGATCGCCTCGAGGTCGCGGGCGGTGGCGCTCTCGTCGACGTCTTCGAGGGGCTCGATACGCAGCAGTCGCAGCAGGGCGTTGGCGGCGAGGTCGAACACGGTGATGAGCCATCCGAACAGCATCAGGTAGACGCGGGTCGGCATCGCCAGGGCACGAGCGAGGGGCTCGGGGCTCGCGATGGCGAGGTTCTTCGGGTACAGCTCGCCGAAGATCATCGTCACCACGGTGGCCAGCAGCAGAGCGCCCACGGTGCCGATCAGCACAGACACGGCCGGATCGATGCCCACCCCGCCGAGCAGGGTGCCCAGCGACTCGCCGATCAGCGGCTCGGCCACATAGCCGATCAGCAGACCCGTCACGGTGATGCCCAACTGGGCGCCCGAGAGCATGAACGAGGTGCGCTTCGTGATCGCGAGCACGCGCTTCGCCTGCGCATCGCCCTTCTCGGCCAGCGCCGCCATGCGGGAACGGTCGACGGACATGTACGCGAACTCCTGCGCGACGAAGAATCCGCAGGCGGCGATGATCGCCAGAGTCACGATGACACCCACGAGGAGTGTCAGAGCCGCAGCCAGCATCAGATTTCACCCCCTCTCGGAAAGAGGGGGCTTGAAGATCGGCCCTCCTGGTCGGGGGAGGTGCGGTGAGGGCTCACGGGTTTTCTCTCTCGTGGGTCGGGTGATCGCAGATCCCTCCGACCATATCGAGACGGCGGCTGTCGAGGCTGAGCATTCACCCCGACCGGAGTCGGTGCAGGGCCGCACACCCCCGCACGCGCCAGAGGGCCGGACCGCCGCCCTCGCGGCCCGGCCCTCATGCCCCGGATCAGGGAATCGCGCGCCGCAGCGTCGCGAACGACGACGCGGCCAGCCCGGCGGTGATCAGGATGCCGCACACCGCCAGACCCAACGCCCCCAGCGTCACGACGGTATCGGCGACCGCGGGCCACGAGCGCGTCGCGGTGACGAGCCACACCGCGCCCACCAGGACGAGGGCCACTCCCACCAGGGTCACGGCGGTCGTGAGACCGCCGAACCGCTTGAAGATGGTCGCCCCCCAGAACCCGACGACGAAGGCGAACATCGCCAGCGCGAAGTAAGCGATCCCGGCCGCGACCGGACCCGCCTCCCACAACCAGGGAATGTAGAAGAACCACCCGTTCATCCCGTACCCGTTCGTCGCCTGCTCGAGAAGTCCGCCGACGACGAAGACGACCGACAACAGACCGGCCGTGGCCACCGCCGTCAGAATCGTGCCGACGAAGAAGTCACGCCGGGTGACGCTCATGGCCTGCGAGAACGGGAACGTGCGCGTCAGAGCTTGCGCACCGATGACGCCGAAGTACCACAGCGGCGCCTGGACCCCGCCGCTGATCATGACCCCGCGGGCGCCGGATGACTGGATGATGCCGTACAGCAGCAGGCTGATGGCCAGCGAGCCGAAGAGGATGATGAGCGGGATCCAGACGAAGGTCTGACGGTTGATGAGTTGCAGACGGACGACGTTCAGCGTGCGGTTCATCGCAGCGCTCCTTCCGGGGCGGTGGCGGTCGGCGCACTCGCCGCTCGCTGAGTGGATCGGACGATGAACTCCTGCAGAGACACCGGAGAGACCTCCAACCGTGCGTCCGCCAGCGAGCGGCGGTCCTCGGATGCCAGGGCGCCCAGGATGGTGACCGAGGCGACGCGGCCCAAGGTCTCGCGGTGCAGAACCTCGCGACCCACGCAGAATGCGTCGACCGCGGCGGCGTCGCCCACGATCGTCGCCGCGCGCTCGCGCACGGCATCCGTGTCCTCGTCCATCACCACGCGACCCCCATCGAGCACGATGACGCGCTCGAGCAGGTTGGCGACCTCGTCGATCAGGTGACTGGAGAGGACGATCGTGCGCGGGTGCAGGGAGTAGTCCTGCAGCAGCCGGTCGTAGAAGATCTGGCGGGCGACGGCGTCGAGACCCAGATACGGCTCGTCGAAGAACGTGACCTCTGCCCGGGAGGCGAGCCCGATGACGACCCCCACGGCCGAGAGCTGGCCGCGGGAGAGCTTCTTGATCGTCCGCCGGACGGGGATCTGGAACGCCTCGATCAGCTCCGCGGCGAGGTCGGCGTCCCAGTTCGGGAAGAAGAGGCGGGCTGCGGCGAAGGCGTGGCTGGGCTTGGCGTCATCCGGGTACTTCTGGCTCTCGCGCACGAAGCACATCCGCGACAGCACCCGCGGGTTCTCGTAGGGGTCCTCGCCGAACACCCGCACGCGCCCGCTCGTGGCGAAGTTCTGCGCGGTGAGGATCGACATCAGGGTGGTCTTGCCGGCACCGTTTCGGCCGAGCAGCCCGTAGACCGCATCCTTTTCGATCGAGAACGACACATCGTTGAGGGCGTCTGTGTCGCGGTAGCGCTTCGAGAGGCCGGCGACCTCGATCACGGCGGTCATCGGGTGATCCTTTCGGTGGAGTGGGCGGGGGAGGACGCGAGCGCGGCACGCTCGCGGAGGAGTTCGGCGAGGTCGTCGGGGCCGAGGCCGAGCGTGCGCGCCTCGCTCAGGAGCGGATCGAGGTAGCGATCGGCGAACGCCGAGCGTCGTTCGCCCAGGAGCTGCGCGCGGGCTCCGTCGGAGACGAACATGCCGATTCCTCGGCGCTTGTAGAGAACTCCCTTGTCGACGAGCACGGCGATTCCTTTCGCGGCGGTGGCGGGATTGATGCGGTGGAAGGCAGCCAATTCATTCGTGGAGGGTGCGCGGCTTTCCTCCGGCAGCGAACCGTCGACGATCTGGTCCTCCACGCCCTCGGCTATCTGAAGGAACAGCGCTCTGCCGTCGTCGATCATTCGATCTCCGTCTGTTGGTTAGTTACTTGACTAGGTAACCATGCAACATGATGGCGGCCACGTCAAGTGGAGCTTCGATTCGGCCCGAAAGGGAGTTTGTCCACGGGCGAAGCATCTCCGGGCGATATATCGGTCGGACTCGGCCGATAGGTCTTTCGGGATGGAATACTGAAGCTCCCGCATTGCCTCGCTTCCCGGCGTGGTCCCGCCCTTGCTCAACAGGTACGCTTCGGCGCGCCAGAAAAGGACCAGCCGTGGGACGCCTCATCTACCGCGATCGTGCATCATTCGACATCGACGATCGCATCCTCGCCCACCTCCGCATCGTCGTGATGAACAAGCTCCGGCGCAACGAGGGCTTCATGCTCCAGCTGCCCGTGAATGAGGGCGTGCGCCAGGCCAGCCTGTGGATCCACGCCTCGAACGCCCTCGTCATGCAGTTCTACGGCGGCCGCGAACCCGCCATCGATCGGAACCTCGTCGACCAGATGATGCACGACGCCAGCGGCGCGGATGGCCTGACCCTCACGGCCGCCGGGATCGCGCCGCCCACCGCCTCGACGCGGCAACCCGTCGGAGACCGATCGCGGTCGTGACTCCACCCCGCCGGCCCGATCCGGCGGCGTGACCGAACGAACGTGGGATGCCGGACCCTCATCGGCGCGAGGGGTCTCGGCATCCCGCCGATCAGTCGAGCGGCACCGTCACGACGAAGCGCGCCCCGGAATCGCCGGGCACGCAACGCACGTCTCCGCCGTGCGCGCGAGCGATACCGCGGGCGATGGGGAGGCCCAGCCCCACCCCACCGGAGGCACCCCGGCCCCCGTCGAGCCGCACGAGCCGCTCGAAGATCCGCTCGCGATCCACGGCGGCGACACCGGGCCCGTCGTCGTCGACCGTGACACGCGCGACGTCCCCCGCGAGGTCGACGGACAAGAGCACCGAACCACGCCCGCCCGTCGCCCGCGCGGCGTTCTCGACGAGGTTCGACAACACCTGAGCGATACGGTCGATGTCGATGCGTGCGGGCACCGCGGCATCCGGCAGCTCCGCCCGAATCCGCAACGACGGATGGACGAGCGGCGCCCGGCGCACCTCGGCCTCGACCACGGCGCGCAGGTCGGCGTCGACTCGGTGGAGCTCGAGACCCCGATCCACGCGGGCCATGGTGAGCAGATCGTCGATGAGCCGGGACGCGCGAGTCGCCTCCCGAGCGACATGGGCCGCGAGCCGGTCGCGTTCGGGGCCGTCGAGGTCGGCGCGCACGAGCGTGTCGGCGGCCGCCCTGATGCCCGCGACGGGCGTCCGCAGCTCATGCGCGGCGTCGGAGAGAAAGGCCCGCAGGCGCGCCTCGGCGTCGCGCGCCGCCTGCTCTGCCCCGACCACATCGTCGAGCATGTCGTCGAGCGCCGTGGCGACACGGCCGATCTCGGTGTCGGGACGGGTGGGCCTCAGGCGCCGCTCGCGCTCACCCGCGCCGATGGCCCGGGCCACGTGCGACACCTGCTCCAGCGGGCCAAGGCTTCGGCGCACCACGACCGTCACCGCGCCGGCGGCCAGCACAAGTACGCCGACCGAGGCCACCGCCATGATCCACCGCACCTGCGTGAGGGTGTCGCCCACGCCGACCGCCGACGCCGTCAGCGTGAGGGTGGATCCGTCGCTCAGCGTCGAGCGCAGGGTCACGAGCTCATCGTCGCCGGAGACCTCGGATGCCACGACCGCGACGCCTCCGGAGGCGGTGGGCTGCGGCACCGATCGGTCGCCGGGTCCTGGCGCGCCGCCCGGCCCCGGAGGTCCTTCGCGCAACTGGTCGGGGCTGGGACCGGCGACGACGGAGTCGCCTCCCGCGCCGTCGATCCGCACGGCGAGACCCTGATACGACAGCCGCTCCGCCAGCTCGGCGTCGTCGACCGTGCCGACGAGCGAGGCGGCGGCCGCGGCGCGATCTCTCAGGCGCTCCTCGATCTGACCGCGCAGTCGCGCGCCGAGAGCGACGTCGACGACGACGGCCAGCACGACCAGCAGCAGAGCGACGAGGGCGAGCACCGCGACGATCGTGCGACGGCGGAGCGATCCCGACCGGAGGGGAGCGGTGGCGCTCACGGCGACGCGCTCAGTCGGTAGCCGAGGCCGCGGACGGTGTGGATGAGTCGAGGGCCGTGCTGCTCCATCTTCCGCCGCAGGGCGCTGAGATGGACTTCCACGAGGTTGGGGTCGTAGTCGTCGTACCCCCACACCTGGGTCAGGATCTGCGCCTTCGACAGGGTGCGGCCACGTCCGTCGACGAGCAGGTGCAGGAGGCGGAACTCCGTAGCCGTCAGGTCGAGCGCTGCTCCTGCGCGATGGGCCGTCGCGGCATCCGGGTCCACGATCAGGTCGCCGACCGAGATCGTCTGGGGGAGCCGCCCGCGCCGGCGGAGGACCGCTCCCGCGCGCGCCACCAACTCCGCCATCGTGAAGGGCTTCACGACGTAGTCGTCGGCCCCCTCGGCGAACCCGCGCAACCGGTCGTCCACGTCATCGCGGGCGGTGAGCATGATGACCGCGGTGTCACCCGCTTCGCGCACGACGGGCAGCAACCGGATGCCGCTTGGCCCGGGCATCATCCAATCCAGCACCACGAGGTCGGGGCGGAAGGCGGCCAGCCGCGAGGCGAGGTCGAAGCCGTCGGAGGCGGTGTCGGTGACGAACCCCTCGGCGCGCAAGGCCGTGGCGACGGCCAGACGGATGGTCTCGTCATCGTCGACGACGAGCACACGGGCGGCGGCGGACATTCGCTCGACGATAGAGGTGGCACCTGGACGGCGGTTATGGCTTGCGTATGCGAAGACCGTCCGGTCGCGCGCTTCAGGTTCGCTTCAGTCCCGGCTCGAAGTCTGGTCTCAGAGCCGGTGAACGCCACCGGCGGGAGGAAGATCATGAACAACGACGACAACCCCACCACCCCGCTGCCCCGGCTGGAAGAGCCCATCGAACCCCGCCGCCGGTCGTGGCGCCGACCCGCGCTCATCGCCGGAGCGGTCATCGTGGCCGCCGGACTCACGGGCGGAAGCGCCGCCCTCGCCGCGCAGACGAACGGCGGAGCGACTCTGACCGCCGCGACCTCGGCCCCCAGCGCCGACGGCGGCTCCGTCGGCCCCGGCTCGGCACCCACGCCCGGCTCGGGATCGACCCCGGGTGCGACCTCGAGCGGCTCCCCGACGGACGGCAGCGCACCCACTCCGCCGACCGACGGCACGGCCCCCACGCCTCCGGCTCCGGGTTCCGCCGGCGGACCCGCTGAGTGCGGCCCCGGCGGCGGCCCCGCCGGCCCCGGACACGGTCCCTCGGCCGACGGCGAGAAGCCCACCCCGCCCGCACCGCCCGCCGACGGCAGCGCGCCCACCCCGCCCGCCGAGGGCACCGCCCCCACCCCGCCGGCGCCGCCCGCTGATGGCACGGCGCCCATCCCGCCCGCCGAGGGCACCGCCCCCACCCCGTCCGCTCAGCCCGGCAGCTGATCGCCCGACCGGCGCGCCCGCGCCGGAGCACGGTCCTTCAGGCCGCGACCCCGCTGGCCGACGCGTCACATCGTGAGATGTGCAGCGCGCGGTCAGCGGGGTGCGGCACGATCGGAGGGTGGCGAGAACACCCGCGCGGCGGCGCCGCACCCCCCGTGCGCGCGTGCTCCGTCGTCGCCGGGTCTTCTTCGGTGTCGCCGCGTCGGCGCTGATCGCCCTCGTGGTCCTCACGGTCATCCCCCTGGTGTCCCTGGCCATCACGTGGAACACCGCCTGGAACACCGAGGCGCGGCGCGACAGCGTCAGCCTGGACTCCTTCGACCCCGGCACCCTGATCGACGACGGCGCCTTCTACGACGGCGATGCCATGACCGCCGACGACATCCAGCGGTTCCTCGACGAACAGGTCGGGCGGTGCGCGACCGACTCATGTCTCGCGCACCTGCGGATGCCGGTGGACGGTCGCGATCCCGTGGTGTCGAGCTCCACCGGCGAGACCGTCTGCGACGGCTTCGAGGGTGGCGACCTCAGCGCGGCCGAGATCATCTACCGGGTCCAACGCGCGTGCGGGATCTCGGCGAAGGTGCTGCTGGTCACCCTCCAGAAGGAACAGAGCCTCATCTCGGGCCGAATCGCCCGGGCCCCCACCGACCAGCAGCTCGGGGCGGCTATGGGCGCGCGCTGCCCCGACGACGCTGTGTGCGACCCCGGGGCCGCGGGCTTCGCCGTCCAGGTGGCCCAGGGCGCGACCGACCTGAAGTCGTACAGCGCGTCGGACTTCATGCGGCAACCGGGAACCCACTACATCGCCTACTCGCCCGACCCGGCGTGCGGCGGCACCGAGGTGACGATCACGAACGAGGCGACGGCCGCGCTCTACAACTACACGCCGTACCAGCCGAACCCCGCCGCCCTGGCCGCGAGGTGGGGGAGCGGCGACGCCTGTTCGGCGTACGGCAATCGCAACTTCGCGTTGTACTGGTCGCTCTGGTTCGCCTGACCGTCTCGCCTCCCCCGCAGCCGCCACCCAGGTCCCTGAGCCTGTCGATGGGACCGGAATCCACGTATGCTCGGGGGCTTCGACGGGCTCAGCCTCCTCCGCCTCGCGCACGGGCAGAATCACAGTGTTGTGATTTCGTTATGCGCGGGCGATAATGGCCGGGACAACCGAACACTCGCCACACTCCATCACAGGTCGTAGGGGAAGACGTACCTGACGAAGGAGAGACCATGGCGATCACGTCTTCGCGCGGAGTGATCCTGATCCACTCCGCGCCCCGCGCGTTGTGCCCCCACCTCGAGTGGGCGGTAGGACGCGCCCTGGGCCGTGCCCTCAACTTCGACTGGGCCGACCAACCCGTGCTCACAGGCAGTCGTCGCGCGGAGTTCTACTGGGAGGGCCCCGTCGGCTCCGGGGCCGCCCTGGCGAGTGCCATCCGCGGCTGGGAGCACTTGCGCTTCGAGGTGAGCGAGGACCCGACGCCCCGCAGCGACGGCGGTCGCTGGATGCACACGCCGGGGCTCGGCCTCCACTACGCCCAGACGGACGCGGCGGGCAACGTCGTTATCGGCGAGGATCGGGTGCGGTACGCGATGGAGGTCGCCGCGGGCGATCCGTTCGAGCTGCAGCGTGAGCTCGACGTCGCCCTCGGCTCCGCGTGGGACGAGGAGCTCGAGCCGTTCCGTCACGCCGGCGACGACCAGCAGATCGTGTGGCTCCACAAGGTCGGCTGAGAGCCGCACAGAGAGTCGGCGTGGGAGGCGCCTCTACCGGAGGTCGGTGAGCACACCCGGCACCGGGACCGCGTATCCCTCGCCCGACACGGCGAACGCCCCCTGGCATCCCCGTTCTTCGTCGGGGGGATGCCAGGGGGCGTTCGTTCGGATCAGACCGAGGCGATCGCGACAACGGCGTTGTGACCGCCGAAGCCGAAGGAGTTGCTGATCGCCAACTGGTCGCCGGAGCCGAGCTGCACGGGCGAGCCCGAGAGCGCGAACGGCACGGCGGGATCCTGCTCCGTGAGGTTGATGGTGGGCGGTGCCACGCGGTCCTGCAGTGCGAGCACGGTGAAGATGGCTTCGAGCGCACCGGTACCACCGAGCAGGTGCCCGGTCGCGGCCTTCGTCGCCGACACCGGAATCTCGTCGATCCGGTCGCCGAACACCGTGTGCAGCGCGCGGTATTCGTTCGGGTCGCCGACGGGGGTCGACGTCGCGTGCGCGTTGATGTGCGTGACGTCGTCGGTCGATGCGCCGGCCATTTCGAGCGCCATGCGCACGGCGCGAGCGGCGCCGTGTCCCTCGGGGTCATTCGCGGTGATGTGGTACGAGTCGGCTGTGACGCCGCCGCCCACGATCGACGCGTAGATCTTGGCGCCGCGGGCCTTGGCGTGCTCCTCGGTCTCGAGGATCAGCACACCGGCGCCCTCGCCCATGACGAAGCCGTCGCGGTCGATGCTGGCGGGGCGCGAGGCGGTCTCGGGAGAGTCGTTGCGCTTGGACAACGCCTGCATCGACGCGAACGACGCGATCGTGATCGGGTGGATCGCCGACTCGGTGCCTCCGGCGATCACCACGTCGGCGAGGCCGTCGCGGATGTGCTGCACGGCGTTGACGATCGACTCGGTGCTCGACGCGCAGGCCGACGCGACCGTCCGCGCGAAGGCGCGGGCGTTGAAGTGCAGCGACAGGTTGCCGGCAGCCGCGTTCGGCATGAGCATCGGCACCGTCATCGGCATGACGCGCCGCGGACCCTTCTCGCGCAGATCGTCCCAGGCGTCGAGCAGCGTCCAGACACCGCCAATGCCGGTGGCGAAGTCGACACCGAGGCGATCGGGGTCGATGTCGGGGGCACCCGCGTCTTCCCAGGCTTCTTTCGCCGCGATGAGCGCGAACTGCGACGACGGGTCGAGACGCTTCGCGACGGGACGCTCGAGCACGGTCTCGGGGCGCACGAGCGCCTCGGCCGCGAACGTCACGGGCAGGTTGTACTTCTCGACCCACTCGTATTCGAGGGTGCGCGCGCCGGAGGTGCCGGCGAGCAGCGCCGACCAGCTCTCGGGGGCGGTGCCGCCGATGGGCGAGGTGGCACCGATACCGGTGACGACGATGCGGGGTGTGCTCATGAGCGATGAATCCTTGCTGCGGCCGACAGGTCGTGACCGGTGGGGGCCGGAGCCCCCACCGGGAGGTGTCAGGACTGGTTCGACGTGATGAAGGTCACGGCGTCGCCGACGGTCTTGAGGTTCTTGACCTCTTCGTCGGGAATGGTGACGCCGAACTTCTCCTCGGCGTTGACGACGATCGTCATCATCGAGATCGAGTCGATGTCGAGGTCGTCGGTGAACGACTTCTCGAGGGCGACCTCGTCGGCCGAGATGCCGGTCTCGTCGGTGATGAGCTCGGCAAGGCCGGCGAGAACCTCGTCGTTGGTGAATGCCATGATGTCTCCTGTTTCTTGGGGGCGGCCCGAACGAGCCTGGATCAGTTTAGGGTTCGACGACGTCGCGTCAGGGGAGGACGACGACCTGCGCGCCGAAGACGAGTCCTGCGCCGAAGCCGATCTGCAACGCCAGTCCGCCGCTGAGCTCGGGGTGCTCTTCGAGCAGGCGGTGCGTGGCGAGCGGGATGGATGCCGCCGAGGTGTTGCCCGTGGTCTCGATGTCGCGACCGACGATGACGGTCTCGGGAAGGCCGAGTTGCTTGGCGAACTCGTCGATGATGCGCATGTTCGCCTGGTGCGGCACGAAGGCGGCGAGATCGGCGGGTTCGATGCCCGCGGCCTCGATCGCCTGACGCGCGACCTTGACCATCTCCCAGACGGCCCAGCGGAACACGGTGGGGCCTTCCTGACGGAGCGTGGGCCAGGCGGCGGTGCCGTCGCGGAACTCGGTGAGCGTGGCGTTCATGCCCACGGCATCCGCCTTCGATCCGTCGGAGCCCCAGATGGTCGGGCCGATGCCCGGGGTGTCGCTGGGCCCGACGACGACCGCGCCGGCGCCGTCTCCGAGCAGGAACGAGATGCTCCGGTCGGTGGGGTCGACGATGTCGCTGAGCTTCTCGGCGCCCACCACCACGACGTGCGTCGCCAGACCCGCGCGCACGAGCGCGTCGGCCTGACCCACGCCGTACGCGAAGCCCGCGCATGCGGCGTTGAGGTCGTAGGCCGCGGCGGGGTTCGCGCCGATGCGGTCGGCGACGATGGCCGAGGCCGAGGGCGTCTGCTTGGGGTTGCTGATGGTGGCCACGATCACGGCGTCGATGTCGGCGGGGGCGATGCCCGACTTCTCGACGGCCTCGCGCGCGGCCTCGGTCGCCAGGTCGATGGCATCGGTCTCTTTGTTCGCCCGCACGCGGGTGACGATGCCGGTGCGCTGACGGATCCACTCATCGCTGGAGTCGATCGGGCCCACGAGGTCGTCGTTGGGAACGAAGTTCTCGCCGCGGGCCGCCCCGTAGGCGTAGATGCGGGTGTGAGCCGCTCCCTGGGTCTGACGGAGTGTGGGGGTGCTCATGCCTGGTCTTCCTTCAGGAGTGAGACGGCCGCATCGAGGTCGTCGGGGGTCTTGACCGCCACGGTGGGCGTGCCGCGCAGGGCGCGCTTCGCGAGCCCGGTCAGGGCGCCCGCGGGGGACAGTTCGATGATGCCGGTCACGCCGTGTTCGGCGAATGATGCCATGCAGCGGTCCCACCGCACGGGCGAGGCGACCTGCGCCACGACGAGGTCGAGCGCCCGGCGTCCGCCGGTGACGACAGAGCCGTCTGAGTTGGTCCACAGCGTGGTCGTCGGATCGGACACGGCGACGTCGGCCGCGGCGGAGCGCAGAGTCTCGACGGCGGGCTCCATGAAGCGGGTGTGGAAGGCGCCAGCGACCTGCAGCGCGATGACTCGGGTGCCACGCGGCGCGTCGGCGGCGAGTTCGGCAAGTGCGGGCAGCTCGCCCGCGGCGACGATCTGGCCGCCGCCGTTGTAGTTGGCCGGGGTGAGGCCCAGGGCGTCGAGCCGCTCGAGGACGGCGGCCTCGTCGCCTCCCACGACGGCGCTCATCCCCGTCTCGACGGAGGCGGCGGCCTCGGCCATGGCGCGGCCGCGCAGCCCCACGAGGCGCAGGGCGTCGTCGTCGCTCACGACACCGGATGCCGCCAGGGCGGCGATCTCGCCGACGGAGTGACCGGCGACGCCGGCGACGGGAGCGCCGGCGCGCTCGTTCAGCGCCGCCCACGACACCAGGCTCGCCGCAACGATCAGGGGCTGGGCGACGCTCGTGTCGCGGATCCGATCGGCATCCCATTCGGTTCCGGCGGCGACGAGGTCGACGCCCGACTGCTGCGAGAAGGTGTCGAGGCGCTCACGAACCTCGTCGAGCTCGAGCCAGGGGGTCAGGAAGCCGGGGGTCTGCGAACCCTGACCGGGGAAGACGGCGATGATCACGTTTCCATCCTGACAGGCATCGGGCAACCGCTTCTGGAGATATCGACACAGAAATGCGGCGTGTCTTTGTGTGTGCCGTGCATCACCGCGGCTGCGGGGGGCGCCGTTTGCCGACACCGCGCCGTCGGGTGGCGTCGGTGCCGATGGAGCCGAGGATCAGTGCCGTCTGCAGGATGAGCGCTTCGCGCGGGCCCGTGGCATCCCATCCGATGACCTCGGACACGCGCTTCAGGCGGTAGCGCACGGTGTTGGGATGCACATACAGCTCGCGGGCCGTGGCCTCCAACGACCGGCCGTTGTCGAGGTAGCTCCAGAGCGTGGCGACGAGGTCGGCGCTGTGCGCGTGGAGGGGGCGGTAGACGCGGTCGACCAGGGTCTGCTTGGCCACCGCATCGCCGGCCAGGGCGCGTTCGGGAAGCAGATCGTCGGCCTCGACGGGACGCGGCGCGTGCCGCCAGGCGCGGGCGACCGCGAACCCCGCCAGTGCCGCACGCGCGCTCTGCCCCGCATCGACCAGGGCGGGTACGGCGGGTCCGAGCACGAGGTGTCCTCCGCCGAAGCTCGGCTCGAGCCGCTTGGCGATGTCGGTGAAGGGCAGCTCGGTGACCTCGGTGCCGCCGCGCGCGGGGAGGTCGGCGCGTCCGAGCACGAGCACCAGACGCAGGCCCTGCACTCCGATGAGCACGTCGACCCCGAGCTTGCGCGCGGTACGGCGTACTTGATCGACGTCGAGCTGCGGGGGAGTCGTCCCCACCAGCACCGAGACCTCGCCGTGGCCGTGCCATCCGAGGGCGGCGATACGGCTGGGGAGTTCGTCGTCGGCCTCGCCGGTGAGGATCGAGTCCACGACGAGCGCCTCGAGGCGGGCGTCCCAGAGCCCGCGCGCCTCGGCGGCTCGGGCGTAGACGTCGGCGGCGGCGAACGCCACCTCGCGCGAGTACGACAGCATCGCCTCGCGCACCTTCTCGCTGCGGCCGGCGACGCGCTCCTCCATCACCTCGACGGTCACGCGCACGAGCTGCAGGGTCTGGGTCAGGCTGACGCTGCGGAGCAGCTCCCGGGGCGCGGCGGCGAAGATGTCGGCCGCGATCGCCGGAGTGGATGCCGGTTCCTCGAACCACTGTAAGAACGAGGTGATGCCGGCCTGCGCCACGAGCCCGACGGCGGAACGCCGCGCCGGCGGCATCTCGGCGTACCAGGGCAGTGTCTCTTCGAGGCGCTGGATGGTCGCGGTGGCGAGATCACCCGAGATGCGCCGCAGCCAGGCGAGGGTCTCCGCTTTCTCGGCCGCTGCCTCGGCACGCACGTCGCCCGGAGACCGGTCGGACCCGGCCCCGCCCGAAAGGGGGGAACCGGGTCCGACGGTGGAATCCGCCACGTGGATCAGGCCTCGCCGCCCGCGTTGCCGCTGGTGCCGGCGTTCACGTCGTGCAGGCGATACTTCTCGATCGCCTGTGCGACGACCGCGCGGTCGACCTTGCCCTCTTCGGCCAACGCCTGCAGGGCGCGGACCGCGAGCGAGGGACCGTCGATCTTGAAGAAACGACGGGCGGCGGCGCGGGTGTCGGAGAATCCGAATCCATCGGCGCCCAGGGTCCAGTAGTTCTGCGGGACCCACTGGCGGATCTGGTCCTGTACGGCGTGCATCCAGTCGCTGACCGCGACGACGGGACCTTCGGCTTCCTTGAGCTTGTCGGTGAGGTACGCCACGCGGGGCTCCTCATCGGGGTGCAGGAAGTTGTGCTCGTCGGCGGCAAGACCGTCACGGCGCAGCTCCGTCCACGAGGTGACCGACCACACATCGGCGACGACGCCCCAGTCGTCCTTGAGCAGACGCTGAGCCTCGTGCGCCCACGGCACGCCCACACCCGAGGCGAGCAGCTGCGTGCGGGGACCGTCGCCCTCGCCGGACGAGATGTGGTGGATGCCGCGGACGATGCCGTCGACGTCGACCCCCTCGGGCTCGGCCGGCTGCACGTAGGGCTCGTTGTACACGGTCATGTAGTACATGACATTGGGATCGGGGTGGTTGCCGCCGTACATGCGCTCGATGCCCGAGCGCACGATGTGCGAGATCTCGTAGCCGTAGGCCGGGTCGTACGACACGGTCGCCGGGTTCGTCGACGCCAGCAGCTGCGAGTGACCGTCCGCGTGCTGCAGCCCCTCACCCGTCAGGGTGGTGCGACCTGCGGTCGCGCCGATGATGAATCCGCGCGCCATCTGGTCACCGGCGGCCCACTGGGCATCTCCCGTGCGCTGGAAGCCGAACATCGAGTAGAAGACGTACACCGGGATGAGCGGCTCGCCGTGGGTCGAGTAGGCCGTGCCCGCCGCGGTGAACGCCGCGAGAGCGCCCGCCTCGTTGATGCCGACGTGGATGATCTGGCCCTGCGGGCTCTCCTTGTAGGCCAGCAGCAGCTCGCGGTCGACCGAGGTGTAGTGCTGACCCTTGGGGTTGTAGATCTTCGCCGTGGGGAAGTACGCGTCCATACCGAACGTGCGCGCCTCGTCGGGGATGATCGGCACGATGCGGTGGCCGAAGTCCTTCACCCGCAGCAGGTCCTTCAGCAGACGGACGAACGCCATGGTCGTGGCGATCTCCTGCGTACCCGAGCCCTTCTTGGGCAGGGCGTACGCGGCATCCCCCGGAAGCTCCAGACCCACGTGGGTGGTCCGGCGCTCGGGCAGGAACCCGCCGAGCGAACGGCGACGCTCCAGCATGTACTGGATCGTCTCGTCCTTCTCGCCGGGGGTGTAATACGGCGGCTGGTACGGGTTCTCTTCGAGCTGTGCGTCGGTGACGGGGATGTCCATCGCGTCGCGGAACGACTTGAGGTCGTCGAGCGTCAGCTTCTTCATCTGGTGCGTGGCGTTGCGACCCTCGAAGTGAGGGCCGAGGCCGTAGCCCTTGATCGTCTTGGCGAGGATGACGGTGGGCTGGCCCTTGTGCTCGGCCGCCGCCTTGAACGCCGCGTACACCTTGCGGTAGTCGTGGCCACCGCGCTTGAGGCCCCAGACCTGATCGTCGGTGAAGTCCTTGACGAGCTCCAGCGCCCGCGGGTCGCGACCGAAGAAGTTCTCGCGCACGTAGGCGCCGTTCTCGGCCTTGTAGGTCTGGTAGTCGCCGTCGGGGGTGGTGTTCATCAGGTTGAGCAGCGCACCCTCGGTGTCGCGGGCGAGCAGGTCGTCCCACTCGCGGCCCCACACGACCTTGATGACGTTCCAGCCGGCACCGCGGAAGAAGCTCTCGAGCTCCTGGATGATCTTGCCGTTGCCGCGGACGGGGCCGTCGAGGCGCTGGAGGTTGCAGTTGATGATGAAGTTCAGGTTGTCGAGGCCCTCGTTGGCCGCGACCTGGAGCTGGCCGCGGCTCTCGACCTCGTCCATCTCGCCGTCGCCGAGGTAGGCCCAGACCTGCGAGTCGCCGACGTCCTTGATGCCGCGGTTGGCGAGGTACTTGTTCGACATCGCCTGATAGATGGCGTTGATCGGACCAAGACCCATCGACACCGTCGGGAACTGCCAGAACTCCGGCATGAGACGGGGGTGGGGGTAGGACGGGATGCCGTTGGGGGCGGCGGACTTCTCCTGGCGGAAGCCGTCGAGCTGCGCCTCCGTGAGGCGACCCTCGAGGTAGGCGCGGGCGTAGGCGCCGGGGGAGGCGTGGCCCTGGATGAAGATCTGGTCGCCGCCCGAGGGGTCGTCCTGGCCGCGGAAGAAGTGGTTGAAACCGACTTCGTAGAGCGCTGCCGAGGAGGCGTAGGTCGAGATGTGGCCGCCGACACCGATGCCGGGGCGCTGAGCGCGGTGCACGGTGACCGCGGCGTTCCAGCGGATCCACTTGCGGTAGCGGCGCTCGAGCTCTTCGTCACCGGGGAACTCGGGCTCGTTCTTCTGCGAGATGGTGTTGATGTAGTCGGTGGTCGGAACCATCGGCACGTTGAGGTGCAGTTCCTTCGAGCCCTTGAGCAGGCTCAGCATGATCTCGCGCGCACGGGCCGGGCCCTTGGCCTGGACCAGCTGGCGCAGGGATTCCTGCCACTCCCCGGTCTCTTCCGGGTCGCTGTCCTGCGGCCCCTGCGAATACGGATCCTGGTCGTGAACAGTCACGGAAGACCTTTCGTCGTCTGGCAGGTCATGCCAGAGAATCGCCATACGAGTGCGGCAACCCTTGTCTGCTCCGCACAATCAACCAGAGTCCACCCTAGCGAGTCGGGGCGGTCTCGGATGCGCGACGGCGACACGCCCCGCACGGTGGCGGCGGGGACTGTTCGACATCGAGAGGTCCATGGCATCCGCGTGCGTGGACCTCGGATGCCGGCATCCGCCCCTCGGCCGGAGTGCGCACCCGCGGGGCTAGCCTGAGCGCGTGAGCCCGCAGGATCCGACCGCGTTCCGCACCCGCCCCGAGCACCGGTGGCCGGTGCTGATCGCCCTGGCCGTCGGCACAGGACTGTACGCGGTGCTTCCGAGCGATGCATCCGGAGCCCTCCGCTACATCGTGGTGGGCGTCGGCGTGCTCTGCGCGATCCCGATGGTCGTGACCAATCCCGCGCGGCTGACGCGGGATTCGCGGGTGGGGAGAGGCTTCGCGCTGGCGTTCACGGCGTTGCTGCTGCTCGCGAACCAGTTCGCCTTCGGATTGCTCGTGCTCCAGTTGCTGCGGGGCGAGGGCGACGGCGCGTCGACGCTGCTGGGCGCGGCTCAGGTCTGGGCGATCAACGTGATCGGCTACGCGGTCGTCTATTGGGAGATGGACCGTGGCGGACCCATCGCCCGGCGTCGCGACCCCCGCGACGCCCTGCCCGCGGCGGACTTCCAATTCCCGCAGGACTCCGACCGCGACGCCGTGAGCGAAGTGCGGCGCCGTTCCTCCGACGTGGAGGACTGGGCGCCGGGATACGTCGACTACGTCTACTTCTCGGCATCCAACGCCATGGCGTTCAGCCCCACCGACGTCATGCCCCTGACCGTTCGCGCGAAGCTGTTCATGATGGTCCAGGCGGTGTCGGGCTTCATCCTGCTCGCCCTTGTCATCGCGCGGAGCGTGAACATCCTGAACTGAGAGTGGGCCCTGCCGGGATCGAACCGACGACATCCACGGTGTAAAGGCGACCGCATGAAGCCCGAAGCCGGAAACTCGCGTTTCTCAGCTTGCACGAGCCTCACGAGATTGCCCGCGTTCCATCCCTGGGGGACGCCGGGGGGACGCGGGGCGCGGTCCTAGATGCCGAGATGTTGCTCGATCTGCGAGAGCGTGACGCGGTACTCGTCACTCTCCAGGCCGATGACGGGTTGCAGCGATGTTGCATCGTCGAGCCGATACAAGCCGTCCTCGGGACCGCGAATCACCAGATCGGGACGGGCGAACGATCGAGCGATGGTCAGACGTTGGGATTCAGTCAGATGCGTCACAGTCACGAGGGTAGCTACACGCCCCCGGGATGCGTGACAAATTCGGCCCGACATGAGGACCGGATTTCGGCGCGAACCGCTTGACATTCCGAACCGGGAAACAGGCACTGATCGGCACGTTGAACGACTACGGGTGTATACCAGGATGTCAAGTAAACAGCCTCTGACCTGGGATTCGTTTGCACGTGCCTTTTGAGATATGGGACAATGGGGGTACCAATGAAGACAGCCAGACAGCCTCAATAAGCTCGACGGGCGCTCCCGTTTCTGGCTGTCACGGTAGAGCGCCCGTCGAATCTCACCGAAAGCACAGCCCGCAATGCACCACGACCTACCCAGCCCCGCAGTCGGGCAAAAGACTGCAACCCCGACCAACCGCACGACCCTGTCTGACATCCTCCCCGGCCCGAGCACCCCGCCGCCCGTGATCGGCTACGCGGATGCACTCAAGCTCTACACCCGAGCCGGTAGCGCCGAGACTCTGCGCCCGATCCCCGTCTCTGATGCCGCCCCTCGCGGATTCCGGAACTGGCACCCCGACCTCGCGCAGCGCTGGGCATCTTCCGAGCACTGGATGCACGCTCGCACGGCGTCCTCTCCGGCTCCGGGATTCGTCTTCCTGGATGACGACGATGCAACGCTGTGCGCCGCTCTGGAGGCTCAGATCGGCTCACGTCCGGCAACCCTCTACACGACATCTCGCGGGCGGCTCAGCGAGACTCAGGGCCGCGCCAAGCGCCTGTATCGAGTGCCCGCGGACGCAGCGCTTCGAGACGGATACAGCGGCGGCGACATCATCGATCACTTCCACCGATTCGCTTTCATCGGCCCGACTCGCAATGCGAAGACTCTCGAAGCCGAACAGTGGTACCTCCCCGATGGAAGCCCGCTCCCCGGAGTGCCGACCGCCGCTGACATCGCACAGCACACAGCCACGCTTCCTGCCGCGTGGGTGGAGCACCTGAAACGTGATCGACCCTACGGAGACGCTCCCGCCTACTCAGGGTCACTCACGTTTGATGCTGGAAGCGTTGCGCCGTGGCTCTCAGACATCGCAGGCACCTGGGGCGACTGGAGCGAGTACCGGCAGGCGCAACGCGCGCTATGGAACCTCGCTGGGGTCGCTGTGATGCTCCCCGAGACTCCCGGTATCGACACCCTGCGCCATGCGATCACTTCCGAGTACGTCAACCGTGCGAACGCTTCAAGCTCTCCCGCCGACTCCCAGGGCGCATTGGACCGCGCCTGGACAAACGGACTCGCAAAGCAAGCCGCCGAGCGTGACGCTCTGGAGGCCGAGGTCGGGGGCGCATCCCTTGCGTGGGCCGCCTCGAAGCTTCGCGGCGCGGTCCCCGAGGCTCCAACGTTCAGCGAGCGACTGGAAGCCGACGCATACAAACGTGCGGCGCAGGGTGACTTCAGCGCCTTTGAGCGCGCCGTGATGGGTGATCCGGCTGGTTACGCCGAGGAGCGCGCTGAGAAGGCCGCCGAGAGCGTGCAGACCGCCCCTGAGCCGGAGCGTGGAGGCTGGACGCCGCTCGACCTCGCTCCGGTCCTGACCGGCGAGTACGTCGCCCCGGAGGCTACCGTGATGCGCCGCGCTGACGGGGTAGGCCTGCTGTACCGCGAGGCCGTCAACGGATGCCACGGTGAGCCGGGAGGCGGGAAAAGTTGGTTTGCGCTCTCGGCTACGTCGAGCGTGCTCGCGGGGGGTGGGCACGTGCTCTATCTCGACTTCGAGGATCACGCTCCCCGGGTCGTTAATCGGCTCCGGCTACTAGGCACGTCAGACGATGCGCTCAGCACTCGCCTGCACTACGCCAACCCCGAAGGCGACCCGCTCGATACAGCGAAGCCCTACGCCGCCCAGGTGGCCGCTCTACTCGACGCGGAGCCCGCGTATGACCTCGTGGTATTTGACGGCATCACAGAGGCTCTGGCGCTGTCCGGGATGGGTTCCAACTCCGGAGACGAGTGGACGACGTGGGCGCGTCTGCCGAAGGCGTTCGCGCGCACCGGGGCTGCTGTCCTGACTGTCGATCACGTCGTGAAGGACGCGCAGAACCGAGGCCGTTTTGCTACCGGCTCCGGACAGAAGCTCGCAACGATCACAGGCGCGAGCTACTCCCTCGAAGTCAAAGAGCCGCTTGCACCGAACCGTCACGGATACCTCGCGGTCAAGATCGCGAAGGACCGTCACGGATACGTTCAGGCCAACTCCGAGCATGGCGGTAAGGGGCTCGCTCTCGCGGGTGAGTTCCACCTGTACCGCGCCGATGCATTATCGGATCGACTGACCGCTGAGATTCGCCAGCCCGAAGCCGCCGAGCACGTCGCACGCGCCGCGCAGCAGATCAGCGCCGACCGGGAGCGCATCGCATACGCGCTCCAGGAGGCAGGGGGCTCGCTCCCCTCGATGTCGAAGCTGTGGGAGTCGCTGGAGGTTCAGAAGAACGGGACCGACGAATTACGCACGGCTCTGGACGCGCTCATCTCTGACGGCTTCGTGGTTGTGGAGGACGGTGCTCGAAACAGCAAGTCCCTCCATCTGAAGAGCAACATCGCTCCCACTCCCGAGGCGGACGCTGAGAACGATCTAGTGCCCGTGATTGAGCATCCAGCATCCCAGGTACAAGTACCTGGGGATACTGCGGACACTCAGTCGAGTATCCGAGTATCCGAAACGGACACTCGCGGACACTCGGACACTCGATCCGACAAGCCCAAGACCCCACCCCGAAGCGTCCTCACCGGAGTAACAGACGCCGAGCTAGACGCTCTGCTCGACGAGCCGGACCCTGAGCCGGACACAACCCAGAAAGGAAACTAACCATGTCCCGATCACTGTTCGATCAGCACCCCACGACGCCCGCACGCGAACCTGTAGACCCCTACGCGGTCCCCGAGCACCTGCGAGCGGCCTACGGCGCAGCGAGCCCCGACGCGCACCGGTACTTAGAGCAAGCCGTCTCCGCTCTCGTGCAGGAGCGCAATCCCGTCACGACGTTCTACACCGAAACCATGTCGCGCTCTGTACGGGAGAAACACCTCCCCGAAGCTCTCCGACGCGCCGAGCACCTGAGCCGACTCGCGCAGGCCTGGGAGGCGGTCGAAGCACCAAAGCTTGCAGCCGCACGAGACGCCGAATACGCCGCGCGCTTTACCTGCTCTATCTGCGGCGAAGTGTCCCCCGACTGCCAGGACCGCTATTTGGATCGCGGAAACTGGGCGGCCCGATTCGCTTGCCGAGCTTGCGAAGATGTCGCCCGTGCGATCTGGACCGAGCGCGAGCGCACGAAGCACCGCGAGAAGGCCGTCAGAGCCGCGCTGAACGTGTGACCGACCCCCGAAGCCCTCTGAGCCGAATCCCATGCTCGGAGGGCTTCAACGCGCGCAGGGCGGGTCACGCTCGATCACATCGAACCGCCATCCGTCTACAGCAGATTATATCTATTCATCTGAATGTTTCAGACCCCTGCAGGTTAAAATCAAAACTGGCGCGGGGTGAAACGTGTCCCCACCAGAAAAACCCGGGGGTCACCCGAGATTGATCGTGCCGCGCGCGGAGCGGATGCGGCGATTGGTGTCCACGATGCCGATGTCGGCCCGCACAGCCGCGAGGAAGTCTTCGAGCTTGTGGTGGAACTCGATCTCCTCGTCGCTCTCGTAGTCTGTCCGCTCCGCATCACCCCATCGGTAGAGGGCGGAGTAGACCGCCTCGGCATGCATCAGTGTGTCGGGACTCGCGAAGACCCGTAAGCTCTGCAGCGCTTCAAACGCCCCCTCCTGCCAACCGAATTTGAGGTCAGGACCTATCCCGTAGCCCGCATCGTGTATTGCCACTGATGTTCGCCGAAGCTCTCGATAGAACGTCAAGTAGTAGTCGCGTTGAACTTCACCGACCTTCCACGCATCCTCGCGCGCCCATCTCCGCACCTCGTGAGCCTGCCGCACATCCTCGCGCCTCACGGCAGAGCGGTTTGTGAGAATCACGATGGTCACAGCCACGGCGTTACCGAAAAGGGCTATCGCTATAGGCACCCAGATTTGGTCGTCCATCCTCGAAGACTCCCACAAGCAGATGCCGCACAGAGCTTAGGAGACGCACGCTGTTGCTCCGATCGCGGACCCGACGACCTGCGCAGGCGGCTCGCTCGTTCGCTCACCTCCAGCCGCGTATTTCACCTACACAGAATGAACAAAAGCCCAGGTCAGACGCCGTAGAAGTCGACCTGAGGTTCGTGTCAGGGTGGACCCAACAGAGAGAGAGTTAGGTGATCGGTGGAGTAGTTGGAAAGTCTGATGACGAGCGGTGAAGTCGCCCGCATGCTGAGCGTGTCCGAGGCAACACTGTCCAGGTGGAGGGGTGCAAAGACGGGCCCCCCTGTTGTTAACCTGGCCCCGGGGCTGTACCGCTACCGGGTCGATGATCTGGAGGCGTGGATCGAGGGGAGCCGGGGATGACCATCTCGAAGACGCCGCAGGGCCGTTGGCGCGCACGAGTGAAGTCGGGGCGCGATGTCGTCGCCTCTCGCACGTTCGACCTCAAGCGCGACGCAGAGGCATGGGAGTCCGCTCAGCGGCGCATGCTCGACCTCGGAGAGTTCGTTGATCCCCGCGCGGGGCGCGAGTCTCTCGCGAGCGCTCTGGAGCGATGGAAAGAACAGCGGCGCGGAACGGTCGCAAGCAAGACACTTTCAACGGAGGGCTACGCGCTCAAGCATCTCCCGACTGCGATGCGAAACCGACCGCTCGCGGCGATCCGAGCATCCGAACTCGAAGCGCTCTATTCGACGTTGCTCCGCACCCAGGCTCGCGCCACCGTCTGCCGGTTCCGTAACATCATCTCCGCATTCTGGACGTGGGCAGTCGCGGAGCGGATCATCCCTCGCAATATCGCTATCGAGTCGAAGGTGCCGAAGGGTCGGGGGGAGGACGCTACCCGGGAGATTTACCCGTTCACGCTGGACGAATTGCGCGCCGTGCATGCCGACCTCTCCCAGCACACGACTCAGGCAAACGCCGACATAGCGCTCATACTCGGGCTGACCGGGCTCCGTTGGGGGGAGTTGTCCGCGCTGCGGGTGCGAGACGTGCAGCAGCTCCCTTATCCGGCATTCCGTGTCTCACGGTCGAAGCCGGACGGGCAACCTGTCCGAACCGTGACGAAGGGCGGTAGCGCTCGCACCGTGCCGCTCCCTGCCGAAGTAGCGGCTATCGTGCTGCCGATGCTGGAGGGCCGGACGCCCGACGCGCCTCTGTTCCCGTCCGCTACCGGCTCGAACCGCTCGGGGCGCAATTGGACGCGCGATGCGCACTGGAGCGACTTCGGCAGAGGACGCAGGGTGCATGACCTCCGGCACACGGCGGCGACTCTCTGGCTCTCGTCTGGAGTCGATCTGAAAACGGCTCAGACCTGGCTAGGGCACAGCACCGCAAAGCTGACCGCCGACACATATGCGCACTTCCTCGGATCAGACGCCGACACCGCCGCCCTCGCGCGCATGAATGCCGTGCTGAGCGATGCGGGGGGACGCCGGGGGGACGCGCTTGTGGACAACCTCGCGCTCTCAGGAAAGCGGAAAACCGAGGAAAGCGCGGGATCACGCGGTTAGGAGAGGGTGGGCCCTGCCGGGATCGAACCGACGACATCCACGGTGTAAACGTGGCGCTCTACCAGCTGAGCTAAAGGCCCTGGATGCCGCAAGTCTAGCCCGGCGTCGCTCCGGGCCCGCGTTGGTCGCGCCGCCCCACCTCGAGGCCACACTCGGCGCACGACATCACGCGCTGTTCGGCCGAAACTGCGGTCACCTCGCGCGGAACGGGCAATCTCGCCAGGCGCCGCCCGCGTCGACCCGCCGGGCCGTGACGCCCCCACGGGCGGAGGACGCACCGCCGATGTCCCACCCCCGGGGTAGCGTTGAGCCCGTGAATGCCGATTCCGCCGACCAGCGCAAACTGCTCGACCTCGCCGACCTCGACGCGCGTATCCACCGCGATCAGAAGGTCGCCGGCAACCCACCGCAGGCCGAGCGGGTCCGCGAGCTCATCGCCCAGCGGTCGACGCTGTCGCAGGAACTGGGCGCACGCGCCAATGCGCGCGACGACATCACCGCCGAGCTGAAGCGCCTCGAATCAGACGTCGCCGTCGTCGACGCCCGCATCGCGCGCGACACCGAGCGACTCGCCGCATCGTCGAACGCGAAGCAGGCGCAGGGGTTCGAGAGCGAGCTCACCTCGCTTCAGCGCCGCAAGAGCGACCTCGAAGACACCGAGATCGCCCTGATGGAGCGCCTCGAGGCGGCCGATGCCGCCGTCGCCGAGCAAGAAGCGCTGATCGCCGACACCAACGCGCAGGGTGCGCAGCTCAGCGCCGAGGCCAAGACGACCGTGGCCGACGCCACCACGCGCCTCGAGGGCGCGCGACGCGACCGCGACGCGGTCGCCGCGGCGATCCCCGCCGACCTCCTGGCCCTGTACGAGCGTCTGGCATCCCGCGGAAATGGCGCCGGTCTGCTGAACGCCGGAGCGTGCGAGGCGTGCCGCATGGTGCTGCCGCCCAGCGACCTCAACATCGTGAGACGCTCGCAGACCGACGAAGTGGTGTTCTGCCCCGAGTGCGGGGCGATCCTCGTCCGCACCGAAGAATCCCGATGACGCCGATCGGCGTCCGTGGTCTCTGACACGGTCGTCGTCGGACGCACCGACGCGGGCCGCGTCGCCCTCGTCACCCTGGGGGCGGATGCCACGACCCTCGGCTCGACCGACCTCGACGCCGCGGGTCTCGCCGACGCCGTGGCCGCGCGCGAGAGCGCGGGCGACGTGCGATGGATCTGGGCCGACACCGCCGCGACCTATCCGCGTCTGCTCGCGGCCGGCATCCGGGTCGCTCGAGCCTGGGACCTGCGGCTCGTTCACGCGCTCCTTCGCGAGGCGCAGGCGGTGACCGACGACCACGGACTCCGCGACGCCACGGCCTGGGATGCCGACACGGCGGCGCCCCTGAGCGGGGACACGCTCTTCGACCTCGGCGACGCGGCATCCGGCCTCCCCGACACCGTAGACACGGCCGTCGCCGAGTACCGCCGTCAGCGCGCCGCGATCGCCTCGTCGAGGTCGCCGGGAGCGCTCCAGCTGCTGTGCGCCGCAGAATCGGCGGGCGCGCTCATCGCCGTCGAGCTGCACGCCGCGGGCGTTCCGTGGAGCCGCGCCGCGCACGAGGAGCTGTTGGACCGCGAACTGGGCCCGCGCCGCGGGGGAGGGCTACCCGGCCGCATAGAACAAGCCGCTGTCGCCGTGCGCGCGGCCCTCGGCGACCCGACGGCCTCGCTCGACTCCCAGCCGCGCCTGCTGCGCTCGCTCCACCGCGCGGGACTGCTGGTGCAGTCCACCAGCCGATGGGAGCTCGCGGAGCACGACCACCCCGCCGTCGCACCGCTCATCGCCTACAAGAAGCTCATGCGCCTGTTCACGGCGAACGGCTGGGCGTGGCTCGACGAGTGGGTGCGCGATGATCGCTTCCGCCCCGTCTACGTCCCGGCGGGGGTCGTCACGGGCCGCTGGGCGTCATCCGGCGGCGGGGCTCTGCAGATCCCGCGATCGTTGCGTACCGCCGTCCGCGCCGACCCGGGTTGGACGCTCGTCACCGCCGACGTCGCTCAGCTCGAACCCCGCGTGCTCGCGGCGATGGCACGTGACACGGCGCTGGCCGAAGCGGCATCCGGTCGCGACCTCTATGCCGGCATCGTCGAGCGCGGAGCCGTCGCCAGCCGCGCCGAGGCGAAGCTCGCGATGCTGGGCGCGATGTACGGCGCCACGACGGGTGAGAGCGGGCGTCTGCTGCCGCGCCTGCGGCGCACCTTCCCCCGCGCGATGCAGCTCGTCGACGACGCGGCCCGCACGGGGGAGGACGGCGGGGTCGTGCACACGTGGCTCGGGCGCACGTCGCCCCTGGCGGGGGAGTCATGGCGTGAGCTGCAGTCGCGGGCGAGCGACGCCGCGGCATCCGGAGTCGACGAGACCCGCGCGCGCCGCTCCGCCCGCGACCGGGGCCGCTTCACCCGCAATTTCGTCGTGCAGGGAACGGCCGCCGAGTGGGCGCTGGCGTGGTTGGCCGATCTGCGCGCGCGCCTGGCCGCCCTCCCCGAGGTGGATGCCACCCGCGCGGCGCCCGCATCGGGCGCGGTATTCGGACGGGCGCCGCATCTGGCGTTCTTCCTGCACGACGAGATCGTCGTGCACACCCCTCTCGAGCACGCGGAGGCCGTAGCCGAGGCGGTGCGGGAGTCCGCGGCATCCGCGGGTCGGCTGCTCTTCGGCACGTTCCCGATCGACTTCCCCCTCGATCTGCGCATCGGCGAGACGGCGGAGAAAGGCTGAGGACGCTCCCGCGTAGACTGGACGATGCGAATGGGTCGGCTGGACGGTCGCGTCACGGGTTCGCCCGTGCCGAGGAACGTCCGGGCTCCACAGGGCAGGACGGTGGGTAACGCCCACCCGGAGCAATCCGCGAGACAGTGCCACAGAGAGCAGACCGCCTCGGCCCGCAGGGTTCGGGGTAAGGGTGAAAGGGTGGTGTAAGAGACCACCGGGGATCGTGGTGACACGATTCGCCAGGTAAACCTCGTCCGGAGCAAGGCCAGACAGGGGATGCAGACGCGGCTCGCCGAGTCCCCGGGTAGGCCGCTGGAGCGGCACGGCAACGTGTCGCCGAGAGAGATGACCGTCCACGGGGTCCCTGAGCTTGTCGAAGGGACCCCCGGACAGAACCCGGCGTACAGGCCGGCCCATTCGCCCCCACGGGATGAGCATTACTCCCAAACCGACCGGCGCTTCGCGCCGAATACCCATCGACCCTCCTGCTGGCCCCCTGCCTCAGGAGGGTCGCCCTATGCCAGGGGTGAGACGATGCGCTTCTCGTCCACTCCGCCGTCGAGTGTCGGAGTTATGTTCTACCATCGAGCACGGCCGGGGAAGGGGTCCGTCGCATGGGTTCGACGAGGGTCAGCGACGAGATGGTCGCGCGGGTGCTGGCATCCATCGCCCCCTGCACCCTGCAACCCGAGACGTGGGGGGCGCGCCCGATCGACTGGTACCCGCACAAACGCCCGGTGTGGGCGTGGGTAACCTGGCCGAATCGTGCGGCCACGCGCGAACCGGCCTGGGCTACCGGCGGCAACGACCGCGTCGTCATGCTCGAGGTCCCCTGCGAGGGCGGGCACTGGGCGCCGGTCGTCTGGCGAAACGCCGTCAGCGTGCGGCAGGTCGACGCCGCGTGACGACGGGGACGACCAGGGAGCCGCCTACTTGACGGCGGGGAGCGCCTCGGGCACGGGAACGGCGAGGGATGCCGCGCCAATGATGCCCGCGTTGTTGCGGTGCTTCGCCGGAACGATCGGTGCGCGCAGGTTGAGCAGCGGCAGGAAGTTCTCGGCGTGCTTCGACACGCCGCCGCCAACGACGATCAGGTCGGGGCTGAAGAGGAACTCGACGTAGTCGTAGTACCACTGCAGGCGCTTGGCCCACTTGTCCCACGACAGTTCCTCGCGCTCCATCGCCGAGTAGGCGGCGAAGTGCTCGGCATCCTTTTTGTGCCCCGCGCGCTGCAGGTGACCGAGCTCGCTGTTGGGCACGAGGACGCCGTCGTAGATCATCGCGGAGCCGATGCCGGTGCCGAGCGTGGTGAGGATGACCAGCCCCTCGACGCCCTTCGCCGCGCCGTAGCGCACCTCGGCGATGCCGGCCACGTCCGCGTCGTTCGCGAAATGGATGCCGCGCGACAAGCCGTCTTCGAAGAACTTCTCGGCCTCGAACCCGATCCACGAGCTCGACACGTTCGCGGCGGACAGGGTCTTGCCGCTCTTCACGATGGCCGGGAACGCCACACCCAGCGGCAGGTCGGTCGGAGCCTCGAGCGTCTCGAGCACCTGCCGCACTGCGGCCAGCACGTCGGCGGGTTCGGCTCCGGCGGGGGTCGCGACCTTGATGCGGTCGCTCACGAGCTCCCCGGCATCCAGATCGACGATTCCGGCCTTGATCCCGGTTCCGCCGATGTCCACTCCGACCGCATGTGACGCATTCGATGCCATACCCCTCAGCCTATCCAGCCCCACGGTCGGCATCAGTAGGATCAGGGGAGCACCGGCGGTTCACGCCGAGACGCGAGACCCACGTGAGGAGCATCGTGAGCGACGACAACAAGAAGTACTGGTACAACCTCGAGACCGGCCAGGTCGAGCAGGGGTACGAGTCACCCGCGGTCGATCGCGCCGGCCCCTTCGACACCGCCGAGGAGGCGGCCAACGCGCCGCAGCTCTTCAAGGATCGTTCGAAGAAGTGGGCTGAAGAAGAGGCCCGTGACGACTGGGGCTCCGGCTCCACCCGCTGAACGCACCGATACGAGGGATGACGATGGACAAGCAGCGTGATTTCGTCCTGCGCACGATCGAGGAGCGCGGCGTCAAGTTCGTGCGCCTGTGGTTCACCGACGTGGTGGGGACGCTGAAGTCGGTGGCGATCGCCCCGGCCGAGGTCGAGGGGGCCTTCACCGAGGGACTGGGCTTCGACGGGTCGGCGATCGAGGGGCTCACGCGCTCCTACGAGTCCGACCTCCTCGCGCATCCCGACCCCACGACATTCCAGATCCTGCCGTGGCGCGGCGAGATCGACCCGACCGCGCGCATGTTCTGCGACATCACCACGCCCGACGGCCAGCCCGCCGTGGCCGACCCCCGCCACGTGCTCAAGCGCACGCTCGCCAAGGCCGCCGACGCCGGTTTCACGTTCTACACGCACCCCGAGATCGAGTTCTACCTGCTGAAGTCCTCGCAGCTCGGCCCCGACGGGCGACCGCAGCCTGTCGACTCGGCCGGCTACTTCGACAACGTCCCCGGCGGCACGGCGCACGACTTCCGCCGTCGTTCGGTGCGCATGCTCGAAGACCTCGGCATCTCGGTCGAGTTCAGTCACCACGAGGGGGGACCCGGGCAGAACGAGATCGACCTGCGTTACGCCGACGCCCTCACCACGGCCGACAACATCATGACCTTCCGCACGGTCGTGAAGGAGGTCGCGATCGAGCAGGGCGTCTACGCCACGTTCATGCCCAAGCCCATCAGCGGCCAGCCCGGCAGCGGTATGCACACGCACCTGTCGCTGTTCGAGGGCGACATGAACGCCTTCTACGAAGAGGGCGGGCAGTACCAGCTGTCGAAGGTCGGCCGTCACTTCATCGCGGGCCTGCTGCGCCACGCAAACGAAATCTCGGCCGTGACCAACCAGTTCGTCAACTCGTACAAGCGCCTGTGGGGCGGTGACGAGGCGCCCAGCTTCATCTGCTGGGGCCACAACAACCGCTCCGCACTCGTCCGTGTGCCCCTGTACAAGCCGAACAAGGGCCAGTCGACCCGGGTCGAGTACCGCGCCCTCGACTCCGCGGCCAACCCGTACCTGTCGTACGCACTCATGCTGGCGGCCGGGCTGAAGGGCATCGAGCAGGAGTACGAGCTGCCCGCCGAGGCCGAAGACAACGTGTGGTCGCTGACCGACGCCGAACGTCGTGCGCTCGGCTATGCGCCGCTCCCGGCGAGCCTGGACCACGCCCTCGAGTACCTCGAGGAGTCCGAGCTCGTCGCCGAGACGTTGGGGGAGCAGGTGTTCAAGTACGTCCTGCTCAACAAGCGTCGCGAGTGGCAGCAGTACCGCGCCCAGGTGACGCCGTTCGAGCTCGCGAGCAACCTCGAAGCACTCTGACGGTCGTCCCATGACCTCGGGCGATCGCTCCACCGCGCTCACCGCGCTCGCTCGCACCGGCTTCTCGAGGCTCACCGAGGCCGACACGCTGCTCGGTGAGCTCGAGGCGACCGTGGGCGTCGAGCGAGCGGATGCCATGCGCCTGGCGCAGCGCGTCGCCGACCCCGACGGCGCCCTCCGGTCGATCCTGCAGGTAGCCCGGCGCGACGCGCCGGCGGTGCGCGCGGCGGCCGCCGACGCGGGGGTCTGGCGAGCACTGTGGGATCTGGTGGGAGCGTCCGACGGCTTCGCCGAGTTCTACCTCCGGCATCCCGACGAACTCGTGCACCTCTCGGGAGCGGGCCTGACCCTCCCCGACGAGCAGACCATGCGCGCCGAGCTCCTCGCATCCGTCGGCGACGTCGACGGGTTCGCGTCCGACGCCTCGGATGCCGCGTGGGTCGCCCTGCGCGTGCGCTATCGCCGCCTGGTGGCCCGCATCGCCGCGTACGACCTCGGGCAGGACGACCCGGCGGGAGCGATCGATGTCGTCTCCGCCGCCCTGGCCGACATCGCCGGCGCCGCCCTTGAGGCATCGCTGAGCGTCGCCCGCGCCCGGGTGTCGGCTCCCGGGCCCGGCTCGTTCCCGCGCGAGAACGTCGAAGCCACCCGCTTCGCCATCATCGCGATGGGCAAGACCGGGGCGCGCGAGCTCAACTACGTCAGCGATGTAGACGTGATCTTCGTCGGCGGCACGGCCGACGAGGACGTCGTGTCGGAGGCGCGGGCGATCGACATCGGCACCCGCCTCGCCGTGCAGACGATGCGCGGCATCTCGGGGCCGGAGATCGAGCCGCCCCTGTGGGAGGTCGACCCCAACCTCCGCCCCGAGGGGAAGCAGGGCGCGCTCGTCCGAAGCCTCGCCTCCCACCAGCAGTACTACGACCGCTGGGCGAAGAGCTGGGAGTTCCAGGCGCTGCTCAAAGCGCGTGCCATCGCGGGCGACCCGACCCTCGGTGCCGACTACGTCGCAGCCGTGCAGCCGCTGGTGTGGCACAGCGCCGCGCGCGAGAACTTCGTCGAGGGCGTCCAGCGCATGCGCGAGCGCGTCACGGAGCACATCCCCGCATCCGAGGTGAACCGGCAGGTCAAGCTCGGCCCGGGCGGCATTCGAGATGTGGAATTCACCGTGCAGCTGCTCCAGCTCGTGCACGGTCTCACCGACGAGCGCATTCGCCAGCGGGGGAGCCTCGAGGCTCTCGACGCCCTCGTGGCCGAGGGGTACATCGGACGCTCGGAGGCGGAGGCCTTCGCTCGCGACTACCGCCTGCTGCGTCTGCTCGAGCACCGTCTGCAGCTGCGCGGGCTCCGCCGCACGGCGCTCCTGCCCGAGAAGGACGACGACCTGCGCGTGCTCGCGCGGGCGACGCGCTTGGCCGACTCGGCATCCGGGGTCCAGGCGGCGTGGGAGAGCATCAAGCGCGAGGTGCGCGACATCCACGTGCGCTTGTTCTATCGCCCACTGCTGTCGGCCGTGGCGTCGCTTCCCGAGGGGGAGCGGACGTTGTCCACCGAGCAGGCACGCGATCGTCTCGCGGCCATCGGCTTCCGTGACCCCGCCGGCGCGCTTCGTCACATCGCGGCGCTCACCACCGGCCTCAGCCGCAAGTCGACGATCCAACGCCACCTCATGCCGATCATGATCCGGTGGTTCGCCGATGGCGTCGACCCCGACTACGGTCTGCTCGTCTTCCGCCGCATCAGCGAGCGACTGGGCAACACGCCGTGGTTCCTGCGCATGCTGCGCGACTCCGCGGGAGCGGCCGAGAGTCTGACCCGGGTGTTGTCGGGGTCCCGCTACATCGGCGAACTGATGGAGTGGATCCCCGAGTCCGTCGCGTGGCTCGACGACGACGCCCTGCTGCGACCTCGCTCGGGCAAAGCGCTCGAAGAGGAAGCGCGGGCGATCCAGACCCGCTGGCAGAATATCGACGACGCCATGCGCTCGGTGCGCGCCCTCCGGCGCCGCGAGATGCTGCGTGTTGCCATGGCAGCGGTCCTCGGCACGGTGTCGCTCGAAGAACTGGCCGACGCCCTCTCCACGATCACCGAGGTGACGATCCAGGCGACGCTCCGCGCGGTGCGTCGCGTGGTCGTTCCACCCGAAGACGACGACCTCGACTTCGCGGTCATCGCGATGGGGCGCTTCGGCGGTCGGGAGATGGGCTTCGGTTCGGATGCCGATGTCATGTACGTCTACCGCGCCAACGGCGTCGACCCTCAGCGTGCGAGCGCGCTCGCCCTCAAGCTCGTCGCCGGTCTTCGCGAGCAGTCGGAGGATCACCGCCTCCCCCTCGACCTCGACGCGGAGCTGCGGCCCGAGGGGCGGAGCGGGCCGCTCGCCCGCTCGATCGAGGCGTACGCAGAGTACTACCGGCGCTGGTCGCTGTCGTGGGAAGCCCAGGCGCTCCTCCGGGCGCGCGGTGTCGCGGGCAGCGTCAAGCTCATCGCGGCGTTCATGGAGCTCGCCGACGACGTGCGCTACCCGGTGTCGGCCGATCAGAACGGGCTACGGGAGATCCGGCGCATCAAGGCGCGCGTCGAGAACGAACGCCTTCCGCAGGGCGCCGATCCCACGCGCCACCTGAAACTCGGGCCGGGCTCGCTCAGCGACGTCGAGTGGCTGGTGCAGCTCCTGCAACTGCAGCACGCCCGCGCCGTCCCGGCGATGCGCACGACCTCCACGCTGGCGGCGCTGCACGCCGCCGTCGACGCCGGGATCGTCGAAGCGGACGCGGCCGAGAAGCTCGCAGCCGCCTGGCACTTGGCCAGCCGGCTGCGTTCGGCCAACACGTTGCTGTCGGGGCAGACGAGTGACGTGTTGCCCGCCGACCGCGTGCGCCTCGACGGTATCGGTCGGATCCTCGAGTATCCGCCTCGTTCGGCGACGCGGGTCGAAGAGGACTACCTCGGTGCGACGCGACGGGCGCGACGCGTGTTCGACAAGCTCTTCTACGGCTGAGCGGACGGGACGCCGCCACCCGGCGCGCGCGGCATCCCCTTCGACTTTCGAGCGAAGGTCGCCCTCACGACATGAGTCGCTCGCGCACCTCGCGTCGAAGGACCTTGCCGATGAGCGAACGAGGCAGATCGTCGACCACGACGATGCGCCGAGGCACCTTGTAGGCGGCCAGACGCGTCTTGCAGAAGTCGCGGACGGCCTCTGGCTCGACCTCAACTCCGTCGCGCAGCACGATCGCGGCGGCGACGTCTTCTCCACCCGACGACTTCGGAAGGGCGACGACCGCCGCCCCGGCGATGTCGGGGTGCGAGGTGAGCACGTCCTCGACCTCGCTCGGGGACACGTTGAAGCCGCCGGTGATGATGATCTCCTTCAGACGGTCGACGATCGTAACGAAGCCGTCATTCGAGACCGAGGCGATGTCGCCCGTGCGCAGCCAGCCGCCGTCGATGAGCGTCTCGGCCGTGTCGGAGGGACGGTTCCAGTAGCCCTGGAACACCTGGGGACCGCGCAGGAGCAACTCGCCGGCCTCGCCGAGCGGCAGGTCGGTGGCGGGGTCGTCGGGGTCGACGACCCGGATGTCGGTGCTCGGGAACGGCACCCCCACCGTCCCGGGGCGGCGCGACGGGCCGATCGGGTTCCCCAACGCGACGGGGGACGACTCCGTCATCCCGTACCCCTCGACGAGCAGCCCTCCCGTGGCGGCCTCCCAGCGGTCGACGGTCGCGACGGGAAGACTCATCGCGCCTGAGATCGCGAACCGCACGCTGGTCAGATCGATGGTGCCGCGCGCCGCGGCTCGGGCGAGCTGGTCGTAGATGGGAGGCACGGCGGGCAGGAAGGTGGGCGGGCTCTTCTTGGTCGCTGCAGCGACCAGCTCGAGGTCGTACTTGGGGAAGAGCACGAGCTTCGCCCCGATGCTCATGGCAAAGGTGAGGCAGAGGGTGAGACCGTAGGCGTGGAACAGCGGGAGGACGCCGTAGAACGTCTCCTCGCCGTCGCGGAGCCCGGGCACCCACGCGCGCCCCTGCATGGCGTTGGCTCGGAGATTCGCGTGCGTGAGAACCGCCCCCTTGGGGCTCCCGGTGGTCCCGCTGGTGTACTGCAGCAGCGCGATGTCGTCGAGCGCGGGTCCGTGGTGCTTGCGCGCGAGCGTGCCGTGCGTGAGCAGCTTCTTCCAGGCCAGCGGTCGCTTCGACGTCGGGGCGGCGGTCAGTTGGTTGCGCGCCGCGCGGGCCTTGGCCACGGGCAGGCGAAGGGCGAGCCGCTTACCGAGGGGGAGCGCCTCGGTGATGTCGACGCTCACGACGTGCTCGAGCGCGAGATCGGACGGAAAATCGGCGACGGTGTCGGCGAGTTTGTCCCACACGATCGCGAATCGCGCCCCGTGGTCCTCGAACTGATGACGGAGCTCGCGTGGGGTGTAGAGCGGGTTGTGCTCGATGACGATCGCACCCAGGCGGAGCGCGGCGTAGAACGCCACGACGTGCTGGGGCGAGTTCGGCAGCACCAGCGCGACGCGGTCACCGGGTCGTACGCCCAGTCGCCGTAGTCCCTCGGCGGCGCGGCCCACCTGGTCGCCGAGCTCGCGATAGGTCGTCGGGGCGCCGAAGAACTCGAGCGCCGTCTTCTTGCCGTAGCGCGCGACCGAGTCCGCGAGCATCTCGGGGAGGGTCTGCGAGGGGACGTCGATCTCGGGCGGGACGCCCTCAGCGTACGAACTCGACCACGGACGTGAGGCGTAAGGAGACTCCGGCATGGCTCCATCCTTCCAAGACCCTCCGACATTGCGGGCACGGTTGACGGGGATGCCGCGCGGTCGAGCTCGTTCGCCGGCCGCGCGCCGGCCGCAGTCGACCTCGCCGCGTTTGCCGATGGGTGGGAGACTCTCGCGAACGGCGGGCGATCGGCCTACCCTGTGGGGCATGTGCCGCAACATCGTCCCCCTGCACAACTTCACGCCCCCGGCGACGGATGCCGAGTGCCACGATGCCGCCGAGCAGTTCGTTCGCAAGATCGTCGGCACGACGACGCCCTCGAGGGCCAATCGCCCGGTGTTCGACCGCGCCGTCGACGAGATCGAGGCCTCGCTCCGTCGTCTGCTCGACGACCTCGTGACCACGGCGCCGCCCAAGGTGCGCGAGGTCGAGGCGGCCAAGCGGCAGGCGCGCTCCGCCGAGAGGTACGAAGCCATCCGCGTCTTCCAGGAGCACAAACGCGCAGAGCGCGCGGGCTGACCGCTGCGGCATCCGGTCACGCCTAGCCGGGTGTCGAGTCCGCCGCCGGATCGTGCGGATGCCGCGCCTGCGCCTCAGACCGGGCAGAATCCGTGTCCGCCCCTGATGCCGGGGGCATAGCCACGCCCGCCCCGGATCCGCGCGCGAGGGAACGCCCGCCCCCGCCGGGGCGGGGACGGGCGTTAAGGGTGCGACTCAGACGAAGTCGGTACGGCGCTGACGACGCGCGCGCAGGTAGGCGCCGGCTGCGAGCAGTCCCGCCGCGATCACGGCGGCGCCGATCGGCAGAGCGGCACCGGTCATCGCCAGTGGAGCACCGCCGTTGCCTCCACCGGCGATTGCGCCGGCACCGGCCGAAGCCGAGGGCGCCGGAGTCGGGGTGGTCGTCGGCACCGGAGCGGCCGAGGCAGACACCGTGAACGACGCGGTCTTGGTCGTCCCCGTCTGCGAGCCGCGGACGGTCACCTCATACGCGCCCTCCTTGGTGGGCGCGGTGGCAGCGAAGCCGGCGGAACCGCGGAGCGCATCGCGCTGACCGAGGTCGCCCGCACCCGTGATCTCGCCGGTGAGCTGCCAATCGGCGGCGAAGCCGTTCGCCACGACCGTGAACTCCGCGCCCGGGCGGACCTCCGCGGGGACCGACAGGGTCGCCGCGGTGCTGAGCGCCGCCAGGTTCTGAGAAAGCGCGAGACCGTTCGCGGCGGTGAAGAACAGGTCGGTCTGGTCGGTCAAGCCGACGACGTTCGCCGCGCCGGGGCCATACCCGGCGATGCGCACCTGCGAACCGGTGTGCTGCTGCGATCCGCCCGCGGGCGAGGTACCGTAGGCGACGATCAGGGGCTGGCCGTCGGCCGTGAGCAGGTGGGTGTTGAGGCCGGGGATGGCCGAGCCCACGATCTGGCTCGTGTGGGCGTGGTCGGCCGTGACGACCACGAGGGTGTCGCCTTGCGTGCGAGCGAATTCGAGGGCGACCTGCACGGCCTCGTCGAGGTCGACGGTCTCACCGATCTGGCCGCACGCGTTCGCGGCGTGGTCCTGCTTGTCGATGCTCGCGCCCTCGACCTGCAGGAAGAAGCCGTCCTCGCCGTCGAGCAGGTCGATCGCCTTCGACGTGAGGGATGCCAGCGACAGTCCCGTCGCGAGGCGGTCGGGGTTCTCGGCGCAGGCGACCGGGGCGGGCAGCTGTCCGCCGGCCGTCAGGTCGGTCGCTGCCGGGCCGTTCCAGCGCACCGGGAAGTTGCCCTCGGTGAAGAGACCGAGCAGGGGCCGGTCGGCATCCGCCGTCGTCACGGCGTCGAGACCCGCGGCGTCCTTCACGAGGGTGAAGCCGCGGTCCTCGGCCTGCGCCGAGAGGGTCTTGCCCTGCCACGGGCCCGCCTTCGCGGTCTGCGCGAAGCTCGCCGCGCCGCCACCGAGGGTGACATCGGGGCGCACGTTCAGGAGCTGCTCGCTGATCGAGCCGAGGCCGCCGTTCTCCAGCGCCTCCGAGGCGCAGTTCTTCGACGTCTGGTCGGGGCCGTAGCACCCGCGGGCGGAGATGTGCGAGATCTGCGCACCGGGGGTCGCATCCTGGATCTCCGCCGTCGAGACGTTGCCGGTCTTCAGGCCGTTGGCCTTGGCGATCTCGAGCAGCGTCGCCTGCGGCTTGTTCGCGACGTCGACGCTGAGACGGCCGTTGACCGTCTTCGTGCCCGTCGCCCACGCGCTCGCGGTCGAGGCCGACTCGGAGGCGTAGTTGGGCTTGCCCGCCTCGTCGATCGAGTACGTCGTGTACTGCCCGGTCAGCGGGAGGGCGTCGATGCCGGCGAACCGCCCGGCGGCACCCTCGGCGTAGTCGCGGGCGACGGTGATCTCGGAGTCGCCCATGCCGTCACCGATTAGAAGGATGACGTTCTTGGCCGGCCCGTCGACGATCGAGGCGCGGAGGGCGTCGGTCATGTCGCCGTCGTTGCGAGCCGCGCCGCCGTGCTCGGTGATGTCGGGCGTCGCGGCCAGCGCGGGAGCGGCCACGAGGCCGATGGAAGTCGAGGCCGCCAGCGCGACGGCCACTGAAGCGGCGGCCGCGCGGAGGCGTCGGGAAGTGCGAGAGTCCATGGGGGAGTCCTTCGTCGGATCGAGGCGGTCGTCGACCGCAGAGCAAGCCCACCGCCCGACGAACACCCCTTCGCGATGCTGAGGTGAAGATCAGGTGTCCAGACGGTGGTCAATCGCCCACCGGCGATCATCCTTCGAATGAGCGCGCCTAGGCTCGGCTCGATGACCGTCGCCGTATCCCGCCCGTCCGACCGGCGCGCCGCCGAGCGCGCGGTGCGGCTGGCGCTCGCGGTCTTCCTCCTGCTCTGCGCCTGGGCCACGACCCACTTCGATGAAGCGGGCGGTCACCACGAGGGCACGGCGCACAGCGCCATCACGGTCGGTTCCCTCCTGCACGCGGATGAGAACGCGATTCCGGATGCCGCGCTGGTCCCGCCCGTCGACACCGACGCGACGAACGTGGTCGCCGCCGACGGGTCGATCGTCATGGCTCTGCTCGTCCTCACTGCCGTCGTGCTCGTCGTCCTGGGCCTCCGTCCGCTCGCGGCAGTCCGCGGAGGCGCGATGCCGTCGGGCGCGCCGCCGCCACGGCGGCATCCTCTGATCGTCTTCGGAATCTCCCGGATCTGAGGTCGCACGCCGCCGCTCACGCGGTGGATCGCGGTCGTCTGTCGACGACCCTCCGTGTCGACCTCAGCCCGGGAGTTCTCCATGTCCGCCGTTCCTGCATTTCCTGCCGCCATCCGCCCGTCGAACTCGGCACCGCGCGGTCGTCGCCAAGTGCGACTCGCCGCCGACGATCTCGCCGAGATCGTCGAATTGGCGCTGCGATCCACGGGACCCGGCGCCCGTGCCGTGCTCGCGCAGATCGCCGACCACGACGGGGCGGGTGCGTCAGAGGTCATCGCGGGGATCCTCGAGCGCACGTCCCCCCGCTCGGCCCCTCGGAGCCGCCGCTCGACGTCGCCGTCCGTGACGGTCGAGCGCGTGGTGCCGCCACCCGTGGCGTCCCTCGACGAGCGGCGATCGCGTCAGCTCGCCGCCGTCGCCGATCGACTCACCGACGGGGGAACCGTTCTGCTCACCGGCCCGGAGGGCGCCGGCAAGACCCTCCAGGCACGGTGGATGGCACGTCATCGCGACCGTGCGCTCGTGACGATCGATCTCGTCGCTTCCGTCCATGTCGCACTTCCGCGTCTGGTCGACTCGGTCGCGAACGCCACGGCATCGGGGATGACCGTGCACCTGGATCACGCCGACGGACGCGATTCGGGGGCGCTGACCGCCCTCATTCATGCCCGGGTGGGTTCGGGCCTCGTCCTGATCGAGGCGACCGAGCCGCGGCTCGGCCTCCCGGCCGACGCGGTCGTGGAGGTCGGACTTCCCGAGGTGTCGGAGATCGGGACGCTCGTGCGCGAAATGGTGGGGGAGGTCGACGACCGTGCTCTTCGGGTGATCGCGGCGCTGCTTCGCGGCGAGACGCCGCGCGCGATCGAGCAGGCGGTCGAGCGCGCCCGTCGCTTCGCCGCGATGACCGAGATCACCGTTCCGGAGGCCCTCCGAGCGGCGAGCGTCCAGCGTCTCGCGTCATGGCCGCCGAGGCGTCGGCGCGACGTGGCGATCACCCTGTTGCAAACGGCGGGGCTCAGCCAGCGCGCCGTGCAGGAGATGACCGGTATCAGCCGTGACACGCTGCGCCGCCACGCCCCAGCAGCCGACCCGGGGTGACGGCTCGTCCGGGCCGCGATCACGGGGGAGGGGCGCTGACACCTCCCGGTCTTGCGCCTGCGCGCAGTGAGATCTCACCGGGTCACGGCTCGGACGCGACCCCGACCCCGCGCAAACGACGACGCCCGCCCCCGCGAAACGGCGGGGACGGGCGTCGACGTGGTGCTGAGGCGATCAGACCCCGAAGTACAGCTCGTACTCGAAGGGGTGCGGACGCTGAGCCATCGGCTGGATCTCGTTCTCGATCTTGTACTCGATCCAGGTGTCGATCAGCTCCTGCGTGAAGACGCCACCGGCGAGCAGGAACTCGTGGTCGGCGCGCAGGGCCTCGAGCGAGTCGAGCAGCGAGTTGGGAACCTGCGGGATGTTCGCGGCCTCTTCAGCGGGGAGCTCGTAGAGGTCCTTGTCGACGGGCTCGTGGGGCTCGATGCGGTTCTTGATGCCGTCGATGCCGGCCATGAGCTGCGCGGCGAACGCGAGGTACGGGTTACCCGAGGCGTCGGGAGCGCGGAACTCGATGCGCTTGGCCTTGGGGTTCGTGCCCGTGATCGGGATACGGATGGCCGCGGAGCGGTTACCGGCCGAGTACACCAGGTTGACCGGCGCCTCGAAGCCCTTCACCAGACGGTGGTAGCTGTTGAGGGTCGGGTTGGTGAAGGCGAGGACGGCCGGAGCGTGAGCCAGCAGACCACCGATGTACCAGCGGGCGACGTCGGAGAGTCCGCCGTAGCCGGTCTCGTCGTAGAACAGCGGCTTGCCGTCGTTCCACAGCGACTGGTGGGTGTGCATGCCGGAGCCGTTGTCACCGAAGAGCGGCTTGGGCATGAAGGTCGCGACCTTGCCCCACAGCTCTGCGGTGTTCTTGACGATGTACTTGAACTTCAGGATGTCGTCGGCCGCGTGCAGCATCGTGTCGAAGCGATAGTTGATCTCCTGCTGACCGCCGGTGCCGACCTCGTGGTGCGATCGCTCGAGCGCGAAGCCCGCCTCGATCAGCTTCAGGGTGATGTCGTCGCGGAGGTCCGCCGTCTTGTCGACGGGCGAGACCGGGAAGTAGCCACCCTTGTACGGGGTCTTGTTGGCGAGGTTTCCGCCCTCTTCGACGCGGCCGGTGTTCCAGGCGCCCTCTTCGGAGTCCACCGAGAAGAAGCTCGAGTTCTGCTTCACTTCGTAGCGGACGTCGTCGAAGATGTAGAACTCCGCCTCGGGGGCGAAGAATGCGGTGTCGGCGATGCCGGTCGAGGCGAGGTACTTCTCGGCCTTCTTGGCGACCTGACGCGGGTCCTTGGAGTAGATCTCCCCGTTGCGCGGGTTGTAGATGTCGAAGATCATGACGAGGGTCTTGGCCTCGCGGAACTGATCGACGTAGGCCGTCGTCACGTCCGGGATCAGCTGCATGTCGGACTCGTGGATGTTCGCGAACCCGCGGATCGACGAGCCATCGAACAGCTGTCCGACGGTGAAGAACTCCTCGTCGACGGTCGAAGCGGGGATGTTGAAGTGCTGCTGCACACCAGGAAGATCCGTGAAACGGATGTCGAGGAACTTGACGTCCTCGTCCTGGATGAACTTGAGCACCTCGGACGAATCTTTGAACATGAAGACTCCAGAGGTAGAACATTCGGGATCGGCGGGCCTCGCCCAGCCTCCTCGACCCTATACAGAACCGGTGTCTCGGCGATATCTCGCATGTTTCGGGCGTGTTACGTGGACCCGATTACTGTGGATGCCGTGAGCGCATCCGCTGAGAACGACTACCCGGGCCAGCGGCTCGGCCTTCCCCGAGAGGGCCCTGGATCCATCGCCCGTCCGGGCCGACGGATCGCCGCACTCCTGATCGACGTCGCGAGCGCAGGACTTGTCGGATTCGCGTTCTTCTCGTCGCCCGATCCGGTCACCGGCGTGCCGTTCGCCAACCCGGTCGCGGCGAACGTCATCTTCTTCGTCGTGCAGATCCTGTTCATCCCGCTCATCGGCGGAAGCCCCGGACATCGGTTGATGGGGATGCGTCTCGAGTTGGCATCCGGAGCCTGGGTGGGCCTGTGGCGGCCCATCGTCCGGACCGTGCTGCTGGCGCTGATCATCCCCGCCGTCGTCTGGGACGCCGATCAACGCGGCCTGCACGACAAGGTCGTGGGGACGGTTCTCGTCCGGACGTGACGGCCCGTCTCTGCAGGAAGAAGGCCCCCGCCGGCGATGGCAGGGGCCTTGTTCACACCGAGATCAACGCGGACGCGGTGAGCGCATCTTGGTGGGGTCGACGCCCTTGGGGATGGGCAGCGACGACATACCCTGCGAGACCGATGCCACGCGCTTGATGACCGCCGCCATGGTCGCGCGATCGACCTTCTTCGGCAGTGCCTTGATGGCGGAGGCGAGCTTCGCGATCGGCACCTCGTCCTGGCCGTGTCCGACGTAGAGCACCGTCACCGGCACGCCCGAGGCGACGCGCTGGACCCGACCGCGCTCCTCGCCGACGAGGCGGGTGAGACGACTGCGGTTGCCTTCGCCGATCAGCACCACGCCGCCGCGGCCGATGGCGCGGTAGAGCGCCTCCTGCGTGCGCGGGTTCACGCCCACCGGAGTCTCGGAAGCCTGCCAGTTGCGGCCGAGCGACGACGACAGCACGTGACCGGTGGCACCCGGCATCCCGTCGATCTTCTTGTACATGGCCGTCGTCGACAGGCGGGTCATCGTGATCATCGCAATCAGGATGCCGAGCAGCAGGCCGGTCACACCCCACAGGATGACGCTCCACACCGCCGGGGGCGGAATCAGGAGGCCGACGACGACGCCGAGGGCGATGCCCACCAGCACGATGCCGGCCAGCAGGAACGGCAGCCACCGGTACTCCTTCTGGGTGAAGGTGTAGAGGGTCTTGAGCTGCGAGAAGAAGCCCGGACGCTTCTCGGGCGTGGAAGTACGAGCGGCCATGGGATCGATTCTATCTTCGCCGCCGCCCCCTCCTCCCCAGAACGTCAATCGTCGCTTTCATCCCCGTTCGGTCGACGACGCTCTCCGGCGGGGGAGCGTCTCGACCACCATCGAGCGGATGAGCACCCCCGCGGCATCCGTCCTGGTCGAACCGTTCGACGCCTACCTCCTGCGGCGATCCCGGAGCGCGATCGCCGTCGCGCCGGGCGAGGCGGTCACTGCGGCAGTCGCGCTCCTTCGAGGCTGCCGTAGAGCGACGGGCCGCTTCACCGGGGCGGTGTGGTGGATGCGCGCCGATGGGTGCCCGATCGCGGTGGAGGATGACGAGAGCCCGGATGCCATCGCGGCCACGGCCGACACTCTCGAGCAGATCGCGACGATCGCGGAAGAGGATGCCACCCGGGAAATGCTGACGCGCGCCCGCCAGAGCGTACTCACTCTGCCCCCGCGTGAGTGGGAGGCCCTGGAACGCCGGCTCTTCCATCACGCCGACCCGCTCCCCCTCGTTCTCGGGCCTCTGACCCCGGTGACGGGTGCTCCGTCAGATCCCGGAGTCGACGCCCCGTCCGGCGGCGCTGCTGCGTGGGATGTCCCCGCGGCCTCACGGAGCCCCGCGGCGTCGCGTGACGTCGTGGGTCCGGGCGCGCCGTCGCGCGTGCTTGCGCTCGTCGACGCCGATCTCGCGGATGCCGTGCAGGAGGTGCTCCGCGAGCTTCGGACGCGGTGGCGCACATCCCGGGCCGTTCGCCTCGGAGCGGTGGGCGCGGCCGCCGCGCTGGTGGCGGTGATCGGCTTGCTGGTGTGGACGTCGCCCGTGACGCCGGAGGCGACGGCGGTGGACCCGTCTCCCACCCCGTCCGACGGAATCCCCCGCTCGACGCAGGTTCCGACCGAGCTTCCCGCGGAGCTTGTGACGTCGTCCGATTCACCGTCGCCTCCGTCCGCCGCGGTGTCGCCCGATGGAGCTGCCGACACGACGGGCTCGACGGCTGCGCCGCCCCCGCAAGGGGGCGCAATGTCGTCCGACGATCCGGTGACGGCGGCCCGTGCCGTGTTCACGGAAGTGGTTCGATGTGCCGACGACACGGCATGCGTCGCGGCGTACGAGGAGGACTCGGCGTCCTCACGCGAACCGTTGCCCCCTGGCGCCGCGACCGGAGACATCCAGCTCATCGACGATTTCGGCGGGGTTGCCGTCGTCCGCCTCGCCGTCGACGTGAACACCCAGTACGTGACGCTCGTGCGGCAAGAAGACCGATGGCTGGTCCGCGCCGTCAGAACAGTCGCGGACCAGCCATCGTGAGCCGGTATGGCGTGGGGTCAGATCCCGAGGTCGCCCTCGAACTGCGCCGCCTCGAGGCGGGCCTTGACGGCGCCGAGGAAGCGCGCGGCGTCGGCCCCGTCGATGGTGCGGTGGTCGTACGACAGTGCGAGATAGACGTAGGAACGGACCGAGATCGCATCCTTGCCGTCGACCGACACGACGCCGGGCTTCTTCACGACGGCACCGAGGCCGAGGATGGCCGACTGCGGCAGGAAGACGATCGGGGTGTCGAACAGCGCGCCCCGCGAACCGGTGTTCGTCAGCGTGAACGTGCCACCCGCGAGCTCGTCGGGCTTGAGCTTGTTGTCGCGGGTACGAGCGGCCAGGTCGGCGATCTCGCGAGCGAGCTGCGCGATGTTCTTGTCGCCCGCCTCCTTGATCACCGGCGTGAGCAGGCCGCGCTCGGTGTCGACCGCGATGGCCACGTTCTCCTGGGCGGGGTAGACGATCTCGTCACCCTCCACCGTGGAGTTGATGATCGGGTACGTCTTGAGCGCCTCGATGGCCGCAATCGCGAAGAACGGCAGGAACGAGAGCTTGTCGCCCGTCTTCTGCTGGAATTCGCCCTTCATCCGGTCGCGGAGCGCGGCGACCTTGGTCACGTCGACCTCGACGACCGTGGTCAGCTGCGCCGTGGCCTGCATCGACGCCACCGCGCGTTCGGCGATGACCTTGCGCAGTCGCGACATCTTCTGGGTGGTCCCGCGCAGCGGCGAGACCTCCACGGCAGCGGGAGCTGCGGCAGGGGTGGTCGCGGGGGCCGACGCCGCGGCGGGTGCGGCCTTGGCGGCCTCAGCGGCCTTCAGCACGTCTTCCTTGCGGATGCGTCCGCCGACGCCGCTTCCCTTGACCGAGGCGAGGTCGACGCCCTGCTGCTGAGCCAGTCGGCGCACGAGCGGGGTGACGTAGGTGACGTCGTCGTTCGACGACGCGGCGGGCGCCGGGGCGGCGGGCTTGTCCTCCGCGACGGGAGCGGGCTGCGCAGCGGGCTTCCCCTCCGCAGCGGGAGCCGGCTTCTCTTCCGGCTTCTCCTCCGCGACGGGCGCAGGGGTCTCAGCCGGCTTCTCCTCCGCGGCGGGCGCGGCCGGGGCCTCGGGCTGCGCAGCCGGGGCTGCACCGCTGCCGATGCGGGCGAGGGCGGCACCGACGTTGACCGTCTCGTCTTCCTGGACGAGGATCTCCTGCAGCGTGCCGGCGACCGGCGACGGAATCTCGGTGTCGACCTTGTCGGTCGAGATCTCGAGGAGCGGCTCGTCGACGGCGACGTCGTCGCCGACGGCCTTGAGCCAACGGGTGACCGTACCTTCGGTCACGCTCTCGCCCAGCTCGGGGAGCGTGACTTCGGACGAGTCGCCACCCGCGGCGGGAGCGGATTGCTCGGCCGCGGCGGGAGCGGGCTGCTCGGCCGGAGCGGACTCGGCGGGAGCGGCCTGCTCGGCGGGGGCGGAATCCTGCTCGGCCGGGGCGGCCTGCGGAGCGTCGTCGGACGACGATGCGCCCGATCCGTCACCGATCTTGGCGAGGACGGCGCCGACCTCGACGGTCTCGTCCTCCTGGACGAGGATCTCCTCGATGACCCCGGAGACGGGCGAGGGGATCTCGGTGTCGACCTTGTCGGTCGAGATCTCCAGCAGACCCTCGTCCTCCTGGACGGTGTCACCGACCTGCTTGAGCCAGCGGGTGACCGTTCCCTCGGTGACGCTCTCGCCGAGAGCGGGGAGGACGACGGAAGTGCTCATGAATATGTCTCCTTCGTACCGGATGCGGTACCTAGCTTAGTGACCGGTTCGTGGTCAGAGTGCGTGCAGGGGCTTGCCGGCGAGGGCCAGGAAGGCCTCGCCGAGCGCTTCGCTCTGGGTGGGGTGGGCGTGGATGAACGGGGCGATGTCCTCGGGGTGCGCTTCCCAGCCCACCGCGAGTTGCGCCTCCGAGATGAGCTCACCGACGCGATCGCCGACGAGATGCGCCCCGATCACGGGTCCGTCGACCCGCCGGACGATCTTGACGATGCCCGAGGTCCCGATGATCTCGCTCCGGCCGTTGCCGGCCAGGTTGTACTCGTACGCCTTCACGGCCTCAGATCCGTAACGATCCTGAGCCTGCGCCTCGGTGAGCCCGACGGACGCCACCTCCGGGTGCGAGTACGCCACGCGGGGGACGTCGACGTCGGGGACGAGGACGGGCGACAGACCCGCGATCTCCTCGGCGACGAAGATGCCCTGCTGGAAACCGCGATGGGCGAGTTGCAGGCCCGGAACGATGTCTCCCACGGCCCAGACGTGCGGCGAGGCCGTGCGCAGACGCTCGTCCGTCTGCACGAAACCACGGTCGAGGACGACTCCCGCCTCCTCGTAGCCCAGGCCGGCCGTGGAGGGGCCGCGACCGACGGCGACGAGGACGTAGTCGGCCACGAGCTCGGACCCGTCGTCGAGGGTGACCGTCGCGGCATCCGCGGTCTGCGTCAGTGAGGCGAACCGGCGACCCAGCTGGAACGCGATGCCGCGCTTGCGGAACGCCCGCTCGAGAGCCTTGCTGGACGTAACGTCCTCGGCGGGGAGGAGGTGGGGGAGAGCCTCGACGATCGTGACCTCGACGCCGAAGGAGCGCCAGACACTCGCGAACTCGACGCCGATCACGCCACCGCCGAGCACGACGACGCGCTCGGGGATGACGTCGAGGTCCAGGGCCTGCTCGCTCGCGAGCACGCGGCCGCCGATCTCGAGACCCGGCAGGCTGCGGCTGTACGAGCCGGTGGCGAGGATGACGTCGGTGCCGCGGTACACGTCGTCCCCGACGCGGACGGCCGGACCGGCGGCGAGCCTGCCCTCGCCGTGCACGACGCGGATGCCGCGCGTGGAGATGAGTCCCTCGAGTCCCTTGAACTTCTTTGCGACGATCCCCTCGCGGTACGCACGCACGCGAACGGGATCGATGCCGGAGAACGTGACGTCCACACCGATGTCGGCGGCACTCCGGGCGGCGTCGGCCACTTCACCCGCGTGCAGCAGCGCCTTGGTGGGGATGCAGCCGCGGTGCAGGCAGGTGCCCCCGAGCTTGTCCTTCTCGACGAGGACGACCTCCTTGCCGAGCTCGGCGAGACGCAGAGCTGCCGCGTACCCGCCGCTTCCGCCACCGAGGATGACGACGTCGGCGGAGTGGTCGGTCATCGTGCAGCCTCCGTGGTGAGCATCTCGATCAGCGAACGGACCGTCGCCCCCGTCACGCCCTTGTCGGTGTACCCGAACGGCGCGGACTTGTTCATGCCGACGCCGGCGATGTCGAGGTGCACCCACGGGATGCGGGCGGCGTCGGCATCCTCGGACACGCGGCCGACGAAGTGGCGGAGGAACAGCCCCGCGAAGAGCGACCCACCGGCGGGGTCTCCGATCTTCGCGTTCTGCAGATCGGCGATGGGGGAGTCGAGATCGTCGACCATGTGCTCGGGCAGCGGCAGCTGCCAGGCGAGTTCGGCGGCACGGCCGGCCGCGGCGAGATACGCCGCGACGGCGTCATCGTCGCCCATGACGCCGGTGTGGCGGTTTCCGAGGGCAACCGTGATCGCGCCGGTCAACGTCGCCACATCGACGATGAGATCGGGGTTCTCGCGGCTGGCGGCGACGAGACCGTCGGCGAGTACCAGACGCCCCTCGGCGTCGGTGTTGAGCACCTCCACCGTTGTGCCATCGAGCATCCGCAGCACGTCTCCCGGCCGGGTTGCCCGACCCGAGGGCATGTTGTCGGCGATGCACAACCACGCGCTGAGCGTGACGGGCAGTCGCATCTCGGCCGCGGCCTTGAGTACCGCGAGGACGGTCGCGGCCCCGCACATGTCGTACTTCATGCCGACCATGGATGCCGCGGGCTTCAGCGACAGACCGCCGGTGTCGAAGGTGATGCCCTTGCCCACGAGGGCGACGTGACGCTGAGCGTCCGCGGGCGAGTAGCGGAGGCGAACCAGGCGAGGCGGCCGATCGGACCCTTGCCCGACCCCGAGGATGCCGCCATAACCGCCCTCCCGCAGGGCGACCTCGTCGAGCACCTCGACCTCGACGGGGAGACCGGCGACCGCGTCCGCGGCGGCGGTGGCGAAATCGGCGGGTCCGAGCCACTCGGCGGGGGTGGTCACGAGATCCTTCACCAGCGCGACGGCCCCGGCAACGGCGGCCACCGCGACGGTGTCAGCCTCCGTCGGCGCGGCTGACGCCGCGACGCTCACGCGAGATGCACGCGCCTTGGCGGACTTCTTCTTGTAGTCGGCGAACCGGTAACCGCCCAGAGCGGCCCCCTCGGCGAGCGGGCGCCACGGCGCATCGACGAACGCCTGGATCGCCACGTGCGCGAACCCGGTGAGCTGACGCAGTCCGACGCCCGCCGCATCGCGGAGCGCGGACTCGTCCGGCTCGGTGCCCGCACCGACCGCCGCCACCGGAGTGCTCACTCCGGGCACGTGCACGCGCTGGAAGGAGTTCGCACCCCCGGTGAACCCCACGGCCGCCAACGCGGAACCGAGTCCCTCCCATCCGTCGGGATCCGCCGCCCCCTCCGTCAGGGTCGGGACGATCAGCAGGATCGCGTCGGCGTCGGACTCGAGAACGGGGGCGTCGGTGTACGCCACAGAAGGGAAGGGCATGGCGTCCATCCTAGGTTCGCGCGTGTTCGCTAGCAGCGGGACGCACCGCGACCCACCCACCGGGAGCGCTCGTAGAGTGGAGCCATGCCCGTATCCGCACCGCTGTACGACCGTGCCCCCGCGGCGCCGCCCGTGCCGTCGGGCCTGCCGCTCGTGATCTCTCTGACAGGGTTCACCGACGCCGGCGGCGCGGTGACACGACTGGTCGAGTACTTCCGCAACGATCTCGATCCGAACCCCGTGGTCGTCTTCGACAACGACCTCCTGCTCGACTACCGCGCCCGCCGGCCGCTCATCACCTTCGTCGAGGACCACCTCACGGATTACCGCCCCTCGCGCCTCGAGCTTTTGCTCGCGCACGATTCGCTCGGGCACCCGTTCCTCCTTCTCGCCGGCTACGAGCCCGACTTCCTCTGGGAAGCCTTCGCCGAGTCCGTGCTCGAACTCGCGGCGGGGCTGCAGGTCGCGTCTGTGACCTGGGTGCACGCCATCCCCATGCCGGTGCCGCACACCCGCCCCATCGGCACCACGGTCAGCGGAACCCGTCCCGACCTCGCCGAGGCTCACTCCGTGTGGCGGCCGCACACCCAGGTTCCCTCGACGGCGGGTCACCTGCTGGAGTACCGCTTCGCCGAGGCCGGTGCCAAGGTGGCGGGGTTCGCCCTGCTCATTCCCCACTATCTGGGTGACACCGAGTACCCGGCCGCCGCTCTCGCGGCACTCGACAGCCTCACCGTCGCCACCGGACTGGTGTTCTCGGGTGAAGTCCTGCGCGAGGAGAACCGCGAGTTCCTCACCAAAGTCACGGAGCAGGTCGAGGCGAGCGACGAGCTGACGCGCATGCTCGAGAACCTCGAAGAGCGTTACGACGCCTACATGGCGGGGTCGACTCAGGCGACGCCGATCATCCACACCGGCGATCTCCCCAGCGCCGACGAACTGGCCGCCGAATTGGAGCGTTTCCTTGCGACCCGCCCCGGCGACGACGACCGCCGCGGCAAGCTCGGCTGATCCGCCGCCGAGCGCACCACGGGTCCTCGGCATCGCGCTTCCTCGGCATCCGGGGAATACGTGGCTGCGCGCGGGCGTTGTCTACGCATAGATCCCCGGTCCGCGTCAAGTCCCGGTCCGAGGATGTGAGACAATAAAGAAACTGACCCGTTGTCAACCGGTCCGAGAGCCCCCGCTCCTCGGCCTGGAACTTGACAAGGGTCTTACTAGTGTCCGAGAACGACCGGCGGATGTGCAACAGAGGTTCCCGGTGAAAGGCGAAACGTGGCAGGCACGACTACCAAGACCCGCTCCCGGAGTGCGAAGGACAACGAGCTCGAGAACTCCGAGGAGACCGTGACGGCGTCGACGACGACGACCGCGAAGAAGGCTCCCGCGAAGAAGGCCCCGGCGAAGGCGAAGGCCACGCCGGCCAAGGCGAAGCCGAAGGCCAAGAAGGACGACGACCTCGACGAAGACGAAGAGGTCGACGAAGAGGGCGAAGTCGAGCTGGAAGCCGACGACAGCGATGCCGAAGACTCCGACGACACCGTCAAGGTCGACCCGAAGAAGTCCGACGACGATGACGACGACGACGCTCCGGCCAAGCCCGCCGAGGCTCTGCCCCAGGGTGCGATCGTCATCTCGTCGAGCGACGAAGACGACGTACCGGTGTACTCGGCGCAGATCACCGGCGCCACCGCCGACCCGGTCAAGGACTACCTGAAGCAGATCGGTAAAGTCCCGCTGCTGAACGCGGCCGAAGAGGTCGAGCTCGCCATGCGCATCGAGGCGGGTCTCTTCGCCGAAGAGAAGCTGTCGAACATGTCGGCTGCCGAGAAGACGAACCAGCTCGGTCTCGACCTGCAGTGGGTCGCGCGCGACGGTCAGCGCGCGAAGAGCCACCTGCTCGGCGCGAACCTCCGCCTGGTCGTCTCGCTCGCCAAGCGCTACACCGGTCGCGGTATGCAGTTCCTCGACCTCATCCAGGAGGGCAACCTGGGCCTGATCCGTGCGGTCGAGAAGTTCGACTACACGAAGGGCTTCAAGTTCTCGACCTACGCCACGTGGTGGATCCGTCAGGCCATCACGCGCGCCATGGCCGACCAGGCCCGCACCATCCGCATCCCGGTGCACATGGTCGAGGTCATCAACAAGCTCGCGCGCGTCCAGCGCCAGATGCTGCAGGACCTGGGGCGCGAGCCCACGCCCGAGGAGCTGAGCCGCGAACTCGACATGACCCCCGAGAAGGTCATCGAGGTGCAGAAGTACGGTCGCGAGCCCATCTCCCTGCACACGCCCCTCGGTGAAGACGGCGACAGCGAGTTCGGCGACCTCATCGAAGACACCGAGGCGGTCGTCCCGGCCGACGCGGTGGGCTTCACCATGCTGCAGCGCCAGCTCGAGTCGCTGCTGGACTCCCTCAGCGAGAGAGAGGCCGGCGTGATCCGCATGCGCTTCGGACTCGGCGACGGTCAGCCCAAGACGCTCGACCAGATCGGCGACACGTTCGGGGTCACGCGCGAGCGCATCCGCCAGATCGAGTCGAAGACCATGGCGAAGCTGCGTCACCCCAGCCGTTCGCAGTCGCTCCGGGACTACCTCGAATGAGCGGCGAGGCCAACGCCGGCAAGGCGCTCACCCGTACCGTCGAGGGCACCTCGTACGCCCGCATCCCGATCCGCACGCGGGTCGTCATGCCGGGCGACGACCTCGACGCTTTCATCCTCGAGTACGCGAAGGATGCCGTGCAGCCGGGGGACCTGCTGTTCGTCACCGAGAAGATCGTCGCAATCACCCAGGGTCGTTCGTACAAGCTCGACTCGATCACGCCCCGCAAGCTCGCGCTGTTCCTGTCGAAGTACGTCACGCGCACGCCCTACGGCATCGGCCTCGGCATGCCGGAGACGATGGAGATGGCGCTGCGCGAGTGCGGCACACCCCGCATCCTGGTCGCGGCGGCCGTCTCCGCCGTGACGAAGGCGTTCGGGCGCAAGGGTGACTTCTATCGCATCGCGGGCGACAAGGCCCGCGCGATCGACGGCCCGACCAGCGGAACCATCCCGCCGTATAACCAGGCCGTCGTCCTCGGTCCGGAGCGTCCGCGCGAGGTCGCTGCACGACTGAAGTCGCTGCTCGGCGGTGACCTGCAGGTCGCCGTCGTCGACATCAACGATCTGGGCGGCAACATCCTCGGCTCGACCATGGACAAGGCCGGCGAGAAGCGTCTCGTCGCGATCCTGAAAGACAACCCCCTCGGGCAGGGACATGAGTCCACGCCCCTCGGCATCGTCCGCCACGGCTGACTGATCCACGCGAAGGCCCGTCCCGTTCTCGGGGCGGGCCTTCGCGGTATCCGGATGCCGTGACGCGGCGCCGGGCCCTTCGACGAGCTCAGGGTCCTCCCACCCCAGCCGGTCACCCTCCCACCCAGGTGGTTGAGCTCGTCCAAGCCACCGGGACCCCCGGACCCTCGACGACCTCAGGGTTCTCGACGGTCACGCTCCTCGACGCCGCACGACTCAGCCCGTCGACGCCGCCGGGGAATGCGGAAGGCCCGCTCCTCGCGGAAGCGGGCCTCACGGCATCCGGGATCAGAACCCGATCGCGGCCTGATAGCGGGGCTTGTGACCGGTGCGGATGCCCGTCACGCTCGGCTTGTTCTCGTAGACACCGGCGCCCCAGTTGCCCTCGACGAGCACGGGGCCGTCGGGGCCGACGACGATGTCCCAGCCGACGTACTGCACCTGCGGCACGACGCGCGCGACCTGATCGACGAACGCCTTGACCTCGTCGATCAGCGGAAGCTGGAAGTCGGCGATGCGGACGCCCGAATCGGGGTGCACCTCGTGGACGTGCCCGTGCGAGTCGTACCCGGCGCCGAGGGAGTGACCGTTCTCATCGAGCATCGTGTAGAAGCCGCCGAAGGTCATCTGGTCGCTGACGGCTCCGCGACCGAACTTCTGGGCCATCGCGAGGATGTGGGTCTTCTCGCCGTCGAAGAAGGCCGTCACGCGCGTGGTGTTGACGGTGCCGGGGCAGACCGCCGCGAGGTCGTCGTGCTGGCGGATGACCTCTTCGACGAGGATCTCGCCGCGCTCGAGCAGGCCGCGGTGGAACGCCCCCCAGTCCTCGACCTCGGACGCGTGGTAGCGGTGCACGCCGGTACCGGCCTGTCCGACCGGCTCCTTGGTCACGATGGTCCCCAGCCGCTCGGCGAACGCGCGCAGCTCGTCGCTGTTGTCGGTCTCGACCACCATCCACTCGCGGCGGAGGAACTCGCTGAAACGGCGGTCGAACGCCACCTTGTCCTGGAAGATGCCTCGGTAGTCGGGGTGGTCGTACTTCTGCGAGATCTGATTTGACACCGGGTGCGTCATGTACGTCGCGCGCTCGGCCGGGGTGAGGATCGCGAAGTCGTAGTCGATGTAGTCCTGGAACCCGACGTTCTTCACGCCGGCCTGCACGAGCATGTCGGCGACGACGAGCGGCAGAGACTTGCCGTGCTGTGCCGAGGCCTCCTTGGCTCGTTCGATCACCGAGCCCACGTCGATGCGGCGGGCACGTCCGGCGAGGTATCGCAGACGGGTGACGGGGGAGAAGCCGTGGGCAGGCATGCACGCTCCGGGATCGGGGATGACGGACCACGTTATTCTAGAGGCGTGACCTCCACGCTCCCCGCCCGCACGCCCGGGGCCACGGGAGGAGCGCCTGTCGCTCTGGTGTCGGAATCGGCGCTGCGGCACAATGTCCGACTCGCGGTGGGCGGTCACGATGACGTGCTCGCCGCGGACGGCTGGGGTCACGGCGCCGCGTGGGTGGCATCCGTGCTCTCGGATCTCGGAGTGGATGCCGCGACGCTCGACGCCGCGACCCTGTTCGGTCTTCCCGGTTCGGGCACGCGGCCGGTCATGTCGCTGCGCGGTCGGGTCCTGGGAACCAAGCCGCTCCTGCGCGGCGAGGGCGTCTCCTACGGCTACACACATCGTGCGTCGCGTGATACGACCATCGCGCTCGTCACCGGCGGGTATGCGCAGGGGGTCGTCCGCTCGTTGGGCAACGTGACGACCGTCGTGATCGGGGGCGACCGACACCCGATCGTGGGCCGGGTCGCCATGGACGTCTGCGTCGTCGACGTCGGCGACACCCCGATCCTTCGTGGAACGGAGGTCGTCTTCTTCGGCGACCCGGGCGAGGGACATCCCTCGCTCGCCGAGTGGACGGACGCCACCCACTGGAGCGCGGCCGAGATCATCGCGATCGCCGGCTCTCGGGTCGACCGTCGGGTCGCCGCGTGAGCGCCGTCTACCGCGTCGATCTCGACGCCTTCGCACGGAACCTCCGCCGGGTGCGCGAGGCCGTCGCGCCGGCCGCGCACATGCTCGTGGTCAAAGACGACGCCTACGCACACGGGCTCGAGGCCGTGGTGCGCCGGGCGTGGGACGAGGGGGTCCGGTGGTTCGGAGCGTTCGATGTCGTCACCGGTGCCGCGGTGCGCGCCGTGGCGGGTCCTGACGCGCGCATCTTCGTCTGGCTGATCGACGGTTCCGACGACCTCGCAGCCGGGGTTGCGGCCGACCTCGATCTCGGTATTGGCGATGAGGCGCTGCTCGAAGACCTGGCCGGGCTGTCTGCCGGTCGCCCCGCCCGCATCCACCTCAAGATCGATACGGGCCTCCACCGCAACGGCATCCGTCCCGAGCGCTGGGATGCCGCGCTGTCCCGGACCGCAGAGCTCGTCGACGGCGGTCGTGCGATGTTCGAGGGCGTGTGGTCGCACATCTCCGAGGCCTCGGACGCCGACGACGACGACGCCCGCGCGCTGTTCCTCGAGGCGCGTGCCGCAGCGCGGGAAGCGGGACTGGTAGCCCGCTTCTCGCACCTCGCCGCCAGTGCCGCCGGATTCGCCCGCGGCGAGTTCCGCGAAGACCTCGTGCGTGTCGGAGCGTTCTCGTACGGCATTCGTCCTGCGGGAGGCCCGGGCGAAGCCGAGCTCGGCATCGAGCCCATCGCGTGCCTCGCTGCGACCGTCACGACGATCGACCCGAGGGGCGTCCACCTCGACGTGGGCAGCCTGCACGGCTTGCCGAGCACCCTCGCCGGCCGTTTCGACGTCGTCACCCCCGAGGGACCCCGCCGTGTCGAGCAGATCGGAGCGACCTCGTGCGTCCTCGCCCCCTGGAACGACGCCGCGGTGGGCGACGAGATCATCGTTTTCGGCCGCGGCGGATTTTTCAGCGCGACCGATCTCGCCGAGCTGATCGACACCATCGGCGAGGAGATCGCGCTGCGCGTGTCACCGTCGATCCCGCGCTCTTACAGGTCCTGAGGCCCGGAGACGCAGAACGGGCCCCGCTGCACCCGCAAGGGTGGTCGGGACCCGTTCCGTCGTGAAGGTCAGTCGGCGGAGCTCAGGCGCGCCGTCTCGTCGTGCCACGAGGTGGCGATGCTGCGGAGCTTCTCTTCGTACTTGCGGCCGTGGTGTGCGCAGAACAGCAGCTCGCTGCCGTTGACCTCGGCGGCGATGTACGCCTGAGCGCCGCAGGAGTCACAGCGATCAGCCGCCGTCAGGCGGTGGTCGAGAACAGTCGCGTCGGGTGCGGTCGTGGTGGTCATCTCGGGTGCCCTCCTCAAGTGGTCGTGGGCGAGTCTCCATATACAACCACGCGGATCTTTCCTCTATGCCGCGGCTTGATCACATTTCGCTGTGCGCGTACGGTGACCCGACCCCGCTGTGTGTCTGCAGGCGATGTCGGTGGCCCCGATTACGCTGGGCAATCGTGACGTCCGAGTACTCCGCCCACCACCTGCAGGTCCTCGAGGGCCTCGAAGCGGTGCGCAAGCGCCCCGGCATGTACATCGGCTCCACCGACTCCCGCGGGCTCATGCACTGCCTGTGGGAGATCATCGACAACTCCGTCGACGAAGCCCTGGGCGGCCACGGCACCCGCATCGACATCGTGCTCCATGCCGACGGCAGCGTCGAGGTTCGTGACCGGGCTCGAGGCATCCCGGTCGACGTCGAACCTCGCACGGGTCTGACCGGCGTCGAGGTGGTCTTCACCAAGCTCCACGCCGGCGGCAAGTTCGGCGGCGGCTCGTACGCGGCATCCGGCGGTCTCCACGGTGTGGGCGCGTCAGTGGTGAACGCGCTATCCGAGCGCCTCGACGTCGAGGTCGACCGTGGCGGCAAGACCTATGCGATGTCGTTCCACCGCGGTGAGCCGGGGCGGTTCGCGGGCGACACCCCCGACTCGGCATTCACCCCCTTCGAGCGCAGCAGCGAGCTGCGGGTCATCGGCAAAGCAGCTCGCGGGGTCACGGGAACGCGAATCCGCTACTGGGCGGACCGCCAGATCTTCACGAAAGAAGCCGCCTTCGGCCACGACGAGCTCGTGCAGCGCGTCCGTCAGACGGCGTTCCTCGTCCCCGGGCTCGAGATCGTCGTGCTCGACGACCGCGCCGGAGAACGCGTCGAAACGAGCTACCGCTTCGACGGGGGCATTTCGGAGTTCGCGGAGTTCCTCGCACCGGATGCCGCCGTGACCGACACGTGGCGTCTCACCGGCACCGGTTCGTTCACCGAGACCGTGCCCGTGCTGCAACCGGGGGGGTCGATGGTGCCCACCGAGGTGCAGCGCGAGTGCGAAGTCGACGTGGCCGTGCGCTGGGGGACCGGGTACGACACCACGTCGCGCTCCTTCGTCAACATCATCGCCACTCCGAAGGGCGGCACCCACCAGCAGGGCTTCGAACTCGGCCTGATGAAGGTGCTGCGCGCCCAGGTCGAGCAGAACGCCCGCAAGCTGAAGGTCGGAAACGACAAGGTCGAGAAAGACGACCTCCTCGCCGGTCTCACCGCGGTGCTGACCGTGCGTTTGCCCGAGCCGCAGTTCGAAGGGCAGACCAAAGAGGTGCTGGGCACTCCCGCGGTGCGCCAGATCGTCACCACGGTCGTGCAGAGAGAGCTGGCAGCGCGGTTCGCTTCGGTCAAGCGCGACGACAAGACGCAGACCGCCCAACTGCTCGAGAAGATCGTCTCCGAGATGAAGGCGCGCATCTCGGCCCGGACGCACAAAGAGACCCAGCGTCGCAAGAACGCGCTGGAGTCCTCGTCGCTGCCGTCGAAGCTGGTCGATTGCCGCTCGAACGATGTCGAGAACTCCGAGCTGTTCATCGTGGAGGGCAACTCCGCCCTCGGCACCGCGCGCGACGCGCGCAACAGCGAGTACCAGGCTCTCCTTCCCATCCGCGGAAAGATCCTCAACACGCAGAAGGCGTCGATCAGCGACATGCTGTCCAACGCCGAGTGCGCGTCGATCATCCAGGTCATCGGAGCGGGTTCCGGTCGCTCCTTCGACCTCGCTGCCGCCCGCTACGGCAAGATCATCCTGATGAGCGACGCCGACGTCGACGGGGCTCACATCCGCACGCTGCTCCTGACACTGTTCTTCCGCTACATGCGGCCCCTCGTCGAGGCCGGGCGCGTCTTCGCGGCCGTGCCTCCGCTGCACCGGGTGATCGTCGTCAACCCCGGATCCAAGCCGAACGAGATGATCTACACCTACAGCGAGCAGGAGCTGCACACGCTGCTCGCGCGGCTCAAGAAGGGCAACAAGCGCTGGCAGGAGCCCATCCAGCGATACAAGGGCCTGGGCGAGATGGATGCCGACCAGCTCGCCACCACCACCATGGACCGCTCCGGGCGTTCCCTGCGTCGCGTGCGTGTCAGAGACATGGAGGGCGCAGCCCAGGTGTTCGATCTGCTGATGGGCAGCGAGGTCGCACCGCGCCGCGAGTTCATCGTCGAGTCGAGCGACCGTCTGGCGCGCGAGAGCATCGACGTCTGACCCGCGACCATCGTTAGCGCCGTCACTGCCGGCCTCGCCGCGCACGACGGCGGGCGGATCCCGACGCTCCGCTTCGCCGCGAAACGGCGGGCGGATCCCAACGCTCCCGCCCCGTCGCGCACAATGGCGGGCGAATCCCGACGCTCCCGCTTTGCCGTGCAGCGGCGGACGGATCCCGCGGCCCGCAGCCTCGCCGCGCACAACGGCGGGCGAATCCCGACGCTCCCGCTTTGCCGTGCAGCGGCGGCGAATTCTGGCGCTCTCGTCTCGTCGCGCACAGCGGCGGACGAATTCCCCGAACCGCCGCCCGAGCGCCGCCCAGAACAGCGTGTCGGCTGCGGCGTCCGTCGCTGTGCGCCCCGCGCGAGACGGCGTCAGCGGCTCAGCGGACGACGGTTCCGATCGCGCCGAGCGCGGAGTCGAGGGGCTGACCCGAGGCGTCGCGCTTCGCACCCGACTCTGGCAGCGTCCGCACCGATCCGTCGGTCCCCACCGCGCGCGGTTCCGTGCCGACCCAGGCGAGCACGAGGGCGTCCTCACCGCGCAGCAGGCGCTGCGCACGGACGCCGCCGGTGGCACGCCCCTTGGCGGGGAACTCGGTGAAGGCCGACACCTTGGCACTTCCGGCATCGGTTCCGGGCAGCGCTGCCGACGAACCGGCGATGGTGACCACGACCGCGTCGAAGGCGGACGCGCCCACGACCGCGAATGCGATGACGTGCGCACCCTCGGAGAGCCGGATGCCGGCCATCCCGCCCGCCGAGCGACCTTGCGGCCGTACCGACGAGGCGTCGAAGCGCAGCAGCTGGGCGTCGCTGGCGACGAACACCAGTTCGGCGTTGTCGCCCGCCGGGGCCGCGCCCACGACGCGGTCACCGTCGCGCAGCGCGATGATCTCGATCTCGTCCTTCGCCCCGAGCTCGCTCGCGGCGACGCGCTTGACGACACCGTTCTCCGTGCCGAGGGCGATGGTGGGGCCGTCGGTGAGGGGAACGACGGCGATGACCTTCTCGCCCTTGCCCAGAGGCAGGTACTGCTCGACCCTGATTCCCGCGGCCACCTGCACCGAGTTGGCCGGGACCGAGGGCAGGTCGACGGGGGAGAACCGCAGGAGGCGTCCGGCAGAGGTCACCGCGCCGATGTCTCCGCGCGTGGTCGTGTCGACCGACGATCTGATCGCGTCGTGCTTCGATCGCCGCGTCGGTGCCACGACGCCGCCGCCCGGTGCGTCCGCGACGAGTTCGGCGCGCACCAGACGCCCGGTGGCCGAGAGGTAGACGCGGCAGGGGGCGTCGGCGATCTGCAGGTCAGCGGCGGCCGCAGCCTTCGTCGAGCGGGGCTGCACCGGCCCCCCGTTCAGCAGCATCGTGCGCCGTGGGGTGCCGTACGCCTCGGCCGCGGCATCCAATTCTTGCGCCACCTGCTGGCGCAGCAGGGTCTCGCTGCCGAGCAACTCGACGAGCTGCGCGATCTCGGCTTTCAACTGGTCGCGCTCGGCTTCCAGCTCGATGCGGGAGAACTTCGTCAAGCGCCGCAACCGCAGTTCGAGGATGTACTCGGCCTGGGGATGCGAGAGATCGAAGACCTCCTGCAGCTTCGTACGGGCCTGCTCGCCGTCATCGGAGGATCGGATGACCTGGATGACCTCGTCGATGTCGAGGATGGCGATGAGCAGACCTTCGACGAGGTGAAGGCGTTCACGCTTGCGCGCCAGCCGGTACTCGCTCCGCCGCGTGACGACGCGGATGCGGTGATCGAGGTACACGCGCAGAAGGTCGCGCAATCCGAGGGTCTGCGGCTGTCCGTCGACCAGGGCGACGTTGTTGATACCGAACGAGTCCTCGAGCGGGGTCAGTCGATAGAGGTGCTCGAGAACCGCCTTGGGGTCGAAGCCGGTCTTGATGCCGATGACCAACCGGAGCCCGTGATGCCGGTCCGAGAGGTCGGTCACATCGGCGATGCCGGTGAGCTTCTTCGCCTGAACCGCGTCCTTGATCTTCTCGATGACGCGCTCGGCGCCGACGAGGTAGGGCAGCTCCGTGATGACGATGCCGGTGCGTCGCGGCCCGAGCGACTCGATCGAGGCCTTCGCCCGCGTGCGGAAAGTGCCGCGGCCGTGGGTGTACGCGTCCTTGATGCCGTCGAGCCCGACGATGATGCCGCCCGTCGGCAGGTCGGGGCCGGGAACGAACTCCATGAGCTCGTCCACCGTGGCATCCGGATGCTCGAGCAGGTGTGTCGCGGCGGCGACGACCTCGACGAGGTTGTGCGGAGCCATGTTGGTGGCCATGCCGACCGCGATGCCCGTTGCGCCGTTGACCAGCAGATTCGGGAAAGCGGCGGGCAGTACCTCGGGCTGCTGGAACTGGCCGTCGTAGTTGGGGATGAAGTCGACGACGTCCTCATCGAGGTCTTCGGTGAGAGCGAGGGCCGGCGGGGCCAGACGCGCCTCGGTGTACCGCGACGCGGCCGGGCCGTCGTCGAGGGAGCCGAAGTTGCCGTGACCGTCGACGAGCGGCACGCGCAGTGTGAAGTGCTGCGCGAGGCGCACGAGGGCGTCGTAGATGGGTGCGTCGCCGTGGGGGTGGAGCTTTCCCATCACCTCGCCGACGACGCGCGCGCTCTTGACGTGGCCGCGGTCGGGGCGCAGCCCCATCTCCGCCATCTGGTACAGGATGCGTCGCTGGACGGGCTTGAGGCCGTCGCGGGCGTCGGGCAGGGCGCGCGAGTAGATGACCGAGTAGGCGTACTCGAGGAACGACCCCTGCATCTCGGTCGAGACATCGACGTCTTCGATGCGCTCGACAACGGGCTGCGTCGCCGCAGCGGGGGAACGGGAATCGGGCATGAGAGCGGCCTCGGGTCGGGCGGGCGTCCGAAACGGACGAGGATCGGGAGCCGTATGGGAGACTTGCCCCGATGTCATTCAGCCTACCGGCGGACCCGCCGCGCTCTCGGAGCCTCACCGGTGTGCTGACGCAGTCCATCGCGGCACTGGGCGGGACCTCCGACTGGTTCAGCCCCGCACGCAGCGTCATCGTCTTCCTCGTCGACGGACTCGGCTCCCACAACCTCGCAGCCCGCCGCGGGCACGCCCGTTTCCTCGCCGCGGCCGGCGGTCGTCGCGACGTCGCTCGCACGGTGTTCCCCTCGACGACGGCCGCCGCGCTGACGAGCCTGCTGACCGGTGCCGACCCGGGGGAGCACGGCATCGTCGGGTACCGCGCGCGCATTCCCGGCACCATGATCGCCTCGAATCAGCTGCACGGGTGGGAGACGGACGGACTCGATCCCCATTCGTGGCAGCGTCGTGAGCCGCTGCTCGCCGCGCACGCCGGTCGCGCGTTCGTCGTCTCGAAGTCGATCTACACCCGCAGCGGCTTCACCGAGGCGACGCTGAGGGGAGCGGAGTTCTTCCCCTCCGACGATCTCGACGAGCGGGTGCGCCTGGCGGCCGAGCTGGCTGCGCGTCACCCGGGCTCACTCACGTATCTGTACGCTCCCGAGCTCGACACGGCCGGGCACCGTGACGGTTGGGAGTCCGACCGGTGGACCGATGCGCTCGAACGCGTCGACGCGGCCGCCCGCCGACTCGCCGACCTCATCGATCCGGGGACCGGCGTGGTCTTCACCGCGGACCACGGCATGGTCGACGTACCGGCGCACAAGCATGTTCTTCTGGGCGAGGGTGACCCGCGGCTCGACGGCGTCGCCCTCGTCGGCGGTGAGCCGCGCATGCTCCACCTCTATGCCGAAGAGGGGCGAGCGGATGCCGTGGCGGCGGCGTGGAAGACGGACGAGGCCGCGCGGGCCTGGGTCGTGACCCGTGACGAGGCGATCGCCGCGGGGCTCTTCGGTACGGTGGACGACGAGGTGCGTCCCCGGATCGGTGATGTGCTGGTCGCGGCCCGCGGCCGCTTCGCGTATTACGACGACCGCGAGCCCGACAAGCGCCCGCAGCGGATGATCGGCCAGCACGGATCTCTTACCGACGAGGAGCGAACGGTCCCCCTCCTGCGACTCGGCGCCTTCGCCTGAGCCCTCAGCCGGCGTTTCGGGAGGACCGCAGTCCGGATGCCGGGACACCGGCATCCGTCGAGGGTGGGTCGTCAGCTTTCGTCGGAGCGCGCACCGAAGACGATCTCGTCCCACGACGGCATCGACGGGCGGCCCTTGGCGCGGCGGGCGGAGTCGGACTGCGGCCGTTCGGGCTCGGGCGCAGGGGTGTCGGGCTCGTCGACGTACCCCGGCTCGACGGCGTCGAACAGCGCGACGGGCGCGCCCACCGGACGCGGCTCGGGGTCGGCTTCGGTCTCGGCGGTGCCCGGCAGCGGTTCGCGCTGACCGCGACGGCGGCGGAGCGCCTCGAGAAGGTCGGCGGTCTCTGCCGAGGTCACGGGGGCGTCGGGGGCGCGCTTGATGGCGGCGGCCTGCACGGCCGGCGCGATCGGCCCCGTGGCTTCCACGCCCGGTTCGTCCTCGATGTCGAGACGGCGCGGACCGAATGACCCGCTGTCGAATCGCGAGTCGTCCTTCTGCACCGTGTCCAGGGCGCGCAGGCGGGGAATGAGCCCCTCAGGCAGCGATCCCTGGCGCGACAGCTGGATCGCGTCGGCATTCTGCGGCGAGAGCGTGCTGCGGCGCGGATCGAATCCCCAGCGGGCGTCGTGGTCGACTCCGTTGGCGGTGAACTCGAGCTTGACCATCCAGCTCGGACCCTCTTTCCAGCTCGTCCACCTCTCGGCCGAGGCGCCGGCGTCGGCGAGCTTGCCCCGCACCGCTTCGCCGAAGGTGACGGGGGCATCGTGCTCGAGAGTGCCCCCCAACAGCACCGGCACCGAAAGGGCCTGGCTGACGACGTGCTCGCGCTCGGCCAGGACCGGGCCCTCGAAGCGCTCGACGTCTTCGACGCGGGCGTTCAGCAGCGACGCCACCTCCTGAGCCGACATGCCGGCACGGATGTGCGCTTGGATCTCGCGAGGACTCGGGCGCGGAGCGCGGTCGTCGTCCTCTCGGCCACGACGCGCGCGGCGCGCTTCCGCGCGCAGCACCTCGTCGAGCGCGAGGGCGAAGCGTTCGCCTGCCTGGGTCGCCACGACGAGGACGTCATCCTCGGTTCCGATGACTTTGAGCTGTTCCATGCGAAACACCCCTCCGATCTGCGGTCAGCGCCCATGCTGACATGCTCACCGCGCCCTGACGGGAATATCGCGGGCGCGCCGCGAGTTTCACGCCTCGCCCGACACGCACACGCCTCCGGGAGCATTTGCTTATCGAAGACGTGTCATGCAAACTATGGCCGCCCGATCGGGCACCCGATGGGGCACAGCAACACGAAATCCGGAAGTAGAGACCTGCACGCATGGCAACCGATTACGACGCACCGCGCAAGACCGAGGACGACAGCGAGTCGATCGAGGCCCTCAAGGAGCGCGTGCCCGACAAGGCGTCGGGGTCGATCGACAACGAGGATGCCGACAACCCCTCGGGCTTCGAACTGCCCGGCGCCGACCTGTCCGACATCGAGCTCGATGTCGTCGTCCTCCCCGCGCAGGAAGATGAGTTCACCTGCATGAGCTGCTTCCTGGTGAAGCACCGCTCCCAGATCGCGGAAGAGAGCGGCCCCGGCTTCATCTGCCTGGAGTGCGCAGCCTGACCTGAGCGCGCTGGATCGCCGCAACGAGGCGATCCGGCGTGCGGGTCGAGATCACCCACGAAGGGGTCGGGTCGTCCGGATCGGTCACCGCAACGGTGACGATGCCGTCGATGCCGCCCCGGATCACATGCCAGGCCCGGCGGTCGAGACCGCTCCCGCGGGCCGTACGAGCATCTTCGGCGACGACGCCGACAGGAGCCCCGAGCAGATCGACGGGGATGTGCGCGCGACCGGCCCGCAACTCGCCGTCGCGGACTTCCACGACGGGCGAGACGGCGAGCAGACCCACCACGATGGCCACCGACACGGCCAGCCCGATGAACAGGGCCAGGGTGGTGTCGAGCGGCGAGAAGACCACGGCGGCCATCGGCCCGCACACGGCGGCGGCGGCGAGCGCCCACAGCGAAGGACTCAGACGCTCGCGATACTCGGCTGCGGTGCGGATGCCGCACCCCCTCTTCTGCATTACCCTCGTGGGGTGACCGAAACGGTGGATGTCCTCATTGTCGCATCCGAGTCACCGGTCTTCGCCCACCCCGGCGACGCCGGTGCCGACCTCAGGGCTGCTGAGGCCGTCCGACTCGAGCCCGGACGCCGGGCCCTCGTCCCGACGGGTGTGCGCATCGCCCTCCCGGAGGGGCACGCCGCCTTCGTGATGCCGCGCAGCGGTCTCGCCGTCAGACACGGGATCACGGTCGTGAACGCGCCCGGCACGATCGATGCCGGGTACCGCGGCGAGATCAAAGTGGCGCTGCTGAACACCGACCTCGACGAGGCCTACGACATCGCGGTCGGAGACCGCATAGCCCAGCTCATCGTGATGCCCGTCCCGCCCGTGCGCTTCGTCCCCGTCGACGAACTTCCCGACAGCGTGCGCGGCGACGGCGGATTCGGATCGAGCGGATACCAGAGCCTGCAAGGGAGCACCCGATGACCGATGACGAGACGCAGACCACCCCCGAGGTGGAACCGGCGGCGACCGACACGAACCCGCCCGCCAAGAGTGCGCCCGGCGACCGGGAGAGCGCCGGCCCCTTCGATGAGGCGGAGGCTAACCCGGTCCGCCCCTACATCGATCTCGGCGGCATCAAGATCCTGCCGCGCGAGGGCTTGAACCTGCGCCTCGAAGTCGAGGAGCAGACCAAACGCATCGTGGCGGTGGGCCTCGACTACGCCGACTCGACGCTGCAGGTGCAGCCCTTCGCCGCCCCGCGCACGAGCGGGCTGTGGGAGGAGACGCGCGAGCAGATCCGCCAGCAGGTCAAGCAGCAGGGCGGTCGCGTCGAGGAGCGCGAGGGGCCGCTCGGCCCCGAGCTGCTCGCGGAGGTGCCGGTGATGGCGGGAGCCGACGTCGCTTCGCAGCGTCTCGCCCGTTTCGTGGGCGTCGACGGTCCCCGGTGGTTCTTGCGTGGCGTCGTCGGCGGAGCCGCGACCTCCGACATCGAGGCGGCGGCCGCTGTCGAAGACCTCTTCCGTTCGATCGTCGTCGTGCGGGGCACCTCGCCCATGCCGCCGCGCGATCTGATCCCCCTCCGGATGCCGTCGACCCCCGGCACCGCATGAGCGACGACTCGACGCGTCCCGCGCCCGACGGCGACCGCGTTCCGCTCGAGCCCCCCTCCGCCGCGGAGAGCGTCGGCGCCGCCCTCGGCAGCGCCGCACGTCGCGCGGGCCTCGACCCTCAACGGCACGGATCGACCGGCGCGGCCGTGTGGTCCGCGATGGGCGGGGTGCGCGGCATCCTCGAGTCCGTCCTGCCGTCGCTCGCGTTCGTGGTGCTGTTCACGCTCACGATCGACCCCGAGACCCGCCAGGGGAACCTCTGGCTGAGCCTGGGCGTCTCGGTGGGTCTCGCGGTCGTGTTCACCCTCGCGCGCCTGATCGCCAAGTCACCGCCGAGCGCGGCGATCGGGGGCCTGCTCGCCACGGCCGGCGCGGCGGTCCTGTCGCTGGTGACGGGTCGCGGGCAGGACAACTTCGTCCTGGGCTTCTTCACCAACGGCGCGTACGGCACCGCCTTCCTGGTGTCGGCACTCATCGGATGGCCGCTGATCGGCCTGGCCGCGGGGTATCTGCTGGGGGAGGGCACACGGTGGCGCGCCGATCGTCGCAAGCGCCGCGCCTACACCTGGCTGTCGGTCGCCTGGGCGGCCCTGTTCGCGGCGCGCCTCATCGTGCAGCTTCCGATGTACTTGGCGGGGGACGTGACCGCGCTCGGCACCCTGAAGATCGTCATGGGGCTGCCGCTGTTCGCGCCGATGCTCGCGGTGACCTGGCTCGTGGTGCGTTCTCTCTCACCGCGTCGCGAGTCCTGATATTATCTTGACATCAAGATAAATCCGTCCCCTCGCGCGGTTAGGTCGACCTTCCTGGAATCGGGTTCGCCACGCGGGGAAGATGGTCCCCAGCGGGCCGACGCCTGCGCATTCGCCGACGAAGGAGACGATCGTGTCCACGGTTGACAGCTTCGGTGCTAAGAGCACCCTGACGGTCGGCAGCACCGACTACGAGATCTTCCGTATCGACACTGTCGCCGGTCACGAGAAGCTCCCCTTCAGCCTCAAGGTGCTGCTCGAGAACCTGCTCCGCACCGAGGATGGCGCGAACGTCACCAAGGAGCAGATCCAGGCGCTCGGTTCGTGGGTGCCCACGGCCGACCCCGACACCGAGATCCAGTTCACGCCCGCCCGCGTGGTTATGCAGGACTTCACGGGTGTTCCCTGCATCGTCGACCTCGCCACCATGCGCGAGGCCGTCACCGCCTTGGGCGGCGACCCCAACAAAATCAACCCGCTCTCGCCCGCCGAGATGGTCATCGACCACTCGGTGATTGCCGACCTGTTCGGCAGCGAGAACGCCCTCGAGCGCAACGTCGAGATCGAGTACGAGCGAAACGGCGAGCGGTATCAGTTCCTGCGCTGGGGACAGACGGCGTTCGACGACTTCAAGGTGGTGCCCCCGGGAACGGGCATCGTCCACCAGGTCAACATCGAGCACCTGGCCAAGGTCATCTACGATCGCACGGTCGACGGCGTCCTGCGCGCCTACCCCGACACCTGCGTCGGCACCGACTCGCACACCACGATGGTCAACGGCCTGGGCGTGCTCGGTTGGGGCGTCGGCGGTATCGAGGCCGAGGCGGCCATGCTCGGTCAGCCCGTGTCGATGCTCATCCCGCGCGTCGTCGGCTTCAAGCTCACCGGCGAGATCCCCGCCGGCGTCACCGCGACCGACGTCGTGCTCACCATCACCGACATGCTGCGCAAGCACGGCGTCGTCGGCAAGTTCGTCGAGTTCTACGGCGAGGGCGTCGCCTCGGTGCCGCTGGCCAACCGCGCCACCATCGGCAACATGAGCCCCGAGTTCGGTTCGACGGCCGCGATGTTCCCGATCGACGACGTCACCCTCGAGTACCTGCGCCTCACCGGTCGCGACGAGCAGACCGTCGACCTGGTCGAGGCGTACGCCAAAGAGCAGAAGCTGTGGCACGACCCGTCGCGCGAACTCTCGTTCAGCGAGTTCATCGAGCTGGACCTCTCGACCGTCGTCCCCTCGATCGCGGGCCCGAAGCGCCCGCAGGACCGCATCCTGCTGTCCGAGGCGAAGTCGCAGTTCGAGAAGGACATCCTGAACTACGCCGACGCGTCGGTCTCGGACTCGATCGTCGACCTCGAAGTCGACGGCACCTTCCCCGCCTCCGACCCCGGTTCGGTCCCCGGCGAAGAAGAGGAAGACGTCACCGACAGCGAGGTGCTCATCTCGTCGGGGCACCCGGTCAACGCCTCGAACCCGGTTCACGTGACGACGCCCGACGGGCAGTCGTACCTGCTCGACAACGGCGCCGTCACCCTGGCCGCCATCACGTCGTGCACCAACACCTCGAACCCCTCGGTCATGATCGCGGCGGGCCTGCTCGCCAAGAACGCCGTCGACAAGGGCCTGACGCGCAAGCCGTGGGTCAAGACGACGCTCGGACCGGGCTCGAAGGTCGTTACCGACTACTACGAGAAGTCGGGCCTCGACAAGTCGCTCGAGGGCCTCGGCTTCTACACCGTCGGCTACGGGTGCACGATCTGCATCGGCAACTCGGGTCCGCTCATCGAAGAGGTGTCCGCGGCCGTCAACGAGCACGATCTCGCCGTCACCGCGGTGCTCTCGGGCAACCGCAACTTCGAGGGTCGCATCAGCCCCGACGTGAAGATGAACTACCTGGCCTCGCCGCCGCTGGTGGTCGCCTACGCTCTCGCCGGCTCGATGAACTTCGACTTCGAGACCGATGCGCTCGGCAAGGACCAGAACGGCGCCGACGTCTTCCTCAAGGACATCTGGCCCGCGCCCGACCAGGTGCAGACCATCATCGATGCGTCGATCTCGCGTGAGCAGTTCATCCAGCAGTACGCCACCGTGTTCGAGGGCGACGAGCGGTGGAAGAACCTGCCCACCCCCACCGGCCCGATCTTCGAGTGGGATGCCGACTCCACGTACGTGCGCAAGGCCCCCTACTTCGACGGCATGACCATGCAGCCCGACCCGGTGCGCGACATCACCGGTGCGCGCGTCATGGCGACGCTGGGCGATTCGGTGACCACCGACCACATCAGCCCGGCCGGCAACATCAAGGCGGGCACCCCCGCCGCGCAGTACTTGACCGAGCACGGGGTCGCGCAGAAGGACTTCAACTCCTACGGCTCGCGCCGTGGCAACCACGAGGTCATGATCCGCGGCACCTTCGCCAACATCCGCCTGAAGAACGAGATGGTCGCCGCCGTAAACGACGGTCAGATCATCGAAGGCAGCTGGACCCGCGACTTCACGCAGGAGGGCGGCCCGAAGTCGTACATCTACGACGCGAGCCAGAACTATCAGGCGCAGGACACTCCGCTGGTGATCTTCGGCGGCAAGGAGTACGGCTCGGGCTCGTCCCGCGACTGGGCGGCCAAGGGAACCAAGCTCCTCGGCGTCAAGGCGGTCATTACCGAGAGCTTCGAGCGCATCCACCGTTCGAACCTCATCGGCATGGGCGTCGTCCCGCTGCAGTTCCCCGCCGGCGAGTCCTGGAAGACGCTGGGTCTGGATGGAACCGAGATCATCTCGATCGAGGGTCTCGAGCAGCTGAACGAGGGCGTGACGCCCAAGGCGGTCAAGGTCACGGCCGAGCCGAGCGAGTTCTCGCCCGAGAGCAAGCAGACCGTCACGTTCGAGGCCGTGGTCCGCATCGACACCCCCGGTGAGGCCGACTACTACCGCAACGGCGGCATCCTGCAGTACGTGCTGCGCTCGCTCGTCTGATTCACGACGCACGGATGTGCCCCGGGAGCTGCCGCTCCCGGGGCACATCGCATTCGACGGCGAGCCGTGTCAGCCGATCCGGCCGTATCCGGTCGCCGCCCAGGCGATCGCGTACGGGACCCGGCTCCGACGCCGCGCGCAAGCCCTGCCGGGCCTCGATGCGACCCCCGAGACTAGAATCGACCCGTATACGCACCACTGCGTGTACCGCACGAGAGGAGTCGGATGGCTCTCCTGACCGGCATTCATGGACCCCGCGACCTCGACGCGCTCACCCCCGATGAGCTGCGGCAGCTGGCCGCCGAGGTGCGTTCGTTCCTCGTCGAGAACGTCGCCCGTACCGGGGGTCACCTCGGCCCCAACCTCGGTGTCGTCGAGTTGACGATCGCTCTGCACAAGGTCTTCGACTCGCCCTCCGACCCGATCATCTTCGACACCGGCCATCAGTCGTACGTGCACAAGATGCTCACCGGCCGTCAGGACTTCTCGGAACTCCGCTCCCGCGGCGGACTCGCCGGCTATCCGCAGCGCTCCGAGAGCGAACACGACGTGGTCGAGTCGTCACACGCCTCGAGCTCCCTGAGCTGGGCTGACGGAGTCTCGCGCGCTTTCAGTCGCACGGGTCGTCGCGACCGTCACGTCGTCGCCGTCGTCGGCGACGGCGCCCTCACCGGCGGGATGACGTGGGAGGCGCTGAACAACATCAGCGACGACAACGACCGAAATCTCGTCATCGTCGTCAACGACAACGGCCGCTCCTACGCCCCGACCATCGGCGGCATGGCGCGGTACCTCAATCGCGTGCGCACGAACGACGCCTATCGGACGCTGCACCGCGGCTCCGACACGCTGTTCCGCCGCCTCGGCCCGGCCGCTCGCGCCGTGTACCGCGGGGTGCGCGGCGGCACGCACGGCTTCCTGTCGCGCTTCACCAACAACGAGGCTCTGTACAGCAACCTCGACATCAAGTACCTCGGACCGATCGACGGGCACGACTTCGAGTCACTCATCGAGACGCTCGAACTGGCCAAGTCCTACGGCGCCCCCGTGATCGTGCACGCGATTACCGACAAGGGCAGCGGCTACGCCCCCGCGATGAGCGACGAGGCCGACCAGTTCCACGCCGTCGGCAAGATCGACCCCATCACCGGTGAGGCGCTCGGTGCGGGCGGCGGTCTGCAGTGGACGGACGTGTTCGCGGATGAGCTCGCGGAGGTCGGCGCCGAGCGTGACGACGTCATCGCCATGACGGCCGCGATGCTGCGTCCCACCGGGCTGCAGAAGTTCGCTGAGCGCTTCCCCGAGCGTGTCTACGACGTCGGTATCGCCGAACAGCACGCCGTGGCCTCCGCTGCGGGTCTCGCCTTCGGTGGCCTGCACCCCGTCGTCGCCATCTACGCCACCTTCATGAACCGCGCGTTCGATCAGGTGATGATGGACGTCGCGCTGCACAAGGCCGGCGTCACTTTCGTCCTGGATCGCGCCGGCGTGACCGGCCCCGACGGCCCGAGCCACCACGGCATCTGGGATCTCGCGATGCTGCAGCTGGTGCCCGGCATCCGCATCGCCGCTCCGCGAGACGCTGCTCGCCTGCGCGAGGAGTTCCGCGAGGCCACAGCGGTCGAGGACGCCCCCACCGTGGTGCGCTACCCGAAGGGCAAGATACCCGCCGACCTCGAGGCCATCGAGCGTCTCTCCGACGGTGTCGACGTGCTCGCGCGGGGGTCCGAGGACGACGTGCTGCTGATCGGCATCGGCCCGATGGTCCACCTCGCCATGGACGTCGCCGAACGGCTCGGTGCGCAGGGGATCGACGCGACGGTCATCGACCCGCGCTGGGCGATCCCCGTGCAGCCGTCGATCGTCGACCTCGCCCGCGGGCATCGGCTGGTCATCACCATCGAGGATGGCATCCGGGTCGGCGGTGTCGGCACGCGGGTTCGCCAGGTGCTCCGCGAGGCCGGCGTCGACACGGCCGTCGACGAGCTCGGCATCCCCGATGAGTTCATCGACCACGCCACCCGCGAGCAGATCCTCGAGGATGCCGGACTCACGGCATCCAAGATCGCCCATGACGTCGTGGCCCAGGTGCTCGGAACCCGCATCCCCGTCGCGCGGCAGACGCCGACAGGCTCGATCCCCACGATGGACGAGTGGGAGAAGTCGCGGCCCTAGGCACACCGTCGCGCCAGAACAGGGGATCGGCCCAGAACACGCCGTGTCGGCTCGCCGCCGCCCTGTGCTCGCACGATTGCGCGCACTCGAACGACGGCGGCGCCGCCCCCCTGGGGGACGGCGCCGCCGTTCGCGTCAGACGCCAATACCGCGGATGGGCGGGTGATGGAACGTGTCGCCGAAAGCGCGTTTCGACGCTCCCTCACGGTCGAGGTAGGGCGAGGCCCCGCCGTCGATGAAGGGCCAGCCGGCGCCGAGGATGAGGCAGAGGTCGATGTCCTGCACCTCGGGTACCACGCCCTCGTCGAGCATGATCTTGATCTCCTGGGCGAGGCCGTCCTGCACGCGGGCGAGGATCGTCTCGGGCGCCACGGGCGTCTTGCCGGTGACGAGCACCTTCTGCGCCGCCCTGGTCCAGCCGGTCACACGGCCGCCCTTGTCTTTCTCGACGACCTCGGGGAGGGCGGCGAGCTCGTGGAAGTTCTCCGACGAGAAGAACCGGTCGGGGAACGCGTGCGACATCGTGTCCTGCACGTGAGCCGCGACCTTCCAGCCGACCAGATCGATGAGCTGGAACGGTCCCATCGGCAGCCCGAGCGGAGCGAACGCCTTCTCCACGACGGTGATGGGGGTGCCTTCGTACACAGCCCGAGCTGCCTCACCCATGACCTTCGCCAGCAGACGGTTGACCACGAACCCGGGGGCGTCGGCGGTGAGCACGGCGTTCTTGCCCAGGCCCTTCGCGACGACGAAGGCGGTGGACAGAGCGGCGTCCGACGTCGCAACGGTCTTCACGACCTCGATGAGCGGCATGACCGCGACGGGGTTGAAGAAGTGGAAGCCCACGAGCCGCTCGGGATGCTGCAACACCGAGCCGATCTCGGCCACCGACAGCGAAGAGGTGTTCGTCGCGAGGATGGTGTCGTCGGCCACGATCCTCTCGATCGCGGAGAACACCTCCTGCTTCACGCCGACCTCTTCGAACACGGCCTCGATGACGAAGTCGCAGTCCGCGAACTCACCGCGGTCGGTCGTGCCGTGCACGAGGGCGCGCAGCTGATTGGCGGTATCGCCGTCCAGGCGCCCCTTGGCCTCGAGCGTGCCGATCTCTTCGCGAATGGATGCCACACCCTTGTCGACGCGGCCCTGGTCGAGGTCGGTGATGATCACGGGCACCCGGAGCTTGCGTACGAACAGCAGGGCGAACTGCGAGGCCATGAGCCCGGCGCCGATGACGCCGACCTTGGTGACCTTCTTCGCCAGCGTCTTGTCGGGAGCCCCGACCGGACGCTTGGCACGCTTCTGCACCAGGTCGAAGGCGTACATGGATGCCGCGAACTGATCGCCCGTGATGAGATCGGCGAGGGCCTCGTCTTCGCGGGCGAACCCCTCGGCCTTCGTGCCGGTCTTGGCCTTGTCGAGCAGATCGAGAGCGACGTAGGGGGAGCGGGGGACCGTCCCGATCTTGGATTCCAGCATGCCGCGGGCCATCTTGATCGCGATGGGCCACTTCGTCAGGCGCTCGAGCTTGCCCGGCTCGTTCTTGCGCTCCACCCGGACGCGGCCGGTGAGCACACCGTCGGCCCAGCGCAGCGAATCCTCGAGGTACGAGGCCGCGGGGAAAATGGCATCCATGATCCCGAGGTCGAACGCCTGCTGCGGCTTGAGCATGCGGTTCTGCTTGAGCGGGTTCGAGATGACGACCTCGAGCGCGTTCTCGATGCCGATGAGGTTCGGCAGCAGGTAGGCCCCGCCCCAGCCGGGGATGATGCCGAGGAACACCTCGGGCAGCGCCACCGCCGCGGCCGACGCGTCGACCGTGCGGTAGGTGGAGTTCAGCGCGATCTCGAGGCCGCCGCCGAGGGCGAGGCCGTTCACGAACGCGAACGAGGGCACACCCAGGTCGGACAGCGACCCGATCACCTGATGGCCGCGCTGGGCGATGAGACGCGCGACGTCCTTCGACGGCAGCTTGGCGACGTCGGACAGGTCGGCACCCGCGGCGAGGATGTACTGCTTGCCGGTGATCGCGACCGCGTGGATCTCGCCGTGCGCGGCGCGCTGCTTCAGCGTCTCGAGCGTGCGCCCGAGCTCGGCGAGGGTCGCCGGCCCCAGCGTGTTCGGACGCGTGTGGTCGCGACCATTGTCGAGTGTGATCAGGGCGAGCACGTTGCCGGAGGGCAGGCGGACGTCGCGGACGGGGGAGTGCGTGATGACCTCGTCACCGGTGAGAGCGTCGAGGGGGCTGAAGTCGATGGCGGAGTAGTCGGTCATTTGCGCTTCTTCTTTCCGTCGAAGAACGGGTTCTCCCAGATGACCGAGCCGCCCTGACCGAGGCCCACGCACATGGCTGTGAGGCCGTACCGCACGTCGGGGCGCTCCGCGAAGTGCGCCGCCAGCTGGATCATGAGACGGACCCCGGATGCCGCGAGTGGGTGGCCGAGGGCGATCGCACCGCCCCAGGGGTTCACGCGCGGGTCGTCATCGTCGATGCCGAAGTGATCGAGCAGGGAGATGACCTGGATCGCGAACGCCTCGTTGAGCTCGAAGAGCCCGATGTCGTCGATCGTGAGCCCGGCCTTCTTCAGCGCCTTCTCGGTCGAGGGGATCGGGCCGATGCCCATGATCTCGGGCTCGACGCCCGCGAAGGCGAACGACACCATCCGCATCTTGGGTGCAAGACCGAACTCTTTCACGGCGTCGGCTCCGGCGAGCAGGCTGATCGTCGCGCCGTCGGTGAGGGGCGAGGAGGTGCCCGCCGTCACGCGCCCGTGCGGGCGGAAGGGAGTCTTCAGCGTCGCGAGACCCTCGAGGGTGGTCTCGGGGCGACGTCCCTCGTCCTCGGTGGCCAGGCCCCAGGCGCCCTCGGCGTCCTTCACCGCGACGGACACCAGGTCGGGTTGGATCTTGCCGGCCTCGTAAGCGGCCTGCACCTTGTGCTGGCTGGCGACACCGAAACGGTCGGCCCGCTCCTTCGTGAGGTGCGGGAAGCGGTCGTGGATGCGCTCGGCCGTCACGCCCATGTTCAGGGCGCCCGGATCGACGAGCTTCTCGGCCACGAAACGGGGATTGGGGTCGACGTTTCCACCGATGGGGTGTCGGCCCATGTGCTCGACGCCGCCCGCGAGGGCCAAGTCGTACATGCCGACACCGATCGAGGCGCCCATCGTGGTCACGCTCGTCATGGCGCCGGCGCACATGCGCTCGATGGCGAGGCCCGGCACGGTCAAGGGCAGACCCGCCAGGATCGCCGCGGTGCGCCCCAGGGTCAGGCCCTGGTCACCGGTCTGCGAGGTCGCGGCGATCGCCACGTCATCGATCCGATCCTTGGGCACGTCGCCGTTGCGCTCCATGAGCCCGATGATCGCCTTGACCACCAGGTCATCGGCACGGGTGTTCCAATACATGCCCTTCTCGCCGGCGCGCCCGAAAGGGGTACGCATTCCGTCGACGAAGAAAACGTCCGTCAGCTCGGCCACTCTGCCTCCAGTGTTTGGGATGATCCCAGCCTAGGAAGGCGGTTTCGCGCCGCAGAATCGGTTGTCCGAACCTACGAATCCGCGACGGGGACCTCGTCGTCAGCGTTGACGGAAGCTACAAAGCTATCCGCGATCACCTGTGCGGTCTCGTCAATCTGCCACGGTCGGGCACCGAGCCCGGCGAGGGACGCGGCGATCGAATCAGCAGTCACCTCGGCGGGCGGGGCCCACGCGACGCGGCGGAGGGTCTCGGGGGTCAGCAGGTTCTCGGTCGGCATCCGCAGGTCTTCGGCGCGGGCTTCGACGGCCGGACGCGCGCTCTTCAGGCGCAGGTCGGCTTCGGGGTTCCGATCGACCCACGCGCGCGGAGGAGGAAGCGTGTCGCTCGGCACCCGGTCGGCGGGGAGTTCGGTGGTCTCCCGCCCCGCCACGATGGCGTTCCACCACCGGTCCAGCTGCGTGCGGCTGGCCCGCCCGTTGAACTCCTTCACTCCGGCCAGCGCCTGTTTGCTCGCCGGGTCCGCGAGAATGGCCGCGACCAGGGCGCGATCGGGCACAAGTCGGCCCGGGGCAACGTCCTGCTCTCGGGCGTAGTCCTCGCGTGCCTGCCAGAGCGACCGGGCTACGGCGAGCGAGCGACGCCCGCGGACCGCATGCAGTCCACTCAGTCGCCGCCAAGGATCGTCGCGCACCGGCTTGGGCAGACGCTCCAGCACGGCCTGGAACTCCTGCCGGGCGAACTCCGTCTTGCGCTGCTCTTCGAGCTCGGCGACGAGCACGTCGCGGACGTCGATGAGGTGCTCCACGTCGAGGGCCGCGTATTCGAGCCAGGACGCAGGCAGGGGGCGCGTCGACCAGTCCGCAGCCGAGTGCGCCTTGGCCAGGGTGATACCGAGAGTCTGCTCGACGACGGCGCCGAGACCCACGCGCTCGTGGCCGAGCAGTCGCGAACCCAGCTCGGTGTCGAAGATGGACGGCGGCTCCAGTCCTCGCTCGCGCAGAGACGGCAGGTCCTGACTCGCGGCGTGGAACACCCACTCGGTGTCGCCGATCGCGGCCTGCAGAGGCGCGAAGTCGTCGATGGTCGACGGGTCGAACAGGAAGACGCCCGCCCCACGGCGGAACACCTGGATGAGGTACGCGCGCTGGGAGTATCGGAAGCCCGACGCCCGCTCGACGTCCACAGCCACGGGACCCTGCCCGGCGGCCAGGGTCTCACACGCGGAGTTCAGCCCCGCGGCATCCTCGATGACGATGTACTCAACCACGCGTGGGCCTCCGGGCTCCGAACACTGCGACACCCTCCGACCCCGGGGGGAGGCCGGCGAGCATGCACACGAGCTCCGCCCACGCCTCCAGGTGCGGGCGGAAGGGACCGCGCGGCGACCATGACGCGCGAAGTTCGATCTGCGACCCCTCGCCCTGCGCGGCGAGGGCGCCGAAGCCGGTGGAGAGGGTCTTGGTGGCAGTGCCCGATTCGGAGTGCCGCTCGGCACCGCGCGAGTCGAGGGCGTCGATGAGCCACGACCACGCCACCTCGGCGAGAAGGGGATCGATGCCGATCTCGGGCTCCAGGGGCGCCTGCGCGAAGCAGACGATGCGCCAGGCCCCGCCCCACGGTTCCGGCTCTTCAGGGTCGTGCAGCAGGATGAAACGTCCGGTGCCGAAGGGCGAATCCGTGGCGTGCTCCTCGGGACGGAGGTCGCCGGCCAGCGCCAACGCGAACGGCGCGAGACCGGCGGGGGAGGGGATCTCGCGCACGACGAGGTCGTCACGGAAGGTGGTGGCGCGCATCTCTTCGGCTGCTCGCGCGAAGGGGCTGTCGGCCTCCGCCGGGCGCTGGTCACTCACGGCCACAGACTAGAGTGAGGCCTCGATGAACGGTCCCAGGCGCGCCGCAGGTCCCCGCGCAACGCCACGCGTAGCCACCGGCATCCGGGTCACCCTTTCGGCTCTCAGCCTCACTCTGGCGGCCTCCCTCGCGGCTCTCGGTGCGGTCTCGCTCCGCGTCGCCCGCACCGTGGTGCGCCCCGCGGGCCGCGTGCCCGACACGCGCATCATCGGCCTCGACGCCGCCGCCCAGACGATCACGCTCGAGCGCACCCCCGACACGGCGCTTCCGGGCCGCTACGGGCTGTTCACGGTCGGCTCGGTCGATTACCTGCGCCTCGGCTCGATCGTGGGCGAGGACGAGACCTCGGTGACCCGTAAGCTCCTCACCCATGTCGCCGGCGACGGCGACCTCGCCCCCGAGGCGGCGTTCAGCGGCTGGTACTACGACCGACCGGAACACCTGCATCGACCGTTCCGCACCCTCGACATCGACACAGGCGTCGGTCCCTGTCCTGCCTGGGAGTTCCCGGGCGCCGTCGACACAGACGTCTGGGTGATCCAGGTGCACGGCCGCGGAACGACCAAGGCCGAGACTCTGCGTGCGGTTCCACTCTTCCTCGATCTGGGGATCACGAGTCTCGTCGTGTCGTACCGCAACGACGGCGACGCCCCGCGGAGCCCCTCGGGCACCTACGCGCTCGGCGCCACGGAGTGGCGCGATCTCGATGCTGCGATCGGCCACGCGCGTCGCCAGGGTGCGCGTCGCGTCATCGTCATGGGGTGGTCGATGGGGGGCGCGCTCGCGCTGCAGGCGGCACTGGAGTCTCCGCACGCGGACATCATCGCGGGTCTCGTGCTCGACTCGCCCGTGGTCGACTGGCGCATCGTTCTCGGCTTCCACGGTCGTCTGATGGGGCTGCCCGCCCCGGTCATCGCCGTCGCGCAGAACGCGATCGCATCCGGCTGGGGAGCCGCAGTGCTGCGCACCGGAGAGCCGATCCCGCTCGACCGTCTCGACGTTGTCGCTCGCGCACAGGAGCTGCGGCATCCCGTTCTCGTTCTGCACAGCGACGACGACGGATTCGTGCCCTCCGACGCCTCGCACGCGCTGGCGTCCGCACGACCCGACCTCGTCACGATGGTGACCTTCGACGTCGCCCGTCACACGAAGCTGTGGAACTACGACGAGACGCGCTGGGCCGCTGCCATCTCGGACTGGGTGCGCGCGCAGGGCCTCGCCCGCGATTGATCGCCGGGGTCGCCAAGGCCGAGGTCAGACGGCGCGCTTGGCCCGAACCTGGCGTTTCGCCCGCATGAGCATGCCGGTCATGCCGGCGATCCGCAGGGGACTGACGGCACGGGTGAGGCCGATGCTCTGCGGGAAGTCGTCGGGAACCGCGAGCACCTCATCGGCGCTCAGACCGGTGAGACCCTGCGCCAGAATGCTCGCGAACCCGCGTGTGGTCGGCGCCTCGGCCGGGGCGGTCGCGTGCATGGCGACGGCGTCGTCGGCGTCCACCGTGACGATGATGTAGACCGGCGACTGGCACTCGGCGACGCGCTCGCGCATCTCGGGGTGGTCGGCGTACTCGGCCGGCACCTCAGGTAGCTCCTGCGAGAACTCCAGGAGCAGCTGCAGCCGATCGGGCTCATCGAGCTCGAGGAACTCGTCGCGGATCTCCGCGAGACGGGCGGGGAGGGCAGTGTCGGACATCCCCGTCATCCTCCCACGCCCCGCGGCGGTCGGGCTCGACGCCGCACTCAGCGCTGAGGGACGTCGCCGGGCTCCGAGCCCGACACGATCGGCACACGCACCGCGCTGCCCCACTCGGTCCACGAGCCGTCGTAGTTGCGCACGTCGTCGAAACCGAGGAGGTGCTTCAGCACGAACCACGTGTGGCTCGAGCGCTCGCCGATGCGGCAGTACGCGACGACCTTGTCGCCGTCGGACAGACCCGCACCGTCGCGGTAGATGGCGTCCAGTTCTTCGCGCGTCTTGAAGCCGCCGTCCTCGGCCACGGCCTTGCCCCACGGAACGCTCTGCGCGCTCGGGATGTGCCCGGCGCGCAAGGCACCCTCTTCGGGGTAGGCGGGCGCCGTCGTGCGCTCGCCCGAGTACTCCTCCGGTGAGCGGACATCGATGAGCGGGTTGCCGAGGTGGGCGAGCACGTCGTCCTTGTATGCGCGCAGCAGCGAGTCGTCGCGCTCGACGACCGGGTACTCGGTGGGCGCGGGCGTGCTGCGTTCGGTCGTGGTCGGACGGCCCTCGGCGATCCACTTGTCACGGCCTCCGTCGAGCAGACGCACGTCTTCGTGGCCGAACAGCGAGAACACCCACAGCGCGTAGGCGGCCCACCAGTTGTTCTTGTCGCCGTAGATCACGACGGTGTCCTCGCGCGAGATGCCCTTGCGGCTGAGCAGCTTCGCGAAGCCCTCGCCGTCGACGTAGTCGCGGACGACCGGATCGTTCAGCTCGGTGTGCCAGTCGACCTTGACCGCGCCCGGGATGTGACCCGTCTCGTAGAGGAGCACGTCTTCGTCGGACTCGACCACGACCAGACCCGGCCGGCCGAGGCGTTCCTCCAGCCACTCACCGGTGACGAGGCGGCCGGGCTCGGCGTACTCGGCGAACTTGGGTGAGGTGGTGTCGAACTCGACGGTCACGGGGTCTCCTCGGTCGGGGCGATGGGTGCGGCGGCATAGGCTGGACACCGCACCTTCGACCCTAGATCCGCCGCGTCGGGGCACGCACCCTCCCGTAAGACTTGGACACAGGACGGCCATGACCTCGACTCCCGCAACGACTGGGCTCATCCACCTCACCGAGCGCGAGCCGGCGGTCACGGGAGCCGAGATGGTCAACGCCCTGGTGCCCCCTCCGCAGTTCGATGGCGCGACGTTCGAGTCCTATCGGGCAGATGCCGCCTACCCGTCGCAGCAGGAGGCCAAAGAGTTGCTGCAGGCGTTCGCGGGGCGGCAGGCTGCTCCGGCGAAGAAGACCGGTTTCTTCCGCCGGGCGGATAAGACTCCGCCGGTCAAACCGGGCGTCTACCTCGACGGTGGGTTCGGTGTCGGAAAGACCCACTTGCTCGCCTCGATCTACCACGCGATGCCCGCGCGTCGGAAGTACTTCGGCTCCTTCATCGAGTACACGGCGCTGGTCGGCGTTCTCGGTTACGCGAAGGCCGTGGAGTTGTTCCGCGGCTCCGACCTTCTCTGCATCGACGAGTTCGAACTCGACGACCCCGGCGACACGATGGTCATGACGCGTCTGCTCGGTGAGCTCGTGGCATCCGGGACACGACTCGCCGCCACCTCGAACACCCCGCCCAACGCCCTCGGTGAGGGCCGGTTCGCCGCTCAGGACTTCCTGCGCGAGATCCAGTCGATGTCCGACAGCTTCCGCACCATCCGCATCGACGGCACCGACTACCGCCAGCGCGCCATCGACGGCGCGGCCCGCGTGCTCGGCGACGACGACTACCGACAGTCGGTGGATGCGGCGTCCGCCGGGGGAGTGGCATCCGACGACGCGTTCTCCGATCTCGTGGGCCATCTCGCCCGCGTCCACCCGTCGCGTTTCATCCGCCTGATCGACGGCGTCACCTCGATCGGTTTGCGTGACGTGAAGGTGCTGCACGACCAGTCCGCGGCCCTGCGCCTCGTCGCGTTCGTCGACCGGGCCTACGACGCGCAGATCCCGATCCGCGCGACCGGCGTGCCGTTGAGCAGCGTCTTCAGCGACGAGATGCTGGGCGGCGGGTATCGCAAGAAGTACCTGCGTGCGGTGTCGCGCATGGTGGCGCTCACGCATTCGTGAGCCGCTCATCAGCGGCCTGAAGGTGCGCGAAACGCAGTGTTTACCGGAGTGAGCTCTCTGTAACGTGCCGGAAACACGAGGCGAACGACGACGGTAACCGGGGGTGGGAACACTGAGGGGACCCGACGCTTTACCTGCGTCCCTGCAGAGAGGTTCCCTCCGAGATGGATCAAGGCAACACCGCATTCATCCTGATAGCAGCGGCACTCGTGCTGCTCATGACGCCAGGACTCGCATTCTTCTACGGCGGACTCGTCAAGGCCAAGAGCGTCATCAGCATGATGATGATGAGCTTCGGCGCCATGGGTCTCATGGGCGTGCTGTGGGTGCTCTACGGGTACTCCATCGCTTTCCCCACCACCGCTGAGGGCACCACGCAGGTGCCCTGGGCCATCGACTTCACCAACTTCAGCCTCGCCGGCGTGCTCGAAGCCCCCGAAGGCGCCGCGTACCCGCCGCTCGCATTCGTCGCCTTCCAGGCCACCTTCGCCATCATCACCGTCGCCCTGGTCTCGGGTGCCATCGCCGACCGCGCCAAGTTCGGCGCGTGGATGGTCTTCGCTGCCATCTGGGCAACGGTCGTCTATTTCCCGGTCGCCAGCTGGGTCTTCAACTTCGGCCTCGCCGACGACGGCTCGTTCGCCTACGGCGGATGGATCACCCACGGTCTGCAGGACGTGTTCGGAGTCGGTGCGATCGACTTCGCCGGTGGCACCGCGGTGCACATCAACGCCGGTGCCGCCGCTCTCGCTCTTGCCCTGGTGCTCGGCAAGCGGGTCGGCTTCCAGAAGGGCGCCCACGTCCCCCACAACCCGCCGTTCGTCCTCCTGGGTGCGGGTCTGCTGTGGTTCGGCTGGTTCGGCTTCAACGCCGGCTCCGAGCTCGCGGCCGACAACACGGCAGCCCTGGCCTTCGTCAACACGATCGCCGCTCCCGCCGCCGCCCTGCTCGCGTGGCTGATCGTCGAGAAGGTCAAGGACGGCAAGCCCACCTCGGTCGGTGCCGCCTCGGGTGCCGTCGCGGGTCTGGTCGCGATCACCCCCGCCTGCGCCTCGCTCACGCCGTTCTGGGCGATCGTGCTCGGACTCGTCGCCGGTGCGGTCTGCGCCCTGGCCATCGAGCTCAAGTTCAAGCTCGGCTTCGACGACTCGCTCGACGTGGTCGGCATCCACCTCGTCGGTGGTCTCATCGGAACGCTGTACCTGGGCTTCTTCGCCAACGGCTCCGGCCTGATCTACAGCGGCTCGCTGAACCAGCTGCTCGTGCAGGCCATCGCCGCCTTCACGGTCATGATCTACTCGTTCGTGCTCGCCTTCGTCATCGGCTTCGCGGTCGACAAGACGATCGGCTTCCGCGTCAAGAACGAGGACGAGATCGCCGGTATCGACACCGTCGTGCACGGGGAAGAGGGCTACGTGCTCTCCGACACCCGCGGCTGACCCGCTTCACCCCGGACGGGGCGTCACCGATTCGTCGGTGGCGCCCCGTTCTGCGTGTCTAGGGTGGCCGTATGGGAACCGCGTCTCGACTGATCTCCGCCGTTCTGGGCCTGCTCCGCCCCTCCACTCCGCCGCCGCGTCCGGCATCGGTGCGGCCGGCGTCAGCGCGGCCCGCACCGGGTCGGGCGTCCGACCGCCCGACTCCGGCACGGGGGACCGAAACGGTGGAGATCGACGCCCCGCGCCGTCTGACGGTGACGTACGCTCCGGAGCGCGACAACGCTCCCGACGGCGGCGAGATCGTCTGGACGTGGGTGCCCTACGAGGAGCGCGACGGCCGTGGCAAGGACCGCCCGGTGCTCGTGGTCGGCCGAGCGGATGCCACGCACTCCTACGCCGTACGCCTCACGAGCAAGCCGCATGACGGCGACCGGCAGTACCTCGCCCTCGGCACGGGGGAGTGGGATCCCCAGCGCCGACCTTCGTGGCTCGACATCGAGCAGCTCTACCTCGTGCACGACGCCGGCATGCGCCGCGAGGCGGCTGCCCTGGACCGCACGAGGTTCAACACCGTAGCTGCAGCGCTGGCGGCGCGGTACGGGTGGCAGCGGGGCTGAGAGGGGGCTGGACGCGGGTGTCCGCCGGGGACCATGAGACCCGGGATCGATCTCACTTCCCTCCAGTCCGAGTTGGCCACTCCGCACGGGAGCCGGGCGCGGGCTTACTACTGTTGACGGCCAACGCTGAGGGTTCAACGGCGCGGCCACACCCGATATCCCCGACCTCCGCGATCCGACCCGCGCAGGCCGCATGAGAGACACCCCGACGCCCGTCCCCTGGATGGGGTCGAGCGCCGGGGCGTTTCGTCGGCGTCGGCCGCGGGCGACGTGCGTCAGCCGAGGTTGTCGACGGCGTACTGCGCCTCTTCGGCAGTGAACTTACTCCCGTACTCGGAGACGAGCTGGTCGTAGATCGCTGCCGGGGACATCGACATGCTGTCCTGGAACGTCTTGGCGCTCTCGAGAGCGTTCGCGTTCCAGTCGGCCTTGACGTTGTCGACGGCGTACTGGGCAGCCTCGGGGGTGAACTGGCCGCCGTACTCAGACGTCAGCTGGTCGAAGACGCCGGCCTTGCTCATATGCATGATGCTCGAGTAGGTCTCGGCCTGCGCGAGCGCCGAGATGAACTCGGTCGGCACGGGGGGCTGGGCCGGTTCGGCAGGCGCGGATGCCTCGGCGGGCTCTGCCTCCGTGGTCTCGGCGGGCGCGGCGATCGAGCTCGGCGCGACGGGCGCGGCGCTGGCTGACTCGACCGCTTCGCTCACGGCCCCGGCGAGGCCGGCGACGGACGAGATCGAGACGACGATAGCGACGATCCATGCGACGACGCCGAGGGCGATGCCTGCCCATGCGAAGCCGCGGGTGCGGTTCTTCTGCACGAGACCGATGATGCCGAGGACGATCGCGGCGATGGCGGGCAGCCAGGCGATGAAGCTCAGCACGGGCACGATCGCGAAGACGAACGCGACCGCGCCGACGATCAGAGCGGAGAGACCAACAGGGCTCTTCTGCTTCGGCGCGGCCGGTGTGGTGGTTGCGGTGGGTGCGGGAATGGTCATGCGGGTGTCTCTCTGTCAGGTGCCCGCGTCCCCCAATTGGGCGGGCATCGGCTCACCATATCGGCCATTCACAGCCGAGTCATAGTCGCGCGCACGGGCGCCGATGGCGCGTCAGATTGCACGGCGCTTCGCCCGCGCTGCGCCGTGATCTGCTCCACGTTTGCTCCACGCGGGCGGTGCTGCCTTACGCCGGGAAACAGAAAACCCCCGACTGACCGGGGGTTTCTTTGTGGGCGATACCGGACTCGAACCGATGACCTCTTCCGTGTGAAGGAAGCGCGCTACCAACTGCGCCAATCGCCCGCGTCGCGTGCGGGACTCATCGATCGTACCGGATGCCGGAAGGTGCTTCCGACCACGCTGCCGAGACACTCCCGGGCCGCGTCTGGTTTTGCGAGCGCGCTCGCATCGGGTAATGTCTTACGAGTGCCCGGGGGAAACGCCGGGAACAAAATGCGGATGTAGCGCAGTTGGTAGCGCACAACCTTGCCAAGGTTGGGGTCGCGAGTTCGAGTCTCGTCATCCGCTCGAGTGGAGGGATCTCCGTCTGGGAAACCAGCGGGGTATCACGACACGTGGGTCGAACCACACACGGTGGCGTGGCCGAGCGGCTAGGCACCGGCCTGCAAAGCCGTTTACACGGGTTCGAATCCCGTCGCCACCTCAACTCACAAGAGAACAGCCTTTACAGGCGCGATTGGCGCAGCGGTAGCGCGCTTCCCTGACACGGAAGAGGTCACTGGTTCGATCCCAGTATCGCGCACCGAATGAAACCCCCGGCTCGCCGGGGGTTTTTTCGTACCCCGGGTTACGACACCGCTGACACCACATCGGGCTCGCGACACGTACCTACGACACGCACTTATGTCACCGCGAACACCACTTCGCGCTGACGACATCGCGCTCACGACACCGCGCTGACGACACCATGCTCACGACACTGTGCTCGCGACTTCGTGCTCACGACATCGAGATCGGGTGCGGGGTTTTTCGCGCTCTGCACGATGCATCGACGCTCGACCACGCGCCGACATCGACCCCGTGAGCGCTGCCGTCCGGCGGGCACGAGCCGCACAGAACGAGCGGAGTCGCCGATGGGCCGCCGATCACAAGCCTCGGCACGACACAGCTGTCGCGCCTGAACACTCACGAGCGTCGCGGAGACCAACCGACCTCGACCCGCGAAGATGTCGAGCGTGAGCGCTCAGGGCCACCGAGAATCGGCCTCCATGCGAGGATCACGTCAGTGCGGACCCTTACAGGCCGGCGAACCTCAGCCCGGCGGGGCGAACGGGCTGGAAGGCGGCCGCGCGCGGGGCCCGTCGGACGAATTCGTTCTCGACACTCGATCGCCGCGGCACGTGGCCTGCGGGAGAGTAGTCGCCCCCGCCGCCAGTAAGGGGGGCTGCGGAGTGCCTGGCGGCGGGGACAGATAAAAGGTAACCCATGTCCGCCAAATGGGGGACATGAAATCGCACATCTTGATCGGCTCTTGAGTCGATATTGAGGTTGATCGAGAGGTGCAGCCGCCGTCAGGCCACGCGGTCGGCGCGCGGCAACATCGTCGCCGGGAAATGGTGACTCCACCCACCATCCCGAGAACGAGTCGCGCGGCGAACGCTCGCGGCGGGCGACGGTCGGGGTGAAGAGCGAGGGCCGGATCCGGAACCGGGCCGGGCGCTCATGTCACCCCGCGCCGAGAAGATGATTGTCCCCGCCGCTGCTGGAACGGGTGCGGGGTCTACCGGGCGGCGGGGACACCTCGAAAGTAGGGCACGAACGGGCAGGATGCAGGCGGTTCTCCGAGCCTTGGGGAGTTCTTGCGTCTTCCTTGAGGTGGCGCGTGACGGCGCGACGACCACCGTGTCAAGCGACGGACACCGCCGACGTGGACGACGACCCTGCCCGTACCCTGAACGCCATGACTGTTCCCGACACCCTCTGGCGCGAGGTCGCGGCATCCCCGTTCGTCTCACTCGGAACGTACCGCCGAAACGGTGCCCTCGTCGCGGTGCCGGTCTGGATCGCGCGCGACGGCGACGACCTCGTCATCACCACCGAACGGGCGACGGGCAAGGTGAAACGATTGCGAAACGACCCGCGCGTGACACTGCGCCCGTGCAGCCGCATGGGCAAGGTCGAACCGGATGCGATAACGGTCGAGGCACTCGGACGAGTCGCCGCTTCCGCCGCCGACGACACGCGGGCCGGCGAAGCCCTCCGTGGCAAGTACGGCCTGCAGTACCGCGCCATCCTCGGGTTCGAGGCGTTCGTCCGTCGAGTGCAGCGCAAACCCGGCGACCGCGTCATCCTCCGCATCTCTCGCGCCGTCTGAGGAGCTGCGGGCGACGGCGACGCGAAAAGCACTATCCGGAAAACGACACGGGCGACGCGGGGGTTTGCGGGGGCAGCCGACGCGCGAGACAGTGCGAGAACGGAAGAAGCGGTCGCCGCTGACGTATTCCGCGTCCTACTTCTCGCCTGGAGATGCGCACAGCGGCGGTGACCGCCGGGGGCATCATGGGCAAGTTCATCTACGACGGCAACATCAAGATCGACTTCGAAGACCGCCTGCTCGCTCATCTGCAGGCGGTGATGATGGCGAAGGTCCGCCGGGGCGAGAGCTTTCCGTTCACGTGGAAAGACGACGTCAGCACCGGCGGCGGACGCACGACGGTCTACATCCATCCGAACGTCTCGCTCGTCTTCAAGTATCACGGCAGCCGGTCGCCTCAGCTGAGTCCTGCGTGGTTGCACGCCCTGACCTACAACGCGAACTCCGGCCGCGGACTGTACGTCATCCCGGAGCCCGACGACCTCGCTCCGCGCGAGAGCCAGCGGCGCGACGAGATGGTGTTCCGCGAGGTACCGAACGACCAGGCACCCGCCGCCTCGGCGCCCTGATCGGGGAATGCGTCGCCGCGCCCGCGGTTGGGTGAGGTATGAGCGATTGGACGCACGCCAAGCCCTACTTCGAGACGGATGCCATCGCGCACCTCGCGACGGTGATGCGCGACGGGTCCCCGCACTCGATTCCCCTGTGGGTCGGCGTCGAGGGAGACCGTCTCGCGATCTTCACCGAGGTGGACACTCTGAAGGACCGCAACATCCGCCGCGACCCGCGTGTGGCGATCTCGGTGACCGGTGCCGACAATGCCTACGCGATGGCCTTCGTCCGCGGAGAAGCGGTCGAGCGCATCGAGGGCGATGAGGCACTGCCGTACGTCGATCGCATCGCCGCCGTGTACACGGGCGCTCCGTACGAAATGCGCGAGGGTCTTGCAGTGTGGCTCATTGAGCCGCGGAAGGCCTGGGCCCGCGCGTACGAGGGCTGAGCGGCGGCCGTCGACGCCCGTGCGGTCGCCCTGTCGGAAGGACACTGAGCGCCCGACTCGCGGCGGTCTGCGCAGCCCCGGGCGGTCGCGCTGTCAGCGTGCCAGCGGCAGGATGCCCAGGAGCAGGATCAGCGGCGCGATCACGGCGCCGAGCACGATGAATCGGCTCCAGCGCACCTCGACCCCGGCGGCCACGAGGCGGTCATGCCACAGCAGCGTGGCCATCGACGCCCACGGGGTGACGATGGGGCCGGCGTTCACACCGACGAGCAATGCCGCGAGACGTGCAGGGGAGCCCGCCACTGACTCCAGCGCCAGATAGGCCGGAAGGTTGTTGATCCCGTTCGCCGCCAGAGCGCCCACCCCGGCGAGCTGCCACAGCGAGGCGAGATCGTCGCCCGTCCCGGCGAGCACCGACGTCACCTGCCCGATGCCCAGAGCCTCCAGCGCTCCCACGGCGAGGAACAGCCCACCCGCGAAGACCAGTAATGACCAGGGGACCAGACGGATGCCGAGAGCCCGCGGCGCCCGCCACGCGAAAGCCGCCACGAGCACCACCGCGGCACCGAGTGCCGGCATCCACGGTTCGAGACCGACCACGAGCAGGGGGAGGAGCGCGAGCGTCACCACGCCCGCGACCCGGAGGAGCAGACGATCGGAGACGGTGGGAGGGGCGGCATCCGGGTACGTCTTCGGGAGCCGTCGCAGGAAGACCAGCGTCAGCACCACGACCGAGACCGCGATCGCGATCAACGCCGAGGGACCCAGCAGGGCGAGGAACGCGATCGGGTCGTGCCCGCCGCCGAGGGCCTCGGATGCCAAGAGGTTGGTGAGATTCGACACCGGAAGCACGAGCGAGGCGGTGTTCGCCAACACCACCGTGACGAAGGCGAAGGGCAGCGGGTCGAGCTTCCGCGCCACGGCCATCGATATCACCACCGGCGTCAGCAGAACCGCGGTGGTGTCGAGCGAGAGGAACGCCGTCGCCGCCGTGGCCAGGGCCACGACGAGCACCCACAGCCAGACCGTGCGGCCTCGGGCGATCCGGGCGAGCCGCGCCGCGACGACGTCGAACAGCCCCGCCTTGGATGCCAGTTCGGCGACGACGGTGACGGCGACGACGAAGAGGAGGATCGGCCACACCCGGTCGGCGACGGCGAGGGCGTCGCCCGCGGGGAAGGCGCCGGTGAGCAGCGCGACGATCCCGAGGATCCAGAGCACGCCGCCGATGATGGCCAGAGTCACCGCTCCACTATGGGGCACGTCCGGTGCGGTCGAGACCATGCCCGCCCGGTAGCCTGGAATCGACCCCTTCAGGAGATGTGCTGTGACTGATTTCCCCGCCGATGGCTTCGCCCTCTTCCCCGACCGTTCGGTCGTCGCGCTGCGCGTGAACGGAGAGCTGAAAGACCTGGCCACGACCGTCACGGCCGATGACGCCGTCGAGCCGGTCACGATCGACAGCGCCGACGGTCTGTCGATCCTGCGACACTCGACCGCGCACGTGCTCGCCCAGGCCGTGCAGCGGGTCAAGCCCCAGTCCAATCTCGGTATCGGTCCGCCCGTCACCGACGGCTTCTACTACGACTTCCAGGTCGACGAGCCCTTCACCCCCGACGACCTCAAGGTCATCAAGAAGGAGATGGAGCGCATCGTCCGCGAGAACCAGCGGTTCGTGCGTCGCGTCGTCACCGACGACGAGGCTCGCGCCGAACTCGCCGACGAGCCGTTCAAGCTCGAGCTGATCGGACTCAAGGGCGGATCGGCCGAGGCCGCCGAGGGCGCGTCCGTCGAGGTGGGCGCCGGTGAGCTGACCATCTACGACAACGTCACCCGCGACGGCGAGACCGCGTGGAAAGACCTCTGCCGAGGACCGCACGTGCCCGGCACGCGTCTGATCGGTAACGGCTGGGACCTCACGCGTATCGCCGGCGCTTACTGGCGCGGCAGTGAGAAGAACCCGCAGCTGCAGCGCATCTACGGCACTGCGTGGCCGACGAAAGATGAGCTGCGCGCCTACCAGCACCGTTTGGAGGAGGCGGCGAAGCGCGACCACCGCAAGCTGGGCAAGGAGCTCGATCTCTTCTCGTTCCCCGACGAGATCGGCCCGGGTCTGTCGGTGTTCCACCCCAAGGGCGGGATCATCCGCTACGAGATCGAGCGCTACATGCGCGAGCGCCTGCTCGCCAGCGGCTACGAGGTCGTGAACACCCCGCACATCACCAAGGGCGACCTGTTCATGACGAGCGGGCACCTGCAGTGGTACGCCGACGGCATGTACCCCCCGATGGTGCTCGACGAGGTCGTGGATGCCGACGGGCACGTGTCGCGCGAGGGCCAGGAGTACTACCTGAAGCCCATGAACTGCCCCTTCCACAACCTGATCTTCCGCTCTCGCGGGCGCAGCTACCGCGAGCTGCCGCTGCGCCTCAGCGAGTTCGGGTCGGTCTACCGCTATGAGAAGAGCGGCACGCTCGCCGGTCTGACCCGCGTGCGCGGTATGACCCAGGACGACACCCACATCTACGTCACCGCCGAGCAGGTCAAGGGCGAGCTGACCCACAGCCTCGACTTCGTGCTGCAGACGCTGCGCGACTACGGCCTCAACGACTTCTATCTGGAGCTCTCCACGAAAGAAGAGGGCAACCCGAAGTTCATCGGCGACGACGCGCTGTGGACCGAGGCCACCGAGACGCTCCGCGAGGTCGCCGAGGCTTCCGGCCTCGAGCTCGTGCCCGACCCGGGTGGAGCGGCCTTCTACGGGCCGAAGATCTCGGTGCAGGCGCGCGACGCGATCGGCCGCACCTGGCAGATGTCGACGATCCAGCTCGACTTCAATCAGCCCGAGCGCTTCGAGCTCGAGTACACCGGCCCCGACGGCGAGAAGCACCGCCCCGTCATGATCCACCGCGCCCTGTTCGGCTCGGTCGAGCGCTTCTTCGCGATCCTGCTCGAGCACTACGCCGGCGCCTTCCCGGTGTGGCTCGCCCCGGTGCAGGTCGTGGCCGTGCCGGTCGCTGCCGAGTACGGCGACTATCTCGCCGACATCGTGCGCGACCTCAAGACCAAGGGGGTCCGCGCCGAGGCCGATCACAGCGACGACCGCATGCAGAAGAAGATCCGCACGCACACCACTCAGAAGGTGCCGCTCATGCTGATCGCCGGCGAGCAGGACCGCTCGAACGGGACCGTCTCGTTCCGCTTCCGCGACGGCACGCAGCTCAACGGCATCCCCGTCGCCGAGGCCGTCGCCCGCATCACCGGCGCGATCGCGGGCCGCACGCTCGTGAACACGGCCGAGGACCTGGCGTGACGACCGATCCGGATGCCGCCGTGTCGGACGGGCCCTCGACGGTCGGCACGGCGCCGACCGGGACGGTATCGGCCGACGGCGCACCCGGATCGGCGACGACCGACGCCGAGCTCGTGGATGCCATGACGCTGCCCGGCGTGCCCGACGAATTCCAGCGCCTCTGGACGCCACACCGCATGGCCTACATCTCGGCCGGTCGCGAGCCGATGGAGAAGAACTGCCCGTTCTGCGCGGCGCCGACCATGTCCGACGAGGACGGTCTGATCGTCGCGCGCGGCACGACGGCCTACGTCCTGCTCAACCTGTTCCCCTACAACTCCGGGCACCTCCTCGTCTGCCCGTACCGCCACATCGCCACGTACGACCAGGCGACGGACGAAGAGGTGGCCGAGATCGGCGCCTTGACGCAGCGCGGGATGCGAGTGCTGCGCGCGGTATCACGGTGCGACGGGTTCAACCTGGGCATGAACCAAGGGGCGATCGCCGGCGCCGGTGTCGACGCGCACCTGCACCAGCACATCGTCCCGCGGTGGGCGTCCGACGCGAACTTCTTCCCGATCATCGCCAAGACGAAAGCCCTGCCGCAGCTCCTGGGTGATGTGCGTCAGACGGTCGCCGAGGCATGGGACGCGCCGGAGCACGACTGACGTCCGCACCGTCCGAATCCACGCCGAGGCCTCGTCGTGCCCCGACCGAGCTGACACCGGCTGCGTCGCACTGTTCGGGGCACGCATCCGGGCGATGGGCGGGACGCACGCACGGACCCCGACGGTGGTCACCGGCGCCTCGGACCGGGCATGCGGGCGACCGCCCGCAGCCTCCCTGCGGGCAGTCCGACCGACGACCCGCGGTCGACGAGCGATCCCTGGCCCCCGTCCACGATCCGGCGTTGACAGCCTCGAACCGAACTGTGGGCGGTCACCGACCTCGGCAACGGCTACGCCGAGATCAAGAACAGATCCAGCAATCTCTGCCTCGACAACTTCACCTTCGCCACTGCGAGCGGCTCGGAAGTACGGCAGTGGACGTGCAACGGAATCGACGTGCAGCAGTGGCAGCTCACCGACGTCGGCGGCGGTTGGACCGAGATTCGCGACAAATGCAACAACCTCTGCCTGCAGAGCGCAGCATCGTCGGTCGACGGCGGTCTGCTGTCGCAGGTCACATGCAACGGGTCGAGCGTGCAGCGCTGGCGCCTGACGAGCGGTCAGCGCACCTGCCGCACCGAGAACTGCAGCCTCGGGTGCGCATACGCCTCCTGCGACTCGATGAGACGCAGCTCCCGCGAACCTGACTCGTACGTGTTGGTCAACAGGTCGAAGACACTGGATGCCGTACGCGCGAGCGCGTCGGCCGCGTCACCGCCGCTGCGGCGGTAGTGGGCGGTGAACAGCGCCGCGGTCACGTCGCCCGAACCGTTGGCCTTCATCGGAATGAGCGGGGTCTGCACGATCCAGGCACCGTTGTCGTCGACGACCATCATCTCGATCGTGTCGGCCTCGCGGTCGGGGCGCTCGACGCTGGTGACGAGGATCGTCCGAGGGCCTCGGTCGCGCAACGCGTCGGCCGAGTCGAGCGTCGAGTCGATGCTGCCGGGCTCGGTGCCGGTGAGGAAGCCCAGCTCGAACTGGTTGGGGGTCAGGATGTCGGCCACGGGCACCACGCGCTCGCGCAGCAGCTCGGGGATGGCGGGGGCCACGAAGCAGCCCGACTTGGCGTTGCCCATGACGGGGTCGCAGGCGTACACGGCATCCGGGTTCGCCTTCTTCACCCGCGCGACGGTGTCGATGATGACGTCGGCGATGCCCTCGCCGCCCTGATACCCCGAGAGCACCACGTCGATCTGGGGGAACACCCCGCGGTCTTCGATACCGGAGATGACGGCCGCCACATCGTCGGGGGAGATGAGCGGACCCCGCCACGCGCCATACCCGGTGTGATTGGAGAAGTTGACCGTGTAGACCGGCAGGACCTCGACGCCGATGCGCTGCAGGGGGAAGACGGCGGCGGAATTGCCGACGTGCCCGTACGCGACGGCGGACTGGATCGAGAGAACCTTCATGCCTCGATCCTTCCACCTCGCGCGCTCGGGCGACGCGCCCCCGCGGCGACGGCGATGTCGTCGGCGAGGGCTGCGGCCGACGATTCGTCGAGATCGTGCACGGTGAGTCGCAGGAACGCCCCCGCGTGATCGGGGGAGAGGAAGAACGGGTCGCCCTCGCGCGCCAACCAGCCCCGCCGCATGAGTTCCTCGCGCACGGTCGCTGCCGGCACCGGGAGCGGCACCCACAGGTTGAGCCCGTCCCCGGAGGTGGTCGGTAGACCCCGTTCGGTGAGGGCCCGTGCGAACGCGGCATTGCGGGCGGCGTAGTGCTCGGCAGCGCGCTCGATGTCGGCGCGGACGCCGTCGTCGGTCATCAGCGCGAGGGTCAGCCGCTGCAGGATGTGGCTCACCCAGGTGGTGCCCGGGGTGAGGCGCACCGCAAGACCGTCGGCCGTGTCGGCATCGGATGCCGTGACGGCCAGGCAGGTGTCGGGTCCGAGGAACTTCGACATCGACCGGATGCGCGCCCATCGACGCTGTGCGGAACCGATCACCGAGTGGAGCGGTGCACGCGAGAGGAGCGAGAAGTGGTCGTCTTCGATGACGAGGACGTACGGGTGGTCGGCCAGAACCGCGCGCAGGCTCGCGGCGCGCTCACCGCTGAGACTCGCACCGGTGGGGTTGTGCGCGCGGGGCGTGCAGATCACGGCGCGAACTCCCGCCTCCAGCGCGGCCCGAAGCCCGACGACGGTCATGCCCTCGGCATCCACCTCGACGGGGACGGCCCGGTAGCCGCCCGTGCGCACCGTGTGCAAGGCCGAGAGGAAGCAGGGATCCTCCAGGGCGACGGCGTCGTCGCGCTGCAGCGCCTGCGCGAGGAGTCGCTCGATCGCGTCGCTCGCGCCACTGGTGACGGTGATGCGCACGTCGTCGTGGGGGAGCTGATCCATCATCCACGCACGAGACCAGGCTTCGAGGCCCGGGTCGATAACCGGCTCCCCGTACAGGACGGGCCGGGTCGAGCGGGCGAGGGCGGCGGTGGGGTCCGGGATGCGGGCGGGGTCGGGGTTGCCCGAGCCGACGTCGCGCAACACCGTGTCGGGGGCGTAGCCCTCTTGCGCGACCGCGGTGCGGTCGGCCACGCGTGTTCCGCCGCGCCCACGAGCCTCGACGAGACCCGCCTGCGCGAGCTGTCGGTAGGCGGCGACGACGGTGTTGCGGTTGACTCCGAGGTCGACGGCCACGGCGCGGACCGAGGGCAGCAATGTGCCCGGGACGAGCTCGCCGCGTTCGATGCGCGTGCGGAGGTCAGCGGCGATCCCGGATGCCGAACTGCCGGTCAGATCGATGCTCATGCGCCCCCTCGACTCGCTCCCGATCCTATGTCCTCGGCCATGCTACGGTTTGGCCTAAGCCAATAGCGCGCACCCCGACGCGCGAAACTCGCGCTGTCCCGCGCGGAACGGAGTGGACATGACCGACACCGGAACCTCCCGCGTCAAGCGCGGTCTCGCCGAGATGCTCAAGGGCGGCGTGATCATGGACGTCGTCACCGCCGAGCAGGCCCGGATCGCCGAGGACGCAGGCGCCGTCGCTGTGATGGCACTCGAGCGGGTACCCGCCGACATCCGCGCCCAGGGTGGCGTCGCGCGCATGAGCGACCCCGACCTCATCGACGACATCATCGCTTCCGTGTCGATCCCGGTGATGGCCAAGGCCCGCATCGGCCACTTCGTCGAGGCGCAGATCCTGCAGGAGCTCGGCGTCGACTACATCGACGAGTCCGAGGTGCTGTCGCCCGCCGATTACGTCAACCACATCGACAAGTACGACTTCACGGTGCCCTTCGTCTGCGGCGCGACGAACCTCGGCGAGGCGCTCCGCCGCATCACCGAGGGCGCAGCCATGATCCGTTCGAAGGGTGAGGCCGGCACGGGCGACGTCTCCGAGGCGACCAAGCACATCCGCACCATCCGCGGAGAGATCAACGCCCTGCGCGCCAAGAGCAAAGACGAGCTGTACGTCGCGGCGAAAGAACTGCAGGCTCCGTACGATCTCGTCGCCGAGATCGCCGAGACCGGAAAGCTCCCCGTCGTGCTGTTCACCGCCGGGGGAGTGGCCACCCCGGCCGACGCCGCCCTGATGATGCAGCTCGGCGCCGACGGCGTGTTCGTGGGCTCCGGCATCTTCAAATCGGGCAACCCCGCCCAGCGCGCCGCAGCCATCGTGAAAGCCACGACCTTCCACGACGATCCGAAGATCGTCGCCGAGGCCTCTCGCGGACTCGGCGAGGCGATGGTGGGCATCAACGTCGCCGACCTCGCCGCGCCGCACCGCCTGGCCGAGCGTGGCTGGTAACAGTCTCCGAGTCGGCGTTCTCGCCCTCCAGGGCGACGTGCGCGAGCACCTCGCGGTACTGACTTCCCTCGGCGCTGACGCACGCCCCGTGCGTCGGCCCGAGGAACTCGCCGACGTGGAGGGACTCGTGCTCCCCGGCGGCGAGTCCAGCGTCATCGACAAGCTGGCGCGCGCCTTCGACCTGTTCGACCCGATCCGCGGCGCGATCGCCGACGGGATGCCGATGTACGGCACGTGCGCCGGGCTCATCCTGCTGGCCGATCGCATCGACGGCGCGATCACGGGTCAGCGGACCTTCGGCGGAATCGACGCGCGGGTCGCGCGCAACGTGTTCGGAAGCCAGACCGCCTCGTTCGAGACAGACCTCGATGTTCCCGCGCTGGGGTCGCCGCCGGTGCACGCCGTGTTCATCCGCGCCCCCGCCGTGATCGAGTGGGGACCGGATGCCGAGCCCTTGGCATCCCTTCCCGACGGCCGCGTCGTCGCGATCGAGCAGGGGGCGTTGCTCGGCACGGCCTTCCATCCCGAATCGACGGGGGAGACCCGGTTCCACCAGCGCTTCCTCGACCACGTCGACGCCAGACGCGGCGTCGGCGCCTCCGCGCTCTAGACTGGAACTCATGTCCGGACACTCCAAATGGGCCACGACCAAGCACAAGAAGGCGGTCATCGACTCCCGCCGGGCCAAGTCGTGGGCCAAGCTGATCAAGAACATCGAGGTCGCCGCGAAGCTCGGTGGAGCCGACCTCCAGGGCAACCCGACGCTGTTCGATGCGGTCCTCAAGGCCAAGAAGACCTCGGTCCCCAAAGACAACATCGACCGTGCCATCAAGCGCGGTGCGGGTATCGGTGGCGAAGCCGTCGAGTACGCGTCGATCATGTACGAGGGCTACGGACCCAACGGCGTGGCATTTCTCATCGAGTGCCTGACCGACAACAAGAACCGCGCCGCGGCCGAGGTGCGCACCGCCCTCAGCCGTAACGGCGGCACCCTTGCCGACCCGGGCAGCGTCGCCTACAACTTCAGCCGCAAGGGCGTCATCGTCGTTCCCTCCGAAGGCACCAGTGAGGACGACGTCATGCTGGCCGTTCTCGAAGCCGGCGCCGAAGAGGTCGAGCCCCACGGCGAGGGCTTCGGTGTCATCACCGAGGCCTCCGATCTCGTGTCGGTGCGCAGCGCCCTGCAGGACGCCGGGATCGAGTACGACTCCGCCGACGTGGAATTCGTCCCCTCGCTGAAGGTGGAGGTCGACGCCGACACCGCCCGTAAGGTCTTCCGTCTCATCGACGCGCTCGAAGACAGCGACGACGTGCAGAACGTCTACACGAACTTCGACCTCACCGCCGAGGTGCAGGCCGAGCTCGAGAACGACGAGTAAGGGCGCGCCCTCACTCCGGCTACGGCCCCTGCGCTTAGCGTGGGGGCCGTGTCTCGTTCCCTCCGCGTCCTCGGCATCGACCCCGGCCTCACCCGCTGCGGCGTGGGCGTCGTCGACGTCTTGCCGAATCGCACGGCCACGCTCGTGCACGTGGGCGTCGTCCGATCGGCGACGACCGATCCGATCGAGAGACGCCTCGCGACCATTGCGGCCGGCATCCGCTCCGTTCTGGCGGAGCACGATCCCGGGGTGGTCGCCGTCGAGCGCGTGTTCGCGCAGAACAACCGACACTCGGTCATGGGAACAGCGCAGGCGAGCGGTATCGCCCTGCTGCTCGCCGCCGAGTACGGCATTCCCGCGGCCACCCACACGCCCAGCGAGGTGAAGGCCGCGATCACGGGCTACGGCTCGGCCGACAAACTGCAGGTGCAGACCATGGTCGCGCGCGTACTGCGACTGGACGAACTCCCGCAACCCGCGGATGCCGCTGACGCCCTCGCCATCGCGCTCTGCCACGCCTGGCGCGGGGGAGCGGCCGCCCCCTCGGGGGAATCCGCGCTGACCCCGGCCCAGCGCGCGTGGAGGGATGCCGAGAAGCGACGTTCTCCACAGCCCCGTGTCGCTCGAACACATGTACGAACGGACGCGTAAACTGTCGGCATGATCTCCTCGCTGCACGGGACGGCCGCCCACGTCGCCGACGACTCGCTCGTGGTCGTGGTGGGTGGCGTCGGCTTCTCCGTCGCCGTCACCGCGCAGCTCGCCCGCACCGTGCACGTCGGGTCCGAGGTGCACCTGCACACCAATCTCATCGTGCGCGAAGACGCCCTCTCGCTCTACGGCTTCGAAACCCGCGAAGAATTGACGGTCTTCGCCCACCTCATCAGCGTGACCGGCGTCGGGCCCAAGTCCGCGCTCGGCGTCCTGTCATCCCTCACCGTCCCGCAGATCGCGCAGGCCGTGGCCGACGACGACGACGCACCGTTCCGTCGCGTGTCGGGCATCGGCCCCAAGACCGCGAAGCTCATCGTCGTCCAGCTCGCCGGCAAGCTCGCGGTTGTTCCAGCGACCACGACGACCGCCGTCGCCGCACACGGCCACGTGCCGTCGCAGGTGACCCAGGCGTTGATCGGACTCGGCTGGAACGAGCGCACCGCGGCGGAGGCCGTGGCATCCGTCGCCGAGAGCGCCTCGGACGGTGATCGCGCATCGGTGCAGGCCCTGCTCCGCCTGACGCTCGCGCTGCTCGGACCCGCACGCAAGGAGACCGTGGGTGGCTGACGTCCGTGACGCCGACACCCCCGACGACGAGATCGAACTCGCCATCGAGGGAGCCCTCCGGCCGACCTCCCTCGCCGAGTTCGTCGGCCAGCACAAGGTGCGCGGGCAACTGCAACTGCTGCTCGATGCCGCGCGCATCCAGCAGCGCTCACCCGACCACATCCTGCTGTCCGGCCCGCCGGGTCTGGGCAAGACGACGCTCGCGATGATCGTCGCCCACGAGAGTGGGCGTCCCTTGCGCCTCTCCAGCGGTCCGGCCATTCAGCACGCGGGAGACCTGGCCGCTCTGCTGTCGTCTCTCACGCCCGGCGAAGTGCTCTTCATCGATGAGATCCATCGCATGGCGCGGTCGGCCGAAGAGATGCTGTACCTCGCGATGGAGGACTTCCGCATCGACATCATGGTCGGCAAGGGGGCCGGCGCCACGAGCATCCCCCTCGACCTCGCGCCGTTCACCCTGGTCGGCGCCACCACGCGCGCCGGGCTGCTGCCCAACCCCCTGCGCGATCGCTTCGGCTTCACCGCCCACCTGGAGTACTACGAGCCTGACGAGCTGGAGTTGGTGGTGTCGCGCTCGGCAGCCATGCTCGATGTCGGCCTCCCGGGCACGGCACGTACCGAGATCGCTCGCCGCTCCCGCGGCACCCCCCGCATCGCCAACCGCCTCCTGCGCCGCGTGCGCGACTACCTGGTCGTGTACGGCCCCTCGGCGGGCACCGACGACGGGCAGGCCGACGTGCGCACGGTCGGCGCGGCTCTCGACCTCTACGACGTGGATGCCATCGGCCTCGACCGGCTGGACCGTGCGGTGCTCGAGGCTCTCGTGCGCCGATTCCGCGGGGGACCGACGGGACTCAGCACCCTCGCCGTCGCCGTGGGCGAAGAGCCGGAGACCATCGAATCCGTCGTGGAGCCCTACCTCGTGCGGATCGGTTTCATGGGCCGCACGCCTCGCGGCCGCGTTGCGACACCCGAGGCCTACGATCACCTCGGCGCGCCCCACCCCGACGGCCTGCTCCGGTTCAGCCAGGGCGTATGACCTATACTCGGCGAGGGATTCCCCGACCCTCGCTAGGCAGTGCCGCACGGCGCGCCTGATTTGAAAGGTGCACCGCCTCCATGGAAAGCTTCCCCCTTCTGATTCTGCTGGCCGGTCTGCTCGTCTTCATGTTCGTGAGCTCGCGGCGCCGGATGAAGAAGCAGAAGGCCGAACAGGAGAAGAAGGCCCGCGAAACCGTTCCCGGCGCCGAGGTGCTGCTGCAGGGCGGTCTCTACGGCACGATCGTCGAGTACGACGGAGAAGACCTCGACAAGCCGGCGCTGGTCGAGATCGCTCCCGGGATTGTCATCAAGGTGCACAGCCAGGCGGTGCTGCGCATCGTCGACCCCATCGAGGGAGCCGTCACCGAAGACGAGTTCATCGAGGCCGAGGAGTCCGAGGCCGAGTACGTCGGCGGGGTCGCCGATGGCGAGATCACCTCGATCAGCGACGACGATCGCGCCGCCCGTCGGAGCACCGCTGACGCGGACCGCGACGACAAGGACCGCCCCGCGGTCTGATCCCCCTCTCCCTTTTCGTTCACCGCCGCACAGAAAGCCGACTCCGTGGCGCCCTCGACTCCTGTCCGTCATGCCTGGCGCGTGTTGACCGGATTGCTCGCCATCACCGGCGTGCTCTTCGGCATCAACGCGCTGGGCGTGCACGTCTTCCAAGCCAGTTCCTGGACCCCCGATCTCGCCCTGGACCTCCAGGGTGGAACACAGATCATCCTGCAGGCCCAGACCACCGACGGCGCCGCCCCTGACAGCGAGCAGCTGCGGCAGGCCGTCACCATCATCCGCCAACGCGTCGACGCCTCGGGTGTGGGTGAAACCGATGTCGCCACCGAGGGCGGTCGCAACATCGTCGTTCAGATCCCCGGTCAGGCCGATGAGGCGACGCGCGAGCGCATCCAGAGCTCCGCCCAGCTGCAGCTGCGTCCCGTGCTCTTCACCGGCGCGCAAGGGACCTCGTTCGTGGGCGCCGATGGCACCTCCACGCCGTACCCGACGCCCGATCCCGCGCTGCCGTCGACACCGACCGCCGCTCCGACCGACGCCAGCGACCCCGCGTACATCACACCTGCCCTGCAGGCGGAGTTCCTCGCCTACGACTGCGACAACCCGCCGTCGAATCCCTCGGAGGCCCCGGCCGACCAGCCCATGATCACGTGCGGGATCGACGACGGCGGGAAGTACATCCTCGGGCCCGTCGAACTCAACGGCACCGACATCAGCGATGCCACCAACGGTCAGGAACAGAACACCGGCCGCTGGGCCGTGAATCTGGTCTTCAACGACCAGGGCACCCGGACGTTCGGTGAGATCAGCCAGCGGCTCGTCGCGCTGCAGCCGCCGCTCAACCAGTTCGCCTTCGTCCTCGACGGCTCCGTTCTGTCGGCCCCGGTCATGCAGGGGACCATTCTCGACGGTCGGCCCAGCATCACCGGCAGCTTCACCCAGGAGTCGTCCAAGGCCCTCGCCGATCAGCTGAAGTACGGCGCCCTGCCGCTGAGCTTCACGGTCGTCAGCTCCGACACCGTCTCGGCAACCCTCGGCTCGCAGCAGCTGCAGATCGGCTTCATCGCCGGCCTCATCGGCCTCGGTCTCGTCGCGATCTACTCGCTGATCGTCTATCGCGCACTCGGAACCGTGATCATCGCCTCCCTCGGCGTGATGGCGGTGCTGACCTACGTGGCATTGTGCATCCTCGCCTGGCGTGCCGGCTTCCGTCTCTCCCTCGCCGGCGTCGCGGGTCTGATCGTGACCATCGGCTTCACCGCCGACTCGTTCATCGTGTACTTCGAACGCATCAGAGACGAGTTGCGCGACGGTAAGTCGATCACCGCGGCGGTCGAGGACGGCTGGGCCCGTGCGAAGCGCACGATCTACATCTCGAAGTCGATCAACATCCTCGCCGCCGTCGTGCTGTACATCCTCGCGGATGCCACCGTGAAGGGCTTCGCGTTCACGCTCGGTATCACCACCGCGATCGACATCCTGATCTTCATCCTGTTCACCCACCCGGTGATGCAGTTGCTGGCCCGCACGCGGTTCTTCGGCTCCGGCCACCCGCTCTCCGGGATGGACCCTCACGCCCTCGGCGCCGTCTACCGCGGTCGCGCGGAGTTCCGTGCCCCGGTCGCCGACGCCGCCCGCGCCAAGCGGTCGCGCGGTGAGGCCCAGCGACGCCAGACCATCGCGGAACGCAAGCAGGCGGAGCTCGCTGCCGCCGGCCGAGGCGATAGCCGCTCGACGAAGGAGGGAGACGACTGATGCGCTCCATGACGCAACTCGGCAACGACCTCTACTCCGGGAAGACGTCCTTCCCGTTCGTCCAGCGCCGTCGCCTCTGGTTCATCATCGCGGCCGTCCTGGTCATCGGCGCGGCTCTCGTGCCCCTGTTCCGACCGGTGCAGTTCTCCATCGAGTTCACCGGTGGTGCACAGTTCACCGTGTCGAACCCGGCATTGCTCGATCAGGCTCTCGCGACCGATGCCGTGACGTCCGTCGTGCCCGGAACGACCACGCGCGTCTCGACGATCAACGACCAGGCCGTGCGCGTGCAGACGGACCAGCTCGACAACGACGAGACGCAGGCCGTGTCGGCCGCCCTGGCCACCGCGTACGACGTGCCCGCAGCCGAGATCACGAACTCGTTCATCGGCCCGACCTGGGGTGAGGACGTCACGCGTCAGTCGCTGTGGGGTCTGTCCATCTTCCTGGCGCTGACGTTCCTCATCCTGGCGCTGTACTTCCGCACCTGGAAGATGTCGGTCGCGGCCATCATCGGACTGGTCGACGTGCTCGTCATCACGATCGGCGTGTACGCCGTGTTCGGATTCGAGATCTCGCCGGCCGCCGTCATCGGCTTCTTGACGATCCTCTCCTATGCGCTCTACGACACCACCGTCGTGTTCGACAAGGTGCGAGAGAACACCAGAGAAGACGGCGAGATCTCCGGTCGAACGTTCGCCGAATCGGTCAACCTCGCCGCCAACCAGACGTTGATCCGCTCGATCAACACCACCGTGGTCGCGATCCTGCCCGTCGGTGCGATCCTCTTCATCGGTGTCCCGCTCGGTGCGCGCACGCTCAGCGACATCTCGCTGTCGATCTTCGTCGGCACGATCGTCGCGGCGTACTCGACGCTGTTCGTCGCGGTCCCGATGTACGCACTGCTCCGCGAGAAAGAGAAGCCGGTCGCTCAGCGCGATTCGCGTGTCCTCGTTGCTCGCGAAAAGGCGGGTGTCCCGGTCTGAGACCGGACCTCAGCCCCCGCACGGCTGCGACAGCACCGGTGAGGCCCCGACCTGAGGTCGGGGCCTCACCTCGTCGGAGCGTAGACTTGATCGACTGGCCGTAGGGAGAGGTGTCGATGACCGAGACCGCGTCCTCTGCGCCGCCGCCGTCCTCGTTGCGACGGCTCGTGCCGCGCATCTTCTCGCGCGCCGCCCGCCGCGACGACGTCGACAAGCTCTTGCGCACCGTGCGCACGCACCATCCCAAGGGCGACCTGGCGATCGTCGAGCGTGCCTACGCCGTCGCCGACAAGGCGCACGACGGGCAGAAGCGGCAGAGCGGTGAGCCGTACATCACCCATCCGCTCGCCGTCGCACAGATCCTGGCCGAGCTCGGGCTCGGGCCGAAGGCCATCGCCGCGGCCTTACTGCACGACACGGTGGAAGACACGGGCTACCCCCTCGACGAGCTCGCCGCCGACTTCGGCGACGAGGTGGCCATGCTGGTCGACGGCGTGACCAAACTCGACAAGGTCAAGTACGGCGACAGCGCGCAGGCCGAGACCGTCCGCAAGATGATCGTCGCGATGTCGAAAGACATCCGCGTGCTGCTCATCAAGCTTGCCGACCGCCTCCACAACGCACGCACCTGGGGCTTCGTACCCCCGCACAAGGCGGCGAAGAAGGCCACCGAAACGCTCGAGATCTACGCGCCCCTCGCGCACCGGCTCGGCATCCAGGCGATCAAGAGCGAGCTCGAGGATCTCTCGTTCGCCGTCATGCATCCCAAGCTCTACGCCGAGATCGAAAGCCTCGTCCGTCAGCGCACCCCTCAGCGCGAGCAATACGTCCAGAACGTGATCGACGCCGTCGATGCCGACCTGCGCGAGCTTCGTGTGCGCGGCCGGGTCATGGGCCGACCGAAGCAGCTGTACTCCGTGTACCAGAAGATGGTCGTGCGGGGCCGTGAGTTCGACGACATCTACGACCTCATCGGCATCCGTATCCTCGTGGGTACCGTGCGCGACTGCTACGCGGTGCTGGGCGCGATCCACGCCCGATGGACCCCGCTGCCCGGGCGCTTCAAGGACTACATCGCCACGCCCAAGTTCAATCTGTACCAGTCGCTTCACACGACGGTGATCGGTCCGGGCGGTCGCACGGTCGAGATTCAGATCCGCACGCACGAGATGCATCAGCAGGCCGAGTTCGGTGTGGCCGCTCACTGGAAGTACAAGGAGCGGATGGCCGGCGGCAAGACGGATGCGAAGTCCGTCGACGCCGACATGGCCTGGATCGCCCACATCTCCGACTGGCAGGCCGAGACGGCCGACCCGGGGGAGTTCCTCGACTCGCTCCGCTTCGAGATCGGCGCCAAAGAGGTCTACGTCTTCACGCCGAAGGGACGCGTCGTGGGTCTGCCCACCGGTGCCACTCCCGTCGACTTCGCCTACGCCGTGCACACCGAAATCGGTCACCGCACCATGGGTGCGAAGGTCAACGGACGCCTTGTGCCGCTCGAATCCGCGCTCCAGAGCGGCGACGTGGTCGAGGTGTTCACGTCGAAGAACCCCGACGCCGGGCCCAGCCAGGACTGGCTCGGCTTCGTCAAGAGCACCCGTGCGCGCAACAAGATCCGTGGGTGGTTCACCAAGGAGCGCCGCGAAGAGGCGATCGAGCAGGGCAAGGACTCCATCGCCCGCGCCATGCGTCGGCAGAACCTGCCGCTGCAGCGGCTGATGAGCCAGGACTCCTTCACCGAGGTCGCGCGCCTGTTCCACTACGAAGACGTCTCGGCGTTGTACGCCGCCGTCGGCGAGGGACACGTCTCGACGCAGTCCGTGATCGAGAAGGTCACCGCCCTCGTCAGCGTCGAGGAGACGAACACCGGGCCCATCGACATCCCCGTCGGACGCAGCCGTGCCCCGCGCGGCGGAGATTCGGGCGTGCTCGTTCGCGGTGCCCCCGACATCCTCGTGAAGCTCGCGAAGTGCTGCACGCCGGTCCCCGGCGACGAGATCGTCGGCTTCGTGACGCGCGGAAGCGGCGTGTCGGTGCACCGCGGCGACTGCACCAACGTCAAATCCCTGAAAGAGGAGCCTGACCGTCTGATCGACGTCGAGTGGGCCCCCACCACGAAGAGCGTCTTCCTGGTTCAGATCCAGGTCGAGGCACTCGATCGCTCGGGTCTGCTCAGCGACGTCACGCGCGTCCTCAGTGAGCACCACGTCAACATCCTGTCGGCCACGGTGTCGACGACGAATGATCGGCTGGCCCTCAGCAAATTCGTGTTCGAGATGGGCGACACCGTGCACCTCGACCGGGTGCTCAACGCCGTCCGCCGCATCGACGCGGTCTACGACGTGTACCGCGTCACGTCGTCTTGATCGGGTTGCCGAGCTTCGTGGCATTGCTTCGAGCAGGGCGAAGGTCGACAGGGCTGCGTGTCTCGTCTCACGTCATCCGCTGACCGGCGCACCGATCACGACTGGCGCGACATCTCTGACTCCCGCGAATCTGTCGCCCCGCTCAAGAGCGTCGCCGCGCGTCGGACGTACGGGAACCTCGGATGCCGCGAGATCCAGGCCTCGGCAGACGTCCGCACATGGGGGTCCACGCCGGCCCAGGTGCGTGCGAGGTGGGCGTCGATGTCGTCGTCGGACCGGGCCAGGTCGACGAGCGTGCGCTCCGGGGAACTCACGGAGACACCGCCGATCGTCTGAACATCGTCGGCGGCCAGTCGGACATCGTGGTAGACGATGCGGGCGTCGAAGCGTGCCCGCACGCGTGTCGCACCGGCCCTCTGCACGTGGTGGGCCGTGGGCTCCTCCTCACGCGCACCGTGTATCCAGGCAGCACTGCTGCGGACGGCCGCCCACCGCTCTCCGAGGAGCGGCTGCAGACTGCGGGCGCGCATCCAGGGCGTCTCAGCGGCATCGGCGGGCATGTAGCCGGCTCCGAGAGGGACGAGCAGACCGTCGAGGCACGCGGCGGACAGTTCGGCGAGCGAAAGACGTTCGTCGGCGAAGAACAGGAAGGGCGACACCATCCCGCCAGTGTGGCGGGGTGATGTCGCCCGTGACGCCCGGAGCGTCGATCCTGTGGAGAACCGATCAGCCGCCGAGGGCGCGCAGCCAGGTGCGGCGTGCCTCGAGGGCATCTTTCGCCTGGGCGGCGGCGCGCTTGTCGCCGCGTGCTTCGGCCTCGGCGACTTCGGCCTCGAGCTTGTCGATCGCGTCGGTGAGCTGGCGCGTCATGTCGTTGGCGCGCGCCTTCTGCTCGGGGTCGTTGCGCTTCCAGTCGGCATCTTCGCGCGTGCGCACGCTCTGCTCGATCTTGCGCAGTTCGTCGTCGAGCGCCCGCTCCTTGTCGCGAGGGAAGATGCGCCCGATCTCGTCCCATCGACGTTGGATTGCCGTGAGCTTCTGACGCGCGGTGGCGATGTTCTTCTCGTCGACGATCGGCGCAGCCTCCTCGAGGAGCGCCCGCCTCTGCTCGATCTTCTCTTTGGATGCCTCGTTCTCCGCGGACTCGCGCTCGATGCGCGCGCCGTAGAGGGCGTCGCCGGCGGCCTTGAAGCGCGCCCAGAGCGCGTCATCGATCTTGCGGCCGGCACGTCCTGACGCCTTCCAGGCGTCGAGAAGGTCGCGGTACGCGCCGATGCCGTCCTCGCCGCGCGGGGCGAGGGCCTCGGCGCGTTCGACGAGACGCGTCTTCGCCTCGCGAGCGGACTTGTGCGTCTCATCGAGCGACGAGAAGAACTCTCGCCGGTGACGGTCGACCGTCGCCCGCGCGTCACGGAAGCGTCGCCACAGCTGCTGAGCGGTCGACTTCGACAAGCGCGGACCGTTCTGCTGGTGCGCCTGCCACCGGTCGAACAGAGCGGCCATGTCGGCGGTCATCTGCTTCCACTGCACGCTCTGCGGGTCGCGCGCAGCGAGAGCCTCGGCCTCTTCGACGATGGCGGTGCGCTCACGCACGGCTTCTTCGGTGGCCTGCTTGGCCGCGACGGCCTCGGTCTCGCTCGCCTCGGCGAGTTCGGCGGTGAGAGCATCGACGCGTTCGATGAGGGCGGCGAGGTCACCGACGGCGGCGGCCCCGTCCAGCTTCGCGCGAAGGGACGTGGCCGTAGAGCGCAGATCGGATGCCGACGCGCCACCTCGGCGGTGACGGGTCTCGACGAGCGTGACCTCGCCGGCCAGGTCGGAGAACTTGCGCTGGTAGTAGGCGAGCGCCTCGGCGGGCGTGCCGTCGGGGTACTGCCCGACCTCACGCCACTCGTCGCCCTCGCGGACCGAGACCGTGCCGTCGTCATCGACGCGGCCCCACGGCTGGGTCGAGGTCTTCGACGCGGTCGCACCGGGGGGCGGCCCGGGGAGTCGCGGTCCGGGGCGGGCCGCCGGCTGTGCGGGGACGGCCGGCTCGGCCGCCGCGGCGTCCGCGGCGTCCGCGGCGGGCTCGGCGTCCGCGGCGGGCTCTGCGGTCGCCGCAGACTCGGTGTCGACGGCGGGCTCTTCGGCCGCGGCGTCCACTTCAGCCTCTTCGTCGGCGGCGGGCGCGACAAGTGATTCGGCCTCGGCCTCGGCTGAGGACTCAAGGGCGACGGAGTCGGCCGCACCGTCCACATCGGCCGAGGACTGGGTGTCGGCGAAGTCTTCAGCCCCGTCGGTGACGGGCTCACCCTCTTCGGCCGGCTCGGCCGCGATGACGGCGTCGGACGCGGCATCCGTGGTCTCGCCTTCGCCGGCGACGGAAGCAGTTTCGTCGTCGGCCGTGGTGGAGACGTCGGCCTCGGTCGTGGGGGGAACGTCGACCTCGGCGTCGATCGCGGCGTCGCGCGGGTCGGAGGTCTCGGGAGTGGGAGCGGAAGACACGGATAGCACCTCATCGCGGCAGAGCCGCCTGGGGGAGAAGGACCCTCCGAGCCTAGTATGAGCCGCCCCGACGGCACAGGATCACGGTGCGGTGGTCTCCGTGGCATCCGGGGTGGGGCTTGTCGGCGCCTCCGACGCCGGGGCGTCGGGGGCCGGCGTCGTCGAGGGGACGGGTTCGGGCGCTCCGGGACCGGCGGCGAAGTACGCCGTCTGCGATCCGACCGCCCCCAGGATGACGACCAGGCCGACGACGAGAGCGGTCACGTTGTCGCGTGCGCGTCGGCGCCCCTGCCGCTCGTGGAGTTCGACACGCGCCTGATAGGCACGTGCACGCTCCCGCTGCTCCCGGGTCTGCCGGTCTTTCCCGCGCGTCGCCACATCGACCTCCTCCGCCCCGTCCGGGCCCCTCGATCCTACAAACCCCGACTCTCCCCGCCGTGCGGCCGTGAGACCGCCGTCGTCGAGCGCGACGGGCTCGATGTCGGACGCCCCGGTTAGCCTGGAACGGTGACCCCTCCTTCGGCGCTCTTCCAGGGCCAGACGCCCCTCGCCGTGCGCATGCGACCGGTGAGTCTCGACGAGGTCGCCGGCCAGGGGCATCTGCTGCGTCCCGGATCACCGCTGGTCACCCTCGCCACGACCGACTCCTCGGCATCCGGATCCGCCGTCTCCGTCATCCTGTGGGGGCCGCCCGGCACGGGTAAGACCACGCTCGCGCAGGCGATCGCCCGGTCATCGGGGCGCCGGTTCGTCGAGCTCTCGGCCATCACTGCCGGAGTCAAAGACGTACGCGAGGTCATGCAAGAGGCGTTGAATCAGCGCGACCTCTACGGTCAGTCGACCATCCTGTTCCTCGACGAGATCCACCGTTTCACCAAGGCCCAACAGGACGCACTGCTCCCCGGTGTCGAGAACGGGTGGGTCGTCCTCATCGCGGCGACCACCGAGAACCCCTCTTTCTCGGTCATCTCCCCCCTCCTGTCACGGTCCTTGCTCCTCACGCTCCGCCCTCTCGGCGACGACGACCTCGGAGCACTCGTCGACCGCGCCGTCACCGACCCGAGGGGTCTCGACGGCCGGGTCATCCTCGACGACGAGGCCCGCGCCGCCCTGGTGCGTCTCGCGTCGGGAGATGCCCGGCGCGCGCTCACGGCCCTCGAGGCGGCGGCCTCCGTGGCGGGCGACGTCGACGCGCCCGCTCCGACGGCGCGCGGTGGCGACGATGACGGCGGTGACGATGCGGGCCGCGACGATGACGACGCCGACACCGATGACGGCGAAGATGCCGCCGCCGACGAGACGGATGCCGCGACCGACGACACCGCGCACGTGCCGACCATCACCGCCGACCACATCGCCCAGGCCGTCGACCGCGCCCTGCTGCGCTACGACCGCCAGGGCGACGAGCACTACGACGTCATCAGTGCCTTCATCAAGTCGGTGCGAGGGTCCGACCCGGACGCCGCGATCCACTACCTCGCGCGCATGATCGAGGCGGGGGAGGACCCGCGCTTCATCGCCCGCCGCCTCGTGATCAGCGCGGCCGAGGACATCGGCATGGCCGATCCCCAGGCGCTGCAGATCGCGGTCGCCGCCGCCGACGCCGTGGCGTTCATCGGCATGCCCGAGGGGCGGATCCCGCTCGCCGAGGCGACCGTCTATCTCGCCACGACGGCCAAATCGAACGCCGCCTACAACGCCATCAACGCCGCCATCGCCGACGTACGCGCCGGCGGCTTCGGCCGTGTGCCGATGCACCTCCGCGATGCGCACTACCCCGGGGCGAAACGCCTCGGCCACGGCAAGGGTTACAAATACGCCCACGACAGCGAGATCGGCATCGTCGCGCAGCAGTACCTCCCCGACGAGCTCCGTGGCCGCCGCTACTACGCGCCCACGAACCACGGCGCCGAGCGCGACGTGTCGGCGCGGTTCGAGAAGATCCGTCGCATCCTCGACGGCTCGTGAACGCCCCGCCAGGGCCTCACGGTCCGCTCTGATAGTATGAATCGGCTCGAAACAGGGTTTTCGGGCATCCCCTCCTTCCAGTGATCACCATCCGGTGCGCCACGGCGTGCGCCCCGGATCGGGCGGAAGGGGGCGATACGCCCGCGAGCCGCGAAAGGCGCGGCCGCGTCATCGGAAGGAGCACTTCGTGACCACGAAGTCTCAGGACCGCCGCAAGGTGCGTCTGTCGCGAGCCCTCGGCATCGCGCTCACCCCCAAGGCCGCCCGCTACCTCGAGAAGCGTCCCTACGCTCCGGGCGAGCACGGCCGCACCAAGCGCAAGGCCGACAGCGACTACGCCGTCCGTCTGCGCGAGAAGCAGCGTCTGCGCGAGCAGTACGGCATCCGCGAGAAGCAGCTGCGCATCGCGTTCAACGAGGCGCGTCGTACCGACGGCCTGACCGGTGAGAACCTGGTCGAGCTGCTCGAGATGCGTCTGGACGCCCTCGTCGTGCGCGCCGGCTTCGCCCGCACCACCGCGCAGGCTCGCCAGCTCGTCGTGCACCGTCACATCATGGTCGACGGCCAGCTCGTGGACCGCCCGTCGTTCCGCGTCAAGCCGAACCAGCTGATCCACGTCAAGACCAAGAGCGAGGGCCTCGAGCCCTTCCAGGTCGCCGCCGCCGGTGGACACGCCGAAGTGCTGCCCCCCGTCCCGGGCTACATCGAGGTCGACCTGTCGACGCTGCAGGCCCGCCTGCTCCGTCGGCCCAAGCGCGCCGAGGTTCCCGTCACGTGTGACGTGCAGCTCGTCGTCGAGTACTACGCCGCCCGCTGATCCCAGCGAGCAACGAAGGGCGTCGGGTCTCCCGGCGCCCTTCGTCGTCTCTATGGCGTTTCGTGCGGCGTTCATCGCCTCACACACGCACCATGCTCGGAAAGACGCGCGATCCTCGCAGGGTGTGGGTCGAGAGCTGCGAGGAACGTGCGCGGCTGCGAGCATCGCGACGCACGAAGCCGGCGCCAGCCCCCCGCACACGGCCACCGAACCTGAACCGCGTCGCCGGGTCTCGGCATCCGCTTCCCGCTGATCCTCGAAGACACACGCGATGCACGCACCCTCCCGGCCGAGAGCCGAGAGGAACGCGCGCGGCTGCGAGCGGAGAGAGGCGATGGAACGCCGCATCGCATTCGAGACCGCCTGACGCTGGGGACCCGGGCTCGGCGCTCGCGCGGGCGAGGGGGGCCGTCGCCTACGATGAGGGATGCCGCGAACGCGGCGTCGTATCGAGGAAGAAGTGGTGATCGTGAAGAGCCTCGTCTGGTTTGCATTGGGTATCGCCGGCGGATTCGTCGCCGCCCACCTCGTCAACAAAGACCCCCGCGGCCAGGAGCTGTTCGCGCAGCTCGACTCCCGCATCGGCGAGTTCACCGACCACATGAGCGACGCCTACCACCAGCAGGAGACACGCCTGGCGGAGATCATCGACGACGCCAAGGGTGTCGCCGCCTCCGCGGTCGACCGGGCCTCCGATGCGATCGGCGATGCCGCCGCCGCCGCGAAGACCGCCGCCACCTCGACCGACTGACCTCCCCGGCATCCGACCTCCGACACCCGGGGGCGGCCACCGCACGCGCACGGAAAGACCCGCCATGAAAACCGCCGAGATCGCCCAGCGCTTCCTCGACTTCTTCGAGAAGAAGAACCACACGATCGTCCCCTCGGCGTCGCTCGTCACAGACGACCCCGCCCTGCTCTTCACCGTGGCAGGGATGGTGCCTTTCATCCCGTATCTGAGCGGGGTCGTGCCGCCGCCCTACCCGCGCGCGGCCGACGTGCAGAAGTGCATCCGCACCAATGACATCGAAGAGGTCGGCAAGACGCCTCGCCATGGCACGTTCTTCCAGATGCTCGGCAACTGGTCGTTCGGCGACTACTTCAAAGAGGACGCCATCCGCTACGCGTGGGAGCTGTTGACCGCTCCCGAAGCCGACGGCGGCCTCGCGTTCGACCCGAAGGACCTGTGGGTCACCGTCTACGAAGAGGACGACGAAGCCCACGAGCTCTGGCGTACCCTCACCCCACTGCCCGAAGAGCGCATCCAGCGCCTCGGAAAAGACACGAACTACTGGTCGACCGGTCTGCCGGGCCCTGCCGGGCCCTGCTCGGAGATCTTCTTCGACCGCGGACCCGACTACGGCATCGACGGTGGTCCCGCCACCGACGACGACCGCTACGTCGAGATCTGGAACCTCGTGTTCATGCAGTACGAGATCACGAACGTGCGCTCGAAGTACGACTTCGACATCGTCGGGGAGCTCCCCGCCAAGAACATCGACACCGGCATGGGCCTCGAGCGCATCGCGTTCCTGAAGCAGGGCGTCGACAACATGTACGAGACCGACCAGGTGCGCCCGGTGCTCGATCTCGCGGCCACGCTCGCCGGCAAGTCGTACGGCAACGAATCCCACGAGGACGACGTGCGTCTGCGCATCGTCGCCGACCACGTGCGCTCGTCGCTCATGCTGCTCGCCGACGGCGTGACCCCCTCGAACGAGGGTCGCGGGTACATCCTGCGTCGCATCATGCGCCGCGCGATCCGGTCGATGCGCCTCCTCGGTGTCGAGGGCGCGACCTTCCCCGAACTGTTCGCCGCGTCGCGCGACGCGATGAAGGAGTCGTACCCCGAGGTCGACGCCGATTACGCGCGCCTGTCGGCCTACGCCATCGCCGAGGAGCAGACCTTCCTGCGTACTCTGGCCGCGGGCTCCGCAATCCTCGACCAGTCGGTCATCGAGGCCAAGAACGGCGGCGGTACGACCCTCTCCGGGTCGGAGGCGTTCCTGCTGCACGACACCTACGGCTTCCCCATCGACCTGACGCTCGAGATCGCCGAAGAAGCCGGACTGTCGGTCGACCGGACCGCCTTCGACGAGCTCATGCTCGAGCAGCGCACCCGCGCCAAGGCGGACGCCCGTGCGCGCAAGGGCACGATCGCGGACCAGAGCGCGTACCGCAAGTTCCGCGCTCTCGGCGAGACCGTGTTCACCGGCTACACCGAACTGCAGACGGAGTCGAAGGTCCTCGGCATCCTGATCGACGGACGCGGCGTAGATCGCGCCGCCGAGGGACGGATCGCCGAGATCATCACGGCCGAGACCGCCCTCTACGCCGAGTCGGGCGGTCAGGTCGCCGACAAGGGCGTCATCGTCGGCCCCGGCTACGAGCTCGAGGTGCTCGACGTGCAGCGTCCGGTGCCGGGCCTCATCAGCCACACCGTGGAGGTCACCACCGGCGAAGTGTCGGTCGGCGCTCCCGCGACCACGGTCGTCGACGCGCTGAACCGCCACTCGGCGCAGCAGGCGCACACCGCCACGCACCTCGTTCACGCCGCCATCCGCGACACCCTCGGCAAGTCCGCGACGCAGACCGGTTCGCTCAACCGCGCCGGCTACATGCGCTTCGACTTCAGCTGGGGCTCGGCATTGTCGCCCGAGACGCGCACCGAGATCGAGGACATCGCCAACAACGCCGTCCGCGACAACCTCGAGGTCACCACACGCGTGATGTCGCTCGACGAGGCGAAGGCTGCAGGCGCGATGGCCCTGTTCGGTGAGAAGTACGGCGACACCGTGCGGATGGTCGATGTCGGCGGCCCGTGGTCACGCGAGCTGTGCGGTGGCACGCACGTCGCGCGCAGCTCCGAGATCGGCCTCGTCAACCTCGTCGGCGAGCAGTCGGTCGGCGCCTCGAACCGCCGCGTGGAGGCCCTCGTCGGCCTCGAGGCCTTCCGCGACCTCGCTGCCGAACGGGCGATCGTGTCGCAGTTGTCGACATCGCTCAAGACGCCGCGTGAGCAGCTGACGACGCGCATCTCCGACCTGGCTGCGAGCCTGAAGGCGGCCGAGAAGAAGATCGCCGCCTTCGAGGCGCAGGCCCTGACCGGCCGCCTCCCGCAGCTCGTCGAGACGGCCGTCGCCGTCGGCGCGGTTCGCGTCGTCGCACAGAGCTTGGGGGAGGGCGCGTCGGCTGACGACGTGCGCTCGCTCGCGTTGCAGGTGCGTGACCGCCTCGGATCCGACCCCGCGGTCGTCGCCCTCGCCAGCGTCGCCGGAGGCCGCGCCACGGTCGTCGTCGTGACCAACGAGGCGGCTCGCGAACGCGGGCTCGCCGCGGGCGCCCTGGCGAAGGGTGCGGCAGGAGTCCTCGGAGGCGGCGGCGGCGGGCGACCCGACGTCGCCCAGGGCGGCGGAACGGATGCCACGGCCCTGCCGCAGGCGTTGGAGGGCATCGTCGCGGACGTGCGGGCGACGACGGCGTGACGGCGTCGTTCCGGCGCGGCATCCGCATGGGAATCGACGTCGGGCGTGCCCGCGTGGGCGTCGCACGATCGGATCCCGACGGAGTGCTCGCCGTCCCCGTCGAGACGGTGCCGCGCAAGGGCGAACCGGTGCGTCGCATCGCCGCCCTCGCAGCGGAGTACGAGGCGTTCGAGGTGCTCGTCGGCCTGCCGCTGAATCTTCGAGGCGAGGACACCCCCTCGACCACCGATGCGCGGGCCTTCGCCGCCGCCCTCGCGGGGGCGCTGCCGATGCCGGTCCGGCTGGTCGACGAGCGGCTCAGCACCGTGTCGGCACACGGGGTGCTGAGAGAGGCAGGTCGTTCTCAGCGAGAGTCTCGTAGCATTGTGGACCAAGTCGCCGCTGTGGTCTTGCTGCAGCAGGCACTCGACGTGGAGCGACAGTCCGGTGAGCCGGCCGGACCCGCCGTATCACCGGGACAGGAGCCCGCCTGACATGCCCGAGAATCAGCCGCCCGACAGCGATCCGTTCGCCGACCTCTACGGGCGTCTGCCCGACCCGCGCACGGGAGCACGAAGCGACGGCGCCCCGCCGTCGCGGCGCGCCGCGCGCGAGGCACGCCGGAACGAGAACGATCGGCCGGACGCTGCTGCCCCAGACGGCGCGCGTGACGCCGCCGCGCGCGGCGCGTCCGACTCGACACCGGCGGCCGCAGGCACGCCCATGTCGCCGACGCCGACTCCGGCCGCGTCGGCGCCCTCGGACGTGCCCCCGCGCCGTCGCGAATCGGCCACCGCGCCGTCCGTGGACCCGTCGCCGACCGCTGCCCCGGCGCGCTCCCGCGACGACGACCCCCGCAGCGCCCGCTTCGGCGACGGGGCCCGGGCCTCGACCCCTCGCGGCCCCGGACGTCGTGCGAGCGACGGCAATGCGGCCCCGGGTCCTCGCCGAGGGGCCGCGCAGACGCGCGGCGCCGACTCGGACGCCACCCGCGAAATCGACCCGGACGCGGCGCGGGAGCCGATGCTCGTGGGCGTGAGCCCGGCTCGCGAACCAGCCCGCGGGGATGCCGGCGCCGCCCCCACCGGAGTCCCGTCCTCGGCGGGAGCCGCGTCATCCGGATCACTCGAACAGCTCTTCACCGGGCAGACGACGACGCACGATATCGGGTACGCCGTACCGGCTCCGTCGCGAAAGCGCCGCCATGTCGGACGGTGGATCGCTCTCGTCGTCGTGCTGCTGCTCGTCGGCGGGATCGCCGGCGGCGGGTACGCGCTGTGGAACACCTACGGCGAGCGGGTGCAGGCCTTCCTCGGAGGAGGGGAACCCCTCGACTACGAAGCGGGCCTGGCCACCGGCGAAGCACGCGTCACGATCGTCTCGGGCGACACCGGAGCGTCGGTGTCGCCGAAGCTGTTCGAAGCCGGTATCACCAAGGCGTCGAACTCGCTCTACCAGTACATGGTCGACAACTCGATCGCCTTCACCTTCCAGCCGGGCGTCTACAAGCTGCAGCAGCAGATGACCTCGGAGGCCGTTCTCGCCGCCCTGCGCGTGCCCGAGAACCGCCTCGACTACTCGGTACAGCTGCGCGAGGGGCTGACGCTCGCCCAGTCACTCGATCTCATCTCCGAGCAGCTCGGTCTGGCGCGCGCGGATCTCGACGCTGCCGTCGCCGACCCGTCGGCGTACGGCGTGCCCGCCTCGACTCTCGAGGGCTGGATCTTCCCGGCCACGTACGACTTCGACGAAGGCGTCACGCCCCAGCAGGTCATCGACACCATGGTCAAGCGCACCGTGCAGTCTCTCGACGCGGCCGGGGTGCCCGAGGCCGATCGGGAGCGCATCCTCATCATCGCCTCCATCATCGAACGGGAAGCCCGCAGCAGCGAGGACTTCTACAAGGTCTCGCGCGTGATCGAGAATCGCCTGCAGCCCACCAACCAGGAGACCTTCGGCAAGCTCGAGATGGACTCGACCGTGCAGTACGGCGCCGGCGAGATGGGCAGCGGCACGGTCAGCACGTCCGCGGAGGCGCGCAACAGCGACAACCCGTGGAACACCTACATGTACCCGGGCCTGCCGATCGGTCCCATCGCGAACGCCGGCGACCTCGCCATCGACGCCGCGATGAAGCCGGCCGAGGGGCCGTGGCTCTACTTCGTCACCGTCAACCTCGACACGGGCGAGACCGTCTTCACGTCGACGCTCAGCGAGCACGAGAAGGCCGTCGCCCAGTGGCAGGCCTGGTGCTCCGACAACCCGAACTCGGGATGCTGACCGGCCCCACGCGCCTGGCCGTCTGGGGCGACCCGATCTCGCATTCGCGGTCGCCCCGGCTGCACGCGGCGGCTTACGGCGCGCTCGGGCTGGAATGGGAGTACGGGCGTCAGCGGGTGCCTGCGAGCGCCTTCGACGATCACCTCGCGGGATTGGATGCCACCTGGCGCGGGCTCTCGCTTACGATGCCGCTCAAGACGATCGCCGCGCGCACGGCCCACTCCCTCGACGAGGACGCGCGCCGCACCGGCGCGGTCAACACCTTAATGCTCACGGACGACGGCCCCCACGGCTTCAACACCGACGTCAGGGGACTCGCCCGCGCCCTCGCGGAGATCGGCGTGCACGCACCGGGCGCGGTGCGCGTGCTCGGTGCCGGCGCGACGGCCACGTCGGCCGTCGTCTCCGCCGCGCGCGTGGGCGCGGATCTCATCGAGGTGCGCGCGCGCCGTCCGGAAGCGGCCGAGCCCTTCCGCACGCTCGGGGACGCGCTCGGCGTCGAGGTGCGCGTCCGAGCGATCGACGATGACTCGGTCGACCCCGTCGACGCCACCATCGCCGCTCTCCCCGGCGGGACCGACCTCGGCCCGGTCGCCGACGTGCTGGCATCCGGATCCGGTCCCCTCATCGACGTCGTCTACGGCGGATGGCCGACGCCCCTCGCCCAGGCCTGGCACCGGGCGGGGGTGGCGGCTCACGACGGCCTGGGGATGCTGCTGCACCAGGCCCTGCTCCAGGTGCGGGTGTTCGTCCACGGCGACCCCGGTCGACCACTCGATCGCGAGGATGCGGTGCTGTCCGCAATGCGCACCGCGGTCATGGGAGACTAGACGAATGCTTCGCGTTCTCACGGCCGGCGAGTCCCACGGCCCCGAACTGATCGCCCTCATGGAGGGGATGCCGGCCGGTGTTCCGGTGTCATCCGCGCAGATTCGCGCCGAGCTCGCGCGCCGTCGCCTGGGCTACGGCCGCGGTTCCCGAATGAAGTTCGAAGAAGACGAGCTGACGCTCTCGACCGGTGTCGTCCACGGCTTCACCATCGGCAGCCCCATCGCGTTGCGCATCGGCAACACGGAGTGGCCGAAGTGGACCGAGGTCATGAGCCCGGAGCCGATCGAGCTGTCCGACCGCTCGCGCGGCCGCGGCGCCGCTCTCACGCGTCCGCGTCCGGGCCACGCCGACCTCGTCGGTATGCAGAAGTACGGCTTCGACGAGGCCCGGCCGATCCTGGAGCGCGCCTCCGCCCGCGAGACCGCGGCCCGCGTGGCCCTCGGCGCTATCGCGCGGTCGTTCCTGAGCGAGCTCGGCATCCGGCTGGTGAGCCACACGCTCTCGATCGGCCCGGTGCGGGTTCCCGACGACGCCGCCTTCCCGACCCCCGACGACGTCGACCTGCTCGACGCCGATCCGCTGCGTTGCTTCCACCCCGAGACCAGCGCGGCGATGGTCGCCGAGGTGGACGACGCCAAGAAGGCCGGCGACACGCTCGGCGGCATCGTCGAGGTGCTCGCCTACGGCCTGCCGCCGGGGCTCGGATCCCACGTGCAGTGGGATCGTCGATTGGATGCCAAGCTCGCTCACGCTCTGATGAGCATCCAGGCGATCAAGGGCGTCGAGGTCGGCGACGGCTTCCTCACCACGACCCGTCGCGGGTCGCAGGCGCACGACGAGTTGTTCGCCACGGGTGACGGCATCACCCGTTCGTCCGACCGGGCCGGCGGCACCGAGGGCGGCATGTCGACCGGGACGGTGCTGCGCGTGCGCGCCGGCATGAAGCCGATCGCCACCATCCCCAAGGCCCTGCGCACGGTCGACGTCGCCACCGGCGACACCGCCGCTGCTCACCACCAGCGTTCCGACGTGTGCGCGGTGCCCGCCGCCGGCGTCGTTGCAGAGGCCATGATCGCCGTCACGCTCGCCGACGCCGTGCTCGACAAGTTCGGCGGGGACAACATCGTCGAGACGCGGCGCAACCTCGAGACGTACCTCGCGAACCTGCCCGAGACGCTGCGCACGACCGACGCGTCCGACGCCGCGCTCCTCGCGCATGACCTCGCCTGAGGTCGCACCCGACGCGGCTGGCGCGCCGGCCGTCGTGCTCATCGGGCCGATGGGGGCAGGGAAGACGAGCGTGGGCCGACGCGTCGCGCGGGCTCTGGGCACCCCGTTCACCGACACCGACAAGCTCGTCGTGCGTGATCACGGCCCCATTCCCGCCCTTTTCGTGGCCCACGGCGAGCCGCACTTCCGCGCCCTGGAGCGCGACGCGGTCGCCGAGGCCCTGGCCCGCGGCGGCGTGATCGCCCTCGGCGGCGGTGCCGTGCTCGATCCGGTGACCCGGGACCGCCTCACCGCTCACCGCGTCGTCCTGCTGACGGTGGCGCCACACGTGGTGGCATCCCGGATCCACGGCGACGAACGCCCCCTGCTGGGTGGCGAGGACCCCGTCGCCCGCTGGCAGCGCATCTATGACGAACGGCGGCCCGTCTACGAGCGGACCGCCGACATCACTTTCGACACCTCCTCGGGCCCGCTCGCGCGGGTCGTCGACGACATCGTGGCCTGGGCACGCCGTGTGCCGGCTGGAGAGACGGCATGACCGACACCACCACCATCAGCGTCGCCGGCGATTCCGGGTACGACATCACCATCGGCCGCGGCTTGCTCGCCTCGCTGGGCTCGGTGCTGCCGGCTGCCGCGCGCAAGGTGCTCGTCGTGCACCCGCCGACCCTCGCGGCGCAGGCCGAGGCGCTGCGCGCCCAGCTCATGGGCGACCGTCAGGTGCTGCTCGCCGAGATCCCGGATGCCGAGGCCGGCAAGCGCGTGGAGGTGGCATCGTTCTGCTGGCAGGTCATGGGTCAGGCCGACTTCACCCGCACCGACGTCGTCGTCGGCTTCGGCGGGGGAGCGGTCACCGACCTCGCCGGCTTCGTCGCCGCGACCTGGCTGCGCGGCGTCGCCCTGGTGCAGGTGCCCACGACCGTTCTCGGCATGGTGGATGCCGCGGTGGGCGGCAAGACCGGTATCAACACCGCCGAGGGCAAGAACCTCGTGGGGGCCTTCTGGCCGCCGGCCGCCGTCATCTGCGACCTCGACCTGCTCGACACGCTGTCGAAGAACGAAGCGACCGCCGGCTTCGCCGAAGTGGTGAAGGCCGGTTTCATCTGGCATCCAGAGATCCTCGACCTCATCGAGGCCGATCCCGAGAACATCGTCGACCCGCGCGGTGAGGCGTTCCGCCGGTGCATCGAACTGGCCATCGACATGAAGGCGCGGGTCGTGGGTGAAGACCTGCGCGAGGCGGGACTTCGCGAGGTGCTCAATTACGGGCACACTCTCGGCCACGCGATCGAGCACGCCGAGCGCTACCGCTGGCGTCACGGCGCCGCGATCTCGGTGGGCATGGTCTTCGCCGCCGAACTGTCGCGCCTCGCCGGCCGCCTGTCCGACGACGTCGCGCAGCGCCACCGCACCGTGCTCGAATCGCTCGGGCTGCCGACGACCTACCGGGCCGGAGCGTTCCAGACGCTCAAGGCCACGATGCAGCGCGACAAGAAGAGCCGCGGGGCGATGCTGCGCTTCATCGTGCTCGACGACCTCGCGCGCCCCACGGTGCTGCAGGCCCCCGACGAGTCGCTGCTGTTCGCGGCGTACCAGGAGGTCGGGGCGTAGCGCGCTCCGCGTCGAACCGTCACGAAGCGGCGCGGGTTTCGCGTATCGCGCACGTTCGCGCACCGATGCGGACGCAGCGCGGCCGTGCGGACGCCGCGCGGCCTCGCAGACACCATCCACCCGTACGGGCCCCGCATCCTCGCGCGGATATCGCAGAATCCGCCGCGATTGGTGCGAGAAATCGTCCTTTCTGCGAGATGCGTCACGTGTTCACTGGGGGGTGATACGCCTCCGCGACACGGCGCGCACGCGGACGGCCCCGCCTCCCGGAGGAGACGGGGCCGCAGCGTCCCGGGTCAGACCGAGACGGGAACCCGCTTCTCAGCGGCGAGGCCGAGCTGATCAGTGGGGACGTTCTTCGTCTCGCGAGCCGTGAGCGCACTGACCGAGGCGATGATCGCGATGGCCGCGGTGAAGATGCTGATGACGATCCAGCCGCCGGCGCCGCCGCCGCCGAGGGCCGCGACGATGCTGGGCGCGAAGCCGGCCATGAGGAAGCCGAGCTGCGTGCCGATCGCCATGCCCGAGAAGCGCACGCGGGTGCTGAACATCTCGCCGTAGAACGAGGGCCAAACCGCGTTGGCCGCGGCGTATCCGCAGGAGAACGTGAGAATCGCCAGAGCGAAAGTCAGAAGGTCGTTCCCGGCGCCCATCGACAGCATGTAGAAGGGCATGAACGCGGCCGACGACAGGGCGCCGTAGATGAAGACGGGCTTGCGACCGATCCGGTCGGCGAGCTTGCCGAACAGTGGCTGCGTGAACAGCGCCACGACGTTGGCGACGACGACCAGCCACAGCGTCACGCTGGCGGCGAGACCGACCTCCTTGCCGTACGCGATGGCGAGGGTGCCGAAGACGGTCGAGACCGCGGCGATGAAGGCGCAGAAGATCACACGGAGCACGTCGCGCCAGTGGTTCTTCAGCAGCGGGACGAGCGGCATCCGCGCGATCTGACCGGTCGCCTTCGCCTGCTCGAACTCGGGCGTCTCGTGCAGGCTCCGTCGGATGAAGAACGCCACGACGACGACCACGGCGCTCAGCCAGAACGGCACGCGCCAACCCCACGAGAACTTGATGTCGTCGGGGAGGGCGACGACCGGGATGAAGATGAGCGCGGCGAGGATCTGGCCGCCCTGGGTCCCCGTGAGCGTCCACGAGGTGAAGAAGGAGCGACGCCCGTCGGGGGCGTGCTCGAGGGTGAGCGACGAGGCCCCGGCCTGCTCACCCGCGGCCGACAGGCCCTGCGCAAGGCGGCACAGCACCAGCAGCGCCGGCGCGAACCAGCCGATCTGCGCGAAACCGGGGAGGCAGCCGATGATGAACGTCGACAGACCCATCAGCACCAGAGTGAACATCAGCACCTTCTGGCGGCCGATGCGATCACCGAAGTGGCCGAGGATGATCGCGCCGAAAGGGCGGGCGATGTAGGCGAACCCGAAGGTCGCGAACGACATCACCAGCGCGGCCTGATCGCCCGAGGGGAAGAACACCGTCGGGAAGATGAGGGCGGCGGCGGAGCCGAAGAGGAAGAAGTCGTAGTACTCCACGGCGCTGCCCATGAAGCTGGCCGTGGCCGCCTTCACGGGAGTCTTCCGCGTCGTTGCGGTGGTGGTCATGGACGGATGCTCCTTAGCGGGCGACGGCCGGTCCGACGGGGGCGTCGGCGGCGACCAGGTCGAGGAAATGGGTGGTCATGCGGTCGGGGTCGGGTCGCGTCCCCGTGATGAGCGCGAACGCGTCGACGGCCTGGTGGACCGCCATGCGTCCGCCGCTGAGCGTGCGGCAGCCACGCTCGCGCGCGGTGACGAGGAGTTCGGTGTCGAGGGGGCGGTAAACGATGTCGGCGACCCAGAGGTCGGGGCGCAACAGGGTGACGTCGAGGGGGAGTCCCGGGTGCTCGGCCATCCCGACCGGCGTGCAGTGCACGAGACCGTCGGCGTCGGCGAGGACCTCGCCCAGGTCGGCGGGTGCGGCCGTGTCCACGACGGCGAGCGGATGCCGAGCGGCCAGGTCGTCGGCGAGGGCGCCGGAACGCTTCGGGTCGAGGTCGACGATGCTCAACCGCGCGGTGCCGAGACGCAGCAGCGCGTCGGCCACGGCGGACCCCGCCCCTCCGGCGCCGAGCTGGACGACGTGGCGGGTCGCGGCATCCGGGAGCCCGTCGGCGAACGCGGCGGCGAACCCCGTCGTGTCGGTGTTGTACCCGACGCGGCCCGACGCGGTGAAGAGCACCGTGTTGACCGCGCCGAGGGCGACGGCGACGGGATCGATGCGGTCGAGGTGGGCGAGCACGCTCTGCTTGCACGGGTGGGTGACGTTGACAGCGTCGTAGCCCAGGCGCTCCGCCCAGGCGAGCACGTCGCCGATGCGCTCGGGGTCGATGCCCAGCGCGGTGAGGTCGAGGGGGCGGTAGACGTACGTCAGCCCGAGTGCGCGCGCTTCGGCCATGTGCATCGGCGGGGTGAGTGAGGGGAGGACCCCCGTGCCGATGAGGCCGACGAGATACGGGTGCGCGTCGTTCACGGTACTCCTTCGTGTCCGTGTCGCCGGTTATGTACTAACCGGTACGTTCAGAGGAAACCACGACCGGAGCGCGCTGTCAACGACGAATTCCGGATGCCACGCCGCAAAGTCGGCTCCGTCGGGGGCGCTGGTGCCGGACACGGCGCCGGGGGCGGGTCGCGGGCGGGGGTGCAGGCACATCGAGTGTCCGAGACACCCGGACCCTCCACGAAACGCTCCGGGTGTCGTGGACACCCGACCCGCGGACGGGGTACGCCGCACCCGCGCCCGGCCCCCGCGCCGCACGTCAGAGTCGAGTGTCCGAGACACCCGGACGCTCTTCGAAGCGCTCCGGGTGTCGTGGACACTCGACACGCGGACGGGGCACGCGAGACATCCGCGCGGCGGATCAGCGCGCGGGGGCCGTCAGCCAGCCGACGACCACGTCGCCGAGCGCGGCGCGCAGGTGCGCCCGACGCTTGGGCGAGGCGAGGTCGACGTCGAAGAGGTGACCGAAGGTGTACTGGTTCGCGACCTGGAAGACGCAGTACGAGCTGATTACGAGGTGCACGTCGATCGCGTCGACATCGGAGCGGAACACTCCCGCGTCCCGGCCGCGCTCGAGGATCTCGTCGAGCAGACTCTTCGCCGGCTGCGAGAGCGTCCGCAGCCCGTCGATCTGACGGATGAACTCGCCGCGATGGATGTTCTCGATCGCGACCAGCCGGATGAAGGCCTCGTGGCCCACGTGATGGTCGAAGGTCAGCTCGGCGAGGGCGCGAATGGCATCCACGGGGTCAGCGTGATCGACGTCGATCGCCCGCTCCGCCTCGCGGATGCCGCGGTATGCCTCCTCGAGCACCGCGCGGTAGAGCCCCTCTTTGCCACCGAAGTAGTAGTAGATCATCCGCTTGGTGGTGCGGGTGCGCGCGGCGATGTCGTCGACGCGGGCACCGGAGAACCCGTCTTCGGCGAAGACCTCGGTCGCGACGGCCAGAAGCTCGGCGCGGGTACGTTCGGCGTCCCTGCGTGCCTCGGCCATTCGGTCAGACTAGTGGACCCGCTTTGTACCAGATGGTACATTCGGCCGCCATGAGGACCTCGATCGCGACCGTCTGCATCAGCGGGACGCTCGCCGACAAACTGCACGCCTGCGCCGACGCCGGCTTCGACGGCGTGGAGATCTTCGAGCCCGACCTGCTCGCGGCCGCGGAGAGCCCGGAGGAGATCGCCGCGCTGGCCGCGCGACTGGGGCTCAGCCTCGACCTCTACCAGCCGATGCGCGACGTCGAGGGCGTCGACGACGAGGCCCTCGCGGCGGTCCTGCACCGCGCCGAAGCGAAGTTCCGCCTCATGCGGCGCCTCGGCATGGATCTCGTGCTCTGCTGCAGCAACGTCGGCACCGCGACGATCGACGACGACGCTGTGTCCGCCGACCAGCTCCGACGCCTCGGCGACCTCGCGGCGGGGTACGGCATCCGCATCGCCTTCGAAGCCCTCGCGTGGGGGCGCTTCATCGACGACTACCGTCGGGCGTGGCGCATCGTGGAGCGAGCCGACCACCCGGCGGTCGGGGTCTGCCTCGACTCGTTCCACATCCTCTCGCGCGGGCACGACCTCTCCGCGATCAGCGACATCCCGGGGGAGAAGATCTTCTTCGTGCAGCTCGCCGACGCGCCCCGCCTGAGCATGGACGTGCTGTCGTGGAGCCGACACCACCGCCTGTTCCCCGGGGAGGGCGAGTTCGACCTCGCCGACTTCACCGCACGGATCGTGGATGCCGGATACACCGGGCCCTGGTCCCTGGAGGTGTTCAATGACACCTTCCGGCAGACCGACGCCCGGCGCACGGCCCGCCACGCCCGCCGGTCGTTGCGCTGGCTCGAGGACGCCGTCTCGCGTGTGCTGCCCGACGCCCCGACCGACCTGCAGATGCTCCCCGACTCGGCCGCGCCCTCGAGCGTCGATTTCGTCGAGGTGAAGGCCGAGGACACCTCCGCGATCGAGGAACTGCTCGCGCAACTGGGCTTCACCTCCCGTGGACGGCATCGCACCAAGCCGGTCACGCTCTGGACGGCGGGCGAGGCCCGCGTGGTGCTCAACGAGCAGCACGCGCGAGGCTGGGAGCCGCGCCTGGCGGCGATCGGGCTCGAGGTCGACGACGCCGAGGCCGTCGACCTGCGCATGGGCGAACTGCGTGTGCCACGCGCCTATCGCCGCACGTACGCGACCGAGGAGCGACTGGATGGCGCAGTGGCTCCCGATGGAACCGAGGTGTACTGGGCGCAGGCCGCCGACGAGGGCGATCCCGTCTGGGTGAGGGAGTTCGATCACGGCGAGCCGGAGCGCGCGACCGCGATCACGGGCGTGGACCACGTCAGTCTCAGCCAGCCCTGGGACGCCGTCGAAGAAGCCACCCTGTTCTACACGGCGGGCTTCGCCCTGCGCGTCGACAGCGCCACCGAGGTGCCGGGACCCCGCGGCCTCGTGACCAGCCGGGTGCTGGTCGCTCCGGGTGGAGACGTACGCCTCCCGCTCAACGTCGCCCCGCCGATCCTCGCCGCCGAGCGGGCCGGCGTCGCGCTCCCGCAGCACGTCGCCTTCGCCAGCGATGACGTTCGCGCCGTTGCACGGAGCGCTCGCGATCGCGGATTCGCGCCGCTGGAGATGCCCGGCAACTACTACGACGACATCGCCGCCCGCTTCCCTCTCACCGAGGCCCAGGTCGAGGAGTTGCGCGACCTCCACCTCGGATACGACCGGGATGCCGCGGGCGCCTACCTCCACTTCTATACGCGCACGATCGGCGAGGTGTTCTTCGAGTTCGTCGAGCGGGTCGGCGGATACGCCGGCTATGGCGCGGGCACGGCGCCCGTGCGCCTCACCGCGCAGGGTCGTCGCTGATAGCGTGCCCGACATGACGACGCCCCCCCGCCTGCTGCTCGTGAACGGGCCGAACCTGAACCTGCTCGGCACCCGCCAACCCGAGATCTACGGGCGGGACACGCTCGTCGACGTCGAGCGCGTCACCGCCGAGGCCGCCGGGCGCCACGGTCTCGAGGTGCGGGCTCTGCAGAGCAACCACGAGGGCGTCCTCATCGACGCGATCCACGCCGCGCGCCTCGACTGCGCGGGCATCGTCATCAACGCCGGGGGGCTCACGCATACCTCGGTGGCACTGCGCGACGCCTTGGCATCCGTCGCCCTTCCGGTCGCCGAGGTGCACATCTCGAACATCAAGGAACGAGAGGCGTTCCGGCACTTCTCGTACATCGAGGACGTCGCGGTCGTGCACGTCGTCGGCGAAGGCGTGCCCGGCTACGCGCGCGCGGTCGACCTGCTCGTCGACGTGATCTCGGGTCGCGCCGACGGCTGACCCGCCCGACCGAACCCATCCGCCACAAGGCATCGCGTAGACTCGGTCGCTGGGTGTGCGCCGGAGCGCCGCCTCTCCTCACACGAAACGGAACACTGGCACTCATGGCATCCACTGCGGACATCAAGAACGGCGTCGTCCTGAACATCGACGGTCAGCTCTGGAGCGTCGTGGAGTTCCAGCACGTCAAGCCCGGCAAGGGCGGGGCCTTCGTGCGCACCAAGCTCAAGAACGTCATGAGCGGCAAGGTCGTCGACAAGACGTTCAACGCGGGCGCGAAGATCGAGACCGAGAACGTCGACCGCCGCGACTTCACCTACCTCTACAACGACGGCGACGGCTTCGTCTTCATGGACGTCGCCGACTACGACCAGATCACCGTCGGTTCCGCCACCGTCGGCGACGCGGCCAACTTCCTGCTCGAGAACCAGCAGGTGCAGATCGCGCTCAACAACGGCAATCCGCTCTACGTCGAGATGCCCCCGTCGGTCGTGCTCGAGGTCACCTACACCGAGCCGGGCCTGCAGGGCGACCGCTCGTCGGCCGGCACCAAGCCCGCCACCGTCGAGACCGGCTACGAGATGCAGGTTCCGCTGTTCCTCGAGACCGGCACGAAGATCAAGGTCGACACTCGCACCGGCGAGTACCTCGGCCGCATCAGCTGACCTTGAGCGCTCGTACCAAGGCGCGCAAGCGCGCCCTCGACATTCTTTTCCAAGCCGACGTGCGCGGCGAAGAGCTCGCGATCATGCTGGCCACCGAAGCCAAGCGCGCCTCATCCGAGCCCGACCGTCAGGTGTCGTGGCTGTATGCCCGTGACATCGTCGACGGCATCATCGACAACCGCGACGAGATCGACGAGCAGATCACGACGTTCGCCAAGGACTGGTCGCTGCAGCGCATGCCCGCGGTCGACCGCGCGCTGCTGCGCATCGGCGCGTGGGAGATCCTCTACAACGACGAGGTCCCCACGGCCGTCGCCATCGACGAAGCCGTGGAGCTCGCAAAGGAGTTCTCCACCGACGACTCCGGCTCGTTCGTTCACGGCGTGCTCGCGCGCATCGCGCGTTCGTCCTGATCGCCCGCACCCTGCTTCCTCGCGAAGTACTCCGACGCGGCCCCGACACCCCGTCGGCGGTCGCGTCGCGGCGTTTCCGGGCGGATGCGGGATGCCACCGGGCGGGCCGAAGGGCGCGACAGCTGATGTCGGAGGCCTCCGGCAGGATGCTCGCGTGACCACCTGGCGCGCCCTCCTCCCCGGCAGCGAGCCGACCGCGTTCGACCCGCTCGCCCTCGGCATCGAGTTGCGCCAGCGCGAGGCGTACGACCCCGCCCGATGGGACGCTCGCGCGGTCCTCTCGGTCACCCCGCGGATGCTCTCGCAGCGGCAGGACGATCTGCAGCTCGTCGCGCGGCCCCTCGTGCGCGGAGCGCGCGACACGTGGATCCGAGCGGATGCCACATGGGATGCCGTGCGCCGTTCCTCCGGCCGCTTCGACCCGGCGCAGGTGCGGTGGTTCGCCGAACTCCACGCCCTCGCCCAGGCGCTGCGCACGACGGGTCCGTTCGCTCCGTCCGGCGACACCGTCGCCCTCGACGCGGTCGAGTCGCCCCTGCTCTGGCCGCACCTGCGCGCGGCCGACGCTCTCGGCATCCCGATCGTGTCCCTGCACGCGCAGCAGAGCGTGCGCCTCGCGGTGGTGGCGACAGCGCGGGTGGCACTCGACGCCGTGGGCGGGGGAGCGCTGCGGGTATCGGCCGAGCTCGAGATCGACGGGCGACCCGTCGACGCCGCGCACTCGCGAGCAATCGGCACCTCGGGTGTGTTCGCGTACGAACTCGACCGGGACCCCGTGCCGCTCGTCCTCGCGGCCGTGGAGCTACCGGCGCCGCTTCCGACATTGCTCGGCGGCGCGCCGGTCGAGGTGCCGGCGGCGGACGCGGAGGAGTTCGTCGCCGAGGTCTACCCGCGGCTGGCGCGCCGCGCCCCGCTCTCGGTGGGCGCGGGCGTGCCGGCGCCGCCCCCGGCGCGACCGACGCTCACGGTCGAGGTGTCCTATCTCGACGACGACGCGCTCGAGTACCGGCTCGACTGGGCGTACCCCGGCGGGTTCCGCGTCGCGTGGGACGACGACGACGACCACGCCGACCGCGATGTCCGCGCCGAGGCGCAGATCGGGGAGCGGTTCGAGACGGCGTGGATGACGGCATCCGACCTGCCCCTCGCAGCGCGCACCATCCTGCGCGACGCGGACGCTGCGGCCTTCAGCGCGCACGTTCTGCCCGCGATCGACGTGGTCGACGAGGTGCGGGTGCGCACACGAGGGACGCGGCCGATGTTCCGCGAGTTGCGGGGAGACCCGTCGCTGCGGATCACGACGGTGGAGTCCCTCGACCGAGACTGGCTCGACCTCGGGATCGCCGTGACGATCGACGGCCGGCTGATCCCGTTCGGCGTGCTGTTCACCGCTCTGTCGCGCGGGCGGACGCGCATCAAGCTGTCCGACGGGGCATGGTTCTCGCTCGCACACCCGGCCCTGCAACGACTGCGGGAGCTGCTCGAGGAAGCCGCCTCGCTCGACGAATGGGAGACCGGGCCTCGCGTCCCGCGCACGCACCTGGCCCTGTGGGCGGAGTTCGAAGACCTGGCCGACCAGTCCGAGGCGGCGGGGGAGTGGCGACAGCTCGCCCGGGCCCTGCGCGACGTCGCCGAGGTGCCGCGGGTGGCGACCCCGCCCGGGTTCCTCGCCGACCTGCGTCCCTACCAGCGCGAGGGTCTGTCGTGGCTCGCCCTCCTGCATCGGCACCGGCTCGGCGGCATCCTGGCCGACGACATGGGGCTCGGAAAGACCCTGCAGTTGCTCGCGCTGATCGCCCACACCCGGTCGCAGGGCGACACCCGGCCCTGGCTCGTCGTCGCCCCGACCTCGGTGCTGCCGACCTGGCACGCCGAGGCCGCCCGTTTCGCTCCTGACCTGCGGGTCGCCCTCGTCGAGGCCACGTCCGTGCGGCGGGACCGGAGCGTCTCCGAGATCTCCGCCGAAGCGGATGTCGTCGTCGCGTCCTACGGCGTCGTGCGAGCGGATGCCGAGGAGTTCGCCGTGCCGCACTTCTCCGGCGTGGTGCTCGACGAGGCGCAGTTCGTGAAGAACCCCGCGACCCGCGTCCACCGCGCCATCGCGGCGTTGCAGACCGACGCGGTGTTCGCCGCCACGGGTACGCCGATCGAGAACGGGCTCGACGACCTCTGGGCGCTCCTGGCGCTGACGGCCCCGGGCCTTTTCCCGTCCCTCCGGCAGTTCCGCGAGGACTACACGCGGGCGATCGAGCAGCTGCCTTCGGATGCCCCCACCGAGCTTTCCGCCGCGGCGGCCGGTGCCCACCGCGAGAAGACGCTCGACAAGCTGCGCCGGCGCGTGCGGCCGTTCCTGCTCCGCCGAACGAAGGACGTCGTGGCATCCGATCTCCCCCCGAAGCAGGAGCAAGAGATCGCCGTGCCCCTCGGCCCCGCGCACCAGGCCGTGTACGACCGGGTGCTGCAGCGCGAGCGGCAGAAAGTGCTGGGCCTGCTCGACGACCTCGATCGGCAGCGCTTCATCGTCTTCCGATCGCTGACCCTGCTGCGCATGCTCGCTCTGGCGCCGGGGCTCGTCGACGACCGCGAGGCGCACCTCGGCTCCGCCAAGCTCGATGTCCTGCTCGACCGCCTCGTCGAGATCGCCGCCGAGGGCCACCGTGCCCTCGTGTTCAGTCAGTTCACCTCGTTCCTCGACCTGGCCGCGCAGAGACTGGATGCCGCGGGCCTCCCCTTCGCGCACCTCGACGGCAGCACCACCCGACGCGGTGACGTCGTCGCCGGCTTCCGCGAGGGGGACGCGCCCGTGTTCCTCATCAGTCTCAAGGCCGGGGGCTTCGGGCTGACCCTCACCGAGGCGGATTACGTCTTCGTGCTCGACCCGTGGTGGAACCCGGCCGCCGAGGCCCAGGCGATCGATCGCGCCCATCGCATCGGTCAGGACAAGAGCGTGTTCGTCTATCGCTTGATCGCCGCGGGCACGATCGAGGAGAAGGTGCTCGCGCTCCAGCGACGCAAGGCCGCCCTGTTCGACGCGGTGATCGACGACGACGAAGCGTTCGCGGCCGCACTGGATGCCGACGACATCCGGGGGCTGCTCGGGCCGTGAGGCGCGGTGCATTCGCCCCTCGGCGGCGCATCCCGGGCGGGCGAGCGGGGCTCTCTCCGACGAGCCCCTACAGGGCGCGGCATCCCGCGGCTAGCATGCGTCGCATGGCCATCACCCTGGAGAACGTCGGCATCGCGGTCCGTGACATCGACGCGGCGATCGCGTTCTTCGTCGACCTCGGACTGGCCGTCATCGGCCGCGACACGATCAGCGGCACGTGGGCCGACACCGCCGTGGGTCTGGATGGGAACCACGCGAAGATCGCGATGCTGCAGACGCCGGACGGGAACGGCCGGCTGGAACTCTTCGAGTACCTGCATCCCGACGCCATCGAGACGGAACCGACTCGCCCCCACGAGATCGGCATGCACCGCGTCGCCTTCTCCGTCGACGACGTTGACGCCGCGCTCGAGATCGCCGCACGCCACGGATGCCATCCCCTCCGCGGCGTCGCGAACTACCAGGACGTCTACAAGCTCACCTACGTGCGCGGCCCGAGCGGCATCATTGTGATGCTCGCCGAAGACCTTAGGAATGCCTGACCGCATGATCTCGCGGCGCTGCTCACCGACCGCTCAGGAGACCCCCGCGTAGACTCGTCAGGTTCCGTCCACGACACAGGAGCGACATGAGAGTCACCGGCCTCGGCCACGCAGGCATGTTCATCGAGACGGCGGGCGGCAGCATCCTCTGCGACCCCGTCATCGGTCCGAGCTTCTTCGGCTCGTGGTTCCCATTCCCCGACAACCGCGCTCTCGACTGGGAGCGGTTCGGCAAGGCGGACTTCCTGTACATCTCGCACCGTCACCGCGATCATTTCGATCCGGCGATGCTCGAGCGCTATGTGTCGAAAGACATCAAAGTGCTTCTGCCCGAGTACCCCACGGACGACCTCGAACAGGATCTCCTCGCGCTCGGCTACACGAACCTCGTGCGCACCGAGGCCGGCGTGCCCCTGCAGTTCGGTGACCTGAAGCTCATGGTGACGCCGCTTCGCGCACCGTCCGACGGACCCATCGGAGACTCGTCGCTCTCGGTCGACGACGGCACGGCATCCGTCCTGAACCAGAACGACTCGCACCCCCTCGATCTGGAGACGCTGTTCGACTTCGGCAAGCCCGATGCGTACTTCACCCAGGTCTCGGGCGCGATCTGGTGGCCGATGGTCTACGACCTGCCCCAGGATGCCAAGCAGAACTTCGCCAAGCTCAAGCGCGACGCGCAGAACAAGCGGGCGATGTACTACATCGAGAAGGTCGACGCCGAGCACGTCTTCCCGATGGCGGGCCCCCCGATGTTCCTGCGCGAGGAACTGTTCCGTTACAACGGCACGGGCCTCGACAATGACTCGATCTTCACCGACCAGCGCGAGTTCCTCGCGCACATGAAGGAGCAGCGCCCCGACCAGAAGGGCTACCTGTTCCTTCCGGGCACCGAGGTCGAGGTACAGGGCTCGGACGTCACTGTCACTCAGACGCTGTACACGGATGCCGAGATCGAGCGGGTCTTCGGCGACAAGTGGAACTACCTCGCCGAGCAGCGCGACGCGCGCCAGAGTGAGGTCGCCGCCGAAGTGGCATCCCGAGCCGAGATCCTGCCGCCGGCCGAGATGATCTCGGCGATCAAGGAGTGGTGGGAGCCGCTGCTGCGTCGTGCCCGCACCATTCGCAACGGCGTCGGGGGAGCGGTGCGGTTCCGCATCGGCGAGCTCGACATGGTCGTCGACTTCCCCAAGGCGAAGGTGCGCGAGTACGCCGGGGAGGACTGCATCTACTGGTACACGATCCCCGCCGACCTCGTGTCGACGAACATCCGCGACCACGAGATCGACTGGTCGAACTCGATCTTCCTGTCCATGCAGTTCGAGGTGGGCCGTTCGGGCAAGTTCAACGAGTTCCTCACGACGTTCCTGAAGTGCCTGTCACGCGACCGGATCGAGTACGTCGAGAACTGGTACGCCGAGCAGTCGGATCAGACCGAGGATGCCGAGATCGACGGCTGGACCGTTCAGCGTCGCTGCCCGCACCTGCGAGCGGACCTGACGAAGACCGGCAAGATCGAGGACGGCGTGCTCACCTGTTCGCTGCACGACTGGAAGTGGGATCTGGCCTCGGGTCGGTGCCTGACGACGACCGGTCACCCGATCCGCTCGACGCGCGCCGCCAAGCCGGCCGAGGTCGCCGCGAGCTGACCTGTGCCGGGCGTTCACCATATTGAGGTCTGGGTCGCCGACCTGTCCGTTGCGCAAGCCGAGTGGGGATGGCTGCTCAGAGCCGTCGGTTTCGAGCAGACCAGCCAGTGGGCTGACGGCGAGACATGGCGCGCGGATGACGGCCCGTACCTGACCTTGACGACGTCGCCGAACCTGTCACGGCGCGATCACGACCGTCGCGCGCCCGGGGTGAACCATCTCGCCTTCCTCGGTGGTTCGCGTGATGATGTGGATGCCGTGATGGCTGCGGCACCCGAGCAACGGTGGCGGCCGCTGTATCAGGAGAGGTATCCGTTCGCCGGTGGGCCCTCGCACTATGCCGGCTGGCTCGAGAATTCCGCGGGGTTCAAGGCGGAGATCGTCGCGGACGAGGAGTGACCCGACCGCCCGTGTTCGCCTGACGGCACGTGTGAGAGCGGTGGATGCCGCGAGGCTCGGCGGACGGCACATCGGCGAGCGCGGCGGGCGCCGCCGTAGCGGCGAGAGCGCCGGACACCGCCGTAGCGGCGGAGACTGTGGGCGCGGCAAACACGGCGAGCGCATCAGACTGCGCCACACTCCGCCCCACCTACCCAGCCCCACACCGAGCTGTTTTCATCGAACGACCCTCAGCGAGCGGTCCTCAGCAAACCATCCTCTGCCAGCGATCCTCAGCCATCCATCCTGAGCGATCGATCCTCAGCAAGCGATCCTCTGCCAGCGACCCTCTGCTAGCACCCCTCGGGGAGCCACGCTCAGCCAGCGATCCTCCCTGACGTGCGTCCGACCACACCGCGTCGAAGCGACGCGGGGATCTCGACCGCAGGAGTGCCGGCGGTCGCACCTCTCCCGTGCGCGGATCGGGCGGGGCGTGCAGCCAATACGTATCCCGCCCAGTCACGGGATCTCGTTCTCGCACGATCCTCTCGCCCCGATTGTGGAGTCCCAGGTGGTGGTTCCGGCAGAGCGGAACGCCGTCGTCGACATCCGTCCTACCGTGATCGGCGGACCACTGATCGATGTGATGCATCTCGCACTGCGAGATGGGGGCGCGGCATCCGATACCGATGCAGCCACCGTCTCGCACCGCGATCGCGATCCGCTGGGCACGGGTGAACAGACGCTGGTGTCGACCCACGTCGAGCGGCCGACCCGCGTCACCCACAGAGACTGGCACTCCGCCCGTATCGCATAAATATGTTCCGATGACCCCGCCGGGGAGTGTCTCCCCACCGTCTTCGAGGTGTCCCACTCCGCGCACGGCAACGCCGACGTCCGGCGCCTCGGCGCCATCCGTTGCGGGCTTTGCCAGCGCCGACGCCTCGAGCACGATCCGTACCCCGGGTTGTCGATCGCCAAACGCCTGCGCGGGATCAGCCGCGGCCCCGGTGCGCATAACGGCAACCAGAGTGTCGTAGGCGATCTGCTCACCCGACCGCTCGTCTGTGGCTTCGGGCACCGTCGCGTCCGAGTCCACGAACCGCGGACCCCGCCGCGGACGAAGAGCGGCCTGAAGGATCGCATCGACCCACGCTGCCGCGTCGTCGTCGAAGACGAACCGCCCGTGCCGCTGCCCGTGCTCGTCGACCCACGAGCGGAACGACCGCGCCGCGAAGCGTTCCTCGAACCGCAACGTCACCCCGACGGGGTCGAGGCGATCCCGTGCGATCCGTGCCGCCGCGCGGAGCTCCTCGACCGGAAAGTGTGGCGCCTCGTCGATCAGCTTCTCGACGGCCGTCACCCAGGCGCGGGGGAGGAAGTCCGGGTCGAGCTCGGGGTACCTCTTGACGGGCGGCTTGCCCAGCCCCACGCGGATTGCCTGGAACTGCGCGTGGCTGAGCGACCCGTCACGCAGCGCACCGCCCGCGCGGTCGAGCCATGCCTCCCCTATACCACCCCCTGCCGGCCGCGCATCTGACGTCGGACCGCCAGACCTGTCATCCTGCACGACAGGTGCCACATCAAGAAGATCGCTCCCGGTCTTCACCGACCGCGTGACTTCTCTCCGACTTCGCCCCGTCAGCGACTGCAACAACTCGGTCGCGTTGCGGTGCCCCTGCCTCTGCGCCAAGCCCGCACCGCCCAGTTCCCGCGCCGACCTCGCGTCGATGACACGCGCAGCGCACGCCGCCAGCACGTCGAGGGCGTTCCGCGCCGCGGTGATCTCTGCCATGACACCCACGACCTCGCGATCGCTGAGGACCTCGATATCGCTCCCCGCAATCAGCGTGACGACGCGCTCGCTCGCCACCCGAAGGCGGTCGATCGGCGCGTGCACATCCATAGAACAAATGTACGAATGAGCCGCGCCTCCCACCAGCAACAAAGCTTGACACCACCCGACCTCGCTCAGATTTCACCCCACCCCACCCGCTACACTGGACGAAGAACCACAGCAACCTTTAACCCCGTCCCGTGAGGCGGAGAAGGGAGCGGCGGATGAATACCCGCACCGTCATGCACGATGCCGATATCGCCCGCGCTTTGACGCGCATCTCGCACGAGATCCTGGAGTCCAACAAAGGACCGGAAGGGCTCGTCCTCCTCGGCATCCCGACCCGCGGCGTCACGCTCGCGAACCGGATCGGCCCGCTCGTCAGCGACTTCGGGGGAGCACCGGTCCCGGTCGGCTCGCTCGACGTGACGATGTACCGCGACGATCTGCACCGCAACCCCACGCGGGCCCCGCGGAAGACCGAGATCCCCGCCGGCGGCGTCGACGGCAAGACCGTCGTGCTGGTCGACGACGTACTGTTCTCGGGCCGCAGCATCCGAGCTGCTCTCGACGCTCTGCAGGACATCGGGCGCCCCGCGGCCGTGCGCCTGGCGACCCTCATCGACCGCGGCCACCGCGAGCTGCCGATCCGCCCCGACTTCGTGGGCAAGAACCTGCCCAGCGCCCGCGACGAGCGGGTCAACGTGCGCCTCGCCGAAGTCGACGGCGTCGAGGAGGTGACGATCGAGTCATGAGGCACCTCCTCGACACCCAGCACCTCTCGCGCGCCGATGCCCTCGAGATCCTCGACGTCGCCGAAGACATGGCCGACACCCAGCGCCGCGAGGTCAAGAAGCTGCCGACGCTGCGCGGCAAGACCGTGGTCAACCTCTTCTTCGAAGACTCCACGCGCACCCGCATCTCGTTCGAGGCCGCCGCCAAGCGCCTCAGCGCCGACGTGATCAACTTCTCGGCGAAGGGCTCGAGCGTCAGCAAGGGCGAATCGTTGCAGGACACCGCGCAGACCCTTCAGGCGATGGGAGCGGATGCCGTGGTCATCCGCCACGGCGCGTCCGGTGCTCCGCGCACCCTCGCCACCAGCGGATGGATCAGCGCGGGGGTGGTCAACGCCGGAGACGGCACGCACGAGCACCCCACGCAGGCACTGCTCGACGCGTTCACAATCCGTAAGCGCCTCTTCGGTGACGACAGCCGCGGGCGCGACCTCGACGGCATCCGGGTCACGATCGTGGGCGACGTGCTGCACTCGCGCGTCGCGCGCTCGAACGTCTGGCTGCTGTACACCCTCGGTGCGCGCGTCACGCTGGTCGCCCCGCCGACCCTGGTGCCGCAGGATGTCAGCGGGTGGCCGGTCGAGATCGACTACGACCTCGACCACGCCATCGCCGCGGGTCCCGATGCGCTGATGATGCTGCGCATCCAACTCGAGCGGATGTCGGCCGCATATTTCCCGACTGAACGGGAGTATTCGCGACGCTACGGCCTCGACGCACGGCGTTTGGACGCCCTGCCGACCGATAGCATTGTCCTGCACCCCGGACCCATGAACCGGGGTCTGGAGATTTCCGCCGAAGCCGCCGATTCGCCTCGTTCGACGGTGCTCGAACAGGTCACGAACGGCGTCTCCGTGCGGATGGCCGTGCTGTACCTGCTGCTGGCGGGCGAGCGGGCCGACACCGAGAAAGAGGACCTCCGATGAGCCACGCCACCCCCCAGACGCTTCTGGTCCGCGGCGCACGCGTCGAGGGACAGGATGCCACCGACCTCCTCGTCCGCGACGGCGTCATCGCCGAGACCGGCTCCGGTCTCTCCCACGTCGGTGCGACGATCGTCGACGCCGACGGGCTGATCGCCCTGCCCGGCCTAGTCGACTTGCACGTGCACCTGCGCGAGCCCGGCTTCGAGGCATCCGAGACCGTCCTCACCGGGTCGCGCGCCGCGGCGGCGGGCGGGTTCACGACCGTCTTCGCGATGCCGAACACCTCGCCCACCGCCGACACCGCCGGCGTCGTCGAGCAGGAGCTCGCGCTCGGCGAAGCCGCCGGCTACGTGCACGTCCAGCCGATCGGCGCCGTGACCGTCGGACAGAAGGGCGAGCGCCTCGCCGAGCTCGGCGCCATGGCCGACTCCCGCGCGCGCGTTCGGGTGTTCAGCGACGACGGATTCTGCGTCTTCGACCCGCTCATCATGCGTCGCGCGCTCGAGTACGTGAAGGCCTTCGACGGTGTCGTCGCCCAACACGCGCAGGATCCGCGTCTCACCGAGGGCGCGCAGATGAACGAGGGCGCCGTCTCGGCCGAACTGGGCCTGACCGGCTGGCCCGCCGTCGCCGAGGAGTCGATCATCGCTCGCGACGTGCTGCTCGCCGAGCACGTCGGTTCGCGCCTGCACGTCTGCCACCTCTCCACCGCCGGCTCCGTCGACATCATCCGCTGGGCCAAGAAGCGCGGCGTGAACGTCACCGCCGAGGTGACCCCGCACCACCTGCTGCTGACCGACGAGCTCGTCCGCGACTACGACGCGCGCTTCAAGGTCAACCCGCCGCTGCGCCGAGAAGAAGACGTGATGGCCGTGCGCGAAGGTCTCGCCGACGGCACGATCGACATCGTCGCCACCGACCACGCCCCGCACCCCGCCGAGGCGAAGGCCTGCGAGTGGGCCGCCGCCGCGAACGGCATGGTCGGGCTCGAGAGCGCGCTGCGCGTCGTGCACCAGGCCATGGTCGACACCGGCCTGCTCGATTGGGCCGACGTCGCCCGGGTGCTGTCGAAGACCCCGGCGCGCATCGGCCGCCTCGACGGTCACGGCACTCCGATCGCCGCGGGACAGCCGGCGAGCTTCACGCTGTACGACCCGCGTCCCTCGCGCACCTTCGAGGTGGCCGATCTGCGCGGACGCAGCAAGAACTCTCCGTACCTGGGTCGGCAGTTGCCCGGCGAGGTGCGCTGGACCGTACGCAACGGCATCCCCACCGTCGCCGAAGGCGCACTGCTCGACGCGCCGGGAGCGCTCGCGTGACGCGTGAGGGCGCCCTGCTCGTCATGGTCGCGGTGGCCGTGACCGTGCTCGCCCTCCTCGCCTGGGCCTGGGTGCGACGAACGCGGCGCGATGCGCGCTACTCCGTCCCGGTGGGGGAGCTGCCCGACGGCGCCGTCGAGACCGCGGTGTTCGCGGGTCTCTACGTCGCCACGACCCGCCACGACGAGCCCCTCGAGCGCCTCGCCATCAAGGGCCTCGGCTTCCGCTCGCGCGTCGACGTCACCGTCACCACGGCCGGCGTCGCCCTCGACCTCCCGGGCCAGCCGCGCATCGCGCTGACCCGTGACCGCCTCGTGGATGCCGCGCAGGCGACCGTCGCCATCGACCGGGTGGTCGAGCGCGACGGTCTGACGCGGATCAGCTGGCGCATCGACGGCGACACCGTCGTCGACACCTATCTCCGACCCCAGGATGCCTCGGCGAAAGCCCTCGCCGACGCCATCCGTCCCCTCATCACCCCGACAGGAAGCGACGCATGACCGCCCTGATCCCTTCCTCGCTCACCACGCGAGACCCCGCCGTCCTCGTGCTCGAAGACGGCACCCGCTACACCGGCCGCGCCTACGGCGCACGGGGCGAGACCCTCGGCGAGGTCGTCTTCGCCACCGGCATGACCGGTTACCAGGAGACGATCACCGACCCCTCGTACGCGGGCCAGATCGTGCTGCAGACGGCCCCCCACATCGGCAACACCGGTGTGAACGACGAAGACCCCGAATCGCGCCGGATCTGGGTCGCCGGATACGTCGTGCGCGACCCCTCGCGCACGGTGTCCAACTGGCGCGCGAACCGGTCGCTCGACGACGCCCTCGTCGACGACGGAATCGTCGGCATCGCGGGGATCGACACCCGCGCCGTCACCCGTCGCATCCGCTCCTCCGGCAGCATGCGCGGCGGTGTCTTCTCGGGCGAGGCAGCCCACCTGGATGCCGACGAGCAGCTGCGCCGCGTCCTCGAGGCTCCGGGCATGGCAGGCCGCAACCTCTCCGCTGAGGTCTCCGTGACCTCGGTCGAAATCGCTCCCGCGACCGCCGAGCGCATCGGCAACCTCGCCGTGCTCGACCTGGGCGTGAAGAAGTCCACGATCGACAACCTCGCCGCGCGGGGCTTCGACGTGCACGTCTTCCCGCAGTCGGCCACGATCGACGAGATCCGCGCGATCGAGCCGGTCGCGGCGTTCTACTCCAACGGCCCGGGCGACCCCGCCGCCTCCGACCAGCACGTCGAGCTTCTGCGCGCGGTTCTGGGCGACGGCCTGCCCTTCTTCGGCATCTGCTTCGGCAATCAGCTGCTGGGCCGCGCCCTCGGCTTCGGCACCTACAAGCTGCCGTTCGGCCACCGCGGCATCAACCAGCCGGTGCTCGACAAGACCACCGGACGCGTCGAGATCACCTCGCAGAACCACGGCTTCGCGGTCGACGCGCCGCTCGACGCCGTCATCGACAGCCCGGCAGGCTTCGGCCGCGTCGAGGTCAGCCACATCGGTCTGAACGACAACGTCGTCGAGGGTCTTCGCGCCCTCGACATCCCCGCGTTCAGCGTGCAGTACCACCCCGAAGCCGCCTCCGGACCCCACGACGCCAACTACCTGTTCGACCGCTTCCGCGAGATGGTGCTCGCGACGACGGCCCTTCGACAGGCTCAGGGACCGGCCTCCGCGGCTCAGGCCCCGAAAGACGCTCAGGATTCGACCCAGGAAGACAACAATGCCTAAGCGCGACGACATCCACTCCGTCCTCGTCATCGGCTCCGGCCCGATCGTCATCGGTCAGGCGTGCGAGTTCGATTACTCCGGCACCCAGGCGTGCCGCGTCCTCCGCGAAGAGGGGGTGCGCGTCATCCTCGTCAACTCCAACCCGGCGACGATCATGACCGACCCCGACTTCGCCGACGCGACCTATATCGAGCCGATCACCCCCGAGGTGATCGAGACGATCATCGCCAAAGAGAAGCCGGATGCCATCCTCCCGACCCTCGGCGGGCAGACGGCCCTGAACGCGGCGATCGCGCTGCACAAGCGCGGCATCCTCGAGAAGTACGACGTCGAGCTCATCGGCGCCGACTTCGAGGCGATCAACAAGGGCGAGGACCGTCAGATCTTCAAGGAGCTCGTCCTCGAGGCGGGCGCCGACGTTGCGGCATCCGTCATCTGCCACTCGATGGACGAGCTCCTCGCCGGCGCCGAGAAGCTCGGGTACCCGCTCGTGGTGCGTCCGAGCTTCACCATGGGCGGCCTCGGCTCGGGCTTCGCGTACGACGAGAACGACCTCCGCCGCATCGGCGGTGCGGGTCTGCACGACTCGCCCACCACCGAGGTGCTGCTCGAGGAATCGATCCTCGGGTGGAAGGAGTACGAGCTCGAGCTCATGCGCGACACCGCCGACAACACGGTCGTCGTCTGCTCGATCGAGAACGTCGACCCCGTGGGCGTGCACACCGGCGACTCGATCACCGTCGCCCCGGCGTTGACCCTCACCGACCGTGAGTACCAGAAGCTCCGCGACATCGGCATCGACATCATCCGCGCGGTGGGCGTCGACACCGGTGGTTGCAACATCCAGTTCGCCGTCGACCCCGCCACCGGACGCATCATCGTCATCGAGATGAACCCGCGCGTGTCTCGGTCGTCGGCGCTGGCATCGAAGGCCACCGGCTTCCCCATCGCGAAGATCGCCGCGAAGCTCGCGATCGGCTACCGCCTCGACGAGATCCCGAACGACATCACCAAGGTGACCCCGGCGAGCTTCGAGCCCACGCTCGACTACGTCGTGGTCAAGGTGCCGCGGTTCAACTTCGAGAAGTTCCCCGCCGCCGACGCCACCCTCACCACCACCATGAAGTCGGTCGGCGAGGCCATGGCCATCGGCCGCAACTACACGACGGCCCTGCAGAAGGCCCTGCGCTCGCTCGAGAAGCGCGGCTCGAGCTTCCACTGGGGCGAGGAGACCCGCTCGGCCGAGGAGCTGCTCGAGATCGCCAAGACCCCCACCGACGGTCGCATCGTCGTGCTGCAGCAGGCTCTGCGCTTCGGCGCGACGGCGGAGCAGGCGTTCGAGGCGACCAAGATCGACCCGTGGTTCATCGACCAGATGGTGCTCATCAACGAGGTCGCGGCCTTCATCGGGGAGGCGGAGAGCCTGGATGCCGACACCCTTCGCACGGCGAAGGAGCATGGCTTCAGCGACGCTCAGATCGCCCAGCTCCGCGGCCTCGACGAGGCCGAGGTGCGCGAGCTCCGTTATGCGCTCGACGTGCGCCCGGTCTACAAGACCGTCGACACGTGCGCGGGGGAGTTCCCGGCGCTCACGCCCTACCACTACTCCAGCTACGACGCCGAGACGGAGGTCACCCCCTCCGACCGCACGAAGGTCGTCATCATCGGCTCGGGCCCCAACCGCATCGGCCAGGGCGTCGAGTTCGACTACTCGTGCGTGCACGCCTCGTTCGCCCTCTCGGATGCCGGGTACGAGACCGTCATGGTCAACTGCAACCCCGAGACCGTCTCCACCGACTACGACACCAGCGACCGGCTGTATTTCGAGCCGCTGACGCTCGAGGACGTGCTCGAGGTGCTGCACGCCGAGGCGCAGTCGGGGACGATCCTCGGCGTCGTCTGCCAGCTCGGCGGTCAGACGCCCCTGGGCCTGGCGAAGGGCATCGAGGCCGCCGGGTACACGATCCTGGGTACGAGCCCCGAGGCGATCGATCTCGCCGAGGAGCGGGAGCTGTTCTCGCGTCTGCTCGACGAGGCCGGACTCGTGGCTCCCCGTAGCGGCACCGCGATCGACGTCGACGGCGCCGTCGCTATCGCCGAGGAGATCGGCTACCCCGTGCTCGTGCGCCCGAGCTTCGTGCTCGGCGGCCGCGGCATGGAGATCATCTACTCCACCGAGGCGGTCCGCGACTACTTCGTGCGCATCGCCGACCAGGCCATCATCGGCCCCGGCCTGCCGCTGCTGGTCGACCGCTTCCTCGACGACGCGATCGAGCTCGACGTCGACGCGCTGTACGACGGCACCGACCTCTACATCGGCGGCGTCATGGAGCACCTCGAGGAGGCCGGCATCCACTCCGGCGACTCCTCCTGCACTCTGCCCCCGGTCTCGCTCGGACGTACCGAAGTCGACCGTGTGCGCGAAGCGACTCTGGCGATCGCGAAGGGCGTCGGCGTCCGTGGCTTGCTGAACGTGCAGTTCGCGATCTCGGCCGGGGTCCTCTACGTCATCGAGGCGAACCCCCGCGCGAGCCGCACGGTGCCCTTCGTCTCGAAGGCGCTGGGCATTCCGCTCGCCAAGGCCGCCAGCCGCATCATGGCCGGCAACTCGATCGCCGAGCTCATCGCCGAGGGACTGCTGCCCGAGCAGGACGGCTCGCGCGTCCCGCTCGACGCACCCGTCGCCGTGAAGGAGGCCGTGCTGCCGTTCAAGCGCTTCCGCACCGCCGACGGCCACACCGTCGACTCCGTGCTCGGACCCGAGATGCGTTCCACCGGAGAGGTCATGGGCATCGACCGCGACTTCCCGACCGCGTTCGCGAAGTCGCAGGAAGCCGCGTACGGCGGGATGCCGACCTCGGGCACCGTGTTCATCTCGGTCGCCGATGCCGACAAGCGCGCCGTCATCCTGCCGGCCCATCGCCTGCAGGAGCTGGGCTTCGAACTCATGGCCACCGAGGGCACGGCGGAGATCCTGGCGCGCAACGGCATCCGGGTGCAGGTCGTGGAGAAGTACTCCGAGACGCAGGGCTCCGGCCAGCGAAACGTCGTCGACCTCATCAACGCGGGGGAGATCGACATGATCGTCAACACCCCTTCGGGTGGGACCGCGCGTGCCGACGGCTACGAGATCCGCGCCGCGGCCGTGGCCGCCGACAAGGCGCTGTTCACCACGATGGCCGTGCTCGGTGCCGCCGTGAGCGCCCTCGGCGCCATGAAGGACGGCTTCGAGGTGCGCAGCCTCCAGGAATACGCCGTGGATCGCGCGGGTCGTCTGTGAACGAGTCTTTCGGTCAGCGGCTGAGCGCCGCCCTCGACGCCCACGGCGCGCTGTGCGTCGGCATCGACCCCCACACAGCGCTGCTGTCGGCGTGGGGCCTGGATGCCACCGCCGACGGCGCGCGCGACTTCGGTCTCCGCGTGGTCGAGGCGGCGGTCGGCCGCGTCGGCGTCGTGAAACCGCAGGTGGCGTTCTACGAGCGTTACGGGTCGAAGGGCTTCGCTGCTCTCGAAGACGTGATGGCCGCGGCCCGCGCCGCGGGACTCCTGGTCATCGCCGACGCGAAGCGCGGCGACATCGGCACGACGATGGAGGGTTACGCACAAGCGTGGCTCGCGCCCGGTTCCCCCCTCGAGGCGGATGCCGTGACCCTGACGCCCTACCTCGGCGCCGACTCTCTGCGCGACACGCTCTCGCTCGCCGTGCGGCATCGCAAGGGCGCCTTCGTGCTGACCGCGACGAGCAACCCCGAGGCCCGGGCCCTGCAGAGCGCAATCGTCGACGATGCCCTCGCCGTGGGCGACCGCGAGCACGTGGCATCCCGCGTCGCCCACGACGTGAACGAGGCCAATATCGGTGCGCCCGGCGCGCTCGGTTCGATCGGCGTCGTCGTCGGCGCCACCGTCGACCGCGCGGCGTTCGGTCTCGGTGACGTCGCTCTGGCGGGGATGCCGATCCTCGCCCCCGGCTTCGGGGCCCAGGGCGCCGAACCCGGCGACCTCGGCCGCCTGTTCGGGTACGTCGCGTCGGCGGTCATCGCCAACGAGAGCCGCAGCATCCTCGCCGTCGGACCTGATCGTCTCGCGGCGCGCATCAAGGAACGAGCGGCTCTGTACCGGGAGACCCTGAATGGTTGACACCCGTCGCCCGCCCGAGGTCGACCGCGCCGCCGCCTCGCGCCGAGCGGTCGAGGCGCGGCGGGAGCGCGCCGCGCTGAAGCGCGACGTATCGAGCCGCGTGATCTCGCCGCAAGAGCTGCTGCGCCGGGGACTTCGCGACCCGCTGTCGCCCGCGGGGGCCATGCGTGTGACCGAGTTCCTCACGGCGATCCCCGCCATCGGCGAGAGCAAGCGCGACCGCATCCTGACAGCCCTCGGCATCTCCCCGGTCAAGCGACTGGGTGGTCTCGGTACGCGCCAGCGCGATGCATTGCGCGCCTTCCTCGACACGCGGTGGCCCGAACCGGGTCCGCGCGACGGCCGCAGCCGGCTCATCGTGCTGGCCGGCCCCACGGCGGTCGGCAAGGGCACCGTGGCCGCCCACATCAAGCAGAACTACCCGCAGATCCACCTGTCGGTCTCGGCGACCACCCGCAGTCCCCGACCGGGCGAGGTCGAGGGCCAGCACTACTACTTCGTCGACGACGCCGAGTTCGACCGGATGGTCGCTGCGGGGGAGCTCCTGGAGTGGGCTGTCGTGCACAACCAGAACCGCTACGGCACGCCGCGCGCTCCCATCGAGCGCGTCCTCGCCGAGGGGGGCACCGCTCTGCTCGAGATCGACCTGCAGGGGGCGCGTCAGGTGCGCGCCGCAGACCCCTCGGCGACGCTGGTCTTCCTGCTGCCGCCGAGCTGGGACGAACTCGTCCAGCGCCTGGTCGGACGGGGGACCGAGGATGCCGAGGAACGGGCCCGCCGCCTGCGCACGGCCCGGGTAGAGCTCGCCGCGCAGAACGAGTTCGACTACCGCGTGGTCAACGAGGACGTCGCCTCGGCAGCCGCCGACGTGGTCGCGTTGGCCGCCGCTCAGCGCTGACGCGCCCGCCCGGGTCGGCGGGGCGCCGCCCAGCCGGGACAGCACCCGTTCGGGGCGCGAAATGTGCACCGCGGCGGCAGGGCGGCACCCCGGCCGGGCCGGCACCCGTTCGGGGCGCGGAATGTGCACCGGGGCGGACGTCGCACGCCCCCGTGCACAAGCGACGCCCCGATGTCGCACGGACCGACGCCCCATCCTTCGCCACGTCACTCACGCCCCGTCACCGCCCACACGACCCGCCCGGCGCCCTCGGCACAGCTCGTGTCGGCGTCGGCTAGAATAGGAGGATGCTTCGGCGCTTCCGGCGCCGCATCCACCCCATCCCGCCGAACCAGGAGGTTCCCCATGGCCGGACGTGACAAGGGCATCATCGACCCGCCCATCGACGCTCTGCTCGACAAGGTCGACTCGAAGTACCAGCTCGTCATCTACGCGTCCAAGCGCGCGCGTCAGATCAACGACTACTACTCCGACCTGCACGAGGGAAACCTCTTCGACAACGTCGGCCCGCTGGTCGACTCCACCGTCGAGGACAAGCCCCTCACCATCGCGCTGCACGAGATCCACGAAGACAAGCTACGCCTGCGCGCTGCGGAGTAATCCACAGCCCTCCGTTCACGTCTTCTGTGCACAGATGTGACGATGCCCCGGGCGGCTCTCCGCCGTCCGGGGCATACTTGTGCCCGTTCCCGTTCGCTAGCCTCCCGGAGTCGTCTTGACCGACCTGCGCCTGTTCACGTCCGAGTCCGTCACCGAAGGACACCCCGACAAGATCTGCGACCAGATCTCCGACAGCATCCTGGATGCCATCCTCACCGAAGACCCGACGGGGCGCGTCGCCGTCGAGACCCTCGTCACCACCGGCCTCGTGCACGTGGCCGGCGAGGTGTCCACCCGCGCCTACGTCGAGATCCCCGCGATCGTGCGCGACGTGGTGAACCGCATCGGGTACACCTCCAGCGACACCGGCTTCGACGGCGAGTCGTGCGGCGTGTCCGTCTCGATCGGCGCCCAGTCCTCCGACATCGCCGCGGGTGTCAACAAGGCATTCGAGCAGCGCGAGCGCGGCTCCGTCGATCCGCGTGACCTGCAGGGTGCCGGCGATCAGGGCATCATGTTCGGCTTCGCCACGAACGAGACCCCGCAGCTCATGCCGATGGCCATCTGGACGGCGCACCGCATCGCCGAGCGCCTGGCATCCGTCCGCAAGAGCGGCGCGCTGCCGTTCCTGCGCCCCGACGGCAAGACCCAGGTGACCCTGGGCTACGACGGCCTCGTCCCGCGCACCGTCGATTCCGTCGTCCTGTCGACGCAGCACCACCCCGACATCTCGCAAGAGGACCTGCGCGCGCAGGTGCAGGCCGAGGTCATCGATCCGGTCCTCGCCGAGACGGGGCTCGAGCTGCCCGACGTGAAGTACTACATCAACCCGGCCGGACCCTTCGTCATCGGCGGTCCCAAGGGCGACGCCGGGCTCACCGGTCGCAAGATCATCATCGACACCTACGGCGGCGCCTCCCGTCACGGCGGCGGCGCGTTCAGCGGCAAAGACCCGTCCAAGGTCGACCGCTCCGCCGCCTACGCGATGCGCTGGGTGGCCAAGAACGCCGTCGCGGCGGGTCTCGCCGACCGCCTCGAGGTGCAGATCGCCTACGCGATCGGCAAGGCGAACCCCGTGGGCCTGTATGTGGAATCGTTCGGCACGGCGCACGTGGACGACGACGCGATCGTGCGGGCCATCCGCGACGTCTTCGACCTGCGCCCGGCGGCGATCGTCGAGCAGCTCGACCTGCTGCGCCCGATCTACGCGCAGACGGCGACCTACGGTCACTTCGGCCGCGAGCTGCCCGATTTCACGTGGGAGCGCACCGACCGCGTCGACGAGCTGCGCGCCGCCGCCGGACTCTGACGGTGGGGGCGGGCCTCGCACGGCGCGGCCGGGCGCTCGCCCACGTCGCGATGGGCGTCACCGGCGGGCGCGTCCGGGGGCGCACCATCACCGCCACGGGCGCGACCGGCGGGCGCGGACGGGGGCGCTCCGTCACCCAGACGGGCGCAAGCTGCGGGCGCGGACGGGGGCGCTCCGTCACCCAGACGGGCGCAAGCTGCGGGCGCGGCCGGGGGCGCTCCGTCACCCAGACGGGCGCAAGCTGCGGGCGCGGCAGGGGGCGCACCATCACCCAGACGGGCGCAAGCTGCGGGCGCGGCCGGGGGCGCACCATCACCCAGACGGGCGCAAGCTGCGGGCGCGGCCGGGGGCGCTCCGTTACCCAGACGGGCGCGACCGGCGGGGTAGCTGCAGAGCACATCCGCGACGCCGGCGCGCGCGCCCGGCCAGCGCGGGCGCGCGTGCCGATCGTGCGGGGGGCATCCCTCGACGGAGGACTCCCGTGAGCGGGCGTCGCGTCGCGCGCGTTCAGCTCGAGTCGCCCGTGCCGCAGCTGGACCGTCTCTTCGACTACGCCATCCCGCATCCGCTCGTCGCCGACATCGCACCCGGCGTCCGGGTCAAGGTCCCGCTGCGCTCAGCGGGACGCATGATGGATGCCTTCGTGGTCGACGTCGTCGCCGACGACGGAACGGAGCGACCGCTGTCGTCGGTCGAGGCCGTCGTGTCGCCGATGCCCGTGCTGCCCGAGCGCCTGTACACGCTCGCCCGACGCGTCGCCGACCGCGCCGCCGGCTCGGTCAGCGACGTGCTGCGGCTGGCCGTTCCCAAGCGCATGGTCCGTGCCGAGAAGGCGTGGGCAGCGGCTCCGTCGCCCGAGACGCCAGACGTGGTACCCGCCGCCCGCGAACGGTCCGACGCCCTGCTGGCCTCGTACCCGGGTCTGAGCGAGGCGCTCGACGCCGGCGAACGCCTCGCGCTCGACGCCCCTCCGTACCCGCACGCCGAGCTGCCTCGCGGCGCCTGGGCGGACCTTCTCGCCGCCGCCGCCGTGCACACGCTGGCGCGGGGGAGGAGCGCCGTCCTCGTCGTGCCCGACTACCGCGACCAAGCGCAGGTCCTAGCGGCGCTCGGCGAGCTCGTCGGCCCGGATGCCATCGTCCGCGACGACGCGGACCAGTCCGGGCCCGCCCGCTACGCGCAGTACCTGCGCGCCCTGGCATCCGTGCCGTGCATCGTGGTCGGTCGCCGCTCGGGGGTGTACGCGCCCTCGCACGACACCGGTCTCGTGGCGATCTGGGACGACGGCGACTCCCTGTTGTCGGAGCCGCTGGCGCCGGGCGTCCACGCGCGCGATGCCGCCCTCGTGCGCCAGGAGCTCGAGGGCTCGGCTCTGGTGTTCGCCGGCCACACGCGCACGAGCGACGTGCAGCGTCTCGTCGACGTCGGGTACGTGCGGGAGATCATGCAGGCCCGGCGCCCGAGCCCGCGGGTCGTGCTGAGCGCCACGCGCGAGGGGGAGCAGCGGCAGTCGCGCGTCCCGTCCTCGGCTTTCGCCGCGGCCCGTGAGGCCCTGCAGCGCGGACCCGTGCTCGTGCAGGTAGCCCGACCGGGGTACGCCCCTTCGCTCATCTGCGCCGACTGCCGCCGGCCCGCCCGCTGCCCGCATTGCGCGGGGCCGTTGCGCGCGGCTCGACCCGGCGCGACCCCGGTGTGCGCCTGGTGCGGTCGCAGTGCCCATGCGTGGACGTGCGGGCACTGCGGCTCCGCGAAACTGCGCATGGCGTCGTCGGGCAGTGAGCGCACGGCGGACGAGCTCGGACGCGCCTTCCCGAACACCCGCGTGATCCTCGCCGACGGGGCGCACCCCGTGGCCGAGGTCGACGGCCACCCCGCCCTCGTCATCGCCACGCGCGGCGCGGAGCCGATCGCCCGCGGCGGCTACCGGGCCGTGATCCTGCTCGACGGCGACCGGATGCTGCAGAGCGAAGCGCTCCGGATCGGGGAGAGCTGCCTGCGCTGGTGGTCGAACGCCGCGGCCCTGGCAGCCCCCGGTGCGCCGGTGCATCTGGTGGGTGTCGCCGGTCCCGTCGCGCGTGCGCTCGCGACGTGGACACAGCCGGCCTACGCGCGCTCCGAACTGTTCGATCGTGCCCCCCTGCGGATGCCGCCCGCCGTGCGCGTCGCCAGCGTCGACGGGCAGGCACGCAGCGTCGACACGCTGCTCACCTCGCTTCGAGAAACGGTGACCGACCTCGACTCCCTCGCGATCCTCGGGCCGGTCGACACCTCCGAAACTCCCGATGCGTCGACCTCCCGCGCCCTCGTCCGCTTCGATTACGCGCACGGCAAGGCTGTCGCCGAGGCCCTGCGCGCCGGGGTCGTCGCCGACGCGCTGCGCGCCCGGAAGTCGCGGAAAGATCGCGGGCCGAAACAGCGCACTACGCTCAGAGTTCGTCTCGACATCCCCGAACCCGATCTGTGAGCGTCGCCCGCATCCGGACGACTACGACCGCCGAGGTCGCCACACGGGCACCCACCCGGACCATCCCGCCCCGAATCGCCTGAGGAGAACCGTGCGCCTCGTTTTCGCCGGCACCCCCGCCGTCGCCGTCCCCTCCCTGCGTGCTCTGGCGGCCGGCCCGCACGACATCGTCGCGGTCGTCACGCGCGGTGACGCGCCGCTCGGGCGCAAGCGCGTGCTCACCCCGTCGCCGGTCGCGCAGGCGGCCGATGAGCTCGGCATCCCGATCATCAAGGCGGACCGCCTCGATGACGACGCCACCGCGCAGATCGCGGCTCTGCGGCCCGAACTGGGCGTGATCGTCGCCTATGGCGGCCTCGTGCGCGAGCCTCTGCTGTCGACTCCCGCCCACGGGTGGATCAACCTGCACTTCTCGCTCCTGCCGCGGTGGCGCGGCGCCGCCCCCGTGCAGCGCGCGCTGATCGCGGGCGACGCCGTCACCGGGGCGAGCGTCTTCCAGCTCGTGGCCGCGCTCGATGCGGGCGACGTCTTCGCCGAGGAGCGCTACGACGTGCCCACCAACGCGACATCCGCCGAGGTCCTCGACGACCTCGCCGCGATCGGTGCTCCGCTGCTCGCTCGCGTCGTCGACGGCATCGCCGACGGCACCGCGGTCTCCGCGGCGCAAGAGGGCGAGCCCACGCTCGCCCCGAAACTCACCCTCGAGGACGGCGCCCTCGACTTCTCCCAGGATGCCGAGACCCTCCTGCACCGCATCGCCGGGGTGACCCCCGAGCCGGGTGCCCACACCACCCTCGACGGCGCGCGCTTCAAGCTCCTGCGCGCCATGCCCGCCGACGCGCCGCCTCTCCCGCCCGGACGGGTCGCCGTTTCCGGCAGGGACGTCGTCGTCGGAACCGGCACCACGCCGCTGCGGCTCGAGACCGTCCAGCCGGCGGGTAAGGGGGCGATGGCCGCGGGCGACTGGTTCCGCGGCCTGCGCACGAGCGAACCGGTCCTCGGCGCATGAGCGTGCAGGGAGCGCGCGCCGTCGCGTACGACGTCCTCCGCGCCGTGTCGGACGATGAGGCCTACGCCAACCTGCTGCTGCCGCACGCGATCGTGCGGGCGAAGTTGGATGCCAAGGACGCCGGGTTGGCCACAGAGCTGACCTACGGCACTCTGCGCCGCCGTGGAACGTACGACGCGATCATCGCCGCCGCCGCCGACCGCACGGTCGACCGCATCGATCCGGCCGTGCTCGACGCGCTGCGCCTGGGCGTGCACCAGCTGCTGTCGACGCGCGTCGCCTCGCACGCGGCGGTCAACGAGTCCGTCGAACTCGCTCGCCGCAACGGCGGCGGCAAAGGGGCCGCCGGCTTCGCCAACGCCGTCCTCCGGCGTGTGTCGCGCGACACTCCGGGTCAGTGGATCGAGCGCATCGCCGCCGCGGCCCGCAGCGACGATGAGCGCATCGGCCTCACCACCTCGCACCCCGTGTGGATCGTTCGGGCCCTGCGCCGCGCGCTCACCGCGGAGGGCCGGGCCGACGAGCTCGACGCCCTGCTCGAGGCCGACAACATCGCCCCGCGTGTGGCGATGATCGCTCTGCCGGGCCTGGCCGAGGTGCCCGACGACGCCACGACGGCGGGCTACGCCCCCACCGCGTTCACCACGCGGGGCGGCGACCCGGAGGAGCTCATCCGCGCCTCGAACGGTCGCATCCGGGTTCAGGACGAGGGGTCGCAGCTCGCCGCCCTCGCCCTGACCCGCGCACTGCCGATCCGCGCGGGCGAACGATGGCTCGACCTGTGCGCCGGTCCCGGCGGAAAGACCGCCCTGCTCGCCGCCGAAGCGCTCACCCACGGCGCGATCCTGGATGCCAACGAGATCGCGCCGGCGCGCGCGGGACTCGTGCGCCAGGCGGTGGCATCCGTCCCCCTCGAGGTGGAGGTCAGCGAAGAGGACGGGCGCGAGCGCGCCGCTCGGATGCCACGGGAGTACGACCGCATCCTCGTCGATGCACCGTGCACCGGCATCGGGGCGCTGCGTCGCCGGCCCGAAGCGCGGTGGCGCAAGAGCCCGTCGGACGTGCCCGGCCTCACTGACCTTCAGCAGGACCTGGTGCTCGCCGCGTTCGAGGCGCTGAAGCCCGGCGGGGTGGTGGCGTACGTGACCTGCTCGCCGCATCTCGCCGAAACCTCGGGGGTGCTGGCCGAGGTCATGCGCGAGCTCGGCGACGCGGTCGAGGAGCTCGACGCCCGCGCGGTCGTGCGCTCCGTGGCGGTGAGCGAGATCGACCTGCCCGACCAGGCCGACGGCTCCCTCCGCGCGCAACTCTGGCCGCACCGCCACGGCACCGACGCGATGTCCATCGTGCTGCTGCGCAAGCGCTGACCCGCCCGTACTCGCGCGCGGGTCGCCGGATCGGCTCGCTTCGTCGCCGCCAGCCTCGGCAGGTCAGGCGGGGACGGAACCGCCCATAATGGTCGGGTGCCTACCGACGCCCCCCGCATCAACCCGAGCATCCTCGCCGCCGACTTCGTGAACATGGAGGCGGAGCTCGCCCGTATCGCGGGCGCCGACTTCGTGCACGTCGACGTGATGGACAACCACTTCGTCCCGAATCTGACCTTCGGACCGCAGATGGTGGGGCGCATCCAGGAGACGAGCCCGGTGCCGCTCGACGTGCACCTGATGATCGACGACCCGGATCGCTGGGCGCCGGCGTACGCCGAGCTGGGCGCGGCCTCGGTCACCTTCCACCTCGAGGCCGCGGCATCCCCGATCGCTCTGGCGCGACAGCTGCGGTCCATCGGCGCGCGAGCGGGCGTCGCCGTGAAGCCCGGCACGCCGGTGGAGAACCTCCTCGACTCGCTCAACGAGTTCGACCAGATCCTGATCATGACCGTCGAACCCGGCTTCGGGGGACAGTCCTTCATGCCCGAGACCATGCCCAAGCTCCGCGCCCTGGCCGACGAGGCCAAGCGCCGTGGATCGAGCGTGTGGCTGCAGGTCGACGGCGGGATCGGCGAGTCCACGATCGCCCAGGCTGCCGAGGCCGGGGCCGACACGTTCGTCGCCGGTTCCGCGGTGTTCGGCGCCGACGACCCCGATCGCGCGATCCAGTCGCTCCGCTCCACGGCGTCCCGCCACCGCCACTGAGGCGCCCGCGCCGCGCCCACCCCGTGTCCCGCGCCGCACGCCTGCGCCCCCGCGCTCTTCTGCCTCCCGCGGCCCCGCGCCCGCGCCCGAGACCCGTTCCTGACCGACCACCCCGCGCATAAACGGCATCCGCGCGTATGAACACGTCGTCAACGCGTCTCCGCGCACGGAAAGCGTTCATGCGCGCCCATCCCAGCCCGGTACCGCGCGCCCGCCGCGCACCGACCGCACCACCGCCGCACCCGCGCCCCGTCCCGCGCCGTCCCGCACCCCCGCGCCGCCGCCCGCCCACCCCACCCCGCGCCCCGCGGACAGCCCCACCCCCGCCGACCCGATACCCTGGAACCGTGAAGACCTTCGACGACCTGTTCGCGGAACTCAGCGCCAAGGCCGTCGAGCGACCCGAGGGATCCGGCACCGTCGCTCAGCTGGATGCCGGTGTGCACGCGATCGGCAAGAAGATCGTCGAAGAGGCCGCCGAGGTGTGGATGGCCGCCGAGTACGAGTCCGACGCCGCCGCGGCCGAGGAGATCTCGCAGCTGCTCTACCACCTGCAGACGCTCATGCTCGCGAAGGGCCTGTCGCTCGAAGACGTCTACCGACATCTCTGAGCCGCGCTCTTCCTTCCCACCCCCACGAACCACGAAAGCCCCCGTCATGCTGCGAATCGCCGTGCCGAACAAGGGGTCGCTCGCCGAGACCGCCGCCGAGATGCTCTCGGAGGCCGGATACACCGGAAGACGCGACTCGAAAGACCTCTACACCGTCGACCCCGCCAACGGGGTCGAGTTCTTCTACCTCCGTCCGCGTGACATCGCGACCTACGTCGGATCGGGCGCCCTCGACGTCGGCATCACCGGCCGCGACCTGCTGCTCGACGCCCGCATGCCCGGCGCCCGCGAGGTCGAGTCGCTGGGCTTCGCCGGCTCGACGTTCCGCTTCGCCGGTCGCCCTGGCCGTTTCACGGATGTGGGCGATCTGCAGGGTCTGCGCGTCGCCACGGCCTACCCGGGCCTCGTCGACGCCTTCCTCGACGAGCGCGGCATCGCCGTCGACATCGTGCCGCTCGACGGCGCGGTGGAATCCGCCGTCCAGCTCGGGGTGGCGGATGCCGTGGCCGACGTCGTCTCCACCGGTACGACGCTGCGACAGGCGGGGCTCGAGATCTTCGGGCCCGTCCTGCTCGAGAGCGACGCCGTCCTGATCGCCGGCCCGCAGGAGGCCGAGGGCACCGAGACGCTTCTGCGGCGTCTGCGCGGTGTGCTCGCCGCCCGCAAGTACGTGCTGATCGACTACGACCTGCCCGCTGCGCTGATCGAGCAGGCCGTGGCCGTGGCCCCGGGGCTGGAGTCGCCGACGATCTCACCGTTGCGTGATCCCGAGTGGGTGGCCGTGCGGGTGATGAGCCCGCGCCGTGACGTGAACCAGGTCATGGACGCGCTGTACGCCATCGGTGCCCGCGCGATCCTCGTCACCGAGATCCTCGCCGCGAGGCTCTGATGACCCTCGCGCGCCGCGTCATCCCGTGCCTCGACGTCGCGGGCGGCCGCGTCGTGAAGGGCGTCAACTTCCTCGACCTTCGCGACATGGGCGACCCCGTCGAGCTCGCGAAGCTGTACTTCGACCAGGGCGCCGACGAGGTCACCTTCCTCGATGTCACCGCCACCGTCGACGAGCGCTCCACGACCTACGACGTCGTGCGCCGCACGGCCGAGCAGGTCTTCATTCCGCTGACGGTCGGTGGGGGAGTGCGCTCCGCCGACGACGTGGCGCGCCTGCTGGCGGTGGGCGCCGACAAGATCGGCGTCAACTCCGCCGCCATCGCCCGACCGGCCCTGATCGACGAGATCGCCGACCGCTTCGGCGCACAGGTCATCGTGCTCTCGCTCGACGTCAAGCGGGCGGCATCCACCCCCTCCGGTTTCGTCGTGACCACCCACGGTGGGCGCACCGAGACGACCCTCGACGCCCTGGAGTGGGCGCGCGAGGCCGTCGAACGCGGCGCCGGCGAGCTGCTGGTCAACTCCATCGACGCCGACGGCACGAAGCAGGGCTTCGACCTCGAGCTGGTCCGCCTGATGCGGCAGGTCGCCGCGGTCCCGGTCATCGCCTCGGGAGGCGCCGGAGCGCTCGAGCACTTCGCCCCGGCCGTGCAAGCCGGCGCCGACGCGGTGCTTGCGGCATCCGTCTTCCACTCCGGCCAGCTCACCGTCGGACAGGTCAAAGACGCGATGGCGTCCGAGGGCATCGAGGTGCGCCGATGAGCGTCGACCGCGTGAAGTACGACGCCGACGGACTGGTGGCCGCGGTGATCCAGCAGTTCGACTCTCGCGAGGTGCTCATGGTCGGCTGGATGGATGCCGAAGCCCTGAAGCGCACGCTCACCACCGGCCGCGTGACCTTCTGGTCGCGTTCGCGCCAGGAGTACTGGCGCAAGGGCGACACGTCCGGCCACATCCAGTTGGTGAAGGGTGCGCGTCTGGACTGCGACGGCGACACGCTGCTCATCCAGGTGGAACAGATCGGCGCGGCCTGTCACACGGGCGACCACACCTGCTTCGACGCCGACGACCTGCACCCGCTCGTGGGGGAGCGCTGATGCGCCGCGCGCGCTCCATGGCAGTGCTCGGCATGCTGCTGGCGGGCGCGATCGGCGTGATCGCCTCGACGCAGACCTGGATCGACGTCACCCTCGACGACGGCGCCCAGCAGACCCTCGCCGTTCCCGGCGCCGAGGCGCTGCCCGTCCTCACCCCGCTGAGCCTCGCGGCCCTCGCGCTGGGTGCCGCCCTGTCGATCGTCGGTCCGGTGCTGCGGTACGTCTTCGGAGTGCTCGGGGCTCTCATCGCGGCGCTCGTGGGCGTCGGCACCGCGCAGCTCGTGATCGGCCGTCCCGTGGGTGCGGCGGCCTCGACGGTCACCGACGCCACCGGGATCTCGGGAACGGATGCCGTGGCCGCCCTCGTCACGGGATTCTCGCTGACGCCGTGGCCGGCGCTCACGCTGCTCGCGCAGGCGGTGCTGTTCGCCGCGGCGGTCTTCACCGTCATCACCGCGCGGCACTGGCCGTCGGGCGCGACCCGCAAGTACCGTACGGCGACGGAGGCGGGCAGCGAGACCGGGCGCCCGCACGACGCGATCGACTCGTGGGACGATCTGTCCCGCGGCGACGACCCCACCGCGACCTGAGCGTCACCGAGGCGGCGAACGGCCGCTGGTCGCTCACTGACGGACGACAGAGGGACGAGGGCGCTCGACGTCATGGCCTGTCGACCCCGGCCGATCAGGTGCGTCTTCCGCGTCAGTCGCCGACGAAGGCGGCGGCGAAAGACGCCGAGGGCGGGATCTCCTCGATCACATCCACGAGGATGCCTCCGGGCACTTCGACGATGAAGTGGCGCTGTCCGAAGGCCTCGTCGCGAAGCGGGAGGCGAACGGGCAGCCGAGCGTCCCGCAACCGGTCGTACTCGGCGCGCGCGTCGTCGACCTCGATGTTCAGCAAGACGCCGCGGCATCCCTGCCGGAATCCGTCGGGAATCGTCTCGTGGCCGGAGTCGAGGAATGCGACCTCGTGCCGACCGTTGCGCAGGCTCACGTACCAGTCCGCCGCGAATGTCTCTTCGAATCCGAAGTGGTCGACGAAGGCTTGCGCTGCGGCGGTGGGCTGGTCGACCTGGAGGACGGGGTAGAAGCTGTTCACGGCGATCCCTTCTTACGTACACTGTGAATGTCACCAGGTTACATACACTCTGTACGTAAAGGAAGATCCGTGCCTCGAGCCTCCGCAGCCGATGCGGCACTGACGTTCGACGCCATCCTCCGGGCCGGGACCGATGCCTTCACCCGATCGGGATTCGCCGAGACCGCCGTCGCGGACGTCGCCTCGGCCGCAGGAGTGACGCGGGGGGCCGTGTACCACCACTTCGGCGACAAACTCGGCCTACTCCGAGCCGTCGTGCAGGCAGGACATCAGCGCGTCGCCTCATTCGTCGTCGCCCGCGCCGATGCGCAGTCGGCCGATGCGCGTGCGTCGCTTCGCGCCGGGTGCCACGCGTTCGTCGATGGCATCACCGATGACTCCGCGGCGCGCGTCCTTCTGGTGGAGGGGCCTGCCGCGCTCGGATGGTCGCAGTGGCGCGCCCTCGACGCGTCGGCATCCATGAGAGAACTGCGCGACGCCGTGGAGGCGGTGACCGGGGCAGGGGATGCCGCCGCCCTGACGCACCTCCTCTCCGGCGCCATGAACGAGGGCGTACTGTGGCTGGTCGAGACCTCGGGGGACTCCGATGCCCGAGCGGCGGTGCATCGAGCCCTCGACCGACTCATCGACGCGATCTGACTCGATGACCTCGGCCCCGGCATGCACGCGTGCCGCTCACCCCGCACCTCCCTCATAACAGGAGCCGTCGTTCGCATCGACCGTGATCGGCGGCGCCTCGACGCCGATCCTCGGGACACGCCTCGGCGTCTGCGCGCCGGATTTTCGCGCTCAGGGTGGCACGATCGCACGGCGTCGAGACGTCAGCGCCGGGACCCGCCCCGCGCTTCGATACACTGACACGACGCTTTCCCCCGCGCCCGCGCGCGACTGTAAGGAGCCCCATGAGCAACCCCATCGGCGATCCCGGCCACGGACACTCGCCCGCCGCGTGGACGGCCGTGATCATCATGCTCGTCGCTTTCACGCTCGGCACGCTGTTCTTCTGGCTCGACATCCCCGCGCTCGTGTGGGCGTCGGTGGGTCTGCTCGTCGTCGGTGCGATCGTCGGCCTGGCGATGAAGAAGGCCGGCTACGGCGCGGACGGCGCGAAGTCCAACCCGAAGGCGCACTGACCGTGCTGGCCGATCTCACGGCCGGAGCGGTTCACGATGCCGAGCAGCGCGCCGAGACGCGCTCGCTCTCCGACGTCGAACGCGACGCACTCGCGCAAACGCCCTCGCGCGACGCGCTGGCCATGCTCGCCCCGGCCGATCGGGTGAAGATCATCGCCGAGGTCAAGCGCGCGAGCCCGTCGCGCGGTGACCTCGCCGACATCCCCGACCCCGCACGCCAGGCGCGCCTGTACGAAGAGGGAGGGGCATCGGCGATCTCGGTGCTCACCGAGGGACGCAAGTTCAAGGGCAGCCTCGCCGACCTGGAGGCCGTCCGCGCCGCCGTCGGCGTCCCCGTCCTCCGCAAGGACTTCCTCGCCACGCCCTACCAGGTGCTCGAGGCGCGGGCGGCCGGCGCCGACCTGGTGCTGTTGATCGTCGCCGCGCTCGATCAGACGACCCTGACGGAGCTGTTCGCGCTGACGAACGACCTCGGCATGACCGCCCTCGTCGAGACGCACTCGGCCGACGAGCTCGAGCGCGCCAAGGACCTCGGCGCGAAGCTCATCGGCGTCAACGCCCGCAACCTGTCGACGTTCGAGCTCGACCGCGACCTTTTCGGATCCCTCGCCGAGCGCTTCCCGGCCGACGCCGTCAAGATCGCCGAGTCCGCCGTGCTCGTTCCCGCCGACGTCGCCCACTACCGCGCCGCGGGCGCCGACGTGGTGCTCGTGGGCGAGGCCCTCGTCACGGGCGACCCCGTCGCCACTCTCCGCGCGTTCCTCCAGGAGACGTCATGACCACCGTCAGCCACCCGACCGAGAGCCTGCGGGACCAGAAGGGGCCGTTCTTCGGCGACTTCGGCGGCCGCTACATGCCCGAGTCGCTCATCGCGGCGATCGATGAGCTCACGGCGGTGTACGAGTCGGCAATGGCCGACCCCTCCTTCCACGCCGAGCTCACCGCGCTGTTGCGCGACTACGCGGGTCGCCCGTCTGCGCTCACCGAGGTGCCCCGCTTCGCCGAGCACGCGGGCGGCGCTCGCGTGTTCCTCAAACGCGAAGACCTGAACCACACCGGCTCGCACAAGATCAACAACGTCCTGGGTCAGGCGCTGCTCACCAAGCGCCTCGGCAAGACGAGGGTGATCGCCGAGACCGGAGCCGGGCAGCACGGCGTGGCCACGGCCACGGCGGCCGCGCTCTTCGGTCTCGACTGCGTCGTCTACATGGGCGAGGTCGACACCGAACGCCAGGCGCTGAACGTCGCCCGCATGCGCTTGCTGGGCGCCGAGGTCGTTCCCGTCACCACGGGCTCGCGCACGCTGAAGGACGCCATCAACGAGGCGTACCGCGACTGGGTCGCCTCGGTCGAGACGACCAATTACATCTTCGGTACCGCCGCAGGTCCGCATCCGTTCCCCGCCATGGTCCGCGACTTCCAGAAGATCATCGGCGAAGAGACGCGCGCCGAGTTCCTGGAACGCATCGGTCGCCTCCCGGATGCCGTCTTCGCGTGCGTCGGCGGCGGATCCAACGCCATCGGCATGTTCGACGCCTTCCTCGATGATGAGGGCGTGGCGCTCTACGGCGTCGAGGCCGCCGGCGACGGCGTCGACACCCCCAAGCACGCGGCATCCATCGGTCGAGGGCGTCCGGGCGTCCTGCACGGCGCGCGCACCTACGTGCTGCAGGACGAAGACGGCCAGACGACGGAGTCGCACTCGATCTCGGCCGGCTTGGACTACCCGGGCGTCGGGCCCGAGCACGCATGGCTCGCCGACATCGGTCGCGCCCAGTACATCCCCGCGACCGACGACGAGGCGATGCAGGCGCTGCGACTCCTCTCGCGCACCGAGGGGATCATCCCCGCGATCGAGTCGGCCCACGCCTTGGCCGGCGCCCTGCGCATCGGGCGTGAGCTGGGACCGGATGCCGTCATCGCGATCAACCTGTCCGGACGCGGCGATAAAGACATGGACACCGCGGCACGCTACTTCGACCTCTACGACGCCGAGCACGCTCCCGAAGAGCCGGAAGCTCCCGCCCAGACGCGCGCTGCCGACGCCGTGGCGTCGGCCCCCGGATCGCCGGTCGACCTGTCGCCCGCCCCCGACGCGGCCAGCGGTGCGGGAGTGGAGCTGTGACCTCCCGCGTGTCGGCGGCGATCGACGCCGCCCATGCCGAGGGACGGGGCGCCTTCGTCGGCTACCTGCCCGCCGGGTTCCCCGACGTCGCCACGAGCATCGAGGCGGCCGTCGCCCTCGCAGAGGCAGGCGCCGACATCATCGAGCTCGGTCCCCCCTACAGCGATCCCGTCATGGACGGTCTGGTCATCCAGGAGGCCACGCAGACGGCGCTGGCGAACGGGTTCCGCATGCGCGACCTGTTCACCATCATCCGCGAGGTCACCGCGCGCACCGATGTGCCGGTCCTGGTGATGACCTACTGGAACCTCGTCGAGCAGTACGGCGTCGACCGTTACGCGGACGAGCTCCTCGCCGCGGGCGGCGCAGGTCTCATCACCCCCGACATCACGCCCGACGCCGGGGCCGCGTGGATCGCCGCGAGTGAGCGTACGGGCCTCGATCGCGTGTTCCTCGCCGCCCCCACCTCCTCGGACGAGCGACTGCGCATGATCGTCGAGAACTCGACGGGCTTCGTCTACACCGTGTCGACCATGGGGATCACGGGGGAGCGGGCGCAGTTGGACGCCGCCGCCCGCGGTCTCGTCGAGCGCCTGCGCTCGGTCGGCGCTCAGCACGCGTGCGTGGGCATCGGCATCTCCAACGCCGAGCAGGTCGCGGGAGTGGTCGACTACGCCGACGGCGCGATCGTGGGCACGGCGCTGGTCAAAGCGCTGCGTGACGGCGGTGTCGACGGTCTGTCTGAACTGGCGCAAGGGCTGTCCGCGGGCACGACGCGGCGCGCCTTAGACTCGTTCGCATGACGTTCGCCCTCTCGAGCGCCGCCTCCGGCGTGCTCGCCAGCATCCCGAGCCCGACGATCTCCTACGTCGATCTCGGTCCGCTCCGCATCCACTTCTACGCGCTCTGCATCATCGCGGGCATCATCGTGGCGGTCTTCCTCACGAACGCGCGTCTGACGCGTCGGGGGGCCGAGAAGTGGGTCGTCATCGACATCTGCCTGCTGGCGGTGCCGCTCGCCATCGTCGTGGCGCGCATCTACCACGTCGTCACGCACCTCGGCTTCTACTTCGGTCCGGGGTCGAACCCGTGGAACATCACGCAGCCGGGCTCGGTGTGGGCCATCTGGGAGGGCGGCATCGCCATCTACGGTGCGCTCATCGGTGGCGCCATCGGCGCGATCCTCGGCTGCAAGTGGACCGGCATCCGGTTCTGGACCTTCGCCGACGCCGTGGCCCCGGGCCTCATCATCGCGCAGGCCATGGGCCGCTTCGGAAACTGGTTCAACCAGGAGCTCTTCGGCCAGCCCACAGACCTGCCCTGGGGTCTCGAGATCGCCGCCGGCAACCCGGCCATCCCCGTCGGACTGCCATCCGGCACGCTTTTCCAGCCGACCTTCCTGTACGAGGTCATCTGGAACCTGCTCGGTGCCGCCGTCATCCTCTGGGTCGGGAAGCGCTTCGGACTGCAGTGGGGCAAGCAGTTCGCGGTCTATCTCGTCTGGTACTCCGCGGGCCGAATCGTGTGGGAATCCATCCGAATCGACCCCAGCGACATCATCCTGGGCCTTCGCACGAACGTCTGGGCGGCCATCTTCGGCGTCGTCCTCGGCATCGTGATCTTCGTCGTGCAGTCGCGCCGCCACCTCGGTCTGGAGCCGTCGCCGTACGTCCCCGGTCGCGAGAGCAAGGCTCCCGGGGCTGTAGACTCAGGCGACCCCTCTGACTTCGTCGACGTGAGCGAGCCGCCCATGACGAGCGACACCGTCGGCACCAGCGCCACAAGCAGCCCCGCCACGAACTAACTCTCCGGGCCGACGTCGTCCCATCCGAAGCATCAACGTGAGGACGGTTGATATGGCTTCCAGCCTGCGTTCCGACACCGTCGGAGGCTCATTCCCGGCCCGACAGGGAATGTACGACCCGTCGTTCGAGAAAGACGCCTGTGGCCTCGCCATGGTCGCCACCCTCCGCGGCGAAGCCGGTCACGACATCATCGATCTGGCGCTGACGGCGCTGCGCAACCTCGAGCACCGCGGAGCCATCGGCTCCGACGCGGGCACGGGAGACGGCGCCGGCATCCTGACCCAGATGCCGGACGCCTTCCTGCGCGCCGTCGTCGACTTCGACCTGCCGCCGGTGGGCGAGTACGCCGCGGGCATGGTGTTCCTGCCGCTCGGCCACGACGAGCGCATCGCCATGAAGTCCGGCATCGAAGAGCTCGCGCGGCACGAGAACCTCGAGGTGCTCGGCTGGCGCGAGGTGCCCGTCGAGCCCGAGAACCTGGGCAAGCTCGCCTACGACGCCCGTCCCGCCTTCGAGCAGCTGTTCGTTTCGCGTCCCGCCGTCGGCGACGAACCGGCGCTGTCGGGCATCGCTCTCGACCGTCGCGTCTACCGGCTGCGCAAGCGCGCCCGTCACGAGATCGAGGCGTACTTCGTGTCGCTGTCGAGCCGCACTCTGGGCTACAAGGGCATGGTCACCACGCTCCAGCTCGAGCCGTTCTACCCCGACCTCCAGGACGAGCGCTTCGCATCCGAGCTCGCCGTCGTGCACTCGCGGTACTCGACCAACACCTTCCCGTCGTGGCCGCTCGCACAGCCGCTGCGCATGCTCGCGCACAACGGCGAGATCAACACGGTCAAGGGCAACCGAAACTGGATGCGGGCGCGCCAGTCGCAGCTGGAATCCCAGCTGATCGGCGACGTGCGTCCGCTGCTGCCCATCTGCACCGAGGGCGCCAGCGACTCGGCATCCTTCGACGAGGTGCTGGAGCTTCTGACCCTCACCGGACGCAGCCTTCCGCACGCCGTGCTGATGATGGTGCCCGAGGCGTACGAGAAGCAGGCCACGATCGATCCTGATCTGCGCGCCTTCTACGACTACCACTCCATGCAGATGGAGCCGTGGGACGGCCCGGCCGCGCTCATCTTCACCGACGGCACGCTCGTGGGCGCGACCCTCGACCGCAACGGCCTGCGCCCCGGGCGCTGGACCGAGACCACCGACGGCCTCGTCGTCATCGGTTCCGAGACCGGCGTGCTCGACTTCGCGCCTGAGCGCATCAAGCGCCGCGGTCGGCTCCAGCCCGGCCGCATGTTCCTCGTCGACACGGCCCAGCGCCGCATCGTCGACGACGAGGAGATCAAGTCCGACCTGGCGGCTCTCCAGCCGTGGGGGGAGTGGGTCGACAAGGGCCGAGTCAAGCTCAGCGAGCTGCCCGAGCGCGAGCACATCGTGCACCCCATCGCCTCGATCACCCGTCGTCAGCGCACCTTCGGCTACACCGAAGAAGAGGTGCGCATTCTCCTCACGCCCATGGGGCAGGGCGGCGCAGAACCTCTCGGTGCGATGGGAAGCGACGCGCCCGTCGCCGTCTTGAGCGACCGTCCGCGACTGCTGTTCGACTACTTCTCGCAGCAGTTCGCTCAGGTGACCAACCCGCCGCTGGACTCGATCCGCGAAGAGGTCGTCACGTCGCTGTCGCTGGGTCTCGGACCCGAGCGCAACCTGCTCTCGTGGGGACCGGAGCACACCCGCACGGTGACGCTCGACTTCCCCGTGATCGACAACGACGAACTCGCCAAGATCCAGCACATCGACACCGCCCTTCCGGGCCGGTCGTCGGTGACGGTGCGCGGGCTCTACCGCGTCGAAGCCGGCCACAAAGGTCTGCAGAAGCGTCTCGTGCAGATGTGCTCCGAGGTCGACGCGGCCATCGAGGACGGCGCCGAGTTCATCGTGCTGAGCGACCGCGACTCCAACAAGGACCTCGCGCCGATCCCGTCCCTGCTCATGATCGCGGCCGTGCACCACCACCTCATCCGCAAAGAGACCCGCATGAAGGTGGGCCTCGTGGTCGAGGCCGGCGACGTGCGCGAAGTGCACCACGTGGCCACTCTGATCGGTTACGGCGCCTCGGCGGTCAACCCCTACCTGGCGATGGAGACCGTCGAGTACCTCGTGCGGGCCGGTTTCATCACCAAGATCACCCCGGAGAAGGCCGTCAAGAACCTGATCTACGCGCTCGGCAAGGGCGTGCTGAAGATCATGTCGAAGATGGGCATCTCGACGGTGTCGTCGTACGCCGGCGCGCAGGTGTTCGAGGCCGTCGGACTGTCGCGCGACTTCGTCGAGGCGTACTTCACCGGGACCGAGTCCAAGCTCGGCGGTGTCGGACTCGACATCATCGCGGCCGAGAACGCCGCACGTCACGAGTACGCCTACCCCCAGGATGCCGCGGCGCGCGCGCACGAGCGCCTGTGGACGGGTGGCGAGTACCAGTGGCGTCGCGACGGCGCCCCGCACCTGTTCAACCCCGACACGGTGTTCCGCCTGCAGCACGCCACGCGCGAGCGTCGGTACGACATCTTCCGCGAGTACACGCAGTTGATCGACGACCAGGCTCACGAGCTGAAGACCCTCCGTGGTCTGTTCGGTCTGCGCACGGGCCTGCGCCCCGCCGTGCCGATCGACGAGGTCGAGTCCGTCTCGGCGATCGTCAAGCGGTTCTCGACCGGTGCGATGAGCTACGGCTCGATCTCGAAAGAGGCGCACGAGGTGCTCGCCGTGGCGATGAACCAGATCGGCGGCAAGAGCAACACGGGTGAGGGCGGCGAAGACGTCGATCGTCTGCTCGACCCCACGCGCCGCAGCGCCATCAAGCAGGTGGCATCCGGTCGGTTCGGTGTGACGAGCCTGTACCTGACCGAGGCCGACGACATCCAGATCAAGCTCGCGCAGGGCGCCAAGCCCGGCGAGGGCGGTCAGCTGCCGCCGACCAAGGTCTACCCCTGGGTGGCGCGGACGCGCCACGCCACCGCGGGTGTCGGTCTGATCTCGCCGCCGCCGCACCACGACATCTACTCCATCGAAGACCTGAAACAACTCATCTTCGATCTCAAGCGCGCCAACCCCCGCGCACGCATCCACACCAAGCTGGTGAGCCAGTCAGGGATCGGTGCGGTCGCCGCCGGCGTCGCCAAGGCGCTTAGCGACGTCATCCTGGTCTCCGGTCAGGACGGCGGCACGGGTGCCAGCCCGATGAATTCGCTGAAGCACGCGGGGACGCCGTGGGAGCTCGGTCTCGCCGAGACGCAGCAGACGCTCATGCTGAACGGTATGCGCGACCGCGTCGTCGTGCAGGTCGACGGCCAGATGAAGACCGGTCGCGACGTCATCATCGGCGCCCTGCTCGGCGCCGAGGAGTTCGGTTTCGCCACCGCACCGCTGGTGGTCTCGGGCTGCATCATGATGCGCGTCTGCCACCTCGACACCTGCCCGGTGGGTGTCGCGACGCAGAACCCCGTGCTGCGCCAGCGCTTCACGGGCAAGGCCGAGTACGTCGTCAACTTCATGGAGTTCATCGCTCAAGAGGTGCGCGAATACCTCGCCGCCCTCGGCTACCGCTCGATCGACGAGATCGTCGGCCGCGCCGAGCTGCTCGACGCCAACGAGGCGATCCAGCACTGGAAGGCGCGCGGCCTCAACCTCGCACCGATCCTCGAAGGACCGCGCTTCGCCGACGACGAGCCCCGCCGCCACGGCCGCAACCAGAACCACGAGCTCGAGGACCATTTCGACGTGCAGCTCATCGAGCGCGCCCAGGACGTCATCGCCCACGGCGGTCAGCTCACGGTCGACCTGCCCATCCGCAACACCGCGCGCGCGGTGGGGACCATGCTCGGCCACCACGTCACCAAGGCGCGGGGAGAGCACGGCCTGCCCGAGAACTCCATCGACATCCGCCTGACCGGCTCCGCCGGCCAGTCGTTCGGCGCCTTCATGCCCGCCGGCATCACCCTGCGCCTCGAAGGCGACTCGAACGACTACGTCGGCAAGGGACTGTCCGGCGGCACGATCGTGGTGCGCCCGCCGCGCGGGTCGTCGTTCGCGGCATCCGAGAACGTCATCGCCGGCAACGTCATCGGTTACGGCGCCACGCAGGGGCAGATGTTCCTCAACGGTGTCGTGGGCGAGCGCTTCCTGGTGCGCAACTCCGGTGCGACGGCGGTCGTCGAGGGCGTGGGAGACCACGCGCTCGAGTACATGACCGGTGGCCTCGCCGTCATCCTCGGCGCCACGGGCCGCAACCTCGGCGCCGGGATGTCGGGCGGTCAGGCCTACGTGTACGACCTCGACCGCGATCTTGTGAACCGCGAAGCCATGGCATCCGGTGAACTCGAGCTCGGCCCCCTCGGATCCGGGGATGCCGAGATCCTGCGCGACCTGCTCGCAAAGCACGTCGCAGAAACCGATTCCACCCTCGCCCGTCGTCTGCTCGACGACTTCGAGACCGAGGTGGACAACTTCGTCCGGGTGCTGCCGCGCGATTACGCCGCCGTGCTGCAGACCCGTCAGGACGCGATCGCCGAGGGGCTCGACCCCGACGGCGACGTCGTCTGGACACGCATCCTGGAGGTGACGGGTGGCTGACCCGAAGGGCTTTCTCAAGACCACGGAGCGCGAGCTCCCGAAGCGTCGACCGGTGCCCGTGCGCATCATGGACTGGAAAGAGGTGTACGAGCCGGGGGATTCGGCCGTCATCCGTCGCCAGGCCGGACGCTGCATGGACTGCGGCATCCCGTTCTGCCACAAGGGATGCCCGCTCGGCAACCTCATCCCGGAGTGGAACGACCTGACCTGGCGCGGCGAGGGCCGCGCCGCGATCGAACGGCTGCACGCGACCAACAACTTCCCCGAGTTCACCGGTCGGCTCTGCCCCGCGCCGTGCGAGAGCTCGTGCGTGCTCGGCATCAATCAGCCGGCCGTCACGATCAAGCAGGTCGAGGTCTCGATCATCGACGAGGCGTTCGCCAACGGCTGGGTCGAGCCCGAGCCGCCGGAGCGCCTGACCGGCAAGACCGTCGCCGTCGTGGGATCCGGACCCGCCGGCCTCGCCGCGGCCCAGCAGCTCACGCGCGCCGGTCACACCGTTGCCGTGTTCGAGCGCGACGACCGCATCGGTGGACTGATGCGGTACGGCATCCCGGACTTCAAGATGGAGAAGCGCCACCTCGAGCTGCGACTGCGACAGATGCAGGCCGAGGGCACCCGCTTCCGCGCGGGAGTCGAGATCGGCACGGACATCTCGTGGAGCGACCTGCGTGCGCGCTACGACGCGGTGGTCGTCGCCACCGGCGCCACGGTGCCGCGAGACCTGGCCATCCCGGGCCGTGACCTCGACGGCGTGCACTACGCCATGGAGTACCTCATCGAGGGGAACAAGGCCGTTGCGGGCGATCAGGTCCCGCAGCAGATCTCGGCCCAGGGCAAGCACGTGGTCGTCATCGGCGGTGGCGACACCGGCGCCGACTGCATCGGCACCGCGCACCGCCAGGGTGCCCTCAGCGTGACGAACCTCGCGATCGGCAAGCAGCCGCCGTCGGAGCGTCCGATCGAGCAGCCGTGGCCGATGATGCCGAACCTGTTCGAAATGGCATCGGCGCACGAAGAAGGCGGGGAGCGCTCGTTCCTCGCCTCCACCGTGGAGTTCCTCGCGAATGCCGCGGGCGAGGTCCGCGCCCTGCGTGTCGCGGAGACCGAGTACGTCGACGGCCGCCGCGTGCCCAAGAGCGGCACCGAGCGCGAGATCCCGGCCGACCTGGTGCTCATCGCCATGGGCTTCACCGGTCCCGAGCGCGAGCACCTCGAAGACCAGCTCGGCACGCAGTTCACCGGCCGCGGCAACGTCGAGCGCGACGCCACCTACGCCACGACCACTCCGGGCGTGTTCGTCGCCGGCGACGCCGGTCGCGGACAGTCCCTCATCGTGTGGGCCATCGCCGAAGGCCGCGCGGCCGCCGCCGAGGTCGACACATTCCTCATGGGCGAGACGGTGCTCCCCGCACCGGTGCGCCCCACCGATGTCGCCATCGGCCTCCTGCCCGCCTAAGCTGGCAAGGGCCGATCGGCCACTTCCCGAAAATCCTCACGGAGCTTGAAAACGGATGAGACGCGCCAAGATCGTCGCAACACTCGGGCCCGCCACGTCGTCGTATGAGATGGTTCGCGCCATCATCGACGCCGGGGTGGACGTCGCCCGCCTCAACCTGAGCCACGGAGATTACTCCGTGCACGACGCCAACTTCGCCAACGTGCGCAAGGCCGCAGAAGACGCCGGCCGCCCGGTCGCCGCCCTGGTCGACCTGCAGGGTCCCAAGATCCGCCTCGGCAAGTTCGAGAACGGTCCCCACGACCTGCTGCCCGGCGACATCTTCAAGATCACCGTCGAGGACATCCTCGGCACCAAGGAGATCGTCGGCACGACGTTCAAGGGCCTGCCCCAGGACGTCCGCCCCGGCGACTTCCTGCTCATCGACGACGGCAAGGTGCGCGTGCGCGTCGTCGAGACCGACGGCACCGTCGTGACCACCGAGGTCATCGTCGGCGGCCCGGTGTCGAACAACAAGGGCATCAACCTTCCCGGTGTCGCGGTCAACGTCCCGGCGCTGAGCGAGAAGGACGAAGCCGACCTGCGGTGGGGCCTCCGAGCCGGAGCCGACCTCATCGCGCTGTCCTTCGTGCGCGACGCCTCCGACATCGTGCGCGTGCACGAGATCATGGCCGAAGAGGGACGCTACGTCCCCGTCATCGCCAAGATCGAGAAGCCCCAGGCGGTCGACAACCTCGAAGAGATCATCGACGCCTTCGACGCCATCATGGTCGCCCGCGGCGACCTGGGCGTCGAGCTGCCGCTCGAGGCCGTGCCGATCGTGCAGAAGCGCGCGGTCGAACTCGCCCGCCGCATGGCCAAGCCGGTCATCGTCGCGACGCAGATGCTCGAGTCGATGATCAGCAACCCGGTGCCCACCCGCGCCGAGACCTCCGACGTCGCCAACGCCGTGCTCGATGGCGCGGACGCGGTCATGCTCTCGGGCGAGACCAGCGTCGGCGACTACCCGGTCGTCGTCGTCGAGACGATGGCCCGCATCGTGGAGTCGACCGAGGAGCACGGTCTCGAGCGCATCGCGCCGCTGACCAACAAGCCCCGTACGCAGGGTGGCGCGATCACGCTCGCCGCCGTCGAGGTCGCCGACTTCGTCGAGGCGAAATACCTCTGCGTCTTCACCGAGTCGGGCGACTCGGCCCGCCGCATGTCGCGCCTGCGCTCGACCATCCCGATGATCGCGTTCACGCCCGAGCCCGGCATCCGTCGTCGGCTGGCGCTGACGTGGGGGGTGCGCTCGACTCTGGTGGAGCACGTGTCGCACACCGACAAGATGTTCCTGCAGGTCGATGACTACCTGCTCTCGCACGACCTGGCCAAGGTCGGCGACAAGGTCGTGGTCATCTCGGGTTCCCCTCCCGGAATCGCCGGCTCGACGAACGACCTGCGCGTGCACCGCGTGGGCGACGCCGTACACGGAGCAGCTCCCGGCTACCAAGAAGTGTGAGCACCGACGACGCGCGCCGGCCGATCCGGCGCGCGTCGTCGTGCTCCCGGCCCGGTAGGTTGGGAGCGCAACACCTGCCGGTGTGGCGGAATGGCAGACGCGGGGCACTCAAAATGCTCTGTCGAAAGACGTGTGGGTTCGAGTCCCACCACCGGTACCCGTACAGCAAGCCGTGCGATCAAGGGCGTCCTGCCCTTTCAGACTTAGGATGGTTCCGTGACTGATCAAGAAGCCGTTCCCGCGAGCGCACCTGCGGCTCCCCGTCGCGTCGTCGTTGCGGAAGACGAGTCGCTCATCCGCCTCGACATCGTCGAGATCCTCCGCGACAACGGCTACGACGTCGTGGGCGAAGCCGGTGACGGCGAAACCGCCGTGCAACTGGCCACGGAGTTGCGCCCCGACCTCGTCATCATGGACGTGAAGATGCCGCAGCTCGATGGCATCAGCGCCGCCGAGAAGCTCAGCAAGAACCACATTGCCCCCGTCGTGCTGCTGACGGCCTTCAGCCAGAAGGAGCTCGTCGAGCGTGCGAGCGAGGCCGGCGCCCTGGCCTACGTCGTGAAGCCCTTCACGCCCAACGACCTGCTTCCGGCGATCGAGATCGCCCTGGCCCGCTATGAGCAGATCATCACGCTCGAGGCCGAAGTCGCCGACATGGTCGAGCGTTTCGAGACCCGCAAGCTCGTCGACCGCGCGAAGGGTCTGCTCAACGAGAAGATGGGTCTCTCCGAGCCCGAGGCATTCCGCTGGATTCAGAAGGCGTCGATGGACCGCCGTCTCACGATGCAGGACGTCGCCAAGGCGATCATCGAGCAGTTGGCCCCCAAGAAGGGCTGACTCGACCCCGAACGCGAAATGGATGCCACCTCGGTGGCATCCATTTTCTGTTGGTGCCCGGACCCTTCGACGAGCTCAGGGTCCTCCCCGGCGAGGTGGCTCAGCCCGTCGAAGCCACCCGACCCATCGACGCACTCCGGGGCCTCCCCGGCGAGGCGATTGAGCCTGTCGAAGCCACCGGCCACCCTGGGGTGTCAGCTCGTCGGGGCGTCCTTGATCATGTTCGTGATGCGGATCGTCGAGCATCGCCGGCCCTGCTCGTCGGAGACCGCGATCTCGTGGACGGTCAGAGAGCGCCCGAGGTGGACGGGGGTGCAGACGCCCGTCACGGTCCCCGACGTCGCCGAACGCGTGTGCGTGGCGTTGATGTCGATGCCGACCGCGAGGCGACCGGGGCCGGCCCAGAGGTTGGCGGACATCGACCCCAGCGATTCGCCGAGCACCACGTAGGCGCCGCCGTGGAGGAGGCCGACCGGCTGAGTGTTGCCCTCGACGGGCATGGTGGCGACGCTGCGCTCGACCGAGAACTCCACCCACTCGATGCCCATCTTCTCGGCGAGGGCGCCCATTCCGCGCAGATGCGCCCAGTCGAGACCGGAGGTGTCATCGGAGGTCGTGGAGGTCATCATCGCCTTCGGGGGTCCGGGGCCGGGGGAGTGTCCGTGGTTCTCGTTACGCTGGAGAGGTGACGGATGCCGAAAAGCCTACTCTCCTCGTCGTTGACGGCCACTCGCTGGCCTACCGAGCGTTCTACGCCCTGCCGGTCGACAACTTCTCGACGAAGGACGGGCAGCACACCAACGGCATCTACGGCTTCCTGTCGATGTTCGTGAACCTCGTCAAGGCCGAGAAGCCGACTCACCTGGCCGTCGCCTTCGACACCTCCCGGCAGTCGTTCCGCACCCGCGAGTACACCGAGTACAAAGCGAACCGCAGCGAGTCGCCCGCGGAGTTCAAAGGGCAGATCCCGCTGCTGCAAGAGTGCCTCGAAGCCATGGGCGTGCCCGTGCTGAAGAAGGAAGACTTCGAGGCCGACGACATCCTGGCCACCCTCGCCACGCAGGGCGAGGAGCAGGGCTTCACCGTGCTTGTCTGTTCGGGCGACCGCGACACCATCCAGCTCGTCACCGACGACATCACGCTGCTGTACCCGAACGTGCAGGGCGTATCGCAGCTGAAGCGGTACGACACCGACGCCGTCGTCGAGAAGTACGGGCTGCCGCCGGCGCAGTATCCCGAGATCGCCGCCCTCGTGGGCGAGACCAGCGACAACCTCCCGGGTGTCCCCAAGGTCGGCGAGAAGACGGCGGTGAAGTGGCTCACGCAGTGGGGGTCGCTCGAGGCGCTGCTCGAGAACGCCGACAAGATCACCGGCGTCGTGGGCAGTAACCTCCGCGAACACCTCGACGGGGTCAGGCGCAATCGGGCGCTGAACCGCCTGCTGCGCGACGTCGAGCTGCCGGTCGGCCCGCAGGACCTCGCGGTGAAGCCCCTCGACGCGCAGGCGGTGCGCGACATCTTCGCGCGACTGGAGTTCCGAACACTCCTTCCGCGCGTGTTCGACGCCCTCGGGGGTGATGCGGGCGAGGTCGAAGAGGCACGGCCCACGGCCACTGCTCCGAGCCCGTCGCGCCTCGACGCCGCCGCCCTCGCCGCCTGGGTCTCGTCCGCCGAGGGCGCCATCGGCGTGACCCTGACCCTGGCGGGCGCAGCCCCGGTGCAGATCGGCCTGGCCTCCGCCGACGCCGCGGTCGAGGCCGACTGGACTCCGACCGTCCGCGACGCGCTCACCGAGTGGCTGGCATCCGATGCGCCGAAGGTGTTCGCCGACGCGAAGCCGCAGGTCAAGGCCCTCGCCCGCGACGGCGTGGCGGTCGGAGGGGTGGCATTCGACGTCATCCTGGCCGGCTGGCTCACGCGTCCGAGCTTTCCCGATAAGACGCTCGCCGATCTCGTCGAGCGCACCCTCGACGAGAAGCTGCCCGTCGCCGATCCGACGCAACTCGTCCCCGAGACCGAGGGCGCCACTCCCGGTCAGCTGTCGTGGTTCACGCGGCGCGTCGCCGAGGCGCAGAGGGCCGAGATGCCCGAGCGGGTGGCCGCGGTGCTCGACGACATCGAGATGCCCACGCTCAGCGCGCTGGCCGACATGGAGCTCGCCGGCGTCGCCGTCTCGCACGACAAGCTCTCGGGGTTCTCGTCCGAGCTCGGCGCGCGCGCTGATGCGCTCGCGCGCGACGCCTATGCGGCGATCGGCCACGAGGTGAACCTCGGCTCTCCCAAGCAGCTTCAAGAGGTGCTGTTCGACGAGTTGCAGCTGCCCAAGACGCGCAAGACCAAGAGCGGCTACACCACGGATGCCGCGGCCCTCGCCGACCTGCAAGAGAGCGCCGACCACCCCTTCCTCGACCTGCTGTTGCGCCACCGCGAGGCGACGAAGCTCAAGCAGATCATCGACGCCCTCGACACCGCCACGGGTGCCGACGGGCGCATCCACACCACGTACGTGCAGACCGGAAGCCAGACGGGCCGCCTGTCGAGCACCGACCCCAACCTGCAGAACATCCCGATCCGCACCGAGGAGAGCCGTCGCATCCGCGCCGCGTTCGAGGTCGGCGAGGGCTACGAGACGCTGCTGACCGCCGACTACTCGCAGATCGAGATGCGCATCATGGCGCACCTGTCAGGCGACCCGGGGCTCATCGAGGCGTTCAACTCGGGCGAGGACCTGCACCGGTTCGTCGGCGCGCGCGTCTTCGGTGTGGAGCCGGCCGACGTGACCCCCGCGATGCGCACGAAGGTCAAGGCGATGTCGTACGGCCTCGTCTACGGTCTGTCGGCGTTCGGGCTGTCGAAGCAGTTGCGCATCGAGCAGTCCGAGGCCAAAAAGCTCATGCTCGAGTACTTCGCCCGCTTCGGCGCGGTGCGCGATTACCTGCGCGGGTCGGTCGAGCAGGCCCGTCAGGACGGGTACACGGAGACGATCTTCGGCCGCCGCCGCCCGTTCCCCGATCTGACGAGTATGAACCGCGTGCTGCGCGAGAACGCCGAGCGCGCGGCACTCAACGCCCCCATCCAGGGCAGCGCCGCCGACATCATGAAGGTCGCGCTCTTCCGCATCCGGGGCGAACTGGCCGCGACGGGACTGCGCTCGCGCGTCCTTCTGCAGATCCACGACGAACTCGTCGTCGAGGTGGCCGTGGGGGAGTGGGATGCCGTGGAGCAGATCGTGCGCGCGCGCATGGCCGACGCCGCCGAGCTCACCGTGCCGCTCGACGTGCAGATCGGCCGCGGCGGCGACTGGGACGAGGCGGGGCACTAGGCGGGAGGGCCGTACGGGTGGGGGGTGTGCGCCGCCGCCGCGAGATGCCTAGGCTCGGAAGATGACTGACGCTAACCGCACCCCCACGCCGGTCGACACGATCGCGGACGCGTGGGTGGACACCCTGGCCGAGCGCGAGCCGACGCTCGCGACGTACATCGGTCGCTTCGAGCACAACGGCCGCTTCGGCGACTACAGCCCGGAGGGAGCCGAGGCTCTCATCACCGACGCCCGGTCGACCCGGGCCGCCCTCGAGGCCGCCCAGCCCGTCGACCCCATCGACACCGTCACCAAGATGGATCTGGGCCGAGAACTCGACCTGATGATCGAGAAGCACGAGGCGAAGACGCACCTGCGCGATCTCAACGTCATCGCATCGCCCGCCCAGGACATCCGCGCCACCTTCGACCTCATGCCCACCGCGACCGTCGAGGACTGGGCGACGATCTCGGAGCGTCTCAAGGCCCTGCCGGCGGCCATCGAGGGGTACGTCGCCACCCTCCGCCGCGGGATCGCCGAGGGGGTCGTCCCTGCCCGTCGCCAGGTGACCGAGGTGGTCACGCAGATCGCGCGCTACACCTCCGACACCGGTTTCTTCGCCGAGTTCGTCGGCGACGCCGCCCCCGATCAGGGGCAGCTTCCCGCATCCCTCGCCCGCGACCTGTCGACGAACTCCAACGCCGCGCGTCTGGCCTACGACGCTCTCGCGAGCTTCCTGGCATCCGAGGCGGCACCGGCCGCCGGCGACACGGATGCCGTCGGGCGCGACCTCTACGCCCTGCACTCCCGTCACTTCCTCGGCGCGGAGATCGACCTCGACGAGACGTACGACTGGGGTGTCGAAGAACTCTCCCGCATGGTCGCCGAGCAGGAGGCGATCGCCCACGAGATCCTGCCCGGCGCGAGTGTGGAGGAAGCCGTCGCGTTCCTCGAGAAGGACGAGTCGCGCAAGCTCCGCGGAACGAAGGCCCTGCAGGAGTGGATGCAGCGCACGAGCGACAAGGCCGTCGAGGAGCTCGGCCGCACGCACTTCGACATCGCGGAGCCCATCCGCAGCCTCGAATGCATGATCGCCCCGACCAACGAGGGCGGGATCTACTACACCGGTCCCACCGACGACTTCTCGCGGCCGGGCCGCATGTGGTGGTCGGTGCCCGAGGGCGTCGACACCTTCGACACCTGGCGCGAGCTCACCACCGTGTACCACGAGGGCGTGCCGGGGCACCACCTGCAGATCGCGCAGGCGGTGTTCAACCGCGCCGAGCTGAACTCATGGCGGCGCCTGCTGGCCGGCACGAGCGGCCACGCCGAGGGCTGGGCGCTGTACGCGGAGCGCCTGATGGAGCAGCTCGGCTACCTCGACGACCCCGCCGACCGCCTCGGCATGCTCGACGGTCAGCGCATGCGCGCAGCGCGCGTGGTGCTCGACATCGGTGTGCACCTGCAGAAGCCGCGCCTCGACGGCACCGGGACCTGGGATCACGACTACGCCCTGGCCTTCATGCTGAAGAACGTGAACATGAGCGAGGAGTTCGTGCGCTTCGAGGTGAACCGCTACCTCGGCTGGCCGGGACAGGCGCCCTCGTACAAGGTGGGTCAGCGCATCTGGGAGCAGGTGCGCGACGAGGAGCAGGAGCGTCGCGGCGCCGATTTCTCGATGAAGCAGTTCCACACGCGGGCCCTCGACATCGGCGGCGTCGGTCTCGACACGCTGCGTGCCGCCCTGGCATCCGGCTGATTCCGGGAGGGGCGTCGGTGGCGCGGCGCCCCTCGCCCGTCGTTCGGTGCGCAGCGCGCGGCCGGGCACCGGCGCGATGCGCGGGAATGAATCGGCATCCCGTAAAGTTCATGCATCTGAATGCAAGGAGACCCCATGGACGACCGTCCCCTCGAGCTCGGACTCGACACCTTCGGAGACATCTCGCGTGCCGCCGACGGGTCGCTGCAGTCGGATGCGCAGACCATCCGCAACGTCGTCGAGCAGGCGGTGTTCGCGGATCAGGTGGGCCTGTCGTTCTTCGGGGTGGGGGAGCACCACCGCAAGGACTTCGCCGTCACGAGCCCCGAGATCGTGCTCGCCGCCGCGGCGGCCCGCACAACGAACATCCACCTCGGCACCGCCGTGACGGTGCTGTCGAGCGATGACCCCGTGCGGGTGTTCGAGCGCTTCGCCACGCTGGACGCCGTCTCGAACGGTCGCGCGGAGGTCATCCTCGGCCGCGGGTCGTTCATCGAGTCGTTCCCGCTGTTCGGCTACGACCTCGCGGACTACGAGCAGCTGTTCGAGGAGAAGCTCGAACTCTTCTCGCTCCTGCTCGACGAGAAGCCCGTCACCTGGTCGGGACGGACGCGCGCAGGGCTCCAGGACGCCGACGTCTACCCGAAGACCGAGAAGGGCCTGACGGCGTGGGTCGGCGTGGGCGGTTCCCCGGAGTCGGTCGTTCGCGCCGCGCGCTACGGATACGGACTGGTTCTCGCCATCATCGGCGGCTCCTCCGCGCGATTCCGCCCTTACGCCGATCTGTACCGCCGGTCGTTGCAGGAACTCGGCAAGGAGCAGCTGCCCATCTCGGTGCACTCCCCGGGCCACATCGCCGAGACCGACCAGCAGGCGTGGGAAGAGGCCTACGAGGGCGTGGCGGAGCTCAACACGACCATCGGTCGCGAACGCGGCTGGCCGGCGTACAACCGCCTGCGTTTCCAGCAGGACGTCGGCCCGGACGGGGCCATGTACATCGGTTCCCCCGAGACCGTCGCGCGCAAGATCGTCGCGACCGTGCAGGCTCTGGGCAACACCCGCTTCCAGCTGAAGTTCGCCAGCGGCTCCATCGCGCACGACCGACTCATGACGAGCATCGAGCTGTACGGCACACGGGTGCTGCCGCTCGTCCACGAGATGCTCGCCGACAGCGGCTCTCGCGTCGCCGGCGACCTCTCCGGCATCCGGTGACGTCGCCGGTGAGTGCGACGACCGACACGCTCCGGGTGTCCGACCGCCTCGACGCGCTCCCGTTCACGCGGCGGCACGGGCGGATCCTCGGCGGATCGGGTCTGGGGTGGGCCCTGGATGCCATGGACGTCGGGCTCATCTCGTTCGTCATCGCGGCGCTCAGCGTGCAGTGGCAGCTGGCCCCGACCGAGGCGTCGTGGATCGCATCAGCTGGTTTCGCCGGAATGGCGATCGGCGCCAGCGTCGGAGGACTCCTCGCCGATCGTTTCGGCCGACGTCACGTCTTCGCCTTGACCCTGCTCGTCTACGGTCTCGCGACGGGGGCCAGTGCGCTCGCGGGAGGTCTCGCCGCCCTGCTCGTGCTGCGCTTCATCGTGGGACTCGGCCTGGGCGCGGAGCTCCCCGTCGCCTCGACCTACGTCAGCGAGTTCGCGCCGGCGCGTATGCGGGGCCGGGTCATCGTGTTCCTCGAGGCGTTCTGGGCAGTGGGGTGGACCGCCGCCGCGGTGATCGGGTACCTCGTGGTGCCGGCCTCGGCCGACGGCTGGCGCTGGGCGTTCGCGCTCGGCGCGATCCCCGCGGTCTACGCCCTGATCGTGCGGTGGGGCCTTCCCGAGTCCCCGCGCTGGCTCGCATCGCGGGGTCGGAATGCCGAGGCGATCGTCATCGTGCGCAACCTCGAGGCGGCCGCGGGTCGCATCACCCTGGAAGCCTCGACGGAGGGCGTCGCGGCATCCGTTCCCGCCGCTCGCCCGCGCGTCCGCGCGCTGTGGGCTCCGGCTCTCCGCGCCCGCACCGCGAGCCTGTGGGTGCTGTGGTTCTGCGTGAACTTCTCGTACTACGGCGCGTTCATCTGGATCCCGACGATCCTCGTCGCCCAGGGGTACGACCTCGTGCGTTCCTTCGGCTTCACTCTCATCATCACGCTCGCGCAGCTGCCCGGATACGCCCTGGCGGCGTGGCTCATCGAGGCGTGGGGGCGGCGAGCGACGCTCGCGACCTTCCTCGCGGGGTCCGCGGTGGCGGCGGTGCTGTTCGGGACCGCGTCGGGAGAGGTGGCGGTGATCGCGACCGGCATGATGCTGTCGTTCTTCAACCTCGGCGCGTGGGGCGCCCTGTACGCGGTGACACCGGAGACCTATCCCACAGCCCTGCGGGCGACGGGCGCCGGTTGGGCCGCCGGGGTGGGTCGCATCGCGTCGATCCTCGCTCCTCTCGCCGTGCCCCCGCTGCTCGGCGTCGGTGGGGCGCCGCTGCTGTTCGTCGTGTTCGCGGCGTTCTTCGCCGTCGCGGTGGTCGCGGCGCTCTTCGTGCGCGAGCAGCGCGGGCGGTCGCTCGCGTAGCCGACGTCAGTTGCCGACGTTCGGGGCGCGTTCCACCGGTCGGGGCGTGAGAATTCCGCCCCGCAATCACCGATCCGCCTCGAACCCGATCCGCGGAAGCGGGGCGCCCCGGCCCCCGTACACGCGAGCGTTTCTGGTTCGGGGCGACTTCGGCCGTTCGGGGCGGGCGAATCCCGCCTCGAAGCGCGATAGACGCCCCAAACCCCGAAATCCGGCCCTGACAGGGCGGCGGCGGCGGCCCACGTAGGCTCGGGGCATGGCATCCGTCCGCTACGTCGCGATCGGCGACTCGTTCACCGAAGGAGTCGGCGACGAACTGCCCGACGGCACCGTCCGGGGGTGGGCCGACCTGGCGGCCCAGGGATGGGCGGATGCCGCCGGCGAGCCGATCCAGTACGCCAACCTCGCGATCCGCGGCAAGTTGATCGAGCCGATCGTCGACCAGCAGCTCGAGCCCGCGCTGGCGCTACGACCGACGCACCTGTCGTTCAATGGCGGGGGCAACGACATGCTGCGCCCGCGCGCGGACCTGGAGCGCATCGTCGGGATCTTCGCGCACGTGCTTCGGCGGTGCGACGAAGAAGGCGTGCAGCTGATCGTGCTGTCGGGTGCGAATCCCTCGGCGGGGCTCCCGCTCGGTCGCGTGCTGCAGGTGCGGGGCGATCGACTGTCGAGCGCGGTCGAAGAGCGGCTCGCATCGCGGACCGACGTCATCACCGCCTACAACTGGTTCGACCGCGAGTTGGCGGGCGGCGATTACTGGTCGGTCGACCGGCTGCACATGAACGCCCGCGGACACCACCGCGTTGCTGCGCGTGTCATCGAGGCGGTCGGGTTCACCCCTCCGGGGGAGTGGTGGCGCCTGCGCGAGATCCCGGAGATCGACCGTCTGAAGGGCTCGGCGTATTATCGCGAGCACGTGGGCCCCTGGGTGCGTCGGCGCCTCGCGGGCACCTCCTCGGGCGATGGTCGTGCGGCGAAGTTCGGCGGGCAGTGGGTGGAGCTGACACCGGGCGAGTAGTCCTCGCACGCCCGCGCGCGGGTCTGGCCAGGACACGTACGGGTGCCTAGGATCGGCGGATGCCGACATCGACCGCGCGTCTCTTCGCCACCGCGACCGTCGTGGTCGCGGGGCTCGCCCTGGCCGGGTGCACCGGGGGAGAGGACGATGTGGCTCCTCCCACAACCCCGGCACCCACGTCCGCGCCGACGACGTCCACCCCGGATGCCTGGGCGGGGACGTTCGACGACGTGGTCTCCGCCGCGGAGGTCGGCGAGTACGTCTGGCAATCGTGGGGCACGTTCGGCGATCCCGGAGGTGTGGCGCCGTTCCGCAACGAGAACCGCACGGTCGAGCCCGGCGTCTACGACGTGACCCTCCGCTGCGCGGGTCCGCAGACGGTGACCGCCTCTCTCTGGACGGCCACCGGCACCGCGATCGGCGACCCCGTCCCGTTCTCGTGCGGTGCGGTGACGGCCCTGCCCGTCGAGGTGGCGGACCGCGGTCTGCGCATCGATCTCGACAGCGACCGCGAGCCGGGGGCCTTTCTCATCCAGGTGAAGCGGGTGGGGGACTAGCGAAGATGCACAGCCCACGCAGATCGGTCTGCGACACGATGTCCACATGACCCTCGCGATCGTCACCGGCACCTCCAGCGGCATCGGCCTCCACACGGCCGTCGGACTCGCACAGTCGGGGATCGAGGTGGTCGCCACCGTGCGCGATGCCTCGCGCGCCGACGCCCTGCGCGCCGCGGCATCCGACGCCGGTGTCGAGCTCGACATCCGCTCGTTGGACGTCACGGATGCCGCGGCCGCGCGGGCGCTCGTCGACGCGGTGGATCGCGTCGACATCCTCATCAACAACGCCGGCCGCGGCGCCGTCGGAACGCTCGAACAGCTGACCGACGCCGACCTGCAGGAGCAACTCGAGACGAACTACCTCTCGGTCGCGCGGCTCACTCGACTGGTGCTCCCCGGAATGCGCGAGCGCAGGAACGGCCGCATCGTCACGGTGACGAGCGTCGGGGGAGCGGTGGGGCAGCCGTTCGCCGACGCGTACTGCGGAGCGAAGTTCGCCGTCGAGGGCCTCATGCAGTCGCTCGCCCCGGTGGTCGCCCCCTTCGGCGTCGAGGTGTCGATCGTCGAGCCGGCCGCCGTCGCCTCGTCGTTCACGGAGTCGGCCCACCGCGCGCCCGCCGGTCCCTACGCCAGCCAGCAGCAGGCCTACCTCGACCGCGCGGCCCGGTCCTTCGCGTCCGCGCAGTCGGCGGAGGATGCCGCGAAGACGGTGGTGGAAGCGGCGACCACGTCCGCGCCGCGATTCCGCTGGCAGACGTCCGAGGCGGCGGCGCGCTTCGCCAGCCTGTCGCTGGCGGATCTCGACGGCGCCCGGGTGTTGGGCGTCACTTCGGGGTGGGTGCGCTCGGGGGAGTGACCGGCGACCGCGCGCAGGTCACCCGCGTCCGGTCATCCGCGCGAGCCAGAGCTTCAGCCGGCGTGTCTGCCGGTCGGTGTAGTCGTTCGAGAGTCGCAGGGCCTCGTCGGGGATGTCGGCGCCGGCCTGCATGTTGGCGATCGCGCGGAGAGCGCGCTCCTCCTGCGTCTCGGAATCATCGTCGGGCATGCGACCAGCGTAGTGACGGCGTCCTCGGAGGATGACGGCGCCGTGCGCGGAGCGCTAGCATCCGATCATGGGCGACTGGAACGAGTTCAACGTCGCGCTCGTCGGTGCCACCGCGGCGCTCGCGGGTCTGGTGATCGTCGCGGCGAGCGTCAACATCGGCGAGATCGTCAAGGCGCCGGCGCTCACCGCTCGTCTCGGCACGGCCATTTCGGGCCTGGTGCTCGCCCTCGTCATCTGCGCACTCGGATTGGCGCCGGGGCTACCCGCGGGCGTCCACGGCGTCGCTGCATCCGTCGGAGCCCTGATCGCCGCGGCGTTCGCGGTCGACGCGACCCGCCGGATCCTCGCCGATCGCGACCCGCTGAACCGCCTGCGCAGCCTGAAGAGCGGGTTGGGATTCCTCGTTCCGGCCACGTATGCCATCGGCGGCGTCCTGCTGCTGACGGGGTTGCCGGATGCGGGACTCGTCGCCCTCGCCATCGGCGCCCTGACATCGATCGCGGTGGCCCTGATGATCTCGTGGATCGTCCTGGTCGAGGTGCTGCGTTGACCGTCCGGCCGGCGCGACGGGGGAGTCGAACGCCGCCTCACCACTCGCAAAAAGGGCGGCGGACACCTCCCGGCCGCCGTCAGATGACGTCGAAGGGGACGTCGCCGTCGTCGTAGTCTCCGACGACTTCGGGGTGGTAGGTCGGTCGATCTCCGTCCGCGGTGTTCGCGTGCAGTCGAACGGTGTCCACGGCGATGACGATCGAGGTCGCCGCCGTCACGAAGAAACTCAAACGCTGCCCGCCGTCGACGGTGACGTTCAGGAATCCGCCCGCCGCGCGAGCGGCACGCAGAACCTGACTTCGAAGATCGTCGAGGCTCTCGAGCGGACCGAGAGCGTACGTGATGCTGTCAACGGTGAGGTGCACTCGCTCGATGCTGTTCACCATGCACGCACCAGGAGGTGCACGCGCGCACCGTCTTCGTACTCGACACTCTCTGTCGAGTGGTGGGGGAGAATTCCCATCAGGACCTCCGACGCAGTGCTCCAGGCACGATCGTCGTTGCAGGGTTCGTCACGTCGAGGGACGACGTGTGACCATCGTGTCACCCGCATCCCCTCCCAGCCGCCCCCCTTGCCAACTCACCCGGACGAAGACAAGGATCGGGGAGTTCGGCGACGTGGATGCGATAATCCGAGCATGCACCCGTTGGAAGACTCGCCGCCCCGCCGCTCCCGTGAGCAGCTCGAGGAGTGGGTGAAGGAGTTCGAACGGGAAGAGCACTGCATTGCGGGCTCGATCACGGTCGCCCCGCAGGAAGACACGCACACCGAGGACACCGGGCTCGTCATCCTGCGTCTGCGCAACGCCTCCGCCTCGATCTTCATGAAGCCGCGGAGCTACGACGACCCGATGTGGGAGCTGACTCTCACCGAGCATCCCGCCGACCTCGGAATGTCGGTGCACGATCTCGCCAGCCTCGCCGCCGAGTACGTCGTCGCCAGCAACCTCTGCACCTTCCTGCAATGGAAGTCGCTCGACAGGGATCGACGAAGCGGTCGGCGCTAGCGGTTCGTCGCGGGGGCGGACGAGGAGGGGCGCATCGTCGGTCACGCATCCGCGCGTTCAAACTGACATAATGTGCATTATCGGCTTACCCGGTTCAGGCCGCAGCGACCCCGAGGAGCCAGGGACGACGAGCCATCGGCATCCGTCCAACGAACGGACTCCCGGTACGCTCGAACCGATGCCCGACTCACCCACCCGTCGCGAACGGCGCCACCGCGCATGACGGGCGTGCTCACCGGCTTCGCGGTCGTCGGCCTGGCCGTCGTCGTCGGTTACGTCATCGCGCGCATCGATCTGCTGGGGCCCCACGCGCGGCACGTGCTGAGCCGGCTGACCTTCTACGTGTTGTCGCCGTTCCTGCTGTTCACGGTGCTCGCGAAGGCCGACGTGGCGACGCTGTTCTCGGCCCTCCTGCCGGTGTCGATGATCACCGCGGCGGTCATCATCGCCCTGTACGCGCTGATCTCGGCTCTGATCCTGCGACGCCGAGTCGGTGAGACGGTCATCGGCGCTTTGTCGGCGGGGCAGGTGAACAGCAACAACATCGGCATCCCGATCTCGCTGTACATGCTCGGAAACGCCGCGTACTCGGCTCCCGTCATCCTCTTCCAGCTGCTCGTGCTCATGCCGATCGCGCTGTCGATCCTGGATGCCGCGACCTCCGGCTCGCGCAACATCGCGCGCATCCTGCTGCAGACGGCGAAGAACCCGATGCTCATCGCTTCCGCCCTGGGCGTGGTGGTGGCGCTGATCGACGTCGACCTGCCGCCCATCGTCTTCGACCCCCTGCATCTCATCGCCGGCGCGTGCGTGCCTGTTCTGCTGATGTCGTACGGCATGTCGCTCTACGGACAACGGGTGCTCACCGAGCCGGGTCGCCGGGTCGACGTCGTCATCGCGTCGGTGCTCAAACTCCTCGCCATGCCGGCATTGGCCTGGGGTGTTGCGACCCTGTTCGGCCTGCCCGACGACCAGATCTTCATCGTGGTCGTGCTGGCGGCACTGCCGACGGCGCAGAACGTGTTCAACTTCGCGCAGCGGTACGGCGTGGGCGAGATTCTCTCCCGCGACGTCGTCTTCATCTCGACCCTCGGATGCCTGCCCGTCCTCTTCACGGTCGCCCTCCTGCTGCAGCACTCCCCCACGTGACGGCTCGCGCGCGTAAACCCTCAGGTCTAAGGTGAGACCTGTTCTCAGGTTTCATTCAGAAAGGCTCGCCATGTCTTCCGCCACCACGTCCAACCCCGCTATCGGAGCCGTGCGCACGGCGCTCGGCGTCAGCGGAGTCCTCTCGCTCGTCATCGGCGTCTTGATCCTCGTCTGGCCCGGCCGCACCGCGGAGGTGGCGGTCGGGATCCTCTCGGTCTACGTCATCATCGCGGGCCTCGTGAACATCGCCGTCGGGCTGTTCTGGCGCTCCGGTTGGTCCCGCATCGGTTACCTCGTGCTCGGCGTCCTGTTCATCGTCGCCGGCATCTTCTCGTTCGCGAACCTCTCGGCCACGACCGCGTGGTTCGGCGTCTTCATCGGCACCCTCGTCGGCATCCTGTGGATCATCGAGGGCGTCGTCTCGCTCACCACAGTCGGGCACGGGTCGAAGGCGCGGGCGTGGACGATCTTCTTCGCGATCATCAGCATCCTCGCGGGCATCGTGCTGCTGTTCTCGCCGCTCCTCGGCGCTGTCACGCTGTTCCTGCTGATCGGAATCTCGCTCGTGATCCTCGGCGTCTTCCAGATCGTGCGCGCGATCCAGTTCGGCAAGGCCGTCTGACCCCGAACGAGAAGGGCCCGGATGCCGTGGCATCCGGGCCCTTCTCTCACCCCTCGACGGGGAGGTGTCGACTCCACCACTCGAGGACCGCGTCGAAGCGCTGCACCCGGTGCTGGGGACGGCCGGCGCGGGTGAGTTCGTGATCCTCGCCGGGGAAGATCAGCATCTCGGCCTCGGTGCCCTGAGCCTTCAGCGCCGCGTAGTACCGCGTGGCCTGCTCGAGCGGGCAGCGGAAGTCGAGCTCGGAATGGAGCACCAGTGTCGGCGTCGTGACCTGATCGACCACCGCCATCGGTCTCTGCGCCGCCACACGCTCGGGGTCGGTGCCGACGTACTCCAGCCCGAAGAACGAGCCGATGTCGCTCGAGCCCGGGAAGGCGGTCGGGTCGAGGAAGCCGCGCTCGACGATGGCCCCCGCGAAGCGGTGGTCGTGCGCGATGACCCAGGCGGTCATGTACCCGCCGTACGATCCGCCCATCACGCCCGCCCGGTCGCCGTCGAGGCGCGGGTCGGCCGCGACCACGCCGTCGAAGAAGTCCATGACGTCGAAATAGTCGAGCGTGCCCATCTGACGGCGGATCGAGCGACCGTGTTCGCGACCGTACCCGGCGCTGCCGCGGGGGTTGCTGTAGACGACCGCGTAGCCCGCGTCGACGAGCACCTGCGTCTCGTCGAAGACGTGCACGCCGTACGAGGCGTACGGCCCTCCGTGGATCTGGAGGATCACGGGGAACGGTCCGTCGCCCTCGGGCACGGCCACCCAGCCGTGAACCGGGTAGCCGTCGCGGCCGGGGATCTCGTGCTCGACGGGCTGGACGATACCCCGCTCGCGCACCGCAGCGCCGAAGTCGGTGAGCGTGAGCGCCGCGCCCCCTTCGACGACGACGAGCTCGCCGAACGACTGCGATGATGCGACGGATGCCACGACCCGCCCGCGCGCGGCGGCATGGCCGTTCACCTCGAGGTCGCCGCCGAGCACCTCGGTCACCGCTCCCCCGCGCGTGACGCGCAGCAGGCGCAGGCGTCCCCGGGTGCGGTCCTGCACGAGGATGTCGTCGCCGTCGAAGGAGATGTGGCTGCCGACCTCGCCCAGGTCGATCGTCTCGGGGTCGGTGAGCCGCCGCGGCCCCTCGGGATCGACCGCGAACAGGGCGACGCCGGGAGCGACGAAATCGACGCCCTCGGAGCCGACGTCGTTCGCGAGGACGAACACGGCCCCGTCGGGAGCGACAGCGACCTCCGAGATCGACAAGTCGGGGCTCAGCACCTCGCGCTGCGCTCCCCCGTCGATCGTCACGGCCACCAGTCGGTCGCGCAGGTCGCGACGGTCGTCCTCGATCGCATCGGGGACGCTGAGCAGCTCGGAGCCGTCGGCCGTCCAGACGACGCCGCTCCACCCCGTGTCGCCCCCGGTGAGCCGGGTGGCCTCGGCGGCGACCACGCGCTTCTCGGGGCCGTCGAGGGCGGGTGCCGGCGGATAGAAGGGCTCCGCGTCGGCGGGCGGCGCATCGACGACGAACAGATGCGTCGGACGATCGAGATATCCCAGACCGTTCGCGTGCCAGCGGATGCCGGTGATACGGCGCGGCGGTTCGGCCGCGGCATCCCGCCCCTCCACGGTGCCGTAACGACCCGGCTCGGGAACCCGTGCGGCGAACGCGAGACGCGTGCCGTCGGGCGACCAGGAGACCTCGGTCACTCCCCCGGGCTGGTCCGTCACCTGAACGGGCTCACCGCCGCCGGAGGGGACGACGAACACCTGGGCCCGGCTCTTCGCATCGGCGCGGAGGAAGGCGACCGTCTCGTCGTCGGGAGAGAGCACCGGTGAGCGGTCGGCCACCCCCCGGGTGAGCCGTCGCGCGGCGCCGTCGGGCAGATCGATCCTCCAGAGCTGGCCCACCGCCCGGTCGGCGGCGAGATCGGGCCGAGAGGTCGAGAAGACGGCGAAGGACGCGTCGGAGGCGATCGTCGGCCGACCGACCCCGATCAACGTCTCGATGTCGGACGGCCGCATGCTCACTCGCCTCCGAACGAGTCCGTGTCTCCGACGAGGCGGGTGTTCTCGGACGGCACGGGGTCGACGGCCGCGCGCGCGACCTCGGCGGCGAACTCCGACACGTTGTAGAGCTTGCCGGCGTCGTCGCGACGGGCGGCGATCGCGCCCGGGTTGGCGCGCTCGAGCAGCGTCGCGGTGATCGTGCCCTCGATCATGTCGCCCGAGACGACGGTGAAACCGATGCCGCGTTCTTCGAGGGCCGGGATCTTCTCGCGCAGGGCGTCTTCGCCGGCGCGCTTGGAGAGGGCGACCGGCTCGTACTCGGGCATGGTCGGGGTGGTGCGGATGAAATGCGCCTGGTGGCTGGTGACGAACACCACGCGTGCGTCGGCGTTGAGGATGGGGAGAGCCGTCTCGAGCACGCTGACCTGGGCGTCGCGATTGAGCAGCAATGCGTAGTCCTCGGCCATGCCCGACTCCATCCCTCCCGAGGCGTTCAGCACCAGGATGTCGAGCCCGCCGAACGTGCGCTGCACCTCGTCGACCAACGCCTGCACCGACGAGGGGTCGGTGAGGTCGGCACCCACGACGAGAGCCTCGACACCGAGCTCGCGCAGCTGCGTCGCGAGCTTCTCGGCGCGGGGGGCCTTGTTGCGGAAGTTGATGACGACGTTCGCGCCGGCCTCGGCGAAGTAGCGCACGGTGTCGGCGCCGATACCACGCGAGGAACCGGTGACGAGGGCGGTCTTGCCGCTCAGGGAGCCGGACGGGAGGGTCTGGGACACGGGAAATCTCCTGACGATTCGGGATCAGCTCCCAGCCTACCGATCGGGATGCCACGGTCCCGGCGTCGATCCTGCCCGCGCCGACGTCGGTGACCGGCCCGGGTGTCGGTGCCCGGTGGTACGTTCGGGCTCGGAGGCACGATATGGACGTTCTCTCCCCCCGCGACACGTGGGCCCGGGACGGCTGGATGGAGACGCAGATGCGGGACGACCGCGACCGCCGCGCCGTCATGGTCGCGGCCGAGGGACCGACGGTCCCATGACTCGGCATCCGTACCTCTCCCCCGCCGCCCCGCGCGTGCTGGCGCACCGCGGGCTGGTGACCCCGGATGCCGCGCTCCACGGCGTGACCGAGAACTCCTTCGCTGCGGTCGCGGAGGCTCACGCCGCGGGAGTGGCGTACGTGGAGTCGGACTGCCACGTCACCGCCGACGGGACCGTCGTGCTCTTCCACGACGACGACCTTCGACGCGTGGCCGACGACCCGCGGAAGATCGCCGACGTACGCCTGCACGAGCTCGAGGAGATCATGTCGGACCGGGGCGGGCTCATCACCCTCGCGCAGGCGCTCGACGCGTTCCCCGACGTGCGGTTCAACCTCGACGTGAAGGCGGCCGCGGCGGCCGAGGGCGTGGGCCGGCTCGTCGCCCCGCACGCCGCGCGGGTGCTCGTGACGAGTTTCTCCGACGCGCGCCGCCTCGAAGCGCTGACGGCCGCGATGGCGGCCGGTGCTCCGCGGCGACCGGCGACCTCCCCCGGCTTGGAGACCGTGAAACGCCTCCTCGTCGCGCGGGCGCTGGGGCGGGGGTCCCGCGTCCGCTCCCTGCTCGCCGAGGTCGACGCGCTTCAACTGCCCGAGCGCCAGGGGCCGATTCCCGTCGTCACCCGCGGCCTCGTGCGCGACGCGCACGCCGCCGGCGTCGAAGTGCACGTGTGGACCGTCAACGGCGAGGACGACATGCAACGCCTGCTCGACCTCGGCGTCGACGGGCTCGTCACCGACCGCGCCGACGTCGCTCTCGGTGTGGTGAACGCGCGGAGAACCGGAACTGTCTGAGCATCCTCTGTGAAAGCCGCCCGCACGCCCGAGGTTCGAATAAAGCGCACAGGTGCAGACGTTATACATGGGGACCGACGAGAGGACCACACAATGGCAGACCGCAGTCTCCGCGGCATCCGACTCGGCGCCCAAAGCCTTCAAAGCGAAGATGGCGTCGTGTTTCACGACCGTGCTCAGCACACCTACAACTGCAGCACCTGTGGACGTGACACCGTCCTGACCTTCGCGGCTGACGCCGAGGTACCCGAGGCATGGGAGTGCCGCACGTGCGGAGCCGAGGCGCTGCTGCGCATCGGCGAAGGCATCGCGACCGTCGACCACTCGGGCGACAAGGCCGCCCGCACGCACTGGGACATGCTGCTCGAGCGGCGCACACTCCCCGAGCTCGAAGAGCTCCTCGAAGAGCGTCTCGCGTTCGTGCGCGCCCGTCGTGGCGCAGGCGGCGAGAAGCTCAGCGCCTGACCAGCGGAAGATTCAGACGCCGGTCCCCTCGGGGGCCGGCGTCTTCTTCTGTGCGCGCGCCCGGATGAGCACGGCCACGCCGACAGCGACGAGTCCCGCGATGCTCCCCCAGCCGAGCACGATCTTCACCGCAGGGCCGATGATGACCGCGGGGGTCAGTCCCGTGCGCAGCGGCACATCGGCGAGCATGTGCCCGGCGGTGTCGATGGGCAGCTCGTCGACCGTCGAGCCGTCGGGCGCGATCACCTGACTCGTCCCCACGGTCGACAAGTTCACCACCGCTCGGCCCGTCTCGATCGCGCGCATACGCGCAAAGGCGAGCTGCTGCAGGTTCTCGTCCGTCCCTCGGAAGTCGGCGTTGTTCGTCTGGAACATGTAGATCTGGGCCCCCGCATCGGCGCCGTCCCAGACGACGTCGTCGTAGATGACGTCGAAGCAGATCGCCAGGCCCACACTGATCCCGTCGACGTCGATCACGGGCGACGCGGTGCCGGGGGTGTACTCCCGGCCGATCAGTCCGATGAGGTCGGGGGCGAACGGTTCCCAGAACGCGCGGTCGGGCACGTACTCGCCGAAGGGGACCGGGTTGCGCTTGTCGTATGTCGACCCGGTCTGCCCGTCGGGCGTCCACAGCAGCGAGGAATTGAACAGCTCCGAGCCCCGTTCCGTCACTGCCGAGATCAGCAGCGGTGCGTCGACCCGTCGTGAGAGGTCTCGCAGCACCGCGGCGGTCGCAGAGTTCGAGGTGGGGTCGGAATCGACCCCGCCCTCCGGCCACAGCAGAACGTCCATGTCCTCCCCGAGCAGGGGCGCGGATGCCGCGAGCTGCGAATCCAGCACGGCGCCGCGCGCCCGCTGGTCGAAATAGCCCGCGGGCCCGTTTCCCTGCACCGCGCCCACGCGCATCGACCCCGCCGCCGTCGTCGGGAATGCGGGGAGCGCCACCAGGACCACGAGGACGACGGTCACGGGCACCGCGCGGACGAGTCGACGCAGCCCCCCGACACGGACGAGCTCGACGCCCATCGCGCACATCAGCACGACGAGGAACGACAGCCCCGACATGCCGACCCACGAGGCGACCTCGGCGAACGGACCGTTCACCTGCGAGACCCCGATGCGGCCCCACGGGAACCCGCCGTACGGCCAGGAACCGACGATCTGCTCCCGCAGCGTCCACAGCCCCGCCACGAGCGCTGGAAGGAGCACGAGACGCCCGACCGTGCCCGGGGCGATCTTCGGCATCCATCGATAGGCGAGCGCGATCGGCACGGCGAATACCGCCGTCAACAGCGACTCGAGCGCCGACAGGGCGATCCACGGCACAGGGCCGAGGTAGCGGGCCGTGAAGAGCAGGTTGACCGAGAAGAACGCGGCGCCGAAGAGCAACCCGACCAGCACAGCGGACCAGAATCGACGGCCGATGAGCGTGATGAGCGTCAGGACCACCGCGGGCACCGCCATCGGCCACCACGCCAGCGCGGGATAGGCCGTCACCAGCAGCAGCCCTGCCACCACCGACAGCGGAGCGGCGTACGCCAGCCGCAGCAGGGGCGCGGCGCGGTCGGCCCGGTCCGTGGGCGTCAGGGGGACGGCGCTCATGCCGACGTGTAGGCCACGATGCCGCGGCGCACGGCGTCCAGCGACGAGCGCGCAGTCTTCGCGAGCGGCGGGTCGGCGACGAGCGAGATCTGATCCAACAGGTCGATCGTCTGCTTCGCCCACCGCACGAAGTCGCCCGCCGCCATGTCGGCGACAGTCAGCACGCTGTCCAGCGGGAGGCCCTTCGCCCACGCGTGCATGGCCGGGGCCAGTCCGGACGCCGGCGACTCCGACCCGGGCAGACGGTGGTCGCGTTCGAGGTCGTCGAGCTCTTGCCACAGCGTCTGCGTGGCATCCAGAGCTCCGCGGAACGCGCCACGCGGCAGGCCTCGCTCCCCCGGACCGGCCTCGTCGCGTCGCGGTTCGTACACGAGGCAACAGGCGAGAGCGGCGAGAGAAGGAGCGTCCAGCCCGTCCCACAGACCCTGGCGCAGCGACTCGGCGACCAGCAGGTCGCGCTCGCCGTAGATGCGGCGCATCGTGCGCCCGGCGGGGGTCAGGGCGGTGCCGCCATCGTCCTCGACGCGCACGTACTCGAGCGCCGCGAGCACCTCGACGACACGATCGAACACGCGCGCGACCGTGCCGGTGCGCTGGTCGATCTGCTGCCGGGTCTTGTCGGTGGAGCGCTTGAGCTTCCAGTACCGCTCCGCCCAACGCGCGTGCGCCTCGCGGTCGGGACACGACTGACAGGGATGGCGCTGCATCCGACGCCGCAGCGACTGGATCTGGTTCTGACGCTCGTCGCGGAGCCGGCGGGGCGCCGTCGCGTCACGGCGATTGATCTTCTCTAGATCGCTCAGCTCACGACGGATGGTGGAGTACTCGCGGAAGTCTCCGCGGTCGCAGGTCATCGCCTGCTCGTAGCCGCCGAGCGATTCCTCCGCCTCCTTCACCTGGCGGGCGAGGCCCACGACCGAGCGATCCGCCTGGAACTGCGCGAACGAGGACTCGAGGATCTCCCTCGCGCGGGCGCGACCGAACTGGTCGATCAGGTTCACGGCCATGTTGTAGGTGGGCCGGAAGCTCGAGTTGAGCGGATAGGTGCGGCGGGAAGCGAGGGCTGCGACCGACTGGGGATCGAGTCCCTCGGTGAACTGCACGACGGCATGACCCTCGACGTCGATTCCGCGGCGACCGGCGCGGCCGGTGAGCTGGGTGTATTCCCCGGACGTGATCGCGACCCGCGCCTCGCCGTTGAACTTCTCGAGCTTCTCGAGCACGACCGTCCGCGCGGGCATGTTGATGCCGAGGGCGAGCGTCTCCGTGGCGAAGACGACCTTGACGAGCTTGCGGCGGAACAGCTCCTCCACGACCTCTTTGAAGGCGGGGAGCAGACCGGCGTGGTGAGACGCCATCCCCCGCTCGAGGTTGTCGCGCCACTCCCAGAAGTGCAGCACCGCGAGGTCTTCGTCCTTCAGGGTGAAGGTCAGCTCGTCGACGATCTGACGGATCTCGACCCGCTCCTCGGCGGAGGTGAGCCGCACGTTGGCGCGACGCAACTGCTGCACGGCGGCATCGCACCCGGCGCGGCTGAAGATGAAGAAGATGGCCGGCAGCAGGTGATTTCGCTGCAGCAGCTCGACCACCTCGGGGCGGTCGAGGCGCTCGATGCGCGGGCCCTGCGAGGCCCGCACCGGCTTGTGTCCCGCTCGCCGCTGCTGCGCGTGGCGCGGGCCGCCCGCGTGGCGCTGGGAGCGGTACTCCTGCGCCCGACGGTTGTTCTCGTATCCCCCGGCGTTGCCGCCGCGGATACGCAGGAGCTCCTGGTTCACCTGGGCGGTCGCCACCCCCGCCCTGTCGTCGAACAGCGGCAGAAGGTCACCGCGCACGAGCACGTGCTGCTCGAGGGGCACCGGCCGCGTCTCCGACACGATGACCTCGGAGTCGCCGCGGACGGTGTCGAGCCAGTCTCCGAACTCCTCGGCGTTGGACACGGTCGCCGACAGCGACACGAGCTTCACCGACGGCGGGAGGTGGATGATCACTTCCTCCCACACCGCGCCACGGAAGCGGTCGGCGAGGTAGTGCACCTCGTCCATCACGACGAAACGCAGACCCCGCAGCGCCGGCGAGTCGGCGTAGAGCATGTTGCGCAGGACCTCGGTGGTCATCACGACGATGCGCGCCGAGGCGTTGATGTTGGTGTCGCCGGTGAGCAGACCGACCTCGTCGTCGCCGTACACCTCTTGCAGCTCGTGGAACTTCTGGTTCGACAGCGCCTTGATGGGCGTCGTGTAGAACGCCTTGTCACCGGGCTCGAGCATGGCGAGGTGGATCGCGAACTCGCCGACGATGGTCTTGCCCGCGCCTGTGGGGGCGGCCACCAGCACGCTCCGCCCGTCTTCGAGGGCGTGGCATCCGGCGATCTGAAAGTCGTCGAGCTCGAATCGCTGCATCTCGGCGAAGTCCGCCGTGTGCGGGTGCGTCGAGCGGGCGCTGGCTCGAGCGAAACGCTCGGCCGGGCTGGGCGTACTCACGCGATGGGCCCCGACGCCATCTCCGATGCGGCGACTCGACGCGCCTTGCGCCGGTCGAACAGCATCGACAGTCCCGCGGCGGCGAAGAACAGCACGATCAGGATGCCGGCGAGCATCAGCATGCTCACCACGTCGGCCGCGGGCGTGGCCAGGGCCGAGAACACCGTGGCGATGATGATGGCGACGCGCCACCCCTTGAGGATGGCCTTGCCGCTCATGACTCCGGCGACGTTGAGCGCGACGAGGAACACCGGAAGCACGAACGAGACGCCCACCACGATCAGCAGCTTGAAGACGAAGTCGTAGTAGTCGACGGCGTTGTAGAAGTTGACGCCTCCGTCGGGTGTGAAGCCCCACATCAGCTCGATCACGTGCGGCACGATCAGCAGACCGACCCAGCACCCCACGAAGAACAGCGGGACAGCGGATGCCACAAACCCGACCGTGTAGCGGATCTCTTTGCGCGTGAGACCGGGCATGATGAACGCCCAGATCTGCCACAGCCACACCGGCGCCGACAGAAAGATGCCGATCGAGAAGGCGATGCGCATGCGCAGGTCGAACGCCGAGGTGACCGAGGTGAAGTTCAGCGCCGAGAAATCGTCACCACGCCGCTCCGCGATGACGCGGATGGGCTCAGTGATGAGGTGGATGATCGGGTCGGTGATGATGAACGCCACGACCATGCCCACGATGAGTGCCGCGGCAGCCCACATCAGGCGCTTGCGCAGTTCGACGAGGTGCGCGCCGATCGACATGCGCTTATCTCGCCGCGGCCCCTCGGGCACGTCGATCCGCGGCGGTCCTGCCGTCGCCACCGGTTAGACGGTGGGGTCGTTCGACCTGCGCGACTCCGGGGCGACGGTCGGCGCGGTGCCGGCGTCGGTCGGACGCGGGGCCTCGGAGGGCTGCGCGGAGACCTCGTCGTCGCGCTTCATCTCCTTCATCTCGCTCTTGAAGACACGAGCGGACTGACCCATGCTCTTCGCGAGAGCCGGGAGCTTGGCCGCACCGAAGAGAAGAAGAATGACCGCGAGGACGACCAGAAGGTGCCATCCGGTGAGATTGCCGAGCATGGTGACTCCTCGTCGTTGTCGGGCGTGGGCTCCAGTCTAACCCGCGCACCTCTCCGCGGGCCGAGAGGCGGAACGGCCCGCCGGAACGCGCGCGAAACGGATGTGCGCTGCGTGCGGGGGCTGACGGGATGCGTCACGCCGCGGAAGAACCGCCTCAGGACGGCGGTGATTCGTACTGCGCGAGTCCGGCCGCGGCCCATTCCGCGGCGGCTCGGCGAGCCCCCGCAGGCTCGAGCAGTTCGACCTCGCCGCCGCGCCGGGCAGCGAGACGCTTGAGACTCTGCTCGTCGGCGAGGCGCAGGGATGCCACGGAGAGGTCGTCGTCGGCATCCTCGATCTCGGCGCGCTCGAGGTAATCGGCGAGGAGAGGCGCGACAGCGCGCGGGAAGCGCAATCGCGCCACCACCTCGTCGTCCGACGGCGCGAACAGCTCGGGCACCTCGTCACGGCCGTGTGCGGCAGGGATGTCGGTGACGGCGGCATCGCCGACCCGGTCGAGATGGAAGGTGCGCACGGCCCGGCGCAGGTGATCCCAGCCCTGGAGATACCACTGGCCGTTCGCGATGTGCACCTTGATCGGGTCGACCGTCCGGCTGATGGGTTCGGCGCCCGGGGCGCGATAGGTGAAGGTGACCGCGACGCGTTGGCGGAGCGCGCGATCGACGACGTCGCGCACCCCGTCGACGGGGCCGGGGGCGACGATGACGGCCGGTGGCGCGGCAGCGGCACCGCGGGCGAGCTTCGACAGCAGACCGGCGACGAGCTCGCTGTCGCCGAATCCGGGCAGGCTCCGCGCCAGCTGCAGACCGGCCAGCAGCGCGGCGGCCTCACGAGCGGTGAATCGCGGGGAGCGCTCGAGACCCACCGTGTTCGTGATGACGATGACGTCGTCGCGGTCGAGCAGATCCCAGTCGATGTCGAACAGGTCGTGCGGCAACTGCCAGTACCCGCTTTCGCCGGGCAAACCGATGACCGTGAGGCGCTGCACCATCGCGCGCATCTCGTCGGGAGTCACGTCGAAGTCCGCCGCCGCCTCGGCGACCGGCACCTCTCCTTTACCCAGCAGGTACGGCACGAGCTGCAGCAGGAGCGCTGCCCGGTCGAGGGCGGCGACGGGGCGCTCCGGGTTCACCCGGCACCCCCGTGCAGGCGCATCGTCGCTTCGAGACGGCGGACGACCTCGGCGCGCAGATCGTCCGGGGCGACCACGCGCACCTCCGGGCCGTAGGACGCGAGCTCGTCGGCGAAGACGTGCAGGTCGACGAAGGGGACCACGATGCCCTGCGGCGCGGTATCGGCCCGCCGCGCGAGCCGCAGGGCGGCTTCGGTGCCGGGATGCACCTCGAGCAGGGCCCGCTGACCGTCGGCGACGGCCCGGAGCCCGGCCAGAGCCCGGTCCCCCGCTCCCTCGCGCAGCCCGGACGGGAAGGTGGCACGGGTGACGGTGACATCGCCGATGATCCGCGAAAGGAGGAACGTGCGGTCGGCATCCATGTTCAGATCGAACCCGAACACGTGCCAGCGCGCCTCGTACTCGAGCAGGGCCAGGGGACGGATGCGACGTTCACGCGGACGCTCGTCGCCGGGACGCAGGTAGGTGAAGGTGACGACGCGGCACTGCTCGATCGCTCGCTGCAGCGCGGGGAACGACGCGTCGCGCACCCGGATCCGCGGGGCGTAGCCGATGATGGGTTCGTCCACCGCGATGCCCAGTGCCCGGATCTTGCGCAGCCCACTGCGGGCGTCGGCGGAGAGCGATTCGCTCCCCCAGACGCTGCCGGCGATGTTGAGCAGAGCCACCTCCGCCGGGCTGAACGAGATGTCCTCGGGCAGGGAGTACTCCGCGGTCGGGACGCGATAGCGCGCCTCGCGGAGGTCGTCGGGGTCGGTGCGGTTGCCGATCGTCTCGATGGGGATGCCGAGACCGCGGAGACTTTCTTTGTCGCGCTCGAACATCTTCTCGAGCGCGTCCTTCGAGGCCCCCGCGTCGAGTTGCTCGCGGTAGCCCGCCACGGAAGAAAGGATCGTGTCCTTCGTGAGCCCCTGCTCGGTCGCCATCAAGGCGACGACGAGGTTCACCAAGCGCTCCTCGGGAGCACTGCGGGAGACGGTGGCGGACACCCGCCCATCCTAGGCGCCGGGCGGAACGTCAGCCGGTCGGGCGTCCGCCCCGCGGACCCTCGGAGATCAGCCGGCGACGCCGAGGATGTCGACGACGTAGACCAGGGCGGTGCCCTCGGGCGCCTGCAGGATCTGCGTGTCCTGCGCGGTCTGGTCGGCGGGGACGACGATCAATACCTGTGATCCCACCGTCTGCCCCTCGAGGGCGCCGGCCATCGCCGGCGGCAGCACCGACACCGTCGCCTGACCGGGCGCACCGTTCTTCCACGTCGAGGCGAAGGTCATGTCGGCGCCCCACGCGACGCCCTGCACGTGGATGACCACGGACGAGTCGGCGGTCAGCGTCTCGCCGTCGCCCTTCTTGATGGTCTGTGACCGCGCCTCGGTCGGGGCGTCGCCCGCCGGGATGACGATGCCCGGCTGACCGTCGGGGGCGCGCACGACGGACGGCATGCCCGAGTCGGCGTTGTACTGGTCGGCGCCGTCGGCCGCGGAGAGGAAGACCTTGCGCACGTCGAAGACGAACACCGCGCCGTCGCCCTCGGCCACGCCGAGCGCCTGCGCACCCTGGGCGCCGAGATCGGAGCCGGGGATGGCCACGGCGACACGCGACCCCTCGGCGACGCAGCGCAGCAGCGGCGCGAGCGAGGGCACCGCCTGCGTGAGCCGCGGGAGTGGCGTCGCCGTGGCGACGTCGTCGTTATAGGGCGTCGCGACCAGCTGCTCACCGGATGCGGCGTCGAGCACGGTGACGTCCACCAGGGCGAGCTGGGAGTCGGTGGTGATGCGCGGCCCGTCCCCCTCGATGAGGGTGGCGGTGCCCGCCTCGGTCGGCAGGAAGGGCGACCGCACCGAGACGGTGGGCACCGAGCCGACCTCTCCCGGGGCATCGACCACTGACGCGATCGCGCTGTCGGTGGGCGTCGGGCACGACGAAGCGGCGGATGCCGAACAGCCGACGAGGCCGAATCCGGCCAGGGCGGTCACGGCCACGAGAGCGGGGAGTCTGCGCACCGGAACAGTTTAGGCGGTCGGGCCGGACTCCTCCGACGCGGCACCCGCGACGGACTGCCGCACGCCCTCGGCGGACTTCTGCGCCTCCCGCACGCGCTTGCGCAGGTTCTTGTCGGTGATCTCGCGATCGCCCACGGCACCCGGCGTCCACAGCTCCACGTCTTCGTCGCCGTAGCTCGACTTCGACGCGCGACGCTTGACCTCGGGCGGGATCGCCCCCGGGGCGAGACGGCGCGCGGTGATGAGGAAGCCCGTATGCGCGACCATGCGGTGGTCGGGCCGCACAGCGAGTCCCTCGACGTGCCAGCCGCGCACCATGGTCTCGCTGGCATCCGGGTCGGTGAAGAGCCCCGTGGCGCGGATGTACTCGGCCACGCGGCTGAGCTGCGTGGCGGTGGCGATGTAGCAGAGCACGACGCCGCCCGGGGTGAGGGCGTCGGCGGCGGCGTCGATGCACTCCCAGGGCGCGAGCATGTCGAGCACGATGCGGTCGACGGATGCCGGAGCCACGGCATCCGGAAGGCTCTCGACGAGGTCGCCCACGATGACCTCCCAGGTCGCGGGGTGCTCGCCGTGGAAGGTCTCCACGTTGGCGCGGGCGACCTCGGCGAACTCTTCACGGCGCTCGAACGACAGCAGCCGGCCGGCGGGGCCGATCGCCCGCAGCAGCCACAGCGAGAGAGCGCCGGAGCCGACACCGGCCTCCACGACCGTGGCGCCGGGGAAGATATCGGCCTGCGCGAGGATCTGCGCAGCGTCCTTCGGGTAGACGATGGCGGCGCCGCGGGGCATCGACATGACGAAATCGCGCAACAGGGGGCGGACGGCCAAGTAGTCGTGACCGGAGCTGTTGGTGACGACGCTGCCGTCGGGCTGGTCGACGAGCAGCTCGTGCTTGAGCACGCCGTTGTGGGTGTGCAGCTCGCCCTGCTCGCGCAGGGTGATCGTGTGCATGCGGGCCTTGGGGCCGGTCAGCTGCACTCGGTCGCCGATACGGAAGGGGCCGCTCAGGTGGGGGGTCTCGCTCATCGGATCGCTCGCGTCTCGTCGGGTCGGGAAGAAGAGGCGTGCGCGGCATGCAGCGCACGGAGGTCGGAGGTGGTCCGCCCCTCGAGACTCGGCCACAGAGCGTGTGCACCGACCCCGTCGAGCGGCACCATCAGAGGAACGCCCAGAGAGACCGCCCCGCTCGCGATGGCGGAGCGCAGGCCGTTGGGGCTGTCCTCGATGGCGACGGTGTCGCGGATGTCGACGCCGAGCAGCGTCGACGCCTGCAGGTAAGGATCGGGGTACGGCTTCGGACGCTCCACGTCGTCTCCGGCGACCACGACGTCGAAGGCCGGGAAATCGATGAGGTCGACGACCGAGAGCGCCATGCGGCGCATCGACATCGTCACGAGCGCCGTCTTGACACCGGCGGCTTTCAGGTCGGCGAGCAACTCACGCGCCCCCGGGCGGAAGGGCACACCGGTGGTGGAGAGCTGGCGGAGCACCTCGTCGGTGAGGTACGCGATGATCTCGTCCGTGCTCCAGGGGACGCCGGCGTTCTGCAGCAGCCGGGCGGAGTCCTCGAGCGCGAGACCCACCATTCCCAGCGCCTGCTCGTGCGTCCAGGTGCCCCCGAAGCGCTCGACGAGGGGGATCTCGGCGGCCATCCAGTACGGCTCGGTGTCGACGAGCGTGCCGTCCATGTCCCAGAGGACCGCGGTGGGAGCCGGAGAAGTCATCGTTCCATCGTATCGACGGCGGACCCCGTCACCGTCCGGCCGCCCGTGCGTGCGTGCGCCTATCCTGGAATCCAGCCCCGACGGGGCAGAGGAGGTTGCGTGGACGCACTGGGTCGCCGGATCATCGTCGCCGCTTTCGACGGCTGGAACGATGCCGGAGAAGCCGCGTCGGCGGCAGCGTCGATGCTGCGAGCCGATGTGGAGTTCGAAGTCGTGCACTCCGTCGACCCCGAGCTCTACTTCGACTACCAGTACACCCGCCCGCAGATCGGCCTGGATGCCGAGGGGCGCCGCACCCTCACCTGGCCCGAGGCGACACTGCTCCGCCCGGTCGAACGCACCGACGGTGCCGAGATCTGGCTCCTCGTGGGCGTCGAACCTGCCCGCGCGTGGCAGGCGTTCGCCGCCGAGTTCATCGACGTCGCGCTGCGCGAGGACGTCACGGGTTTCGTCGCGCTCGGATCGATGATGTCGGACGTCCCGCACACGCGTCCGATCTCCGTCTTCGCCGGCAGCGACAACGAGGCTGTGCGGCAGTCGCTCGGCCTGGAGCGGAGCCTGTACGAGGGGCCCGTCGGCATCCTGAGCGCCATCGGCCACGCGTCGGAGCAGGTCGGCATCCCGACCGCGAGCCTGTGGGCGAGCGTGCCGCACTACGTCGCGGGCCACACGCCCTCGCCGAAGGCGACGCTCGCGCTGCTCGAGCGGCTCGAGGCCATCACGGGCATCACGGTGCCCCGCGGCCAGCTCGAAGCCGAGTCGCGTCAGTGGGAGGCCTCGATCGACGCGGCGGCCGCCGACGACGACGAGATGAGCGACTACATCCGTCAGCTCGAGCAGACCCGCGACACGTGGGACTCCCCCGAGGCGTCGGGCGACGCCATCGCACAGGAGTTCGAGCGGTACCTGCGCCGTGGTGGCGGAAGCGACGGCCCGGCCAAGCCCGGTCGCGACGACCCGCCGCGGCGCTGACGACCGACTCCGGACGCGCGGTCGAGCCCCATCGCGACGCGGGCGCGCACCGCGACACGAACGGAGGTGCCGGTGACCCGCCGCCACTGACATCGCGAGCGCGCCGGGACGCGGCGGGCCCTCGTGTGAGGCGTTCTTCGCGTGCGCAGCATGCTCAGGGGCGCGCGACGCTGGCACAAACGCACGAAACTCGCGCGTTTCTGGGGAGAATCTGCGAGCTTCGTACTTCTGCAAGCGCGCAACGGCACCCGCGGACGGGCATCGGGCGTCCAGCGTCCGTCGCTTCTTCCCCGCGCGGCAGAGCGCCCACGTGCTCGGCGGACGCATCGCCGAGGTGCTCGGATGCACGGCGACGCCGCGCACCACGGAGGCGCCGCCCCGGATGGGACGGCGCCTCCGTGGCATCCGGGACTAGCCGGCCATGATGGCGGACTCGGCCGGAACGACCCCGAGCACGAGCAGCACGATGATCAGAATGCCGAGGGCGACGCGGTAGATCACGAACGGCAGGAAGCTGCCGCGCTTGAGGTACTGCATGAGGAACGCGATCACCACGTAGCCGACGACGAACGCGATAACCGTGGCGATGGCCGTTTCACCGAGGTTGTAGGGCCCGGTGCCCTCGTCGAAGCTCTTGTAGAGCTCGTACAGACCACTGGCGAAGACAGCCGGGACCGCGAGCAGGAAGGAGTACTCGGCGGCGGCGGTGCGCTTGTAGCCGAGCGCGCGTCCGAGCGTGGTGGTCGCACCGGAGCGGGACACGCCGGGTACGAGCGCGAGCGCCTGCGCGAAGCCGTAGGCGACGCCGTGCGGGTACGTCAGGTCGTCGAGCTCGCGACGCCGCTTGCCGTAGTGGTCGGCGAGACCGAGCAGGATGCCGAAGACGATGAGCACGACCGCGGTGATCCAGAGGCTGCGGAAGTTGTCGCGGATCAGGCTCTGCAGCAGCACGCCGAGGAGGGCGATCGGGATGGTGCCGATGATGACGAGCCACCCCATGCGCGCGTCGGGGTCGTTGCGCGGCACCTTCCCCCGCAGCGACAGGAACCACCGCGAGATGACGCGGCCGATCTTGTGGCGGAAGTAGATCAGCACGGCGAGCTCGGTGCCGATCTGCGTGATCGCGGTGAAGGTGGCACCGGGGTCGGTCTGCGACGGGAGGAACTCCCCCACGATGCGCAGGTGCGCGCTGGAGGAGATGGGGAGGAACTCGGTGAGGCCCTGAACGAGCCCGAGGATGATGACCTCGAAGATATGCATGCGGTCCTTCAGTACGTCCGGAGGAGGTCGGCGAGAACACGTCGACCGAACTCGAGCGCGTCGACGGGGACGCGCTCATCGACACCGTGGAACATTCCGGTGAAGTCGAGATCGGCGGGAAGTCGCAACGGCGCGAATCCGTAACCGGAGATTCCGAGGGTGGAGAGGGCCTTGTTGTCGGTGCCGCCTCCCATGAGATACGGCACGACGGGGACACCCGGGTCGTGGCGATCCAGCTGGGCGATCATCGCGTCGACCAGATCACCGGAGAACGGCACCTCGAGACCGATGTCCTGGTGGACGATCTCGATCTCGATCCCGTCGCCGACGATGGCGCGGATGTCGGCGAGGGCCGCGGCCTCGGTGCCGGGCAGCACCCGCACGTCGATCAGCGCCTCAGCACGGTCGGGGATGACGTTGTGCTTGTACCCCGCGGCGAGCCCCGTCGGATTCGTCGTCGTGCGCAGAGTCGAGCGGATGAAGCTGGATGCCGCTCCGGTGCGCAGCGCGAGTGCGTCGGGATCGCCCGCGTCGTCACCCGTGATCCGGGCCAGCCCCGCCAGCAGCTCGGAGGTGGTGTCGGTCAGTCGGATCGGCCACTCGGTGCGCCCGAGGGCGGCCACGGCCTCGGCGAGACGGGTCACGGCGTTGTCGGGATGCAGTCCGCTCCCGTGACCGGCGCGACCACGGGCGACGAGCTTGATCCAGATCAGGGCCTTCTCGCCCACCTGCAGCAGATAGGCGCGTCGGTCCCCGACGGCGATGGAGTAGCCGCCGACCTCGCTGATCGCCTCGGTCGCGCCGGCGAACCACTCCGGTCGGTCCTGCACCACGCGGGCGGATCCCTCGACGCCACCGTTCTCCTCGTCGGCGAAGAAAGCGACGATCACGTCGCGTTCCGGCTGCTCCCCCGCTCGCAGCAGGTCGGCGACGGAGGTGAGGATCATGGCATCCATGTCCTTCATGTCGACCGCGCCGCGTCCCCACAGGATGCCGTCGCGGATCTCGCCCGCGAACGGGTCGACGCTCCAGTCGTCGGCGACGGCGGGCACGACGTCGAGGTGACCGTGCAGGATCAGCGCGGGCTTGTCGGGATTGCGGCCGGGAACGCGGGCGCGGACGTTGGTGCGGCGCGCGACGGGCTCGTAGTAGTCGGTGTCGAGGCCGAGTCCTTCGAGGTAAGCGCCGACGTAATCGGCGGCCTCGCGCTCGCCGTTGGAGCGGCCGCCGCCGTAGTTCGAGGTGTCGAACCGGATGAGGTCGGACGCGATGCGGGCGACCTCGGGGATCACGGTTTCGGGCGCGGACATGCGCACTACCGTACCGGGGTGCAGCGACCTCTCCCGTCGCACTCCCCCTGGGGAGGACGGGTGGCGGCGGATGACACCGCTGCGCACGCGGTCGATGGTCTCGACGGGCGGTCTCGGACGCGCCCGGGGCGCTGCACTGGTTCGAGTCGGGTGCCGCGACATGGTAATGTCGTTCCTCGTTGCGCAAGCGACAAACACCCAATGCGCGGGTGGCGGAATAGGTAGACGCGCTAGCTTGAGGTGCTAGTGCCCTTTAACGGGCGTGGGGGTTCAAGTCCCCCCTCGCGCACAGAATGACGAAGGCCCCCGGGTTCATCCCGGGGGCCTTCGTCATTGTCTGCGGGAGTGGGAGGATTTCGAACCCCTGCGGGGTTGGACCCACGCCGCCGGAGGCTCCGCGTGCCGCGCAGCGGCGCGTGAAGGGGCGGTGGGGAAAGTCCCCCTCGCGCATAGAACGCGGGAGCGAGAGCAGTGCGGACCTGTTCCGGGTTGAGCGCCCGCCACCGCCCCGCCTTCCGTGACCCCCAGGAAACATCGACGTGACACGCCGCGCTTAGCGTCGAGGCATGCCTGACTTCCGCGTGCCCACGATCGACATCTCCGCGTGGGTCGGCCCCGGCTCTCCCGATGCGCGTGCCGCGGTGGTCGCCGCCGTCGATCACGCGTGTCGCACCGTCGGCTTCATGCAGATCGTGGGGCACGGCATCCCGAACGTCGTCATCGACGACCTCACCGGCGCTCTCGACGGATTCTTCTCGCTGCCGCTCGAGACCAAGAAGAAATACGTGCGGCCGGCCTCGGAGAACCGCGGCTACAGCCCGCCGAAAAGCGAGTCGCTGAGCTACAGCCTCGGCGTCGATCCGGTCACGCGCATGAACGACTTCTTCGAGGCGTTCAACGTGGGGACGTCCTGGCGGGAGTACCCGGGCACCACGGCCTCGGCCACCGACTACGCCGAGAACACCTGGCCCGATGCGACGACCGGATTCGAGCGGGCGGTGAGCGAGTACTACGACGAGGCGCGGCGCGTGGCACAGACGCTGACGCGGGTCTTCGCTGCGGCCCTGCGCGTGCCCGATGACTTCTTCGACGACATCACGGGGCATTCGATCGACGTGCTGCGCATGAACAACTACGCGCTCCCCCCGGGATTCATCGAGCTGGGCGCCGAGCTGACCGGGATGGGCGAGCACACCGACTTCGGCCTGGTGACCGTGCTGTGGGGAGACCGTGTCGCGGGCCTGCAGGTGCTCGGGCAGGACGGCTCATGGAACGACGTGTCTCCGGCGGAAGGAGCCCTGCTCGTCAACCTTGGCGACGTCGCGGCCCGACTGACGAACGACAAGTGGCTGTCGACACTTCACCGCGTGAAGCCCCCGGTGATCGATGGGACGATCGAACGGCGACGCTCGGCCGCGTTCTTCCACGACGGCGACGCCGACGCGGTGATCGCGCCGCTGCCGCACTTCGTTTCGGACCACGCGCCGGCACTGTACGACCCGGTGACGGTGCGCGAGCACATCACCGCCAAGCTCGCCGGTTCCCGCGCGGGCCGCAAGAACGTGGGGGCGACGCGCGAGGCGGCGCGGGTGGCGGCGGGCCGCGGCTGATGGTGCGAGGGCGGGGGCTCAGGCCGCGCCGAACCGCACGAGGTCGGCCCGCGCGTGGGCCGCGACGCCGACACCCCGCACAAGATCGGCCCACGCGCGGGTCACGCCGCCGACACCCCGAACAGCAGGCCGAGGACGTAGGTGATCGCGGCGGCGCCGAAGCCGATCGCGAGCTGGCGCAGGCCGCGCTTGAGGGGTGAGGCGCCCGAGAGCAGGCCCACCATCGCGCCGGTGGCCATCAGGGCGATGCCCACCAGGACCAGCGCGAGCACGACCGCGCCGATGCCGGTCATCCCGAAGATCCACGGCAGCACCGGGATGACCGCGCCCGACGCGAAGAACAGGAAGCTCGAGAGGGACGCGCCCCACGCGCTGCCGACGACGTCGTGCGAGGACTCCCCCGGGGCTGCCGCAACAGGGGCCACTCCCGCCTGTGCGGCAGTGACGACCTCGCGCGCCTTGGCGAGCGCGGCATCCTGGTCCATCCCGCGCGTGCGGTAGACGAGGGCGAGCTCGTTGGCATCCAGGTCCAGGTGCGGGAGCGCGGAGTCGGCGAACGAGCTCTCCTCGGTGGCCTCGAGGAGTTCGCGCTGCGATCGCACCGAGACGAACTCGCCGGCTCCCATCGACAGGGCCCCGGCGAGGAGACCCGCGACGCCGCTGAAGAGCACGAAGCTCGGGGCGACGCCGGTGGCGCCCACCCCCATGACGAGGGCGAGGTTGGACACGAGGCCGTCGTTCGCCCCGAACACGGCGGCGCGGAAGGTGCCCGACAGCCGGCGGCGTCCGCGAGCGGCGAGACCGCGGACGACCTCGTGGTGCACGCGCTCGTCGGCGGCCATCGCGGGGGTGGCGTACGGCTCGTCGGCGTACGGCGAACGGGCCTCGGCGTTCTGCGCCAGCGCGAGCACGAAGATCGATCCGAAGCGACGGGCCATCCAGGCGAGCATCCGCGTGCGCAGGCCGGGGTGGGGCAGGCGCGGCGGCTGCTCACCCAGCAGGTCGATCCAGTGCTGCTCGTGGCGGCCCTCGGCCTCGGCGAGTTCGAGCAGGATGTCGCGCTCCTCGCCGGAGCGGCGGGACGCGAGCTCGCGGTACACGCGGGCTTCGGCGCGCTCGTCGACGAGGTATCGCGCCCAGCGGCGACGGTCACGGGCGTTGGGGGTGGCGAGGGTCGTCACTCGGGCTCCTTGGGGTCGTCCCCCACCGTAATGAGGCGGTTCCACGCCCCCGGGCGCGTCGGTCGATACTGACAGCATTTCGGGCTTCCGAAGCCCGGGAAGACGCGGATGCCGCGGGGTGGATGCCAGCATTTCGGGATCGCGAGACGACGGCGGCGCGTGGGTGCGAGGGGGTGGATGCGAGGGGATGCCGCACCTGCGCGGCGCGGCACCGCGGCGCGGCGCGGCACCCGCGTGCGAGGGGGTGGATGCGAGGGGATGCCGCACCTGCGCGGCGTGGCATCTCGGCGCGGTGCGACGCCTGCGCTCGGGGCGGCGCCACGGACTGGCGCGGCGCCTCAGGAGTGCACGCGGCGGCGCAGCACGTCGATGCGCGCTTGCAGCTGCGCGACCGTGGCGTGCGAGACGGCGGGACCGCCGCAGATGCGCCGCAGCTCGGCGTGCACGAGACCGTGCGCCTCGCCGCTCTGGCGTGCGTAGAGGCCGACCATGGTGTTGAGGAGCTGCCGCTGCTCCTTGAGGGTGCGGTGCAGCGGGGCGGGGAGGCCGCCTTCGTCGACCCGGGCCGGCTCGACGCCGCTCTCCTTCTCGGTCGCTTCGCGTGTGGAGCGATGACGCGATTGCCGGGTCGCACGCGACATGAGCACCTCGTGCACCTGATCGGGTTCGAGGAGGCCCGGGATGCCGAGGAACTCCTCCTCCTCGATGGTTCCGGGTACCGCGAGCTGCCCGAATTCCTGCCCGTCGAACAGCACCCGGTCGAAGTGGGCGAGGGAGCCGAGCGCCTGGTACTCGAACTCCTGCTCGAGCGCGTCGGATGCCTTGTCCTCGCGCTCGGCGGCATCCATCATGTCTTCTTCGGCGTTCCACTGGTCTTCCGCGTCGCTGTCGCGGTCGAGGGCGTGGTCGCGCTGCGCCTCCATCTCACCGGCCAGGGCGAGTAACTGCGGAACGTTCGGCAGGAACACGCTCGCCGTCTCTCCACGGCGGCGGGCGCGCACGAAACGTCCGATGGCCTGCGCGAAGAAGAGGGGCGTCGAGGCACTGGTCGCATACACGCCGACGGCGAGGCGCGGCACGTCGACGCCCTCCGACACCATGCGGACGGCCACCATCCACCGGGTGGTGGACTTTGCGAACGTCTCGATGCGCCCCGAGGCCTCGGCCTCGTCGGAGAGGACGATCGTCACCTCCTCGCCGCTGATGTCCTCGAGGATGGCGGCGTAGGCGCGCGCGGCGGTCTGATCGGTCGCGATGACGAGCCCGCCGGCATCCGGGACCGTCTCGCGCACCTCGGTGAGGCGTCGATCGGCGGAGCGAAGGACGGCGGGGATCCAGTCGCCGTTCGGGTCGAGCGCGGTGCGCCACGCCTGGGACGTGATGTCTTTCGTGTTGTCCTGGCCGAGCTGGGCCTCCATCTCTTCGCCGGCCTTGGTGCGCCAGCGCATCTGCCCGGCGTAGACGAGGAAGAACACCGGGCGCACCACGCCGTCGTCGAGGGCCCGGCGGTAGCCGTAGGCGTAGTCGGTGCGCGAGAGGCGGATGCCCTTGGCGTTCGGGTGGTACTCCACGAACGGGATGGGCGCGGTGTCGCTGCGGAACGGCGTCCCCGACAGCAGAAGGCGGCGGGCGGCGCGGTTGTAGGCCTCGCGCAGGGCGTCGCCCCAGCTGAGGGCGTCGCCGCCGTGGTGCACCTCGTCGAGGATGACCAGGGTTCTGGCATCCATCGTCAGGCGTTGGTGCACCTCGGCCTTGACCGCGACCTGGGCGTAGGTGACGACCACGCCGCGGTAATGCCGCGCCGGGGCGTAGTGGCGGTTGGAGAAAGCCGGGTCCAGGCGGATGCCGACGCGCGCGGCCGCCTCGGCCCACTGGGTCTTGAGGTGCTCGGTGGGGGCGACGACGACGATGCGGTCGACGACGTTCCGGCGCACGAGTTCGGATGCCAGGCGGAGGGCGAACGTGGTCTTTCCGGCCCCGGGGGTGGCGGCGGCGAGGAAGTCACGGGGGCCCTTGCCCTCGCCATCGGGACCGTCGAGACCGAAGTAGAGATCGAGGGCCTCGGCCTGCCAGGCGCGCAGGCGTTGCGCGGTTCCCCACGGTGCGCGCTGCGGGAAGGACGGGGAGAGGTGCTCGGCGGCGAACGAACCGAAGTGGGGCTCGACGGCGTCGGCGGGAACGGGGTCCTCCCCCGGGACGCGGTGGTCGGCGACGGGGGCGGCGGCGTGGGACGGGTCGAGGGGGGCGGATGCCGCGGGGGCGGAGGGTGCATCGGCCGGCTCGGAGCCGCCGGGGGTGGAGGCCGGAGCGATCGGGGCGGAGGGTGCGTCGCCGCGGCGGGGGTCGGCGGGGGTGGGGCCGGGTTGTACGACCGGGCCGGGGCTCGCGACCGGGCCGGCGGTGGGGTCGGGGCTCGCGACCGGGCCGGGGCTCGCGACGGGGCCAGGACTGGCGATGCGGGCGGGACTCGCGACCGGGCCGGCGGTGGGGTCGGGGCTCGCGACCGGGCCGGGGCTTGCGATGCGCGGCCTCTCCGCGGGGGCGGAGCTCTCGGTGTTCGGGAGATTCGGGGTGCGGGCTTCTGCTTCCAGCATCGAACCTCCTTCCCACGCGAGCGCGAACATCCACGATAGGCGGTTCTCACACCGCGCGGCGTCGCCCTGTGGAGGTTCCCCGCTCCCATCGGCGATAAACGCGGTTCGTGCGCAGAAACACGGCGAGGGAGTGTTTATGCGGATGGATCGTGTTTATCGCCGGTGGGCGTTGGCCCGGGAACGGGTCGCTCGGGCGTTGTCCGAGGCCGGGGTTAGCCTGGAGGCGGAGGTTTCGATGACACTCGATCCGCACTCGTCCCGCACCTCGTCCTCGCCCGACAATCCCGGCCCGCACCCCTGGCGCCGCTGGGTCGCCCTGGGCGACTCGTTCACCGAGGGGATTGGCGACCCCCTGCCGGACGACGGGCATCGCGGGTGGGCCGATCGAGTGGCCGAAGTGCTCGCGGCGCAAGTCGACGATTTCGCCTACGCCAATCTCGCCGTGCGCGGCAAACTCATCGCGCAGATCGTGGCCGATCAGATCGAGCCCGCGCTCGCGCTCAAGCCCGACCTCATCACGTTCTCGGCCGGGGGCAACGACGTCATCCGACCGGGGAGCGACCCCGACGCCGTCGCGCGGCAGTTCGAGGACGCCGTCGTGAGACTCCGACGCGACGACGCCACCGTCGTCGTGTTCACGGCCATCGACACCGAGTTCACGCCCGTGTTCCGTGGCATCCGGGGCAAGGTGGCGATCTACAACGAGAACGTCCGCGCGATCGCCGATGCCCGTGACTGCATCGTCGCCGACCAGTGGGGCCTGAAGGAGGTGCAGGACATGCGCTTCTTCGACGATGACCGCCTCCACTACAACGCCCTCGGGCACCACGAGGTGGCGCGCATGGTCCTTCGCGCCCTGAACGTCCCGAACGACCTGCAACCGCGGCAGCCCGAAGCGCTCACGGCGACCACCTGGCGAGCCGCGCGCGAGAAGGACCTGGTGTGGGCGCGGTCGTACCTCGTGCCCTGGGTGCTGCGTCGCCTGCGTCACCAGTCGTCGGGCGACCACGTGCGGGCGAAACGCCCCGAGCCGTTGCCCGTGACGAACCTGGCCCCGGGTCCGGATGCCGCAGGCTCACGCGAGACGCAGGTGTAGCCGCAGAACTCCCCTCCCCCGTCGTCGCCCCGCTCGATGGGGCGAGCGTCCGGTCGCCGCGCGACGGATGGTCAGCGCCGTCCGAGGGTCAGCGTCGCCCGCGCCTCAGCTCCCACAGCGCGACGGCGCTCGCCGCGGCGACGTTGAGCGAGTCCACGTCCCCGGCCATCGGGATCGTCACGACCGTGTCGGCCGCGGCGAGCGCACCGCGGCTGAGGCCGTCGCCCTCCGCTCCGAGCAGCAGCGCCACGCGCTCGTGCCCGGCGGCCGAGAAGGCATCGAGGCTGACCGCGTCGTCGGAGAGGGCGAGAGCGGCGAGGTGGAGGCCCGCGTCGACCAGTTGGGGCTTCGCGTCCGACCATTCGGGGAGTCGCGTCCACGGCACCTGGAACACCGTGCCCATGCTCACTCGGACGCTGCGTCGGTACAGCGGGTCGGCGCAGCGGGGCGTGACGAGCACGGCATCCGCTCCGAGGGCGGCCGCCGACCGGAACGCGGCACCGATGTTGGTGTGGTCGACGATGTCTTCGAGCACCACGACCAGTCGCGCTCCGGCGACGACCTCGGCGACCGATGCCAGGGCGGGGCGATGCATGGATGCCAACAGCCCCCGGTGCACGGTGTACCCCGTGACCTGCTCGGCAATCTCGGCGGGGACGACGTAGACCTCGGCATCCTCGCCCACCAGGGACAGCGCGTCGGCGAGGAACTTCTCCTGCACGAGCACCGATCGCGGGCGGTGGCCCGCGCGCAGCGCCCGGTCGAGCACCTTCGAGGACTCCGCGATGTAGAGGCCGCCCGCGGGCTCCGACACCCGGCGCAGCGACACGTCGGTCAGGTCGCGGTAATCGGAGAGGCGCGGGTCGTCGGCGGAGTCGAGCGGGATGACGGGCATCGTCCCATGGTGCCAGCCGGGCGAGCGCCGCCGGGTACGAGGCCCTGCGGGGACTGCCGCGCGAGCCGGCGTCGGCGGCCCGCCGTAGACTCGTCGAGACGGAGGTGTGCATGACCGACACGACGAAGGATGCCGGGTTCTCGGCATCCATCGATCGGGCTGTCGAGGTGCTCTCCGGCCGCCGGATCGCGGTGCTGACCGGTGCGGGCGTGTCGACCGACTCGGGGATCCCCGACTATCGCGGCAAGGGCGCGCCGACGCGGACGCCCATGACGGCGCAGCAGTTCCTCGCCAGCGCCGATGCGCGGCGCAGATACTGGGTGGGCAGCCACCTGGGCTGGAAGGTGTTCGCCGCCGCCGAGCCGAACGGCGGGCATCGGGCCCTGGCCGATCTCGAGGCCGCGGGTGTCGCGAACGGCGTCGTCACGCAGAACGTCGACGGTCTGCACGTGCGCGCCGGCAGCGGACGCGTCGTCGAGCTGCACGGCACGATGCGCCGCGTCGGCTGCCTGCACTGCGGCCAGGTGTTCGACCGCCGTGACCTGGCCGAGCGCGTCGAGGCCGACAACCCGTGGATCTCGCTCCCCGAGAGCGTCGAGCTCGGTCCCGACGGAGACGTCACCCCCGCCTCGGCCGACGGTTTCGTCGTGCCCGTGTGCTCCGTGTGCGGCGGCACGCTCAAACCCGACGTGGTGTTCTTCGGCGAGTACATCCCGGTCGAGAAATTCCGCGAGGCCGAGCAGCTCGTCCATACGAGTGAGGCGCTCGTGATCGCCGGCTCGTCGCTGGTGGTCAACTCCGGCATTCGGCTCGTCGAGCGGGCGCGGCGCAAGCGCCTGCCCGTCGTCATCATCAACCGCGGCGAAACCCGCGCCGACCAGCGTGCGGCCGTCAAGATCGATGGCGGGACGACCGATGCGCTGCGGGCCCTCGCGGACCGGCTGCCCGGGCTTCTCTGAGAGTTCTCGACGGACGACCGAGCGTGCCGTACGCGGGGACGCGCGGCGCGAGGCGCGGAGAGCGCGGCGCGCAGCGCGCAGCGCCGTGGAGCGTGACGAGCGGAGGACGTGGGGTGAGCGGAGGACCACAACCCTTCCCGGCATCCTCCCCTCGCTGCATCTCCTCCGCTCCGCACCACCGGTGCGAACCCGCGAGGGAGGCCAGCCGCGGGGCCGGACCGACGAATGCCGCGCTCGGTTAGGCTCGGACGGTGACGATCCTGACCCTTGTACGACACGGTGAGACCGACTGGAACTCCGGGGGCCGCATCCAGGGCTCGACGGACATCCCCCTCAACGACACCGGCCGCGGCCAGGCGCGCGAGGTGGCCGATCGCCTCGCAAGCGAGTACGCGGGCCGCGAGGTCGTCATCGTCTCGAGCGATCTGTCGCGCGCGGCCGAGACCGCCGACCTGATCGCCGCGGCTCTGGGAACGACGGTCAGCCACCGGATGCCGGGACTGCAGGAGCGGTCGTATGGCGACGCCGAAGGCATGGACGTCCTGACTTTCGCCGAGGCCTACGGACCCTGGCACGTCGCCGAGGTCCCGAACGCCGAGTCGTGGCCGAGGGTGCGCGAGCGGGCGCTCGCCGCGCTCGCCGAGGCCGTGGCATCCGCCCCCGAGGGCGTCGACGTGATCGCGGTCGCGCACGGTGCCCTGATCCGCGAAGTCATCATGTACGCCACCGACGGGGCGTTCCCCCGCGAGGGCGAGCGTCTGCCGAACTGCTCGGCGACCACGTTCCGTCTCGACGGCGACGCGTGGGAGATGCTCGCGTACGCGGGCGTCGCGAGCTAGGCCCGAGGGCTACACCCCCGCCCCGGGCGTCGCGAGCTAAGCCCGACAGCTACACCCCCGCCCCGGGCGGACTCAGCCCTCACGACGCTTTGTCCCCGGCCGGCACCGCCCTCGCGACGCTCCCTCCCCGGACCCGCACCGCCCCGCGACGCTACTCCCCCGCCCGCGCCACCACCGACCGCGCGTGACGGAGGATCGGCTCGTCGATCATGCGTCCCTCGTAACGGAACACCCCGCGCTCGCCCTCCGCGGCCGCGAGCACGCCCCGTGCCCACGCGACATCGGCGGGCACCGGTGCGTACGCCGCACGGATCGTCTCCACCTGCCCCGGGTGGATGCACGCGGTGGCGGCGAAGCCGGAAGCCGCGGCATCCCGTGCCTCCGCCGCGAGCCCGTCGAGGTCGGCGATGTCGACGTGCACGGCGTCGATCGCCCGCTTTCCGAACGCACCCGCGGCCAGCAGCACGCGGGCGCGAGCCAGCCGGGCGACGTCCCGGTATCCGCCGTCGGGGAAGCGGCTCGACGTGCCGCCGAGGCTGGCGACCAGGTCTTCCGCGCCCCACATCAGCGCCTCCACCTGCGGCAGCTCGGCGAGGACTTTCGCGAAGAGCACTCCCCGCGCGGTCTCGCACAGGGCGATCACCGCGTACTCCGACAGGTCGGCGAGGGATGCCGGATCCTCCGCCTTGGCGACCATCACCGTGCGTACGCGGGTCTGCGCCAGGGCGGCGAGGTCCCGCGCGAAGTCGGGCGTGGTGGGAGCGTTCACGCGGACGATGACGCGGGCCGGGTCGGGATCGGCGGCGACCAGGGCGTCCCGCGCGGCCGATTTGGCATCCGGAGAGACGGCATCCTCGAGATCGAGGATCGCGGCGTCCGCCCGCTCGAGAGCCTTCGACAGCCGCTCCGGCCGGTCACCGGGGACGAACAACAGGGCGGGGCCGAGCGTGAAGGTCACCGCGAACCGTCCGTCGCCCACACCAGCACCGTGCGGGTGGCGGTGACGACCATCTCGTCGTTCTGCGAGCAGCCCGTGTGCGCGAGCACGACGACCCCCTGCCCCGGACGGGATGCCGACGGCCGCACCGAGATCACCTCCGTCTGGGCCGTGAGGGTGTCGCCGACGAAGAGCGGCGCGGGGAAACTCACATCGGTCAAGCCGAGCTGCGCGACGAGCGTTCCCTGCGTGAGCTGCGTGACCGAGAGCCCGATGAGCGTCGACAGCGTCCACATCGAGTTCACCAGCGGTCGGCCGAACGGCTGGCCCGCCGAGAAGGCGGCATCCAGGTGGAGTGCCTGGGTGTTCATCGTGAGGGTGGTGAACAGCACGTTGTCGGCGTCGGTGACGGTGCGACCTGGCCGGTGCGCGTACCTCTCTCCGACGACGAACTCCTCCAGATACAGGCCCCGCTGCTCGATCATGCGGCAACGGTACCGGTGAGCCCGAGCGCGCGCGAGATCACCATGAGCTGCACCTCGGTCGTGCCCTCGCCGATCTCGAGGATCTTCGAGTCGCGGTAGTGCCGGGCGACGGGGTATTCGTTGATAAAGCCGTTGCCCCCGAACACCTGTGTCGCGTCGCGTGCGTTGGCCATTGCGGCGTCGCTCGCCGTCATCTTGGCGACGGCGGCATCCACCGTGAACGGCTTCCCCGCGTCGCACAGGCGCGCGGCGTGCACCCACGCGAGGCGGGCGGTGTGGACGCGGGCGTGCATGCGCGCGAGCAGGAACTGCATGCTCTGCCGCGTCGACAGGCGCTCGCCGAAGACCGTGCGGCTGCGTGCGTATTCGACGGCCGCCTCGAGGCATCCCTCCGCGGCTCCCGTCGCGAGGGCCGCGATCGCGACGCGCCCCTCGTCGAGGGTGCGCAGGAAGTTCTGGAAGCCACGACCGCGTTCGCCGAGCAGGTTCGCCGCGGGCACCCGCACGCCGTCGAAGGTGAGCGGGTGGGTGTCGGAGGCGTTCCAGCCGACCTTGTCGTAGGCGGGTCCCACGGTGAAGCCCGGGGTGCCGTTCGGCACGATGATCGTCGAGATCTCGGGGCGGTCGCCGGTACGACCGGTGACGGCCGTGACCGTGACGAAACGGGTGATGTCGGTGCCCGAGTTGGTGATGAACTGCTTCGACCCGTCGATCACCCATTCCTCGCCCTCGAGCCGCGCGGTCGTGCGGGTGGCGCCGGCGTCACTGCCCGCCTCGGCTTCGGTCAAGCCGAACCCGGCGAGCGCGCGACCGGCGACGAGATCGGGGAGGTATTCGGCCTTCTGCGCCTCGGTGCCGTAGCGGTAGACGGGCATGGCGCCGAGGCCCACACCGGCCTCGAGGGTGATGGCGAGCGACTGGTCGACGCGGGCGATGCCCTCGATCGCGACGCAGAGGCTGGCGTAGTCGCCGCCCTGCCCGCCGACCTCCTCCGGGAAGGGCAGGCCGAACAGCCCCAGCTCGCCCATCTGCGCGACGATGTCCAGCGGCAGCTCGTGCGCGCGGTCGGCCTCGTAGGAGCGGGGCGCGATCACCTCGTCGGCGAACTCGCGCACCATCGCGCCGAGCTCGCGCTCGTCATCGGTGAAGGACTGCTGGCTGTCGATGCTCACGGGAGTGTCTCCTTGTGGGATGGGATGGATGCCGGGACACCGGCGGGATCGCCCGGCTCGGCGAGGGTGGGGGTTCCGGTCCCTTCGACACGCTCAGGGACCTCGGACTCCGGCACAGGGACCTCGGACTCCGGCACAGGGACCTCGGACTCCGGCACAGGGACCTCGGACTCCGGCTCACGGACGTCGGACTCCGGCTGAGAGACCTCGGACTCCGGTTCAGAGCCATCGGACTCCGGCTCAGGCAGCTGGGCGTCTCGCTCCGGGATTCCGGCCTGTCGGTCGGCGGGCCGGGGAGTCACCGTCGCGACCACCGCATCGCGCGCGACCTGGGCGCCCGCGGCGACCCGTAGCCGCACCGTCCCCGCGTGGGGAGCGATCACGGTGTGCTCCATCTTCATGGCCTCGATCGTGACGAGCCGGGCTCCCGCCTCGACCACCTCGCCCTCGACCGCGTGCACGGCGACGACGGTGCCGGGGAGCGGCGCGACCAGGTCGGGGTCGACGGCTCCCGGAACGCGTCCGGCGCTCGCGCGACGGCGAGCTGCGGCCTCCCGCCGCGACAGCAGACGCAGGCGGTGCGCCAGCCCATCGGCGTGCACCCAGTACTCACCGGGCTCGCCGTCCGCGACGACGACGCGCGGCGGCTCATCGCCCTCGGGCAGCGGCACCGTGTGCCCGCGGCCCGCGTCATCCTCGAGGTGCACGGTGCGCGCGGGTACCGCTCCCCCGGCACGCCACGCGCCCACCCGGCCCCAGACCGAGCCGCCGGTCGGGGTTTCGGCATCCGCGATCCTCCCCGCACGCGCTGCGACCGCCGCGAGCGCCGTTGCGCTCGGCTCCGGCACCTCGGGCGTGCCGCGCCGGTCGAGCAGCCCCGTGTCGAGGTCGCCCGCGCGCACGGCGGGGTCGGCGAGCAGGGCGCGCAGGTCGGCGATGTTCGTGTCGACGCCGAGCACGACGGTGTCGGCGAGGGCGGCGTCGAGCCGGGCCAGTGCCGTCTCCCGATCGGGCCCGTGCGCGATGACCTTCGCGATCAGGGGGTCGTAGTGCGCGGTGATCACGCCGCCGGTTTCGACCGCACTGTCGACGCGGGCGGCTCCCGGATGCCAGTGGGTCACCGTCCCGATCGCGGGCAGGTATCCGCGCGAGGGGGTCTCGGCGTACACCCGCGCCTCGATCGCGTGTCCGTCGAGGTGGATCTCGGGCAGGTCGAGCGCGAGTCCGGCGGCTGTGCGCAGTTGCTGCTCGACGAGGTCGACGCCCGTGACGAGCTCGGTCACCGGGTGCTCGACCTGCAGGCGCGTGTTCATCTCGATGAAGAAGGGCTCGTCGAGGCGGTCTCCGGCGACGAGGAACTCCACGGTCCCGGCTCCGAGGTAGCCGACGCTGCGGGCGGCGGCGACGGCGGCCGCACCGAGGCGTGCGCGGGTTTCGGCTTCCACCACCGACGAGGGGGCCTCCTCGATCACCTTCTGGTGCCGCCGTTGCAGGGTGCACTCGCGCTCCCCGAGAGACAGGGTCGTGCCGTGTGCGTCGGCGAGCACCTGCACCTCGATGTGCCGGGGCCGCTCGAGCAGGCGTTCCAGCAGCAGGGTGTCGTCACCGAACGCAGCGACGGCCACGCGGCGGGCGGTCGCGAGCGCATCGACGAGGTCGTCGGGGCCGGTGGCGATCGTCATCCCCTTGCCTCCGCCTCCCGCGGACGGCTTCACCAGCAGCGGGTATCCGGTCTGCCCCGCCCGCGCGGCGATCTCGGCGTCGGACAGCCCGACGGCCGAGAACCCCGGCACCGTCGGCACCCCGTGGGCGGCGACGTGCTGCTTCGCACGGATCTTGTCGCCCATCACCTCGAGCGCCTCGACCCCCGGGCCGACGAAGACGATCCCGGCGGCGGCGCACGCGCGGGCGAACCCGGCGTTCTCGCTGAGGAACCCGTAGCCCGGGTGCACGGCATCCGCTCCCGAGGACACCGCCGCAGCGACCACGGCGTCGACGTCGAGGTACGAGGGCACCCGCACGGCACGGTCGGCCTCGCGGGCGTGGACCGCTCCGGCGTCGGCATCGGTGTACACGGCGACCGAGCGGATGCCGAGCCGCCGGAGCGTGCGGAACACCCGGCGCGCGATCTCGCCGCGGTTGGCCACGAGCACGGCGTCGAAAGGGCGCCGGCCGCGACGAGGCGCCGAGGCGGGCTTGAGCACCGCCGCGGGCACGGGCACAGGTACTGCCGCGGGGGCGGGAGCACCGGACATCGCGTTCACGCCGATCACATCCGGAAGAGGCCGAAGCCCCGGTCGGCGAGCGGCACACGGCTCACGACGTCGAGGGCGAGCCCGAGCATCGTCCGGGTGTCGGCGGGGTCGATCACGCCGTCGTCCCAGAGTCGGGCGGTGGCGTAGTACGGACTGCCCTGCTCCTCGTACCGCTCGCGGATGGGCTTCTGGAACGCCCGGTCGTCGGCATCCGTCCATTCCTGCCCTCTCGCGGCGCGCTGATCGCGCGTGACGGTGGAGAGCACGGATGCCGCCTGGGCGCCGCCCATGACCGAGATGCGACTCGCGGGCCAGGTCCACAGGAACCGCGGGTCGTAGGCGCGCCCGCACATGGCGTAGTTGCCCGCACCGTAGGAGCCGCCGACGAGGACGGTGAGCTTGGGGACGCGGGTGGTGGCGACGGCGGTGACCATCTTGGCGCCGTCCTTGGCGATGCCGCCGGCCTCGGCATCCCGACCCACCATGAAGCCGGTGATGTTCTGCAGGAACAGCAGGGGGATGCCGCGCTGGTCGGCCAGCTCGATGAAGTGCGCGGCCTTCAGGGCGGACTCGCTGAAGAGCACGCCTTCGTTGGCGATGACGGCGACGGGGTGGCCGTGCAGGCGCGCGAAGGTCGTGATGACGGTCTCGCCGTAGAGGGCCTTGAATTCATGCAGCGACCCCGCGTCGACGAGGGTGTCGATGATCGCGCGCATGTCGACGGGCTGCGAGACGTCGGTGGGGACGATGTCGTAGAGATCCTCGGGCGCGCGGACCGGAGGCGTCTCCTCGACCACGTCCCACACCGGCGCGGGCGTCGGCGGAAGGGTGGCGACGATGTCTCGCACGATCTCGAGGGCGTGCTCGTCGTCGTCGGCGAGGTGGTCGACCACGCCCGAGCGGCGGGCGTGCAGGTCTCCCCCGCCGAGTTGTTCGGCGGTGACGTCTTCGCCGATCGCGGCCTTCACCAGGGGTGGCCCGCCCAGGAACACCGTGCCCTGGTTCCGAACGATCACGCTCTCGTCGCTCATGGCCGGAACGTAGGCGCCGCCGGCGGTGCACGACCCCATCACGGCGGCGATCTGCGCAACGCCGGCGGCCGAGAGCTGCGCCTGGTTGCGGAAGATGCGGCCGAAGTGGTCGCGGTCGGGGAAGACCTCGTCCTGCAGCGGCAGGAACGCCCCGCCCGAGTCGACGAGGTACACGCACGGCAGGCGGTTCTCCAGCGCGATCTCCTGCGCACGCAGGTGCTTCTTGACCGTGAGGGGGAAGTACGCGCCGCCCTTCACGGTGGCGTCGTTGGCGACGGCCATGACGTGTCGCCCGTGCACGAGCCCGATCCCGGCGACGACGCCCGCGGCGGGGGCTCCGCCGTCGTACAGGCCGTGGGCGGCGAGCGGAGCGACCTCGAGGAAGGGGCTCCCCTCGTCGAGGAGCCGGTCGATGCGTTCGCGCGCGAGGAGCTTTCCGCGGGCCGCGTGGCGTTCACGGGCAGCGTCCGAGCCGCCGCGGGCGGTGCGGGCGAGGAGGTCGCGCAGATCCTCCGCGAGGTTCCGCTGGGTCGCGGCGGGTCCTCGCTGGTCGGTGGCCGGGGGTGTTCCGATGACCGGTGCTGTGCTCATGGCGGCTCCGTCTCGGGCCCGCATCGTCGACGAGCCCGCAAGGTTCAGTTAATGTAGACTAACTGAGAACCCAGGCTAACTCGACAGGATGCCGATGACAAGAGCGCGCGACGAGCCCCCGGCCGCGACCATCCGACGCACCGGCGCGGGCACCGAGGAGTCACGTGCGGCCGCGACGCATGCCGCGCCATCCGCTCCGGCGGCGGCGACCGGCACCTCTCGCGATCGTGCGAAGGCCGAGCGTCGCACCGCCCTTCTCGCGGCCGCCGCACGCCTGTTCGCCGAGCGCGGCTTCGACGGAGTCACCCTCGAAGACATCGGTGCCGCCGTCGGGGTGAGTGGCCCCGCGGTCTACCGGCACGTCGCCGGAAAGCAGGCCCTGCTCGGCGCGATCCTCGTCGACGTCAGCGAGCGCCTGCTCGCCGGCGGCCGCGCGGCCACCGACGTCGCCCGGGGCGCCGGAACAACAGCGGATGCCGACCCCTCCACCCCCGACGCGAGCACAACCGCGGATGCCGGCGCCGACACGCCGTCCCGGCAACCCGCCGACCGGCGTGTCGACGAGTCCCCCCGCCGTCCTGCACACCCCGCAGCCGCTCCCCTCCGCGCCCTCGTCGAGTTCCACGTCGCTTTCGCGCTCGCCGAAGCCTCCGTCATCCGGGTTCAGGACCGCGACCTCGACCGCCTCTCCCCCGACGACCGCCGCACCGTGCGCGACCTGCAGAACGCCTACGTCGAGGTGTGGACCGAGGCGCTCGCGCGGGAGTTCCCGGATGCCGAGACCCCGGCCGAGCGACGGGTGCGGGCGCTCGCGTGCTTCGGGCTCATCAACTCCACACCTCACAGCGTCCGCGGTGTCCCCGCCGCCCGCGTGCGCCCCACGCTGACGCGCATGGCCCTCGCTGCGTTGACGGCCTGACCCCCGCGCCGGCCCAGCCCTACGCGCCACACGGGATCACCCCGAGTGCGTCCGGATCCCCGACCCGCGGGCCGGCCCGGCCCTACGCGCCGCGCGAAATCACCCCGCGTGCGTCCGGAGTCCCGATCCGCGAACCGGTCCGGCCCTATCCGCCACACGGGCCCACCCCGCGTGCATCGGAACGCCGGGAGCCCGGCTCCACCCCGGCGTCCGCCCGGGTTCGGCGAGCGCACCCACACGCCCGCCCGAGAACCCGGGCGCACCCCCACGTGCGTCCGGGCTCCCGGAGCATCCGGCATTTCGCGGTATTCGGGGCGCCCGGGCGACGACTCCCCCGGCACCCGGTCGCTCTCGCGCGCGGCGCGAGGTCGGTCAGCGCAGCAGCATGGCCCTCCCGGGTTCGCGCAGCACCCCGGCCACGTCGGTGAGGAAGCGCGCCGCCTCCGCCCCGTCGACCAACCGGTGGTCGAACGAGAGGCTGAGAGTGACGACGTCGCGGAGGGCGATCTCGCCGTGGTGCTCCCACGGCGTGCGGCGTACCGCGCCGACGGCGAGGATCCCCGCCTCGCCCGGGTTCAGGATGGGGGTTCCGGCATCCACTCCGAAGACCCCGACGTTGGTGATCGAGAACGTTCCTCCGGTCATCGCGGCGGGTGGGGTGCGGCCGGCGCGGGCGGTGGCGGCGAGCTCGGCGATCGCGTCGGCGAGCTCGACGAGCGGGAGTCGGTCGGCATCCGGGATAAGGGGCACGACGAGACCGCGGTCGGTCGCGGCGGCGATGCCCAAGGTCACGTAGTGGTGCTCGACGATCTCGCCGGCGGCCTCGTCCCAGCGGGCGTTCAACGCGGGCGTGCGACCGAGGGCGAGGCACACCGCCTTCGCGACGATCGCCAGCACACCGATGCGGTGCCCGTCGAGGGCCCGATCGTGCTTCAGGGATGCCAGCAGCTCGGTCGTCGCGGTCACGTCGAGCGTGAGGAACGTCGTCGCGTGCGGCGCGGTGAAGGCGCTGCGCACCATCGCGGCCGCCGTGTGCTTGCGCACGCCGCGGATGGGCGTGCGGGTGACGCGGTGTTCGGCCGGGGGGACCGTCGACACGGGTTCGTTCGCGAGGAGCTCGTCGGGCGACGGCATCGTCGTCACGGGGACAGGTGCCGCAGGCCCGCGCTCCGCGTACTCCTCCACGTGCGCGCGCGTCACCGCCTCACCCGGGTGAGCCGCGGCGACGAGCACGAGGTCGATGCCGTGATCCTTCGCGTACTTGCGCACCGGCGGCGTGGAGCGCGGACGCTCCAGCGGGAGGTCGATCGGGCCGGTCCGCAGCACGTCGTGGGGAGCCGCCTCGCGCACCGCGTGGTCGCTGTCGATGGTCGGGGTCGCCGAGCCGCGCGCGCGCCGGCGCGGGCGGTTTCCCGACGAGGGCGCCGCCCCGTACCCGACGAGGTTCGGCGTCGCGCGGGTGGCGATGCCGTCGGCGGCGGTGTCCCCCGGCTCCTCGAAGACGGCTTCGACCGCGCGTCCCTGTGCGGCGGCGGCGCCGAGCTGCGCCGCATCGAGGTGAGAGGCGGGCACCGGGCTGTCGGCATCCGCCCCCTCCACCGCGAACGACACCAGGGGTGAGCCGACCGCGACGACGTCACCGGCCGCCGCGTGCAGTCCCTGCACGGTGCCGGCGTAGGGCGAGGGGATCTCGACGATCGCCTTCGCCGTCTCGACCTCGGCGATGGTCTGGTTGAGGGTGACCTCGTCGCCCTCCGATACGAGCCAGTGCACGATCTCGGCCTCGGGTAGCCCCTCGCCGAGGTCAGGGAGCAGGAACTCGGCGATCATCGGACGCCTCCCTCGATCGTCGCGGCAGCCGGTGCCGCGGTGCCCCGCTCGAGCACCCGGTCCACCGCGTGCAGGATCCGATCCAGATCCGGCACGTGGTGTTTCTCGAGCTTCGACGGCGGATAGGGGATGTCGTGCCCGGTCACCCGGGCCGGCGGCGCCTCCAGGTACTCGAAGCACTGCTCGGTGATGCTCGCGACCAGCTCCGCCCCCAGGCCCGCTTCGCGAGCGGCTTCGTGGGTGACGACGACCCGTCCGGTCTTGCGGACGGACGCCGCGACGGTGTTCATGTCGAGGGGCGAGAGCGATCGCAGGTCGATGACTTCGAGCGAGAGACCCTCGTCTTCCGCGGCGAGCGCGGCATCCAGGGCCGTCCGCACCTGGGCGCCGTAGGTGACGATCGTCGCGTCGGTGCCCTCGCGGGCGACGCGCGCGAGGTGCATCGGCGGAGCATCGGCGAGGTCGATGTCCACATCGACCTCCGCCTTCGAGTGGTAGAGCCGCTTCGGCTCGAAGAAGATGACCGGATCGTCGGATGCCACGGCCTGCCGCAGCATCACGTAGGCGTCCTGCGGATTGCTGGCCGCGACGACCCGCAAACCGGCTGTGTGCACGAAGTACGCCTCGGGCGACTCGGAGTGGTGCTCGGCGGCACCGACGCCTCCCGCCCACGGAATGCGGATGACGAGCGGCATCCGGATGCGACCGCTGCTGCGGTAGTGCAGCTTCGCCACCTGGCACACGATCTGGTCGAACGCGGGGTAGACGAAGCCGTCGAACTGGATCTCGACGACGGGCCGGTAGCCGCGGAGCGCGAGTCCCACGGCCGTGCCGACGATGCCCGCTTCGGCGAGGGGGGTGTCGATGACGCGCTCGGCACCGAAGCGCCGCTGCAGACCGTCGGTGACGCGGAAGACGCCGCCGAGCTTGCCGATGTCCTCGCCCATCAGCAGCACGCGATCGTCGTCCTGCATCGCCCGGGCGAGCCCGGCGCCGATCGCTCCGCCCAGAGTCAGAGAGGTCATCGCGCGTCCTCCTGATCGAATCCGGCGAGGTAGGCGGCGTACTCCGCCTTCTGCCTCTCCAGCGGGCCGTGCGGCTCCGCGTAGACGTGGTCGAACAGGGTCTCCGGCGCACGTGTGGTGGCGCCGATGCAGGCCGCGCGCACCTCGATGGCGAGAGCGTCGGCGGCCCGGGCGACCTCGTCGAGACCGCCGTCGTCGAGCACGCCCTCGGCGCGCAGGTACGCCTCGAGCCGTGCGATGGGGTCGCGGCGCGTCCACGCCTCGACCTCGTCGGCGTCGCGGTAGCGGGTGGGGTCGTCACTGGTGGTGTGCGGACCCATGCGGTAGGTCACCGCCTCGATGAACGAGGGTCCCTCACCGCGCCGGGCGCGGTCGAGCGCCCAGCGCATCGCGGCGACGCACGCGAGGGCGTCGTTGCCGTCGACGCGCATGCTCGGGATGCCGAAACCCGGCGCCCGACCCGCGAGGGGGAAGGTCGACTGCACGGTGACGGGCTCCGAGATCGCCCACTGGTTGTTGGTGCACACGAACACGACGGGGGCGCCGAAGGACGACGCGAACACCATCGCCTCGTTCACGTCACCCTGGCTGGTGGCGCCGTCTCCGAAGTACGCGACGGCGACATCGGTCGACCCGTCGCGCTGCGCGCCCATCGCCCAACCGGTCGCGTGCAGAGATTGGGCTCCGATGATGATCTGGGGTGGCGCGGCGTTGATGGTCGTGTGGTCGTAGGCCGAGTGCTCCTCGCCGCGCCAGGCGAGCACGTAGTCGGCGGGCTGCGCCCCGCGACCGAGAAGGACACCGTGCTCGCGGTAGCTGGGGAAGACGAAGTCGCCGGGGGCGAGCGCGTGGGCCGTCCCGACCTGCGTGGCCTCCTGACCGCGGCACGGCGCCCAGAGCGCGAGCTGACCCTGGCGCTGCAGGGCGACGCCCTCGGCATCCAGGCGGCGGGTGAGGACCATGTCGCGGTGGAGGGCGCGCAGCTCGTGCGGGGAGAGGTCGGCGATCCAGGGGTCGAGCGCGGCGTCGGCAACGCGCGTGCCGTCGGGCTCGAGAACGCGCGCGACGTCGTCCACGTCGCTGGCGTGCTCGGGGTCTCCGCGGTCGGCGGCTCCGTGATCCGGCGTGGTCTGGGTGTACGTCATCGTGTTCCCTCCAGGTGCGACCGGGGCTCCTCGTGAGAGCCGCGGCGGTCCGGGTGCCGGCAGCGGTGCCGACGAGCGCGACGGTACGCGCGGAATGCAGCCCGCTCAAGACCTCGTCGTCATATTGAGCACAGTGCCCATTGCGCTCGGCCTCGACACTGCTAATGTTTCGCAGCATGAGCAAGCTCGACGCGGTCGACCTCGACCTCCTCCGCGCCCTGTCCGCTGATCCGCGCGCCACCGTCGTCGCGCTCGCCGAGAAGCTCGGACTCTCGCGCAACACCGTCCAGGCGCGCATGAGCCGCCTCGAGCGCGGCGGCGTCTTCCTGTCGTTCGAGCGCACGTTGTCGGCCGAGGCGCTCGGGTTCCCCATCGAGGCGTTTCTGCAGGTGACGGTGCGCCAGGCCGAGCTGCCGACGATCCGCGAACACCTCGCGAAGGTGCCCGAGGTGCTGCAGGCGCACGGCCTGAGCGGTCAGGTCGACCTGCTCGTGCGTGTCGCCTGTCGCGACACGCAGCACCTGTTCGACACCGACGCGCGGATCCTGGCGATCGAGGGCGTCGAACGCACCGAGACGTCGCTGGTGATGGGCGAGGTGATCGGCTACCGCGTCGGTCCGTTGATGGCGCTCGCCCGCGACGACGTCTAGCGAGCACCCGTCGTGCCCGTACCCGTCGTGCCCGCACCCGCTCCGGGGCCTCGGGGACCGTACCCCGACCCCGGGGCGCACCGCGGCCTCGAGCCCGCGCCGAGGTCCCTGGTCCTGCCCTGAGCTCCCCGAGCCCGCACCGAGTTCCCTGAGCCTGCCCTGAGCTCCCCGAGCCCGCACCGAGGTCCCTGAGCCTGCCCTGAGCTCCCCGAGCCCGCACCGAGGTCCCTGAGCCTGTCGAAGGGACCGGGCCCCGCAGCCCTCTCCCGCGCTACGGAGCCGGCACCACCGCGATACTCGAGGTCTCGGTCTTCTGCTCCGCCGGGCTCGCGGCATCCATCTTCACCAGCACGACTCCGACGAGGACCAACGCCCCGCCCACGAACTGGATCGGCGCGGGAGCTTCCCCGAGCAGCAGCCAGGCGAAGCCCAGGGCGAAGAGCACCTCGCTGAGCCCCACGAACGACGCCAGACGCGAGCCGATGAGCGGAACGGCGATCACCCCGAGCGCGTAGCCGAGGGTGGTCGCCACCGCGCCCACCCACAGCAGGGGCAGGATGCCGGGAACCTCGAACCCCGCAAGCGACACCGTGATCGAGGGGGCGGCGAAGGGCAGGATGCCGCTGCCCACCAGCAGCGCCATGACCAGCGTTCCGGTGAGCAGGCCACCGGCGGCGAGGGCGAGCGGCGGAAGGTCGTCGCCGGCGCGTCCGGCGATGACGAAGTAGGCGGCCGCGCACACCGCGGCGCAGAGGGCGAAGACGGTGCCCAGTAGGTCGAAGCGTGCACCGCTGATGTCGACGACGAGCACCAGCCCCGCCATCGCCACGACCGAGCCGATCAGCACGGCTTTCGAGGGGGCGCGACGCGTGCGCACCCACACGGCGAGCACGAGCAGCACCGGCGCGATGTTCTGGATCAGCAGGGCCACGGCCACCGGCATCCGCTGCATGGCCGCGAAGTAGAACAGCTGGCATCCGGCCACGGCGGTCAGTCCGAACGCGAGGATCAGCAGGCCGTGGCGGCGCAGGAATCCCGGCTGCCGGCGGATGGCCAGGACCAGCGCGGGCGAGAGCAGCAGAGCGGCGACGCCCATGCGCACGAGCAGGACGGTGCCGAGCGACCAGCCGCCGTCGAGCAGCGGCTTGACGAACGGCCCGCTGGACGAGAACGCCAGCGCCGAGGAGACGGCGATGAGCAGTCCGGTGACGGCTCCGGATCCGTGGCGGGTGGCGTGAGGGAGGGTGAGGGACGACGTGGTCATGCGAAGCCTGCTGTCAGGAGTGAAGAGCGTTTACACTCGTGACAGTACGGCCCCCACCTGTCAGGAGTCAACATGGTCTTCATTCGTGACACCGAACTGGTGCTGCGCGCCGCCGTCGAATTGGTGAACACGCTGCCGCAGACCGACGTGAGCGGGGTCGACACGCTGGCCGAGGTCGCCGATCTCGAGGCGTTCACCGACCGGCACGGCTACACCGGCTCGCGCACCCGCGACGCGCGCGAGCTCGCCGCCGTACGCGGCATCCGCCCCCGTCTGCTGGAGCTGTGGAGCGCCGATCGCGACGGAGCCGTGCCGCTGGTCAACGCCATGCTCGCCGACGGGCGAGCGCTTCCGCAGCTCGTGCGCCACGACGGTCTCGACTGGCACATCCACGCGAGCGATCCCGCTGATCCACTGGCGACACGCATCCTGGTGGAGTCCGCGCTGGCGTTCGTCGACGTCATCCGCGCCGACGAGTACGCGCGGGTGCGCGTCTGCGACGCCGACGACTGCCACGGCGTCTACGTCGACTTCTCGAAGAACGGCTCGAAGCGGTACTGCGACGCCGGCAACTGCGGCAACCGCATGAACGTCAACGCGTACCGGAAGCGCAAGGCGGGGGCGCCGGCCGAAGAAGCGTCGGACTGAGAGGCGCCGACCCGGCCGCGCGAAGGGGATCTGCGTCAGCGCGCACCGACAGCGAGCGTGCCCGAGTCAGCGCGGCCGGTGTGCCCGGGTCCCGCGCGATTTCCGAACCTTCCGTGCACTCGGGGGCGTCCCACCTCAACCCACGAACCCCCGGATCGCGGAAGCCGCGGCCTCCGGCGTCTCATAGTGGATCAGATGCCCCACCGCGGGGATCTCGACCAGTTCGGCGTCGGCGAACAGGGTGGCCAGGTGACGCTCCGCCTCGATGGGGGTGATGTCGTCTTTCTCGGCGGCGATGAGGAGCGTCGGCTGCGTGATGCGCGGCGCGAACTCCCGCACGTCGTGCGACACGCTCGTCACGAACGCCTCGTGCAGCACGTCGCGGTCGGCGAAGCGGGAAAAATACTCGTCGTGCTGTTCGTGAACGAACCGCCGCAGATCCGGGTCGCGGGTCTTGGCCATGGCATTGCTCATGACGCGGACGATGAGCGCGTTCCGCAGCAGAGCGTCGCCGAGCGGCCGCGGCAGCTTCGCCCCGGCCAGGTAGTAGAACACCGCGAGTCGGGTCAGGATGCCGCGCGGCCCCTCGAGAGCCGGCGCGCCGATGGGGTTGACCAGGATGAGCTTCGGGGTGGACAACCCGTCGGCCACCGCCGCGGCCGACACGATCGATCCGAACGAGTGGCCGAGCACGACGGCACCCGGGCTCACCGCCTCCACGAAGGAGCGCAGCCATTCGGCGTACGTGTCGAGGTCGTGCGCCCGACCCGTGAGGGGCGGAGTCTCACCGAAGCCCGGCAGATCGGGCGAGATGACCCGGATGCCACGGAGATGTGCGACGACAGGGTCGAGCCCATGGTGCTCGCCGCGGAATCCGTGCACCGCGACGATCGTCGTCTCACTGTCGTCGTCGCCGTACACCCAGTAGGCGGTGGTCCCCCCGAGCACCGGGATCTCGCGACGCTCGACGGGGATCGCAGCGAGCAGGTCGGCGTAGGGGTTCGGCATGGGGTCGAGTCTAGGAGGGGCCTCCGACATCGGCCTATGACGACGAGTCCGCGCCCCGGGGGCACCTCGGCATCCCCTCGCAGCCCTGCGGTGCTCGCGGGCCGCCCGCGCCTCGGCGCGCGTCCTACGCAGCGTTTCCGCCCTCCGACCGCGCCGCGAGGCATCCACCCCTCCTCCCCCGTGCACCGCCCTCCCGGCATCCGTCCGCGGTCTGCGCGCCTCGACGGCGATGTCGGACCCTCGATCTACGGTGACCCCATGACCACGTGGCAGGCCGAGCCGCTCTCCCTCTTCCAGACGCCCGAGTGGGCGCGCCTGATCGGCGTGTTCGATCTCGAGACCACCGGGATCGACGTCGGGAACGACCGGATCGTCACCGCGCACGTCGGCGTCCTCGATGCCGACGGCAACGTCGTCGACGCGCGCGACTGGCTGGCCGACCCCGGCGTCGTGATCCCCGACGGGGCTGCCGCGATCCACGGCATCACGACCGAGCGGGCGCGGGCCGAGGGCGCCCCCGCGCCGCGCGTGGTCGCCGAGGTCGTCGACGCCCTCGAAGCCCTGTTCGCCGCCGGCATCCCGGTCGTGGCCTACAACGCACCGTTCGACTTCTCTCTGCTGAAGAACGAGGCCGTGCGTCACGGCGTCGCCCCGATCGCCGCGCCCTCCCCGGTCATCGACCCTCTGGTCGTCGACAAGACGTTCGACCGCTACCGTCGGGGCAAGCGAACGCTCTCCGTCGTCGCCGAGCATTACGCCGTTCCCCTCGAGTCGGCTCATGAGGCCTGCGCCGACGCCGTCGCGGCGGGCCGTCTCGCCCTGGCACTCGCCGAGCGATTCGGCCCCTGGCTGCCTCCCACTCTCGACGAACTCCACACCCGTCAGATCGCCTGGGCGCGCGCGCAGGCGGCGAGCCTCACCGAGTACTTCGTCAAGATCGGTCGGCTCGATGCCGCAGCTCCGGCGATCGATGGGGCATGGCCGATCCGTTGAGGTCGCCCCGAAGGATGCCCCGGAGCGTCGGCATCCTCCTCTCGGCATCTTCGGTGACAGATCCCGTCCTCGTCCGACACCCTCACGAAACGTGAGGCCCCTACGGTGGCGGTGACCGCCTCGGCGCCGACCTCACGAGCGACGGTGCCGAATCTCCCCGAACGGATGACAGAACACATGCGCCACGAACCGACAGCGACGCTCCCGCGCCGTCTCGCATTCCGCCGCTTTCTCCTCGCCGTCGGCGCGGCCGTGCTCGCGGCGGGACTCGTCTCCTCCGCGGTGGCGCCCGCGCAAGCGGACGACGCCGTCGACGGCGCGCGCACGGCGGGAGACGCGATGTTCCCGAACGTCGGCAACGGCGGCTACGACGCCCTCGACTACGACATCGACATCGCGTGGACCCCGGATGCCGTGCAGACGGGCCAGGTCGTGGCGGGCAGCCTCGTCGCGACCTCGACGATGACGGCCCGTGCCGCAGCTCCCCTGCGCACCTTCTCGCTCGACTTCGAGGGGCTCGCGGTCGACGCCGTCACCGTGAACGGAACCCCCGCGGCGTGGCAGCGCGACATCGACGCGGGAGACATCGAATACAAGCTGATCGTCACGCCGGCCACTCCCGTCAGCGGGGAGTTCTCCGTGTCGGTCGCCTACCACGGCGTCCCGGAGGCGCACGTCGACGCGGACGGGTCGTACGAGGGGTGGAACGCCACCACCGACGGTGCGACGATGCTCGGTCAACCCATCGGCAACATGACCGGCTTCCCGCACAACAACACCCCCGGCGACAAAGCGACTTACTCGATCTCGGTCGACGTGCCCACGACCCTTACGGATTCGACAGGAGCGGGAGCGGCCCCGGCCGCCGCGGTGAGCAACGGCGAACTGATCTCGAAGACCCCGTCGAGCGACGGCACCCGCACGAGGTGGCAGTGGCAGCAGACGAAGCAGATGGCATCCGAATTGGTGATCATCTCGATCGGACGCTACGACGTCATCGAGTCGACGGTCGCACTGCGTGATGGCAGCACGATCCCCGCCTGGTCGTTCGTCGACTCCACCCTCCCCGCCGGCGACAAGGCGACCGTGACCACCGCGGTCGACGAGCTCGGGCCGATCATCCGCAACCTGGAGTCGATCTACGGCCCCTATCCCGGCCGGAGCGCCGGCGTCGTCGTCGACCAGGTCCCGAGCGGCATCAACTACGCCCTGGAGACCCAGGACCGGTCGTTCTTCCCGTCCCGGATCGGTTTCAGCACCCTCGTCCACGAGCTCGCGCACCAGTGGTACGGCAACAACGTCTCCCCCACGACGTGGACCGACATCTGGGTCGCCGAGGGCATGGCCACCTGGTCCGAGAGCTTCTACGCCGGCAGCGACGGGTTCGGTGCAGGCACCTCGTCGCGCGACGCGCAATTCGGCGCCTGGAACAGCACCCCCGCCGGTGACGGCAGCTGGAGCATCGCCCCGGGCGCTCAGACCGACTCCGCGACGCTTTACGGATACCAGACGTACGACCGCTCGGCACAGTTCTGGGCCGCCCTCCGCGTCGCGATCGGCGACGATGCGTTCTTCACGCTCGTGGCGCAGTGGCAGGGCACCTTCGGGGGCACGAGTAGGACCGGCGCCGACCTGCGCGCCCTCGCCGAGGACGTCTCGGGTCGCGACCTGACCGCGTTCTATCAGGACTGGATCCTGGATGCCGACAAGCCGGCGTGGCCCGACCAGTTCGACCTGTCCCTCACCACGGGCGCGACGGCACCCCTCGAGCGCGGAACCTCCGCGAGCTACACCCTCCGCGCGGAGAACACCGGACTTGTGCCGCTCGCCTCCTCGACCGCAACGCTCGGCCTCTCCGGCATCCTGAATCGCGCCTCAATCGACGTGGCCACCCTTCCCGCCGGCCTGAGCGTGACCGGTGACAAGCTGGTCTGGACCATCCCCGCCACCGATCCCGGCGTGACCGCCGCGGTGACCTTCGAGGTCTCGGTCGACGACGACGCGTCGGGTGGCGCCCTCTCCACCGAAGCCGTGACGAGCCTGGGCGGGACGTGCGCGGTCTGCGCGAGCACTCTCGCGGTGCAGGAGTACCCGGTGGACGCGCAGGCTCCCGTGATCACCGGCAGCACCGCGGTCGGCTCGACACTCACGGCGACGACTCCCGGGTGGACCGCCGACACCACCTTCACCTACTCCTGGGCGATCGACGGAACGTCTGTCCCGGATGCCACCGCCTCGAGGTTCACGATCCCGCCCGGCACCGAGGGACGTTCGGTGACGGTGACCGTCACCGGATCGCTCACCGGGTACCTCGACCAGACGCGCACGAGTGCGGCGTTCGGTCCCGTCATCGCGGCGACCGTCCTCCCCGGTGCTCCTTCGCCGTCCCCGTCGGCGACGACCCCGGTTCCCGCCCGCGGGCAGCTCGGCATGACCGGAACGGAGGCGCCGGTCGCGGCGCTCCTGTGGGCGACCGGCGCACTGATTGCGGGTGCCGCCCTGTCGGTGGCGACCGCGCGACGACGCCGGGTCGCGCGGATCCGACACGCTCTGATTCGCAGGTGACGAAACGCCCTCGCCTCCTCGATTCCCGGGGCGGGGGCGGTTCGTCGTGGAGAGGGTGCGTAGTGGCGAGACGCCCCGCCTTCCGACCCGATGTCGGAGGTCCCCGATACCGTTCAGCCATGACCCGAACCGCACGTCCCGCAGATCGGCCGACGCCGGTGTTCCGGGCGTGCGATGGAGCGCCGTGGCCGACCCATGACGAGCTCGATCCGGATGCCGAGTGGGCAGCACGTCGCGAGAGCGGCGACGTCGAGTGGTGGACCGCCGACGAGCCAGAGCCCGCCGATGGTGAGCCCCTGTCCGAGGTGGAGCCTCTGCCCGACTCTCGTGACGGCTCGGGGTACGCGGCATCCGACCTCGACGCGCGACTCGGGCATCTCGAGTCCGTCGTCAGCGAGCGCCAGCGGGCCACGGCCGAGGAGTACCGGCTGATCCTCTCGGTCCTCGACGACGCCGCATTCGATCCCGCACCCTGGATGGGACCTGACCCCACTCTCGACCGCGCGTGGCATGACGCCCGCGGCCGCACGCCCCGAGCCGTCCAGCGCGACCGCGTCGAGCTGGCGGAACGTGCCGCCGTTGCGGAGATCGCCGTGCGGCTGCATCTGTCGGAGCAGACCGTGCGAACGCGCGCCGCGCATGCACGCACACTTGTCGGCGGCTGCCCGCAGCTCTGGGCAGCGTTCGGCGACGGTCGCATCTCCGAGAAGCATGCCGTCGACGCCGCGCGCCTGGCAGCGACCCTCCCCGCGGGCGACACGGCCGCCTTCCACCGCTTCGACGACGAAGCGTGCACCCGGGCGCAGGTCCTTCCGCCCGCGAAGTTCGCCGTCGCCGCGCGGGCGGTGCGCGAGCGCGTTCACGCCGAGTCGCTAGAGTCGCGGCACCGTCGCGCCGCGGGCGACCGTGGAGTGTGGCTGACGCCGGAACTCGACGGTATGGCCACGATTCACGCGCTCCTGCCTGCCGATCGCGCGAAAGCGGTCATGTCCCGTCTCGATCGGGCGGCGCGTCACCTCCGGGCGTGCGCCGATGAGGATCGCACGCTGATGCAGCTGCGGGCGGACGCCTTCGCCGACCTCGTCACGATGACGAGCGACGACGGGCCGGTTTCGGCCGAGGGTCGCAGCAAGGCCGACGAAGCGCTGGCCGCCGACGACGCGCCGGCGGCTGACATGCCGACCCCGAATGCAATCTCGACTCCGCGTACCTTCCGCGGGGGTCCACCGGCGACGGTCGTCGTCACTGTTCCCGCGCTCACGCTTCTCGGGCGCGACACCGAGCCGGCGACTCTCGAGGGCTACGGCCCGATCGACCTCGACACCGCACGGCGACTGGCGGGCACGGCGACGTCATGGATCCGGCTCCTCACGCATCCCGTCACCGGTGCCCCGCTCGTGCTCAATCGCTCGACCTACCGTGTGCCCGTCGCCCTGCGGCGCTGGCTCGGCGTCACCTCGCCCGCCTGCGTCTTCCCCGGGTGCGGCCGCGCCGCTCGAGATTGCGACATCGATCACCGAACCGCGTGGGCCGACGGCGGCCCCACCGACGACGACAACCTCGACCCGAAGTGCCGACATCATCACCGCCTGCGTCACGAAACGCGATGGACCCCCACTCGCGATCCTGGCTCAGGCGCCCTGAGCTGGACCTCGCCGCTGGGTGGCCGGTACGACACCGATGCGCCCCCGTTCTGACACCGCTCGCCCGCGTCGGGCTTCGTCGTACGTTCTCCTCATGTCCGACGTCTCACGCGCCGGACTCTCGCCCCGCATGTGTGGCGCGCCGGAATGCTCCGGCCGTGGCTCGGCCGCGTCCGCCGTTCCGTACGACCCCCGTTTCCGCCTTCCTCCCGCGGTGCTCTTCCCCCGCTTCCGTTCACCCTTCGTCGAGTGACCGCACCAAGCGGGCCGGAGCCGTCACGCGATACGAGGCGTCGATCAACTCGGCCGCCTCGTCAGGGTCGACCGCGTCGAGCTCGACGCCGATCCACCCCTTCGGGCCGAGATAGGCGGGGACGAAGTACCGCGGGTCCTCGCGGTACGCGGGAGCGTCATTCGGGTCGGGCTTGACCAGCACGGCATGATCGTGCGCCACCCACGACCCGTCGATGCGCTCGCTTCCGCCGAAGAAGCAGAAGGAACGTCGGACGAAGAAGTTCGGCCGACCGTGACTGATCCGTTCAGAAGCCTCGGGGTAGGCAAGACACACCGCACGGACCCAGATCAGGGCCTCATCGTGTTCGTCGAACATGCGCGGGTGCTCCACTCAGTCATGCTGTCACGGGCAGCGACATCGAACCAGACCCGTCGGCGAGAGCGCGCTCGCGCGCTCGTCCGCTCAAGCATTCCGTCGCCCCAGTCCAACGACCGCTCGCGCACTCGGGCGCTTCAGCTCTCGGCCACTCGTGCCCCCCTGCGAGCCTCCGTTGGCGGGGTACGGACGTTCGGCAGACCACGAGCCCGCTTCCCAACGCAGCGCGCCACCGCCGCTCACCGGTTCATCCCGGCTCACCCACCGCTCCGACGTTCTACGCCATGCTTCGCGACGTCGCCCTCCATTGGCCGCACGCGAACTCGATTGATGCCTGAGCGGATCAGATCGCCGTGAGAGCGCGCGACCACGCGAACTCACGCTCCAGCTGCCCTGTCTGCTGGAAAAGCCGCACCTGATGGGTGTCTGCCAGCGCCTCGGTGAGCTGGTCGTTAGCGACGGACTCGAAACCCAGTTTCCGCCAGAACGGGCCAGATCGGCGACTGAACAGCCACGCCCTGTTCGCGCCCTCTTCCACAGCCCGATCGAGCGCGAATCTCGCTAGGCCACCGCCGCGCCCGCGACTACGCTGCATCGGGCTGACGGCAACGCTCCGGATGAGTGCGTGGTGACCATCGCCGCTGATCTCATACCCGGTGCTGCCGACGATCACCCCCGCCTCGTCCCGGTCGAGCCACAACCGCACGCTCGGCGCATCCAGGCCGCTCAGCGTGAGATCTGCGTCTCTGAGGAACGCTGTCAGCGCCTCGACATCCGCAGGCTTGTATCGCTCTAGATCCACCCGTCGAGTCAACCATTCACGGCCGTCCGGACTCGACGAGAGACATCGGCCATACCCATCTCGCGCGCACCCCTATCTACCCATCCTGGCTCGATCACGCAGATTGACTCGCCTGCCCCGCGCCGCTCACCGGGCGCCGCCCTCCCCGCGCTCGAACCCGCGGTGTCGCCAGCGCACCGGTTCACCCCCTCCAGGCGACCACGGGTCCCCGGTACACGACGTTACGATCCACACCCTGACAAGCTGTCCCCGTGACCGTCCGCATCGCCAGCGTCCAGGCCGAGGCCGTCCCCGGTGCCGTAGAGCACAACGTTGCCCGCGCCGCGCGCTTCGTCGCGGACAGCTCGGCCGCCGCCGCCGATGTCGTCCTCTTCCCCGAGGCTTTCCTCACCGGGTACGACAAGACCGTGTTCGCGGGCGTGCTCCCGCACCTCGAGCACCGCACCTGGCTGCAGCCGCTGCAAACCGCCGTGGACGAGACCGGCGTGACCGCAGTCGTGAACACCGCCCTCCAGGCCGGCGAACACCGCACCCTCACCGACCTCCTGATCGTCCCCGGCCGACGCCCGCACCCTGCCTACGCCAAGCAGCACCTCCATGCGCCCGAACGGGAGATCTTCACCCCAGGGACGCGCGGCTACTCTTTCGGGGTCGGCGACCTCCGCTTCGCGCTGTCGGTCTGCTACGACGCGAACTTCCCCGAGCACGCCGCCGCTGCGGCCGCCGCAGGCGCGACCGTCTATCTCAACAGTGGGGCCTACTTTCCTGGTGGAGAACGCCGTCGCGACCTGCACCTGGCCGCGCGCGCCCTCGACAACGGCATGTACGTCGTCTACAGCGGCCTCGTCGGCGCCCCGAGCGACTTCATCGGTGGCTCGGCGGTCTTCGACCCCCTGGGCCGCCGCATTGCCGACGTCACCGAGCGGGAGGGACTGGCGATCGCCGAGATCGACCCCGCCCTCGTGGACGAAGCTCGCCGCGACCAGCGCATGTGGAGCGACCGGCGAACAGACCTCGGAGCCTACGAACGCTCAGCCTCTCTCTCGCGGCGTCACTCCCCCACAGCCTCCGCCTGACGTAGCGTCACCGACGTGGGGCCCCTCGACGCAACATGCTTCTGCTGCAGTTCCCTCCGACGCAGTTCCCCCCGCGGCAGATCCCACGACGCAACGTCCCTACACAGGGATCCCAACCGCAGCGCCTCCTGCCGCGGAATTCCCTACGGCGCCATCCCTGACGAGGCGTTGCCCACCGCCGTCTCTCCCGACCACCAACGAAAAGCCCCCCGTCCCGAGGGACGAGGGGCTCTCGCAGCGGAACCGCTGAGGATCAACGACCGCCGAAGTTCTTGAAGCGCTGGTTGAACTTCTCGACACGACCGGCCGAGTCCATGATGCGCTGCTTGCCCGTGTAGAACGGGTGCGAAGCCGACGAGATCTCCACGTCGATGACGGGGTACTCCACGCCGTCGAGCTCGATCGTCTTGTCGCTGGAGACGGTCGAACGGGTGAGGAACGTGTCGCCCGAGCCGAGGTCGCGGAACACGACGGCCTTGTACGTGGGGTGGGTGTCAGTCTTCATGGGAGGTCCTTTGAGAAGTGGTGTCCTGGATTCTGCCAGGACGTCAAAGTCTGCGGCGCCGGAGGCACCAACAGGGGAGTCTACCAGGCCGGGGTTCGAACGGCGGCCAGGGCTGTCCACCGCCCCACGGGGGCGCATCTCCGACGACGGCATCACCACGCTGTCATGCCGCTCCCTCAGCGCCCCCGGTGGGACCGCCGCGCGTCACACCATCGAGCGTCACACCGCCCGCGCGGCGTACCGACCACCCTCGTGGGTGAGCGTGATCTCGAGACCGAAGGTCGCCGTGAGATTCTCTGCCGTCAGCGCCACCTCGAGAGGACCGGATGCGACGACATCCCCGTCGCGCAGCAGCAGCACGTGCGTGAACCCGATGGGGATCTCTTCGACGTGGTGCGTGACCATGACCATCGCGGGCGTCGTCGGCGCCTGCGCATAGCCGGACAGCAGGCCCAGAAGCTCTTCGCGTGCACCGAGATCGAGGCTGGCCGTGGGTTCGTCGAGCAACAACAGCTCGGGGTCGGTCATGACGGCGCGAGCGATCTGCACGCGCTTCTGCTCCCCGTCGCTCAGCGTCCCGAAGGTGCGGTCGGCGAGGTGGTCGAGCTTCCACTCGGCCAGCACACGCAGCGCACGACGCTCGTCGATGTCGTCGTAATCCTCACGCCACCGACCGACCACCGAGAACGCCGCCGTCAGCACGATGTCGAGCACGGTCTCTTCCGCCGGCACGCGCCGAGCCATCGCCGACGAGGCGAAGCCGATGCGAGGACGCAACTCGAACACGTCGGTACGACCGAGCCGTTCGCCGAGGATCGTCACGGCACCCGACGTGGGGTGCAGCAGGGTGTCCGCGAGCTGCAGAACGGTGGTCTTGCCGGCACCGTTCGGACCGAGCACCACCCAGCGCTCGTCATCCGAGACCGTCCAATCGAGGTGGGACACGATGTCCCGACCGTTGCGGCGGACGACGACATCGGAGAACTCGAGCACCTGCGGCATAGAGCTAGCCTAGCCGCGCGACACCGCCACCCATGCGAGACGCGGTCGCTCTGGGGAGAGCCCCAGCGCATCTCACTCCGAGGGCCTCCGGTCGCAGCCGTGCACACGCGGAGCGGCTCGGCGAACCACACCCGAACACGACGACGCGCATCGCCCGCCACGAACGGCTCAGCGGATCAGACCCGGCCGCAGCAACGCAGACCCGCCCGCCGGCACCTACTTCCCCGAGACCTCCGCGTACAACGCCGCTGTGGTCTCGGCGATCGCTGCCCAGCTGAAGTCGTCGATGGCCCGCTGACGCCCGGCCTGGCCATAGGCGCGGGCGGTGTCGGCATCCGTCACCACCTCGGTGAGCACGCGGGCGAGGTCCGCCACGAACCGTTCCGGATCGACCGGCGTCCCCGTGCCGTCCTGCACCTGTTCGATGGGCACGAGACGCCCCGTGACACCGTCGACGACGACCTCGGGAATCCCGCCCGTGGCGGTCCCGACGACGGCCGCACCGCACGCCATCGCCTCGAGGTTGACGATGCCGAGGGGCTCGTACACCGACGGGCACACGAACGTCGTCGCCGCGGTCAGGATGGCGCACAGCTCGTTGCGCGGGAGCAGCCGGTCGATCCAGACGACGCCGTCGCGCGTCGCCTGGAGCCCGCGCACGAGCTCCTGCACTTCGTCCATGATCTGCGGGGTGTCGGGGGCACCCGCGCACAGGATGAGCTGCACGTCCTTCGGCAGACGCTCGGCGGCGCGCAGCAGGTACGGCAGCCCCTTCTGTCGGGTGATCCGCCCGACGAAGACGACGGAAGGACGTGACGGATCGATTCCGACCGACGCGAGGAAGTCGTCGTCCGACACCGGATGCCACGACTCCGTGTCGATGCCGTTGTAGATGACGCGCACCTTGGCGGGATCGAGTGCCGGGTAGCTGCGCAGGATGTCATCGCGCATTCCCGAGCTCACCGCGACCACGGCAGCCGCACCCTCGTACGCCGTCTTCTCGATGTAGCTCGACACCGCATACCCGCCACCGAGCTGTTCGGCCTTCCAGGGGCGCAGCGGCTCGAGGCTGTGGGCGGTCACCACGTGCGGGATGCCGTGGAGAAGGGATGCCAGGTGCCCGGCGAAGTTCGCGTACCACGTGTGCGAGTGAACGACGTCGGCACCGGCGACGTCGGACACGATCTCGAGGTCGGTGCCGAGAGTCTGGATCGCACCGTTCGCGGAGGCCAGTTCGGCGGGCACGCCGTAAGCGGTCGTGTCCGCTTCATCGCGTGCCGCACCGAACGCGCGCACCTGCACGTCGGTGCCGTCTGCCCGCAGTGCCTTGACCAGTTCGGTGGCGTGGACCCCGGCTCCCCCGTAGATCTCCGGCGGGTACTCCTTGGTCACGATGTCGACGCGCATGAGACGAACCGTAGTACAGGGGACGGCGCGCCGTGCACGTATTCCCGCATCCCCCGTGGACCCCTAGTGTGGTGCCATGCCTGCAGCGCCGAAGGTCTTCGGAATCATCCTCGCCGGCGGCGAGGGAAAGCGACTCATGCCCCTGACGGCTGACCGCGCAAAACCCGCCGTCCCGTTCGGCGGCCAGTACCGCCTGATCGACTTCGCGATCTCGAACCTCATCAACTCCGGACTGAGACAGCTCGTCGTTCTGACGCAGTACAAGTCGCACAGCCTCGACCGGCACATCTCGCAGACCTGGCGCATGTCGCCCATGCTGGGCGCCTACGTCGCGTCGGTCCCCGCGCAGCAGCGTCTCGGCAAGCGGTGGTTCTCGGGTTCGGCCGACGCCATCCTGCAGTCGATGAACCTCATCCGCGACGAGAAGCCCGACATCGTGGCCGTCATCGGTGCCGATCACGTGTACCGCATGGACTTCAATCAGATGCTGGATGCCCACATCGCATCCGACGCCCGCGCCACCGTCGCCGGCATCCGTCAGCCGATCGGCCTGGCGAACCAGTTCGGCGTGATCGACACCGACCCGACCGACCCGACGAAGATCCGCGCATTCCTCGAGAAGCCGCAGAACCCGACGGGCCTGGCAGACGCCCCGCACGAGGTTCTCGCCTCGATGGGCAACTACATCTTCGACGCCGATGCCCTCGTCGAGGCCGTCACGCACGACGGCGAGCTGCCGACCTCCGCACACGACATGGGCGGCGACATCGTGCCCTACTTCGTCGATCGCGGAGAAGCGGCGGTGTACGACTTCCAGCGCAACGACGTGCCCGGCTCGACACCGCGCGACCGTTCGTACTGGCGCGACGTGGGCACGATCGAGTCGTTCTACGACGCGCACATGGACCTCATCTCCACGCTGCCGATCTTCAACCTCTACAACACGGACTGGCCGATCTACTCGCAGACGTTCAACGCCCCGCCGGCGAAGTTCGTGCGCGACTCGGTCGGGCGCATCGGCAACGCGATCGACTCGATCGTCTCGCTCGGCTCCGTTCTGTCCGGAACCCACCTCGAGCGCAGCGTCGTCGGCCCGTGGGCCCTCGCGGGTGGCGGCTCGACGATCACCGATTCGGTGCTCTTCGACAGTGTGCAGGTGGGAGCGGGAGCTCGTATCCACCGCGCGATCCTCGACAAGAACGTCGTCCTCGAGCCGGGAGCGACCATCGGCGTCGACCGCGACCGCGACCTCGCCCGTGGTTTCACCGTCACCGAGACGGGCATCACCGTCGTCGGCAAGGACGTGCACGTCCGCGCGTGACTCCGATCCGGACCCCGGATGCCGGGGACCTCGGATATCAGAGGGGCGGTGACCGCGATGGTCACCGCCCCTCTGGCGTTCCAAGCGGCGGAGAGTCAGACGCCCATCCGCGCGACCGCGCCGAGCCGGATCACCGCGCGCCGACACACGTCGAACCAGACGTGAATCCGCGGGAACGCGTCGTGGCTGATCGCCGACTCGCGGAGGCGCGTCGGCTCAGACACCGACCCCCGCGAACGCGACATGGCTGGTCGCCGACTCGCGAACGAACGTCGAATCACACAACGAACCCCGCGCACGCGTCGTGGCTGATCGCCGACTCGCGGACGCACGTCGAATCAGACGCCGACCCGGGCGAACGCGTCGTGGCTGATGCCCTTCTCGAGCACCACCTTCGACCACTCGCGGGCGCTGTGGAGGCTGTGGTCGCGGAAGTTCCCGCAGCTGTAGGCGTCGGTGCCCGGCACGTCCTCCCACTGCACGTCTTCCGCGATCGCGCGCAGCGAGTCGGAGATCGCGTCGACGAGCGCGCCGACCTCGGGCTCGCCCCACATGATGACGTGGAAGCCGGTGCGGCATCCGAAGGGCGAGATGTCGATCAGGCCGTCGATGCGGTCGCGCACGAGGCTCGCGAGCAAGTGCTCGATGGTGTGGAGGCCGGCGGTGGGGATCTCGCCCTCGTTCGGCTGCACGAGGCGCAGGTCGAAATTCGAGATGACGTCGCCACGCGGCCCCGACTCCGAGCCGATCAGACGAACGTAGGGCGCCAGCACGGCGGTGTGATCCAGGGTGAAGCTCTCGACATCGGCCATGGGGGAATCCCTTCTCGGAGGTCTGGGGTACCGCACGAGCCTACGCGCGCCCACCGACATCGTCGTCGGCGCGTGACGCCGTGTGGCGACTCGCGTCCGTCGATCAGTCCCGGACGCTTCGACCCGCTAGGGTCGAGCGCGTGCCTGCGCCCGCCCGCTTCCTCGTCGTGCTCGACGCCGACTCCACGCTGATCCGCAACGAGGTCATCGAGCTCCTCGCCGACGAGGCCGGTCGCGGCGCCGAGGTCGCGGCGGCGACAGAAGCGGCGATGCGCGGCGAGGTCGACTTCGCCACGAGCCTGCGCTCGCGCGTGAAGGCTCTCGCCGGGATCTCCACTGATGCCTTCGCCCGAGCGATCGCGCGCATCGAGCCCACCCCGGGCGTGCGGGAACTCATCACTGCCGTCCACGAACGGGGCGGCGTGGTCGGCGTGGTCTCGGGCGGGTTCCACGAGGTGCTCGACACCGTCGCCCCCGACCTGGGCGTCGACCTGTGGCGGGCCAACCGGCTCGCCGCCACCGACGGCGAGCTCACCGGCGACGTCGCCGGGGAGATCGTGGATGCCACGGCCAAGGCCGAGACGCTGCGGGCGTGGGCCACCGATCACGGCGTACCGCTCGCGTCGACCTTCGCCATCGGCGACGGTGCGAACGACCTCGAGATGATGGCCGTCGCGGGCCTCGGCCTGGCTTTCAACGCGAAACCCGCGGTGCGCGAGCGCGCCGACCTCGTGATCGGCGCGGTCGATCTCGCCGAGGTCATCCCCCTGCTCCCCCGCTGACCCCGGGATCCGAGATCCCCGCTGCCGCCGCGGACGTCGGCGAGAAGCCCCTCTTCCCGATGTCGGAGGTCCGTCCTACGCTCCCCGCATGGACATCATCCTCGTTCCCGGACTCTGGCTCACCGCGTCGTCATGGGACGACGTCATCCCCACCCTCGAGGCCGCGGGGCACCGAGCGTACCCGCTGAGCATGCCCGGTCCCGCCGTCGGCGACCTCGTGGTCGACGACTGGGTCGACGCCGTCGTCACCGAGATCGATCGTTTCGCCGAGCCGGTCGTGCTCGTCGGGCATTCCGGTGGAGGAAACGTGGTGTGGGGCGCGACCGATCGGCGTCCCGATCGGGTGGCCCGCGTCATCCTCGTCGACACGATCGTCCCCCACCCCGGGGCGATGATCTCCGAGTTCCCCGTCGACGACGGGGTCGTGCACTTCCCCGGGTGGGACTTCTTCGACCACGACGACGTCGCCGACATCGACGACGAGACACGCCGCCGCGAGGCCGAGCAGGTCGTCGACGTCCCCGGCCGGGTGCCGACCTCATCGCTCACCCTCGGCGACGCCCGCCGGTTCTCCGTGCCCGTGACGATCCTGTCGGGTCAACTCGATGCGCAATCCCTGCCTCGTGTCCTGGCCGACTGGAGCGCGTACGCCGATGAGTTCGGACAGCTCCGCGATGTCGACGTCGTGCGCCTCGGTTCAGGCCACTGGCCGCAGTTCTCGCAGCCCGTGGAGTTCGCGGCGAAGCTGGCGGCCGCCGTTCGGTGAGCGCTTCCGCCCGGGAGCCGGGGGTCGGCTTCGACGACGAGAGGTCAGTCCCTCATCCCGAGACGTGAGCGACCCCGGCCGTGGGCCGGAGGTGGTCACCTCTGGGGAGACGCGAGCGACCCCGGGCCGTGGGCCGGACGAGGTCACCCCCGAAGATAGTCCGGTGACTCATCCCGAGACGTGGGCGCCCCCCGGCCGCAGGCCGGACGAGGTCACCTCTGGGGAGACGTCAGTGCCCCATCCCGAGGCCGCCGTCCACGGGTATGACCGCACCGGAGATGTAGGCCGCGTCGTCTCCGGCGAGCCAGGCGACGACACCGGCCACCTCGCCGGGCGACGCGAAGCGCCCCGCGGGAATGTTCTTCTTGTACTCCGCCTGGGTGTCGGCGGTGAGTTCGGCGGTCATCTCGGTCTCGATGAACCCGGGCGCAACGACGTTGGCGGTGATGCCGCGGGCACCGAGTTCCCTCGTCAGCGAACGGGCGAACCCGACCAGGGCGCTCTTGGACGCGGCGTAATTGATCTGACCAGCGGAGCCGTAGAGCCCGACGACGCTCGAGATGAGGATGACACGACCCCAGCGTGCCTTGAGCATGCCCTTCGATGCGCGCTTGACGACGCGGAACGCTCCGCCGAGGTTGGTGTTCACGACGCTGTCGAAGTCGTCCTCGCTCATGCGCAGCAACAGGGTGTCCTTGGTGACACCGGCGTTGGCGACGACCACCGCGATCGGGCCCAACTCCCTCTCGACCTGCGAGAAAGCGACATCCACGGCGGCGGCATCCGTCACGTCGGCACGCACGGTGAGCGTGCCCTCAGGACCCTCGCCCGACCGGGCGGTGACGGCGACCTTCCATCCCTCGGCGACGAAACGCTCGGCGATGGCACGACCAATGCCCCGGTTTCCTCCGGTGACGACGACGACGCGGTCCTGGGACATGGTGACACTCCTGTGCGGGCGGGGGACGTAATCGGCCCAGCCTAGCGAGCAGCGCCTTGCGCCGATGTCGGTGGTCGCCGCGAGGCGCGCGCCGGCGGGGTTTGACACGAGCCGAGCGCCGCTGGAACGCTGGAAGCCCGCGCGATGAAAGGCACCCCGTGAGCGACGACCGCACCAACGACCCCTCCCCGTACGGGCACACCCCCGACTCCGCCGGCCCCGACGCATCGTCGAGCCCGTCGGCCGACAGCGCGCCCCCGGCGCCCGGCTCTGGCGCCCCCGCAGCACCGCGCAGCGACTCCGCCTCGGCGGGGTACCCCGCGCCGCCCGCACCCGCGTACGGCGCGCCCGCGGCGCCCGGCGCCGACCCCATGTCGACGGGGTACCCCGCGCCGCCCGCACCCTCGTACGGCGCGCCCGCCTACCCGGCCGCCGCCTACGACTCGTCGGCATCCGGCTCCGCGCCGCAGGCGAGCGACCAGTACGCGGGGGCGGCCTACGGTCAGCAGGTCTACGGCCAACAGGCCTACGGAGCGCCCGCCTACGGCTGCGGCGCTCTTCCGCGCGTCAACCCGCTCGCCATCGTGGCGCTCGTCTCGTCGCTCGTCGGGTTGTTCGTCATCCCCCTCATCGGGCAGATCGTCGGCATCATCACCGGCCACATCTCGCTCAAGCAGGTCAAGACCACGGGGGAACGCGGCCGCGGCATGGCCCTGTCGGGTGTGCTCATCGGTTACATCAGTCTCGGACTCGGCATCCTGCTCATCATCTTCATCGCGGTCATGATCGCCGCCACCAGCGGGACGAGCGCTCGTTACGGCGCCTGACCTCCGCAGCGACCACGAGCGGGTGCCGCCATGTCGGCGGCGCCCGCTGCCGCGCCCGGCTTGTCATGACGTCGAGAAGACGTCCGACCGAACGCGCTGGCCCCCTCGTCGACGGGCGTACCCTGAGACCACTGTGAAGACACACCGCGCCCAGTCTGCGACGTCGCTCCCCAAGGCACCCCGGGAGGACGCCGACGGTCGTTTCGCCAAGTACATGCTGATGATGGGGATCCGCATCGCGTGCTTCATCGCGATGGCCGTCGTCACCCCGTACGGCTGGTACACCTTTGTCTTCGCCGCGGGCGCCATCTTCCTGCCGTACGTCGCCGTGATCGTGGCGAACGTCGGCCAGGATGCCGCCGAGACGAAAGCGATCAACCCGGAACGCGCGCTCGAAGCTCCTCGGCCTGCACCGGTGGCCCCGTCTTCACCCGACGCCCCGCTCGTCATCCGGATCGCCGAGACCCCGCGCATCGACCCCCCGCGCGACGGTCGGTCGTGATCGACCCGGCGCGCCCGCCGGTCGAACACCCGCCCGTCGCGCCGCAGCCCGCCGTGGAGCACACGCCCGCCGAGCAGACGGAGTGCTCGCGCGCAGGATGCCGCAACGACGCGGTCTGGGCCCTCCGCTGGCGCAATCCCCGCATCCACGCGGCCGACCGACGCAAGACGTGGGTGGCGTGCGACGAACACGTCGTGTACCTGCGCGAGTTCCTCAGCGCCCGAGACTTCCCCGTCGAGGTCGCCGCTCTCTCCTCTCCACGCGCGTGAGCGGGAACCAGCCGACCGACGTACCCTGGGAGACGTGGCCAGGGCAGACGACGTGAGCGATCGCGGAGCGCGGGTCGCCGACAGGGCGCCCGCGACAGTGCGCGAGACCCCCGCCGCCGCGCGGTGGGCGATGTACATCGGCATCGCGATCCTCTTCGCGATCGCGTGCGCGTTCCTCTCGAACTGGCAGTTCTCGCGCAACGCCGAGCGCACCGAGCAGCTGCAGCTCGTCGAGAACAATTACGACGCAGCCCCCGTCCCGCTCGGGGACCTGCTCGCCCCCGGAGCCGCGATGAATCCCGCCGACGAGTGGCGCCCCGTGCGCCTGGAGGGTCGGTATCTGGCGGACGAGCAGCTCCTCGTGCGCAACCGCGCGCACGGCGGGTCCGCCGCGTACGAACAGCTCGTCCCGTTCCGGCTCGACGACGGACGCACCTTCCTCATCGACCGTGGCTGGTTGCCCCCGGGTGAACGTCAGGCCGCACCGGACGAGATCCCCGCTCCCCCGTCGGGCCCCGTGACCGTCCAGGTACGTCTGCGGCCCGAAGAGGCAGCTCCCACCTCGGGACGCACCGCGGAGGCGGGCCAGGTCCCCACGATCAACCTCGGCCTCGTCGCCGAGCAGACCGGCCCTCTCGAACAGGGCGCGTACGGGCTGCTGACGTCGGAGACGCCCGCCCCCGCGACGGCCCCGTTCACCGTCGCTCCCCCCGACAACGACCCGGGCCCGTATCTGTCCTACGCGATCCAGTGGATCCTCTTCGCCATCATGGGCTTCGCCTTCATCGGCTACGTGATCGTCAACGAACGCCGCCTCCGCCGCGAAGACGCCGAGGACGCCGAGGACGGCGAGAGCGAAGGCGACGACGACGAGAGCCCGACCCCGGCACGCGAGGCGCGGCCGACCGATCGCCGCCGCGTCGATCCGGTCGCTCTGCACCGCTCCCGCAAACGTCCGCGCGACCGCGACGCCGACGACGAAGACGCCCTGCTCGACGCCCGCTGAGAGATCGGATGCCGCATCGCGGCATCGGTGAGGCCCGTTGCACGCGTGACGCGCTCAGATCCGGGCCGGCGCCACACCCCGGCGACGACATCACGCCGGGCTCCGGGAACCGCCCGACCAGGCAGCGGGTCAGGCGAGCGTCATGAGGCGCCCGTGAGGAGACGCCCGTGATGAGACGAACGGTGTCAGACGAGCGCGACCAGGCGCGCTCGATCAAACGATCGTGATCAGGCGCGCGCGATCAGACGAGCCCGATCAGGCGCGCATCATCAGGCAAGCGTGATCAGGTCTGCGTAGTCGCGCCCCCAGATGTCTTCGACACCGTCGGGGAGGATGAGGACGCGCTCGGGGTTGAGCGCCTCGACGGCTCCCTCATCGTGCGACACGAGCACGACCGCGCCCTCGTAGTGCGAGAGGGCACCGAGGATCTCCTCGCGCGAGGCGGGATCGAGGTTGTTGGTCGGCTCGTCGAGCAGCAGCATGTTGGCCGACGACACCACCAGCGTCGCCAGCGACAGACGCGTCTTCTCGCCGCCCGAGAGCACACCCGCGGGCTTCAGCACGTCGTCGCCCACGAACAGGAAGGAGCCCAGCACCTTGCGGGCCTCGGTCGCGGTGATATGGGGGGCCGACGACATCATGTTCTCGAGCACCGAGCGACCCACGTCGAGGTTCTCGTGCTCCTGCGCGTAGTAGCCGATCTTGAGCCCGTGGCCGGGCTCGAGCTGCCCGGTATCGGGCTGATCGACACCCGCGAGGATGCGCAGCAGCGTCGTCTTGCCGGCGCCGTTCAACCCCAGGATCACCACGCGCGAACCGCGGTCGATGGCGAGGTCGACGTCGGTGAAGATCTCCAGTGACCCGTACGACTTCGAGAGACCGGATGCCATGAGCGGCGTCTTGCCGCACGGCGCGGGCTTGGGGAAACGGAGCTTGGCGACCCGCTCGTCCTGACGCACCTCGTCGAGGCCCGACAGCATCTTCTCGGCCCGAGCGACCATCTGGTGCGCCGCCGCGGCCTTCGAGGCCTTGGCGCCGAAGCGCGCGGCCTGCAGCTGCAGGGCGGTGGCCTTCTTCTCGACGTTGACGCGCTCCTTCTTGCGGCGCTCCTCGTCGGCCACCCGCTGGCGGAGGTAGTTCTTCCAGTTCATGTTGTAGATGTCGATCACCTGGCGATTGGCATCCAGGTAGAACACGCGGTTCACGGTCTCGCCGACCAGCTCGACGTCGTGCGAGATCACGATGAGCCCGCCCTTGTAGCCCTTCAAGAACTCGCGCAACCACACGACGCTGTCGGCGTCGAGGTGGTTGGTCGGCTCGTCGAGGATCATCGTCTGCGCGTCCGAGAAGAGGATGCGCGCCAGCTCGATGCGCCGGCGTTGACCGCCGGACAGGGTCTTCAGCTGCTGATCCAGGATGCGGTCGGGCAACGACAGGTTGTGGGCGATGGATGCCGCCTCGGCTTCGGCCGCGTACCCGCCCGCCGCTTCGAAGCGCTCGGTGAGGTTGCCGTACTTCTTCATCGCCTTCGCGGCCACGGCGGGGTCGTCATCACCCATCGCCAGCGATGCCTGGTGCATGCCGAGGGCGAGTGAGCCGAGCCCGCGGGCATCGAGGATGCGCGTGCGAGCGAGCATCTCGGGGTCGCCCGAGCGGGGATCCTGCGGCAGGTAGCCGAGTTCGCCCGAGCGGTCGACGCCACCGTTCGAGGGCAACAGGTCACCCGCCAGAACCTTGGTCAGCGTGGTCTTGCCCGCGCCGTTGCGCCCGACGAGGCCGATCTTGTCGCCGTCGGAGACGCGGAACGCCACGTCGGACATGAGCACGCGGGCACCCACGCGGATCTCGAGGTCGTGCACGGCGAGCACAGCGAACGTCCGTTCAGTCGGGGAAGGGGAACCGGCCCGATAAGGCCAGCCATCCAGTATAAGTCGCTCTTCCCGAACACCCGCCGATAGCGCGGTCAGGTCGCGGGGAAGGCGGATGCCGCGGCGCCCGACGGCAGGCGCGGGCGGCGCCGGCGCCGCGGCGCGCGCGGTACTTCGGCGTCGAGACGTTCCTCCGGCGCATCGGCGTCCCGGTTTGCGTTCCACCCCGATGACTGACCTAAACTAAGCCAATCCTTACCTAACACGCAGGAGGCTCTTCGTGTCCCGATTCCGCGCTCTGGCGGCCCTCGCCGCCGGTTCCGCCCTTGTCCTCACCGGCTGCGCCGGCACCTCGGCCACTCCGGGAGGCGAGGCGGCGCAGGGTTCCGACGACGTCTTCCCCGTGACGGTCGACAGTGCCCTCGGCCAGGCCGTCATCGAGAAGAAGCCCGAGCGCGTCGCGACCGTGGCGTGGTCGAACCAGGAGGTTCCCCTCGCCCTCGGCGTCGTGCCGGTCGGCATGGCCAAGGCCACGTGGGGCGATGACGACGGCGACGGCGTGCTCCCCTGGGTCGAGGACAAGCTCACCGAGCTCGGCGCCGAGACCCCCGTGCTGTTCGACGAGACCGACGGGATCGACTTCGAGGCCGTCGCCGACACGCAGCCCGACGTCATCCTGGCCGCGTACTCGGGCCTGACGCAGGAGGACTTCGACACGCTGTCGAAGATCGCCCCGGTGGTCGCCTACCCCGAGGCCGCGTGGGGCACCACGATGGACCAGATGATCGAGCTGAACGCCAAGGGCCTCGGTCTCGAGAGCGAGGGCAAGGCCCTCATCGAGCAGATCAAGACCGAGTCGCAGGAGGCGTTCGACGCCTACCCCGCCCTCGCCGACGTCAAGCCGGTGTTCGCGTTCACCGACCCGACCGACCTGAGCACCGTCACCTACTACACCGCTCACGACCCCCGGCCCGGCTACCTTCACGAGTTCGGCATGCCCGTCCCCGAGCAGGTGACCACCGCCTCGGCCGAGACCGAGGCCTTCTACACGGAGATCAGCGCCGAGAACGCCGACGCCTTCGACGACGTGGGCCTGTGGATCACCTACGGTCCCACCGACGGTTCGCTCATCGCCCAGCTGCAGGCTGACCCGCTGCTGTCGAAGGTCCCCGCGATCGCCGCCGGTCACATCGCTGTCCTCGAGGACAGCACGCCTCTCGCTGCCGCGGCGAACCCCTCGCCGCTGTCCATCAGCTGGGGCCTGTCGAAGTACCTCGACCTCCTCAACAGCGCCCTCGGCTGATCCGCCGCCGACCGTGCCCACCGTGAGCTCCCGCTTCGCCGTCGCCCCGACGCTGCCCGACCCCGCTCCCCTGCGGCGGTCGGCCGGCCGTCGGCTGGCGTGGCTGCTGGCCCTCGCGGTGGGCGCGGTGGTGGTGTCGGCGGCATCCGTCGCCTTCGGCACGCGCGACGTGTCGATCACCGAGATCGTCTCGGCCTTCAGCGGCGGCACGGGCGTCGGAGAAGCCGCCGTGCTCGCCCGCATCCCGCGGACGGTCCTGGGCCTCGTCGTCGGTGCCGCCCTCGCGATGGCCGGCCTGACCATGCAGGCCGTCACGCGCAACCCGCTCGCCGACCCCGGCATCCTGGGCGTCTCTGCGGGGGCGTCTCTCGCGGTCGTGACCGGTATCGCGTTCTTCGGCCTCTCCAGCTCCCTCGGCTTCATGGGCTTCGCGATCGTCGGAGCCGCCGTCGCGGCGGTGTTCGTCTATGTCGTCGGTTCGCTCGGACGCGGGGGGGCCACTCCCCTCAAGCTCGCCCTCGCCGGGGCGGCCACCACCGCGGCTTTCGGCTCGCTGTCGAGTGCGATCCTCCTCCCCCGCGTCGACCTGCTCGAGGTGTTCCGGTTCTGGCAGATCGGCGGCATCGGCGGCGCCACGTGGGAGCGCGTGCAGATCGTGCTGCCGGTGCTCGCCGCGGGTGCGTTGGTGTGCGTCCTCTGTTCGCGCGGGATGAACTCCCTCGCCCTCGGCGACGACGTCGCCACGGGTCTCGGCGAGCACGTGGGGCGCACGCGCCTGGTCGCCTCGCCCGGAGCCGTCGTCCTCGTGGGGGCGGCGACCGCCGTCGCCGGTCCCATCGCGTTCGTCGGTCTCGTCGTGCCGCACGTCTGCCGCCTGCTCGTCGGCACCGACCACCGCTGGCTGGTGCCCTTCTCGGCGCTCGGCGGAGGGGTGCTGCTCGTCGGGGCCGACGTCGTGGGCCGTCTCATCGCCCGGCCCACCGAGGTCGAGGTCGGCATCCTCACCGCTCTCATCGGTGCCCCCTTCTTCATCTGGATCGTCCGTCGGCAGAAGGTGCGCGAACTGTGAGCCAGGTCGTCGAACGGCCCGCCGACGTCGCCGCCCTCGTCCGCGGACGCCGCTCCCGCGCGCGTCGACGCTCGAGCGTCGCGCTCGTCCTCGTGATCGCCGTCTTCGCCGTCTATGTCACGACGCTGATGGTCGGCAACACCTTCTACACCCCCGATCAGGTCCTGCGGGTGCTGCTCGGCCAGACCGTGCCGGGCGCGTCCTTCACGATCGGCGAGCTGCGTCTGCCCCGCGCCACGCTGGGCCTCCTGGCCGGCCTCGCGTTCGGCATGGCAGGTGTCACGTTCCAGACGATGCTGCGGAACCCCCTCGCCTCCCCCGACATCATCGGCATCTCCTCGGGTGCGAGCGCCGCCGCCGTGGTCGCGATCATCGGCTTCTCCCTCTCGGACACGCTCGTCTCGGTCTTCGCGCTCGTCGGGGCCTTGGTCACCGCCGGGGCGATCTACCTGCTCTCCCGCAAGGGCGCGTTCACGGGCACCCGGCTCATCCTGATCGGCATCGGGGTCGCCGCCATGCTCGACAGCGTGACCACGTGGATGCTGACCCGCGCGGCCAACTGGGATCTGCAGACCGCGATGCAGTGGCTGACCGGCAGTCTCAACAACGCCTCGTGGGGGCGGCTCCTCCCCCTCGCCGTCGTCATCGCGGTCGTCGTGCCCCTCATGGCCGCCAACACCCGGGGGCTCGCCGTCCTGCGTCTCGGCGACGATTCTGCGGCCGGTCTCGGCGTCCGCGTCGAGCGCACCCGCCTGCTCCTCATCGTCGGGGCGGTCGTTCTTCTGGCCGTCGCGACCGCGGCATCCGGCCCCATCGCTTTCGTCGCCTTCATGGCCGGCCCGATCGCCGCACGACTCATCGGCCCGGGAGGGTCGCTCCTGCTGCCCGCGGGCCTCGTCGGTGCGCTGTTGGTGATGGTGTCCGACCTCCTCGGGCAGTTCGCCTTCGACAACCGCTACCCCGTGGGCGTCATCACCGGCGTGCTCGGTGCGCCGTACCTCATCTACCTCCTCATCAGGACGAACCGCTCGGGAGGATCGCTATGACCCGCGATCGAACGCTCTCCGCCGAAGGCCTCACCCTCGCCTACGGCGACCGCACCATCGTGGACGAGCTCGACCTCGAGCTCCCCGCCGGTCGGATCACCGCGATCGTCGGGGCGAACGGCTGCGGCAAGTCGACGTTGCTTCGCGCCCTCGCGCGCCTGCTGCCGCCTCAGGCCGGCCGCGTCATCCTCGATGGCAAGGCCCTGCACGAACGCCCCTCGAAAGAGGTCGCGCGTATCCTCGGCCTGCTGCCGCAGAACCCGATCGCGCCGGAGGGCATCGCCGTCGCCGACCTCGTCGGTCGCGGACGCCACCCCCACCAGCGAGCGCTGGCCCGCTGGAGCGCCCGCGACTACGAGGTCGTCGCCGAAGCCCTCGCCGCCACCGGCACGAGCGATCTCGCCGACCGCTCGATCGACGAGCTCTCGGGCGGTCAACGCCAGCGCGTCTGGATCGCGATGGCTCTCGCGCAGGAGACCGACATCCTGCTGCTGGACGAGCCCACGACGTTCCTCGACGTCGCCCACCAGGTCGAGGTGCTCGACCTCCTCACCGACCTCAACCGCGACCGCGGCACGACCACGGTCATGGTGCTGCACGACATGAACATGGCCGCTCGCTACGCCGACCACCTGGTGGCACTGCGCGAGGGGCGCGTCGTCGCCGCGGGCGACCCGAACGAGGTCATGACCAGCGAACTCATCGCCGACGTCTTCGGCCTCGACGCCCTCGTCGTCCCCGACCCCGTGTCCGGTACGCCGCTCGTCCTGCCCCGGGGCCGCCACCACGTGACGGCCCGCGCCGCGCACGCCGACACCCCCCGGGAGACTCACGATGCCCTCCAGCCTTGAGACCTCGCGGTTCTTCCGCGTCCGCGTCGCACGCATCACCGACCTCACCCCGAGCTTCCGCCGATTCACGTTCGCCGGCGACGACCTCCACGAGTACGGCGACCCCGGCTTCGACCAGCGCGTCAAGGTCGTCTTCCCCACCGACACCATCGGGTTGGATGCCATGCCCGTCGGCGGCGACTGGTGGACGCAATGGCGGGAGCTGCCCGACGATTCGCGCCCGCCGTTCCGCACGTACACGACCCGTGCGGTCCGCCGCGCCGACCGCGAGGTCGACATCGACATGGTCGCGCACGAGGTGCTCGGCCCGGCCTCCGCGTGGATCCAGGACGCGCGCCCCGGCGACGAGGTCCTCATCTTCGCGCCCACCGTGGCGCTCACCGACGTGAGCTTCGGGGTCGACTTCGTCCCGCCGGCCCGCACGGGCGATTACCTCCTCGCGGGCGACGAGACCGCCGCCCCCGCCATCGCCGTGATCCTCGAGCAATTGCCCCCGGATGCCACCGGCACGGTCGTCCTCGAGGTCCCGACGCCCGAGGACTGCGCATACCTGCCGCGGCATCCCGGGTTCGACTACCGCCTCGCCGCCCGCACGGCCGGCGACCGCCACGACCACCTCGTCGCGGCCACGCGCGAGGCGGCGTTCGCGCTGACGCCGGAGGGACACGGCGACGAGGTCGAAGAGGTCGACATCGATGAGGGCATGCTCTGGGAGGTCCCCCGCACGGCCAAGGGCGGCGCGGCGCTGAAGAAAGCCCCGCTGTACGCCTGGCTCGCCGGCGAGGCCTCGGCCATCAAGACCCTGCGCCGCCATCTCGTCACCGAGCGCGGCGTCGACCGCCGCGCCGTGGCCTTCATGGGCTACTGGCGCACGGGCCGCGCGGAGTGCTGAGCCGCGGCCGGGGGCACCGGTCGCGCGAGTGCTGAACACCGGTCGGGGGCACCGGCCACGCGAAGTGCTGAACACCGACCGGGCGCGCTGGCCGCGCGAAGTGCTGAATACCGACCGGGCGCACCGGTCACGCGAAGTGCTGAACACCGACCGGGCGCGCTTCGCGGTAACCTCTCGCTGTCAGCGGCCTGCCGCGACCCGCCCGATGCGTTCGATCGCGTCGCGCAGCACCTCGGGGGCGCAGCCGACGTTGATGCGAACGTGTCCCACGCCCTCGACGCCGAACAGCGGGCCGTGGTGCAGCGCGACCCCGGCCTCGCGGCGGAGGAACGGCGCGGGGTTCTCGCCCCATCCGTAGGCCGAGACGTCGACCCACGCGAGGAATCCCGCATCCGGGATGCGATAGCGCGCGAGGGGAAGGTGCTCGGCGAGCAGGTCGGCCAGCAGGCGGCGGTTGAGGTCGAGAGCGGCCAGCAGGCCCTGGAGCCACTCATCGCTGTCCGCCGAGAACGCGGCCCGGTTGGCGATGACGCCGAACAGTCCCGCGCGCCATTCGACCTCCCACGGCAGCCCGCGCACGACCTGCGCAGTCTCCTCCGCGCCGGTCACGATCACCGCGCACTTCAGCCCCGCGAGGTTGTAGGTCTTGCTGGCGCTGGTGACGGTGTACCCCACCGCGGCGGCCTCGGGGGCGGCATCCAGGAATGGAGTGAAAACCGCGGGCGCGTGGGTGAGGGGGGCGTGGATCTCGTCGCTGACGACGGTGGCTCCGTAACGGTGCGTCAGTCGCGCGAGGGCGGCGAGCGACTCGCGGGTGTGCACGGTGCCGGTGGGGTTGTGCGGGTTGCACAGCAGCACCGAACGGGCGCCGTCGTCGAGTGCCCGCTCGATGCCATCGAGGTCGAGTCTCCACCCCTCACCGTCCGTGAGCAGAGGAACCCGCTCCACGACCGCGCCCGCCTCCTCAACCGTGTCGTAGAACGGTGGATACACCGGCGGCGTCACGATGACCCGGTCACCGGGCGAGGTGACGGCGCGCAGCACCTCGACCACGCCCATCATCACGTCGCCGGTCCAGCGGATGCGCGCCGGGTCAGGACGCCATCCCCAGTGACGATCGGCGTAGTCCGCGAAGTCCAGGTCGATGCCCGGCCGCGGCGGGGTGTACCCGGTGTCGCCGATCTCGACGGCCCGGTGGAGCGCCGCCGTGATCGCCGGTGCCAGCGCGAAGTCGGTCTCGGCCACGAACATGGGGATGACGTCGTCGCCGTAGGAACGCCACTTGGTGCTGGTCCGCTGGCGCAGAAGATCGAGCGGCAGGGCCTGCAACGGGGGAACGCTCATTCCGCGAGCCTAATCAGACCGATGCGGACGATCGAAACCCACCGTCAGACGGAGAAACACGAACGCCCACCCCGTGCGGGATGGGCGTTCGTGAACAGTTCTCAGATCGCGAAACCGAGGGCGCGCATCATGTCGCGGCCGTCGTCGGTAATCCGCTCGGGGCCCCACGGCGGCATCCACACCCAGTTGATCCGGAAGCGGTCCACCACGTTGTCGAGGGACTGGGCGGTCTGTTCTTCGAGCACGTCGGTCAGCGGGCAGCCGGCCGAGGTGAGGGTCATGTGGATGACGAGGGCGTCGTTCTCGTCATCCCACGCGAGGTCGTAGATGAGCCCCAGGTCGACGACGTTGATCCCCAGTTCGGGGTCCATGACGTCTTTCAGGGCCTCGGTGACCTCGTCGTACTTCTCGGGCGCGAGCGTTGCGGTCATGTAACGATCTTACGCGTCCACCGGCGTACCGGCCTCGAGGAAACGGTCGTAACCCTCTTCTTCGAGACGGTCTGCGAGTTCCGGGCCGCCCTCTTCGACGATGCGGCCCTTGACGACCACGTGGACGAAGTCCGGACGGATGTAACGGAGGATGCGCGTGTAGTGCGTGATGAGCAGCACGCCCAGGTCGGTCTGCTCCTTGGCACGGTTGACGCCCTCCGACACGATCTTGAGCGCGTCGACGTCGAGGCCGGAGTCGGTCTCGTCGAGCACCGCGATCTTGGGCTTCAACAGCTCGAGCTGGAGGATCTCGTGACGCTTCTTCTCGCCGCCGGAGAAGCCCTCGTTGACGTTGCGCGCGGCGAACGTCGGGTCCATGCGCAGGTTGGACATGGCGCCCTTGACGTCCTTCGTCCAGCCGCGGATCGCGGGGGCCTCGCCGTCGATGGCCGTCTTGGCCGTGCGGAGGAAGTTGGTGACCGTGACACCGGGGATCTCGACCGGGTACTGCATCGCGAGGAAGAGGCCGGCGCGGGCGCGCTCGTCGACGCTCATCTCGAGCACGTCTTCGCCGTCGAGCGTGATGGAGCCGCTCGTCACGGTGTACTTGGGGTGACCGGCGATGGTGTACGCCAGGGTCGACTTGCCGGAGCCGTTGGGGCCCATGATGGCGTGGGTCTCACCGGTGCGCAGCGTCAGCGTGACGCCGTTGAGGATCGGGGTCGTACCGTTCTCCGTCTCGACCGTCACGTGGAGGTCGCGGATCTCGAGGACAGGCATGGTGTTCCTTACGTAAGTCTGGGGTCGTGGGCGCGGCTCAGGCCGTCGCCTTGGTGACGGAAGGATCGATGAGCACGTCGTCTCCGTCGATCACGACCTCGTACACGGGCACCGGCTCGAAAGCCGGGAGGTTCAGGGGACGACCGGTTTTGAGCGAGAACGCCGAGCCGTGCGCCCAGCACTCCAGCGTCTCGCCCTCGACGAAGCCGTCCGACAGCGAGATGTCGCCGTGGGTGCAGACGTCTCCGATCGCGTGCACCTCGCCTTTGCCGTCGAGGACGACGGCGATGGCGGTGCCGTCGATCTCGACGCGGTGCGCTTCGTCTTGCACGAGGTCGCTCAGCGCGCAGGCGCGGGACGCGCTCATGCGGCAGCCCCCTCGGCCAGTTCGCGCTCGATCGCCTCGGTCAGCTCGGTCTCGAGCTCGGGGATGCCGATGCGCTGCACGATCTCGCTGAGGAAGCCGAGCACGACCAGACGTCGAGCCTCGTCTTCGGCGATGCCGCGAGCCTGCAGGTAGAACAGCTGCTCGTCGTCGAAACGACCCGTGGCGCTGGCGTGGCCTGCACCCTGGATGTCGCCGGTCTCGATCTCGAGGTTGGGGATCGAGTCGGCGCGCGCGCCGTCGGTGAGCACGAGGTTGCGGTTGGCCTCGTACGAGTCGGTGCCGGTGGCATCCGGTCCGATGAGCACGTCGCCGATCCACACGCTCCGGGCGCTCTTGCCCTGCAACGCCCCCTTGTAGAGCACGTCGCCGACCGTGTGCGGTCCCTTGTGGTGCAGGTACACCTGCGACTCGAGGTGCTGGCCGGCATCGGCGAACGAGAGGCCGTACAGGCGGCCCTCGGATCCCGCGCCCGAGAGCTCGACGGAGGGGTTCACGCGAACGACGCCGCCGCCGAAGCTCACCACGACGTGCGTGAGCTTGGCGTCGCGGTCGACACGGGCCTGGTGGGACGCTGCGTGGATGGCGTCGTCATCCCACTTCTGAACGGAGACGACCGTGAGATCGGCACCGTCGCGAACGAGGATCTCGACGTTCTGCGCGTGCTGGGCTGAGCCCTCGTGACGCAGCACCACGGTCCCGCGGGAGTGGGCCTGCGCCTCGATCACGACGTGTGCGTGCGCGAGGCCGCCGGTGCCGGTCAGACGCACGATCACGGGCTCGTCGAGTTCGACGTTCGCGGGGATCCGCAGCAGCGGTGCCTCGGTCTCGTGCGTCCACGCCAGAGCGGCCGTCAGGTCTTCGGGCCGGAAGTGCTCGCCGCGCGGTGCGTCGCCCGCGGCCAGGCGCAACTGCTGCACCTGATCGGGCGCCTCGACCTCGACGCGCATGACGCCGGTCGGACCCGCCTCGTCGACGAACAACGGCGCGAGCCTGTCGATCGGGGTCAGCTTCCAGTTGACCTCGCGGCCGGTCGGCGTGCCGAAATCGGCCGGATCGAACGAGGTCGCCCGCTCCGAGCGCGTCTGCACCGGAACGATGGATGCCACGAGGGCGGCCGGGTCGATATGACCCTCCGCGGTGCCCGCGGGGGTCGTGGTCGCTGTCGTCACTTAGCTAACGCTCCATTCGGCGAGAGGGCGGGGAACTGAGGGCGGGGCGGCGATCGCCGGAGCGATCATCCGACGCTGCCCTCCATGCCCATCTCGATGAGCTTGTTCAACTCGAGCGCGTACTCCATGGGCAGCTCCCGCGCGATGGGCTCGATGAACCCGCGCACGATCATGGCCATGGCCTCGTCTTCGGGGAGTCCGCGCGACTGCAGGTAGAAGAGCTGCTCTTCGCTGACCTTCGAGACGGTCGCCTCGTGACCGAGTTGCACGTCGTCGACGCGGATGTCGATCGAGGGGTAGGTGTCGCTCCGCGAGATGGTGTCGACCAGCAGCGCGTCGCAGCGCACCGTGTTGGCGGAGTGGTGCGCGTTGGCATCCACTCGCACTTCACCGCGGTAACCGGCGCGACCGCCGCCACGGGCGATGGACTTCGACACGATCGAGGACTGCGTGTACGGCGCCATGTGGATCATCTTGGCGCCGGCGTCCTGGTGCTGACCGGGACCGGCGAAGGCGACCGACAGGGTCTCGCCCTTGGCGTGCTCGCCCATGAGGTAGATGGACGGGTACTTCATCGTCACCTTGGAGCCGATGTTGCCGTCGACCCACTCCATGGTCGCGCCCTCGTGGGCGACGGCCCGCTTGGTGACGAGGTTGTAGACGTTGTTCGACCAGTTCTGGATCGTCGTGTAGCGCACGCGGGCGTTCTTCTTCACGATGATCTCGACGACGGCCGAGTGCAGCGAGTCGCTCTTGTAGATCGGCGCCGTGCAGCCCTCGATGTAGTGCACGTAGCTGTCTTCGTCGGCGATGATCAGGGTCCGCTCGAACTGACCCATGTTCTCGGTGTTGATGCGGAAGTACGCCTGCAGGGGGATCTCGACGTGCACGCCCTTGGGGACGTAGACGAACGAGCCGCCCGACCACACGGCCGTGTTCAGCGCCGCGAACTTGTTGTCGCCGGCGGGGATGACGGTGCCGAAGTACTCCTCGAAGAACTCGGGGTGCTCGCGCAGTGCAGTGTCGGTGTCCATGAAGATGACACCCTGCTGCTCGAGGTCTTCACGGATCTGGTGGTAGACCACCTCGGACTCGTACTGCGCGGCCACGCCGGCGACGAGACGCTGACGCTCGGCCTCGGGGATGCCCAGCTTCTCGTAGGTGTTGCGGATCTCTTCCGGAAGGTCTTCCCAGGACTGGGCCTGCTTCTCGGTCGAGCGCACGAAGTACTTGATGTTGTCGAAGTCGATCTCACTGAGATCGGCGCCCCAGGTGGGCATGGGCTTGCGACCGAAGAGCTGGTAGCCCTTGAGACGCGTCTTCAGCATCCACTCGGGCTCGGACTTCAGGGCGGAGATGCCGCGCACGACGTCCTCGTTGATTCCGCGCTGGGCGAGCGCGCCGGCGGCATCGGTGTCGTGCCAGCCGAACTCGTATTGCCCCAGGCTTTCGAGCTCGGGTCGGTCGATGAGTACATCGGACATGGTGGTCACTCTCCTTCTCGGACCTCAACGGTGTCATCCGTCCCGACATTCCGGACTCCGGTCGAAGTCCCAGGAAGGTCGCTGGTGGGCCCGCTCGAAGGCGCTGGCTGCGCGCCTAGACTGTCAGCGGTGCGGAACGCGTGAAGCGCTGCACCCGGACCCTTCGATTCTACAGGCAACACCCGCTCCCGGCATGGCAGGCCCGCTCCTCCGAACGCCCGGAGCACCTCGACGCCAGGAAGCCGTACGCATGCCCTCCGCCCCGTCCTCCACCGCCCCGTCACGCCTCCCGTCGCCGGTGCGCCGCTTCGTCGCGTGGCTGCCCGCCGACGTCGACCGTCGGGTGCGGGTGTTCGCGTGGCTGTCGTTCGTCGCGGAAGTGCTCATCATCGGCACCGGGGGCGCCGTGCGCCTGACCGGCTCGGGACTCGGCTGCCCCACGTGGCCGCGCTGCACCCCCGACTCGCTCGTGAACACCCCCGAGATGGGTATCCACGGCATCATCGAGTTCGGCAACCGGACGCTGACCGGGCTCGTCGGCATCCTTGCCCTCGCCGTGGTGGTGCTCGTGTGGCGCATGCGGCATGAGCGCCGGGTGCTGTTCGTGCTGTCGCTCGTCGTGCTCGCGGGCATCGTCGCGCAGGCCCTGGTCGGCGGCGTCACGGTGCTCACGGGACTCAACCCCTTCATCGTCGGCTTCCACTACGTCGCGTCCGTCTCGCTCGTGGCGGTCTGCGCCGCGTTCCTCGTCTTCATGTATCAGCCCGCGGGCCCCCGCGCCCGTGCCGTTCCCCGCTGGTTCGCGGGGCTGGTGCACGCGACGACCGGCGTGCTGGCCCTGACGATCGTGTTCGGTGTGCTCACCACGGGCGCCGGTCCTCACTCCGGCGACGAGGCCTCGGTCCGCAACGGCTTCGACGCCCAGGTGCTCGAGCACGTCCACGCGTGGCCCGGTTACGCGCTGTTCGTCCTGACGCTGGCGGTCGTCGTGATCGCCTGGCGGCTCCGCCTCCCGGTGCGTCGCTGGGCGAGTGCCCTGCTGGCCGTCGAACTCGTGCAGATCGCCATCGGCCTGTATCAGGCGCGCAACGGACTGCCCGAGCTCGCCGTCGGGGCGCACATGGTGCTCGCCGCTCTGGCCGCGGCGACCATGACCGTCGTCGTGCTGCGCCTGAAGCAGCCGGCCATCGCCGACGAGCCGATCAGGCGTCGCGAGACGGCGTCCGCGCGACGCTGAGCACACGCCGGCCGGTGCCGTCGGGGCGAGACGGCGCTCTTATACGCTCATAGGCCATTCATGGGCGACCCCTAACGCCGACACCGCCGGGTGAGACAGTCTTGTTCCCCGGGTGCCCTGCGCCCGTGATCCATCCGATGCCACCGCGTCGGATGACGCTGTCCGACTCCCCGGGTCGGAACGACAAGGAGTTCAACCCATGCACACTCGTCCCCGTCTGCTGACCAGCATCCCCTTCTGGGTGCTCGTCGCCGGATCCCTGGCCGCCATCATCGGCGGTCTCGCGATCGTCCTGAACGGGATCACCGCGATGGAGGAGGTCCTCAACGACCCCAACGCCACCGTCGTGCAGGTCTACGTCGGTCAGTCCTGGGTCGTGGTCGGAGCCGCCGTCCTCGGCGCCGGCGCCGTGGGCATCGTCGCCGTGCTCGCGCTCGGCGCAGCCGCAGCCCTGACCCGCCGCCCCGACGTCGCGGTCGAGAGCATCGACTGGAACACCGACGACGAGACGGCCGCCGCGCCCGCCGTCACCCCGTACACGCCCGCCGCGACCGCCGCCCCCATCTCGGTGGAGGATGCCGACATCGAGACGCCGTCGACTGCTCCGGCTCCGCCGCAGGCCGCCGCGGAGCGTCACGACGCACCCAAGCTCGACGCCGGTCACGACGCACCCAAGCTCGACGCCGGAGACGACGCCACGCGCCGCTGACCCGCGTACCGAAGCGCCCGCTCCCGCGATGGGGGCGGGCGCTTGCACGTTCACCGTCCTTCGGTGTCCGAAACACCCGGACCGCCCGCGCGCAGTTCCGGGTGTCCTGGACATGCACCCCACGGCTCGCGGATGCGGTGTCCACAACACCCGGACGATCCACGCGCGACTCCGGGCGTCCTGGACACCCAACGAACCTGCCCACCGCCCCGCCCGGCGTCCACAACACCCGGACGATCCACGCGCGACTCCGGGCGTCCTGGACACCTAACGAACCTGCCCACCGCCCCGCCCGGTGTCCACAACACCCGGACGATCCACGCGCGACTCAGGGCGTCCTGGACACTCACCTGCCACGCCACCGAACAGCGGCGCACCGCCTGGCATCCGGAACACGAAACGCCCGCCCCGGAGAGGGACGGGCGCCTCGGATCAGGTCAGAAGGGCAGCAGCGGGTCGACGGCGATCGCGACGAACAGCAGTGTCAGGTAGGTGACCGAGGCGTGGAACACGCGCATCGGGCGCGACTCCCCGCCGCGGACGGCGCGCGAATACAGGCGGTGCGATTCGTAGATGAACCAGCCGCCGAACACCAGCGCCGACACGGTGTAGACCAGGCCCATGGATGCCACCGGGATGAGCAGCAGCGAGCAGGCGACGGTGGCCCACGCGTACAGGATGACCTGCAGCCCCACCTGGGAACCGGTGCGGGTCGCACCCAGCATCGGAACGTCGACCTCTTCGTACTGCGCGGCGTACTTCATCGACAACGGCCAGTAGTGCGGCGGCGTCCAGAGGAACACCAGCGCGAAGAGGATGAACGGCGCCCAGGAGAGCGAACCCGTGACGGCCGACCAGCCGATGAGCACCGGGAAGCAGCCCGCAATGCCGCCCCACACGATGTTCTGCTCGGTGCGGCGCTTGAGGATCATCGTGTAGATCACGACGTAGAAGAAGATGGCCGCGGCGGAGAGCCCCGCGGTGAGCGGGTTGGTGAACGCCCACAGCCAGACGGTCGAGACCGCCGCGAGCGTCCACGCGAACACCAGCGCGCCGCGCGGGGAGACCTCGCCCGTCACGAGCGGTCGATTCTCGGTGCGCTGCATGTGCGCATCGATGTCGCGGTCGAGGTACATGTTGAACGCCGCGGCGGAGCCGGCGCTCAGCGAGCCGCCGATCACCGTGGCGAAGATGAGCCACAGATCGGGGAGCCCGCCCTGGGCGAGGATCATCACCGGAACGGTGGTGACCAGCAGCAACTCGAGGACGCGGGGCTTGGTCAGGGCGACGTAGGCCCGGACCGTGCGCCCGACGGAGCGGCGATCGGTCGTCGCAATGACGTGCGACGTCGTCGAGATGTCCATCGTCCCCCGGGGTAGCGCGTAAAGATCCTCACTGATTCTATGCCATCCGCACCAGACGCCCGGCCGCCTGTCGACCCCCGTCACGATCCGCAACAGCGTCGCCCGTTCTCGCTATGCTGGCGGTGAACGCGCGCCCCGCGACGACACCCCCACCCCCCTCCCACTCCTACGGTGGTGAGCGCGGACGTCGGCCGTGAACGGGCGCAGATCGAGAGAGGCACCGTTTTGTCGGACTTCGAATGGGATGACATCGATCGGCGCGCGGTGGACACCGCCCGCATTCTGGCGGCGGATGCCGTCGAGAAGGTGGGCAACGGCCACCCCGGTACCGCGATGTCGCTGGCCCCGGCCGCATACCTGCTCTACCAGCGGGTTCTGCGCCACGACCCGGCCGACACGCACTGGCCCGGCCGCGACCGCTTCATCCTCTCGGCGGGACACTCCTCCCTCACCCAGTACGTCCAGCTCTACCTCGGCGGTTTCGGCCTCGAGCTGAAGGACCTCGAGGCGCTCCGCACGTGGGGGTCGCTGACCCCCGGGCACCCGGAGTTCGGGCACACCGACGGCGTGGAGATCACCACGGGCCCGCTCGGCCAGGGACTGGCATCGTCCGTGGGCTTCGCCTACGCCGCCCGCTACGAGCGCGGCCTGTTCGACGCCGAGAGCGCCCCGGGTGAGAGCCCGTTCGACCACTTCGTCTACGTCATCGCCGGTGACGGCGACCTCCAGGAGGGCGTGACGAGCGAGGCCTCCTCGCTCGCCGGCCATCAGGAGCTCGGCAACCTCATCGCGATCTACGACTCCAACCAGATCTCGATCGAGGACGACACCAACGTCGCTTTCACTGAAGACGTCGCCAAGCGCTACGAGGCGTACGGCTGGCAGGTGCAGACCGTCGACTGGAAGAAGACCGGCGAGTACGTCGAAGACGTCGCCGAACTCCACGCCGCGATCGAGGCCGCCAAGGGCGAGACGAGCAAGCCGTCGCTCATCATCCTCAAGACGATCATCGGCTGGCCGTCGCCCGGCAAGCAGAACTCCGGCAAGATCCACGGCTCGGCCCTCGGCGCCGACGAGCTCAAGGCCACCAAAGAGGTCCTCGGCTTCGACCCCGAGCAGCACTTCGCCGTCGCCGACGACGTCATCGCGCACACCCGTCAGCTCGTCGAGCGCGGCGAGGCCGAGAAGGCCGCCTGGCAGTCGACCTTCGACGCGTGGGCCGCGAAGCACCCGGAGCGCAAGCAGCTGTGGGACCGCCTGCAGGCCCGCGAGCTGCCCGAGGGCATCGCCGACGCCCTGCCCGCCTTCGAGGCGGGCAAAGACGTGTCCACCCGCGCCGCCTCCGGCACGGTCATCAACGCCCTCGCCGCCGAGCTCCCCGAGCTCTGGGGCGGTTCGGCCGACCTCGCCGAGTCCAACCTGACGACGATCAAGGATGCCAAGTCCTTCATCCCCTCGTCGTGGTCGACGCACGAGTGGTCGGGTGACCCCTACGGTCGCGTGCTGCACTTCGGCATCCGCGAGCACGCCATGGGCGCGATCCTCAACGGCATCGTGCTGCACGGCCCCACCCGCCCGTTCGGCGGCACCTTCCTCATCTTCAGCGACTACATGCGCCCGCCGGTGCGTCTGGCCGCCCTGATGAACATCCCGACCCTCTTCGTCTGGACGCACGACTCCGTCGCGCTCGGCGAGGACGGCCCCACGCATCAGCCCATCGAGCAGTTGGCCACCCTCCGCGCCATCCCGAACTTCGCCCTCGTGCGTCCCGCGGATGCCAACGAGACCTCCGTGGTCTGGCTCGAACTGCTGCGCCGGACGGCCGGCCCCGCCGGTATCGCGCTCACCCGCCAGAACATCCCCGTCTTCGCCCGCGGCGAGGGCGCGGCATCCGGTGACGAGTTCGCGTCGGCCGCGGGCGCCGTCAAGGGAGCGTACGTGCTGGCCGAGGCCGCAAGCGGCGAGCCCGACGTCATCCTGATCGCCACCGGTTCCGAGGTCCAGCTCGCCGTCCAGGCGCGCGAGACCCTGGCCGCCGAGGGCGTCCACGCCCGCGTGGTGTCGGCTCCGTCGCTGGAGTGGTTCGCCGAGCAGGACGAGGCGTACCGCGAGTCCGTGCTGCCCGCAGCCGTGAAGGCGCGCGTGTCGGTCGAGGCGGGCTCCGCCCTCAGCTGGCACGGCATCGTCGGCGACGCCGGCCGTTCGGTCGCCATCGACCACTTCGGTGCGTCGGCCGACTACAAGACCCTGTTCCAGAAGTTCGGCATCACGGCCGAGGCCGTCGTCGAGGCCGCGCGCGAGTCGCTCGCCGCCGCCAAGAAGTAACCCGAGGAGATTTACGACATGAGCACTCCCACCGCAGACCTCGCCGCCGCCGGCGTCAGCATCTGGCTCGACGACCTGTCGCGCCAGCGGATCCAGTCCGGCAACCTCGCCGAGCTCATCGACGCCCGCAACGTCTCGGGTGTCACGACCAACCCCACGATCTTCGCCGGCGCCCTGTCCAAGGGCGAGGCGTACGAGGGTCAGGTCAAGGAGCTCGCCGCCGCAGGCGCCGATGTCGACGAGGCGATCTTCTCGATCACCACCGACGACGTCCGCGACGCGTGCGACATCTTCCTCCCCGTCTTCGAGGCGACCAACGGCGTCGACGGCCGCGTGTCGATCGAGGTCTCCCCCGATCTCGCGCACGACACCGACGCCACCGTCGCGCAGGCCAAGGACCTGTCGGCCCGCGTCGACCGCAAGAACGTGCTGATCAAGATCCCCGCGACGAAGGCGGGCCTGCCCGCCATCACCGAGGTCATCGGTGCGGGCATCTCGGTGAACGTCACGCTCATCTTCAGCCTCGAGCGCTACGAGGAGGTCATCGACGCCTACCTCGCCGGTGTCGAGAAGGCGCAGGCCGCGGGCCACGACATCTCGACCCTGCAGTCGGTCGCGTCGTTCTTCGTCTCGCGCGTCGACACCGAGATCGACAAGCGACTCGCCGCCCTCGGTTCAGACGAGGCCGCCGAACTCAAGGGCAAGGCGGGAATCGCCAACGCCCGCCTGGCCTACGAACTGTTCGAGAAGAAGTTCTCCGAAGACCGCGCGAAGACGCTGCTCGATGCCGGCGCCACCGTCCAGCGTCCCCTGTGGGCGTCGACCGGTGTCAAGGACCCGGCCCTGCCCGACACGCTCTACGTGACCGAGCTCGTCGCCCCCGGAACCGTCAACACCATGCCGGAGAAGACGCTCGAGGCCACGTACGACCACGGTGTCATCGCCGGAGACACCGTGACCGGCGCCTACGCCGACGCGCACGACGTCTTCGACCGTCTCGCCGCCGCGGGTGTCGACGTCGCCGACGCGACGCAGACGCTCGAGGACGAGGGTGTCGAGAAGTTCATCGCCTCCTGGCACGAGCTGCAGGACACGGTCAAGACCGCCCTCGACGCCGGAAGCGCCCAGGCCGCCAAGTGAGCTTCGCGGTCAAGGTCACCGGCCGCGTCGGCTCGGTCGTCGCGGCCGAGCTGCCGGGCCTGACCGGCTCGCTGATCGCGTCGGGCATCACCGCCGGCGACGCGAGCTTGTGGGGCCCTGCCGCCGAAGACGAAGCGTCCCGTCGGCTCGGGTGGGTGCGGGCGGTCTCCGTCTCGCGCCCGCTCGTGCCCGAGATCACCGCCCTGCGCGACGAGCTCGTCGCGCAGGGCGTGACGCGCGTCGTGCTCGCGGGGATGGGCGGTTCGTCGCTCGCTCCCGAGGTCATCGCCCAGACGGCCGGCGTTCCGCTGGTCATCGTCGACTCGACCTCGCCCGCCCAGGTGCTCGCCGCGATCGACGGCGACGGCGAGGCCGGCGGTCTCGCGCAGACCGTCCTGGTCGTGTCGAGCAAGTCCGGTTCGACCATCGAGACCGACTCCGTCAAGCGGGCGTTCGAGGCGGCATACCGCGATCTGGGGATCGACCCCGCCGACCGCATCGTCGTCGTGACCGACCCCGGTTCACCGCTCGAAGAAGCGGCGCGTGCCGACGGATACCGCGTCTTCACCGCCGACCCCGAGGTGGGCGGCCGGTATTCCGCGCTCACTGCGTTCGGCCTCGTGCCGACCGGGCTCGCCGGAGTCGACATCGACGACCTCCTCGACGAGGCGGATGCCACGCTTCTCGAGGTCGCCATCGACTCCCCCGAGAACCCGGCGCTCGTCCTGGCCGCCGCGATCGCCGGTGGCGGCGCCCTGCGCCGCGACAAACTCGGCCTGATCACCGACGGAACCCACATCGTGGGCCTGCCGGACTGGATCGAGCAGCTGGTCGCCGAGTCGACGGGCAAGGACGGATCCGGCATCCTCCCCGTGGTTCTGCTGCCGGTCTCGCCCGAGCTCGAGTCCCAGCCCGACGATCTGCAGGTCGTCCGTTTCGTCGAGGACGCGCACGCGTTCCACCTCTTCGAGCGGCACACCGACGAGGTGCTCGTCAGCGGGTCGCTGGGCGCGCAGTTCGTCGTGTGGGAGTACGCGACTGCCGTCGCGGGACGCCTGCTCGGCATCGATCCCTTCGATCAGCCCGACGTCGAGTCGGCGAAGGACGCCACGCGTGGCCTGCTCCAGGCGCAGCCCGCCCCCACCGCTCCGGCGTTCGTCGCCGACGGCGTCGAGGTGCGCGTGTCCGACCCCGCCCTCGCGGCCGGCGGAACTGTCGCGGCAGTGCTCGAGGCCCTGTACGCGCAGGTCCCCGCCGACGGCTACGTGAGCATTCAGGCGTACGTGAACCGCCTCGACCTCCCGCAGCTCGCGGGCCTTCGCGAGCTCGTCGCCGCCGACTCCGGTCGCCCCACCACGTTCGGTTGGGGTCCCCGGTTCCTGCACTCGACGGGCCAGTACCACAAGGGGGGACCCGCCACCGGTGTCTTCCTTCAGATCATCGAACGCACCGATGTCGACCTCGAGATCCCCGGTCGACCGTTCACGTTCGGACAACTCATCCAGGCACAGGCCGCGGGAGACGCGAGCGTTCTGGCGGGGGCGCCGCATGGCCGTCCCGTCGTCACGCTGACGCTGACCGACCCGCAGGTCGAGGTGCTCTCACTCTTCGAGGCGGCACAGTAAGTCATGGTCGTAGAGATCACACCGGGTCACAATCCCCTGCGCGATCCCGAGGATCGCCGTTTGAGCCGGATCGCGGGGCCCAGCGCCCTCGTGATCTTCGGCGTCACCGGCGATCTGTCGCGCAAAAAGCTCATGCCGGCGGTCTACGACCTCGCCAATCGCGGCTTGCTGCCCCCCGGGTTCGCCCTGGTCGGTTTCGCGCGTCGCGACTGGGAGGACCAGGACTTCGCCGAGGTCGTCTACGACTCGGTCAAGAAGTACGCCCGCACCGAGTTCCGCGAGGAGACGTGGAAAGAGCTGCTCGAGGGCATCCGCTTCGTCCAGGGCGAGTTCGACGACCCCGAGGCGTTCCAGCGCCTGCGGGCCACTGTCGACAAGCTCGACACCGAACGCGGCACGATGGGCAATCACGCGTACTACCTGTCGATTCCGCCGAAGGCCTTCCCGCTGGTCACGACGCAGCTGAAGGCGTCCGGCCTCGTCGGCGAGACCGCAGACGACACGACCGGATGGCGTCGCGTCGTCATCGAGAAGCCGTTCGGGCACGACCTGGCATCGGCCCGCGCGTTGAACGAGGTCGTCGAGAGTGCGTTCCCGGCTGACGCGATCTTCCGCATCGACCACTATCTCGGCAAGGAGACGGTGCAGAACATCCTGGCGCTGCGCTTCGCCAACGAGCTGTACGAGCCGATCTGGAATCGCAACTACGTCGACCACGTGCAGATCACGATGGCCGAGGACATCGGTGTAGGCGGCCGTGCCGGTTACTACGACGGCATCGGCGCCGCGCGCGACGTGATCCAGAACCACCTGTTGCAGCTTCTCGCGCTGACGGCGATGGAGGAGCCCATCAGCTTCAACGCCGCCGACCTCCGCGCTGAGAAAGAGAAGGTGCTCGCGGCGGTACGACTGCCCGAGAACCTCGCCGAGGCCACCGCCCGCGGGCAGTACGCCGGCGGCTGGCAGGGCGGTGAGGAGGTGCTCGGCTTCCTCGAGGAAGACGGGATGAACCCCGAATCCGTCACCGAGACGTTCGCCGCGATCAAGCTCGAGATCAACACGCGCCGCTGGTCGGGCGTACCGTTCTATGTCCGCAGCGGAAAGCGGCTCGGCCGGCGCGTCACCGAGGTGGCCGTCGTGTTCAAACGTGCGCCGCAGCAGCTGTTCTCGCAGAGCCAGACGCAGGAGCTGGGGCAGAACGCCCTCGTCATCCGCGTGCAGCCCGACGAGGGCGTCACGATCCGCTTCGGTTCCAAGGTCCCCGGCGACGGCACGCAGGTGCGCGACGTGACGATGGACTTCGGGTACGGTCACGCCTTCACCGAGGCCAGCCCCGAAGCGTACGAGCGGCTCATCCTCGACGTCCTGCTCGGCGACCCGCCGCTGTTCCCGCGGCACGAAGAGGTCGAGCTGAGCTGGAAGATCCTCGACCCGATCGAGGAGTTCTGGGCCGCGGAGGGCGGTCCGCTCGAACAGTACTCGCCCGGGTCGTGGGGGCCGGCATCCGCCGATGAGCTCCTCGCCCGCGACGGCCGCACCTGGAGGCGCCCGTGATCATCGACCTGCCCGACACCACCGTCAGCGCGATCTCGAAGAAGCTCGTCAGCGTCCGCGAAGAGGGCGGCGCGGTCGCCCTGGGCCGCGTGCTGACGCTCATCATCGTCACGCATCACGGCGCCGAAGAAGAAGTCATCGAGGCCGCGAACGACGCCTCGCGCGAGCACCCCATGCGCGTCATCGCGGTGCTGTTCGGCGACGAGGACGAGGCCCCCCGTCTCGACGCCCAAATCCGCGTGGGAGGTGACGCGGGCGCCAGCGAAGTCGTTGTGCTGCGTGCCCACGGTGCCGCCGGCTCCAACGCCGAGAGCCTTGTCACGGGACTGTTGCTGCCCGACGCCCCGGTCGTGGCGTGGTGGCCGGCCGAGGCCCCGTCGAACCCGTCGCGCTCGGCCATCGGCCGCATCGCCCAGCGCCGCATCACCGACGCCTCGTCGCAGGCCGACCCGGCCGCGTGGGTCGCCGAGCTCGGGGAGCACTACTCCCCCGGCGACACCGACTTCGCGTGGACCCGTGTCACCCGGTGGCGCGAACAACTCGCGGCGGTGCTCGACCAGCCGCCGTACGAGCCGGTCACCGCGATCGAGGTGCGTGGCGCGTCGGACTCCCCGTCCACCGCGCTGCTCGCGGCGTGGCTGGGGATGAAGCTCGACGCCCCCGTCGACTACGCCTACCTCCCGGCCGACGCGTGGTCGAGCGGCATCAAGTCGGTGCGCCTCACGCGCGCAAGCGGCGACACTCTGCTCGAGCGTCCCGAGGCCGGCGTCGCGATCCTCAGCCAACCGGGGCAGCCGACTCACGACCTCGCCTTCCCGCGACGCACCCTGCGGGAGTGCCTGGCCGAGGAGCTGCGGCGACTCGACCCCGACGTGCTTTACGGCCGTGTGATCACCGAGGGCCACGACTTGCTGCACGCCGCGAGCGAGAAGAGCGGGTCGTGAGCGACTCGGGCGCGAAGCGCGTCATCATCAAGCGCGACGCCGACGCCCTGGCGGAGTACGTGGCGACGCGGTTCGTGAACCGCATCGTGAAGCGCGTCGCCGAGGGCAAGCGGATGCACATCTGCCTGACCGGCGGAACGATGGGCGGCGCTGTCCTGCGTACGGCCGCGCGCGACGAGCGCGCGGCCGACATCGACTGGTCTCTCGTGCACTTCTGGTTCGGTGACGAGCGTTTCGTGCCCCGGGACAGCGACGATCGGAACGAGAAGCAGGCGCGCGAGGCATTCCTGGACCACCTCGACATCCCCGCCGAGAACATCCACGTCGTCGCCTCCAGCGAAGACGGCGTCGATCTGGATGCCGCGGCCATCGCCTATGCCGACGAACTGGCGCAGTTCGCTCCGTCGGATCGCAGTGAGACCGGCCCCTGGCCCTCGTTCGACATCTGCTTCCTCGGCGTCGGGCCCGATGCCCACATCGCCTCGCTGTTCCCCGACCGGCCCGAGATCTCGGTGACCGACCGGGCGACCGTGCCGGTCCGGGAGTCGCCGAAGCCGCCGAGCGAGCGGGTGTCGCTCACGCGCCCCGTCATCAACAGCTCCAAGCGCGTGTGGATGGTGATCGCGGGGGCGGACAAGGCTGCCGCCCTCGGCCTCGCCCTTGCCGGAGCGAGCTACCAGAGCGTTCCCGCCGCGGGGGCGAAAGGACGCCGACGCACGGCGTTCTTCGTGGACGAGATCGCCGCCGATCACGTACCGCCGCAGCTCATCGACCGCGAGTACTGAGCGCTCGAACCCGAGAGGACCGGATGCCCTGGCATCCGGTCCTCTCGTGCGTCACCGTCTTGCGGAGAAACACCCCTTGTCTTCGTCCCGACCGCGACTTAGCCTTCCGAAGGGGGGCATCCTGATCCGGTCCGGGGAGAGATCCTCGGCTCCGGACGACGCAGTTGGGAGCGTTCGGATGCCATTTATCGGTCGCGCGCACGAGAAGCGGATCGCGGAAGAGGTGATCGGCACGTCCGGAGGGGCGGCGTGCCTGTTCGTCGGCGCGGAGGGCATCGGCAAGTCCGCCCTCGCCCGAGAGATCGCCGAGCAGCACGGCGCCGTCGTCGTCTCGGCGAGCCCGAGCGAACGCCTGTGGCCGTACTCGGGGCTGTCGGCACTGGCGACGGGCCTCGGGGGCGAACGGCGCGAAGCCGTGAACGCCGTCCTCGCGCGCGGCCGGGACTGGCCCGAGCATCTCCTCGCCGAGGAACTCAGCCGCACCCTGCATCTCGTCCATGAACAACCCGATGTCGTCGTCGTCGACGACCTCGATCAGATGGACGGGGCGAGCATCACGGTGCTGTCGTTCGTCTTCGGTCGACTACGAGGCACCGGACTGAGCGTCGTGGCCACCGCGGGCGCCGCCGACGGGCGCCGCGACTTCGCCGGCATGCGGCACGAGCGCATCGGCCGGCTGTCGTTCGAAGAGACCCTCGACCTCGCTCGGGTCGTCCTCGGGTCGGGTGCGGCCCTCGCCGTCCTGCACACCGTGGCCGGGTTCGTCGGTGGCGACCCGGGGATCCTCTCGCGCGTGCGGCTGACTCCGTGCGAGGCGGCGGGCGACGACCCGCTCCCTCTGCCGCTCCGACTTGCCGACGAGGTGCCGGGTCGGCGCGGGCGCACGGTTGAGACGTTCCGCGACCCTCGTGTCGCCGCGGTCATGGACCTGTTGTGCGTGGGACCGATCTTCGCTCACGACCGCCTGCGGTCCGTCGCCTCGGGCCTGGGGATCGAGCTGAACGCGTTGATCGACGGGGGCCTCGTGGCCGTCCACGGCGAGCTCGCCCGCGTTGCCGACTCCGCTCTGCGTCTCCGGCACCTCGGCTCGCTCACCGCCGATGAGAGGTACCGGCTGCATGACCGGGCCGCCGCGGAACACGCGGGAGAGTACCCGGCGACCGTCCTGTGGCATCAGAGCTACGCCGAACCCGACGGCGATCGCGAACCGCTGCTGGTCGCGGCGGTGGAGCTCGCTCGCTCGGGTGAACCGTCCGCGGCCGTCGAGTTCGCCGAGCGCGCTCAGGCCGGCCGGATCGACGACGTCGCCCGGTGCCGCCTCCTCGTCGAGCTCGGAGAGGCCCTCGTGCTCGAGGGGCACGTGGTGCGGGGCCGGCACTACCTCTGGCGGGCCGGAACACCGACCGATCCGGCCGTGCGGATCCGAGGGACACTCGCGTGGTCGATGGCGACGGCGGCGCCCGACCACGTCCTCGACGACCTGGTGCTGCGCGTCGCGGACGAGACCGACGACCCGCGGGCCGTCGAACGACTGTTGTGCGAGAGCGCACGACGACACCTGTCGCGCGGTGAGGTCGGACGGGCGCACGCCCTCGTCGTGCTCGCCACCGAGCGTGGAATCGCTGCGACGGAGACCACGCTGCTCGCTCGACTGCTCGAGGAGCTGGGCGCCGATGTCCTGCTCCCCATCACCATCGACACCGGGAGCGTCCGGAGCGCACCGGAGCCGGACGCCCCGATCGAACAGGCGTTGCTCGCCCTGCACATCAGCGTGCTGCGCGAGGACTACGCGGCGGTTCGACGCGGCATCCGGTCCCTGCTCGACCGCCGACCGCGTCTCGCGCCGTACTGGCGCGATCAGCTGGGGTGTCTGCTGGTGACGACGGAGGCGCGCGGAGGCGACCCGATCGCGGCGCGCGAGGCCGTGGACGCCTGGAGACGCGAGTGGGTCCCGGGTCGACGGTCGGAGGTGGCGGACACCCTCGTACTCGCCGGCGCTGCCGCGGTCGATCCCCTCGGGCGGGAAGTGTCCGAACTCGTCCGCCGCGGTCGCGATCTCTGCCGACGAGAGGGCACGACGACCGCGCTGCCGTGGTTCGCCGTCATCGAGGGCGGCTGCGCGCTGGCGGAGGGACGGTTCGACGACGCCGTGGCCGCGCTCCAGGCCGCGCGGGAGGCTGTGCCCTGCGACGACCCGTCGCTCTTGCGCGCCGACGCCGACCTGATCGAGGCGCTGTGGCTGAGCGGCCTCCGCGGAGATGCGCGTCGTCTGCTCGCCCGCCTCGAGGAGGCATCGCAGCGCATTCCCCGCCGCTGGACCACACTGGCGGTGGCGCGGTCGCGTGCTGTCTGCCGCAGCGACCACGACGGCGCGCAGGCATTCCGCGAAGCCGCGGCCATCGGTCGCACCGACGACCCTCCCATCGAGCGCGTCCGCCTCCGGACGACGCGGGAGAGGTGTCTTCCGATCACCGAGCGACCACCGGCGCGGGCGGTCCCCCGACCCGGTGATCGGGGACGCTCGCTCACCCCCCAGGAGCGCGACGTCGTGGCCCTGGTCGGTCGTGGGCTGCGCAACCGCGAGATCGCGGCCGCCCTGTTCATCTCCCTGCGCACCGTCGAGCTGCGCCTGACCGGCGTCTACCGCAAACTCGGGGTGAGCTCGCGTGTGCACCTGGTGGCGCTGCTGCACGCTTCCCCGGCGGAGACCTCCGGCGCCTGAGGGAACGTCGGGATGCCGGAAGGGGTCACGAAGCGATCGGCGACAGCGCCGCACGACGGTCGGGACTGCGCCAGCGTCCGTCCGAGGGCCGGCCGAGTGCGGCGACGAGCGCGCGCAGGCACAGCACCGCGTCCCAGACGCGCAGAAGCGGATACAGGAGCATCCACACCCGCGGACGCGTACCCGTCACTGCGCACGCGAACGCCGTCATCGCGGCATCCGTCACGACGAACGCCGCCGCCAACGGGCCGACCGGAAGCGCCGATGCCATCGTCGCCGCGACCGTCGCGGACTCACCGGTGAGAACGGGCGCGGCCACCGCGGCCAGCGCCGCGACGACGAGGGCCGGCACCATCGCGGCGAGGACCAGGCTGGAGACGACCGTCTCGACCGCGAAGACGCCGACCGATGTCCAGAACAGGCCGCGGCGCGGACCGTGACGCCGGAGCGTCTGCCAGAAACCGAGGCTCCACCGGCGCATCTGGGCCGAGTAATCCCGGAGGATGGCGGGGTCCTGCGTCTCCGCCACCGCGCAGGCGGGGTGGAAGGCGATGCGGCCCAGACGCTTCGCGTGCACCTCGAAGGTCATGTTGAAATCCTCGATCGTCAACCCGGGCGCCTCGATGTCGATGCGGTCGAGGACGTCGGTGCGGTACATGCTCGCGAACCCCGGCACGATCGTCACCGCGTCGGCGGCCGTCGCGGCCTGCCCGAACTTGTGCAGGTACTGCGTGCACACGTAGGTGCGCTCGCGGTAGGAGGTGAGCACCCGTCCCATTCCTCGCGTCGCGGCATCCGGTGCCGTCGTGGCCCGCCCCGCCACCGCGACCACCCCGTCGTCGGTGAACAGCGGCAGCCCGGTGCGCAGGTAGTCCGGCCGGGGACGCGAATCCGCGTCCAGCAGCAGCAGGATCGGGTACCGTTCGGCAATGCGGAAGTGCGCGAGGCCGGAGCGAATGGCTCCCGCCTTCCCCCGGTTGGTGACGAGGTTCCAGGCCGTGGCGCCCGCCTCACGGGCCCGGTCCACGGTCTGATCGGTCGACCCGTCCGAGACGACGAAGACGTTGCGCGCGGGTACCAGGGCGCGGGCGGCGCGGACGGCGTCGGCGATCACAAGCTGCTCGTTGTGCGCGGCGATGAGCACCGCCACCTCGTCGGCGCGGTAGAACATCGACGGCGACATCAGGCCGGCGCGGGTGCGTCCCCCCGCCGCGAGTCGGCAGAGGGCGACGATGCCCCACACCACGGTGGAGAAGCCGATCGTGCAGATCACGACGACGACGATGCCGACCGTCGTCACGTCGGGCGCCCCGTCGACGAGGCCACGACGCAGGCGGTCGGTCGGTCGTCGATCCCGGTTCCGGTCATGGCATCCCCCGTCAGATCTGCGCTCGACCGTACGCGATGACACGGGCAGGCGGCGGGCCGGGACCCGCATGCGCGGTGCGGTTTCCCGCAGGATCCGCTGCGGTGCGCGGCGTCCCGCATGATCGCCGCTCGTTCCTTGACCGATCGCCGGGGGCGGCTCAGGGTGGGCCGTGGATCGCGGTCGATACCCGACTGCCGCTTGCACCACGCTCCAGGAGGATGATGATGTCCACACTCGATGTCCGGGCGGACCTGTTCGACGCCCCGCTCCCACCGAGGTCCGGTGACGCCCCGTTCGACTTCGATGTCGCCATCGTCGGCCTCGGATATGTCGGCCTGCCGACAGCCCTCGCCTATCACGCGAGCGGTTCGAGGGTGATCGCTTTGGACGTGTCGTCTCGTCGACTCCGGACGATCGCGGCTCGAGGCGCCGATCTCATCGATTCCGACCGGGAGCGGCTCGACGCCGCCCTGCGCGCGCCCGCGGCATTCCGGTTGACCGGTGACGTCTCGGAGCTCTCCCGCGCTGCCGCCGTCGTCGTGTGCGTCCCTACCCCCGTCGACGACCGGCAGGTGCCCGATCTCGTCCCGCTCCGCGCGGCGTGCGCCACCGTCGTCGCCGCCGCGCGCCCGGGCCAGCTGATCATGCTCACCTCCACGACCTACGTCGGATGCACTCACGACCTCGTGGAGCAGCCCCTGCGCGAACGGGGGATGCAGATCGGTCGCGACGTCTTCGTGACCTTTAGCGCCGAGCGGATCGACCCGGGCAACGTCGGCTTCGCCCAGGAGGTCGTCCCGCGCGTCGTGGGTGGGGCCACCCCGCAGTGCGAGGAGGAGGGCGCGCTCCTCCTCGGCCGGTACGCCGCACGGGTGCACCGCGTGTCGAGCCTGGCGACCGCCGAAATGACGAAGCTGCTCGAGAACACCTTCCGCGCGGTCAACATCGCTCTGGCCAACGAGTTCGCCGACATCTGCGGCGCCCTCGACGTCCCCGTCACCGAGGTGATCGAGGCCGCGAGCACGAAGCCTTACGGATTCATGGCCTTCTACCCCGGGCCGGGCGTCGGAGGTCACTGCATCCCGTGCGATCCCCACTACCTGCTGTGGCAGCTGAAGGCACTGCACGTGGATGCCGGCGTCATCACCGAGGCGATGACGCGCATCGCCGCGCGCCCCCGGCGCGTCGTCGAGCGCATCCGCGACGTCCTCGGGCGGGCGGGCAAGGGCACGCGCGGCGCCCGGATCCTGATCGTCGGCGTGACCTACAAGCCCGACGTCGCCGACCTGCGGGAGTCCCCCGCGCTGGAGATCATCGACCTGCTCATCGACCTCGACGCCGAAGTGCAGTACGTCGACACGCACGCCCCGCACGTGTTCCTCGGCTCCGGTCGTGAACGGGATTCCCTGGTCGATCCCGCCGCCTTCCGTCCCGATCTGGTGCTCGTTCACACCCGCCACCACGACTGCGATCTCACCTGGTTGAATGCCGACACCCTCGTCGTCGACGGTACCTACCGCAGCGCGGACATCGCGGGGCGGGTGCTGCTGTGACGGTGTCGGTCTACCCCGGACACGGGGCGAGAAGATCCCTGGTCACCGGGGGTGCAGGTTTCGTCGGCAGTCACCTCGTCGAGCACCTGCTCGGTCTCGGCGACGAGGTCGTCGTCCTCGACGACCTCTCCACCGGATCCGCACGTAACCTGGCCGGCGTCGCCGACCACCCGCGGGTCACGATGGTGCACGGATCCATCCTCAACCCCCTGACGGTGGGAGAGGCGATGCAGTCGTGCGATCGGGTGTTCCATCTGGCGGCGGCCGTCGGGGTGAAGCTCATCGTCGAGCAACCGCTGCGGGGCCTGCGCATCAACATCCACGGAACCGAGAACGTCCTCACCGCCGCGATCGAGCGGCAGGCGTCCGTGCTGCTCGTCTCGACGAGCGAGGTGTACGGCAAGAACACGGCCGATCGCCTGCGCGAGGATGCCGACCGGGTGCTCGGCGACCCGCTGCTGTCACGCTGGACGTACGCCGGGGCGAAGGGCATCGACGAGGCGTTCGCGAAGGCCTACTGCGACCAGGAGGGCCTCGACGTGTCGATCGTGCGGCTGTTCAACACGGTCGGGCCGCGCCAGACCGGCCGCTACGGCATGGTGCTGCCGAACCTCGTCGGGCAGGCGCTGCGCGGGCAGCCTTTGACCGTGTTCGGCGACGGGCTGCAGACGCGCTGCTTCTCCGCCGTCGAGGACGTGGTGCCGGCGATGGTCCGCATCGAACGCGACCCGCGGGCACGTGGCCAGGCGTACAACCTCGGGGGTGCCCGCGAGATCTCCATTCTCGACCTCGCCCACGAGATCATCCGCACGCTCGACAGCCGCAGTGTCGTCGAGCTCATCCCTTACGACCAGGCGTACGCGCCCGGCTTCGAGGACATGCGCCGCCGGGTGCCCGACAACACCAAGGCGCACGACCTCGTCGGCTACGAACCGCGCACGTCGCTGACCTCGACGATCATGCGCGTCGCCGCCGACCTGCTCTCGCGCGAGCGACTGGGGTCGGACGCCATGCCGCTCGCGGGCGCGGACTCGTTCCGGGGCGCGCTGTGATCGCCGGCGTCCTCGTCGATCGCTCGGCCGCGTCGACCCTGCGTCGCACCGTCGCCGTCGTCGCCGCGCTGGCGGTGGGGGCCGGAGGCGTGATGGCCGTGGCACCCGCCCCGCCCGCCGCGGCGGCGACCCGCACCATCGTGAGCCTGACCTTCGACGATGCGAACGCCAACCAGCTGCAGGCGCTTCCCACGCTCCGCGCGAACGGGATGAAGGCGACGTTCTACGTCCCGTCGGGCTTCATCGGGGCGGCGGGCCACATGACGCGCGCCGATCTGACGAGTCTGAAGAATGCCGGCCACGAGATCGGCGGGCACACCGTGAACCACCCCGATCTCGCTCAGGTGGGCATCGACGAGGCCAAGCGGCAGATCTGCACCGACCGTCGAAACCTCACGTCGTGGGGGTTCACCGTCCGCAGCTTCGCCTATCCCTTCGCCTCCAGCACGCCCGAAGTCGAGCGGGCCGCCGCGGCATGCGGGTACAGCAGCGCGCGGCTGCTCGGCGACATCCCCAGTCGCTTCGGGTGCCCGGAGTGCTCTTACGCCGAGTCCACGCGTCCCGCCGACCGCTACGCGTTGAAGGCCCTCGATCAGGTGGATGCCACCTGGACCCTCGACGATCTCATCGCCGGTGTCACGAATGCCGAGCGCAACGGCGGCGGATGGGTGCCGTACACGTTCCACGACGTGTGCGCCGATGCGTGCAGCGACTTGGCCGTCACCCCGACGGTTCTGACGCGCTTCCTCGAGTGGCTCAAGACCCGCCAGGGCGCCGGGACGGTGGTGCGCACGGTCGGCGACGTGATCGGGGGCGCTGCCAAACCGCTCGTCGCCGGCCCCGCCGTTCCCGCTCCCACCGGGTCGACGAACGGCGTCGTCAATTCGAGCTTGGAGGTCGGGGCTCCCGACTGCTGGATGCGGGGCGGCTACGGGAGCAACTCCCCTGCGTTCGGCACCGGTTCGCCCGCGCACAGCGGCGCTGTCTCGAGCCTCATCACGATGTCGTCCTATGTCGACGGGGATGCCAAGTTGCTCCCGCAGTTCGACCTGGGTCAGTGCGCGCCGACGGTGACGGCCGGCAGGACGTACGCGTTGCGCGAGTGGTACGTCTCCTCCGGCGTCACCCAGTTCGCGGTATACCTGCGCTCCACCTCGGGCGCCTGGTCGTACTGGACGTCGAGCCCCTGGTTCGCCTCCGCGGCCGAGTGGACGCTGGCGGACTGGACGACTCCGCCGATCCCGGCGGGATACGACGGCATCAGCTTCGCCCTGACGATCTTCGCCGACGGGAGCCTGCGCACCGACGATCTGCAGCTGTACGACAGCGCGGGCGCTCCGCCCATCCCCTCCGCGGGCGCCGCCGCGGGGCCGACCGCCACGGCCTCGGCCGCGCCGCCCCAGGGACCGGTCGAGCTCGTCCGCCCCACCGAGAGCACTGTCTCCGGATGACGCGGCGGGTCGCATTCGGGGCGGCGGTCACCCTCGGGGTGGTCGCCGCCCTCGGTCTGTGCGCGTGCACCCCGGAGACGCCTGTCCGCCCGGATACCGGGTATCCCTGGCACACCGACATCGTGGCCACGACGTTCTGGGTCGGCGAGGTCTTCGATCCGGACGCCCCCGACGGGAGTCAGCGCATCTCGACCTACGATTCCGCGTGGCTGGAATCGTACGGCGGATGCGACGGTGTCGACACCGGCGGAGGGTGCCGCACCGAAGCGCGCACCGCCGACCACGACTTCTTCCCCACCGCGATGACCCCGCGGCAGAATCCGTTCTATCTGGACCTTCCGTTCGACGACGTCAACGACAGGGAGGGCTTCGCCACACGCGGAGGCGTCGTGCCCTGGGCAGACGACCCCGCTCTGGCGGGAGCGGTCGACGATCCGGCGGTGAGCCTGATGAAGAACCGCTGGGTCGTGCTGCACCGCGACGGCCGCCTCTGCTACGGGCAGATACAGGACGCGGGTCCCGGGGAATACCGCGACGCCGCGTACGTGTTCGGCGAGGACGATCGGCGCCCCGCGAACACGCGGTACAACGGCGCGGGTCTTGACGTGTCGCCCGCGCTGAACGGCTGCCTCGCCTTCACCGAGCTCGACGGTGACGACGACCGCGTCGACTGGGCGTTCGTCGACGACGACGACGTACCCCCCGGCCCATGGACGCGAATCGTGACCGACTCGCCGGTCCGATGACTCGGGACGCCACCCCTCCCCCGGCCAGGTACCGTCATCCGGACCCCGAACGGAGCGGGAAACGACGAAGGGCCGGATGCCATGGCATCCCGCCCTTCGATGGTCACTGACCGCGTCGCTCGCGGAGTTGCTGCAAGGCGTCGTCGAGGAGGGAAGCAGCTTCTTCGTCGCTCCGACGCTCCTTCACATACGCCAGGTGCGTCTTGTAGGGCTCGGCCTTCGACAGCGCCGGCGGGTTCGCCTTGTCGCGCCCGGCCGGGAGTCCCGAGTGCGGGGAATCGATGGTCTCGGGGATCTCGTCGTCGGCGATTCCGGCGGCGAAGTAGCGCACCGTCTCGTTGCCGAGGGCGTCCCAGTAGGACACGGCCACGCGGTCGGCGTGGAACCCGTGGTCCTGCTCGCCCATGGGGCCCGCACCGACGCGGGAGCCGCGAATCGCGTTGCCTCCGGTCGCCATGTCAGAGCTCCGCGAACTTCGTCAGCAGGCCGAGGCCGACGATGGTGACGAACCACACCAGAGCCAGGACGACCGTGAAACGGTTGAGGTTGCGCTCCGCGAGCCCGGACGACCCGAGGGCGGAACTCATGCCGCCACCGAACATGTCGGACAGACCGCCACCGCGACCCTTGTGGAGCAGGATGAGCAGGGTCAGCAGGAGGCTGGTGACACCCAGCAGCACCTGCAGGACGAACTCGAGAATCTGCACTGTCGAAAGCCTTTCGCGAGCGGCATGGTCGACCGCACAAGCGTCAAGTATAGGGGGAGGCGCTCCAGACGCACGGATGCCCGCGGCGAGGCGCCGCGGGCATCCGGGGGCGTCAGACGCCGACGTGCTTCTGGAAGCGGATGATGGCGGCGAATTCGTCGACGACGAGGCTCGCACCACCGACCAGGGCGCCGTCGACATCGGGCTCTCGCATGAACGCGGCGATGTTGTTCGACTTGACCGATCCGCCGTAGAGCACGCGGGTGCGCGCGGCAGCGTCGGCACCGAGCTTGTCTGCCACGACAGCACGGAGCTTGGCACACACCTCCTGCGCCTGGTCGGGCGTCGCCGCCTGACCCGAACCGATGGCCCACACGGGCTCGTAGGCGACGACGATGTCGGCATCCGCCGCCACGCCCTCGAGCGCAACCTCGAGCTGACCCACGGGAACGGCGCTGGCGCCGAACTTCTCGAGGTCCTCCGAGGTCTCGCCGACGCAGATCACGGGCACGAGACCGTGACGAAGTGCCGCCTGGGTCTTCGCCGCGACGACGTCATCGGACTCGTGGTGGAACTGCCGGCGCTCGGAATGCCCGATGATGACGTACGTCGCATCGAGCTTCGCGAGGAACTGGCCCGAGATCTCGCCGGTGTACGCGCCCGAGTCGTGAGCCGACAGGTCCTGACCGCCGAGGGCGAACGAGATCTTGTCCGCGTCCAGCAGCGTCTGCACGGTACGCAGGTCGGTGTAGGGCGGGAACACCGCCACCTCGACGCTGCCGTTCTCGTGCTTCGCTTCCTTCAACGTCCAGTGCAACTTCTGGACGAACGCGACCGCCTGCAGGTGATCGAGGTTCATCTTCCAGTTGCCGGCGATCAGAGGGGTTCTGTTCAGTGCCATCCGAGGACCTCCAGTCCGGGGAGCTTCTTGCCTTCGAGGAACTCCAGGCTCGCGCCGCCACCCGTGGAGATGTGGCCGAAGGCGTCATCCGCGAAGCCGAGCTGACGCACGGCCGCCGCGGAGTCGCCGCCGCCGACGACACTGAGGCCGTCGACCTCGGTGAGCGCCTGCGCGACGGTCTTGGTCCCGGCTTCGAACGCCGCCATCTCGAACACGCCCATCGGGCCGTTCCAGAAGACCGTGCGTGAAGCGCGGATCGCGTCGGCGAAGATGTCCGCCGTGCGGGGTCCGATGTCGAGGCCGAGTCCCGAAGCACCGAAGTCGGTGTCCTCGAGGGCGTCGGCATCCGCGATGACGTGCTCGGCTTCCGCCGAGAACGACGCTGCGACGACCGCGTCCACCGGGAGGACGATCTCGACGCCGCGCTCCTTCGCCGTGGCGAGGTAGCCCTTCACGGTGTCGATCTGGTCCTTCTCGAGCAGGCTCGAGCCGACCTTGTGGCCCTCCGCGACGAGGAAGGTGAACATCATGCCGCCCCCCACGAGGAGCTTGTCGACGCGGGGCAGCAGGTGCTCGATCACACCGAGCTTGTCGCTGACCTTCGAACCGCCGAGGACGACCGTGTAAGGGCGCTCGGGGTTCTCGGTGAGACGGTCGAGGACCTCGAGCTCCTTCTGGATGAGTAAGCCCGCGGCCGAGGGCACGATCTGGGCGAGGTCGTAGACGCTCGCCTGCTTGCGGTGCACGACGCCGAAGCCGTCGGAGACGAGGGCGTCGCCGAGAGCGGCGAGCTCTCGGGCGAAAGCCTGGCGCTCCGACTCGTCCTTCGAGGTCTCCCCCGCATTGAAGCGGAGGTTCTCGATGACGGCGACCTCACCGTTCTCGAGAGAGGCGACGGCATCCTGAGCAGACTCGCCCACCGTGTCGCGCGCGAACGCGACCGGCTGGCCGAGCAGCTCGGAGAGGCGCTGCGCGACCGGCTCGAGCGAATACTTCGGGTCGGGCGCCCCGTCGGGGCGGCCCAGGTGCGAGCACACGACCACACGCGCGCCGGCGTTGATCAGTGCGTTGAGGGTCGGCAGCGACGCGCGCACGCGGCCATCGTCCGTGATGATCCCGTCCTTGAGAGGAACGTTGAGATCACAACGGACGATGACGCGCGTGCCGGCGAGCGACCCCAGCGATTCGAGGGTGCGCAGAGCCATGAAGGTTTACAGGCGCTCGGCGACGTACTCGGTCAGGTCGACGAGACGATTGGAGTAGCCCCACTCGTTGTCGTACCACGACGACACCTTGACGAGGTTGCCGCTGACGTTGGTCAGCTCCGCGTCGAAGATCGAGGAGTGCGGGTTGCCCTGGATGTCGCTCGAGACGATCGGGTCCTCGGTGTACTGCAGGATACCGTTGAGGCGGCCCTCGGCAGCGGCCTTCTTGTAGACCTCGTTGACCTGGTCGACGGTCAGGCCGTCGGTGGGGGTGACGATCGTGAGGTCGACGATCGAGCCGGTGGGAACCGGAACGCGGTACGACGAGCCACTCAGCTTGCCGTTGAGCTCGGGCAGGACCAGGCCGATGGCCTTGGCGGCACCGGTCGAGGCGGGGACGATGTTGATCGCCGCTCCCCGGGCGCGACGAAGGTCGCTGTGCGGGCCGTCCTGCAGGTTCTGGTCGGCCGTGTAGGCGTGGGCGGTCATCATGAAGCCGCGCTCGATGCCGAATGCCTCGTTGAACACCTGGGCGAGGGGCGCCAGGCAGTTCGTGGTGCACGACGCGTTCGAGATGATGACGTCGGTCTCGGGGTTGTACGACTCTTCGTTGACGCCCATGACGATCGTGGCGTCGTCGCCCGTGGCGGGAGCCGAGATGAGGACCTTCTTGGCCCCACCCGTGATGTGCTTCTTGGCGTCCTCGGCCTTGGTGAAGCGACCGGTCGACTCGATGACGATGTCGACGCCGAGCTCGCCCCAGGGGAGGTTGGCCGGGTCGCGCTCTTCGAAGACCTTGATGGTCTTGTCGCCGACAGTGATGGAGTCTGCGGTGTACGAGACGTCCTCGGTCAGCACGCCGCCGACGGAGTCGTACTTGAGGAGGTGCGCCAGCGACTTGTTGTCGGTGAGGTCGTTCACCGCCACGATTTCGAGGTCGGCACCCTGCGCGAGAGCCGCGCGGAGGTAGTTGCGTCCGATACGGCCGAAGCCGTTGATTCCGATCTTGACGGTCACGGAATATCTCCTGAATCAGTTGTGCGCGATAGGCGCGTGATTGCGGTGTTCGCTGGCGGACAACGGCGTCCCGGTGGGGTGCCCCACCGGGACGCCGCACCGCTTACGACAGTACCAGCAGACCCGCGGTCTTCTCTCGGGCGGCGGCGAAGCGCTCCTGGGCGTCGGCCCAGTTCGCGATGTTCCAGAACGCCTTCACGTAGTCGGCGCGCACGTTCTTGTAGTCCAGGTAGTACGCGTGCTCCCAGACGTCGAGCAGCAGGATCGGCACGGTGCCCGCGACGATCTGACCCTGCTGGTCGAAGAACTGCTGGATCAGGAGGTTCTCGCCGATCGAGTCCCAAAACAGACCCGCCCAGCCCGAGCCCTGCACGCCGAGGGCTGCGGCGGTGAACTGCGCACGGAAGGCGTCGAACGAGCCGAACTGGTCGTCGATGGCCGACTCGAGGTCGCCGGTGGGCTTGTCTCCGCCGTTGGGCGAGAGGTTCGTCCAGAAGATCGAGTGGTTGGTGTGACCGCCGAGGTTGAACGCGAGGTCTTTCTGCAGGCGGTTGATGTTGGCGAAATCGCCCTTCTCGCGCGCTTCGGCGAGGAGGTCGAGGGTGGTGTTGGCGCCGTTGACGTAGGTCTGGTGGTGCTTGCTGTGGTGCAGCTCCATGATCGTCGCGCTGATGTGCGGCTCCAGCGCCGAGTAGTCGTAGGGCAGTTCGGGCAGCGTGTACTTCGCCATGTTCTCAACTTCCGAATCGGGCGCCGCCGAGACCTCTTCGCCGAGAGGACGTGCCGAGGGATCGAGCAGCGAGGGTGACGAGTTCATCCTACTGAGGCCCAACCAGGGCGCACCGGGGTTGCTTCCCCGGATGACGGTGAGTACGCCGCCCGGGCGCGTCGCCCCCGATCCGGATGCCGGAGAAGCTCCATGCTCGGCGCCGACGGGGACGGCGGCCTCGGGCGCCCGGGAGGAGTTCCGTCCTCGGCCCCGCGAGGAGTTCAGTCCTCGGCGCCCGGGAGGAGCTCCGTCCTCCGCGCCCGGGAGGAGTTCCGTCCTCCGCGCGCCCGGGAGGAGTTCAGTCCTCGGCGCCCACGGGCACGGCGGCCTCGGTGCCCGGGATGCCCTCGGACTCGGCCTTCTTGTCGGCCATCGCCAGCAGCCGTCGGATGCGCCCGGCCACCGCGTCTTTCGTGAGGGGAGGATCGGCGTGGTGCCCGAGCTCGTCGAGGCTGGCGTCGCGGTGCGCGAGGCGCAGCTCGCCGGCCTGCTGCAGGTGGTCGGGAACCTCGTCTCCGAGGATCTCGAGAGCGCGTTCCACGCGCGCGCACGCGGCCACCGCGGCCTGGGCCGAGCGACGCAGGTTGGCGTCGTCGAAGTTGACGAGACGGTTGACGCCGGCGCGCACCTCGCGCCGCTGGCGCATCTGGTCCCACTCCCCGGCCGTGCGGCGAGCACCCATCTCATAGAGCGCGCCGCGGATCGCCTCACCGTCGCGCACCACGACGCGCGGCACGCCGCGCACCTCGCGCGCTTTGGCCGGGATGCCGATGCGGTGGCCGGCCCCGACGAGCGCCATCGCGGCTTCGGACGACGGGCATGAGATCTCCAGCGCGGCGGACCGGCCCGGGTCGCTCAACGATCCGCTGGCCAGGAACGCGCCACGCCAGATGGCGCTGAGATCGGGGCGCGATCCGGTCGTGAGCTTGTTGGGGAGGCCGCGCACCGGGCGACGCCGCTGGTCCAGCAGCCCCGTCTGGCGGGCGAGGGTCTCGCCCGCCTCGATCACGCGCACCGCGAAGTGCCCGCCGGTGCGGCCACCGGAGCCCTGCACGTGGTGGAGTTCGGGACGCACACCGTACAGCTCCATGAGGTCGCGGGCGACGCGACGCGCGAGCACGTCGGAGTCGAGCTCGGCCTCGACGGCGACGCGGTTGGCGATGGAGTGCAGACCACCGGAGAAGCGCAGGAGGGCCGTGAGTTCGGCGACGCGCGCGGTCGGGCGCGGGTCGCGAACGGTGATGAGTTCGGCCTTCACGTCGGCGGTCAGCGGCACGGTTCTCCTCGGGTGGGGGGCGGCGGGGACGACGGTACAGCCTACTCGCGACCGAGGTCGCGATGAGCCACGCGGACGGCCACCCCGGGAACGTCGGCCAGACGTGCAGCGAGTTCGCGGGACATCACCACCGACCGGTGCTTGCCCCCGGTGCAGCCCACCGCCACGACGGAGTGCCGCTTGTTCTCCCGCTGATACCCCTCCAGGACCGGGCGCAGCGCCGTCGCGTACGCGTCGAGGAACTCCGACGCCCCCTCCTGCGCGAGCACGTATTCCCGCACCTCGGGGTCTTCACCGGTGAGCGCGCGCAGATCTTCGTTCCAGAACGGGTTCGGCAGGAACCGCATGTCGGCGACGAGGTCGACATCGGGCGGCAGTCCGTACTTGAAACCGAAGCTCATGAGCGTGACGGTGTGGCGGGCGGCGCCCTCTTCGCCGAACAGCGCCACGGCGCGCAGGGAAAGCTGATGGACGTTCAGCCTCGAGGTGTCGATCACCACGTCGGCCGCCTCTCGCACGGGCGCGAGCCGCTCGCGTTCGCGACGGATGCCGTCGAGGATCGTGCCGTCTTCCTGCAGGGGGTGCGGGCGACGCACGGCCTCGAACCGGCGCACGAGGACCGCGTCGCTGGCATCCAGGAAGACGATGCGCACCTGCCGACCCGCCTGAAGCGTCCGCATCGCCTCGGGCAGGTCGCCGAACAGCGATCGCCCGCGAACGTCGACCACGACGGCCACGCGCGGTACGGCGCCACCTGCCAGCTCGGTGAGCTCGAGCAGGGGCCGCAGCATCTGCGGGGGGAGGTTGTCGACGACGTACCAGTCGAGGTCCTCGAGGGAGTTGGCCACGGTCGACCGGCCCGCCCCCGACATACCGGTGACGATCAGCACTTCACCTGGCTCGTCGCGTGCCGGCTCCATGGGCGTCCGCCTCCCGTCGTGTCATCCCAGCCTACCGAGCCAGGTGCGCGTGTATCGCCTCGGCGAGAGCCGGACCGATACCCGGGAGGGCGGTGATCTCTTCGGGACCGGCGTCTTTCAGCGCGGACACCGAGCCGAAGTGCCGCAACAGCGCCTTGATACGGGTGTCGCCGAGTCCGGGGACCTCCGTCAGCACGCTCGTGATGTCTCGCTTACGACGTTTGCGCTGATGCACGATCGCGAAGCGGTGGGCCTCGTCGCGCAGCCGCTGCAGCAGGTACAGGGACTCCGAGGTGCGCGGCAGGATGACCGGGTACTCCTCCCCCGGCAGCCAGACCTCCTCGAGGCGTTTCGCGATGCCGCACAGCGCGATCTCGTCGTGACCCGCGTCCGCGAGGGCGCGGGCGGCCGCGGCGACCTGCGGTTGTCCGCCGTCGACGACGAGGAGCTGCGGCCGATAGGCGAAGCGGGGGCGCTTGCGCGCCGTGACGACGTCGCCGTCGGCGGTGGCCAGCTCGGAGTCGGGGTCGGCCACGATCGCGCCGCCGACGGTCTCGGGCTCGATCTCCTCCGGCCGGTCGAGGTACGCCAGCCGCCGGGTGAGCACCTGGTACATCGAGTCGGTGTCGTCGGTGGTCTCGGCGACGCCGAAGGAGCGGTACTGGTCCTTGCGCGGCAGACCGTCCTCGAACACCACCATCGAGGCCACGACGTTGGTGCCGGCCAGGTGCGACACGTCGAAGCACTCGATGCGCAACGGCGCCTCGGACATGCCCAGGGCCTCCTGCAGGTCGGTCAGCGCCTGGGAGCGTGAGACGTAGTCGCTCGTGCGCCGCGTCTTGTGCAGCATGAGCGCCTGCTGCGCGTTGAGCGTCGCGGTCTTGAGCAGGTCGGACTTGCGTCCGCGTTGGGCGACCTGCAGGGTCACCGGACGCCCGCGACGCTCGCGGAGCCAGGCCTCCAGCTGTTCGGCGTCGTCGGGGAGCTCGGGCACGAGCACCTGGCGCGGGATGTCCGAGGCATCCGCGTCGCCGTAGGTGCGCTGCAGCACCTGGTCGACGAGCTCGGCGCCGGAGATGTCGATCTCCTTCTCGATCGTCGTCGCGCGCACGCCGCGCACGCGACCGCCGCGCACGACGAAGTGCTGCACGGTGGCGGCGAGCTCGTCCTCGGCGATGCCGAACAGATCGGCGTCGGTATCGGATGCCAGCACGAGGGCGCTCTTGCCCAGCACGGCCTCGATGGCCTGCAGCCGGTCGCGGTAGTGGGCGGCCGACTCGTAGTCCATCGCCGCCGACGCCTCCTTCATGCGGGCGGTGAGTTCGCGCGCGAAGCGCTGATCGCCGCCGGACATGAACGCGACGAAGTCGCTGACGATGGCGCGGTGCTCGTCGACCGAGACCTTCATCGAGCACGGTCCGCCGCAGCGGCCGATCTGCCCCGGGAAGCACGGGCGCCCGGATGCCATCGCCTTCTTGTACGAAGAATCGCTGCACGTGCGGATCGGGAACACCTTGATCATCAGGTCGATCGTGTCGTGCACCGCCCACACCTTGGGGTACGGCCCGAAGTACTTCGCCCCGCGGATCTTGTGATTGCGGGTGACGATGACGCGCGGGGCCTCGTCGGCGAGGGTGATCGCCATGAAGGGGTACGACTTGTCGTCGCGGTAGCGCACGTTGAAGGGCGGATCGAACTCCTTGATCCACATGTACTCCAGCTGCAGCGAGTCGACATCACTGGGAACGACGGTCCACTCGACGCTGGCCGCCGTGGTGACCATGCGCCGCGTGCGCTCGTGCAGCGAGTACAGCGGGGCGAAGTAGTTCGACAGTCGCGCACGCAGGTTCTTGGCTTTGCCGACGTACAGCACGCGCCCCTCGGCATCGCGAAACCGATAGACACCCGGGTTGGTGGGGATCTCGCCGGCCTTCGGGCGGTAGGGCAGGTGCGACATCCGCTCTCGGGATGCCATGCCTCAGCCCGCCGCGCTCACGAGCTCCCGCTCGGCGCCGTCGGCGTCGAGCGCGGCCGCGTTGCGCTGCGTCCCCGTGCGTCCGGTCTCCAGCAGCTCCGCGAGGAAGGCACCGGTGTAGCTCCCCTCGACCTTCGCGACCTGCTCCGGCGTTCCGGTCGCCACGATCGTGCCGCCGCCGGAGCCGCCCTCAGGGCCCAGGTCGATGACCCAGTCGCTGCTCTTGATCACGTCGAGGTTGTGCTCGATGACGATCACGGTGTTGCCCTTGTCGACCAGGCCGTTGAGCACCTTCAGCAGCAGCGAGACGTCCTCGAAGTGCAGGCCCGTGGTCGGCTCGTCGAGCACGTAGATCGATCGGCCGTTGCTCCGGCGCTGCAGCTCGGTCGCGAGTTTCACGCGCTGCGCCTCGCCGCCCGACAGGGTCGTCGCCGACTGCCCGAGGCGCACGTAGCCCAGACCGACGTCGACGAGGGTCTTGAGGTAGCGGTGGATCGCCTGGATGGGCTCGAAGAACTCCGCGGCCTCGGCGATCGGCATCTCGAGCACTTCCGCGATGTTCTTGCCTTTGTAATGCACCGACAGGGTGTCGCGGTTGTAACGCTTGCCGTGGCAGACCTCGCAGTCTACGTAGACGTCGGGCAGGAAGTTCATCTCGATCTTCAGCGTGCCGTCTCCCGAGCAGGCCTCGCAACGACCGCCCTTGACGTTGAAACTGAAGCGCCCCGCCTGGTAGCCGCGCACCTTCGCCTCGGGGGTCTCGCTGAAGAGGCTGCGCACACGATCGAACACCCCGGTGTACGTGGCCGGGTTAGAGCGCGGGGTGCGGCCGATGGGCGCCTGATCGACATGCACGACCTTGTCGAGATTGTCGAGACCTGTCACTCGCGTGTGCTTGCCGGGAACGCGACGCGCCCCGTTGAGCTTCGAGGCGAGCACTTCGTACAGGATGCCGTTGACCAGCGTCGACTTGCCCGACCCGCTCACACCCGTAACGGCCGTCAGCACGCCGAGGGGGAAATCCGCCGTCACGTTCTGCAGGTTGTTCTCGCGCGCACCGACGACCGTCACCTGACGCTTCTTGTCGATCTTGCGACGCTTCTTGGGCGCCTCGATCGCTCGGCGTCCGGAGAGGTAGGCGCCCGTGAGCGAGTTCTCATCTGTCAGCAGCCCGGCGAGGGGGCCGGAGTGCACGACGTTGCCGCCGTCGACGCCGGCGCGCGGTCCGATGTCGACCACCCAGTCGGCGGCGTGGATGGTCTCCTCGTCGTGCTCGACGACGATGAGGGTGTTGCCCAGATCGCGCAGGGTCTCGAGGGTCTGGATGAGCCGACGATTGTCTCGCTGGTGGAGCCCGATGGACGGTTCGTCGAGCACGTACAGCACGCCCGTCAGACCGGAGCCGATCTGCGTCGCCAAACGGATCCGCTGCGCTTCGCCGCCCGACAGCGTGCCCGCCGCGCGCCCCAGGCTGAGGTAGTTCAGCCCCACCTGCAGCAGGAAGTCGAGCCGCGCGCGGATCTCGCGCAGCACGGCCGCGGCGATGGTCGCCTCGCGGTCGGTGAGGGTGAGTTCCGAGAAGAACTCACGGGCGTCGGCGAGGCTCATGCGCGATGCCGCGGCGATCGACGTGTTGTCGACGAGCACGGCGAGCACCTCGGGCTTGAGGCGGTCACCGTCGCAGACGGCGCACGGGACCTCACGCAGGTACTCGGACCAGCGCTGTCGCTGCGTGTCGGACTCCGCCTGCAAGTACTGACGTTCGATGTAGGGGACGACGCCCTCGAACCCGGAGGAGTAGCGCATCTCGCGCCCGTACCGGTTCTTCCACTTGACCGTCACCTTGTAGTTCTCGCCGCGGAGAACCGCTTGTTGCACGTCGTGCGAGAGCTTCTTCCACGGGGTGTCGAGCGAGAAGTCGAGATCCCTCGCCAGTCCCTCGAGCAGGCGTTCGTAGTACTGGAAGAGGCCCTTGCCCTGCGTCGTCCAGGGCAGGATCGCGCCGTCGCGGATCGACAGCTCTTCGTCGCCCAGCATGAGATCGACGTCGACGGACATGCGTGTGCCGAGACCCGAGCAGACGGGGCACGCGCCGAAAGGGGCGTTGAAGGAGAAGGTGCGCGGTTCGATCTCGGTGAGCTGCAGCGGGTGGCCGTTGGGGCAGGCAAGCTTCTCGGAGAACGACTGCCACGCATCGTCGCCCTCTTCGTCGACGAAGTTCACCTGCATGATGCCTCCGGCGAGACCCATCGCCGTCTCGACCGAGTCGGTCACGCGGCTGAGGTTGTCTCCGGATGCCACGAGTCGGTCGACCACCACGGCGATGTCGTGTTTGTAGCTCTTCTTCAGCGCGGGGGGCTCGGCAAGCTGGATCAGCTCACCGTCGACGACCGCGCGCGCGTATCCCTTGGCGCTGAGCTCTTTGAAGAGGTCGACGAACTCCCCCTTCTTCTGGGTGACGACGGGTGCGACGATCTGGTATCGCGTTCGCTCCGGCAACTCCATGAGCTGGTCGGCGACCTGCTGGATGGTCTGCCGTTGGATGCGCGCGCCGCAGTCGGGGCAGTGGGGCACGCCGACGCGCGCCCACAGGAGTCGCATGTAGTCGTGGATCTCAGTGATCGTGCCGACCGTCGAGCGCGGGTTGCGGTTGGTGGACTTCTGGTCGATCGAGACCGCGGGACTGAGCCCCTCGATGAAGTCCACATCGGGGCGATCGACCTGCCCGAGGAACTGGCGCGCGTAGGCGCTCAACGACTCCACGTAGCGGCGTTGCCCCTCGGCGAAGATCGTGTCGAACGCGAGGCTGGACTTACCCGAACCGGACAGCCCCGTGAAGACGACGAGAGAGTCTCGGGGGATGTCGAGGTCGACGTTCTTGAGGTTGTGGACGCGCGCACCGCGCACACTCAGCTTTCCGCTGGTACCGGAGGGGGCGGACGATGAGGGCGAGGAAACGGGAACGATCGGCACGTGTTAAGTCTAGGTCGGGCCTCCGACATCGGCCTCGGATTCGCCCCGAGCGCACGGATGTGCGAAAGTGCGGCCGCGACCTCCCCGACCTCACCTGCTCGAGTTAGCGTTGCCTGCGAACGGCGCGAGGCTGTCACGGAGGGCGACGAGCGCCGCCTGATCGACACCGACCCGCGCCATGATCTTGCCGGGCACCTCGAGGGCGGCTTCCCGGAGTGACCTCCCCTCCTCGGTGAGCGCGATGTCGAGGACGCGCTCGTCGTCGGCGCGGCGGGCCCGGGCGACGCGCCCCTGGGCTTCGAGCCGCTTGACAAGCGGCGACAGCGTGGCCGATTCCATCGCGAGCTCGGCGGCGAGGGCGCCGAGCGATCGCGGCGATCGCTCCCATAGCGCCAGCATCACCAGGTACTGCGGATGCGTGAGGCCGAGAGGCTCGAGCACGGGTCGGTAGATCGAGACGATGTTGCGCGAGGCGGTGACGAGCGCAAAGCACACCTGGTTTTCCAGCTTCAGCGGATCCTGCATGACCTTCCCCCACATGATTGTTAGTAGACTAACAATCATGACACGAAGGGATGCCGACCGCCCCCCGCTCCGCGCGCGCGTGCGCGAGGCCGGCGGCTGGTACCAGTACCTCAACACCCGCCTGATCCGCATCGCCGGACCCGCCTCGGTCGGCCCCTACGAGACGACTCCCGAGCCGGCGCGCGCGGGGCGACCCTGTCCTCTGTGCGGTCACCCCATGACCGAGCACAGCGTCGATCGCTCCGGACCGAAGCCTCTCCTGCACTGCCCCTGACCAGACGACGGCAGGGCGCCGACGCCGACTGGCTCGGTAGCAGGCACGCCTCTCGATCTCGTTCGTCACCGTGCGGGCCCGGCCGGGGAACCGGCCGTTCGAGCGACGCCCGCCGGCTCTCCTCCTTCACTAGGCGGCGAGCCGGAGTGCGTTCATCTCAGGAACAGACGACCCGGGTCGTGCAACGGCCAGCCGGGGTTGACGGAGCGCGTTCACCCCAGCTGTGGACGACTCCGGTCGTCCATCGGCCAGCCGGGCCTGACGCAGCGCATTCACCCCACCCGTGGACGACCCCGGTCGCGCAACGGCCAACCGGGATTAACGGAGCACGTTCACCCCAGCTGTGGACGACCCCGGTCGTCCAACGGCCAACCGGGGTTGACGGCGACCTCCCACGGATGACCGTCGGGGTCGACGAAGACGCCGGAGTACCCGCCCCACGGCGTCGACGCCCCCGTGCGCACGACCGTCGCCCCCGCCGCCGCCGCCTCGGCCAAGACCGTGTCGACCTGACCGGAGTCGCGGACGTTATGCGCCAGCGTCACGCCGCCCCATCCGCCTGTGTCCTCTACGCGGGAGTCCTCGGCGAGCGCGTCGCGGCTCCAGAGGGCCACCACCAGACCACCCGCGTCGAAGAACGTCACCTCACCATCGACAGACGACGAGTGAGCTTTCCACCCCAGCGCTCCGTAGAAGGAGATGGCCCGCGAGAGGTCTCTCACCCCCAGGGTCACGAGCGTGACACGTTGGTCCATGACGGATGGCCGGGCTCAGGCGTGCCCGGCACGCTCCATTGCTCGCAGCTCCTTTTTCATGTCCTGCACCTCGTCGCGAAGTCGACCGGCGAGCTCGAACTTCAGTTCTCCCGCGGCTGCCAACATCTGCTGCGTCAAGTCGGCGATCGTCGATTCCAGCTGATCGGCACCTTCGGCGGCGATCCCCGTCCGGCGCAGCGACGGCGTCGGCGATTTGCCCTTGCCCGCCTTCTCGTTGCGTGCAAGGAGCTTCCGGGTGTCGGTCGCTTCGCGGTTCAGCACCTCGGTGATGTCAGCGATCTTCTTACGGAGCGGCTGTGGATCGATCCCGTGCTCCGTGTTGTAGGCGACCTGCTTTTCACGTCGGCGTTCGGTCTCGTCGATCGCTTTCCGCATCGAATCCGTGATCCGGTCGGCGTACATGTGCACTTCGCCCGACACGTTTCGCGCCGCGCGACCGATGGTCTGGATGAGGGAGGTTCCACTGCGCAGGAATCCCTCTTTGTCGGCGTCCAGAATCGCGACGAGTGAGACCTCGGGGAGGTCGAGTCCTTCTCGGAGCAGGTTGATACCCACGAGCACGTCGTACACGCCGGCGCGCAGCTCCGTCAGCAACTCGACGCGACGCAGGGTGTCGACGTCGGAGTGCAGGTACCGCACGCGCACCCCGTGCTCGCCGAGGAAGTCGGTGAGCTCCTCTGCCATCTTCTTGGTCAGCGTGGTGACGAGGACGCGCTCGTCGCGTTCGACGCGTACGCGGATCTCCTCCAGCAGGTCGTCGATCTGTCCCTTGGACGGCTTGACGACGATCTCGGGATCGACCAGACCCGTCGGACGGATGATCTGCTCGACCACTCCATCGGCGATGCCCATCTCGTACCGGCCCGGCGTCGCCGACAGATACACGGCCTGACCGACGCGCTCCTTGAACTCGTCCCACCGCAGGGGGCGGTTGTCCATGGCACTCGGCAGTCGGAATCCGTGCTCGACCAGTGTCCGTTTGCGCGACGCGTCGCCCTCGTACATGGCGCCGATCTGCGGCACGGTCACGTGGGACTCGTCGATCACCAGGAGGAAGTCATCGGGGAAGAAGTCGAGCAGCGTATGCGGCGGGTCGCCGGGCATACGCCCGTCCATGTGTCGCGAGTAGTTCTCGATGCCGGAGCAGAATCCGAGCTGCTGCAGCATCTCGAGGTCGAAGCTCGTGCGCATGCGCAGACGCTGCGCCTCGAGGAGCTTGCCTTGCGACTCGAACTCCTTGAGACGCTCCTCGAGCTCATGCTCGATGGTGCCGATCGCGCGCTGGACGGTCTCGGTACCGGCGACGTAGTGCGAAGCGGGGAAGATCGGCACCGAATCCATCTTCTCGATGACGTCACCGGTCAGCGGATGCAGGGTGTACAACGCTTCGATCTCGTCGCCGAACATCTCGATGCGGATGGCGTACTCCTCGTACACCGGAATGATCTCGATCGTGTCGCCGCGCACCCGGAAGTTGCCCCGCGAGAAATCGACGTCGTTGCGGTTGTACTGCATCGAGATGAACTTGCGGATCAGCGCATCGCGGTCGTACCGCTCCCCCACCTGCAGAGCGACCATCGCGCGCAGATACTCCTCCGGCGCGCCGAGACCGTAGATGCACGACACCGTGGAGACGACGATCACGTCGCGGCGGGAGAGAAGCGAGTTGGTGGTCGAGTGGCGCAGGCGCTCGACCTCCGCGTTGATCGAGGAGTCCTTCTCGATGAACGTGTCCGTCTGCGGCACGTAGGCCTCGGGCTGGTAGTAGTCGTAATACGACACGAAGTACTCGACGGCGTTGTTCGGCATGAGTTCGCGGAACTCATTCGCCAACTGTGCAGCGAGGGTCTTGTTGTGCGCGAGTACCAGAGTGGGGCGCTGCACTTGCTCCACCAGCCACGCCGTCGTCGCCGACTTTCCCGTACCCGTCGCGCCCAGCAGGACGACATCGGTCTCGCCTGCGTTGATGCGCCCGGCGAGATCGGCGATCGCCTGCGGCTGATCGCCGGACGGCGAGTATTCGCTGATGACCTCGAAAGGACGGACGGAACGTGTTGCCTGCATGATTCCAGCGTAGGCGGGGCCTCCGACATCGGGGGCGGATTGCGTTCGCCGTGCGCGAGCGCGAGCCCGCGAAGGTCGTCACCGCGCGCGGGTCACACGATCCCAGAGCTCGTCGACCTGCCGCTTCGTGGCATCCAGCGTCGTGGTCGTGTCGATCACCACATCGGCGAGAGCCAAGCGCTCCGCGTCGCCGGCCTGCGATCCGATACGAGCGCGGGCGTCCGCCTCGCTCAGCCCACGGATCCCCACGAGCCGCCGCACGCGTTCCTCCACGGGCGCGTGGGCGACCACGACCAGGTCCCACGCGTCGCCTCCCCGCGCTTCCGCGAGCAGGGGGACGTCGTAGACGACCACCGCCTCCGGGTCCGCGGCAGCCGCCGCGTCGAACCGCCGCTGCGACTCGGCGCGCACGGCGGGATGCACGAGCGCATTGAGTGCCGCGAGCCGGTCGGGGTGACCGAACACCCGCGCGCCGAGAGCGGGACGATTCAGAGAGCCGTCCGCGCGGAGAACGTCGGAACCGAACTCCGCGGCGATGGCCTCCAACACCGGCGAGCCGGGAGCCTGCACCTCGCGGACGATCGCGTCGGCATCGACGACGACCGCTCCACGATCAGCGAGAACGGCCGCGATGGTGGACTTGCCTGAGGCGATTCCGCCCGTCAACGCGAGAAGAGGCATTCGACGAGGATGCCACATCCGTCCCCATACGGGATCGGGTTCTCTCCGGTCGGGCCGGCGCCCTCAGAAGTCGAAGTCGCCCCCGAAATCACCGCCGAAGTCGGCTCCGGCGCCCGGGTCGACCCCTCCGGCGTCGACGGCGCCCGCGTCACCGGCACCGCCGTCCGCCGCCGCACCGTCCGCGTAGCCCGCGTCGTACCCCGGCTCGAACATGGCCCCGACCAGCGCGGATCCCACCACGTACCCGCCGATCGTGCCGAGCATGGATGCTCCCAGCATCGATCCGAACCCCGGGCCCGCCGAGAACGACCTCCCTCCGAACGTGCGCTCCATGAAGCCGGGCTGCGCGTACTCCGCCCGGGTCGCGGCGCGCGCGAGGGTGGCGGGGTCGTCGTTCGCCGGACGCTCCGAGGGTGCCAGTCCCGAGGAGAGGTCTTGCAGTACCTGTTGCCGCTGCGAAGGCGTCAGCTTGCCGAAGGCCTCGGCATGCACCTGCTCAACCGTCTCCGGGGGCGCTGTGCGCAGGAGGTAGCGGTAGCGCTCGACTGCCTGACGGTCTTCGTCCGACCCGGACACCACCGGATCGCCGCCCTGTGCCGACGGCGGCGCATAACGACCCTCGGCATCGCGCAGGTCACTGGCTGCGCCTCGAGAAGCCGGTGGTACGGGTGCGGGCCGCGACCGTTCGTCGCCGGACCCGAAGAGTCGATCCAGGAATCCCATGATGCCTCCTCCTGCGTGATGTGCATTCACGGTAGACGGCACCCGCCGCTGCCGACGGGGGCTTGCCGCCGCACACGATCGGGTACTCATCCTCGACGCGCGAGCGCTTCGCTCGTCCACCGGGCGTAGAGGTCCCACGGGTCGTCGACCCCGGCTGCCAGAGCCTCGACGTGCTGGTCGAGGGCGCAGGATCGCCGGAACCACTCCGTGCGTCCGTATCGCTCAGCGGCGAAAAGCGCGTGACGGCGTCGCTCGACCGATCGGTCGCCGGGTTCGAAGGCGAGGAGTTCCTCGTGCCAGATCGCGGCCAGACGCTGCCGTGGCCGCGCCGTCGTGCCGATCTTTATGCGGTCCTCGAACCTCAGGTAGTACACGACGTCGACACGGGGCGGCGGGAGTTCGTCGTCGACGACGTCACCGTGCCGCCACTCGCACACGGCGCACAACCAGCCGCTCGGCCATCGCACGCCGAGGCGCGAACCGCACAGGCGACACGGTGCAGGAAGCACGTCGGTCACCCCGTCGTGCGCTGTCGTCCATTCCGCGCTCACCGCCGCGTGCCACGCGCATAGAGCGACCGGCGCGGCCGGCTCGACGGCGCCCCCGCAGGCGACGACGAGGCAGACGGGGGCGGGCACGCGTTCACGCTATGCCCGACCCCCGACATCGGCTCAGTCGTCGGCTTCGGGAGCCTGCAGCACCAGGAACAGTCCCGCGTACGGGCCGAGTTCGAGCGAGAAGCTCTGCAGCTCGTCCACCCGTCCGACGACATCGCCGCTCGCGGCATCCACCGCCGTGCTCTGCGGGACGAGGTACTCGGAGCGGACCGTCCCCTCGATCGTCTCGTTCGAGAAGTTCAGCACGGTGATCTGCAGCGGCGCGTCTTCCGCGCGGCGGTCTCCCCCGTCGAGACGGTGCACCATGACGAGCATGCTCGGATGCCCTACCTGTGGGATGTCGACCTGCGACGCGATGGCGATCCCATGATCGCTGCGGATGCCCAGCACCCCGCGCAATCCCGACAGGAACGAGTCCGGATCCGCCTGCTGGTCGCCCAGCGATCCGTAGAGCGAACGGGCCCGCGGCATCCCGGACACCGACGACGACGCCTCCGGTGCCACGTCGAGCAGGTCGTGCGCTCCGCGTTCGATCCACCTCGTGTCGCCGGAGGAGATGAGGTGCCGCACCTCTTCGGCGGGCAGGGTGAGCGAGCCCGTGAGGTCCCACCCCGACAGGGCGAACACCCCCGGCTGCCACGAGTTGTACTTGACCAGCAACAGGTGCGCGTCACGGATGGCCGGCACGTCGGCGTCGGTGATGTCGCCGAGGGTCGCTTTCCCCTGCGTCGCGGCGATGAGGGATGCCGTGGTGCAGGCGATGCCGTTCTGAGTGAAGACGAGGTTGTAGTCGGCGTCGATCGTGAGCTTCTCTGTCAGCTCCGCGCGCACCATCTCGGCGATCTCCCCGCCGGTGTGCTCGCCGTGACGGAAGGGGTACGCCGTCTCGCGGTGCGTCGTGGCCCAGTGGACGAGCTCATACGTGAGCTCGTCGTGGTTCTGCATTCCGTGCACCAGTTGTGCGGGCTCGAGGCCCGTCTCGAGGGCCGTGTTCAGGGCGAGCCGGAGGAACTCGGTGTTCGCCGTCGCCAGGGCGTGGTGGTAGCCCGGGCGCGTGACGAAGTCGTACGACAGGTCGGCGCCGACGGCGCCGGTGTCGCGGATGTCCTCCATCGTCAGGTTCAGCTCCTGGAAGGTGAAGCCGCCCACCTTACGCACCATGCCGGCGATGATGTGGTTCGCTGCGTGCGAGAGGGGGTGCCCCTCCGACCACGCGGGCAGTCCCTCGGCGCTCTTCTCGACACCGAGGAAGCCGTTGGCATCCAGGCGCAGAGCGCTCGTCCCGAGATCGCCGAGCGAGTGGAGGGCATCGCCGATCACGAGCCGCATCCCCGCGAAGGTGGGGTCGAGCCAGTTGATGGAGGGCTGGCCCTCCTTGAAGTAGTGCAAGTACACCCACCGACGCTCGAGGCCGTCGGTCCCGACGACGGGAGCGGTGACGCTCCAGTTCGTCTCCTTCACCCCAGGCGTATAGAAGATGACGCGCTGCAGTTCGCCGATGATGTAACCGCGTGCGCTGAGCTCGCGTTCGGTGTCGGCGTCGAGGTTGACCGAGTCGCGTCCCGCGGGCACCTCCGGCAGCATCTCCCAGTCCTCCCGGGGGATCTCGACCATGTGGTAGATGCCCGGATAGTCCTTGTAGGCCATCTCGGCGAGGCGGAAGTCCGCACCTTTGCCCGTATGTCCGGGAACGATGTCGTCGATCACGCTGCCACCGTGGGACTCCGCCATGTCGGCCACGCGACGGAACGCGTTCTCGTCGCCGAACTCCGGGTCGATCTGCGTACTGATGCGGTCGAAGTGGCCGTCGACGCTGGGCGTCTCCTGCCATCCGGTGATCCCGCCGGCCCGCTTGACCGGACCGGTGTGGATGCCGTTGATGCCCACCCACTCGAAGGCCTCCCACAGCGCCTCGTCACCCAGAGCATCGAGGAACGATTCCCCCGGCCGGGTGATGAGCGAAATAGGGTACGCCGTGAACCACACATCGGTGGACTCGATGGCCCGCCGGGCGTCAGGACGCGCGTACGGGTTCCGCCACATCGACGGTTGCCCCGACAGCTGCCTGCTCAACACATCGGCGTCTTTCAACATCGACTGTCGCACGAGCCACTCGACGTACGACGGGTTGAGCCCGTTGGCGTTACGGGGATCCGTCAGGAACCGACGCAACGTGCCCCCGCGGAACTGGTCCCGCGGACGCAGACGTCGCGGCCGGGCCGGATACCGCTGCTCGTCGTAGCTGATCTCGGTCGCCGGTTCGATGGATTCCTCCGCGTCGTTCGGAGCCATCCCCACCACGTCGTCGTCTGTCATGCTGCGCTCGTCGGCATCATCCACGCCCGACCTCCCTCACGTCGTGTTCGACGCTAGTCGGTCGCGACGACAACGCACCGAGGCATTGACCCGAGGGCGGAAAGCAGGGACAGTTCCTGTCACGGTGAGGGCGACCTGGAGGAGCGCAAGGCCCAGACAGCGATTGCCGCGGCCACCGCGCACATCGCGAGGATCACACCGAGGAACCACCCCCAGCCGACAGAGCCGAACACGAGCCCCAACGCCCAGCCGAAGACACTCGATCCGGCGTAGTAGCCGAGATAGTAGAGCGACGATGCCTGCGCGCGCGCTCGGGGATCGGCGGCGACCGGCGTCCACCCGGACGCGACGGCATGCGCCCCGAAGAATCCCGCGGTGAACGCGACTAGACCCACGACCACCGCCGGCAGCACAGGGATGAACATCAGACCAGCGCCCGTCGCCATGACCACTGTGCACGCGATCAGAACGGGGAGCCGGCCATGACGCACAGCCAGAGCTCCCGCGCGAGGGGACGAGACGGTACCCGCCAGATACACGAGGAACAGCATCGTCACCACCGCCGGCGCGAGAGCGAACGGCGGCTCCGAGAGGTGGAATCCCAGGTAGTTGTAGACCGCCACGAAGCCTCCCATGAGGAGAAACCCTTGCGCGTAGAGCGCAAGCTGCACCCGTGATCGCAGGTTGAGCCACAGCCGGCGACGGACGGAGAGGCCACGCATCGTCCTCGCCCTGCCCGGCACGAAGCCACGCGAAGCCGGTATCAGCAACAGGAAGATCACCGCTGCGACCACGCAGAGCGCGGCGACGGATGCCACCCCCCACCGCCAACCGGCCCCTTCGGCGATCCATCCGGACACGACCCGTCCACTCAACCCACCGACGGTCGTGCCCGAGATGTACGAGCCCGCCGCCGCCGCGACGTAACGCCCGTCGACCTCCTCGCTCAGATACGCAAGCGCGACGGCCGGCACGGCTCCGAGCGCAACGCCCTCGAGGAGGCGAAGAGCGAGCAGGATGCCGAGGTCCGGGGCGAACGGGGTGGCGCCCGCGATGATGGTCGCCGCGATCAGACCGATCGTCATCGCCGGTACGCGTCCGATCCGATCGGCCACGATCGACCAAGGGATGACCGCCGTTGCCAACCCCAGCGTCGACGCCGACACCGTCAACGCCGCCGCCGACGGCGATGTCGGCACGTCGGCGGCAACCGCGGGCAGGATTGCCTGAGTGGCATAGAGCTGCGCGAATGTGGCCACGCCCGCGAAGAACAGCCCGGCCAGCAAACGACGGTACTCACGGCTGCCCGGCACGTGCCCAGAGAAGTCGCTCACCCTCCCGACACTAGTTCCGTCGCCGGAGACAGCTGAGCGCCGGCACGCACTCCCGTGAGGGAGGCGTACCGGCGCTCTCGCAGATGTGCCCGTAAATGCGAAATGGCCACCCAGCTTTGGGTGGCCATTTCGTTAGAAGAAGTCCGGCGGTGTCCTACTC
>NZ_JALGRP010000029.1 GCF_022815605.1 Microbacterium sp. VKM Ac-2923 | reverse complement strand
GGTGGTCTCAGGTGGCTAGTGCAACACCGTTGATCAGTTCGGTCAGCATGACATGTGGGCTGCGGAAGTCGAGGGTTTGGCGGGGGCGGATGTTGAGCAGGCGTTGGGTTTCGGCGAGGTCGTCGTCGGTGACGGTGTTGAAGTTGGTGCCTTTGGGGTAGAAGTCACGAATCAAGCCGTTGGTGTTCTCGTTGGTGCCGCGCTGCCAGGGCGAGTGCGGGTCGCAGAAATAGACCGGGCATCCGGTTGTGACGGTGAACTCCTTATGGGACGCCATTTCTGAGCCTTGATCCCAGGTGATGGTGCGCGCCAGCGTCGCCGGGAGGTGCTCGATCATCCGCGCCAGGACGTCGGTGACGGTGGCGCTGTCGCGTGTTCCGGGAAGACGCCCGAGCAGCGCGTAACGTGTCGTGCGTTCGACCAGGGTGATAATGCCGGAATTGCCGGGGCCGACCACCAGATCGCCTTCCCAATGGCCGGGAACGGCGCGGTCCGTGACCTCCGGGGGACGGTTGGACAACCGCGCGCCCTCCAACCAGGGCCGACTCGATCGCGGCGGAAGCTTCGACTGTGCAAGACGCCCTGTCCGCCCCGACCGCAGCGCCTTCTCGACGGTGAGCTCATGGCGCAACGCCCCCCGCCCCTGCAGATACAACGCGTGGTAGATCGTCTCGTGGGACACCTGCATCTCCGCCCGATCCGGGAACGCCCGCTTCAACTCCCCCGCAACCTGCTGCGGGGAGTACTTCTCGTTCAAGCGTGACACGACCTCCGCCCGCAATGCCGGGTCCTCGAGCTTGCCGATTCGATGACGCGGACGCGAGCGCAACGCCCGGTAATGCGCGATACCCGCGTCGTAGTACTGCCGGTCCCAATGCCGCACCCGATGCGCACGAATCTCCCTGGACACCGTCGAAGGTGACACCCCCATCTCCCGCGCGATCGCCCGAACCCCCAGCGGCGCCGGCGATGCCAACCCCGCCTGAATGAACGATCGATCCGCCAACGTCAACCGCCGGTACGACCTGCCGGGCAAGCCCGACACCACCCGTTCCATATCCGCCGGCTCCACCCCGCCGACACGTCCCTCACGCACTCGCATGCCCGACAGCCTCGCCCACCGACCGATGGACACACGGTCAACACCCGACCACCGCGACACAGCCTCCAACGACTCGCCCCCCACGACCGCCCGCAGAACAACGGCTCGCTTCTCAAACGCCAACTTCCTCGGCATCCACACCCTCCACACCATGAGGGTGTTGCGCTAGCAACTGGAGACCACC
>NZ_JALGRP010000028.1 GCF_022815605.1 Microbacterium sp. VKM Ac-2923 | reverse complement strand
GGCGGTCTCATTGGGTCAGTGCAACACCCTGATTGAGGGGCGTGGCTGTGTTCAGCGTTTTGCGGAGTGTGAAGCGGGAGTTTTGGCGGGGGATCGCGGATGGGTGGTCGACGGCGGATGCTGCGGAGGTGGCTGGCGCGTCGCGGCAGGGGGCGGAGAGATGGTTTCGGGAGGCTGGCGGTATGTCGCCGCTGTCGCTGTCGGAGCCGTCCGGGAGATTCCTGACCCTTCTCGAGCGTGAACAGATCGCTGTCGGGGTGGCCCGTGGCGAGTCGATCCGTCAGATCGCTCGGGACATCGGTCGGCATCCATCAACGGTGCTGCGGGAGCTGCGTCGCAACCGCGGCAATCTGCCGCGGTACCGGGCCAAGCGGATGACGCGCCCGCCGGGCCGGTCGGTGTTCTATTCACCCTCGACCGCGCAGGGCCGCGCGGATCGGCGTCTGGCTCGCCCCAAGCCCTCTAAGCTCGCGTCGCAGTCCTTGCTGCGAGTCGAGGTGCAGCGGCGGTTGCTGCGGGGACACTCCCCGCAGCAGATCAGCCGACGTCTGCGGGTGGACTTCCCGGATGATGAGAGCATGCGCATCTCGCATGAGGCGATCTATCGGTCCCTGTTCGTGCAGGGTCGTGGAGAACTGCGCAACGAGCTCACCCGGGCGCTGCGCTCGGGACGCACCACCCGCAAGCCCCGCGCCCGCACTCAGCGGCAAGCGGTTGGACCGGGCAAGATCCCCGGGATGGTGATGATCTCCGACCGTCCCGCTGAAGCAGAAGATCGCGCCGTCCCCGGTCACTGGGAAGGTGACCTCATCATCGGCAAAGACGGCCTGTCGCAGATCGGAACCTTAGTCGAACGCAGCACCCGATTCGTGATCCTGCTGCACCTGCCTGCTCGCCGAGATGCCGAAACCGTCGCCGATCAGATGATCATGCAGATGCGGCGGCTGCCCGACCTTCTGCGACATTCCATCACCTGGGACCAAGGCAAGGAGATGGCCGCCCACGCCAGAATCACCGTCGAAGCCGACCTCCGAGACGGGGTCTTCTTCTGCGACCCGCACTCGCCCTGGCAACGCGGCAGCAACGAGAACACCAACGGCCTGCTCCGGCAGTACTTCCCCAAAGGCACTGACCTCTCCGGCTACACCGCCGGCTACCTCGACTACGTCGCCGCCCAACTCAACGACCGACCCCGCATGACACTCGATTGGGCCACCCCCACCGAAGCCCTCGAACGACTACTCTCAACCCCACCAGACAACGGTGTTGCACTGACCGCCTGAAACCGCC
>NZ_JALGRP010000027.1 GCF_022815605.1 Microbacterium sp. VKM Ac-2923 | reverse complement strand
TCGAGGACCGGCGCGGGCACCGTCTCGGCGGCGATCGCCGCGGACGCGGGAGCGAGGAGCGCTCCCAGGCACGCGGCCGCGACAGAAACGGCGACGACGCGGCGCGCCAGGCGCGGGCGGGTGGCTTTCACGGGCGGGTAGTCAGACAACATGGGTGTCCCTTCGGGAGACGGTCGACGTCGACGCGTGCCTTCTCGGGCTTGACATAGAACCCGATCGCTCATACACAGCGGACGAAGGCTAGCGCAAAATGTTCCCGGTAACAATGCGCTTCCCGGCCAACTTCGACTTCAGTATCCGCGCCTAGGCTCGTTTTGGCGATGGAAGGCATCGCGTCACCGTTCGCTGAAGCTGACTAAGTCGCCAGCGGCAGCGTAGGCCGACGCACGCGCTAGCGGGACAACGTTAGTGAACGGGAGCTAGGACCAGGTTTGGGTCGTCTGATCCGACCCCTAACCTCGGGCCGTCAAATTTTCCTGAGAGGCGCCTGTGACTGCCCATTCGATCCACGTGATGTTGCCTCAAAGAGGACGGTTCGCTCGGAGTCTTACTTGAATTTCTCCGCCGTGACGCTCGTTGTTGACTGCATGTCGAGAAGATTGACCGCCCCGGCCCCCGTGGCCCAGTCGAGGAGTGGGAAGCGGGCGGTTTCTACCACCACTAGCGAGTGCATGTACGCGAGGCCAGTGGCGAGATCCAGTGTCCGCGCGTCAGGAAGGTAAGCGATCACTGGTCCTACAATGAAGCGCTGTTTGCCGCGCGGTGTCGCATGTCCACAGGTGACCGCGATCTCGACGAGACTTTGGATATCACGTCCGTTCTGAAGAGTACTAGTGACTAGCAGGGGGAGAGTTTCCTCCTCCTGACTGCGCTGCCAAATCCACTCTGACGCTAGGTTGGCTGCCTCTTCCCATGGGCGATCGTGGTCGTCCGGCACCCAGGCCGCTGCCCTTACGAACGTAGTGGGGGGGATTTTCTCCACGACAGGTCTCCTTATCGATTCGACATATTGCCGAGACTTCTCTACCCACAATCCACGTCTCGTCGAGCACTGACCTCTGATGTCGCCGTCGCGACCAGGATCAAAACTTGATCAGCCCGTGTGAATTGCTAAAACATGAACAGTCGCTGCAACGCCGTACGGCCGCGGCGACGACACATTTATAAGTGGCCCGGGCTCTCAACTGTCGGGGGCTGGGGCCAGCTGAAGTGAGTGTCGCTGCTAAACCAGATGCTCATCGGACAGTCATGGCTGACGTTACCAAGGCAGGCGCCCGTTCGTATACCATTGGATGTCTTCCGCTCAGCCTTCTCCTCTATCTTCTTCCGGTTCTGACTCGAGATCGCGTCGGGGTGGCCCTTCGGCTCCCGGCGGTGAGCATGTCTACCCTGAGACCGACATCGGTCGAATTGGTGTGCGTAGGTCGCTGATTGAGTCTCCTGAGGACCTTATGAGTTATGCACGGGATGCGAACGGGCAGCGCCCAAGACGTAGAGCGCCGCGGGAGGTCCGGCAGTGCAGTCCTTGTTCGTTTCTTGCCAGGTCTGAGCCAACCGGCCCCTTAGCCAAACGTAATCAGCGCTGAGCCGGGAGCCAGTTCGAATTTCGGCGGCTGCCTAGATCGCGATCATGCGAAGTCCTGTCACGTATTCGCCATCTGCGCCGGCTGGGGCGTGATTGCAGCACGGGACGGGCGCGGGCGGAACCAGCCAGCGAGATGTACCTGGCGCTTTGCCCGCTGCCGCGTTGATCGCAACGGCTCGGCGAGAGCGCAGGGGCAAGTGCGCCGGCACTCTCAGAATCAGCATCAATTTGGCGAATGTTGACCTGGTCACTCGGTGAGCGGTAACATCCGAGGGTTCCTGCGCCTCAGGAGCTCCGATCATCCTGGCAAAGGAGCTGGAGTGATGACCGCACACTCGACCGCCCCCATCGCGCCCCCGCGCACGGCCCCC
>NZ_JALGRP010000026.1 GCF_022815605.1 Microbacterium sp. VKM Ac-2923 | reverse complement strand
TCGTTGGCCTTGAAGATCTCGGGACCTTCGACCTCGGGGGTGCCGGCGGTGCGGCCGATGCACGTGTCGATGAGAGACCAGGCACCGGATGCCGTGGTCCCACGGAGGTTCGTCGACTTCTGCCCGAGGATGTCGGAAGACGCGCAGCCGCTGGTTTGCGTGGCCTTGGTGAACCGGTAGTAGGTGTCACCCTCCTTCAACACAGTGGAGTCGATGAGTCCTCTGCCCACGTTCAACCCGGGCACATCAGCCGACTTGAACCACGGCTGGGGAGTGGTGAAGTCGCGGAAGTCACGTGTCGTCGAGAGGAGGATCTGCGCCCCGTTGCCATCGGGGGTGTTGCGGGCGGCTCCGTCGGTGAACAGCGCTGACGTCCAGTAGACGGTGTAGGCCTCGATGCTCTCGTCGTAGATCGCCTCCGGGGCCCAGGTCATGCCCGCGTTGGGCAGGTTGACCTCGATGTGACGCTGCTCGCCCCAGTTGACGAGGTCGGTGGACTCCCAGATCTCGAGAAAGCGACTGCCACGGTTCATCGAGTCGCCCCAGCCGGAGGTCCCGACCGAGAGATCGGTGGCGAGGAGGAAGAACCGGTCGCCTTCCTTGGACCGCAAGATGAACGGGTCGCGAAGACCCGTCGTGCCCTTGGTCGAGCTCAGGACCGGTTGTGCATCGTTCAGGGTCTTCCACCGCAGCGAGTCGTTACCGTCGGAGGTGGCGAAGCGGATCTTCTCACCCTCGATGTTGTCGCCGGTGAAGTACGCGAAGAGATAGGCGTCCAGGTCGCCGGCGGCGACGGGCGCCGCGGCGGGAACAGTACGTGTGAGTGTTCGCGCGACCGGTGCGGCGCCGGGGACGGTGACGGTGGCGGTCAGGGTGACCTGCGTGTCAACGGCGGGGCGTGTGACGGCGCCCTTGGCGACGACGTTCGGGGCGGTGCCCTTGTCGGTCGTGGAGATGATCGTCTCGTTCGACGACGCCCACGTGATGGCGGCGTTCGCCGCGCCCGTGCGCGTGGCGGTGGCTGTGACGTCGGCACCGGTCGTCGGCAGAGTGATGCTGCCGCGGATGGGTCCGGCCAGGGCGGCGTCGGCGGCGAGGCCGTCGGCGACGGCGCGGGCCAGCTCGGCCTGCGCGCTGTCACCCTGGGCGTACGCGGGCACCTTCACCGTGATGGCCGAACCGGCAAGCGCGGCACCCCCATGGGTGGCGGTGGGCGTCAGGGTGACCGTGGCGTCGCCCGAGCCTGCGGTGGGGCGGACGACCGCTCCGGTGCTACTGACGACGCCGGGGTTGCTGGAGGTCCACGTGATGCTCGACCCGCCCGTACCGGTGGTCGGCAGCGTGAGGTCGGAGGTGACGTTCGAGGTGTCGCCGAGCGAGACGGCGGCGTCGCCGCGCGCGATGCTCGCGTGCACGTCGTTTTCGGTCTGCTGCAGCTGGCTGGCGGTGAGGGCGGAGGTCCACACCTTCACGTCGTCGATGGCGCCGGCCCAGTAGGCATCCGGTCCGTAGAACGACTTGCCGAGGTAACCCGAGAACGTCGAGCTGCCGATCGCCGCAGACGCGTTGTACGTGGTCGCGGCCTGCCCGACCAGGGCACCGTCGAGGAAGGTCTGGACGGTCTTGCCGCCGGTGACGACGACCGCCATGTGCACCCAGCGCGAAGCGGCGACCGGCGCGGTGCCGGAGGCGCGCACCTCGGAGCCGTTCTTGATGGCGCCGTAGCCGGAGGTGCCGCACTGCGTGGTGGCCAGGATGTGGGCGTTGACACTGGATCCGAGTGTGAACGGCCAGGTGCACTGCGGCGCGCCGCTCCAGCGGATCCACGCCGACATCGTCACGTCGGTCGTGCCCGCCGGGATCAGACCGGGGGCGATTCGGACGTGGGGTGCGGCGGCGGAGCTGGCGCCGCCGGGAAGCGAGAGCGCCCGGTCGCCCGTGGCGCCGCTCGGACCCGCCGTGCTCGACGCGCCGCTGTTGACGACGGTTCCGGGGTGGCCGCCGGGGGCGGCGTCGGCGATCACGGCGCCATCGGTGGGGCTCGCGTCGATCTGGTCGAAGGTGTACTCGAGGACCGGCGCGGGCACCGTCTCGGCGGCGATCGCCGCGGACGCGGGAGCGAGGAGCGCTCCCAGGCACGCGGC
>NZ_JALGRP010000025.1 GCF_022815605.1 Microbacterium sp. VKM Ac-2923 | reverse complement strand
GTGACCTGGAACCTCAGCGGCGTCGACACGTCGAAGCCCGGGTCCTACCCGGTCACCGGTACGGTGCGAACGGTCGGGGCGAACCTGAACCAGTGGGTGGGGGCGAACGGGTCGACCGCGTACAACGCCGCCGACCGCCGTCTGTTCAGCTCGACCGCGCTCACCGTCACCGCCGACGTCGTCGTCACGGCCCCCGCGCTGACGCTGACGGCCACGGCCGAGACGCGGTGCGCGGCGGGCAAGGCCCTCGTGATCACCCGCATCGCCAACGGCGGCACCACCCCCGTCGCACTGACGGTGGAATCGGCCCACGGCTCGAAGACGATCGCCTCGCTGGCTCCGGGCAAGAGCACGGCCGTTACCTTCACGGCGCGCACGAACCCGATCGCGGCGGGCACGGTGACGGTCACCGCGAGCGCTGACGGCGCCACGTCGACGGTGACCGCCCCGTTCGCGGCGACCACCTGCCGCTGACCCGCGCGTCATCGACCCGCAGCGCCCGCCGACAGTGCCCCGAACCGAGGAAGACCATGCCCCACACCCCCTCATCTGCGTTTTGCGCTCTGAGCTGACGACCACCCCAGGCAATATTTTCAACCAAACGATGATGAGTGGCCCGATTACCCGTCTTGGTCAATATGAACTGGGCTACACGCGATATTGAGATCCCACGTTGGGCTAGAACGAAACTTTCTTGCAGGTGTATCGGCGCATGCCGTCGTCGAGACCCTCGTTGCGCCACCCCGCCGCGCGGAAGAATGCTGTGGCGGAGTGGTTCCCGGGGTCGACGAAGGCGGCCCACCCCCGCGATGGGGGATGCTCGGCCCATCTTGTGGCCACGGAAAGCACTCTAAGGCCGAGACCGCTTCGCCGACGCGCGGGGTGTACGGCAAGGCCGGTGACGACATGGCGTCGGCCGTCGGGGTCCCAGACGACACCGAAAAGGCCGACCGGGCCATCACCGTCTGACGCAACAAGCTGGGACCCATCGGCGGTGTGCAACGCAGCGTATAGCCACTCTTCATCGAGCGGCCCGAGCGCCGTCTTCAGAATATTGTCCTCAGACCATCCCTGCAACCATGTCCAATCTTGTGCAGTGAAACGTCGAAGAGAAAGCTCTGGCGTCTTTGTGCCCATTCGTGCTCCATGCGCGGGCCGCGCGTCGGAAGAACCATCTTCGCGAGCCAGTGAGATCTCACTTGCTGTCGAGAGACCTTTCCTAACCTGGACCATGGTGTGGTCCTGACCGTTCGGGCTCGCCATGTTCTCAGGCGGCGAGACGTTGATACTGTATTTTTCGCAAGTCCGCGTCGGGGGCATATACATTCGAGAGGCTCCATTCGCGATTCGCAACAATTTTTCCCTGGTAGCGGGATCAGGCCTTGGGCAATTGTGTATCCATGAGAGCAATCGGTTTCCCCTCTATGAACGCCTCACCGGCTAACGCGGCGCCAGGCCCGCCAACACCCATTCTGTCAACAGCAGAGACAGTTTGCGAAGCGTCCGCCCGAATTGCTCATGCCGGGGTGCTCTCGTGGCACCGGCTCTCGAGACGGCTGACATCCACAGCAAAGTGCGCCGCGTTCTGCCGCGCGGGATGTAGATGGTCGCTCTGAGCGGCACGGGAGTTGAAGGCCGGCGCCATTGCCTTGGGGTAGATACCCGATATCCACCGAATCGGCAACATGGTCTGCAAGCGTGACGCCACCTCGTCAACAAACGAGTCTCGATGACAGCTCCATCCAGGCCCTATCCACTCGCCGGTCGGCCTCGTATATATGCGCAGCCGACAACACCCCAGGGACGGTGAGATCTGGCGGTCTCTACCTGTCCTGTCATTGACCTACTGTTGCACACTATGTAGTGTGTTCAACATGGTAGACGGTTCGGTACCACTCGGTCGACTCGAGCAAGACCTCCGGAAGGGAGTTCTTGTACTGGCTGTGCTCTCGCAGTTGCACACCCCGCAGTACGGCTACACCCTCCGACAAGCACTCGCTCAGCGGGGCATGCCGATCGAGGAGGGAACGCTTTACCCGCTGCTGCGTCGACTGGAAGACCAAGAGCTGCTTACGTCGCAGTGGCAGGCGAATGAAGGACCTCCCCGCCGCTACTACAAGCTCAGTACGCACGGCGCCGCCGTGTACGAAGACCTGACCACCGCATGGGGGTCCCTGGCGTCGGTCATGAACCGGCTCTTGAACAAGGAGGAATGAAGTGGATCCATACGCCATCATCAACAGTTACGTCGCCGACGTCGTACGACATTTACCGCGACGACAACGCGCCGACGTCGTGCGCGAACTCCGATCATTGCTCGACGACGAACTGGCGGGGCGCTCCGCCGACGCTAACCGCCCCGCCGACGCCCCGCTGGTGATGGAGTTGCTCACCACATTCGGCGCACCCCGAGATGTGTCCGAACGCTATCGACCCGCGGGCTTCACGATAATTCGCCCCTCGGACGCGCCCCGATTCACGTGGATCGCGTTCGGCGGCGTCGCACTGATCTGGGCAATCACCCTGCCCACGACGATGCTGGGAGTCGTCCCCATCATCGGCTGGGACTACGGCGCTGACACTTGGTGGGGCCGCCTCACCGCGTGGTGGCTCGGCTCTGGCATCGGCGCTCTCTGGTGGCCCGGAGTGGTAATCACCTACGCCCTCATTGGCGCGCTGGTCAGCCGACGGCGAGAGAGCGCCCCCAGGGCGTGGACACCCACTCCGCCGCGGACAATCGATCGCGATCTGCTCAACCGCCCGGCCACCGCCGCTGGCTTCACTGCGGGACTACTCGGCGCAACCGTCGTGATCGCGCTCCCCTGGCTGCCATCGTGGGCGCCCGCGCTACCTGAGCCCGCGATCATCGCCCTCGAACTCGATCCCGAGTTCCTCACCTCACGCGCACCATGGGTCCTGCCGATATGGGCGGCATCCTTCGCGCTACTCACGCTCCTCCTCTTCGCCGGACGCTGGTCCGCCACCGCACTCCGCATCCGCGGCGCACTGGATGTCGCGATGGCCGCACTGCTGCTGTGGTGGTCCCTGGCAGGACCCGTGTTCACTTCCCCAGTAGCGGACACCACGGCCAGAGCCATCTTGGTGTTGCTCGCTGCCTACTCAGCGACAGATGCCGTCATGGCGACCCACCGCAGCAGATCCGTGACCAGGAAGAAGAAACGCCACGAGCCTGTCGGAAGCTCCTGACCTCGAAATCAGAAAGAGGCTATTCCCGGAACGCCGCGGGGAGGTCGACGACACGTGGGTAGTAGGGCCAGGAACCACCACCATGAACAGCTTCTCGACGGCACCGGGTTGCACGGCTCTGTCAGACTCGCCAATGGCACCTCCGAAAGGGTCGCGGAGTTCGCGTGGTCAACGGATTCATTGTTCTGCTCGCGCTCAACGTGAGCGACGTCGGCGAATCCACTTCCATGGCTCTCCGTAGAAACGAAGACACGTTCGTAACTCGGAGAAGACACACGCATCCTCACTCTGCGCTCAAATGCGCACCTGATCTCGACGCACTCAACATACTTTCACCGCACCAACGCAATCTCCTGCGCGGTGGGCCTGCCTAAGCCTTCATACATTCGCAGGAAATCGTTACATTCGGGTGTAAGGTTTTTGTCATCATGGTAACCAAGCACATCGCACAGATCACTGATGACCTCGACGGCATCGTCCTCGAGCAGGGTGAGGGAAAGCAGATCACCTTCTCCATCGAAGGACGCGCCTACGAGATTGACCTCTCCGTCAAGAACACAGACAAGTTCTACAAGGCACTCACGCCCTACATCGACGCCGCCCGCTCGGTAAAGAATGGAGCCGCAAGTCGCGGCGGCCAGCCCACCCGCCCCAAGAGCGAGCTCGACCTTGGCGCAATCCGGGAATGGGCGCGAGCGAACGGGCACGCCGTCAGCGACCGCGGCCGCATTCTGGCCACCATTGTTGACGCGTACAGCGCTACGACAGGCTGATCGGATGTAGAACGGCCCCGGGTGTCTATCTGGGGCCGTTTCTCGTAGAGCAAGAACAAGGGCGGCTGTGCCGGCAGAGCCTGTCCGAGCGGCCAGAACGCACCGATTGATAGCAAATAGCCCCTATGCCCCCAAGCTCTGTTCGCCGACTCCGATGCCAGGTCTCAATTATCCAATCGCGCGTGGGAGACCTGTTGGGTGGACTGTCATTACACCTCGTCAGTGAGGCCTTCAGATGGCCGCCTCATATGCCACTTACGCGCCTCTGAGCGCGGTGACCGGTTCGATCTTGCTTGCTCGAAGGGCGGGAATGCCGCCGGCGAGCAGCCCGATGACGGCGCCGAGGAGTGCGCCGCCGGTGGCGATGAGGGGGTCGAGGACGGGTGTCCA
>NZ_JALGRP010000024.1 GCF_022815605.1 Microbacterium sp. VKM Ac-2923 | reverse complement strand
ATGTGCCCGTAAATGCGAAATGGCCACCCAGCTTTGGGTGGCCATTTCGTTAGAAGAAGTCCGGCGGTGTCCTACTCTCCCACAGGGTCCCCCCTGCAGTACCATCGGCGCTGAGAGGCTTAGCTTCCGGGTTCGGAATGTAACCGGGCGTTTCCCTCTCGCTATGGCCGCCGAAACACTATTGATGTTTCAAAAACCAACAACGATATTCATTGTTGTGTTCCCGACCGTACATCGAGAACCACTCAGTGGACGCAAGCACCAAAAACGGTGTGTTATCAAGTCATCGGCTTATTAGTACCGGTCAGCTTCACGTATTACTACGCTTCCACATCCGGCCTATCAACCCAGTAGTCTGGCTGGGAGCCTCTCACCCGAAGGTATGGAAGTCTCATCTTGAGGCCGGCTTCCCGCTTAGATGCTTTCAGCGGTTATCCATCCCGAACGTAGCTAATCAGCGGTGCTCCTGGCGGAACAACTGACACACCAGAGGTTCGTCCAACCCGGTCCTCTCGTACTAGGGTCAGATCCTCTCAAACTTCCTACGCGCGCAGCGGATAGGGACCGAACTGTCTCACGACGTTCTAAACCCAGCTCGCGTACCGCTTTAATGGGCGAACAGCCCAACCCTTGGGACCTACTCCAGCCCCAGGATGCGACGAGCCGACATCGAGGTGCCAAACCATGCCGTCGATATGGACTCTTGGGCAAGATCAGCCTGTTATCCCCGAGGTACCTTTTATCCGTTGAGCGACAGCGCTTCCACAAGCCACTGCCGGATCACTAGTCCCGACTTTCGTCCCTGCTCGACCTGTCAGTCTCACAGTCAAGCTCCCTTGTGCACTTACACTCGCCACCTGATTGCCAACCAGGTTGAGGGAACCTTTGGGCGCCTCCGTTACATTTTGGGAGGCAACCGCCCCAGTTAAACTACCCACCAGGCACTGTCCCTGAACCGGATCACGGTCCTAAGTTAGATATCCAGAGTGACCAGAGTGGTATTTCAACAATGACTCCACACTCACTGGCGTGAATGCTTCAACGTCTCCCACCTATCCTACACAAGCCACACCGAACACCAATACCAAGCTGTAGTAAAGGTCACGGGGTCTTTCCGTCCTGCTGCGCGTAACGAGCATCTTTACTCGTAATGCAATTTCGCCGAGTTCGCGGTTGAGACAGTTGGGAAGTCGTTACGCCATTCGTGCAGGTCGGAACTTACCCGACAAGGAATTTCGCTACCTTAGGATGGTTATAGTTACCACCGCCGTTTACTGGGGCTTAAATTCTCAGCTTCGCCTTGCGGCTAACCGGTCCTCTTAACCTTCCAGCACCGGGCAGGCGTCAGTCCGTATACATCGTCTTGCGACTTGGCACGGACCTGTGTTTTTAGTAAACAGTCGCTACCCACTAGTCTCTGCGGCCACCACACCCTTTCGGAGCAAGTCCTAATAAGTGGATGGCCCCCCTTCTCCCGAAGTTACGGGGGCATTTTGCCGAGTTCCTTAACCACGATTCTCTCGATCTCCTTGGTATTCTCTACCTGACCACCTGAGTCGGTTTGGGGTACGGGCGGCTTGAACCTCGCGTCGATGCTTTTCTTGGCAGCATAGGATCACCCACTTTTTATCCGCATCGTGTCTCAGCCTGTATGAGTGACGGATTTGCCTATCACTCGGCCTACGCACTTGCACCAGGACTACCATCGCCTGGCTTGGGCTACCTTCCTGCGTCACACCTGTTAATACGCTAACCGCACCAGCATGGGGTCGAGCGTTCGCCAAGACGGCTTCACCCCGAAGGGATCCATCCATTCCTGGTTAGGACTCTTAGCACCACTGGATTAGCTTGGGCGGTTCTTCGCCGGTACGGGAATATCAACCCGTTGTCCATCGACTACGCCTGTCGGCCTCGCCTTAGGTCCCGACTTACCCAGGGAAGATTAGCTTGACCCTGGAACCCTTGGTCTTTCGGAGGACGTGTTTCTCACACGTCTTTCGCTACTCATGCCTGCATTCTCACTCGTGTGGCGTCCACGGCTGGGTCACCCCGCCGCTTCACTCGCCACACGACGCTCTCCTACCCATCAACACGGCTGGACCACGAAGGCCTACCAAAAATGTCAATGCCACAACTTCGGTGGCGTGCTTGAGCCCCGTTACATTGTCGGCGCGGAATCACTTGACCAGTGAGCTATTACGCACTCTTTCAAGGGTGGCTGCTTCTAAGCCAACCTCCTGGTTGTCAAAGCAACTCCACATCCTTTCCCACTTAGCACGCGCTTAGGGACCTTAGTTGGTGGTCTGGGTTGTTTCCCTCTCGACTATGAAGCTTATCCCCCACAGTCTCACTGCTGCGCTCTCACTTACCGGCATTCGGAGTTTGGCTGACGTCAGTAACCTTGTAGGGCCCATCGGCCATCCAGTAGCTCTACCTCCGGCAAGAAACACGCAACGCTGCACCTAAATGCATTTCGGAGAGAACCAGCTATCACGAAGTTTGATTGGCCTTTCACCCCTATCCACAGCTCATCCCCTCAGTTTTCAACCTAAGTGGGTTCGGTCCTCCACGACGTCTTACCGTCGCTTCAACCTGGCCATGGATAGATCACTTCGCTTCGGGTCTAGGACACGCGACTGAATCGCCCTATTCAGACTCGCTTTCGCTACGGCTACCCCACTCGGGTTAACCTCGCCACGTATCGCTAACTCGCAGGCTCATTCTTCAAAAGGCACGCTGTCACCCCTACTAAGGAGGCTCCAACGGTTTGTAAGCAAACGGTTTCAGGTACTATTTCACTCCCCTCCCGGGGTACTTTTCACCTTTCCCTCACGGTACTTGTCCGCTATCGGTCATCTGGGAGTATTTAGGCTTATCAGGTGGTCCTGACAGATTCACACGGGATTTCTCGGGCCCCGTGCTACTTGGGATACTTTTCACGCCAAGAACAGGCATTTCGACTACGGGGTTCGCACCCTCTATGACCGGCCGTTCAAAACCGTTCGTCTATACCCTCTTGTCACGTCGACTGCTCGGCAGAACAATCAGAAAAGTCCCACAACCCCCAACGTGCAACACCTGCCGGCTATCACACACGCTAGGTTTAGCCTCTTCCGGTTTCGCTCGCCACTACTCACGGAATCGCTTTTGCTTTCTCTTCCTGTGGGTACTGAGATGTTTCACTTCCCCACGTTCCCTCTACCCGCCCTATATATTCAGGCGGGAGTCACCAGGTACGCACGCGCCCTGGCGGGGTTTCCCCATTCGGACATCCTCGGATCAAAACTCGCTTATCAGTTCCCCGAGGCTTATCGCAGATTGCTACGTCCTTCTTCGGCTCCAGATGCCAAGGCATCCACCGTTTGCTCTTAAAGACTTGAAATCACATGAGTTGAATCGTCAAAAAATTGACTAATGATCTTTAAGATCATCTTCACGACACCATCCCGAAGGATCATGTCGAAGATGCTCGCGTCCACTGTGTAGTTCTCAAAGTACGGGCGGTACCTCCCCACACCACCGCAAACCGCGGAAGCAGGAAAGGCCCTAGAGGAACAGCCACCAACCACACAGCCCGAAGACTACGCGACCAGCGCCCGGCCCCTCAGGACCCAACAGCGTGCATGTGCCAGACACTCCGACCCAGATCGTTCCCGTAGCAAGCTACGTACTAAACCCGAAGACATCATCCCCGACACCCCATCAAATGTTCCACCCATGAGCTACCAGCAGACACATTCGGTCTGATCTGGCGCCTGGACACCACCAAGCCGAAGCCCAACGGTGCCAGATGCTCCTTAGAAAGGAGGTGATCCAGCCGCACCTTCCGGTACGGCTACCTTGTTACGACTTAGTCCTAATTACCGATCCCACCTTCGACGGCTCCCTCCACAAGGGTTGGGCCACCGGCTTCAGGTGTTACCGACTTTCATGACTTGACGGGCGGTGTGTACAAGACCCGGGAACGTATTCACCGCAGCGTTGCTGATCTGCGATTACTAGCGACTCCGACTTCATGAGGTCGAGTTGCAGACCTCAATCCGAACTGGGACCGGCTTTTTGGGATTCGCTCCACCTCACGGTATTGCAGCCCTTTGTACCGGCCATTGTAGCATGCGTGAAGCCCAAGACATAAGGGGCATGATGATTTGACGTCATCCCCACCTTCCTCCGAGTTGACCCCGGCAGTATCCCATGAGTTCCCACCATTACGTGCTGGCAACATAGAACGAGGGTTGCGCTCGTTGCGGGACTTAACCCAACATCTCACGACACGAGCTGACGACAACCATGCACCACCTGTTTACGAGTGTCCAAAGAGTTGACCATTTCTGGCCCGTTCTCGTATATGTCAAGCCTTGGTAAGGTTCTTCGCGTTGCATCGAATTAATCCGCATGCTCCGCCGCTTGTGCGGGTCCCCGTCAATTCCTTTGAGTTTTAGCCTTGCGGCCGTACTCCCCAGGCGGGGAACTTAATGCGTTAGCTGCGTCACGGAAACCGTGGAATGGTCCCCACAACTAGTTCCCAACGTTTACGGGGTGGACTACCAGGGTATCTAAGCCTGTTTGCTCCCCACCCTTTCGCTCCTCAGCGTCAGTTACGGCCCAGAGATCTGCCTTCGCCATCGGTGTTCCTCCTGATATCTGCGCATTCCACCGCTACACCAGGAATTCCAATCTCCCCTACCGCACTCTAGTCTGCCCGTACCCACTGCAGGCCCGAGGTTGAGCCTCGGGATTTCACAGCAGACGCGACAAACCGCCTACGAGCTCTTTACGCCCAATAATTCCGGATAACGCTTGCGCCCTACGTATTACCGCGGCTGCTGGCACGTAGTTAGCCGGCGCTTTTTCTGCAGGTACCGTCACTTTCGCTTCTTCCCTGCTAAAAGAGGTTTACAACCCGAAGGCCGTCATCCCTCACGCGGCGTTGCTGCATCAGGCTTCCGCCCATTGTGCAATATTCCCCACTGCTGCCTCCCGTAGGAGTCTGGGCCGTGTCTCAGTCCCAGTGTGGCCGGTCACCCTCTCAGGCCGGCTACCCGTCGACGCCTTGGTGAGCCATTACCTCACCAACAAGCTGATAGGCCGCGAGCCCATCCCAGACCGAAAAATCTTTCCAAACACGACCATGCGATCACGTCTCATATCCAGTATTAGACGCCGTTTCCAGCGCTTATCCCAGAGTCCAGGGCAGGTTGCTCACGTGTTACTCACCCGTTCGCCACTGATCCACCAAGCAAGCTTGGCTTCACCGTTCGACTTGCATGTGTTAAGCACGCCGCCAGCGTTCATCCTGAGCCAGGATCAAACTCTCCGTAAAAAAGAAATGCATACAACACCGGGAAAACGGCGCCGCAGCGAGTTTGAAACTGACCAAAGAGAAAACATCATTACTGACGATTCCGAATGCCAACCCCCGGAAGGGCTGGTCTTTGATCCAAA